>CANFHA010000032.1 GCA_947446645.1 Chitinophagaceae bacterium | reverse complement strand
CCTGTGCCCATGTAGATAGTGCCAAACAGTTTCCACACAAATGTTGGTGCGCCTGCATTAGAATCCGTAGTGGAGAGCGTAACAGGCGTGTTGTGACAGAGAGCACTATCCAGCGGAGAGGTAGAAACTTTAAGCCAGGCCGGCAGCGGCGTAAGCACCCTGAACGACATAGTAGCCGCGCAACCCGAAACAAGCGTATAGCTAAGCGTAACGGTGCCGGCTGTAAGGCCGTTCACCTGGCCCGTCATGGCTATGGCCTCGGCAACAGTGCCATCGCTGCTGCTCCATACACCACCCGGTGTAAGATCAGTAAGGACTACGAACGAACCGGGACAAACTGTATCGGTACCACGAATAGTGTCTGGCACAGGTGATACGCTTACAGGTACCTGCTGGTAGCAGCCTGTAGGCAGTGTGTAAGTAACCGATGCAGGCACGCTTACTGTGAGGCCGGTTACAACACCGGTAGAACTAACGGTAGCGCCTGTAGCAGACCATGTACCGCCGGGCGTGATGTCGGTGAGAGTAACTGTAGAACCTGCACACACACTACCCGGACCTGTAATAGGCGCCGGCAGCGGATTGATGGTGATAACCCTGAATACCTGAGGGCAGGCAAATGTAGTATACGATACTATAGCTGTGCCCGTGCTAAGCCCCGTAACAATGCCAGAGGTGGAACCCACCGATACTGAACCTGAGCCTGCTGTAGTGCTCCAGATACCGCCAGGTGTACCATCTGACAGCGTAGTAGTATAACTGTTGCATACTGTGCCGGAACCGCTGACAGGTGTGGGCGGCGTAGTAACCGTAATTGCCAGTGTGCGATAGCAGGTAGTGGATGCCAGTGTATAAGTGATATCGGCAGTGCCTGTAGCATTACCTACGGCCACACCACTGGAGGAACCTATGGAAACAATAGCGGAATTGCTGCTGCTCCATGTGCCGCCAGGAGATGCATCGTTATAAATAGAGGACGAACCTGCACAGATATACGATGACCCTATAATAACCGCAGGTGGCGGATTGACGGTGAACAGCATGGTAGAGTAACAACCGGTGCTTAACAGTGTATACGTCATAGTGGTGTTGCCGGCAGAGAGAGCGTTCACAACACCGGTAGATGAACCTATGGTAGCGATACCTGTGGCACTGCTGCTCCAGGTGCCACCCGGTGTGGCATCTGTTAGTGTAGTAGTGAAGCCGATGCAGCCATTGGTGGTGCCGTTAATAGTGCCCGGCACCGGATTAACGGTAACCTCTGTGATAGCTGTGCAGCCGGTGGGTAAAGTATACGTGATGGTGCTGGTGCCATTGTTAACACCTGTGGCAAGACCTGAACCGGAAACTATGGTTGCCACCGTAGGATCACTGCTGCTCCATGTACCGCCAGGGGTAACATCTGAAAGTGGTGTAGAGAGACCCATGCAGAGGCTGTGATTGCCCGATATAGCCACAGGAGAGGTATTGACCGTAAGCACTACCGTAGCACTGCAGCCGGTAACCGGCAATACATAACTGATAGTAGTAGTGCCACCCACAATACCCACGGCTATACCTGTACCCGACCCTATGATCGCAACACCGGTATTGCCGCTGCTCCAGGTGCCGCCGGCTGATGCATCTGAAAACGAGGTAGTAACCCCCGCACATACAGTTGCAGCGCCTGATACAGGCAATGGTGACGGATTGACAGTGACTGTAGCGGTAACATAGCACAAGCCGCCAATGGTGTAGCTGATGGTAGCTGTAGCCGTTGCAGTACCCAACCCGCTTACGACACCGGTAAGGGAACCAACTGTGGCCACCGCAGTATTACTGCTGCTCCACACGCCGCCCGCTACAGGATCAGTAAGAAGAGACGATGAGCCGGAACAGATAGCCATATTGCCGAGAATGGCTGTGGGCAATGCCGTTACCGTTTCTACAACAGTGGCCGTGCAACCCAGTGCCGTGGTATAGGTGATGGCAGATGTGCCCGGAGCAACACCCGATAATAAACCCGAGCCAGACACTATAGTAGCTACAGCAGTATTGCCGCTGAGCCATGTGCCGCCGGCTGTGGCATCAGTAAGCGTAGTGTTTGAGCCCTGGCATACGGTAAACGAGCCGAGTATGGGCGTAACGGGATTAACAGTGACATCTTTAGTAACCGTACAGGTGCCTATGGTGTAAGAAATAGTGGCTGTACCCGGTGCTATACCGGTTACCACGCCGGTAGCAGATACTGTGGCTACACCTGTGCTGCCCGAAGCCCAGGTGCCGCCAGCTGTGGCATCAGTATAGTTTGTAGTGCTGCCCTGGCATACAGAAGTTGGTGAGCCGGTGATGGCCGGTGGGCAAAAGATGAGCTCATCTGCACCAATTGTTGGCGTTGCCCTTGTGTTTCCGTCTATATCTGTAGTGATAGAAGGGGTGGTGATGAATGTGCCAGCATTGAGAGGATTGTTGCCAGCAATCACCTGTAAATGCAGGTCGGTTGATGAAAGGAACGATGGATTAAAAACGATAGAATTTAAATTATTTCCAAACCCAGCTTGCATTTGTGCAAGTGTATTTCTGTTCACACCACCAACGCGCCCTATCTGCCCGGTAGAAAAATAAGAATTGTAATTCATTCCAGGAAAAAACGATGCCGGTGCGGTCGAACGTATCGCGTATCGCGTAGCCCCCGCACCTTGATTATTTACAATAATATTATCACGCATATTTATTGAACCAGACATAGTTCCGAACGTAGTATTGTCCACATTAACCGCACAAGCAATACCTGTAGAGGATGTTGCCGAAGCCGCTTGACTTATAGTGTTTTCGTAAATATTATATCCGCCGCCGTCGTCAATTAACAAAGCATATCCATTGTCTTGGTAACTGAAACCACCCGTAAAACCGGTAGGAGACCATACATTGTAAATAAAATTATTATACACATTAATGTTAGATGCACCCGTAGATGCATCTAACCACAATCCATTACAGCCCCATGAGGCGAAATTATTCCTAATATTCCCTATTTTATTATTGAAAATATTACCGCCAGCAAAATCTCCTGCGAACTGCATACCACTCATAAAAGTATTCCCTGTGTTCACTAACCCATCTACTATATTGTTGCTTATAATAAAATTGCTTGCTTCAGCAATAAGGAATCCACGAAAACCTAAATTTGTGAATAAATTGCCCGTAATAGTCCAGTTCGCGTCATACGCACCAGTTGTCACACCGTAGATATAAGCTCCGTTCTGCAAATTTGTAAACTGGTTATTTTGAATGGTATTATTTGAATTTGCGGCGGCGGCCGGATTGCCATAAGTAGAACTGCCAGCTATTATCCCTGCAATTGTAGTATTTATCGAAAACCCAGAGATATTGCAGTTCTTGACTACATTATTTGTGGCGCCATTTACGGCAGACGCACTAGCTATCCATATCACAGAAGATGTAGCCGTTGATGCAGTCGTATTCGTCATGGTTAAATCCCGTGAAGTTCCGCCCGCTGCATTTGATCCGTCGATCGTGACATTGTCTGCCCCCAGCAACTGGAGGATGCTGTTAGCTATATTACCCTGAATAGTGGGTGTAACACCTATTGCAGGCTTTATTGTCACCGAGGTGTAACTTGCTGCCCCGGTGCCGGAACTGTTCAAAACTGACTGAACAGTTTCTGTTGTACTGGCAGTAACCGAAAGTAACACAGCTCCCTGGTGAGTGCCTGCATTAACTGCATTGATTGCCGCATTTAGTGTTGCATACACCGTAGGCCCCAGTGTCCCTGCGGTAGCGGTCACCGTTATCTGGGCATTGCCCGCTGTTGCTGTGCATAGGGCCACCATAACACAGACAAAACGTAACAATTTCGTAATGGAATAAGTAAACTTATTGCTCATAAAATTCATTTAATAGCTAAAAACCTCCTAAAATTAAGAATTTTATAACTTAGAATGCGGTTTTGCATGCACAAAATTTTATCACTGAGCTATTTTTCTGATTGTATAAACTGATAGTTAAAGCAAGAGCGAAGCCGTATGGCTTCGCTCTTCATATTTATTAAAATATTGCTGTGTGTCTATTATTTACCTACCACAAAGTGGAATGTTTCATTCACGCTTTCTGTATGTATGCGCAGCAGGTAGTTGCCTGAGGCTTCCGCATTCAGTTTTATCTCGGCATGTAGTTTTCCGTTTTGCGGTGTAGCGGTGCCGGTGTATACTGTGCGGCCCAGCATGTCTACCACTTCCAGCGTCACTTCATTGTCTGTGCTATTACCCACTGTACCGTTCAGCACAAAGGCGCCATTGTTAGGGTTAGGGAACAGCGTGAGGTCGTTAGCCGCGCCTGCTACCTTACCTACGGACAGGAAGCCGAGACCATGAACAACTTTGGTGTTGCTGTAGCCTATGAAGGAACCGGTATCACAGGGCGAGTTGCCGGTAACCTTGCAGTAGATGGTGTCATTGTCATTGTAGATGTGGGTAGTGAATACGGGGGCGTTAGCGCCTGCCACGACTACATTGTTGATATACCACTGGTACAGCGGAGCAGGACCACCATAGGTAACCACGCTGTAGAAAGTATACACCTCACCAATGTAAGAAATAGTATCTGCCTGTGTGCAGGATATGTCCACTATAGGACCAACCTCCGGCCATACATTCAGCACCACATCTTTAGCTATTACAGCCGGCGATGCGCATACACTGTGTGTGGTCATGGTTACGGTAATGAAGTCGCCATGCTGCGGGTTGTAGGTAAGTGTAGGGCCTGTGCCCATGTAGATAGTGCCAAACAGTTTCCACACAAATGTTGGTGCGCCTGCATTAGAATCCGTAGTGGAGAGCGTAACAGGCGTGTTGTGACAGAGAGCACTATCCAGCGGAGAGGTAGAAACTTTAAGCCAGGCCGGCAGCGG
>CANFHA010000031.1 GCA_947446645.1 Chitinophagaceae bacterium | reverse complement strand
CTGAAACTTAAAGTGCCTTCGGAACCAGACTAAATCATGGAATGAGTCTCCATTGACGATTCGGGTCTTAACTGCGAAGAGCTTTTGCTAACTCTAAAGTTACGGCAGGTTTGCACGTTGTTCTTAACGAAACATCGCAGCGCGTTCGGGGGACTAAATCAGTGAGAATGTTCAACTACTTGAGCTGCTAAGTACTGCCAAAGTGAAACGGTTAATAACTTTAGGCGGTTATAATAATGCCGCAATTTTTGTGCCTAAGAGGCGGTGGCAGACTAGAAGATTTCCACAAATTTGAGATAGACATTTTGCATAGGAATCTAAAGGAACATTTTCATATTTAACAAATAGGGTTGATGTTGCCAGCTTAACCGGACCGGTAATTAGCAGATGAGAGCGTACCTTTGCGCCATGTCTTTTTTTAAAACGGCGAGGCCATTTGTGATAGCAGGACCCTGCAGCGCGGAGACACGTGAGCAGGTGATGGAAACGGCGCATGCGCTGAGTGCCATGAAGGTGCAATTGTTTCGCGCCGGAATATGGAAACCGCGTACACGGCCCGGCTCATTTGAAGGGAACGGGCCGCAGGCGCTGGAATGGCTACAGGAAGCAAAACAAACCTACCACATACCGCTGACGGCAGAGGTGGCTGAACCAGCCCACATAGAGCTGGCACTAAAACATGGCGTAGATGTATTGTGGATAGGAGCACGAACAACAGTAAACCCCTTCCAGGTTCAGCACCTGGCAGACGCGTTGAAGGGTGTGGATATACCGGTGATGATAAAAAACCCGGTGAACCCGGATGTGGACCTGTGGCAGGGCGCGATAGAGCGGTTTGAAAAAGCAGGAATAAGCAATGTAGCCGCCATTCACCGAGGATTTTCTGGTTATAGCGCGGCTGCTGGATACCGCAACCAGCCCAACTGGCCAATACCCATAGAGCTGAAAAGACGTAAACCTGAACTAGCCATCATCTGCGATCCCAGCCATATAACGGGCAAACGCAGTCGCATAGCGGAGGTGTCGCAAAAGGCAATGGATATGCATTTTGACGGGCTGATGATAGAAACCCATCCCCGCCCGGAAGAGGCATGGAGCGATGCTGCGCAGCAGGTGACACCAGAGACCCTAAAGGAAATACTGGCGAACCTGGTAGTGCGGGAAGAATATACACAGGATATGACCGGCCTGATACAGCTGGAATACCTGCGCCAGCTTATGGATAGCCTGGACGCGGAAATAATAGACCTGGTGGCAAAGCGCATGGAGCTGAGCGAACAGATGGCAGAAGTAAAAAGGGCCTGTAACATGACAGCCTACCAGCCGGCAAGGTGGCGGGAGATAGTGGAAACGCGCAGCGAACGGGCACAGGCTCACCAACTATCGAAGGAATTTATAGTGGAGCTGTACGAAAAGATACACCACGAAAGCATACGCAAGCAGCTGGCCATACTGGAAAACGCCACGAAAGAAATAAAAAAGTAAATTTACCCTTTCTTCCGCCACAGCCACAAGCCGGGCAGGAAACAAACGACTATACATTGGCCTTAAAGCAACACACAGATCACCGGGTACGTTTTGATCAGCAGGTAGACAATTCATTGTCTTACGTATTACCCTTCATAGAAAAGACCAAGCCGCTGGGGCCGGGCGTGACCATATTTGAAGTGGGCACAGCCGAGGGCGGCGTATTGGTACCGTTTATGGAGCGTGGCTGCAAGTGCCTGGGTGTGGACCTGATGCAGGAGCGTATAGACCTCGCCAACGAATTTCTGGAAGCAGAACTGGCTGCGGGTAAAGTGGAGCTGCTGTGCCAGAATATCTACGATGCTGATTTCTTGGAGCGGTTCAGGGGAAAATTTGACGTGATCATTCTTAAAGATGTGATAGAGCATGTGCCGGAGCAGGAGAAATTTGTACCTTATCTGAAGGACTTTTTAAAACCGGGTGGCCAGATATTCTTCGGTTTCCCACCGTGGTATATGCCGTTTGGCGGTCACCAGCAGGTGTGCCGCAAAAAGTGGGCAAGCGTACTGCCTTACTATCACATCCTTCCACGATTTTTATACAAGGGCATTCTGAAAATGGCCGGCGAGGACAAGCCGGTAATAGACGAGCTGATGGAGATAAAGGATACGCAGATAACCATAGAGCGTTTTGAACGAATAGTAAAGGCCAGCGGTATGAGGGTAGTGAACAAACAGCATTATCTCATTAACCCGATATACAAATATAAATTTGGCCTGAAGCCACGCAACCAGTTCCCGCCATTTTCGTGGATCCCGTATTTCAGGGATTTTGTGACAACGTGTGTGTACTATACGATTGGGTGATTTCATATTAATACTGCCCCCCCCCAAAATAGCGTTTATTGGGGTTGAGAATTGTCCTGGTTCACATGGAGATACTGATCTATTTGCAGTTTTGTTTCCTCGGGTACTTCTATCAAAGTATTTGATTTAAGATAATTGACTTTATACTTGCTACTTACCAATTTTATTATTTCAGATTGCATAAGTTGTCCTTTTATCGCATTCTCAATTGTTCCCGGGAGTATATTTTTCTGCCTTAATCTCGCAGATTCGTCAATTGTTTTTTGAATGTCGGAATTCTGTATATACAATATAGAAGACAGTAGAAGATCATTTTCTCTAAGCTTCGGAATAAACTTATCAAGATCAGATAGTGAATCCAAGAATCGAGGGTAATCAGGTATAATCAGACCCTTTTCTGTTTTCTTTATTTCTTCTAAAATGACTTCCTCAAAAACAGAATAATAAGGTATTTTTCCGGCTTTTATCTGGCTATCGAGGCCGCTATTTGCAGTAATCTTGCTCATAAATAAATGCCCTACTGCTACAGTTTCAAAGTTTGTTTTAGATGATATATATGCCGATATTTTTGTTGCAGATATAAATGGGTCAACATAAACAATATGATAATTGCGTTTCATGAATATAAAGCTATTAAAGTATGCGACAAGCAACAACCCCTTGCTGGTGTATTACGCCCTTTCAGGGCTGCTTTGTGTGCAGCGGACGAGGCATGGAGACTAACCTTGGTATTTTCAAGGGAAGGCTATGCCGCATACCATTAATTATAGTGTATAGAAAGGGTGGCGTTATCGGAAGCCAGGTTGGTTTGTGATACGCCGTTGTTATAATTCACTCCGTTTACTGTATAACTTACAGAATTCACGCAACGGACCTTGACTCCGCCTAAGCCGCCATTTGCCTGGGTATTGTTGGAGTGGCTGGCATTAGTAATGAGATATGTATTGCCGGAGGGTTGCAGCGTGATTTTCCAGTCATAGCCATAGAAAATTGTGTTGCCGGTGACGGGTATATCCAGGTACTTACCGTCAACTGCCGATGTATGAGTAAGCAAATTGAGGGCGCCAAATGAATCTACAACATTTACAAAGTTGCTCCCTTTCTGGCATTTTAGCATGTAAGCGGTGGTATCGGGAATAGTATCGCCATTGTTGATAAACACAAAGCCTACCGTAGGAGTGACACAGTTGGTTTTGCCGCAGGAGAAGAAGAGCGCAGAAACGAACGTGATGACTATAAAAAACAATTGCTTCATAAAGGGCATGGGGTTATAGATCGATATAGTAAAGATATATATTCGGTAACCAGTTTGCCAACTTTTTGCGTGGTAATTATTCGGGGTCTTCGCTTTCGGCACCTTGATTCCAGATATCCCAGCTGGCTTCGGCCTGTAGCTGCAGCATCTCAAAGCCGTTCTTTGATACAGCACCTCGCTCTTTACCCATGGCCAGGAATTTCGTTTCTTCAGGGTTATATATGAGATCGAACAGCAGGTGATGGTCACCAACGTGCTGAAACGGAAAAGGTGGTACGTGGTCTACATTGGGGTACATACCCGTAGGAGTAGTATTGATGATAAGCTTGTAGTAAGAAACAACCTCGGCCGAAAGTTCGTCATAGCAGAATACATGATCCGTTTTATGGCGAGATACTTTATGAAACGGTATGCCTAGCTGCGTGAGTGCGTAGGCTACTGCTTTAGATGATCCGCCGGTGCCTAATATAAGTGCGCTGGTATGCTGTGGCATGAGCAGCGGGTTCAGGCTTTTTTCAAAGCCCGTGGCATCTGTGTTGTATCCTTTGGTTTTCCCCTCCCTTATAACTATACAGTTTACAGCGCCCATTTCGGCTGCTACCGCATCTATTTCATCGAGGTAGGGTATGACCGCCTCTTTGTAAGGTGTGGTAACATTAAGCCCTTTGAGATCAGGATGAGCGGCAAGCAGCGAGCGAAACTCTGTAATAGATTCAATAGGGTAGAGATCGTATACGGCGTTGATATTACTGGCAGCAAACTTCTTTTTGAAATAAGCAGGGGAGAATGAGTGTTGTAAGGGGTAGCCAATAAGTCCGTAATGCGCCAGCATGGTGTAAATATAAACGAAAAAGCGCCCCACAACGTGGAGCGCTTCTATAAAAGTTTTACCGCTATTTTCTTCCTCTCATTTATAATATACTAACCATGGTTAGCACGTTTCCTTCCGTCATCGTCGAGGAATAAATTAAATGTATCTCCCCGGAGCCCAACGCGGGTTGACTCCAGTGCTATCACCTCTGCCGGCGCCAGGTTGCCCAGATTCACATTTGCGCCCAGCAACTCCAGGAAATAAACCTGTTGCGCTTTTTGCGGCGCTTCCCATATTATTTTCTCAGCTGGTATCTGGGTGAGTATCTCCTGCACAAGGCCCTCACGTACCTCGCCTGAGCCGCGGTAAATACCAACATTGCCGGCTTCGCGCGCTTCGGCTATTACGTAGGTAGAACCGGCTTCGAGCTCAGCACGCATCAGTTCGATCCACTTATAGGGGGGCATAATGTGCGCGGCATCTTTTGACCCTACTTCGGAAAGTACGGTGACATGCTTTGCCAGCTTTTCGATGTACCCCAGTTTTTCTGCATGTGGGATAATGATAGAACCATCGGATACTTCTACATGCTTCAGACCATATTCCTTGATCATGCCCAGGTAATCGTCAAACTGATCGCGCACGAGGAAAGCCTCGAACAGGGTACCACCGAAATATACAGGTATATCGTGTTCAAGATATATTTTAATCTTTTCCTCAAGATTAGCGGTTACATAGCCGGTGCCGAAACCAAATTTTATGATGTCTACATAAGGTGCAGCTACTGAAAGAAAATCTCTTGCACCGTCGAGTCCCATGCCTTTGTCCATAACCATGGTTAAGCCATAGGTGCGTGGCCGCGCTGTGCGCTCAGGGATGTTTTTGAGTTTAAAATTCATGTGTGTATGTTTTCATCCCGATAGCCATCGGGAGCGCAAAGATAAGCGATTCGCGGTTTAGTGAAGATGACGGTCGTCAATAACATGGCAACCTAGCGCTTATAGTGCTATAACTTGAATTAATATAATGGTAAAAAGCGTTTTTCGTGTTGTATCTTGCAGCATATTTAATGAATATGAAACGCGATTCTCCTATACTGGGGTTTGTTATTGGGTTGGTGCTGCCATTGGTGGGTTTGTTTGTCATGTACACGATATGGGGCAGCCACGAGGGTGTATTTGAATTTGTAAAGGGTCTTACACACAGGCGGGGGATGGCCACCAAAGTGTTCACACTTAGCTTGCTTACCAACCTTATACCATTTGCATACTGCAACATAAAGCGAATAGACTACACTATGCGCGGTATTTTTGTGATCACCATGATCTATGTGGCGCTCATAGTGATGGCAATGTTTGTCTGGTAAAAAATATGCGGTATTACATAATAGCAGGAGAGGCCAGTGGCGACCTTCATGGCAGCAACCTGATCAGGGCTATTCATGAGCAGGATACGCGTGCCGATGTGCGCTGCTGGGGTGGCGACCGCATGCAGGCTGCAGGGGCTACCCTGGTAAAGCACTACCGCGAACTTGCCTTTATGGGTTTTGTAGAGGTGATAGCTCACCTGCGCACCATAATGCGGAATATAGATTTTTGTAAAAAGGATATACTGGCCTGGAAACCAGATGTGTTGGTGCTGGTGGATTATCCCGGTTTTAACCTGCGTATAGCGGAGTGGGCAAAGAAGCAGGGCATCCGCATTGTGTACTATATATCGCCGCAGGTGTGGGCGTGGAAGGAGAACAGGGTAAAGAAGATAAAGCGTGATGTAGATAAGATGCTGGTGATACTACCTTTTGAGGTGGACTTTTATAAGAAGTGGAACTACGATGCAACTTATGTAGGTCACCCGCTGGTGGAAGTAGTGAGTGCAGAGCAAAAGAATGTGCCGGTGGTGCCTATAACAGATAAGCCAATAATAGCCATATTGCCGGGTAGCCGATCGCAGGAGATAAAGGTGAAGCTGCCGATAATGCTGAAAATGGTGAAGCACTTTCCCGACTACCAATTTGTAGTGGCGCAAGCTTCGGCGCAGCCGGACAGCCTGTATAATGAGATAATAGGCGATGAACCCGTGCTGATGGTAAAAGATCACACCTACAATTTATTGAAGCAGGCGCGCGCAGGGCTTATAACCAGTGGCACCGCTACGCTGGAGACAGCGCTGTTTGGCGTGCCGCAGGTAGTTTGTTATAAAGGCAACCCTGTTTCTTTCTGGTTGGCGACTAAGCTGGTGAACGTAAAATATATAAGCCTGGTGAACCTGATAATGGATAAGCCAGTGGTGACGGAGCTGATACAAAACGAACTGACGGAGGATCACCTTAAGGCCGAACTAAACCGGCTGCTGCTGGACGAAGCGTATAAAAAAGCGCTGAAGCAGGATTATGATACGCTGTGGGATAAGCTGGGGAGCAAGAAGGCATCGGCACTTGCTGCTGCAGAAATAATAAGCTTAGTGTCTGAATAATCTGACTACCATCACAATTACCGCGATAAGGAACATGAATAAGGATATGCGGTTCATGCCGTGCATAAACTTAAGGTCTATATTCCTTGGCGCACCGGGATCGCGCCTGCGAATGTAGAAGTAAGTGAGGATCTGGTTCCAGATGCTATCTTTCATGGCCGCGAGCTTTTAATGAAAGTTACGGAATTTTGAGGAAATACCTATATTTGCGCTCCACCAGGGGGAATTAGCTCATCTGGTAGAGCGTTTGCATGGCATGCAAAAGGTAACCGGTTCGACTCCGGTATTCTCCACCACAACAAAGTCCGTAAGTAGTTGATAATCAACGATTTACGGACTTTTTCTTTTGGTGGTGTAGAACAAAAGTGTAGAACTATTTTGAGTTCCTTTTACATACTCGTAAAGTGTAGAACCTCATCCAATCGGTTCTCTAAGTTGATAAGATCTCCCAGAAATCCTATGTTCTGGGAGTTCTTATTAAAAACCTGATTGTGTTTTCTTACAACTTTCCTGAGGGTGGTAAGTTTCTTTTCAATCTCATTACTCTTGTAGTAGTATCTCGTCTTTAAGTCCATGTCCGTTCTTATTGTGTTTCGTAGTATTTACCATTTACCAAAATACCCTTGACGTTCATTTCTGAACATATTGTCCAGACCTCCAATGAGGTTAGTATATTCGGATCACTAACCTCAAAGGTGTGAATGGTCTTCTCTGATTGGTGTTGGATTGTTATTGTCATTTCTGTTCTAAAATCTTTTTAACCTTCATTATTGTTCCTGAACTCTTGTCGGTTAGTTTCATAATCTTTCTTACAGAATACTCACCCTTCAATAGTTTCACTACATCCTTATTCTCATTGAGAATGGTTTCCTCATCCTTTTTGAACCCTTCTTTCCTTCCTACCTTTCCTCCGTTCTTACGGAAGTTGTCATAACCCGACTTTACTCTCTGTCTGATGGTGGTCTTCTCCATCTCACTTACAGAGGTAAGTATCTGTATCATAAACTGAGACAGAGGATTGACCTCACACTTATCGTTCAGGGTCTCAATGTTGTAGTTTTTTATGTAGAGGGAGATACATTGGTCATTCAGTAGTTTAATGGTCTTCAATACCTCTATGGTATTTCGTCCAATCCTACTCAACTCCCAACAAAGAACCTTATCCACTTGGTTCTTCTTTACATAGTCAATCATCTCCATCAACTTTGGTCGGTCTTCATTCTCCTTACCACCAGAGATTTTCTCCTCAAAGGATTTCAGGACTTCCCAACCCATTTTCTTTGAGTAGTCTTTCAGTTCCTCGGTCTGTCTCTTGTAGTCTTGTATCTGGGTTGATACTCTTGAATAAATCACAACTTTCATATTCTTATT
>CANFHA010000030.1 GCA_947446645.1 Chitinophagaceae bacterium | reverse complement strand
TTCTTTATCCACAGATAAATGGTTTTGCGGTTCACATCAAGGATATCGGCTATCTCGGTTTGTGTTTTGCCAGCGTGCATAAATAGATCACGGGCTTGCGATTGTTTTTCGTTTTTCATGGTGATAGGGAATTAGGATTGTTATGCGTGTTAAGATGGCTGGACTGATGACTACGAGCCCAACCACCCCAGCCTGAAAACCGGCTTCGCCATGTTTTCCGGCATCCCCTCCTTGAAAAAAAGGAGGGGAGTGTGTTACGTACCCTGCGCGGACCGCATAGGTGTATTACTTAGTTTTTTAGCACAAAGTTGGGGTGAGAAGATGGGATGGGCAAAATGACTTTTTATGATAGCGCACTTTTTGCGCTATGATAATCAGCTACGCGATTATGATGTAACTTTTTTTCGGCGTAAGTGATTGAGGGAGTGGAGGGTTATATGTTAGTAGTACCTAAAGATTTGGCGAAGTGCGATTTTGGGGGGGGTAAAAACGTGTGGAGAGCGGATATGTTAATGATTTTTTAAATTCAAGCGGACGCTTGTAGAGGATAGGATGAGGCGGGGCTTCGACCAGATGGAAGGGTAAAAACGGGTGGGAAAAGGATGTGTTATGAAAATTTTTAATGAAAGTGCTCTGTAGACTAGCGTTGCAAACGCCACTCCACAGCATCCTCGTTGCAAACGAGGACGAGTGGGCCAGTAGACTCTGTTCTTCATCAGCTTCGGTACCCTGATTGCCGCCGAGTCCTGCGAAGGGCAGAGACTCGCCGGGGACGGAATGAAAGTGCTCTGTAGACTAGCGTTGCAAACGCCACTCCACAGCATCCTCGTTGCAAACGAGGACGAGTGGGCCAGTAGACTCTGTTCTTCATCAGCTTCGGTACCCTGATTGCCGCCGAGTCCTGCGAAGGGCAGAGACTCGGCGGAGACGGAGGGTTATATGTTAGTGGTACCTGGAGATTTTTGGAAGTGGGATTTTTGGGGGTAAGAACGGGTGGAGAGGGGATGTGTTAATGATTTTTTGAATTCAAGCGGACGCTTGTAGAGGATAGGACGAAGCGGGGCTTCGACCAGATGGGAACGGTTACGGATTTTGAATGCAAGCGGACGCTTGCAGAGGTTAGGACGAAGCGGGGCTTCGACCAGTGGAAGGGTAAAAACGGGTGGGAAAAGGATGTGTTATGAAAATTTTGAATGAAAGTGAGCTGTAGACTAGCGTTGCAAACGCCACTCCACAGCATCCTCGTTGCAAACGAGGACGAGTGGGGCCAGTAGACTCTGTTCTTCATCAGCTTCGGTACCCTGATTGCCGCCGAGTCCTGCGAAGGGCAGAGACTCGGCGGGGACGGAGCGATAGGGAATTAGGATTGCTATGCGTGTTAAGTTGGCTGGACTGATGATTACGAGCCCAACCACCCCAGCCAGAAAACCGGCTTCGCCGTGTTTTCCGGCATCCCCTCCTTGAAAAAAGGAGGGGAGTGTGTTGCGTACCCTGCGTGAACCGCATAGGTACTGATGAGTGCGAGCCCAACCACCCCAGCCAGAAAACCGGCTTCGCCGTGTTTTCCGGCATCCCTTCCTTGAAAAAAGGAGGGGAGTGTGTTATGCGTCCTGCACGAGTGTTGTTGGTGAAGACACCAACAACGGCAGAAATTTCCAAACCACAAATTCCAAATTCCACATTAACTTAGCAGTCCTTATGCAAAAAATACTAGTCGCCAATCGTGGTGAAATAGCAATGCGTGTGATGCGCACCGCAAAAGAAATGGGTATAAAAACGGTAGCGGTTTTTTCGGAGGCTGACAGAAATATGCCCTTTGTGCGCTATGCTGATGAGGCTATTTGTATAGGCCCGGCGCTATCCTCACAGTCTTACCTCCGTGCTGAAAAAATAATAGAGGCAGCTAAAAAAACGGGGGCCGATGCCATCCATCCAGGTTATGGTTTCCTGAGTGAGAATGCATCTTTTTCACAGGCGGTAAGCGATGCCGGACTGATATTCATAGGCCCTTCTGCTCACTCCATAGAGATAATGGGCAGCAAAATAGGTGCCAAGCAGGCTGCCAAGAAATTTAATGTGCCTATGGTGCCCGGCACCGAGGAGCCGATAAGCGATATAAATGAGGCCCGCAAAATAGCTAACGGCATAGGCTACCCTATTCTTGTAAAAGCATCGGCAGGTGGTGGTGGCAAGGGTATGCGCGTGGTAAATAACGAAGCCGAATTTGAAGAGCAGGTGCTTACTGCCAAGCGCGAAGCACTGGGCGCATTCAGCAATGATGATGTGTTTATAGAAAAGTATGTAGGCTCGCCAAAGCATATAGAGATACAGCTAATGGGCGACCAACACGGCAACTATGTATACCTCTTTGAGCGTGAGTGCAGCATACAGCGCCGCCACCAGAAGCTGGTAGAGGAAGCGCCATCCAGCTGCCTGACGCCCGATATAAGAAAAGCTATGGGCGAGTGTGCGGTAGCTGCGGCCCGCTCGTGCAACTACTATGGGGCCGGCACGGTTGAGTTCCTGGTGGATGAACAACTGAATTTCTACTTCCTGGAGATGAATACGCGCCTGCAGGTAGAGCATTGTGTGACCGAAATGATAACCGGTATAGACCTGGTAAAAGAGCAGATAAATGTGGCGCGTGGCAACAAGCTTTCGTTCTCGCAGGAAGACCTCAAAATTACCGGTCACGCTATAGAATTACGTGTATGCACCGAAGACCCGCTCAACAATTTTCTGCCCGATACGGGCAGGCTGGAGATATACCAGCCACCCAAAGGTCCGGGCATACGTGTGGATGATGGCTATGAAGAAGGTATGGATGTACCGATATTTTACGACTCCATGATTGCTAAGCTGGTTGCGTATGCACCAACGCGCGATGAAGCCATAGAGCGGCTTTGCAGGGCTATTGATGAGTATTACATCAAAGGCATTAAGACAACTCTTGCGTTTGGCAAATGGGCCGTGCAGACCGAGCCGTTCCGCAGCGGTAAGTTTGATACGAAGTTTATTGAGAACTACTTTAAACCGGAGTACCTGCTTAAGGATGATGCGGAGGTGGAGCAAGTGGCAGCAATGCTGGCAGCAGTAGTGTGGGAAAAGGATAAGAAGCAGGATAAGACAACGCATTTAGCGCAGAGCACTGTAAGCAAATGGCAGCTAAACAGGAAGTAGGCCTCTAATAAATACCAGTTTTACTTTATAGGAAATTGGATTAACTTTGTAGTACTATCAAAATCAGCATTTTTATGCGCCAGGAAAATTCAAACAGTCATGCTCACGAGCACCACTCCACATGGGTAGAAAATGTGATGGTAAAGCTGGAAGAAGCCATCCACAATATTGATACAGATTTCCCGCTTTCAGGCGGCGATGAGCCTTCACTGCACACCCACCACGCACGCCATATGACGGAAGAAGAACGAGCGGAAGTGCATGAAAAATGGTCGAGAAGACTGGCTTTTCTTCATCCAAATGTCACCACCGAGTTTCCACTTTCCGGTGGCGAATTCTAAGCGTCTTTAAAGCCACTTCTCGTATTGCAGCCGCGTGACGCTGTATCCTTCCTTTTCCAGGAAATGCTGCATTTTTGTGTTGTTGTATAGGGTAAAACGTATGATACGCCTTACTCCTTTGTCTATGTAGTGCTGCTCCAGCATTTCGTTCAGTTTTGTGTATATGCCATACTTGCGGTATTCGACAAGCACTACCCCATCTGACACATACAGGGCCATCCCTTTATACACTTCTATACGGCTGTCGTCATCTTCATCTTCCACGTAGCCAAAAATTAACCCTACTGGCTTTTTATCAACATAAGCGATAAGGCAAAGTCCATCATTTTCTTCCTGCATTTCCACTACGTGGCGCATATATCCGGCACCTATATCATCCCACGTCGCTGTCTTATCAAACAGGCTTAGCTCATGCACATGGAGGTGTTCCAGCAGGTGAAAAACAGCATCATAATGATCGGCGATCCTGACAGGCTCTATTTGTAAATTCAGTTGCATATTCAAAAGTAAATATTTCATTGATAGATATTCTATTATGTGGATAATCTACTGCACCCGCTCCCCATACATTTTTGTAACTTAGCGGGTGTTTAAACCGGTTTAAAACATCCAGATCCATAATGCCGAAAGTACAATTATTCATACCCTGCTTTGTAGACCAGCTATACCCGGAAACCGGGATGAATATGGTGAAGGTGCTGGAGAAACTGGGCTGTGAAGTGACCTATAACACCAAGCAAACCTGCTGCGGCCAGCCCGCCTTTAATGCCGGCTACCGCAATGAAGCAAAAACGGTAGCTACAAAATTCCTGCAGGATTTTAAAGAAGATACCTACATAGTAGGCCCAAGCGGATCCTGCACGGGTTATGTACGCAATTTCTACGACAGCCTGTTTGACAACAGCTCAGACCACAACCTGTGCAACCAGGTGCGTGAGAACATGTATGAGTTTACCGAGTTTCTTACCAAGGTGCTGAAAGTGGAAAATGTGGGCGCATCGCTTAGCGGCAAAGCGACCTACCACGATGCCTGCGGCGCTTTGCGCGAATGTGGCATTAAGGAAGGTCCGCGCAAGCTACTGGCGAATGTAACTGGTCTTGAAATGGTGGAGATGGCTGAATGTGAAACATGCTGCGGCTTCGGCGGAACATTTGCCATAAAGTACGAACCTATATCAATGGGCATGGCACAGGTGAAAGTAAAAAGCGCCCTAGACACCGGAGCGAAATACATGATAACAACTGATGTAAGCTGCATGATGCACATACAGGGCTATATAAACGAAAATAACTTCCCTATTAAGACTATGCATATTGCTGATGTGCTGGCGAGTGGATGGTAAATTAAGGCAAAGGTCAAAAGGCAAAACCAACGAAAAATAGCTTAGAAGTAACCCGAGATAATAACGAACTTTTGGGTTGTGACTTTTAACGTTTAACTTAATAAAATGGCAGAACTGATTAAAAGTGATTATAACGAAGACAGTATAAAATCGCTAGACTGGCGTGAGCATATACGGCTGAGGCCCGGTATGTACATAGGCAAGCTGGGCGATGGTAGCAGCGTGGATGATGGTATCTATGTGCTGGTGAAGGAGGTAATGGACAACTGCATAGATGAGTTTGCTATGGGCCAGGGTAAGCGTGTAGAGCTTACTATAGCCGACGGCGGCGTTACCGTACGCGACTTTGGGCGCGGCATACCTCTTGGCAAAGTGGTAGATGTGGTAAGCAAGATAAACACCGGCGCTAAATATGACAGTAAGGCGTTTCAGAAGTCGGTAGGACTGAATGGTGTAGGTACCAAGGCGGTGAATGCCCTTAGCAAATATTTTAAAGTATCGTCCTTCCGGGAGGGCCGTGCAAAAGTCGCTGAGTTTGAAAGAGGCGTGCTGACAAAGGAGCATAAAGAAGCGGCAACTACTGAGCCCAATGGCACACTGGTAGTATTCAGGCCCGATGAGACTGTCTTTAAGAACTATCACTTTCTGCACGAATACCTTGAAAACCAGGTTTGGAATTACTGCTTCCTCAATGCCGGCCTGCAGATACACTTCAACAACCGCAACTATATTTCAAAGAATGGCCTGCTTGACCTACTCACACGCAAGACCAATCCTGATAACCTGCGCTACCCTATCATCCACCTCAAGGGAACGGACATTGAAGTAGCCCTCACGCATACCGGCGACTATGGCGAGGATATCTATTCATTTGTGAACGGCCAGCATACCACACAGGGCGGCACACACCAGGCAGCTTTTCGCGAGGCATTTGTAAAGACCATTCGCGACTTCTATAAAAAAGACTACGATGCATCTGATGTGCGGCAGAGTATATGCGCAGCTATATCCGTAAGGGTGCAAGAGCCTGTTTTTGAATCACAGACGAAGACCAAACTGGGATCGCAGAACGTATGGGAAGGCGGCCCTACCATGAAGGCCTTTGTTGCCGAGTTTCTGAATAAGGAGCTGGATAACTTCCTTCATAAAAACCCGGCAGTGGCAGATGCCATGAAGAAGCGTATAGAGCAGAGTGAACGTGAGCGTAAAGAGCTGAGCGGCATTCGTAAGCTGGCAAATGAGCGCGCCAAGAAAGCCAACCTGCACAATAAAAAACTTCGCGACTGCCGCATACATCTTAACGATGATCCACCGGCAAAAGGCAGGGATGAATATAACCTGAAGCAGCAGGAGTCTACCGTGTTTATAACGGAAGGAGACAGCGCCAGTGGCTCTATTACCAAGAGCCGGCAGGTAGAGACCCAGGCGGTCTTCAGCCTGCGTGGCAAACCACTCAACTGTTATGGCCTTACCAAGAAAGTAGTTTATGAGAACGAAGAGTTCAACCTGCTGCAACATGCACTGAATATTGAAGAAGGGCTGGACGGACTGCGCTACAACAACATAGTGATAGCTACGGATGCTGACGTGGACGGTATGCACATCCGCCTGCTCATCATGACATTCTTCCTCCAGTTTTTCCCCGACCTGGTGCGTAATAACCATGTGTATATTCTGCAAACGCCGCTGTTCCGCGTGCGTAACAAGCAGAAGACCATATACTGCTATAGTGATGAAGAGCGGCACCGCGCCATACACGAGATAGGCAGTAAAGCAGAGATCACCCGCTTCAAAGGCTTGGGTGAAATATCGCCGGAAGAATTCGCGCAGTTTATTGGCGAAGACATTCGTAAAGATCCCGTTCTGCTTAGCCAGGATGCACAAATTCAGAAACTGCTGGAATACTACATGGGAAAAAATACCCCAGACCGGCAGGTCTTCATTATTAATAATCTGAGGATAGAAAAAGACCTCGCGGAAGAACTGGGCGTTGAAGTGGAAGGCTAATGCATTGGTAACCAAATCATTCTAATAACACGGCACTCATCATGGGTGCCGTGCTATTTACAAAATCGCCCCAAATGCCCGCTGCATGCGTGTTTGCAATGTTTGCGCAGCTCCCGCTTACCTTCATTTTAACACATCTCTTTCCATATTCGGAGCGCCTTCTTCCTACCTTTGAATTACATTCATAGTTGTATGAAGCAAAATGTTGATCCTGCAGTTGAACAGATCGTACAAACATTGTTACGTATCGGAGAGCGCGTTGTGGAGGTGTCACGTGAGCAGGTAATGACACGCATCTGGGACAGGCCCGGGTCACCTCTATCGTCTTTTAAGAGCCACTACGAAGGAAAAAAGGTAGCAGAAATACGAAACGACAGCACCATTACCCGTTGCATACAAGCTATAGAAGAAGCATTTGCATCCGGCCTTGATGCTTACGTTGAATACATCTCTCACAATAATGACAACAACCTCATAGCCACCTATTCACTTAGGGTGCTCGCTTGTCATCCTAATAAGAACTTTGTGTTCCTAGTTATAGAGAATATTACCAATGGCCGGGAGCATCTTCTTGTTGAAGACAAGTGGAAGCTAGCACTTGATGCTTCTAACCAGGGTGTATGGGACGCAAATCTGGAAAACAAAACCATTTTCTTCTCAGACAAATGGCAGCAGTTATTTGGCTACAGCGCCAAAGAGATACATAACATCGAAGACTGGCAGGCCAAAGTCTTTCCCGAAGACAGGCTTATAGCTGAGCAGCGGCTCCGGGATTACATCACAGGTAAAACACCGACCTTATTCCGCCGAATTGCGATTTCGTTGCCAGGACGGTAGTTATAAATGGATTTTAAGTCGTGGTATCGTTATTTCGCACACTGCGGATGGTAGTCCGGCCCGGTTCATTGGTACCCATATGGATATCACTGAGCTAAAAAATGTGGAAGAAGAATTGCGCCAGGCAAAGGAAACGTTTGCGAATTCCTTCAATTACTCCGGCATTGGTAAAGCACTTATAGCCCCCGGGGGCAGATGGCTTGAAGTAAACAATACCGTGTGCGAACTTACCGGCTATACCAAAAATGAGCTGTATGATATGCACTACAACGACATCACCTACCCGGATGATATCGGTATTGACATCTCCCTTATTCAACAGCTCCTTGCAAAACAAATACTCTCCTATTCCATTACAAAACGCTACGTAACCAAAGACCGCAATGTTCTAACGACAGTCATCACAGTTACTCTTGTACGTGATGGTAACGATCAACCACTATATTTTGTATGTGATATACTTGACGAAACCGCAAAGAAATCAATAACCGACGAACTGCTACACAAGAACCAGGAACTGGAGACAGCAGCAGTAAACCTGTTGAGTAAGATCAGCCAGCTTGAGGATCTGAATCATATCATTGCACATAATCTACGGGGGCCAGCCTCCAGCATAAAGATGCTTTCAAGTCAGTCAGAAGTGTTCTCCAATGAAGAAGCATTGGAAATGATTCATGCGAGCAGCACATCACCTCTTGAAAATCTCGACACAATGGTAGAGATAGCCCGTATAAAGCTGGACAAAGAAGTAACATTTGACAACTGCAACGTTACTGCGATCATTAACAACATTACTGCCCAATTGCAGGGCGTCATTTACCAGAAAGATGCACGAATCAGCATCAACCTTAGAGTGAAACAAATAAGCTACCCGCAGATATACTTAGAAAGCATTCTGTACAATCTTATAAGTAATTCTATCAAGTATCGGCGTGAAGATGTCCCCCTTATTATTGAGATAACAACCGTCGGCGCCGGAGACAGAATAGTAATTTCACTTAAAGACAATGGGCTGGGTATAAACATGGAGAAATATGGAACCAGGATCTTTAAGCTGAATCAAACTTTTCACCATGGGTATGACAGTAAGGGTGTTGGACTCCTTATCACCAAGACCCAGATAGAATCACTAGGAGGCACAATAGAGGTAAGAAGTAAACTAAATCAGGGTAGCGAGTTTATTGTTACAATTTTGAAACGATAACCGGTATCAGAACTTTCTCCACTCATGCGTACCACCGCGCAGGCATCCCTCTTCTCCGGGCTCTGATTTCATAGCTACAAAAGTGCTACACTTTTTGCATAGATACTTTACGTCACCTGCCTCACCCAAATTGATCCACGAGTGCGCCTGCGCTTGTGTACAACCAGCAGTGCGAGGTTCGGCGCTGTTTTTTATATAGGCATTACAGTTCAGGCATTGATACCAGTAGCTAAACTGGCTCTTAACTTTTGATAACTGGCTGGACCCAGGCTTTGGATAACGGGCCGCAAGCTGACGTTGCGTGCCACCAAGAATTACAAAAATCACCAGAACACTGCCTATTATTATAAAAATAGTATCCGGATCGTTCAAATCAATAAGATCCCCAGCTCGGCCGGCCTGCTTCAGGTGCTTACCCAGTATGTAGGCATCCTTACCATTATAATTGATCTTCCACCAGTTATTGCTTATCCCAGTCACTTCTATTTCTCCATGGTTCTGAATGCGCCCCAGCACCTTCGAATTCGCATCCTTTTCCGCCATTACTTTTATCTCACCGGTTGCAATATACCTGTTACCCCATAAGGTAATAGTGAGTAGACAACACAGCAGCGATAGTATGGCTCTTTTCATGGTTTGCATGGTGTTTTACCAATTTCGAACAAATTCGGCCTTATAGGGTTTCCATAGCTAATTTAGGTATAAATCAGCAGAATTTCGAGATACGCCTAAAAATCAGAGAGGCTGCCTGTATTACGGGCAGCCTCTCCGGCAAATTCAATCTCTAATCTATTATTTCTCTATCACGAAGTGGAACACTTTGCTTTCTGTACCGCTATGCATGTTAAGCATATACATACCGTTTGCAAGGGTGTTGCTCAGCGTGATCGTCTCATTAAGCTTACCGCCCTGTGCTGTTACCTTGTTACGGTAGAT
>CANFHA010000029.1 GCA_947446645.1 Chitinophagaceae bacterium | reverse complement strand
TAAGGTTTATTTTGGAAATCAATCGTTTCATCGTATTGTTTTCGCTGTGGTATCCTGATTTGCATCAGGATCCTTCCTGTATGTAACGAACTTCATCGTTACATGCTGTTTGCTTTTTATTTTGCTTCCCAATCTCTCAAAGAACTTTTCAACATACCCGAAGGCTAATTGAATCTTGTAAATGCTATGGTCCTGAACCACTTGGCGGCCTTTAACCGCGGCATCTTCTGTTACTATTTTAAGAACTTATTGTTACTTTTTTGTTGCCCTCTTTCTGTAAGGGAGTGCAAAGGTAAGGGTTGTTTTTCGAACTGCAAAATTGTTTTTGAAATTATTTTTTCACCATCAATCTCTCTTGCCAGTGCCGCAACTTCTAAAGAACTTTTTCTGCCACAAAAACTCAAATCAGTGATCCGTTTTTCGTTTGGGAGTGCAAAGATAGGGATCAATATCGTACCAGCAAAATCTTTCTGTTAAAATCTGTGAAAGAATTTCGCATTTGCTGTGTTTGTAGCCGTTTAATAGTCTGCAGAGTCGGCCGGCTATTGTCTGAAAGGCTTTACAGGAAAGGGATTCAACATCATGATATACTGTAAAAGAAATAGCACACAATCGCCCGCCATTAAGAGTAATTCCCCGCAAATCAGTAATATTGTTTCCACAATCGTCTTTATGAAGAAAACATCCGTCCTCTTTCTTGCTGTTGGTACTATAGTATTGTTCAGTAACTGTTTTAAAAAAGCACATCCTACCGCACAAAAGACTCCGGCGGAGGAAATGGACTATGCTAAGACCCACTATACTGATGCCCAGCGCACTACAGGAAAGGGATTATATGAAAAGAGTTGCGGACAATGTCATGATCTGCCGCTGACCGGAGACTATACTATAGCACAATGGGATGGTATACTTCCTAAAATGTTTGAGAAGTCCAAAATGGGCTATGATGATGCGGGCCTTGTAAAAGCTTATGTTATCTACAACTCAAAGAAGTAGAGACCATCTGCTTCTATTGATTAAACCAATATGCCCATTGGCGGCACTTGTCTGCAAGCAGCGACATTTGTCTGTAGAACTATAAATTAAAGTTAGCGATGAAAATAGGTATTGTTTGTTACCCTACGTTTGGTGGTAGTGGAGTACTGGCTACTGAGCTGGGCATAGCACTGTCTGACAAGGGCTACGAGGTGCATTTTATTACCTACGAGCAGCCGGTGAGGCTTACACAGACCTTTCATCCTAACATTTACTTTCATGAGGTGAAGGTTCCTACCTATCCGTTGTTCGACTTTCCACCCTATGAAACCGCTCTGGCAAGCGCCATGGTAAATGTGATCATCAACCAGAAACTTGACCTGCTTCACCTGCATTATGCAATACCTCATGCATCTGCAGCTTACTTCGCAAGACAGATACTCAAGAAAACCGGCCAGGACATACCGTTTATAACCACGCTACATGGCACGGATATAACACTGGTTGGCAAAGATGCTACTTACGCACCTGTAGTTACATTCTCTATAAATGAGTCAGATGCTATAACGGCTGTATCACAAAACCTGAAGGAAGAAACGTATCAATCATTCAAGATAGAGAAGGAGATACACGTCATCCATAATTTCGTTGACATCAAGCGCTTCCACCAAACCGATAAAGACCATTTCAAGCAAATGCTAGCCCCCGGTGGTGAGCGCATACTGGTGCACGTCTCCAACTTCCGCAAGGTAAAGCGAGTGCATGATGTAGTGACGATATTCGAGAAGGTAAGAAAGGAAATACCTTCCAAACTATTAATGATAGGCGATGGACCGGACAGGCAGCATGCCGAAGACCTGGCCCGCGCCCTGGGTGTTTATGATGATATACGGTTCCTGGGCAAGCAGGAGCAGATCAGCGAGATACTGAGTATTGCTGACCTTTTCTTACTTCCTTCCGAAACAGAAAGCTTCGGTCTGTCGGCCCTTGAGGCCATGGCATGCAGCGTACCACTCATTGCTTCAAATGCCGGTGGACTGCCGGAGATCAATATAGAAGGTATAACTGGTTACCTCAGCAATGTGGGGGATACCGAGTCTATGGCGGCCCATGCCATATACATACTCAGCGATGATGACCGGCTCTCAGAGTTTAAAAAAGCCGCAATAACTCAGGCTGGTAAATTTGAAAAGCAACATGTCATTCCACAGTATGAAGAGCTCTACCGCCAGGTGGCGGCGACCTACAAGGCAGGGAAGTTAATTGCTGGTTAATTCATTTATTATTTAGGGTAGATTTTTATCTTTAATCGGATTGGCAGGTTCGATTTGTGTATTATCCTGCTGTTATTTTCATATTTTTGGTCTAAATGCCATGGAATATTAATATGAAAAATACTATACACTCTCGTCTTTCCTTATCAAAGGTTCGTTTTACACCCTTTACTTTTATCGTCGCGCTAATAGTTGCTTGTTTGTTTTCAGGCTTTAGCAGCTTTGCGCAGTCAGGCAACATTTACACCATGGCCGGCACCGGCACAGCGGGTTTTTCCGGTGATGGAGGCCCTGCCACAGCGGCAAGGCTCAACAATCCGACCGATGTATTTAAAGATGCAGCAGGCAACTTTTACATAGCCGACCGTGATAATAATCGCATAAGGAAAGTGAACACGGCAGGCACTATAACTACTATTGCAGGTACAGGTGCAGCAGGTTATACAGGCGACGGCGGTTCAGCGCTCCTGGCAAAATTGCGCCATCCTAACGGTGTAGCTGTAGATGCGGCGGGGAATATATATATAGCAGATCAGGGCAATGATGTGATCCGTAAAATCAATACTTCCGGTATCATTTCCACTATCGCCGGCACCGGCACGGCTGGCTTCACCGGTGATGGCGGATTAGCAACCCTTGCCCGGCTTGATGACCCGGAAGCCGTGGCTGTAGACATTTCCGGCAACATTTATATAGCAGACAACAATAACAGCCGTATCCGTAAGATCAATACTTCCGGCATTATCAGCACTTACGCAGGCGGCGGTGGTACCGGATTTACAGTAGGCGGCGTACCCGCAACCTCCGTGAGCCTTTGCAACATGCGCGACGTTTCGGTGGATAACGGTGGAACTGTTTATTTTACTAACCAGGGATGCTGGCATATTCTCAAAATAACGCCAGCAGGGCTTTTATATAATGTTGCCGGCCACGAGGCTGCATCATACAGCGGCGATTGTGGTCCCGCAGACTCTGCAGATATTGAAGGGCCTTACGGTGTATACCCTGATAATACTGGCAATGTATATATATGCCCCAGAGGAAACATCAGGGTGCGCAAGGTGAATACCCTTAATTATATTGTTACCGTTGCAGGTCAGGGAGTAGCAGGGTATACCGGTGATGGCGGGCCTGCATTAAGCGCTACTGTTTCCGCTCAGATTCAAGGCATATATGCCGATCCGACGGGCAATGTCTATTTTGCAGATGCGGGAAACGAGGTGATCAGGACTTTTACCTCGTCCGATTTTTCAGATACCACTTCCTTACCCATATGCGCGGGAGGCGTAGATACCTTGCATGATACCGTGGGCTATGGAGTCTGGACAAGCAGCAACACCAGCGTTGCCATAATAGGTTCGTCAACAGGTATTCTCACAGGTGTATCCGCAGGAAGTGCGGTGATCACATATACTAACGCATCTTGCCCGGCCCTGTTCCTGGTAAATGTTACCGAGTCCGCTATTGCCACACCAACGGGCGGTATAGTTTGCATTGGTGCTACAGTCACCGCTACTGATACCGCCGCTGGCGGCACGTGGAGTAGCAGTGACCTCTCGGTTGCTGCCATAGGCTCCACCACCGGCATTATTACCGGCATAGCCGCCGGTACTAGCAATATCACATACCTTTTACCCAGTGGCTGCTATGCTACTACTGTAGTTACGGTCAACCCCTTGCCTACCGCAATACTCGGCACACTAACGGTATGTGCTGGCCTCACTACCACGCTTGGCGATGCCCTGGCAGGTGGCACATGGAGCAGTGGGAGTACTGCTACGGCCACTGTGGGTGCATTAACAGGCATTGTAACGGGTGGTGCTGTACTCACTACCAGCACGGCTACTATTACATATACCTCCGCTGCCGGTTGTGTTGTAACTGCAGATGTCACGGTTAACCCCTCACCATCAGCTATTTTGGGTACACTCACTGTTTGCACAGGTCTCACAACTTCATTGACCGATGCAACAACAGGCGGCACATGGAGCAGCACAGGTACGGCATCTGTAAGCCCTTCAGGCATGGTAACAGGCGTATCACCCGGCACAGCAACCATTACCTACGCGCTTACAGCCACAGGCTGTATAACTAAAGCTATAGTTACCGTAAATGCTTTGCCAACGGCTATACTGGGTACAATGGAACTTTGCGCCGGAACCACAACAACGCTCAGTGATCTTGCAGCTGGCGGCACGTGGATCAGCGGTGCCACAGCAACAGCAACTGTTGGTTCTGCTACAGGCATCGTGACCGGCGGTGCAGTAACTACTGCCAGCACGGCAACTATAACTTATACCTTAGGCACAGGCTGCACGGTAACGGCAGTTGTTACCGTGGACCCCTTGCCTACTCCTATTTTGGGTACACTCAGCGTATGCGCAGGGCAAACAACGACGCTTTCTGATGCCGGTGCTGGCACCTGGAGCAGTAGTGCTACCGGGGTTGCTACAGTAGGTTTATCATCCGGTATTGTAACCGGCGGTGCGGTTGCAGTTACCAGCACCGCAACTATTACATATACATTGGGTACGGGCTGTTTCACCACGGCTGTGGTTACCTTGCAGGCCGCGCCAACTGCAGTACTGGGCACACGCACAGTTTGCTCCGGGCTTACAACCACGCTCTCAGTTGCAGACGCAGGCGGAACCTGGGCAACCAGCAATGTTACTATTGCCACTGTTGATGCTATAGGCGTTGTTACGGGTGGTGCCGTTGCCGTTACCAGCACCGCTACTATTACTTATTCACTGGGCATTGGCTGTGTTGCCACTGCAATAGTTACGGTCTATCCTGCTCCTGCAGCAATAACAGGTAGCCTCGTTCTATGTGGCAATTCTACCGGTGCCCTTACAGATGCAGTCACGGGTGGCACCTGGCTCAGCAGTTCGCCGTCCGATGCAGCAGTTGGGCTGTCTACCGGGACTTTAACTACCGGTGGCGTGTTGGTATTAACTACTGTTACCATCACCTACACGCTTGCTTCCGGCTGCGTTACTACTACAATAGTTACAGTAAATCCACGTCCCGATGTGATCACAGGTACATTGAACATTTGTGTAGGGTCAACTTTCGCACTCAGCGATGCTACAGCAGGTGGTACCTGGAGTAGCTCCAACGTTGGTGTTGGGTCCGTGTCTGTAGGTGGCGCAGTCACAGGTGTATCCACGGGTACTGCCGCCATCTCTTATACATTGCCTACCGGCTGTTTTCGGGCTGCAATAGTCACTGTAGATCCGCTGCCCGGCGTTATTACAGGCACGCGTACTGTCTGTGCGGGAGCAACCACAGCATTGAGTGATGGTCCGGCAGGTGGCACATGGAGTAGCAATAATGTGGCGATAGCTACTGTTGCGTCCCTAACAGGTATTGTAACCGGTCAGGGTGTTGTTGTGGTCAGCACTGCTACCATATCCTATATTATAGGTGCTGCAGGCTGCTATGTCACTGCTGTAGTTACGGTAAATCCGCTTCCATTCGCGATATCAGGAAATCATTTTGTATGCCTGGGCGCTACTACTACTTTGAGCGACCCCACAGCCGGCGGCACATGGAGTAGTGCAAGCTCAGGTATAGCCTCAGTAAGCGCTACGGGTGTAGTAACGGGCAACAGTGCGGGCGTAACTACTATCACCTACCAGTTGGCCACTGGTTGTTATGTTACAGTTCCGATGACTGTTAATGCATTGCCCGGAGCTATTACAGGACCTAACAACGTTTGCCCCGGTGCGTCCATCACCTTAAGCGATGCTACTCCGGGTGGAACCTGGAGCAGCAGCAATACGGGTATTGCCACCGTAGGTTCTTTGACCGGCGTTGTCACTGGTGTTGCTGGCGGCGTTGTCAATATCATTTATACCAGCGGTGCAGGCTGCAGCGGCAGCTATACAATCACTGTAAACGCCTTGCCGGTGCCTGTAATAACTCCTCTGGGCGATACTACTTATTGCCCTGGCGGTTTCGTGGTCCTTACTGCTAATACCGGCGCAGGGTATACCTATCAGTGGTATCTTGGTGGCACACCGCTTCCAGGTGCTACCGCTTCCACTTACGCTGTTACGACCACTGGCGGCGCTTACCAGGTTAGGGAAACAAATGCCTCCGGTTGCGCTGCACTTTCTATTCCGATGCTTGTAACTATCGACGTTCCGGTTGCAGATATTACAACGGCAGGCAGTACTACTATTTGCGCAAGCACCATTGTAACCCTGAATGCAAACACAGGTATTGGTTTTAGCTACCAGTGGCTGCAGGGTGGGGTGGTGATACCCGGTGCGATAACCAGCGACTACAGCACTTCCGTAGCCGGTGATTACGCAGTCATCGTTACCAATGCTACAGGTTGCTCGGCCACTTCGTCTATCGTTACGGTCTCAGTTAATACGCTGCCTGTGGCAAACATCGTTCTTTCTGGCCCATTGTCTTTCTGTGCAGGAGGTAATGTAACAATGACGGCCGATTACAATGCCGACTATAGCTACCAGTGGTACAATGCCGCAGGTGCCATTTCCGGTGCCATAGGCCAGTCTTACACCGCCACCACTACCAACGGTTATTATGTAATTGTTACAAACAGTTTTGGTTGTGTGGCAACTTCAGTTATAGTCAATGTCATTGAAAATGCCCTCCCCGATGTGGCAATTACAGCAGGCGGCCCCACATTATTCTGCGCAGGTGGTAGCGTCACCCTGAATGCTTCGGCTATCCCTGGTGGGCTATACCAGTGGTATCACGATGGGTCGCCTATTACAGGTGCTACCAGTTCTGCCTATCTCGCTACGGTGAGTGGCGGCTATCGTGTAAAAGTTACCAATACCACCACCGGGTGCAGTGCGGTTACACTTGCCGATACTATGGTTACTGTCGTTGCAACACCTGTTATAGTGCCACTTTCACCTTCTTCATTCTGCTGGGGTGGAAGCTCATTGTTGTCTACAAGTGTTAGCGGTGCCGCAGGCGCGGTTACCTACCAGTGGCTGCTTAATGGTGTGTTGATTCCCGGTGCTACATCCGGTCTGTACAATGCCGCAATCGCAGGTAACTATAGTGTTCAGATATCAATACCCGGCAGTTGCACACTTACTACTTTAGATGTGCCGGTAACCGAATATCCGTTACCCGATCCAACAGTATACTTCACCGGAACATTGTTCTATACCGCCAGCTACTACGTCACCTACCAGTGGTACAAGGATGCAGTGGTGATCGCAGGGGCTACAGCTATGAGCACCCCCTCCACCGGCAGTGGCGACTACAAGGTTGCAGTCACAGACACGAATGGTTGCCAGTCGTTCTCAAATGCGTATCCATATACCGGTGGCAGCACTACAGCAGTTACCAGTGTGGACACACGCGGCGTTGACATTTATCCTAGCCCGGCAGACAACGAAATATTCATAACTATGGATGCAGGCGCTTATGCTTCATTTGTCATCACTAACAACCTTGGCCAGCAGGTAATGCAGCAGCCAGTAATAAAGACAGAAACGAAAGTGAATGTTGAAACCCTGCCTGCAGGACTCTATTACATTACCTTCAGGGGTAATAATGGCACCGAAGTAAAGAAGTTTGTAAAAATGTAATCCACAAAAGTCAATCCACAGGTGTCCCACACCTTTTCCGGTGTGGGACACCTAAGACCTCGGCTATGATAACTGGCAGTCTCCAACCTGCAGGTGTGCCACACCTTTTTTGGTGTGGCACACCTATTTAAGGCAAAAAGGCACAATCCGACCAAGCCCCATTTACCTATCACTAATCCCAATTCCAACATAAACAAATCGTCTTGCGTTGTATTACATCCTTGCGTAAATTTGTGCCGGATTTAAAGGTTTTTTAGACTCACTTTTGGTTATTCTCCACCAAATGTTTAACTCCAAAGAATTCTCGGAATTTTTAATTCCGAAAAGTCCTTTCATATAAGTGGGGCATACTGGGTAATTTGCGGGCATGTAATTACCCGCGAAATCAGGGCGTGAAAATCATTTGATCATGAAAATCACGGGGGCTTTGGGTAAATATGAGGTATGAAATTACCCGCGAAAACTGATAGTAAAATCTTATTATCACGACTATCTAGAATAGGACAAATGTCCCACATGGGAAAAAACGGGGCATGAGCTTATATATAAATCATTAAAAGTCAAAAGCCTGCAATTTTAAAATGCCCCATATCTGCAATATTTTTATTTGAAACAAAATGGGGCATTTCTATTCGGCAAGTGCTAAGGCTGGCCCTTTACATTTTTCTTAGCAATTTTTTCGTTGATCTTATTATTACCTTTAAGCACATTAAATCTGTTACCCTCTTGGGTGTTATGAGAAAAGTCATTTTATCACTGCTCAGTGTTTTTTTTCTTTTGTTTTGTGTTACATCGGTCTTTGGGCAGGCCCACGTAGCTCCGCACGCAGCCCCGATCCGTGTAAATAAGTACAAGAAGAAAGATACTATCCGCATCAGTCCCTATGTGGTCGACACACTTTTTGCTGCTATCCCTATGAAGCGTGCTTACTTCCACGATAAGATAGACAAAGAGCAGAAAAAAGCCGATGATGCCGACGGCTTTCCCGACTGGACCATGCGCTACGGTGGCGACTCCTCGCTTACATCCATACTCACAAAAGCCATACTGCACAATGTAGATCGCATACAAACCATGATCGAAAACATGCCGGAAAATGGCCGGGATGTAGAAACAGAGAACCAGCAGAAGATCCGTAGCCTGCAGGCGGTGTGGGAAATGATGCGTCAGTATAACGGAGACCCTAAGCCCACGCCCGACTTCTACAGTAAGCTGGTTGCCAATATGCATGATATGCTTATTGCTGCAAACGAGAACAAGCTGATGGAATTTGTAGTGGCTAATACCAATGTATACACGCTTGATAATGGTAAACTTCTGTTCAGTAGTCGCGCAGATATTCGCAGCTATGTATACACCCAGATGGGCAGAAAAGACCCGGTGATGATGGTAAAACGCCTGCAGGAATATGCTAATGATTCTTTTGCGCCGGCCATTATTACCGCTGCAGCCCGCCTGGCGCCCGATGTGCTGTTCAACTATGCCACCTCCACCAATGAGCTGCTCAAAAATGCCGTTGTTCGTACACAAGACCCGCTTGTACAGGCAATAGTATCAGTAGCTACCACTTCAAAGACACCGCTCAAAGCACTGCCTTTTCTGCCAGATGTATATCATGGTCGTAAAACGATAGCAGAGATCGATACTATAGCCGAGCATCCAGCTATGTACTTCGAGAATCTGGTACGGCTAAAGTTAGATAACGATCCAATTGGCCGGTCTATTTACACCGACGAGCTTAAGTACAGGGCGCTTGCGGGCTTTGTGCGGCAGATGAATGAGCTGCATGAGGCAAAAGATGAGGTCCGGTTCAGGTGTATTGACAGCATGTCTCCTGGTTCACTTTATTTTCTCCTGGTATATGGTCAGGACGAAATATACACAAGCAGTTTCCTGGGCACTTTCCGGCGGATGATGGAGCGCATGCGCCCGCAAAAAGGCGATCAGCTGCTGTCTTCATTGCATTACGATCACTTCCGCACATTCATCCGCATGTGTGCCGGCTACAATACGCTGTCTGAGTTCCTGGGTACTATAGATGATACTACCCGCACCGCCTTGATGACCAGCTTCATAGGTGGCCTGCAAAAGGGCAGAACGGACGACCTGGAAGACGCGGTAGATGTGGCCGATGCGTTCGGCAGTATCAAGGACTCAGCTCTGGCTGTTTTTTTGCAGCGCAAAGTTCGTGAGAATTATGAGGCGTCCTACAAGCAGGGTAGTAAAAAGGGGGTAGTGGTGTATAGCCTGCTGGCTATGCTGTTTGAGGGCAATAAGATATCAGGCAGCGACACGGGCGCGGCTATTGCATCTGCGCGGCTCCACCTGCCATCCATCAACAAAGTGCGGTACAATGACCTTGTAAATGACTCGGGCACTGTCTATCAGCAGGTATTCTTCTTTGGCGATGAAGACGGTGTGAATGCTTATGATAACTACCTGGAAGATTTTAAAAAGAACCCCCAATGGAAGATAACCTACGATTCATTCTGGACAGTGATCTCATCTACTGCAGGCAAAAAGATAGAAATATACGCTAACAGGCCTTTAAAGGAACCCGGTGACGAGGAAGCAACGGACACGCTTATCAAGTACCTGGATGCTAACAACATTCACCCTACTATAGCTATACATAGAGGCCACAGCTACCACCTGCCGTTCACCTTGTCAAAGCTCAACAAGCAGGTGCGTATCGTCATTCTGGGCTCTTGCGGCGGCTATCACAATCTTTCAATTGTGCTCGATCACTCACCTGATGCGCATATTGTGTCTTCCAAACAAACGGGCGTAATGGCAATAAATGGTCCTATTATCAGGTCGCTGAACTCGATGCTGCTGCAGGGTGCCGATGTGAACTGGATAACCATGTGGCGGGAGCTCGATCAATATTTTGAAGGTAAAAAAGGCCTCCAGGAGAAATATGACGACTATGTGCCTCCTTACAAAAACCTCGGCGCTATCTTCATTAAGGCCTACCGCCAGATGATGACTCGTTAATCAATTTCAATAGCCAAACCGTTTCCCTGTTGGCTTGTTTCACTTTTACAGGGTCGTCTCCTGTTCTCTGTGATGAGCGGGGGAGCGATTTTTATCTGTATCTTGTAGTATACTATTTTTCGCCATGGAGAAAATCAAACTTAAGGATATACCAACTGTTCCTGAAGGAGTGGACAAAGACAAAACTAAAAAGGAGCTGAAGCATATACTTGCAGGCCTTAGTGACTTGCAAAACCTGCTTTATGCAGAAGGAAAGCATAGCTTGCTCGTAGTGATTCAAGGCATGGATGCCAGCGGTAAAGATGGTCTTACCCGTGATGTTTTCACCAGTATGAACCCACAGGGTGTTAACGTGAAATCATTCAAAGAGCCCACAAGCGAGGAGTTGTCGCATGATTTCCTGTGGAGGGTACATCACTACGCGCCTGCAAAAGGCATGATACAGATATTCAACCGATCTCATTACGAAGAGGTATTAGTCACCCGCGTGCACGGTCAGAATGATGACGAAACGGCAAAACGGAAAATGAAGGCCATAAACGATTTTGAGCGGTTACTTATCGAGCACAATGACACCCACATACTTAAGTTTTATCTCCATATCTCGCATAAGGAACAGCTAAAACGGCTGCAGGAACGCCTGGATGATCCGCAGAAAATGTGGAAATATAACTCTGATGATTTTAAAGAATCCAAACTATGGGACAAGTACATGGGGTACTATGAAGACGTATTTAAACACTGCAATGACGTCCCCTGGCACATCGTTCCGTCTGACCACAACTGGTATAAGTCGTGGTATGTAGCCAAAACCATCCAGAAAACCCTGCGCGATCTCCACATGAAATTCCCGGGTATGAAACGTTAGTTAACTGCACACCCTGAAATTTTGAGTACCCCTTTCCTCAATGGAACAATGAGGATATTGCAAGTATGTTTTGTGTGGAGACCGAAGTTTTTCGGCGCTTGCTCCAATAAATTGACATTGTCAGAGCTCACATTGATCCTCAATTCTTAACCAGGATTGACACCGTGGCACGCTTTTTTAACATTCACTACAAACGGGAAGAGTTTTGAAAGTTACCCTGTTACTATGAGACAAAACGGCTTTTTCAATTGTGTGTGATTAAATAGGAAGGCGTATCTTAACCGGTACGTCTTCTTATTTATTTAGCCTGTAAGGTGTGACAACGGACGCTCGCGGACTTTTTACAATTACCTACCTCATCACTTCCTCAAGCACAGCCGCCAGCCGTATGCCGGCGATAAGTAATTGCGTCTCCACCACTTTTTTGTTCCTGTCTACATATACCTGGTCTATCACCCCATCTTTAAAGTCATAAACATTGCTCAAGAGTGCCCGTGGTTCGTAAATCCAGCTTTTTATGTCCGTCCTTCTCAGTGCCGCAATTTCCTGCTTGGTATACATTTTCAACAATGGCAGGCAGTCATCGATTGTTATTTTCTCACTCACTATCATTTCATTGTCCCATACCCAGTGCAGGTTGGCTTTTCGGCCCAGGTACTGAACTTCCACATCGTTGCCACCTTTGTCACTGGCATACCCGCAATGAAGCGGCATCTGCATATCACCTGCCAGGTGAAAAATAATCATCAGGTTCTTCTTAATATCTTCCCTGCTGAGTTTGTCCTTGTGGCCCAATTCGTCAATGGCCTTGTTCAGTGCGTTCACTATGTTGTCATCGCTGGTCTCTGCATATTCCTTCCCCTTTAGGATATTTACATAGTGCCATGGCTTCATATAGTCATAGCTGTGGTCTTTGCGTACTTCATCCATCCATGTGCTGGCTTCTTCTATTGTGGTAGGTCCAAGGTATTCGTTTACCTTATCCTTAGTGCTTTTGTCTAGCATAGAAAAGGCGATTTCCGCCACAATCCCATGGCCTGCTTTCCCCCAGCCAAATGAAACTGTTGGTATAGCCGTGAGAAGTACCAAAAGAAATGAAAAGAATGAGCGTTTGTTCATGAGCTAAAATTACTCCCTATTTCTGCGCCGGGCGTAAAAGGGAGGTTAATTCTTCGCTATTTATAAGCAAAACAGAAGAGTGTTGCAAATTGCTATGAAGGCGTAAGTTTTGTGGACCTCAAATGTGCATTCATTGTACATCGGGGTAAATCTTACTGTAGAATTGTAATTCAGTAATTGCGAGGGTAGGGGATTACCTGATTTTCTATGCCATTCACAACTGCAAACAGGCTGTTTCTTATAAATATAAAGCGAAGTCAGCAGCTTGAAGCATGGAAATTTATTGGTTCTGAGTATTGAAATTCAGCCTCAACATTCCTCCTGTTTTGCTCACCATTTGATGGATGTTCTTTGTAAAATTCTGGTACTGCTCACTTTTTTCAATACGTCCTTTCGCACCGGTTGCATTTGTTTTCAAAACGTACAGATCATACCGCACTGTGTGCACGCCATCCCGAAACGCATCGCCCACATTTCCTACGGTAACTTTTAAAATATTATTCATTACCACTTTGGCAATGCTCAGCAGGATGACCATGGTTACCATCCAGTGGTGGCAAATGCTGTGGTCTATGTTGAAGAAGAACTTCAGGCTTTCGGTAGCGAGGTGCGCTATATGTTTCTTTATCATGGCCGGTCTGTTTGGGTTGTTAATTCAGCTTTCTGCTTACTATCAAGTAAAAACCATGCCATACATAGATGACGCAGTTTGTTAGATATTTATAACAGTAAAACAGTTGGATTTTTGCCCGCCCCGCAGTTCACAATTGAATGCGGGCCAAAGCTATAACCATAAGAATAACGGCTTACCACGGCCAGTAGTCGTACCTTTGTAAGTAACATGTGGAGGACGATTGCTTCAATAATATTGTTTATTGTGTTCGGGCAGCTCAAGGGGTTTAGCCAAGGCGTGCGCGTGCCGTCTTATGCCGAAGGTGCAGCAAAAACATCCGCTTCATACCTTTCTTTTTCGCTAACACACTTACCCGCACCCACGAAGACTATCCCGTCTATTCCGGTTAACCTGTACACGCAGCATCTCAGCTTCTTTTGCCGGCAGGAGCTGAAAATGCAGCAGGTACATGTCCCGCTCATCTTCAGAGTAGGCAGTATAGATCAGTGCAACTACCTGGAGCAAAAGCCCGGTTACTAGAACTGAGCATTTTAGTTACCTTGACGAAGCCAGGTTCCAACTTTTAAGTTTTGAATTTTGACTATTGACTTTTGAATTTATGTTAGCCTACATTCCCAGCTGCTGTGAGATAGCGGGAGGCACGGGCAGGTTCATTTGCCGCATTTGCTTTATCTGCGCTTTAGCCTTTTCTGCCTGGTTTAGCTGCAGGTATAGCAGCAGCAGGTTATTGTTGGCCTTTGAGTTTGCGGGGTCATGCGCCAGGTATTTTTGCAGGTTGTCTGCCGCTCCGGCATAGTCGTTGCGCTCCATAGCCACCCGTGCCAGCATAAAGTCGCATTTGTAGTAGTTGGATATCTCTTTTTCTGCAAGCAGGTATTTTTCTGAGGCGGCTACCGAGTCCTTGTTTTGCAGCAGCTCCGCCATATAAAAGTTCAGGTACTTCTCCCTGGGGTTTAGCCCGTATGCCTTACGGAACAATCCTTCCGACTTTGCTTTTTCCTCTTTGTCCAGCCGCGCTGCATACATCATATTGGCATAGGCCGAATGTGGCGATGTTTCTACAGCCTGACCCCAAAAACTGCGGGGATCTTTAAAGCTTTGTTGGTGGTACAGGTTGATGGCTGCAAGCACTCCACACACTACACTAGCGCCCACCAACAATTGTTTATCAGCTAGCCGGTTGTTCAGCAGGCTGGTTTGCGACAACATGAGCAGTATACCTATTAAAGGCAGGTAAAGCCTGTGCTCAAATGTTTGCTGGTTCAGATGTGTAGGCACCAGCAGAGCCGGCATCAGGAACAGCAGGAAAATGCCCAGCCCACTCAATACGATCTTTGTACTGCGGCCTTTATAAAGCAGCACTGTAGCCGCGAGCAGTACTATAGCGGCTATGCCATAAAAATATACTGTGTCCTTCTGTGTTGGAAAAACGCTCAGGTTCAGCGGCAGCACTATCTTGCCTATATATTGCACTATTACCGGTAGCCGGTGCACAGCATCCGCAAGTGCGGTTGCTGAGGCCATGTTTGCTGAGGCTGTGGTTGCCATGGCCCGGGCCAGGTACCATATCCCAAAGCAGGCAAGCCATACCCCATATTGTACCAGGTTACTTTTATCATTCCATTTTTTGTCGTGTACAAACAGCAGTAGCAGCAGCGCTACCGGAGGCAGAAACACCGCTGTCTCCTTGGTAAAGAAAGCCAGCAGCAGGAATAGTCCTGACAATAGCAGCGAACTTATCTTTCCACTATCTGAGTAGTCGACAGACTTTATGAGAAATGCCAGGCTGAAAACCGCAAGCATGGTGTCGTTCCTTCCCGGAATCCACGCTACTGCCTGTGACAGTACGGGGTGAACAGCAAAAACAAGCGTGAGCACAAATGCATGCAGTTCTTTTATGTTTAGCCGGCGAAAAAGCTTGTACAGCAGCACCACGCTGCATACATGCAGCAGTATATTTACCAGGTGGTAGCCCCATATATTCTCTGCACCGCTCAGGTGGTAGTTAATGATCATGGAGTCCGAAAACAACGGGCGGTAGTACGGATCCTTAACGGCATCAAATAGCCCACGCTGAAAAGCCGTGACTATATTGTGAAGATCCTCGTTGTATGCCTGGAAGTCGCGGATGAAAATAGAGTCGTCGAGCTCAGTAAATCCGTAAAAAAGTGAGGGCAGGTATATAAGTGCTGCCAACAGGCCCAGCCACATAGCCGGCTTGGGAATACTGAATGCGGTCTTTATCTTAGGCTCCGGCAACGCAGGCGCTATTGGTGATCTTGCGGTCTTCTGTTCCGGCTGCCTGGCAGTTTTTTTACTCATATCACCCGGTATCCCAAAAGGGACTTGCTCTTATTAATATAAAAATTTAAAAACAAGGGAAAGCCCCTTTAGGGGTTTGGGGTTTAGTGTTTGTCCAGTTCAGCATGTGTGCCGTGCTCATGCAGCAGGCCGTTAGCCTTGTCCACATCGCTCTGATGACCGTGTACAATTACCAGGAATTTACCGGCAACCAGCGCGTCATGGTATTTTTTTGCAACTGCCTTATTTACACCTATTGAAGTCAGTGCAGAAACGATACCGCCACCAATCAGGCCTACGTCGAAACCGGCAAATGCGCCTACAAGTGCACCTGCGCCGCACAGTATGCCTAAGCCCGGTATGGCAAATAACCCAACGCCGGTAAGCACGCCCAGTGCTGTGCCTATAGCTACTCCTTCGCCTACAGGTGCTTTGCGTAGTGTGTTTTCCGGTAACACGTGGTTGCCTTTGTCTACTACCTCAGTTTCCGTCAGGCCCATTATAGACAGCTTATCTTCCGGGAAACCTTCGTTTTTTAATTCTATTACGGCTTCAACGGCCAATTCATGGTTGTCGTATACACCTATTACTGCGTTCATAAGATCAAAATTTTGATAAAAATAAGTTTTTCATCGACTATAATATAATCATTGCTAAAAAAAGTATTCCGGAGGCGTTGCAATGCGTTTTTTGAGGCCGAATCATCGTTTTAAAGTCTTTATATCTCCTCGTAAACGTTGGTGGCATGGTATTGACACCTATTGGTGAAAAACGGGTATGAAAAACATAGCATTTGTATTATGGTTTGTTCTGGCAGTGCCGGTATTGGGCTTTGGCCAGCATGCCACTGCCGGTCATAAAAAGCAGAAACATAAGCAAACACATAAAGCTGTGCAAAAAAACAGTATGAGTATTGCTCCTGATCGGCTGTTGGCACCACCCGCCAAATATGACGCTTCGTCTGATATCTACTTTCCTAACTATTATACCTACTATGATGCAGCAAGGGGTGGATACGTTTCCGGCGATTCAAGCGATGCGCGTTTTAGCCCATCAGCATCCCCAATCCTGCAAAAGGTAAATATGCATAAGGCAAGATTGCGTTTATTAAAAGGATTAACGCTGGACTTTAACCCACAACTCAACTTCCCCAATTATGTGAAGCAATATCCCGCTGACCCTAATGACAATGTTATGGTGGCGGCTCCGATACCGGGCAATCCTGCAGGCCATTAATTTTGGCTCCCATTGTTGATAAATAAGGTAAAAATCCATTCATTCAGATTTGGAAATTGAAGTATGTAACTTTAATTTTGGAAGTGGCCATGTTATGGTCTTTAAAGTCCTTCCAAAATGAAATTTACGTATTACGGTCATGCCTGTTTTGGTATTGAAACATGGGGCAAAAACTTCTTATTCGATCCTTTTATTACGCCTAATGAATTGGCAAAAGATATAGACGTAAACAGCATACCTGCTGATTACATCCTGGTGTCGCATGGCCATGGCGATCATGTTGCAGATCTTGTGTCTATAGCCAGCAGAACTGGTGCACAGGTAATAGCAGCCTACGAGATAGTGGAATGGGTGCAGAAACAAGGCATTAAGAATGCTCATCCTATGAATTTCGGCCCGTTTACGTTCGATTTCGGTAAGCTTCATTTTCTGCCGGCCTGGCACAGCAGCGCACTGCCTGATGGGACTTATGGTGGCAATCCCGGTGGTTTCCTGCTGCATGGTGCTGAGAAAAAGTTCTACTACAGCGGCGATACCAGCCTTATGATGGATATGCAGCTGATACCCCGCTACGCTAAACTTGACTTTGCCATTCTGCCTGTAGGCGGCAACTTTACTATGGACGTGGATGATGCCATCATAGCATCAGATTTTATACAGTGTAACAAGGTCATCGGCATACATTTTGACACGTTTGGGTACATTAAGATCGACCACGAACAGGCAAAGGAAAAATTTAAAGCCGCTGGAAAAGAACTAATATTGCCAAAAATTGGCGAGAGTATTGAACTGTAGTTTTTCATAACTGTAGGCCGTTTTTCAAATTTTTATTTTATTTATTGATATTAAATGAAGCCTCTTTCAGGGGTTTGGGGTTTATGGCAAAAGTAATCGCGATAGCGAATCAGAAAGGTGGAGTAGGGAAGACCACAACGGCAATTAATCTTGCGGCAAGCCTTGCCGTACTTGAATATAAGACACTGCTGGTAGATGCAGACCCGCAGGCCAACAGTACCAGCGGCAATGGCTTCGACCTGAAGAATATACAGATAAGCCTGTATGACTGCATGGTGAACGAAACCCCGGCATCGCAGGTAATACTGGAGACCGACACGCCCAACCTGAGCATACTGCCCAGTCACCTGGACCTGGTAGGCGCTGAGATTGAGCTTATCAATCACCCTAACAGGGAGTTTGTGATGCGGAAGGCACTGGAGCCGGAACTGGCTAACTACGACTTCATCATCATAGATTGCTCTCCGTCGCTGGGCCTTATCACAGTAAATGCCCTTGCTTCTTCAGACAGTGTTGTGATACCCGTGCAGTGCGAGTATTTCGCGCTTGAAGGGCTGGGTAAGCTGCTCAATACCATTAAGATCGTTCAGACCCGTATCAACTCAAACCTGAAGATAGAAGGCATATTGATGACCATGTACGATGGTCGCCTGCGCCTTTCAAATCAGGTAGTGGAGGAGATCAAGAATCACTTTGGTGATCTTGTATTCAACACTATACTGCACCGCAATACGCGGCTGGGCGAGGCACCTAGCTTCGGTATGCCGGCCCTGCTGTACGATGCCGAGAGCACAGGTGCTGTTAACTACCTTAACCTTGCCAAAGAGATCCTCCAGAAGAACAACATGACCAAGATAAAGAACGAGGACAAGATCTTTAAGGAAGAATAGCAGTAAATAAGTCAAAAGGCAAAAGTCAAAACCCAAAGCAGCAACATCTCTGCAATACGGTCCTTAATTTTTGTAGTTTGACTGCCTTTAGAATAATATAGAATTTTAGGTTTTGACTTTTGTAGTTCGGCTACGCTCACTAAGACAGTTTTTTGACTTTTGAATTTTGACTTTTGAATTTTTAAGATGTCGCAGGTAAATAAGAAACAGGGATTGGGAAAAGGTATTCGCGCACTGCTCGATACCATTGACGAGGAAATAAAGACTACCGAACATGGCGTACCTGCGGTGTCTGGTCAGAATAATAATGCCAATAATAATACCACTACTACGCATGTAAACACTGCGCGCATACCGCTCAGTGATATAGCCGTAAACCCTAAGCAGCCCCGCCGCGACTTTGAGCCACAGGCCCTGCAGGAGCTTGCAGACAGCATAAAGCTGCACGACATCATTCAGCCAATTACGGTTATAAAGACCGCATCTGGCAAATACCAGCTTATAAGCGGTGAGCGCCGACTGCGCGCTTCCAAAATGGCCGGACTGGCAGATATACCCGCCTATGTGCGTACCGCAGATAGCCAGGGCGTGCTGGAAATGGCCCTGCTGGAAAACCTGCAGCGCGAGAACCTCAATGCCATAGAAATAGCGCTGAGCTACCGCCAGCTGATGGACGAATGCGGCCTTACACAGGAGCAGGTGTCTGACCGGATGAAGAAGGAGCGCAGCACCGTAGCCAACTATCTCCGCCTCCTCAAATTACCACCAGATATCCAGAAAGCCGTGCGCGATGGTGCACTGACCATGGGCCATGCACGTGCCATTATAGGGCTAGACCATGTGGAGCAGCAGCTCTATTTGTTTCGCGAGACCATGCAGCGCGGCCTCTCTGTGCGCCAGGTAGAGCAGATGGTAAAGGACATGGCCAACGCCAAAGAAACTGCCGCTGATGCACCTGCCAAAGCGCCGGGCAAACTGCCCCCCGCCTACAAACGCATAGAAGACAATATGGCCTCCCACTTCTCCACCCGCGTGAAGCTGGACCGCAAGAAATCAGGCAAAGGCACCGTGCTCATAGAGTTCTACAACGACGACGACCTGGGCCGGATCATGGATAAAATGAATCTTTGATTTAGTCGCCCTCCTTCGCTGAAGCTACGGCGGGTAAATAAGTCGTGAGTCATAAGTCGTAAGTCTGCGAATAATAAATGGTAGTCTGCATTGTCATGCCGCAGGCATCTATACTCGTGATCGATATTTTGTACAGATTTTTCTCTGAGCTATATTAGCTATTGGTTGCTTTTTCGTTTGGATCCATGCCGGGATAGTAGCGGATGGTGTCGCCCATTTTGAGGTGCTTGGCTATATCGTCGGTTATGTCCTTCCTGGTGTTTACCCAGATAATGTTGCCTTCGCGGAATGGTGATGGCCTGAAGCCAGGCAGGAGCGTAGCATAGTATACAGCGTTTAAAACAGGTATCCCATTCCCATCTACCGGCAAAATTTTCCAGGTTTCTTTTGGTGCAATCTTTCCTATGCCTGAGTATGGCTCAGCTGCTACAAGGGGCGGGCGAGGGTTGTCGGAATATTCGAATGTCCCATTTCTGATGTATTCCTTTATTGCTGATATGGGGCATTTTGTTTGAGGCGAATTTTGGCTGAAATGCTTTACTGCAGCTGAGTTAGAGGTGTTTTCAACGTGTTTTGAAAATGCCCCGTTTTTACCCATTTTTTGCGCAATTGGGTAGTTTTCGGCTGGCAGTTTGCAGGTGTCAATTTGCAAGTGATCGTCCGCAGCATGTGCTGCTGAGCGGGCGTTGGGTTCGGTGTAAAGGTCTGTTTCCAGTTCGAGGTTTTGTTCTTCCTGTTTTTTGAGGTTGTGCTCTACATCTGCGACGTTTTGCCTGGTGCGGTCGGTGATTTTGAATTCCCAGGAACCATCTCCGAATTTGCCACGGATGAAATCATCAGCGTGCTCAACGAATTTGCGGCCGGTGGGGATATCGCGGTGGAGCATGTAGGTGGATATTTCTGTGAATGCCTCGATGTAGGAGCCGACATGGTTCTTGTTGATGTCGGAGGTCATTTTGAGCAGCTTACGCAGCATTTCTACTTCCTTAGGCTCAGGGCAGCCGTCGTCGTGACTGCTTATTTTACGGTTGACTGCGCCGATATGGTTGTAGATATCCTGAATGATGATGCCGGGCGCCTGCGCGGCGGCATGCCTCATTTCTTCCCACTTACCGTTCTTTATCCACAGATAAATGGTTTTGCGGTTCACATCAAGGATATCGGCTATCTCGGTTTGTGTTTTGCCAGCGTGCATAAATAGATCACGGGCTTGCGATTGTTTTTCGTTTTTCATGGTGATAGGGAATTAGGATTGTTATGCGTG
>CANFHA010000028.1 GCA_947446645.1 Chitinophagaceae bacterium | reverse complement strand
GGTAAGTTCGGGAACAACTACTATCAGCTACACAATATCTACCGCTTCTTGTGGTACGGTTATAGCTACAACAATAATAACAGTAAATACAACTCCGGTAGCCGGTGCGATCACCGGTCCTGGCTCTGTATGCACAGGTGCAACGATCACCCTTACTGACGCTACTGCGTTTGGCGGCTCGGGCGCATGGAGCAGCAGCAACACCGGAGTAGGAACAGTAGATGCTGTTACTGGAATAGTATATGGCGTAATCTCAGGAACAACAACAATAAGTTATACTGTATCCAGTGTATCCTGTGGCACCGTTACAGCGACAAAAATTGTGACTGTAAATACCACGCCAGCAGCCGGTGCAATAACTGGCCCCGGTGCAGTGTGTACCGGAGCAATCATTACACTTACTGATGCCACAGCAGTTGGTGCAGGTGTGTGGAGTAGCAGCAATACAGCAGTTGGTACAATTAGTGGAGCAGGAGTAGTTACCGGGATAAATGCAGGAACGACAACCATCAGCTATACTATTGTTACAGCCACATGTGGCACGGTAACGGCAACAGCCATTGTTACAGTCAATACTACACCGGTTGCAGGCGCCATCACCGGCCCTGGTTCGGTATGTACAGGATTAACGATCACATTGACAGATGCAACTGCGATCGGTGGTGCAGGCGCATGGAGCAGCAGCAACACCGGAGTAGGAACAGTAGACGCCGTTTCCGGCATAGTGTACGGAGTTATCGCAGGAACAACCACGATCAGTTATACGGTGTCCACAGTTTCTTGTGGCACAGTTACAGCAACTAAAATTGTTACTGTAAATACCACGCCAGCGGCCGGTGCAATAACAGGCCCCGGAGCAGTATGTGCAGGAGCAACCATCACACTTACCGACGCTACCGCAGTTGGCGGTGCAGGCGTATGGAGCAGCAGCAATACGGCGGTTGGTACAATTAGCGGCGCCGGAGTTGTCTCCGGGGTAAGTTCGGGAACAACGACAATTAGTTATAGGATATCTACGGTATCCTGCGGCACAGTTACTGCGACTACGGTTGTGACTGTAAATACTACACCATCAGCCGGTGCGATCACAGGCCTTGGCATTGTGTGCACAGGTGCAACCATAACGCTGACAGACGCTACTGCAACTGGTGGCACAGGCGCGTGGAGTAGCAGCAATACCGGGGTTGGAACAGTAGATGCTGTTACTGGAATAGTATATGGCGTAAGCTCAGGAACAACAACAATAAGTTATACAGTATCCAGTGTATCCTGTGGCACCGTTACAGCGACAAAAATTGTTACTGTAAATACCACGCCAGCGGCCGGTGCAATAACAGGCCCCGGTGCAGTATGTACTGGAGCAACCATCACACTTACCGACGCTACTGCAGTTGGCGGTGCAGGCGTATGGAGCAGCAGCAATACGGCGGTTGGTACAATTAGTAGCGCCGGAGTGGTTACCGGGATAAGTACCGGAACGACAACCTTCAGCTATATTATTGCTACAGCCACATGTGGCACGGTTACTGCAACATCGGTGGTTACAGTTAATACAACTCCTGCGGCAGGTACATTAACGGGCCCCGGTACGGTATGTACAGGATTAACGATCACATTGACTGACGCGACCGCGATCGGTGGCGCAGGCGTGTGGAGTAGCAGCAATACGGCGGTGGGTACCGTCAGCGCTGCGGGATTAGTTTATGGAGTAGGAGGAGGAATAACTACGATCAGTTATACAGTGGCCACCGTTTCGTGTGGTACGGTTACGGCTACGACCGTCGTTACCGTAAATACTACCCCAGTGGCAGGTACTATCACAGGCCCCGGCGCAGTATGTACAGGCACAACGATCACTTTAACAGACGTTACTGCCAGCGGCGGTGTCGGAGCATGGAGCAGTACAAATACTGCGGTCGGAACAGTTGATGCAGTCTCAGGAATAGTCTACGGTGTTAGTGCCGGCACGACAACGATCAGTTACCTGGTGGCAAACGGATCTTGCACAGTTGCAGCGACAGCAATTATTACTGTAAATACAACACCGGCTTCAGGTGCCATCACCGGCCCAGCAGCAGTATGTACTGGTGCTACGATCACACTGGCCGATGCAACCGCGATTGGTGGTGCCGGAGTATGGAGCAGTAGCAACCTTGCAGTTGGTACCATCAGCGGAGCAGGAGTAGTTTATGGAGTAAGCGCCGGTACAACCACGATCAGTTATACTGTGTCTACTGTATCATGCGGCACGGTTACTGCAACATCGGTGGTTACAGTTAATACAACTCCTGCGGCAGGTACAATAACCGGCCCCGGTCAGGTATGTTCAGGTACAACGATCACTTTGACAGACGCAACAGCAGTTGGTGGCGCCGGAGTATGGAGCAGCAGCAATACAGCAGTTGGGACTGTTGATCCAACGGGCGTTGTTTACGGAGTGAGCGCCGGCACAACAACAGTTAGTTATAAAATATCTACTGCATCATGCGGTACAGTTACTGCGACCACTGTCGTGACAGTAAATACAACGCCGGCTCCCGGAGCAATAACCGGACCGGGTGCAGTATGTACAGGGTTGACAATAACCCTGTCGGATGCAACCGCTGTTGGTGGCGCCGGAGTATGGAGCAGCAGTAACCTTGCAGTTGGTACCATCAGCGGCGCAGGGATAGTATACGGTGTAATCGCAGGGACTACTACGATCAGTTATACGGTATCCACAGTGTCGTGCGGTACGGTTACTGCAACATCAGTGGTTACAGTGAACGCAACCCCTGTAGCAGGAGCGATCACAGGTCCAGCCAATATATGTTCAGGCACTACTACCACGCTCAATGACGCTACTGCAAGCGGTGGTGTTGGAGCATGGAGCAGTAGTAATACTGTTGTTGGAACCATTGATCCGGTTTCAGGCGTAGTGTACGGAGCGAGCTCCGGAACAACAACGATCAGCTATATAGTGTCCAGTGGTACATGTTCTGCCGTGACAACAACGGTCGTTACGGTAAATACAACACCTGCGGCCGGCGTGATCACTGGCCTGGGCGCCGTTTGTACCGGGGCATCTATAACGCTTGCAGACGCCACCGCATTTGGTGGAGCCGGAGTATGGAGCAGCAGCAATACGGCAGTTGGTACTGTTAGTGGAGCCGGCGCTGTATATGGAGTGAGTTCCGGAACGACCACGATCAGTTATACAATATCTACAGTGTCTTGCGGTACGGTTACAGCAACAAGAATAATCACAGTAAATGTTACTCCCGTGGCGGGTGTGATAACAGGCCCGGGCTCGGTATGTACCGGCACAACGATCACGCTGACCGATGCCACCGCAAGTGGCGGCACGGGTGCATGGAGCGGCAGCAATACTGCCGTGGGTACGATCAGTGGAGCCGGTGTGGTATATGGGGCAAGTAGCGGAACAACAACAATAAGTTATTCGGTATCAAGCGCATTCTGTGGCACTGCGACGGCGACATCTGTTGTGACCGTAAACACAACCCCCGTGGCTGGTTCTATTACCGGTCCCGGTTCAGTATGCACAGGCGCGACGATCACGCTGACAGATGCTACGGCAGTTGGTGGCGCAGGTGTGTGGAGCAGCAGCAATACTGCGGCAGGCACAGTGAGTGGAGCAGGTGCTGTATATGGAGTAAGCGCCGGAACAACTACGATCAGTTATACGGTATCCACAGTGTCGTGCGGTACGGTTACTGCAACATCAGTGGTTACAGTTAATACAACTCCGGTGGCAGGCACCATCACTGGGCCAGGTACAGTATGTACTGGTGCAACGATCACATTGACCGATGCCACCACCAATGGAGCCGGAGTATGGAGCAGCAGCAATACTGCGGTCGGAACTATTGACCCGGTTTCAGGCGTTGTTTATGGTGCCGGCGCGGGAACAACAACCATAAGCTATACAGTTTCCAGCGTATTCTGCGGCACCGTTTCAGCGACAGCAATTGTTACGGTTAACATAACCCCTGCCGCCGGTGCTATAACCGGGCCCGGCGCAGTATGTACCGGTGCTACGATCACGCTCACAGATGCTACAGCAGTAGGCGGTGCAGGCGTGTGGAGCAGCAGCAATATTGCAGTGGGCACAGTTAGCGGAGCTGGAGTGGTTTATGGAGTGAGCTCAGGAAATACCACTATCAGCTATACAATTTCCACTGCGTCTTGCGGTACCGTAACGGCAACAGCTGCTGTTACTGTAAATACTACGCCGATAGCAGGAACGATAATCGGTGCAGGCATGGTGTGCACCGGCGCAACAATTACACTTACCGATGCCACCTCAAACGGTGCCGGAGTATGGAGCAGCAGCAACACAGCTGTGGGAACGATCAGCGGCGTGGGAGTAGTTTATGGTGCTACTGCAGGTACAACAACGATAAGTTATACAGTTTCCAGTGTATCCTGCGGCACCGCGACAGCGACTACTGTTGTTACCGTGAATACAACGCCTGCCGCTGGCACAATAACAGGAGCGGGTGCAGTATGTAGCGGCTCTATCATCACATTAAGTGATGTGACAGGGGTAGGTGGCGCCGGAGTATGGAGCAGCAGCAATACAGCAGCTGGTACAGTTGGTGCCGCTTCAGGTGTTGTGTACGGCGTGGCTGCAGGGACCACTTCTATTAGTTATACCATCTCTACTGCGTTCTGTGGCACCGTTAGTGCGACTGCCACTGTCACTGTAAATACTACACCGGTAGCGGGAACGATAACCGGCGCGGGCGCAATAGTGTGCACCGGCTCAACCAGCACGCTGACCGATGCCACCGCAAGTGGCGCAGGAGTATGGAGTAGCAGCAACACTGCAGTGGGTACAATTGACGCTGCATCCGGTATAGTATATGGCGTCAGCGCAGGAACTATAACTATTAGCTACACAGTGTCCAGCGCGCTATGCGGCACTGTTACTGCGACGGCCATTGTTACTGTGAACACTACACCTGCAGTAGGATCAATAACCGGACCAGGTGATGTATGCTCCGGAGCAACGATCACGTTGTCTGATGCAACCACAGTGGGTGGCACAGGGGTATGGAGCAGCAGCAATACCGGATCAGGGACAGTAGATCCAGTGTCGGGCGTTGTTTACGGAGTAAGTGCAGGAACAACTACAATAAGTTATATAGTATCTACGGCATCCTGCGGTACAGTTAGTGCAAACGCAGTTGTTACCGTAAATACTACCCCGGTCGCAGGAACAATTACTGGTCCGGGCATGGTGTGCACTGGCACAACTATAACGCTTACCGATGCTACAGCAAGTGGCGGAGCAGGTGCATGGAGCAGCGGCAACACGGGAGTGGGGACTGTTGATCCGGTTTCAGGTATAGTATATGGAGTGAGCGCCGGCACAACCAGGATCAGTTATACAGTGTCGACCGCCTCTTGTGGCACAGTTACCGCAACTACCATTTTTACCGTAAATACGACGCCGGTGGCAGGAGCAATAACGGGCCCCAATGCGGTATGTACCGGCGCAACCATAACACTTGCCGATGCCACAGCAGTTGGTGCGGGTGTGTGGAGCAGCAGCAATACAGCAGCAGGTACAATCAGCGCAGCCGGAGTATTTTCCGGACTGAGTGCGGGAACAACAACAATTAGTTATACGATATCTACGGCATCCTGTAGCACTGTTACGGCAACTGCGGTAGTTACCGTAAGCACAACACCGGTCGCAGGAACAATTACTGGTCCGGGCATGGTGTGCACTGGCACAACCATAACGCTTACAGACGCTACAGCAAGTGGCGGAGCAGGTGCATGGAGCAGCAGCAACACAGGAGTAGGAACAGTCGATCCGGTTTCGGGTATAGTGTATGGTATAAGTGCCGGCACAACCAGGATCAGTTACACAGTGTCGACCGCTTCTTGTGGCACAGTTACCGCAACTACCATTGTTACCGTAAATACGACGCCGGTGGCAGGAGCAATAACGGGCCCCATTGCGGTATGTACCGGCGCAACCATAACACTTGCCGATGCCACAGCAATCGGTGCTGGGGTATGGAGCAGCGGCAATACAGCAGTAGGTACAATCAGTGCGGCCGGAGCAGTTTTCGGAGTGAGTGCAGGAACAACAATAATTAGTTATACGATATCTACGGCATCCTGTAGCACTGTTACCGCAACCGCAGTAGTTACAGTAAACACAACTCCTGTAGCTGGTACGATCACCGGTCCTGGTATTGTTTGTACCGGAACAACCATAACGCTTACGGATGCTGCGGCAAGTGGCGGGTCAGGGGTATGGAGCAGCAGCAACACAGCGGTTGGAACAGTCGACCCTGTTTCAGGTATAGTATTCGGTATAAGCTCAGGGACAACAGCGATCAGTTATACAGTATCCAGTGTATTCTGCGGCGCAGTTACGGCATCCCAGGTTATTACTGTAAATACGACACCGGCAGCAGGGGCAATAACTGGCCCCAATGTGGTATGTACCGGCGCAACCATAACACTTGCCGATGCCACTGCAATCGGTGCTGGTGTATGGAGCAGCAGCAATACAGCAGTAGGTACAATCAGCGCGGCCGGAGCAGTTTTCGGAGTGAGTGGAGGAACAACAACAATTAGTTATACGATATCTACTGCATCCTGTAGCACTGTTACGGCAAGCGCAGTAGTTACCGTAAATACAACACCAGTAGCTGGCACCATCACTGGCCCCGGCACAGTTTGTACGGGTACTACAATCACACTTACAGATGCCACGGCAAGTGGCGGCTCGGGCGCATGGAGCAGCAGCAATACCGGAGTGGGAACGGTAGATCCAATAACGGGTGTAGTATTTGGTGTAGGCGCGGGAACAACGACGATTAGTTATATGACGACCAGTACGTTCTGCGGCGCCGCTACTGCGACAAAAATCGTGACAGTAATTACCACGCCTGCAGCCGGTTCGATCACAGGCTCCGGTTCGGTATGTACGGGTGCAACCACTACACTTTCTGATGCTACCGCAGCTGGTTCTGGTGTATGGAGCAGCAGCAACACAGCGGTTGGGACCGTTGGCTCAGCTTTAGGTGTGGTATTTGGAGTAAGTACCGGCACAACCAGCATCAGCTACACTACATCTAATATTTGCGGCAGTGCGTCAGCTAATTTTACGGTTAGTGTTGATCCGCTGCCGAGTGCCGGTGTTATTAATGGTTTGACGAGTGTATGTGTAAACAGCACCATCACGCTTAGTGATACTACTTCCGGTGGTACCTGGAGCAGCAGTAATGCATCCATAGCAACAGTAGGTTCTACAGGTATCGTGACCGGTGTAAGCGCAGGAACTGCGGGTATCACCTACACCAACGTAAATAGGTGCGGCACCGCAACAGCGGGCTATTCCATCACGGTTAATCCATTGCCCGATGCCGGAACTATTTCAGGAACTACGGTTACATGCGTTGGTAGTACCCTTGCACTAACTGATGGCGCCGCCGGTGGAACATGGAGCAGCAGCAACACGTCGGTTGCTACTGTAAGTTCGGTGGGTCTGGTTGCCGGTATAAGTGCAGGTACGTCCGGCATCATCTATAGCAACACAAATATGTGTGGCACAGCAACAGATACAGTTACGGTAACTGTTGATACGGCGTTTGCGCTTTCTGTAGCGGTATATGCGAACCCCGGAACTGCGATAACGTTCTTCCAGGTAGACACGTTCACCGCCGTTGTTACGGATATCAATGGTTATGAGGTCAATTACCAGTGGATCATAAATAGTAGTGTCATCAGCGGAGCTACAAATGCTACTTTTGTTTCCGGGCTTCTGTCAGACAGAGATTCGGTTACCTGTGTCGTTTCAAGCAATGTTCCATGTATATTCCCATCGTTCAATTCTGTGATCGTACATGTTGTCAGGGTTGGTGTACCGCAATACACTTCCGGCGTGGACAATGTGAGACTGATCCCTAACCCGAATAACGGACAGTTTACGATAAAGGGTTCGCTCGGCAATTCCGATCCGGAGGCATTTATTGAGATAACAGATATGCTGGGTCAATCCGTCTACAAGAACAACGTAGAGGTGAAAGGCGGTTTGATCGACCAGGAAATACAGCTGAACAAAACACTCACAAATGGCATGTACATATTAAACCTTCATTCGGGAACAAAAACTGATGTATTCCATTTTGTAATCGAGCAGTAGAAGTATTGCTTAAAGCTGAATTTTATTCAGAATTCATTAAATGACAAAACGAACACTGTCACATCAGAGGGACGAAAATGGGCAACATTGTTTTAAACATTGCCTGGTCTGTCGAATGATTGAAAACAAGATTTAGGATTTTCATAGTGATAGGTTTATAGGGGCTTGCCTGTTCTCAGGCGGGCTTTTATTAATGACTCATTTGAATATTGAATACCCCTAAGTGGCAGGAATATTTTTGGCAAAATCGTCTCTTAGTAAAAAATAGTTTGATGGATTCTACATTGCAATTCCAACATGTTATCGAAAAACTGAAGCATAACGAGCGCTTTGGGTTATTTGAACGAGGGCAGATTTGTTGCTTTGAAGACGGCACCAGGGTAGACTACAGTACCATATGGAGGGCCATGAAAGAGGTTTATCCGGCTGAACTTATCCGTAACAAAACAATGGCCCAGATTTGCCCTGATTCATTCGTTGGCAGCTTCTCTCATACATTATAAACCCAGCCGCTCTGCTATACTAAAGATTTTCATCAAGTCAGTCCATAGTAGGTGCGACATTTCCCCCGTCGTGTCTACAAAAGGCAATCAGAAATGGTTGCCTTTCTTGTTTTTAATACAATTGAGGAGAGGGGTTCGATTCCCGTACATGCTACAAGAGCCACTCGAGAGAGTGGCTCTTGTGTTTTTAATAGGAGAAGATTGATTAATAACTGATCCTGATCAATGCTTCTTACTTACAGATGGAGTAACTTACAAGAATAATGCAAGGACATTGATGGAACCAGCTAATAAGATTGTAGCGAAGGTTATAGGCGCCGGAAAAGAATATAAAGCGGGAGATACCGTGATTACCGCGTTGCAGGCAAGTTCTGTAGATCTGCGCTCAGGAGAGCTTACGCTTATCATCGGCCCATCCGGCTCGGGCAAAACCACATTACTATCGCTGTTAGGCTGCGTCATTTATCCCAGCTTTGGCGAAGTGTGGATTGACGGCATTAAAGTAAATGAGTTGAATGAAAAAAGTCTTGCGCAAATAAGACTGAAGAAAATTGGGTTCGTTTTTCAGAAGTTCAACCTTATTGCGCCGCTCACTGCCCTTGAGAATGTAATGATGCCACTGATCCTCCAGGGCATCAACGAAAAAGAAGCAAAAACAAAAGCTGTTGCCGCACTGGAAAAGGTAGGTATGGGCGACCGAATGAAAAACCTGAGCAACGACCTGAGCGGAGGCCAACAACAGCGGGTGGCTATAGCCAGGGCACTTGTCACCGACCCTGAAATGATGTTATGCGACGAACCTACAGCATCGCTGGACATAAAAAGTGTGGGTATCGTAATGAATGAATTGAAGCAACTTGCCAAGCAGGGCAAGGCTGTGGCTGTAGTAACCCATGACACGCGCCTCACGCCATTTGCTGACCGTATAATATATGTAATAGATGGCGGTATATCTGACAAACCGATAGAAGAGGAAATTGCTCAAAAATAAACTTCAATTATGAAACGAATAGTATGCCTGTTATCAATATTGTTCATTATTACATCATGTGGCAATAATCAGTCAAAAGACAAGGCTGGCGTAGACAAAATTAAGTTTGCAAGCACTATTAACCAAGTAGTAGGCATTGGCAAAATAGAGCCGGAAAGCGATATTGTCCAGTTATCATCTCCCGTAAACGGAATTGTTCAAAAAATCCTGAAAAAGGAAAATGACTCAGTAAGCGTGGGTACGCCAATATTGGAGTTAGATCACCAACTAGAAGATGGAAAAGTAAGACAACTGGTAACCGAGGTGAATACCCAAGCCGATCAGATAAGGGTAGACGAAGCAAGCGTAGGAGAGTATGAAGCAAAGTATAATAATGCAGTATTAGAGGTACAGCGGCTAGAAAGATTATTGGCCAAGGGAGCAGAGACACAGCAGGTAGTAGACGATGCGAATACAGCCGTCAAGTCCTACCAGTCGAATCTTAGAAGGTTACAAGCTGAAGTTACTGTGTCAAAAAGCAAATTAGAACAAACGAAAGCGGCGCTGCATGTTGCAGAAATTGAGCGCGACCAGAAGATCATCAGATCTCCGGTAAATGGGAAATTGTTAGAGCTAAGCACATTGATAGGCAGTTCTATAGATACAAGGCAGTCATTTGCACAAATTAGTCCGCTGGGTAAAACCATTGCAGTTTGTGAGATTGATGAAATGTATGCCGACAAAGTAGTGGCAGGGCAAAAAGCATGGATACGCAATGTTGGTTCGCCGGATACACTGTCAACGGGTACAGTCTACATGGCAGTGTCTTTTCTACAAAAAAAGTCACTGTTTACAGACCAGTCGGGCGAAAAAGAAGACCGCAGGGTAAGAACAATAAAAATAATGCTTGACCAGCCGGATAGATTACTGCTGAATGCAAGGGTTGAATGTGTGATAGATATTTCTGGTAATCTTAAAAAATGAAACGATGTTAAAGATTGCATGGAAATTCATCAGGTTCGACAAGGCCAAAAGTATAGGGGTAATTGTGGGTATTCTTATCAGCACATTTCTAATAGGTCAGCAATTAGGTGTCTTTTTCTTCCTCTCCGGCCTTATGGGCGCATTGGCTACAGATGTAAAAGCAGACATATGGGTGGTAGATAGCAAAACAGATGATGTCAATCAATTAGGCAGACTTGATGTAAGGAATCTGCGGGCAGTTCAGGGAATAAATGGTGTGAAAGAAGCTTTCCCATTGCTGATTTCAGGTGCCTCGTGTAACTATGAAAACGGAACCAGCGGGGCTATTACCCTACTTGGCGTTGACGCGAATAAAGTGGGTGCCGTACTCAAACCTGAGAAAGTAGCTGCCGGCAAAACAACAGATCTGCAATTAGACGGTGCAGTGAGTGGCGAGTATTTTGAAAAGAAAAACCTGGGAGGCGTCATAGATGTTGGAACAGCCTTTGAGATAAATGGCAAGCGCGCCTTTTTCGCACTACAAACAAAGGGGTTTCGTGGATTTGGTAGCAGTTTCTGTGTTACCACCATTGAAAGAGCGAGATTTTATTCTAACCAGTCAGTAAATACAATAAGTGCAGTGCTGGTAAATGTGCAGCCAGGTGTAAATGTGGATGATGTTGTAGCTGATATTAATAAGCATGTGAACGGGATAAGAGCATGGCCGGCTGAGGCATTGGCAAAATCATCTGTAAAGAAAATACTCTCCAGCAGCGGCATAGCATTAAGTACGGGCACATTGATCATTTTTGCGCTTATCGCCGGATTTTTCATCATAGGGTTAACCATGTATTCATCAGCATTAGACCGGCTAAAAGATTACGGAACTTTAAAGGCAATTGGAGCTGGCAATGGATATATTAGCCGTTTGATCCTGACACAAGCTTCGTTATTCTCTATAGTCGGTTTTCTGATCGGACTGATGTTGCTTGAGGGATTCAGAAGAGGAGTTGCGAACTCGGGCCTGATCTTTTCTTTTTCTCCGTTAGTGTTGCTAGGAATGTTTGCAACAATAGGGCTGATATCCCTTAGTGGAGCGTCGTTTGCTTTAAGCAGAATAAGGAGTGTAGAACCCGCTGCAGTTTTCAGATGATCTTAAAATGCTTTTTTATGAATCGAGAACATTATTTGGTGAATATATATCATGCGGCCCGACATTGGCACGTAACAATTGCCTTGCTTTTAGCAATACAGTATTCCGCCGGAGCACAGGAGGTATTGACGTTATCGCAAGCTATCAACAATGCTATTGCAAACAGGAAAAATGTACTAGCGGGAAAATCAGACCAGGTAATCCGGAAGCTGCAAACTGATGCTTTATACAGGAAATACTGGCCACAGGTGAACGTAGAATACACATACCTCTACAATCCCATTTTACAAACCTCTATTCTGCCAATTGGCGTATTTAATCCATCTTACCCTGCCGATGCTACCAAGAACATTCAATTTGGTACAAAATGGTCGCAAACAGCAGGCCTGACGTTAAACCAGCCATTAATTGATGTGTCTATCAACCGACAGATAAACGAAGCCAAATTGCAGGAGCGGATAACAGCGGCCTCGCAAGCTCAAACTGAATACGACCTGGCTTACACAGTGGCGCAGGCCTATTTCGAAATCAATTTACAGGAAACTAAGATCAGATCCGCTATTACAGATACGAGCAGAACCTGGATCAGTTACCAATTGCTGCAAAATAAATTTGAGCAAAAAAGGCTGTTGAAGTCTGAACTAAATAAGTCCAGGATCAATCATAACAATGCTATACAACAATATCGAAACGCAGTATCACAATTAATAGAAGATAAGGTTTACCTATTATTCTTAATAGGCAAAAACGACATTGAAAACTCTGACATTATTGTTGATACTGCCTTTTCGAAAAGCGAACAATTATCGATTTTGAATGCCCAACCCAACGTTTCAAACATACCAGAAATACAACAATTGCAATTTAAAAGCGATCTGACAGCTATACAAACAAAGACGGAAAAGGCCCGATACCTGCCCACCATCAGCGCGAAGGGCTTTATTGGTGCTAACCAGTACACAAACAATTTCGATCCGTTTGCAGCAAATTCATGGTTTGGCTTAAGTTATGTTGGAATCGATCTGAAATATCCATTACTATTTGGCGAGGATAAACATAAGAAAATGCAACAACTACAATTGCAGTCTACCCAATATTATCAGCAAAAAGATGATAGAGCCGCTCAATACTTTAAGGACGGACTTATCGCAAAAATAAGAATAGAGCAGGTTCTATCTCAGTTGAAAATGGAGGAAGAGAATATAGCATTAAGCATCGAATCGATCAGTATTTTTCAGGCACGTGTATCAGAAGGGCAGGAATCGTCGTCCAATCTTAATACAGAGGAAGCCGATCTTCAGAAGCTTGAAGCCAACCACCAAAGTAACAGAAGGCAATACTGGCTGTATTTTCTTGATTACCTTAAAGCCAGTGGTAAGCTTGAAATATTATGGAAACAATAAAATAAACATGCAGCTATTACTATATTAAATCTGTTAAGTTACCTGAAGCCTATACAAATCAAATCCATTTTCTTTCAATCCCGAAAGGATCTGCCGACAAATTTTATCATTCTTGTCAGGGTGCGAATCTTAAGCGGATTGGAAAGTTGAAATCGGGCTTCTGCATCTCGGTAGCAGGCGAAAGCGCTACAAGCTATATCGCATTACTAAACATTGGCTTACCAGCATTGGCCCTGCTCTTCTGCAGATACAGATCAAAGGCGCTGCAGATGTTACGTATAAAGTTTTTGCCGGCAGTCGTCACTATTATGTCATGCCCGTTGATGAGCACAAGTCCGTCTGCTGCCAGCCCCGTTAGGGCAGGCAGGCACAGCTCAGTAACTGTTTCCTGGTCGCATGGCTGAATGGTGGTTTTGCCACGACAGCTGATATCCAGTATGTACTGTCCAAAGCGAAGGTCTTCATCACTGAGGAAGTAGCCCTTTCTTACTGGCAGACGATCATTATTGACATCATCATAATAGTCGTGAATGGTCTTTTCGTTTTGCGAGAAGCTTCGACCCGTGCTACTTATAGCCGATACACCCAGACCTATGAGCATATTGGTGTTCTGGGTAGTATAGCCCATAAAGTTGCGGTGCAGGTGCCCTGCCCCAGCGGCCTCGTACAGCGTATCTGTGGGCAGCGAAAAATGATCCATACCAATATCGGAATAGCCATGGCGCAAGAACAAATCTCTGCCGCATAAGTAAAGGTTAAGCTTTTCATCAGCAGTTGGCAGATCGTGTTCGTCAAACAGGCGTTGTCCCTTGCTCGTCCACGGCACATGCGCATAGCTATAAAAGGCTATGCGGTCAGGCTGCAACGCTATTGTTTGCTCTATGGTGCGGGCTATGCTCTCCAGCGATTGCCGCGGCAGGCCATAGATAAGATCGAAGTTTACAGAGGTATAGCCTATAGCCCTTGCTGTCTCCGTCACCTGTTTCACGTGTGCCAGTGGCTGTATCCTGTTTATGATACGCTGCACCTCCGGGTCATTGTCCTGCACGCCCAGGCTAAGCCGCCTGAAGCCAAGCCGGTAAAGCGTTTTAAGGTGTGCCTCCGTAGTATTGTTGGGGTGACCCTCAAAGCTGAATTCATGCTCCGGATGTATTGTTGCTGTATCGAAAATGGCCGTAAGCAACCGTTCTATATTGGCAGGTGAAAAGAAGGTAGGCGTGCCGCCACCCAGGTGCAACTCGCGTATTACAGGCTGTTCATCCATCAGCTGCAGGTATAGGTGCCATTCCTTTATTATGGCAGCTATGTAGTCATCTTCTACGCTGTGGTTTGTGGTTATCTTTTTATTACAGCCACAATATGTGCACAGCGATTCGCAAAAGGGCAGATGTATATACAGGCTTATACCATGAGTACTGTTCTCGGCTGCAAACTGGTGCGCAAATACGCCGGTGAATTCGCTCACATCTATTGCATCCTGCCACACGGGCACAGTTGGGTAGCTGGTGTAGCGGGGTACTGGCACATTGTACTTTTGCAGTAGATCTGTATCGGACATAGCCTGAGTTTAGGCCCGCAAGTTAGCTCCGGCCGCTAACACCAAAAATGACATTTGTCAGGTCAACAGGCATTTCAGGTCAGGGATTATTCATGCCGCTGAAAAATGCCAGCATGGTTTGCAATGCGCCAGGGCTGTGCATACTTTCGCCATTCTCCAGCGATTCCCTTGCCGCCGCTGATGCTCTTGCCCGCATCTGGCGTTCAAATGCTGCTATAGCTGTGCGCATATCCGGGAAGGTGTCGCCGCAAAGACATTCACTCAGTTCCAGCGCATCCAGCATGGCCATATTTACGCCTTCACCGGCAAAGGGAGTCATCAGGTGAGCCGCATCGCCAAGCAGGGTCAGGTTGGGCATTGCATCCCATGTCTGTGCCAGTGGCATACTATATATAGGGATAGGCATGAATGGAGTTTCGGCATGAGCTATAATTTCCTGCCACAGGTCGCCCCACTCCGCAAAGTCTTGCATAAACCACGCAAGAACTTCTGCTTTATCCGCCAGGTTTATTTCTTTTAGCCTACCCTCTCCGGTTTTATACGACAAATAAAACGATAGGCTGCCATCTCCTTTAGCGCCTACTATAAAGCATTTCCCGCCGCCAAATGCCATTATTTTACCGCCCTGCAGCAACCCATGTATATATGGTACTGTAACCTCAGGATCATATACATTCGCCAATACGCCTGAAATGCCTGAGTAAAATGGCTTTATATCAGTTACGTAGGGCCGTACCCTGGAGTTGCCTCCATCAGCGCCCACCACTATATCTGCATAGCCTGTAGTGCAATTCCTGAAATGCAGCACCCATCCATCGCCCTGCTTTTCCATATTGGCAAACTGGCTGTCCCACACCACAGTGGCCGGGTGTAACGAGGCCAGCAGCATATTTCTGAGTGGCCCCCTGTCTATTTCCGGTCTGAAATGTTCATTGCCAAAGTCTTCAGTGGGCTTTCCTTCGTGGTCCGAAAAAAATACTTCGGCATGCTCATTGGCAATGATCATCCGGTCAGCCCCCGGGCGATACTGTTTCTTGAACTCGTCTAATAGCAGCCCCTCGCGTAAAGCCCTTAAACCTGATTCATGGTGGAGGTCCAGTGTGGTTCCCTGTACCCTCGCCTCTTTATTAAGGTCACGCTCATACACAGTCACATCCGCTCCTTTGAGCTGCAGCAGACGGGCAAGCGTAAGGCCGCCCGGTCCACCGCCTACAATACCTATTTTTTTATTTTGCACTAACATCTTTTGAAGTTGTTTTGATCCTGCAAAACTATTGCTCAGGCAAAGCAGATAATAGTATAAATCGGTCGTTCGGGTTTCTGAAAAGTTCCTTAGGCACTACCCCTGAGAATTTTTTTATCTCCTTAATAAAATGCGCCTGGTCCGCATAGTCAAGGCCGGGAAACAGGTTGCCTTTCTTTATATCATACAGTGCTGTTTTGAAGCGGACTATATTGCAGTATGCCTTCAGAGAAATACCAAAGTACTCATTGAAGTACCGGTTTATCTGCCGGCTGCTCCAGTATACCCTGTCAGCAAGTTCTTTCACGGCAAGCGAACCATTGGAAGAATAAATCAGGTCAAAAAGTTTTTGTTTCCTGCTGTCAATGCCCGGTTTTATCAGCGATAGCATTTTGGCCGATATCCGCTGGCAAAAGAGCTCAAAATCATCCAGATCAGACTGCCTGATTCCCCAAAAATCATTAGGCAAGGGGTGAGCAGTATTTAGCAATGACCCAGCCTTCATGTCCAGCAGGTACTCAATGGCCAGTAATTTAAAACTGACGGCACACATCACTATGTTTGGTGGAATGGTGTGCGGCCCGGGTTCTGTCCCCAGGCCCATCTGCATCACATTATACGGTTCTGTTGGTGAGTAAGAAAAGATAATATCGAAACGGCCATCGGGCAGCCCTATTGTCTCGTGTGTTGCACCAGATGTATTTTTTAGCATCCAAAGACTTTCCACAAAGTCAGCCAATTGAGGCGTTGGCTCAATCATTTCAAGTTCAATCCCACTTTCCGTTCTGTTATTGATACTTTGCATTGCGATCTGACATCTATTCCACTAAGGTATAAAAACACAAAGCCCACAGCTTGTTTGCACCCAAAGTATATCATCAATATTGTTTCACCCGCGGATTATGCAATTTGTTTTCATTGATACATTTTGCGCTTTTGCTCACAAACGATGCCACCAAACCTCTTGTACAGGCACATTCGTAAAAACTTTTTCCTACTTTTAAAAAAAGCGTCTCCATGCAGCAATTTGAAATATTTGTGTTTATTATTTGCCTGGCTGCTTTATTTTCATATATCAATCACAGATTTATCAAGTGGCCGCCAACGGTGGGTATAATGGTTTTGTCCCTAGTAACTTCTTCCCTGTTATTAGTAACAGCCCACTTGTTGCCAAAGCTCTCTGAGGATTTGATTCACATTGTCACATCTATAGATTTCCATAACCTGCTTATGAACGGTATGCTTAGCTTCCTGTTGTTTGCAGGGTCTATGCATATTGATGCCAATAGCTTACAGAAGCAAAGATTGCCCATTCTATCGCTCGCTACTTTCGGTGTAGTTATATCAACCTTTCTTATTGGTACACTTTTGTATTTTTTATTGGCGGCATTCCATCTTGATGTTGCTTATATCTATTGCCTGCTTTTTGCCGCCCTCATTTCTCCTACGGACCCTATAGCGGTACTGGCAATATTAAAAAAGGCAGGCATCAAAAAATCACTGGAGATAAAAATTGCAGGTGAATCACTATTTAATGACGGTGTTGCTGTAGTTGTTTTTATAACTATACTGGAAGTGGCTCAAACAGGTTTTGATAAGCTATCGGCAGTGGACATCGCACTGTTGTTCATGAGAGAAGCGGGCGGCGGGTTACTTTACGGTTTGCTGCTTGGCTATATGGGCTATTTTGCTCTTAAGTCCATAGATAAGTATGAGGTGGAAGTACTTATTACCATTGCCATAGTAATGGGTGGCTATTTGCTGGCCGACAAATTACACATCTCCGGTCCGCTGGCCATGGTGGTGGCAGGAATAGTCATTGGTAATAAAGGACGTGAATCCGGCATATCAGATATTACACAGCAATACCTGAATAAATTCTGGGAGCTTATTGATGAAATATTAAACGCATTATTGTTCATGCTTTTAGGATTTGAAATGCTGGTCTTGAAAATAAACAGTACGATAATGATAATTGGTGTTATATCTGTAGCCATTGTACTTTTTGCACGATGGATGTCGGTGGCAATCCCTGTTATCATACTACGACGTAAAATAGATTTTGAGAAAAATGCCATTGCAATACTTACCTGGGGTGGGCTCAGAGGTGGCCTGTCTGTTGCGCTTGCATTATCACTACCTGTAGAAATGCATAGAGACTTATTCGTTACAATAACATACATGGTTGTAATATTCTCTATTATTGTACAGGGGCTGACCATAGGTAAACTCTACAAAAAGCTATCTACTAAATAGTGCTGCCATGAATCAACTACTTACTTCAATTATTTTTTTTCAGACCACCATTCCAATTGTTTCCCAACTCTAAAATCAATGTTTTCAACTCTTGCAAATCAGTTTCAGGTTGGGGTAATGTACCAGTCTGGTGTTTGTAATATTTCCATATCTCCAGTATATCCTCTGTCTTCACGGTATATGGCACATAACTACGGTTCAATGACTTGAGTAGTACTTCGCCATGAGCATGAATACTAACCAGCTTAAAAACAAAATCCTGCTGGCCTTTCAGGATAACAATGCAGGCTGTATCGGGTTTAAGGCTTGTCCAATCTTCAACATACTGAGCAATTACATCGCTGTTCTCCGGTATCGGCAACATTGAATCACCTGTGGTGGGAAACATCCTGAATGTGCCCGATTTAGGCAGGTTTGGCAAATTGATCTTAGGTAGCCCCGCAATGAACTCAGGGTCATTGTAGCCTGTCATATAGCCTGCTTTTGCCTTCACAGGCACATATTCGGCATTTTCCTTATTTTCCTTATCTACAGTTATTGCCAGCACCCTTATTTTACTGCCCATCATATACACATCATTGCCGGCAAGCAGTTCTTTAAGCTTCAGCTCCCCTAATCTCGACAGGTCAATCTTTAACAGGCTGTCCACACTTACTTTAAAAAAATCCGAAAATTTAATAAAATCCATTGCAGACGGATTTACGGTTTTGCCGGACTCCAATGCCTGCAACTTGTTCCTGGACAGATCCAGTTCTCCAGACAGTTGTTCCTGGCTTATTTTCCGGCGTTCCCGTAGAAAACGAATGTTATTGTGGAAAAAAATCTTTGGAGGCATCATTTTATGTTGTTATTATTGGAAACAACCTATTGTTGCTATCAGCAACAAATGTAAATGATTTTTTAAATAGTGCAAGCAACTAAACAGGATATTATTCAACAACTGCAAAAGGAAGTGCTTTCCATGCAAAGGCCTAAAAAGGTATCGGGACTTCGCCTCAATACCGGCCTATGGGAAATGGAAAAGGCATTTCCGGGCCAGGCATTCCCATTGGGTGCAGTACATGAATTTATCAGCCATGCAAAAGAAGATGCCGCAGCTACTAATGGATTTATAGCTGCGCTGATAAGCCAGTTAGTGAACAAAGGCACCACCCTATGGGTAAGTAATAAAAGAACAATATTCCCACCGGCATTGAATGCTTTCGGGATAGAACCGGAGCGAATCATTTTCATTGATCTGTGGCGGCAAAAAGATGTGCTTTGGGCAATAGAAGAAGCTTTAAAATGCGATGCGGTATCTACGGTCATAGGCGAGTTAAGCGAACTGTCATTTACCGAATCAAGGAGATTGCAGCTTGCCGTGGAGCAAAGCAGGGTAACCGGATTTATACACCGATATAACCCAAAGATTGAAAATGTTACCGCATGCGTCAGCAGGTGGAACATAAAGCCAATCATTAGTGAAACTTATGGAATACCGGGAACAGGCTTCCCCCGCTGGAATGTGCAGTTGCTTAAAGTAAGGAACGGCAAGCCGGGTTCATGGCAAATAGAATGTTCGGCAGGACAATTCAGGTACATTAACCGGCAGGCATTCACGGATACAGAAATTCAAAAAAGAAAAGCCGGATAGTATGCGCAGATATATAGCAATATGGTTCCGTCATTTAAAAACGGATTGGATGATACGCCGCCAGCCGGAGCTAAAGGATATTCCTTTTGTTATGGCCGCACCTGAACATGGACGCATGGTGATAAAGGCAGCAAATGCAGCTGCGCAGGAAAAAGGCATAGATGTGAACATGGTTGTTGCAGACTGCCGTGCTATCCTGCCCACCTTGCAGGTTTTAGACGATAAGCCTGAGTTAACGGAGAAATTACTGAATGCTCTTGCTGAATGGTGCCTGAGATACACCCCTGTTGTAGCAGTTGATATACCTGACGGATTGATACTCGATGTAAGCGGCTGTCCGCATCTGTGGGGAGGTGAGCCATCTTACCTGAAGGACATCATTGCCAAACTGAGCGGCTTTGGATATGATGTAAGAGTAGCAATTGCAGATACAATTGGAACAGCATGGGCTGTTTCCCGCTATGGCAAAGTCTCACAAATTGTTGAAAGGTATGGTCAACTGGAGGCGTTGCATCCGCTGCCTCCGGCGGCATTGCGGCTTGACACTTCTGTACTGGAACGGCTAAATAAGTTAGGGTTGTACCAAATCAAGGATTTTATTAAGATGCCACGCAAAGCATTACGCAGGCGTTTTGGAGATGTACTACTCAAAAGGCTGGACCAGGCACTAGGGCAGGAATATGAAGCTATCCACCCTATACAACCCATAGAGCCTTACCAGGAAAGACTACCCAGCCTTGAACCAATAAGAACAGCAACAGGCATTGAAATAGCATTGAAACAATTACTTGAAAAACTCTGCCTGCGGCTTGCCAAAGAAGAAAAGGGATTACGAAAGTGTGTATTTAAATGTTACCGGATCGATGGAGCAGTTAAACAAATAGAGACCGGCACCAGCCGGCCATCACGAAATGCAAATCACCTGTTCAAGTTGTTTGAACAGAAAATAGCCACTATTGAACCAGCACTAGGCATCGAAGTGTTTACTATAGATGCTCCTGTAGTGGAAGATATATCAGCAGTACAGGACGCACTTTGGAATTTTTCTGAAGGTGGCAACGGTACAGCTATAGGAGAATTACTGGACAGGATAGCAGGCAAATTGGGCATGAACAGCATTCACAGGTATTTGCCGGATGAACATTACTGGCCAGAGCGGTCGGTTAAACTTGCAACGTCTCTTTTGGAGCAGCCACTAATAAGCTGGAGAACAGACCTGCCACGCCCTGTGCATCTGCTGCCTGCTCCTGAAATAATAGAAGTAACCGTACCAATGCCGGATTACCCGCCCATGTTGTTTCGCTACAAAGGTGAGCTGCATAACGTAAGCAAAGCAGACGGCCCTGAAAGAATAGAGCAGGAATGGTGGCTGCAGCACGGGCTATACCGGGATTATTATTGCATTGAAGATGAGAAAGGTGCACGGTACTGGGTATTCAGATCAGGCAGTTATAAGCAGGGTGATCCACAATGGTTTATTCACGGATTTTTCGCATAACAGCATATGAGCTATACAGAATTACAGATCACAACGAATTTCAGCTTTTTAAGGGGCGGATCACACCCTGAAGAAATTGTAGAACAGGCAGCAGCACTAGGTTATAAAGAAATAGCCATAACAGACCGCAATACGCTGGCAGGCATAGTGCGTGCGCATATTGCTGCAAAAAACAAAGATATCCGGATCATACCCGCCTGCAGGCTTGATTTGCTGGATGGTGCAAGCCTGTTGGCCTATCCAACCAATAAGGCAGCGTATGCGCGGCTATCAGCATTGTTATCCAAAGGCAAGCTTTGCACGGAAAAAGGTCAATGTCATTTAAGCAAAGCAGATGTGTTTCGATATGCTGAAGGAATAAAGTTTATCGTCATTCCGCCTTCATCTTTAAACCTGAACTATGAATTTGAAGAGGAATTTATAACAGATCTGCAGCAATACAGGCAGGCATTGGGTAACCAACTTTATCTTGGTGCAATACGTTCCTACCGGGCTAATGACAGCAAAATGCTTTATCGGATCCAGGAGCTGGCGAATGATACAGGTATTCCTATGGCAGCTACAAATGATGTGCATTATCATAACCGCGAACGCAGGGAACTGCAGGATGTTCTTACGTGTATCCGCGAAAAATGCACGATCTATAATGCAGGCTTCCTGCTATACCAGAACGCGGAAAGACACCTGAAGCCTATCAACGAAATGCAGCGTCTTTTCCGGCAATACCCTGATGCTATCGTGCTGACACAGGAAATTGCCAATGCCTGCCAATTCTCCCTGGATGAATTACAATATATTTACCCCGAAGAAATAACGAGCGAAGGCAGAACACCACAAGAGGAACTTATACACCTGACATGGGAAGGCGCGAAAGAGAAACTGGGTGATGCCATGACACCAGGCCTTAAAGAAACTATTCAGTATGAGCTGGATTTTATAGAACGTAAAAACTATGCTGCCTATTTTCTTACCGTATATGATTTTGTTCATTTTGCCAGGGGTAAGAACATTTTATGCCAGGGGCGTGGCTCTGCGGCAAATTCTGTAGTCTGCTTTTGCCTGGGTATTACTTCAGTAAACCCTTCCAAATTCAAATTGTTGTTTGCCCGGTTTATGTCGGATGCGCGCGATGAACCGCCTGATATTGACGTGGACTTTGAGCATGAAAGGCGGGAAGAAGTGATACAATACATTTACCGGAAATACGGACGTGACCGGGCAGCCATAGTAGCTACAGTGACAGAAGTGCACTACAAGGGCGCTGTGCGCGATGTAGCGAAAGCAATGGGAATGGCTACGGATACAATAAACCTGCTTTCTAAAGCATCATGGGAATTTACAGATGAATGGCACAATGGCCAGCATGTTTCCGGTGATGGTTTTGATGCCAATGACCCTCATCTGAAAAAAGTACTGGAACTTACCAGGCAGTATATAGGCTTTCCGCGGCAATTAGGCCAACATACCGGCGGCTTTGTAATGACGAATGGAAAATTGACTGATTTATGCCCGATACTAAACGCCCGTATGGAAGACCGTACTTGTATTGAATGGAATAAAAATGACATTGAGGCTTTGGGGTTTTTGAAAGTGGACGTGCTGGCACTGGGTATGCTTACCTGCATACAAAAGGCATTTGCTCTTGCCCGGCAGCACTATGATGTAAACCTGACACTAGCTAATATAAATGAACGGGAAGACCCTGCTGTATATGAAATGATAAGCAGGGCAGATACGATTGGTGTATTCCAGATAGAAAGCAGGGCGCAGATGTCTATGCTGCCACGCCTGCGACCCAAAAACTTTTACGATCTGGTGATTGAAGTAGCCATAGTAAGGCCGGGGCCTATACAGGGCGACATGGTACACCCTTATCTGCGAAGGCGTGAAGGGAAAGAACCCGTAGAATATCCGAAAGAGGAACTAAAAGCGATACTGGGGCGCACATTAGGCGTGCCGCTTTTCCAGGAGCAGGCTATGGAAATAGCAATTGTAGCAGCAGGCTTTAGCCCTGCCGAAGCAGATGGCCTGCGCAGAAGCATGGCAACCTTTAAAGCAAAAGGCAAGGTGAGCGACTGGCATAGAAAGCTGGTAGGCGGCATGGTGGCAAAAGGTTATACAGAAGAGTTTGCTAACAGGGTATTCAAGCAATTAGAAGGTTTTGGCAGCTATGGCTTTCCCGAAAGCCATGCAGCCAGCTTTGCCTTATTGGTATATGTGTCGTCATGGATCAAATGCTATTATCCTGATATTTTTGCAGCAGCATTGCTTAATAGCCAGCCTATGGGTTTTTACCAGCCTGCACAAATAGTAATTGACGCAGCAAATCATGGTGTTGAAATATTGCCGGTGGACATCAACTACTCCTCATGGGATAATACTCTTGACATACAAAAAGGGAAGTATTGCCCGCTGCGTTTAGGTTTCCGGCAAGTAAAGGGATTGAAAGAGGAAGACATAAAGGCGCTGTTATCTGCAAGAAATGCACCTTTTAAATGCATACCCGAACTGCGTGATGCGGGTATACCTATTGCTGCGCTGGAGAAGCTGGCTGATGCAGATGCGTTCAGGTCTATAGGTTTAGACAGGCGACAGGCGTTGTGGGAGGTATCGGCATTGAGTGACCGCCCTACAGGCATGTACACAGGCCAACAACCGGAAGCAGCATCAGAACAAGGAATACAATTGCCTGTAATGACCTTACCAGAGCATGTAATTCAGGATTACAGTACTATGGCATTATCAGTAAAAGCGCACCCGGTGAGCTTTGTCAGGGAAAAACTATTCATGCTCCAGGTTACAGCAAACAACAATCTTCGCCAGTTGACGGATGGCGCAATAGTAAAAGTTGCCGGACTGGTGCTGGTGCGACAAAGACCGGGAACGGCCGGCGGAATTGTATTCATTACGCTTGAAGATGAAACGGGAATTGCCAATCTTGTTGTCTTCAACAAAATATTCGATCAATATCGCAAAGAAATACTGCAATCGCGGTTGCTGATGGTGGAAGGTAAGTTGCAAATAGAAGGAGAGGTTACTCATGTGATCGTAAAGAGATGTAGTAACGTTTCGGGGTTGTTCCAGAAACTAACTAAAACAAAAAATGAAAATCCCCAATTAGCAACGCCATCCCGGGCCGATGAAAAGGATATGGAAAATTATAAAACACAGGACAAAAGAGTGCAGCGCAACATAGCGTTACAGGCAGAAATATTTCATGGAGGAAGGAATTTCAAATAGTATATGCCCGGCCTCACCTGAGGCAGTTAGCAGTTGTAGCGGCAAACGCCAGCTTATGCTCCGAACTGCCTTAGATGATGGTCGAGATGTTTGTAGGTAAGTATCCCCCACTCCTTTTGTGTCATTTTACCAAAAAAAGGATGAAGATCGGGTTTTATACCAGTTTTACCCATTGTATAAACATCATTCACGGCAGCTATTAATTTCACTTTTTCCTGCTCAAAATCTCTGGTGTCGCTGATAGTTAACTCAGGTGCTGTAGGTGCGTTTTTTCTAAGGTCTCCTGCCGCCAGCACCCTGTTTTTTATGAGCCTGCCTATTATGTTTACAGGAAAAGGCACTCTCCGTGGCTTTAACTCACCTGAAGTCATTTTAATTCCTTTGGTGTTATGTGTGAGCATCTGGCTAACGCTCATCTTGCCCCAAAGCGAAGGGTTGGCGGGAGATAGCTTTTCAATGCGCTTTAAAAGCTCCTTCTTATCCTGTTCATTAAATATGCTGCTCATGGAAAACCTTTGAATAAAAGTAATGAATTTGGGGATATGTTGAGCCATAGCGCAGCCTACAATAAACACCGCATAATCTATACCATCTTCCCGAAAAAATCAGAACAGGCTGTAGCAAACGAGGAGTTTTCACGCTACCCTTCTCCCACTCACCACACCTCAATTACTTTTTGGTTTTTGGTTATCACTTTTCACTTCCCTACAGCCTGAATAAAAATGCCGCTATAACACGGTTCTCCGATCTTACCAGGTCTGGAGTCCATCCACTGCCGGCCACCGATACAGTGCTATAGCCACTTGGTGATGTTACGCCGCCGGTGCCTGCAAAATAGGGTACGCTTGACTCCCTATGCACCCATTCCACTTTAAACTCCACGCCCTGATTCGGCATCCACCGCAGCCCTGTTGAGCAGTCCCAGCCGGTGAACTGATCCCCTGGATTTTCAGTGAATGGATGTGTGCCCACAGTCCCACCATTGGCAGTTGGTGCATATGGATTAGGGAATGGACTGGCATCTCCCGTTGGTGCCAGTACCAGGTATCTGCCGGGATTGGTCATCCAGCCGCCACCGGCGTACCAACCAAGCTTATTCTTAGCAAACCAGATATGGTTGTACACCATCCAGCTGCCAAAATACTGGGCCGGACCTTTCGTAGCACTGCTGGTAAATGCGTTAACACCATCTCCTTTCTCAAACCCAACATCTGCTGTCGCCGACATCGCAGCTTTGTTTATCCCGTGCTTAGGAGAGCCTTTGTAGTAGCGGATCAGGAAACTATTGTCTGAGTGAAATCTATGCCGCCCTATAAGCCCTGCTGCATCAGTGCCATAGTAGTCATTCGTCAGCAGTTTTATACTTTCATTTGGCCGCCACGTCACATTGCAGCCGAGGCCCGGCAGCTGGTTAAACATACCATAGCTCTGCCATCCGTTTATGATCCAGGGCTCCACTTTCAGCGTCTTGCTCACCCACATTTGTACCCGTATGCCATTAAAGAACCACGGCGTATTATCCGATGTGAACGAAGCCTGGTATTCCCAATTCTCCTCCTGGTAATAAGAGTTGAGCCCTATGTAAGACATGAACAGGCCAAAATCTACATTGATACCGCCATATAGCACATTCTTGAAATGATAGCCTACGTAAGCCTCATCCAGGTATCGATAGGCATCTGCCAGGTTATATTGCCCACGGTAGGGGCTTAGATCATTCCTCGGCACCACCTGCGACCTGGCTCCGAACTGCGTCATTATCCTTCCGCGTGCATTACCGTAAGTGAAATCGCCCCCCACGTTTATTGCGGATATTACCATTTCGTCGTTCCGCGCCAGTGCAGTAGAGCCTATCACTGTATGATCTATTGGGCTGTTGAAAGAATGCGTGGCATTGCAATCTATAAGAATGGAAGGCGTAAAGAAAGGTATATGGAACACGGATGAATCCCGCCGGTCGCTTCCATTCTCCCAGCTCATATCAAATCCATCCCACGTCACTTTTTCTGTAGCCTGTGTCATTGCCGGGCCGACTTGAGTGCCATCGTTTGCATTAGTCGTCTGCGCTGTTGCGTTCAGTGCGCACATTGCCATCATCGATGCCAGTAATATGCTTTTCCTCATTTTCATTTTATCTTTTTTAGTTTGCTTTTAAAATATATTAGTAATCACACGGGTGATTTGTGTTGCACCTCTGCGTTACTTTTCCCTGTATGCAGCTAGGGATGTGTACCGTGCTTTACTGCCTGGCTATATGCATAGTTCACCCGAAACATTTTGTGCACACTATCATATTCGCTTAGTGCGCTACCGTTCAGGTATTGTCTCAGCAGCTCTACTAATTGCTCATTGCTACTATATGCGTTATTCAGGTTGTACCCGTTTAAGGCCATTACCTCGCTCTCCGCGCTTACACTGAAGTAGTACACCTTTACTAAGCTATACCCCTTGCTCTTCGCTATATTCCGGGTTTGGGAGTAGATGAATATATCTCCTGCTTCCTCTATCCGGTACGTACCGTTTTCATATAAGCGATATACTTCCCCCGCAGCATTTCTAAAGCCATAGACATCACTTTTGCGAAACGTTTTCTTTCCATCCTTCGTCTGTACCGTGAGCCTGGCTACATTTCCAAAGAAGTCATGCGTCCTTACTCCACCTTCATTGCAGTCACCACTCAGCTTATCTTTCCTGAAATCCCCTGCAGACATATACAACCCACATTGGCCTTTAGCCATCATTGTTTGCACTAACAACAGCAGTGTCACCATCATCATTTGTGCCTTCGTTTTCATAATATTTGATGTTTTAATTAGTTATAGCAGGGACATAGCTATCCCCGCGGGGCTACCCCCGCTTTTTTAAACCGCCATTATTCGAATTGCTATCCCGGGTTCACAAACCGGTAGCCCACGCCCGACTCAGTCACTATATACTCCGGCCGGTTGGGGTCGTTCTCTATCTTCTTCCTCAGCTGTGCTATAAACACCCTCAGGTATTGCGATTGATTTATATAGCCCGGTCCCCACACCTCACGCAGCAGGTAGTGATGGGTCAGCACCATGCCTTCATTTTTTACAAACAATGCCAGCAGGGTGTATTCCGTTGCGGTCAGCTTCACCGGCTCGTGGTTTTTCTTCACCGTACGTGCCATCAGGTCTATCTCCAGGTCATTATAGGTCACCACCGGTGGGCTATCTTCCGTGGCAGCAGTGCGCAGTGCCGACCGTATCCGTGCCAACAGCTCTCCAGTGCGAAATGGTTTTATCAGGTAGTCATTGGCGCCATTGTCCAGTGCCCTTATTATATCCTCCTCGCTGCTCTGCACAGAGAGTATCATTATAGGGTTAGTATACCACTCCCTCAGTTTTTTCAGCACACTGTGCCCGTCCTCATCCGGCAGCCCCAGGTCCAGTATTATCATGTCTGGCGGATGGCTGGCAGCAAATATCAGTCCTTCCTTCGCCGTTGCGGCCTTATTCACCACATAGTCATTGCTCTGCAGGGTTATCTCCAGCAGCTTGCGTATCTGTGCCTCATCGTCTATTATCAATATCGCAGCCTTGTTCATTTTTCCTGTGGTTTAAAGTAACTTGTCTCTCCCGGTATATTCAGGGTAAACCTGGCTCCCGTGGGTAGCACATTTTTAAGTAAGACACTCCCGCCCATAGCCTCTGTAAAACCCTTTACTATAGATAACCCCAGCCCTGTGCCACCAGCCCGCGCATCCTTCAGCCGGTAAAATTTGTCAAACACATTTTCCACTTCCCCCTGCGGAAATCCGTTGCCATTATCTTCTATTATTATCTGCAGCACATTGCTGTAGGCCATCGCCATTATATCTATTTTGCTGTCAGGCGGGGTATACAGCACGGCATTGTTCAGCAGGTTGTAGATCACCTGTTCCAGCATACCCTTATCCAGGGAAAAGAGCGGTATATCAGGGTTTATGTTCACAGTTATCTTCTGGCTTATCTTGTTTTCCTCTATTGCTTTTATCACTTTGTATACTACTTCATTTATATCACACCAGTCGTTTTTCGGCTTTATAAACCCCGACTCCAGCCGCGACATATTCAGCAGGTTCTCCACCTGCTGGTTCAGCCTGAAGGATGCTTTCGATATCTCGGTCACCAGGTCGTGCCGGTTCTGTGCCGTCAGCTTGCTGCTGTTTATCTGCAGGTTGTCTGCCGCCCCCACTATGGTAGCTATGGGCGTCCGCAGCTCATGAGACAGGGAGTTGAGCAGCGTGTTATAGAGCTTTATGGTGTTTGCCTTCTCCTCCTTCTGGCGGCTAGCCTTCTCTACCTGCCTTATCTTAAAGGTGAGCACCGCATTTACCATGGCTATTACAAAGTACATGGCCAGCAGTATGCCGTCATCGGCGGTGCTTACCCTCAGTGTAAAATGCGGCGGTATAAAAAAGAAATCCCAGGTAAGCGATGTAAGCAGAGCGGTGAACAGCACCGGCAATATGTCAAATATCACCGCTATAAGCGACACCGTAAGCAGCAGTATGAAGCCTACCACCTTGTATCCCACCAGTGGGGTCAGGAAGTAGCATACCGCCGCTACAGCTCCTACGGCCAGCATACTTATGAGGTACTGCCGGGTTTTACTTATCTTATTTATAAACAGGCCCGCCATTGTTTCCCTTTATTACACAAAGGTAGACCGAAGGTTATAAGTAAAATATAAATTGTGGAGAAACCGGTATAAGGATTTTATAAGGAGAAACCTTGCACCCTGGCCACATTAGAGCCATTTCTTAAGCTTAAAAAGCAGCAGCGTCGCCAGTGATGAGGCTATGATCAGCACCAGTGCCATTGGGTAGCCGAGGTGCCAGTCCAGCTCCGGCATGCGCTTAAAGTTCATCCCGTATATACTAGCTATTAAGGTAGGCGGCATAAACACTACCGATACTATGGTAAATATCTTTATCGTTTTATTCTGCTGTATACTTATCAGGCCTATGATGGTGTTTTGCAGGTACTCCAACCGCACAAATATGAACGACGTATAGTCCAGCATGGCATTGATGTCTTTAATAAGAATGTTTAGCCTGCTCTTGTTGCCAAATGCGCTGCTCTTCAGCAATGCAGAGGTCACCCGTTGCTTATCTATAAAGCTGTCTCGAGATAGTGTTGCCGACTCCTGGTAGTCATTTATTTTCAGCAGCATTTTCTCCATAGCTATCTCGCTCCGCAGCGAGATGCTCCTGTTCATAGCCGCTATGTCGCGCGCCACCTGCTCTATGTAGTCTACATCCAGGTCAAACTTTGTTTCCAATATACCCTCCAGTATATCGCTCCCATGTTTAAAGCCCTTCCTATTCCGCTTTATCTTCTTTATTGTTTCGTCAAACGAAGTATAATTCTCATTGCGCTCCGTTATCAGCACATTGCTTGCCAGGTACATATACACAGGCGTGCTTTCAAAGTGCCCGTCCTTTATCGCTATAAAATTTGTGCTTATAAATATCAGGTCTTCTGATTCATAAAACTGGGTGTTGCTCTCCAGTTTGTTCTCCGCTTTCAGCTGCTCAAAGTCTATGTTAAAAACAGCCTCGACACTCTTCACTTCCGCCGCATCCGCAGACTTCAAATCCACCCAGCACATCTTGTCTACAGCTATTTGTTGAAACGCCTCAATGCCGTGTGCCTCTCTTATATCAGTATCGCTATGGTAAAAAACGGTAAGCATATAGTACGTGGGTTGCTGCTGTTATTTCCAACATGATCGGTTGCAGCTAAAACCAAAGATATAATGTTGGCGTTACAAAAAGGGAATGTTATCAGGCCTCGTAAAATGTGATCCATCAATACAGCAACCTAACTTTTATCGTCCCTTTCACCTTGTTCAACAGGTCTGCAACCTCGCGCGATGCTTTGCGGTCTATATCCAGCACCACATAGCCAATCTCATCTTTAGTTTTCAGGTACTGTCCCAGTATATTTATGTTGTGCAGCGACAGCTCAGAATTGATGGCCGAAAGCACCCCGGGTATATTTTTATGAACGTGCAGTATGCGGTGCGTATTTTCCTGCACAGGCAGGCTCAGCTCCGGCACCGATAGCGACCCCGTAGTAATACCAGTATCTACAAACGCAACAAGCTTACTACTCACATCCTGCCCAATATTCACCTGCGCTTCTTCTGTGCTGCCGCCAATGTGTGGCGTCAGCAATACATTGGGCATTTGCTGCAGCGCACAACTGAATGCCGCGCCGTTCTCGGCTGGTTCATCTGGGTACACATCTATTGCCGCACCTGATAGAGCGCCAGTTCCCAAAGCGCGACTCACCGCACCCAGATCTGCCACTTCACCCCTTGCATAGTTGATTAAGATAGCGCCCTGCTTACACATTGCCAGTGTACTTTCATTTATCATGTTGGCAGTGCTTGCAATGCCAGGCGTATGTATAGAGATAATGTCTGCTATCCCCAGCAGATCGGCCAGGCTGCCGGCCTGCACCGCATTGCCAAGTGGCAATTTTTTTACTGTGTCATAAAATACCACTTTCATCCCTAGCGACTCGGCCATTATGCTCACCTGGCTGCCTATGTTGCCATAGCCTACCACCCCCATTGTCTTCCCCCGCAGTTCATGACTGTTGCGCGCATCCTTCATCCAGGTCCCCGCATGCATCAGCCCGTTTTTTTCGGGTATCCGGCGTATCAGCATTATGGCCGCGCCTATCACCAGTTCCGCCACAGAGCGCGTGTTTGAGTACGGGGCATTAAAAATTACCACACCCATTCTTATGGCAGCACCTATATCCACCTGATCTGTACCTATGCAGAAGCAGCCTACAGCCAGCAGCTTTTTTGCCGCTTCCAGCACCTTGGCTGTTACATGCGTTTTGGACCGTATACCCAGTATATGTACATTGGCTATGCGGCTCACCAGCTCATCTTCCGTAAGCGCGGTCTTTAGGTGAGTAATATTCTCATATCCATTGTTTCTAAACTCCTGTACGGCTTCATCGCTTATATTTTCCAGCAGCAAAACGTTCAATTTGCTCTTAGGATAACTTGTTGACATAGGTGGGTAAAGGTAAAAGGAAATCAGAAATCCATTAAGCGTATTTACCACCAGCGAAAAATAATATCGATAGCATCTGTTGCAAAAGGAATATGCAAGTCATATAATAAGAAAACCGGCCGTCTAAAGCCAGTTTTCCATACTTAAGACACTGCCGTCTTAATTACCTTTTGAAAATCTTCTTTCTGATCTGTTTAACATTTGAGACAAATTTGTTTACCATTTCATCGGCATAGGTACCAAAGGCGTCAATTAGCGTTCCTTTGTCACCATCATTTGTTTCAATAACGTATAGTATCGCATTGTCGGCAGGATCGGACTCGCCTTCAAAACGGCAAAAGTCAACGATCTGCACCTCAGAAGGAAGGTATGTTTTATTGAGCGCGCAGGAGTACAGGCCCTCGCGTGTCACCTTCATGTTGTCCGTATATCCGTCCCGTATGGCTTTGTTCACCCGCTCTGTGAGTGTGCTCATAAAGTTATTCATTCCCTGCAGCAGCATAAAATCAGATTTTATTGCTAAGTAGTATTCAAATCTCCGGCCTGCAACAAATGTAAAATTCACCATACCTTATTTACACTATATCAATAGCTATAACTTTGCTTAGGGGGAAGACGATTTAATGCATAAAAAAATGTGTAGAATTAACTACACACTTCAATGAAAATAGTAGAAAATAATTTTGCTTATCTATAACATTAGACTCTAGTCAGTTGGGTAATTGAGCACTACCCAGTAAAGTCCTATCTCGTTAATTGCCCTTTTGAACTGATCAAAGTTCATAGGCTTAACGACATAGCTGTTCACGCCCAGTTTGTAACATTCCTTTACATCCGGATCTTCGTCAGACGAGGTAAAAACCACAACAGGTATCTTCTTTGTTGATTCGTCCCCCTTTAACCGCCGTAGTACCTCCAGCCCATTTACCTTAGGCATTTTAAGGTCCAGCAGTATTACTTTAGGGTTATTAGTACGCGCATTGGCAGCATACTGTCCTTCACAAAAAAGATAGTCGAGGGCTTCCGCGCCATCCTTCAGGTGCACAATGTTATTTACGATGTTGCTTTCTTCCAGTGCCAGCATACTTAGCTGTGCATCATCCGGATTATCCTCCACGAGTATAATCTCTACCGCTTCTCTTGCTTTTTGCATGTATTGTTATTTTATATTGATATTACTGACCGGAGTGCCTTACCTGGGAAACATACAGCAAGAGGCCTTTTATAGATTTATTTATCGCTGTTTTAAACTGGTCAAAATCGAGCGGCTTTATTATGTAGTTTTTCACCCCCAGGCGGTAACATTCTTTAAGGTTTGGATCGTCTTTAGACGAAGTAAATACTACTATGGGAATGCCATTCGAAGGACCATCGGACTTCAAGCGCTTAAGCAGGTCTATACCGCCCATTCGCGGCATGTTCAGATCCAGCATTATCACCTTTGGAGAGCTGTCAGCTGCCAACGATGCATAGTTGCCTTCATGAAAAATGAAGTCTGCCGCATCAGCACCATCCTTAAGGTGAATGACCTTGTTCAAAATATTGTTCTCATCCAGCGCTGCTTTTATCAGGTCCACATCGTCCTGGTTATCTTCGATCAGCACTATTTCAATCGACTCTATTGGCGTATTCATAAGCTTAGTTTACACTTGTTTTAAGTAATATTTCCGGCACTCCTTTTCTATTTACTACCGGCAATGAAAAATAAAAGGCTGCACCTTCGTTCACCTTAGCTTCTGTCCATATAGTACCTCCGTGCCGGGTAATGATGCGACTGACGTTTGCAAGGCCTATGCCTGTACCCTCAAATTCATCGCTGCCATGCAGGCGCTGGAAAACTTTGAAAAGCTTGTCTTTGTATTTCATATCAAAGCCTGCACCATTATCCTTTATAAAATAGATATTCCGTCCATCCTCTTCGTAGGAGCCAATAGTAATCTCCGCCTTTTCCTTATGACCGGTATACTTGATAGCATTGGAGATCAGATTTGTCCAAACCTGCACCAGCAGACTCCTGTCGCCAAGAGCCGGGGGTAGCTTTTCCTTGTTTATAACTATGTTCCTGGTTTTATTCATGTTCATGGCATCCGTCAGCGCCATCTGCAATATTTCGTCCATTGACACCTCTGTAAATACCATTTCTCTTCTGCCGATTCTTGAGAATTCAAGCAGATCTTCTATAAGCTGCCCCATCTTTTTCCCGTTGGCCACAATAACACGGGCCAGTTCTTTTCCCTTGTCATCTATCTTATCAGCGTATTTTTTCACTAATATCTCGGTGAAGCCATTGATAGCGCGTAGCGGCGCTTTGAGATCGTGAGACACGGAATAGGAGAACGACTCCAGTTCTTTATTTGCAGTTTCCAGCTCTACGGTTCTTTGCTGCACACGAACTTCCAGCTCGGCATTAGCATTCTTAAGCGATGTTTCCATGGTATTGATCTGGAGCAACAACGCGTTAAACTCCTTTGACAATACAGCTATCTCGTCCCTACCCTCTGCCGGTATGTGCACCGCATAGTTATGGCTATCTGCGATCTCACGGGTTTTGGAAACCAGCGCCAACAGGCGTTTGGAAATGGTTTTTTCCAGGAAGAGCGATATGATAACTGCCGTAATAAGACCGGCAATGAGCACCAGCGTGGCCACCATTATATAATTCCTAAGTATCAGCTTCAGATCGCCGAGCTCAGAACGAATAACGATAGTGCCGAGGAATACTTTATCATTGAATATCTTATACTTAACCAAAAGCTTATCGCCAGAGAATTCTGACGTTATCATTTCTCCCTCATCGGGCTTAGGAAAGTTGAAGTTGTAATTTTCGCGCGGTGCGCCGGGCCTGTAGAAACTGGCGAACACCTGCCCCTTTTTATCCAGCACTACCGCATCAATTATATCCGTCTCCTGGTGCAGTTTGTAGAGTAGTACACTATCGGCATCCTGATCCATAAACATCAATGCAGAGACCGAGTTCGCACCAATGATGCGGGCTATAGACTGCATTTTGCGCTGGGCAGAAAGGCGGAAGGTGGCAATACCATTAAATACGAAAAGCGAACAACAGATGATCAATGCTATAAAAGCAGTGGTAGCCTGTAGCAGGATCAGCTTTTTCCGTATCGATATGTTACTGAATTTTTCCATTACCTCACTCCTTAATAATAGCCAGTTTCAGCAATTGTGAACTGGCCTTCAAGCCCGCGGTACTGAGGGCTTTCAAGTTCGATTCAAATTTTAGCTTGTTATCAATAATTACAAAATTCATAGCGGCACCATCCTGCGCACAGCCGGGCTTTTCGCCCACAACCAGCGTTCCCTTTGGCACCTTTGCGAGGATAATATCGAGCGACTCTTCCACATCCTTTGAAACAAACAGTATGTTGGAAAACCCTATCTCTGAAACAGAGCGGTAGTGACATATTTTTATCTTCTTATCGCTATCTTTCCTTGTCATAGCGATCTCGCGCAGCGGTGCCTCAATGGGTGATGACCCTACCATACAAATGGTATATTCATTAGTAGAAACGGTGCCCCAGTCGATGTATTGTATGAAGTTGTAGAGAAATGCTGCCTTTAGTTTATACTCGTTATCCCGGTTGCCTGCCTGGAAGGAACAGAGGACGAAGACACTACACAGCATAAGGCCACTATACCACTTAAGTGGTATAGCTGACCGGGATGTATTGCGCCTGTTCGTCTGCATCTATTCGCTTAATATATTAGTACTCAAAACTTACCCCGCCATACACAGCAAAGCCCGGCGCATCGCCTTTATAAAACTCCACCGAATTATCGTTAAGTATATTTCTGAAATTGACTGATGCTGCAAGGCGTGGCGTGAATTTATAAGACACTGCTGCATTTAGCAGAAACTTGGCATTTACCTGCTGCACTCCCCTATGGCCGTCTTTATAAGTAAGGTTACTGCTTTCCAGTTCGGTGTTAGAGGTAAAGAAATAAGGGTTGATATTTATATTCAGCTTTTTGCCGGCCAACCAGTTTATATACGCGCCACCATAGAACGACGGCGTTGCCAGATCATTGATCTCGGTTCCTTTATTAAAATTTACGTTGTAAAGCGCAGGGTTGTTATTATTGGATGAAAGCGGAGGAACAACTGATGAATTGGTATATGGTGAATAGTCAAGTAGAGTAGTCTTTTGCACGGTTACGAATGGTTTTATCTGAAATTTGCCCACTACATAGTCTACAGTAAGGGTGCCACCAAATTGATGTACCCTAACATTCACGTTATTTTCGTCAAGCAGGCCGGTAAAAGATACAGCGGCGGCAGAGTCGAAGCTTCCGCTTTCAAATATTGTTGTTGAGAAGTCCTTCGTTCTGCTATAGAAAACATCCAGATCAATCGCTAGGTTATCGTTGATCTTAGAACGGTAACCTATCGTTTCCATGTCTGATGTAAGCAGCCTTATATTTTTGTTGCCCCTGTAGCGGAACAAATAGGTCTGTGATGGATTCCTGAGCGGGAGCGGCCCGGTGAGGTCGAGATTAGAATACACATCTATCAGCAATGGCGTCCTGTTTGCCCTGCCTTCAGATATTCTTATCAGGTTGTTCTCATTAAGCTTGTAAGTAGCGGCAAACAGATAGGACGCATATACTTTAGCCGGAAAATTAAAATTGTCCAGCCTGCCCGCTCCTACTAATCTCAGCCTTTTGTTCGTTGTTTTATAATCGAGACGAAGAGAAACGGCTTTGGTGGTGGATATAGCATTTCCATTCCAAAGACCCTCTCTTATTGCCGTGTTCACATACTTAGTATCATTATAATCAGCATTGCGATAAGAAATACCGGGTACTATGCTCAGGTTTTTAATTTTCTTGTACTCATATTCTATCACCGCATCCATAGTGTGCAGATCCCACTTCCAGATTTTTTGCCCAAGAACCGGCGCTTCTGTGCCGGTGAGATAAGACAGCTGAATGTTCAAACCATAAATACCAGCCCTAAGACTGGCGTAGTTAGTAGCTGACGTAGCAGTGTTTATATAAGCAAGACCAGAACCAAATTCGTTTTGCACCTCCGAGTTCTGTCCACCCACTGCAAAAGAGAAATGAACTTTTTCAGATGGATTGTAGTCTACAAAGCCATTGTAGCCATATACATTCATTGAGCGATTAGGATCGGGATAGCTCTGGCTGATGATTTGGGGATTGGTGGCCTGCGCTCGCCTTATAGCCAATACAGAATCTATAGGAACATACCTGTCTGATGAAATGTCGTAGTAGGTGGATTGTGTGCGGTCTCTTCTTTGAAAGTTACCGCTTACCCATGCGCTCACTTTATCATTAAACTTATACCCTGCCGAGGCCTGGGTAATGAGTGTGTTTGCCGAACCATATTGCACATGAGCATTAGCGTATGCGCCCTTTCGATCAGGCCTGCGCGTGATAATGTTGATAACACCTGAAACCGCATTCGGACCATACATGGCTGCACATGGCCCACGAACCAATTCTATTCGCTCCACATCATCGAGCGTGATGGGAAGTGTTTCCCAAAATGTGCCGCCATGCAGGTAATTATATACCGGGCGGTTATCGATCATGACAAGGGTGGTAGAATTGGCAAAAAATATGAGGCTTGAATTTGGCGGTACATTGTCCAGACCAAGGATATGTACATCATAATTGCCATTCGTCTGTTCCCTGACTATCACGCCGGGCAGCAACCTTAGCGCTTCCATGATGGTAGTACTACCTGCGTTTCTAATTTGCTCACGGGTAATAACACTTGAGGATAGCGGAGCATCAAAACTAGTTTCTTCAGTTTTAGAGGCTGAGTAGATGGGTATATCCATCAGTTTTTCAAGCGGCAGATCAAGCAGGCTGGAAATAGAGTCGTTTTGCTGGGCGAACAGCAATGAATTAGTAAAGAATGCAGCAAGTAAAATAAATAGCTTTTTATTCATGCAGCTTGTATTAGCATTATCCGTAGGTCACTAAATCCGCCTCATCATTTCGCTAGAATTGAATGTTAAAAATATCATGCCAATGGGTGATTAACCGTAATATTATTCAGAAAAATTATCACATGAAAACATTAAAAAGGAGGAGGTCGCCTATATGCTCGCAGGCGGTTTTTAAGCTCAGAAACTGTACTAAGGGTTTGCCGGAATTGTAACACATTGAGTTAATAGAGGCTTATTAGCTATATTTTTTTTACCTTTGGCTGCCTTTTATTTTTGCAGAATTATCTGCTTGAAAATTAATGCGTTAACTGAAACGAAACATGTCGCACATCCCATTTAATAAGCCTTATCTCACAGGCAAAGAAGTTGATTATATATACGAAGCTGTAAAATCGGGCAAGATATCAGGCGATGGCATGTTCACTAAAAAATGCCATGAGTTCTTTGAAAAAAAATACGGATTTAAAAAATGCCTCCTCACCTCGTCGTGCACAGATGCACTGGAGATGGCAGCCATACTCCTGAACATTCAGGAGGGCGATGAGGTAATTATCCCTTCTTATACTTTCGTATCTACGGCTACGGCATTTGTGTTGCGGGGTGCTAAAATCGTGTTTTGCGACAGCCGCAAGGACCACCCGGGAATGGATGAAGATAAAATAGAAGCGCTCATAACCGACAGGACCAAAGTAATAGTGCCGGTGCACTATGCCGGTGTGTCTTGCGACATGGACAAAATAATGGACATTGCCACAAAGTATAATTTGTTTGTAGTGGAAGATGCGGCGCAAGCTGTGGAAAGCTACTATACCGGTAAAGACGGTGTAAAAAAAGCACTTGGATCCATAGGTCATTTGGCTGCATTCTCATTTCATGAGACAAAAAATATAATGTCGGGCGAAGGCGGGATGCTGGTGATCAATGACACCCGATTCATGGAGCGTGCCGAAGTGATCAGGGAAAAAGGCACGAACAGGAGCAAATTCTTCAGGGGTGAAGTGGATAAGTACGGCTGGTGCGATATAGGCAGCTCATTTTTACCGTCTGATATGATCGCAGCTTTCCTGTATGCCCAAATGGAGAATATAGACAGCATACAGAAGAAACGAATAGCGCTTTGGAACAAGTATATGGAATTGCTTACACCGGTGCACGATAAGTTCTCCCTGCCTGTTATTCCGGCATATGCTACCAACAATGCCCACATGTTCTACATAGTGTTCCACAACCTGGAGGACAGAACCAAAATGATAACACATCTGAAGGAGAATGGCGTGAATGCGGTATATCACTACCTGAGCCTGCACAAAAGCCCATTCTACGGGCCGAAGTACCAGGGAGGTGAACTACCGGAGACAGACAGGTATACTGACTGCCTGCTGCGTTTGCCTATGTTTTACGAGCTTACGGACGAGGATGTGAATAAGGTGGTGGATACTTTGATGAGCCTTTAGAATTGGTAAGAGATAAATACTATACACCTAGCAATTCAGCAAATACACTACTGACATCATAGCCATGCACGTTTTTCTCTGAAGCCTCATAAGCAAGACTACTCATGTACCCTACCGCCGCGTCAAAACTATTTACGACCCAGCTTCCGGTAGATTCTATGATCCCGGCATTTAAGTGTTGCGTACCGTCTATAGCTGGCAATGATTGCATATTACTATCTAGCCCGTTGCCGGAGGCTTTTGCCAACGATTCCTTACGTGTCCAGTAACGATAAAAAGATTCACGTCCGAACTGGTCTACAAGAGCCGCTTCATCCCTGCTAAAGCTAATTGGTAACACATCGCTAAAATCAAATCCATCATCTACGAGCTCTACATCTATGCCTACCGGCTCATTTGCAATAGCGATCAACACAACATCGCCGGAATGCGAAACATTGAACTGGAGGTCACTGCCGGCTATACAGGGTTTTTTATTTCCGGTTGTTGAAAATTGTATGGCCATTGGCCTGGTACTGGTATATTTCGCCAGGAGGCAACGAAGCATCGCACGGCTCAGCGTAAAGCGGTGTTTGTTCCTTTCGTGAAGATAACGGCCAGCCCGTTCCAGCTCATCTGCGTTAAGCAATGAGGCAGCTGCGCCTATATGCGAGAGTGCCGCAGGCAGCCACAACTTCCAAATGTGAACATCATCACCTGGCGTACCAGCGTCAGTTGTACTGCGCCAAACAACTTCTGTAAAACCACACTGAACCGACATAAGCTGTAAAACTTCTAGGTGAAGGTTTAAAATCAATACGCACAAATAAATTTAGCACATTTTTTTTGAGAAGCAACGGGAATCTGAAATGACGGAGTTGCGCCCGTTAGCGTTCTTCATCAATAACACTCACGTAGAAGAGTACAACATCGGTAATAAACATTCTTGCATTTACGAACCCGCAGGTTCTATCCCTGCGCGAAAGAGATTGGTGAGGAACAGCAGCTTTCTGTCCTCGGTTAGTCTCTCAACCAAGCCTTTTGTGGCACCGAGGACTCGCCGATACTCGCGAACTATCTCAAGCTGCCAAATATGCACTCTGTCCTCGGCGAGTCGCTCAACCGAGCCTTGTGTGGCAGCGAGGACTCGCCGACACTCGCGAACTATCTCAAGCTGCCCAACATGCACTCGCAAAAAATTGTGGATATCTCCCCCTCCTTTGGTACGGTAATTGTGGGCTATTGACTGTTGGTTTGTACCGGATCGGCATTAAGAAATCACTAACCAACGAACGTCATTGCGAGGAGCATAGCCTGGCCATCGTGGTGGCTGCGAGGAAGCAATCTTTCGCAACGCGCAAAATATTAGATATTTTAAAAATACATTAGGTATTAGAGACATTTATTACACCGATTTTAGGCATAAGGTGCGATTGCGGGTACCGGAAAAAACCAGAAGAAAACCCGCAATCAAAAAATTTCAACCAATTGATTATCAACACCATCATATGCAAAAGGGATTTTTCATACCAACCGGAAATTTTATCTTTTCGCCCCTGAAACACCCAATAGTGCTGATCACTATTTTTACCACAGAAACACTATCCATATGAAACAATTAATGCTTACCATACTGGCATTTTCCATCCTAAGCACTGCCGGCGCACAAGGCTACGCAAACCTTGAAAAAGTGCTTAATGAGCAACTGTCTGAAACAGCCACCAAAGATGGCAGGTGGGTATTCCATTCAGACAAGGGCAATATTGAAAAAATGGATAAGCCATTAGTTAAGGCCGTCATTCCCAATTTCGATATCTATAAAGTCACCCTCACTCACTACCTGGGTTCGCATATCAACGAAACAACCTGCATCATCCTGTTCGATAGTGCTGCATCAAGAATAATATTGGAAGCGCCGCTGTGGTACGATGTCATGAACAAAGATTTTATTAAGCTCTTCCTGAAAAAGAAGTTTGACAATAAAACCAATTTGCTGGCTTTCCTGGACCAGTTCAATGATCTCCTGGCTACCGGCTCCGGTTGCAAGATCACCCGCACCGCCCTTACTGACGAACAGGCAAAATACGATATAATAAATTTTAAAGGCGACTCCTACACCACCTCGGGCGGCGGGGCCAAATCAACGGTATCTTATTATAAAGACGAAGTGTGGCGCCAGGTCACTATAGATATTGATGATCTGCAGCTGATACGCTATACGGTCGTAAATCCAGCCACAAATAAAAAGGAGCTTTCAGTGAAGTAGGCATTAAAAAAAGCAGCACCTGCGTGCTTCTGCCCAGGTATTGGCGCACCGCGATGATAAAGGCACTTGTACTTAAAGTAGAGAAACCACTATGCAGCCCAAAGAACATACACAGCTTCACGCCGACGGCTCTATTTGGGCAAAAGGGCAAATGCTTGGTGACCAGATGCACGGCTACTGGGAATGGTACAGGAAAAATGGGATCATAATGAGGTCTGGTAATTTTGACAATGGAAAGCAAGTGGGCGAATGGACAACCTATGACAAAGACGGTAAGGTTTATAAACTGACAATTATGAAAATTGCGGACAACAAGAAGTCATAATATTCAAAGCTTACCCCATAAAAAAGCGGAGCGCTCTTCGCACCCCGCTCTCGCATTACTCGCGTGACCCGGATTGGATGTAAAATTATTTATATAAAATCAGCTAATATAGACCTAACTCTTACCGGGCTTCGCCTTGGTCATAATGCAACCTGAGTTAATGTGAATTAAGATGAAACAAATTGAGTCGCACTTGCCACAAATCTGCCACAAAGGCTTGT
>CANFHA010000027.1 GCA_947446645.1 Chitinophagaceae bacterium | reverse complement strand
TAAGATGTAGGAAATCGTAGCCGTGCCCGCAGCAACTCCGGTTACCACCATCGTAGCTCCCGTAGATCCCACAGTTGCAGCTACTAATGTATTGCTGCTGCTCCAGGTACCACCGCTGCTCGTACTGTTCAGCGTAGTCGTCTGGCCTTCACATACCTTGGCAGTACCACCTATCGCTGATGGCGCTGCATTAACCGTCGCTATTGCAACCGTGCGGCACGTTGTTGGCAATGTATAAGTGATGTTATCGGTACCTGTGGTATTACCTGTAAGGATACCCGAGGTAGAACCTACAGTAGCCTTAGTGTTGGAAGCTGTCCAGATACCACCTGCTATATCGTTGCTAAGTGCGATCGATGCGCCTATACATACCGGCATCATGCCTGTGATTATCGGGTTTGGATTTACCGTGATAACTACCACAGACGCACAACCGTTACCGGCTGTATAAGATATGCTAGTAGTACCTGCATACAGACCAGATACCACATGTGGTGATGTTGGTGAGCCTGCAGTACCTATCGTAGCTATACCCGTATTTGTGCTTGACCAAACGCCTCCCGGTGATGCTTCACTCAAGGTGGTTGTTAAGCCAACACATACTGTTGGATTACCGAGAATCGGCACTGGAACTGGAAGTACGCTCACCGTGGTTGTAGCACGAGCTATACAGCCAGTACCTGTTGAAACCACCGTTACTGTATATGTACCTGACTGGTTCGTAGCAGCAGGGTCAAGCATAGTGTTTTGTGTTGTCGCGCTGAAGCCAAGAGGGCCACTCCATGAATAACTGGTCGGGATACTAGTACCGCCAGGTGTCGAAGTGAGATTTGCTATCAATCCTGCGCAGGTTGGTCCATCGTTGAAAGCATTTATGGACAATGACTTGATCACCACATTTGTAGTTGCGGTAGCAGTACATGCCGAACCATTTGCGTTCACAGTCACTGTATATACACCTGCGTTGGCAAAAGTCACAGGAGCAACTGATGTATTCTGGTTCGTATTTGTGAAGCTTGAAGGACCTGCCCATGAGTAGGTTGTCGGAGTTGCCGAACCCGATGGAGTTGCAGTAAGAACTACTACAGCACCAAGACATGCCGGACCGTCGTTATTAGCTACCAATCCAAGATCGTTGACAACAACGTTTGTTGTCGCTATCGCTACGCAATTAGAGCCTGTAGAAGTAACCATCACGGTGTAGATACCGGTCAGATCCGTAGTGCCACTGGTCGTGAGGTTTGTGTTCTGAGTGCCTGCACTGAAGCTCATCGGACCTGACCAGGCGTAGCCGGTTGGAACCGCTGTGCCCGACGGTATAGAAGACAGATTAACTGTACCACCAACGCAAGCCGGACTTGTATTAGATGCCGTAATGCCGATCGTTTTGATAACTACCGTAGTTGTAGCAGTAGTAGAACAACCCGTACCTACACCGCTCATTGTCACAGTATAAGTACCGGCAGATGGCAGCACCGCTCCGGCAAGAACCGGGTTCTGCACAGTAGCGCTGAATCCGTTAGGGCCAGACCAGTTATATGCAGATGGAACGAGGCTTCCTGAAGGAGCAGATGTAAAGTTAACTGTACCGCCTGCACATGCCGGTCCATCGTTGGATGCAGTGATCGAAAGGTCGTTAACCGTCACACCTGTAGAGCCCGTAGCAATACAGTTAGAGCCGGTAGCTGTCACCGTAAAGTTATAGGTGCCAGTCATTGCGGTTGTCACACTGCTAAGCGATGTGTTCGCAGTTGCTGCCGAGAACGAAGGACCACTCCATGAATATGAGGTCGGCGACGCCGTTCCTGTTATGTTAGAGAAAAGGTTAACTGTACTACCTGTACATGCAGGACCATCATTTGATGGCGCGGTAGCGAGCGTATTAACCACAACGTGCGTAGTCGTCGTAGCAGAACAGTGAGAACCATTTGCGGTAACTGTCACTGTATAAATACCAGACATATCAGTTGTAGCACTGGTTGTCAGGCTCAGGCTCTGAACTGTAGAGCTGAATACTGACGGGCCACTCCATGCATAGCCGGTAGGCACCGCAGTTCCTGATGGTGTAGAAGTCAGATTAACCGTTCCGCCTACACAAGCAGGACCGTCATTCGTAGCAGTTACGCCCAGAGTATTGATCGTTACGTTAGTAGTATTGATCGCTGTACAACCAGAGCCTGAAGCATTTACCGTTACCGTATAGATACCAGACATTGCGGTAGTTGCATTTGTTGTACGTGTTACATTCTGCCCGGTACCGGCATAGCTTGGCCCGCTCCATGCATAACCTGTTGGCGTAGCACTTCCCGATGGTATTGAAGACAGATTAACTGTACCACCTACGCAGGCAGGGCCATCGTTGCTAGCTGTGATACCTATAGTATTGATAAGCACATCCGTAACCTTCGTTATGGTGCAGCCAGAGCCTGCAGCAGTAACGGTCACCGTGTAACTACCAGTCATATCAGTAGTAGCGCTGGTTGTAAGCGTTACGTTCTGGCCCGAAGCACTGTAAGAAGGGCCGTCCCATAAATAGCTCACAGGTGTAGCGGTACCAGACGGCGTAGCGGTAAGATTCACGGTTCCACCCACACAGGCTGGACCGTCATTGCCTAGTGCTAAACCAAGTGTCTTAACGGTAACGTTTGTAGTACCTGACGCGGTGCAACCGGAACCTGGGGCACCAACCGCTACTGTATAAGTACCAGCAATTGCAAGTGTTGCGCTTGTAGTAAGGCTTACATTCTGAGTAGAAGCTGTAAACGACGATGGTCCCTTCCAATCATATTCTGTGGCTACAATGCTGCCTGATGATGTAGAGGTCAGGTTCACTGTACCGCCTTCACATGCAGGTCCATCATTGCTGGCAGCCACCGTGATAGTATTGATCGTCACGTTTGTCGTATTAGTTGCGCTACAGCCGGAACCTGAAGCTATTACAGTTACTGTATATACTCCTGCCATTGCAGTAGTCGCACTATTTGTCCTGTTAGCATTCTGGCTGCCAGAGGTAAAGCCGGGACCGCTCCAGGAGTAATCTGTTGGTACGGCAGAACCATTTGGCACTGAAGACAGGCTCAATGTACCGCCTACACATGCAGGTCCATCGTTATTGGCGGTGATACCAAGTGTATTTATTATAACGTTTGTAGTACCAGAAGCCACGCAGCCCGAACCCGAGCCCGTAACTGTTACTGAATAGGTACCAGCCATATCCGTAGTTGCACTGGTAGTCATAGTTACATTCTGACCAGTGGCCAGGTACGATAACGGACCGCTCCATGAATAAGAAGCGGGTGTAGCCGTGCCAGTCGGTGCAGACGTTAAATTCACAGTCCCGCCCACACACGCAGGGCCATTATTATTGACTGTTATACCCAGCGTACTCAGTGTTACTGTTACTGTACCCGTTCCTACGCAACCCGCAGCACTTGTAACCGTTACTGTATAAGTACCGTTTACGGCAGTAGTAACACTGCTAAGCACAGGATTAGCTTCTGTTGAAGTGAATCCACCAGGGCCATTCCATGCATAGCTAACAGCAGTTGGCGCATTAGCCGTGAGGCCAACCGAACCGCCAACACATGCAGCGCTGAAGGCAGGAGTTGCTACCGGTAACGGATTAACCGACAATTGAGTTGTTGCTACGGCAACACATCCCGCCAGGTTTGCTGAAACAGAATATGTAATTGTAGACATTGCAGCGATCACCGTAGGGCTAGACGAGGTAGTGCTGCTCAGGAAAGTAGATGGCGACCATAAGTAAGAGTTAACCACAGGCCTGTATCGCCATCCCTCCGGTGTCGTAACAGTTGAAGAACTTGCATTTCTGCCGGGAGCAGGTACACCTATTCCACCCGCTAAGCTCTGAATTCCCATTGTAAATGGATGGGTAGAAGGATTACGGTAGGTAAGCATTTCATCAATCAGGTTCGAACCCTCATTCAAAATTATCTGACCGGAAATCGCGGCGCCGCCACCAAAATCAGCAACACCGTTGTAGTAGATGATGAACTTGCGGTCAGGCGCAGTACCGGAATAACCATAGCTAATACTACCACCAGCTCCCGTATTCATATCGAACATGCCAAGTGAAATACCGGCACCGATGTTAGATACGGCTGTAGCAGAAGGTATTGTAGTGTTACTCAGGTTGGTCCCTGAATTAGTAAAGCTCACCCAGCCATTGCTGCATATATATATTGAATTGTAGTCAGCACCATAAAAATTAAAGGTAAAAGGAAGTGAAACCGCGCCGGTATTCACGTCATCTCCCGCAAGCGTACCTACCGGAGTAGTAATTGCTGACAGCCCATATGTAGTAGCTGACACCGAATAGATAGTGCTCGAGGTTATCGAAGACGAAAGGCTTGAGTTGAAGCCCGCACATATAGGGCTAGGAGATACCACCGCCGCAACCGCAGGTATTGCGTTGTTAACTGTCACGGTTTTAGTAACGCGGCTGCTACAGCTGTTGTAGCTTATAGTAGTTGTTCCTATTACTATCCCCGTAAGGATACCACTGCTGGAGCCAATTGTAGCCACCGATGGTGTGCTGCTTGTCCATGTGCCGCCAGCAGATATGTTATTCAACTGAATGCTCTGGCCTACGCATGCAAGGGAACTACCCAGTATAGCGCCCGGTGTAGGATTACTTGTGAATACTATTGTTGGGTTGGTACCACAACCATTTGAGTATGTAATGGTTGCCGTACCTCCTGATATTGCAAATGCTGTTCCAGACGTGCTGCCTATGGCTGCTATGGAAGGATCGCTGCTGCTCCATGTGCCACCAGCGGCAGTATTGCTGAGCGTGCTGCTCAGGCCAACACATACAAGCCTGTTGCCTGATATTCCACCCGGCAGAGCATTCACTGTCGCAACCGTAGTTACGTTAGGACATCCGTTATTAAGAGAGTATGTTATTGTTGTTGTACCACTGCCAACTCCGCCTGCGATACCACTGGTAGAACCAATACTACCTATCGCTGGTGCACTGCTGCTCCACGTACCGCCGCTATACTCATTAGTAAGCGTATACGAACTGCCAACGCAAAGGGATGAAGCTCCTGCTATTGGCCCCGGAGTCTGGTTCACGGTAACTATCACAGTCACCGGAGAGCCACAGCCGTTGGTATAAGATATTGTTGTGGTACCGCCGGTTACGCCGGTTACGATACCTGAAGTAGAACCAACTGTAGCCACAGCTGTAACGTCACTTGTCCAGTTACCTACACCGCCATCATTGGTCAGCGTAGTTGTAGAACCGCTACATACAGACAGTGTACCTGAGGTTGTACCAGGAGACTGGTTAACAGCGAAAGATGCAAATACAGAGCAACCACCAAGCGTGTAGCTGATAGTAGCTGTTCCGGCTGTAGGACCTGTGGTCACCACACCGTCCGTACCTATGCTTGCCACCGATGGATTACTGCTTTCCCATACACCGCCCGGAGCAGCGTCTGTGAGTGCACTGGTGAGGCCACCTGAACACTCGCTCAATGTGCCCAGTATCGGGCCCGGTGCGTTAACTGTTACAGTTCCTGAAACTGCAGGAGCGCTGGTACAGCCAAAACCGGGGGTAGTAACTGTAACACTGTACACGCCACTTGCAGCAGTAGTTGTTGGTGTATATGCAACCGGGCTTGAACCGCTGGTTGTACTGTAGCTGTCAGGGCCGGTCCAGCTATATGTTATAGCGCCAACACCGGTAACAGCGCCTGCTGTGAGGTTGAAAGGAGCATTGATACAAGTGGAAGATGGCGCTGTAAGGCTTGCCACCGTAGGCAGTGCATTTACCGTCACTGCTGGTGAAAGAGTTACCCGCGCACTTACACATCCGTTACCGGGATAAGTAGTGCTAAGGCTGTATGTGCCACTGTATGCAGTGGTAGGCACTGCAAATGAGATACTGCCGGTACCGGAGGTAGCGCTGTATCCTGCAGGGCCTGTCCAGTTATAAGACACCACAGAACCTGTACCTGTAGGGTAGCCGGTCTCGCTAAGTGTGAGGGAGGCTCCTGTACAGATGAGGCTTGAAGAAGCTCCTATTGAGCCTGCAGTTGGCAGGGCATTCACGGTAACTGTTGCTACTGCTGGTGTACCACATCCGTTGTCGTAGCTGATATCCACGTTTCCGTTCAATATGCCCGTAACGATACCGGTAGTAGCGTTCACTGTAGCAGTGGTAGGATCACCGGAGCTCCACGTACCTAAAGGAGAAGTTTCGCCAAGTGTAAGTGTACTGCCCGTACAGAACGGAGAGTTGCCGGTTATTGCCACCGGAACTGGTGTTACGGTAAGCGTAACCACCGCCGGGGCTGCCGATGCACAACCATTTGCGTATGCAGTAACAGAATAAGTAGTAGTTGCAGTTGCAGCCGTAACTGTCGGATTACTAGCAGTGCTGCTGCTGAGACCTGCAGAAGGCGACCACAGATAACTAATGTTCAGCGGTGCATACCTCCAACCCTCGCTAGTGCCCACTGTACCGGTAAAACCGTTCCTTGTAGGTGGAGCAATGCCCGCAGCAGGATCATTGCTTTGAAGGCCAAGAGTATTAGCATTTGTATTTGTCTTTGAGGTAAGCATTTCGTCGATTATATTCGACCCCTCGTACAAAATAACCTGGCCGGATATTACGCCGGCACCAAAGAAGATACCAAGTCCGTTAAAATCTATAATAAACTTACGGTTAGGCGCAGTTCCGGTATATCCGTAGCTAATGCTGCCGGCACCAAAAGAACCTGCAGTAGCAAAGTCAGATACACCAAATGCGATACCTGCACCTATTTCGCCTTGCATACCAGCCGATGGGATCGTATAGTTCGTGCGGCCCGTACCGGTACTTGTAAAGCTCACCCAACCGTTAGTACAAACATATATTGAGTTATAATTAGTTCCAAAGTAATTAAACGTAAAAGGTAATGCTATTGCACCGCTGTTAAGATCATCGCCAGCTAAAGTACCCACTGAAGTGCTGATAGTGGAAAGACCGTAGGTAACGCCAGTGAGACTATAAAAAGGAGTTACCGAAGAGGTCAGACTTGCCGCACTACCTTCACATACAACTGTAGGAGATACGGAAGCAGTAACGGTAGGCACTACACTGCTTACAGACTCACTCACTATTGCAAAGCATCCGGTAACCGGTGCTGTATAAGTAACCGCTGTGGTACCAGCGGTGAGACCACTAAGCAGGCCTGATGAAGCACCGATAGTAGCCACCACCGGGCTACCGCTCACCCACGTACCACCAGATGGTGCCGCAGTGAGCGTGGTGCTGGAACCTATACAAGTACCGGGGAGGCCTGAGATCACAGGCGTAGCGTTAACGGTAACCGTTTGAGTTGGCGCCGTGCCGCAACCGGTAGAATAAGTAATGTCTGCTGTACCCAGTGCAACACCGGTGACAACACCGCTGGTGCCTACGGTAGCTATGGCAAGGTCGCTGCTGCTCCATGTACCACCTGCAGTTGCATCAGACAATGGAGTGGTATTACCACTACAAATAATAGAAGAACCGGATATTGGCGCAGGCGATCCGCTGACAACAAACTGCGTGCGTGTGCTTACACATGAGTTAACATCTGTATAGCTGATCAGCGTTGTGCCGGCAGCTATACCAGATACTATACCATCTGAAGCACCTATAGTGGCTGCGCCCGTAATAGTGCTCAGCCAGCTGCCACCTGCAGGTGAAGCGTAAAGTGAAGTGGTCGCTGACGCACAGGTTGTTGATGGGCCTGTGATAACCGGCAGTGCGTTTACGGTAACTATTGTTGTTACCGTACCGCATAAGTTGCTGTATTGTATGGTTGCAGTTCCTGCAGTCACCCCGGTAACTGTTGTAGTACCACCGCCGCCGGTTGTTACTGTAGCAACAGACGGTGAAAGGCTTGACCATGTACCGTTGGTTAAAGCATCTGATAACGTAATAGCAGCCGAAACACACACTGCGTTTGCGCCTGATATTGCAGATGGCGCAGTATTCACCGTAAGCGTGGTAGCGGCAGGAGATGAATAGCAACTATTATAATAAGCAGTAACCGAATAAGTAGTTGTTACAGTTGCTGAACTTACACTTGGACTATTGACCGTAGTGCTGCTGAGGAATGTAGCCGGTGACCACGCGTAGGTAATGTTTGATGGTGTATACCTCCAACCTTCAGACGCAGCCGCGGCTACCGTGCCCGTGAAGCCGTTTCTCCCTGCAGGAGCATAACCGATCGTACCGGTATTGCTCTGGATACCCAGGGTGGCCGCATTGGGGCTGGTTTTGCGGGTAAGCATTTCATCAATGATGTTGGTGCCTTCATACAGGATGATCTGACCCGATATTAACCCACCGGCAGAATAGTCGCCCAGGTTTTGATACCTGATCATAAACTGGCGGTTAGGCGCTGTACCTGAATAACCGTAAGTGATACTACCGGACCCGGTAGTGCCGAAAGTTGCAGTTGCATAGTCGTTCACACCAAATGCTATGCCGGCGCCTATAGCACCTTGCATACCTGCCGATGGTATCGTATAGTTGGTCAGGTTGGTACCGCTATTCGTAAAGCTTACCCAACCGTTCGTACATACATATATTGAGTTGTAGTTGGTGCCAAAGAAATTGAATGTAAACGGCAGTGCAACAGCGCCGCTATTGGCATCATCGCCGGTAAGGGTACCAGAAGACGTAGTAATAGTAGCCAATGCATATGTAGTGCTGCTAACGTCATAGGCCGGCGCGCCGGTAACAGTAGCCAGCAGGGAAGAAGCGCCCGGGGTGCACACCACGCCCGGCGAAGCCGAAGCACTTACAATTGGGATAACAGCTCCCGAAACAACGCCAACTGAAGTTGTAGCACGACACCCAGATGATGCCAGCGTAAATGTAATAGTTGATGTACCGATGATGGCACCGGTTACTACACCTGTAGCTGCAACAACAGTAGCGTTACTATTGCTGCTCGCCCAGGTACCTGCACCTGATGCATCGGTCAGCGATGTTACCTGGCCCACGCACACCGATGTAACGCCGGTGATAGCTGCGGGGCTGGCAAGCACCGTTACAGTAGTTGAAGCTGGAGTTAAACAGCCGGTGTTATAACTGATGACAGTAGTACCTGCGCTTAAGCCGGTTACTACACCGGTAGCTGCGTCAATTGTTCCCACTGCAGGTACTGTACTGGTCCATCCTCCACCAGCAGGTGAGTCACTCAAAGTCGTTGTCCTTCCGGCACAAACAGTAGTAGTTCCTGTAATGGCGCCGGGGCCTATATTAGTTATGGTCTGTGTCCTGCTGGAGATACAACCATTGAGATCCGTATAACTGATCGTGGTTGTGCCAGACGATGCACCCGCTGTAACCAGGCCGGACGTCGAACCAATGGTTGCAATACCTGTATTGGTGCTCAACCATGTACCACCACTCAACACTGCGGTCAACGAAGTAGTCGTCGAAACACAAGTAGATGATGAACCGGAAATAACCGGCAAAGCATTTACAGTGACCGTAACATTTACGGTACCACAGGTGGTGGCATAAGAAATTATCGTCGTACCTGCTGCAATACCAGTCACCACACCACCTGCGCTTACCGTGCCAACAGCAGTATTACTGCTGCTCCACGTACCTCCGGTCACAGACTCTACCAGGGTTGTATTATTACCAATGCATATTGGCGATGTACCGCCGGTGATCGGCGTTGGTACCGGAGTAACAGTTACCTGCACGGTTGCGGTAGGCGCACAGCCACCAGAACTAACAGAGACCGTATAAGTTGTAGTAACGGTAGGCGACGCTACCGGGTTAGCTATTGCAGCGTTGCTTAAGCTGCTGGCCGGGCTCCAGGCAAAGGTAGGCGCCGGCGATGTCGTAGGTGTGTACCTCCAACCTTCCGGTGTGCCCACAGTTCCTGTGAAACCATTCCTGGTAGCCGGAGCAAAACCTATAGCGGCTGTGTTGCTTTGGATACCCAGGGTAGCAGCATTACCACCAGTTTTAGAGGTAAGCATCTCATCAATTATGTTCGATCCTTCATACAGAATGATCTGGCCTGATATGCCGCCCCCCGCTGTGTTATAGTCGCCGAGGCCGTTGAAGTAAATAATAAACTGACGGTTGGGAGCGGTGCCTGTATATCCATAGCTTACACTGCCTGCCCCTGTAATTCCAAAACCGGAAGTAGCATAATCATGCACACCAAACGCGATACCTGCACCGATCTGCCCTTGCATGCCAGCAGTAGGAATCGTATAGTTAGTGTAGGTAGTCAGGGTCGGATTGGTGAAAGTTACCCAGCCATCTGTGCTCACATAAAGACCAGTATAGCTTGTGCCAAAGTAGTTGAACGCGAATGGAATTGTAGCAACACCACTGTTAACATCGTCACCCGTAACAGAACCTACGGCAGTGGTTATTGAAGACAAAGCATATGTTGTACTTGTTACGTTGTAGAAAGATGCACTCGAAGCAACACTACCACTCAGGGTAGAAGTACTACCGGCACATATTGAAGTTGGCGAAGCCGATGCATATGCCGAATAAGGAGCTGCTGTAATGGTGGCAGGTATGGTGGTATAACATCCGGTTGCCGTTAATATATAAGATATGGTAGCCGCTCCTGCCGTTACACCGGTTACTGTTGATCCGGTTACTGAAGCATTTGCACTGCTGCTGCTCCATGTGCCGCCGGTAGTTGCATCAGATACGGTGGCCGAGACACCAACGCACAAGCTTAATGAAGACGGGCTGATAGATGCAGGATTAGCATTAATGGTCACAACTTGTGTAACAAAACCACAGCCGTTGTAAGTGATCACTGCTGTGCCTGCCGTTACGCCGGTAACAACACCCGTAGCAGCAACAACAGTTGCATTAGCATTGCTGCTGCTCCAGGTGCCACCGGGCACTGAATTTGCTAATGTAATAGTACTGCCCACGCAAACACGGAAGGTAGCTCCGGTAATGGTGGCTGGTGCTGCATTAACTGTAACGATCTTCGTCTGAGCGCATCCACCGGCAATTGTGTATGATATTGTAGCTGTTCCGGCAGTACCAGCTGTAACAGTAGTTGTAGCAGCGCCTGTAGTCACAGAGGCTGTGGCGGGAGCGAGGCTTGTCCATGTGCCACCGGCGGTAGCACTGCTAAGTGTAGTTGTTCCGCCGCCTGCACACATAGTTGTAGTACCGGTAATTGCTGCCGGGCCATTAACGGTTACTACTTTTGTTACCACAACGCCGCAGCTCGATGTAAACGAAATAGTAGCAGTACCAGGGCCTACACCTGAAACTGTAACCGGGTTAGTCCCCCCTGAGGCTGTAGCTACCGCAGCGTTGCTGCTGCTCCATGTACCTGTAGCGCCAGCCGAGCTCAATGTGGTAGTAGTGCCTGTGCAAAGCGTTGCAGTACCTGTAATAGCCGCAGGAGTAGGACAGTAAGTAACACCTATATTATCGATTGCAGCAGGAGACTGAGTTCCAACAGAACCATCGTTCTGCCACACAAATATCAAACGAACAGTGGTACCGGCCAGAGTGTTTGGTAGTGCTACACCTATCGAGGTGTAAGTAGCTCCGTATAATGTTGCCTGTGTATATACAAGTGTCGCTGTTGCTCCTGGCAACGCACCGGCAGTGAGCGTAGTAGCAGTAGTACCGGTATATACCAGGAGTCGGTCATAACCTGTCTCACCATTACCTTTCAATTGAAAGTTAACCGATATATTAGTCGCGCCTGCCGGTATAACCAGGTCCCTGTACATATGGTCTACCCTCGAGTTGGCAGTACCGTAACTATAAGCACCAGCTGCGGTGCCCACGTAAGCACCACGGCTTCCGGCAAATTGCCCTGCTGTCGTACCTATGTTCCAGATACCATTTGTAGCAGCCGCAGCTCCGGTCATGTTTACCACCGTCCAGCCGTTAAGTGCAAAGGTGGCTCCGGTTTCAAATCCGCCGTCACCTGTAGGGTCAAGGACTGTCACTGTCTGTGCATTGGCACTATTGCCAACGCTTCCCATCAATAGCAGGAATAGCCCTGCAACACCCAGCCTAACCGATCGTTTTTTCACATGTGAAAAAACAGACCTGAACAGTCTTTCGCACGCCGACACAACATTGTTTTTAGTATTTGTTGTGTTTGCTCCAACCTCATTGATAGCGGAAAAATTTCTCATACTCGGTTACATTTAAAATTTAGAAACTTTAGTCAAAGGTTTTTACTACTTGTAACTATCTCAATATTAACTGGCAATTATTACTCTCTTTTTTTACTTTTTTCACAAAAAATAACAGCAGTTTTTATAATGCTTGCTATTTTTTCTTTTTTCCCGAAACCCGCACTGCGCAAGGCATTCAGACTATAAAACTGTACGTATCTATGTCTTTTTTTAACACTTAATTAATAGCCCGTAATAATTGTTTTCAAAAATTTAACTTGAAGTTGTTGAAAACATAATTTTCTGGGAATATAAAAATAGCGGTTTTATTTGTTTTTCTTATTTTTTATGGTTAACCAAAAGTGAATGATTGTTTTTTATATGCGTATTAACGCACTGTAATTCAATACTTGTTTAATTAAAGGCGATAATTTCAAACTTAAACAACCGGATTGCTCTGCTTAAAGTTGTTGGCAACTCAAAGAATTTTGATCAGATAGCTTTTTAGGTGAACTTGTAAAATGTTGTGAGGAATTGCAAGAGATTTTAACAAATGTGGCTAATACTAAATAGAGTCTTTTGCAATGCAGGCGCACAATGAAAAGGCGCTTCTGTTAATACTTTCATGTATAAAATGGCTGGCGGTATAACACGAACTGACTTGTATAAAAGTGCCTGAGATTGGCCACCCTTACTTTGCCTCAGCTCCATTGCGGCAAATATCACACACAGGACTATCACCAGTTCGTAACATATCTCTACAGAGTAGCTGTATACACTTTACCCATCTAGACAAAGATGAGCCATGCGGGCCATTAAACCCTGGGCTCCACTGCGCTTTTTTCCAGGCTGCTAAACACCAGGTTATTGAGAAAAGCAATGATCTCGGCTTCCTCTTTTGTGTTGCCGAAATCAGTTAAAGAGGGCAAATGATTCATAAAGAAATTTTGAAAGTGTGCCATCTCTATGATCGTGGATGCTAAGGATTTTGGGTACTTATACGCAGGGTTGCATTCGGAAATAATAACGCCTATTACCGCGCAAAGATCTTTATAGGGCTTGAAAAATTGCTGTTTATTATCTTCTCCTACTTGTTTCGTAAGGTATGCTTTAGACCCTTCGGCTATGATGATCTGGTGCAATAAACTCTCGTTTAAGTAGCCTGTTTGCTCATCATCTTTTACCGCGGTTGCCAGTAGATTTATTACTTTTTTCAGCTTTACTATCGGGTCTTCTATATTATTGGTCTGGTAATTGATCTGAAACTCAAGCCATCCCCAATACCACGCAGTCAGGTAGACCAATAGCTTATGTTTATTTTCAAAATAGCGGTAAATGCCGGCTTCGGTTGTACCAATCACCTCCGCTAATTTTTTAAAGGTAAATGCCTCAAAGCCACCCTTATAAATTAATTGAACACTATGCTTCAGGATGTTTTTCCCCAACTCCGAACTTTCGGGATTGCGGAGAAACAGGGCTTCATTCATTTTTATCTGTAACTGCAATTTCATCTACTGTCTTTTTACTGCTATTGAACAACCCTGCAAACCTAAGGAAAAATATTTTTACAATTATTTATGATAGTATTCCTATCATTTAATAAGGTATTCCTATCTTTGCACTACATAAAAGATAAAATGATGCTCCTTAACAAAAGAATACCCGCATCTTACATATGGAACAAGGTTAAATACGATCTGCTTTATGTATTGTCCGTGTCGTTGTTAGTTTATTACGTTACTGAAAAATATAAACACTTCCTCCCTGAAATGCCTTTTACAATTCCGGCATTCTTAGGCACGGCTATATCCATCCTTCTATCCTTTAAGATTAGCCAGTCTTATGAAAGGTGGTGGGAAGCGCGAAAAGTATGGGGTGCAATTGTCAATGACTCACGCAGCTTTGTTATCCAGCTGCAAACCCTCGTTGGAAGGGGCAATGAAGAATTAATAAAAAAAATCGCTTTCAGGCAAATTGCCTGGTGCTATTGCCTGGGACAATCGCTCAGAGGACTGGACCCTACCTCGGGCCTGGAAAAATTCATTTGTTCAGAAGACCTCGAAGCAATTAAACAACATAATAATAAAGCGCTGGCATTGCTTCAGTTGCACGCCCATGACATCAAAGACCTGAAAGAAGACAACCAGTTAAATGACTTTGGGCAGGTGCAGTTAGATAATACATTGGTGCGTCTGTGCGATGCACAAGGGAAATCGGAACGAATAAAGACAACCATATTCCCAGTTACGTACCGGCTGTTTCTCCATGCATTTATTTATCTCTTTGTTATTACTCTTTCTATTGCTTTAAATAACGTGGCCGGCATTTTTGAGATCCCACTTTTACTGATTATTTCCTGCGCCTTTTTTCTACTGGAAAAATCTGCCACACACATGCAGGATCCGTTCGAGAACAGACCTACAGATACAGCAGTAACAACCATTGCCCGTACAATTGAGATAAATATTAAACAACTGCTGAAAGAAAACCAGATCCCGGAACCACTAAAAGCTGAATTTTTTTATTCATTATAAACAAACAAAATAGCAATGAAAACATTAACCAAAGAAATGCAGGCAGCTATTACTCCTTCAATGGCGATGGAGCTATTAAATGAGGGAAACAAAAGATTCGTCAATAATCTTAAGGTAAACCGAAATCTTTTACAACAGGCGAATGAGACATCGGATGGACAACATCCTTTTGCTGTCATTCTTAGTTGTATAGATAGCAGAACGTCTGCAGAACTTATTTTCGATCAGGGATTGGGTGACATTTTCAGCGTCCGCATCGCCGGAAACATTATTAATGAAGATATCCTGGGCAGTATGGAGTTTGGCTGCAAAGTGGCCGGTGCGAAAATTATCGTCGTGCTTGGCCATACTAAATGCGGGGCCATCAAAGGTGCCTGCGACCACGTTGAAATGGGTAACCTTACTGCCCTGCTATCCAAAATAAGGCCTGCTGTTGAAGAAGAAACCGTGACCAAAGAAAACAGAAATTCTAAAAACGCGGTATTCGTTGAAAGTGTTGCAAACATTAACGTTAAGCGAACAGTAAGAGCAATCATGGAACGGAGTCCCATTTTAAAAGAAATGATTGAAAGCGGGCAAATCGGAATTATTGGCGGCACTCACGACATCGCCACAGGTGTGGTAACATTCAATCAGGAAACGTCAAGCCTTCACAACCACAATAATTGAATCATAAACTAGATGGAACAACTGGTAATATCAGATTATAAATTGGGCATCATTGCCGGTGGGCAACTGGGAAAAATATTGGCGCTTACTGCAAGCAACTGGAATATCAATACCTATATCCTGGACCCTGACAAAGAATGTCCGGCCGCATCTTGTGCTACCGTTTTTGTACAGGGCAACTATCTTGATTTTGACGATGTATACAATTTCGGCAAGCAGGTGGATCTGGTAACCTTTGAGATAGAAAACATCAATATAGATGCTTTAAAAAAGCTGAAAGCAGAAGGATTAAAAATTTTCCCAGATCCGGAAACATTGTACTTGATAAAGGACAAAGGACTGCAAAAGGCTTTTTACTCAGAGCACAATATACCATCCGCTCCTTTTCAGTTGTATCCCTCCAAAGAAGCTATTGCCGGAGCAATGGAGGCCAATGAGATCGAATTCCCTTTCGTGCAAAAATTAAGAACAGGCGGATATGACGGGCAGGGTGTTGCTGTGATTAAAAATCAAAGCGAAGCGAACAAATTATTGGATGGGCCATCGGTCGTCGAAAAATGCCTGAGCATTAAAAACGAAATATCTGTTATCGTTGCCAGAAACCATGCCGGACAAATAAAATGTTTCCCGCCTGCAGAAATGATTTTTAATCAGGACGAAAACATAGTTGAAAAAATCATTTGCCCTGCCTCTACAAGCGATACAGTAAATAACGAAGCCATTGGGTTGGCAACTCAGATCGCTGTTTCATTAAATTTAGTTGGGATATTAGCAGTGGAAATGTTTATAGACCAGGAAAATAAAGTATGGATAAATGAAATAGCGCCAAGGCCGCACAATAGCGGGCATCATACTATTGAGAGCGCAATTACTTCTCAGTACGAGCAGCTATTAAGGGCTATATATAATTTCCCGTTAGGCGCTACTGATTTAAAAATGCCCTCTGTAATGATCAATCTATTGGGTGAACCGGGATTTGAAGGGAAAGTAAAATATGAAGGCTTGTCAAAAGCTATGGCAATAGAAGGAGTGAAAATTCATTTGTACGGAAAAAAACACACAAAAGCTTTCCGTAAAATGGGGCACGTAAACGTACTTGCCACGACTATAGACGCAGCAAAAGAAAAAGCAGACCTGGTAAAACAAATTTTAAAAGTAAAAGCCGATATATGAAAAAGCCACTTGTTAGTATTATAATGGGTTCGGGTTCAGACATGCATATCATGGAACAGGCTGCCCGGGTCTTGGCAGAATTTGAGGTACCTTACGAGATCACCATTGTTTCTGCCCACAGAACGCCGAAAAGACTATATGAATTTTCAGAAAATGCACACCTGCGCGGTATCGAAGTAATTATAGCAGGCGCTGGTGGCGCCGCACACCTGCCGGGCATGGTGGCGGCTATATCGCCCTTGCCCATTATTGGCGTACCAATAAAGTCAACAAACTCAATAGATGGCTGGGACTCTGTTCTATCAATTCTGCAAATGCCAGGTGGGGTGCCAGTGGCCACCGTTGCATTAAACGGCGCTAAAAATGCCGGCTTACTGGCCGTGCAAATACTGTCGTCGAGCAAACCAGAGCTCCGCAATTCAATGATCAACTATAAAAAGCAACTAAATCTAAACGTGATGGAAGATGTAGACAAAATTGCCAATAAACCTGATCTTTAGCCTGTAGGTGAGGTTGAAGGGAAAATGAGAAAGGGAGCGCAGAACTATCGCTCAGCGCTCCCTTTCTCATTTTGTGAAGAATACCATAGCTGAACCGGTTACCTTTTTTCCGAATGCTTTCGGGATAAGCAAACGCTCTAGCAGACAGAGCTAATTAACCATTCAATATATTTCCTTGATTTCTTGTTTTTGATCTCTTTTTCCCTTTTCATGGCGTCCTGCCTGGTATCAAACGATTCTACGTATTTTGTTTCCCAGTCCGTTGCTTTAGACGTGTAGTCAGAAATGCCACTATTGTGTTGTGCCAATCTGATCTCAATATTTTCGATATAGCCGACATAATACTTATCCAACTTCTTAGAATAAATTATGTAAACAGTGAAGCTCATATAAATACAAAAAATCGCCCTTTCGGGCGATTTAAAGCTTGTGGAGAAGGGCGGGGAAATGTCGAACTTTTTCGTTGTGGATTTAGAGAAGTTTGACACGGTGCAGGCAATTCTTTAATTGAAAGTTCGATTTTGCTAAAATAGATTGTATATGCTAATCACGGAGTTTCCTTGAATCTTCTTTTGGATACTCAGTCAATTATTTTATTGATTACTTGCAGTACATTTGCGATATAATAACTAATATGTCTATAAGCAGGATTATTGCATCAAAAGTTGAATTAAGATCGGAAATCGTTGATTTAATGGTTACTCAATTTTCGCTTCAGAAATTATTTGCAGAAACTCTATATGACAATGTTGTCCATAGCAATATTGATCAAGTAATTGATGATAGCTATTATTTTATAGAAGCCCCCTATATTGATAAAGTGTATAGAGATAGTTATTACTCCTATTTTTCTTCAAAATTGGGTAATTATAAAAAGGATAGCATTAGACTATCAATTTTTAAGGAGGAAATTAAAGAAGAAGATTTTCGTAATCCCGATTCATTAACCGATTTGCAAAATAGATACTTAGGATTTATTACGCTAAGACCAACAACACCTCAAATTATTGGGAGAAGCATTATATCCCCCAAAGCATTAAAAGTAAATAATTTTTTAAGTATAGCCGGGAAGTTTGCAACCACAGCAAATTCTATTAAATTCGAAGTTGTTGGGTTTCCACACTCCTCTCAGGACACAGAAACTATTTCGTGTGCCGAAACCACACTCTGGGCAATGATGGAGTATTTTGGAAATAAATATCCAGAATATAAGCCTGTTCTTCCATCGAGAATCGTTGAAGTATTAAGGATAGTATCTGCGGAAAGGCAAATTCCTTCAAAGGGATTGAATATACAACAAATGGCTTATGCATTGAAGGAATTTGGATTTGGAACACGTATTTATTCCTTATTAGAGTTTGGAGCAATCGAATTAAAACGACTATTTGCGACATATATTGAAAGTGGTGTGCCCATTATTGTGGCGGTTGATAATCGAGATAAAGGAGGTGATGTTGGGCACGCGCTTCTTTGTATAGGGCATGATAGAACAGCTGCCGCTCAAATAAACGCACTGCCATTGTCTGCTGAACCTAATCCCTTTATAGCCAACGAGATTGCAACGAAAAATATATCTTTTTTTGATAATAGCGATTTGGATAGAAATTTTGTTTTTGTCGATGATAATTTGCCTGCATATCCATTAAATAAATTTGCCACGCCAACATCTCATTACCCGGATGCATCGTGGCATAATTGCGATATAACGTATTTCATAGTACCACTCTACCCCAAAATTTATTTAGAAGCCTATGAAGCAAGAAACTTCATTAAACAGGTACTATTCTCACTCTTTACTATAGCTAATAACTCTGAGATTTTTTTAAGATTTTATCTTGCATCAAGTCGGTCATACAAACATAACATAGCCTTAAATCCTACTCTTCAAGACGACTTTAAGGCATTAATTTTGGAAACAGAAATGCCTAAGTTCATTTGGGTTGCTGAAATATCTAATAAAGCCCTTATCCAGCAACCAGTACCTGAAGCTACTGGCTTAATTATTGTTGATGCTACAGAGGCAAATGTGTCGAATGTTAAGCCCCTTATCTTAGCTATATATAATGATGAACTAATATCTTTTGATTATAGCATTGGGGACTTCTCAAGAAAATTACTACCTTTGCAAAAATTTTCTATTTTTACGGACAATTTAAAAGGTTTCTAATATGGCTACTAAAATAAATAAAACTGCTGAGGTCCTAGATAAGTTAAAGGGCGAAGGTAAAGTAGTATCCATGGGTACAGTTCAGGATATTGCTACAATAAGTGCATTAACTGATAGAATGAAATCAGTAAGAAGGGATTATCAAATTAAGGAGCGAAATTCTCAAATGAGGGCAGCTCAAGTAATTTTAACTGCATAAAGTAAATTCGGTATGTTTTAAAGGCCATCTCAACAAATTGAGATGGCTTTTTTGTTTGTAGTTGTTGTCGTAAAACTCTTCGGGGTTTGAAGTAAAGATCCAAGCCTTTTCTTAAAAATATGCTCTTTATTAAAGATTGACCTCTTGATTGTGTAATCTGGGATAAATTTCTTGAGTTTACCACTTAATTTACAGGCTGAACCGAAAATATTAGTTTAAGTCCCAAAAGCTACAAACACCCTCATGATTGAAGCAAAGAAACACAATATAGCTGCCGGAATCCGGCTGAAACTTAGAGATGAAGATTTCCTGGTTACGCATGTAGATAATACAATAATTGAAGCAGAGGGTATTTCTGAATTAGTGAAGGGAATGCGGTTCAGTTTTGACCTGAGCCTTGAAGATTTTGATATAATTACACCGGAATCAACTCAATTGGTTGTTGACAATTCTAATGGCTACCGGAAGTCAAAACTGTTTATAGAAACTATCCTGCGTAACTCATCATTTTACTCTGGTGGAATTGAGATAGCTAATAAAGCGGCTATACGCCCCAATAACTATCAGTTTGTTCCTACGATAAAAGCACTATCACTACCCAAACCCCGAATACTTATTGCGGATGCAGTAGGGCTTGGGAAAACAATAGAAGTAGGCATTTTCTTAACGGAAATGATTCGTAGGGGTAAAGGCCAGCGCATATTGGTGGTTACACCAAAATCCATTTTATCCCAGTTTCAGCAGGAGATATGGGCACGTTTTTCAATCCCACTGGTAAGGTTGGATAGTCAAGGCGTAGCAAGGATCAGCAATATTATCCCGTCCAATAAAAACCCGTTTGACTATTACGACAAGGTAATTGTCTCCATAGATACGCTGAAGAACAATGGTAAGTTCCGACACTTTCTGGAAAAGATAAAGTGGGATGTAGTAGTAGTTGACGAGTGCCATACCGTAGCCAATGCAGGCAGCCAGCGTGGTGATCTTGCTAAGTTTCTTTCGCAACGGAGTGAGGCTCTGGTATTAACATCGGCTACTCCGCATAATGGTAAAAAGAAAAACTTTGCCAACCTTATCAAATTACTAGACCCCACAGCGATACCATATAATGATGACTTTGTACCGGAAGATATAAGGCCATACTTCGAACGCCGGTTTAAAAAAGATGTAGAGAAGGAGGTTGGCGATTCATTCCGCGACCGGGTGACTACCAGTTTTCATACTGCCTTATTTCCTGAAGAAGAGGCGGTAATTGAGGGTATTCAAAATGCCAAAAAGGAAGCTTTTGATAAAGCAAAGGGCAATTTGAGTGATGGTGCGTTGCTGTTCACGATTGGCTTGTTTAAGGCTTATATGTCTTCGCCTGCCGCCTGTCTGGAAACTATAAACAATCGACTGGCGAAGGAAATAGATGAGGAGATTACCAAAGATTTCCTACTTGATCTCAAAAAGCAGATCGAACATATTTTAAGAACGAAAAAAGACGGCAAGCTAACAGGGCTTGTTAATCAATTAAAGGCGGCAGGTTGGCAGGGAAAGAAAACAGACGACCGCATTATCATTTTCGCGGAGCGCAGACCAACACTAACGTATTTGGAAGAACAACTAAGGGAGGCATTTAATATTGACAAATCTGCTATCGTAGAATTTAATGGCAGCCTGTCTGATACAGATCAACAGCTCATTATTGATAAATTCTCTAAAGAAGATAGCCCCATCCGGCTATTCCTGTCATCCGATGCAGGAAGTCAGGGTGTGAACCTGCACTACCATTGCCACAAGATGTTCAATTACGATATTCCATGGTCTATCATTACGCTGGAACAAAGGAATGGCCGTATAGATCGCTTCGGTCAAACAAAAACCCCGTTTATCTACTACCTCATTTCAAAGTCCGACAATCCCAATATCAAAGATGATTTCAGGATATTGGATAAGCTGAAAGAGAAGGAAGACGAGGTATATAAATCACTTGGTGATGCAGGTAGCCTGTGGATGCTATACGATACTGCCAAGGAAGAAAAGTTAGTTACCAAGGCATTCATTAAAGGTGATGTTTCGATATTGGATGTCAAGCAAAAGGATGATGAAATAGATTGGGATGCCGTGTTTGATATAGCTGGTGAGGATAAACTCACAAAAGAGAAAATATTCGAGCCACCGCATAGCTCATTCTATACCAGCGATTTCAATTACTACGCAACGCTGGTAGATGAATTGAAATCGGTAGATGATCAATTGCAAAAGGATATTCAGGTTGATCCGAAAGACCCTGCACAGATAGTAGAGTTTGCCCAGACAGATGAATTAAGTGACGAAGGAGTTTTATACGATATTCCTATCGAAGCCTTCCCGCTGAGAAAAGATACGTTCAAACTAACGTGCAGAAAAGATATTGTTGAATCATCAATTGAAAAAGCAAGAAAAAAAGAAGGTGCATGGCCTGAACATCAGTTGCTATATGATATGCACCCATTGGCGCGCTGGCTGCAATACAAAATACTGGCCCGCATAGATAAAGGAAATGCACCGGTAGCCAGAATGCGCAATCCGCTACCCGAAAAGTCGGCGTGGTTTATTTTTCAGGGTATCACATCTAACGGGCAAGGGCAGCCTATTCTTTCAAAAGCATTTGTGATCGGTCGCTCATTTATAGGGGCGCAAGTGGGCAGTATAGATAGCTTTGATGATTTTGTAAGACTGTACAGACTATTTGACGACCTGCCTACGCTGGAGATAGAACAAGCGCATTTGGACTTAATGCAGGCCATGTTGCCCGATGCCGTAAAGCTGGCAAAGCAACTCTATACACAACAGTTACAAGGCCATCTGGCCGACGACTTACAAGATAAGCTGGAGGATTACGAGCAAAAATTAAACAAGTGGTTGGTGAATTCAGAAAGACAATTGGAATTTCAGTTTGGCATGGAAGAAGCAGGGGTGCTGCGCACACATAAAGACAGGAGAAAGAAAGACATAGATTACGTGCATAAGCAAACCAAGGAGTATTATGAAACGTTCTTTCAATTAGAGAAAGATCCCTATTTGCGGTTGCTGGCCGTTTTTTATAATGCATAACAGATACATACAAGCATGATCAGGTTTATAGAAAATATCGGCGACTACTATTCCCAACACTTTTTTACGGATGATTTCCATAAAAAGGTGTTTGACAAGGCCGGTTATATTACCCAGAAAAAAGATAGTGATGGCAATAAAACCGCCAATCACCTGACAGAAATAAATGCCCGGATATCGCCATTACGTGAAAAATACTTCCGGTTTAAAAATGACCTGCTAAACATACAGCGGGAGAAAGACAAAGTAAAACGCACCAGCGATTTCCACCGGGAGGTGCTGGATGCGCTTGGCTATATTAACGGAACACCTGAATACAATCACCCCGTTTTCATCAATGATTCCGAGGTGATACCGGTGAGGTATAATTACAGCAAGGGCGGCAAACCTTACCTGTTTATTATGGAGATGAAAGCCATAGTACATGAGGGCGATAAAGAACCCATGGGCATCTATGAGCAAACATGGGATAGAGGCGAATGGAAAGAGGTATTTCCCACCACTTGGGGCGAAATTATTTTGAAGCCCGACGTTATCAAAGAAGCATTATCCGAACTTTTCCTGCTACCAGAAGATGAACGACCTACTTATGTCATCATGCTGGCGGGGGCTAAGATTTTCCTCATTCACTATGAAAAGTGGAAGTACGACAGCTTCCTGCTTTTCGATCTGGAGCAACTTTTTGCAGAGGTGGTTAACAATCGTGATTACTTGGCGTTGTTTTATGCGCTACTAGCCAAAACTAACTTCCTCGGCATTACAGACAGCCTGCTGCAATCGCTGGACGAAGATGCACATAAGGCAGCCTATGGTGTAACCCAAAACCTGAAAAAGGGAGTTATTTATGCGGTAGAGAGCCTCGCTAATGAGGCAATATGGTATAAGAAAGCAAGTGCAACAACACACGATGAAAAGCAAGCCATAGAAAAACTAATGGCCGAGGACAGGTTTGCGAGAGCATTGAAGGACGAATGTTTGTCATTGGTATATCGCCTGCTTTTTTTGTTTTATGCCGAAGCTCGCGAAGACCTTGAAATACTGCCGGTTAAGGATCAGACCTATCAGAAGGGCTACAGCCTGGAAATGCTGAGAGACCTGGAAATGGTGCCGCTCACGACTGATTCATCACGCAACGGATTTTTTATCTCTAAAAGCTTGTGGAAATTATTTGATCATCTACATGCCGGGGTAAAAACTAAGCATGGTTTTGAAATGAAACCATTGGATTCACCGTTGTTTGATAATGCGGAGCTGAATCACTTAGCCGGTGTGCAGTTTCGCAATGTGGTATTGCAGCAAATTATTAGGCGGCTATCGCTGAGTGACTCAAGCGGCAAAAAGCGCAGGGGTAGAATTTCGTATGCTAACCTTGGCATTAACCAGCTAGGTAGCGTATATGAGAGCCTGCTGGCATTCAGTGGCTTTTTTGCCGCGGATACGCTGATAGAAGTAAAAGCGGCTGAAGACCCGAATGATACCGACGATACCTTTCTTGTGCCACTGGCAAGAAGAGATGAGTTTAAAGAAGCCGAAATAGTAAAGGATAATGATGAATACGGCAACCCAATACACGATAAGCAGATACCCAAGGGGCAGTTTGTGTACCGGCTGAACGGACGTGATCGTAAGAAATCAGCGTCTTACTATACACCGGAGGTGCTGACACAAACCACGGTGAAATATACACTGAAGGGCATAATAGACCGGCTAAAAGAGCGTATAGATAAGAACGACAAAGAAGACAGCAATGTAGCCGATGAGCTACTGGCCCTGAAAATACTGGAGCCCGCCATGGGTGCTGCCGCCTTTCATAACGAGGTGATCAACCAATTGGCAGATTCTTACCTGGAATTGAAAGAAACGGAAGAGGTGCGCAAACGCCGCACACGTATAGTACCCGGCAGCTATAACGATGAACTGCAAAAAGTGAAAGCATTTATAGCCGCCAATAATGTGTATGGGGTGGATCTGAACCCCACCGCCGTGGAGCTGGGCAAGCTATCGCTGTGGCTAAACTGTATGCACCGCAATATGGAGACCCCGTTCTTTGCCCACAGGCTGGGCACGGGTAATGCTGTGGTGGGCTGCTGGCTAAAGGTGTATGACGAGCAGGATGTAGTAATTGAATATCCCAAAGAAGGCACCAGCAAGCAACGAAGCTCCCCCATACCACGCGCGTGGTGGGCAAAGGCGCCTAAGCGGGTACGTTGGGCTACAAAGGGCTACACCCGCAAGCCGGGACAGTATTACCACTTCCTGCTGCCCGATGATAATATGCTGGCATCGGTAGGCATACCACTGATAAAAGAAGAGATAGGCGATAGTCAGCGTAAGACCATCAATGCAAAGAATAAAGAGTTTGTGCAGCCGCTTACCCGGCAGGAATGTGCGCGGCTGGAAAAGATATGCACGGTAATAGATGCCCTGCTGGAAGAACACTACCGGCAAATAAAGGGCATAATTAAGGATACCACAAGTGCCTATGCCGTATATGGACAACTGGCACCGCAGATGGCCATGAAAGGATATGATGAAAAAGAACGGCTGGCCGAAAGCCGCAATGCCCGAAGTGCCCCATTTTACAAGCTGCGCATGATTATGGACTACTGGTGCAGCCTGTGGTTTTGGGATGCACGGCAGGCCGCCGACTTCCCTACCCGTAGCCAGTGGTATAGCGAAGTGGAGAATATACTGGGTGTAGACCTGGCTGCTCTGGGTGATACTACCGACCCCAAGGCCATACTGGAACATATAAAAAAGTACGGTGCTGATAAATGGAGCCTACACGGTAGTGATAACCGGCTAAATATTATTACCCAGCTACGCGAACAGCACCGCTTTTTTCACCATGAGCTGGAATTTGTAGAGGTATTTAAAGAAAGAGGAGGCTTTGATGTAATAGTGGGTAACCCACCATGGGTAAAGGTGACTTTTGAGGAAGCAGAACTGATCAGCGAAAAATTTCCTGAAAGTGCTATAAGAAATGAATCGGCTCCTCAAATAGCTAAACGCCGAGTTCCTTTTATTTCAGTAGCGGCACAAAAAGAGTTGTATTTCAAAGAGAATGTTTCATTGGAAGCCATGGCTACTTTTTTGAACTCACCTCAGTGTTATTCTTTACTTAAGGGACAGCAAACAGACTTGTATAGGTGCGTAATTGTTCAGGCTAATTCATCATTAAATACCAACGGATTTTGTGGGTTAGTTCATCCTGAAAGTATTTATGATGATCCTAAAGGCGCCATTTTAAGAAGATATTTGTACAAGAAGCTGAAATTCCATTTTCAATTTAAAAATGAAAAGAAACTCTTCGATATTGATCATCACAACATTTATGCCTTAAATATTTATTCTGGAAGCAATGCCGCACCTGACTTTTACTCAATGCATAATTTATTCCATCCCTCTACTATTGACCAATCTTTCGTTCATGACGGAAAAGGCTTGCCTGGTGGTATCAAAAAGATGAGTGATAATGGAAAATTCACATGGAATACCGATCCTCATTTAAATCGCATTATTCGTTTTAGAGAACCAGAATTGCGGCTATTAGCCAAAACTTTTGAAGATTCTGATGAATGGGAAGGAACTAAACTTGTATCCATTCACTCAAAAGAGATATTGTCTGTTCTTGAAAAATTGAGTTCGTTTAAAAGCAAACTAGCCCATTTCGAAAATATTGTCACCGAAGGATGGCATGAAACAAATGATATTGATATTGCCATTAAGGCCCAGGTCACATTTCCTAACTACGACAACTACGAAATAATATACAATGGCCCTCACTTTTTTGTCGGCAATCCACTATATAAAACGCCTAGAGAAATATGCGATAAGAATCAGGATTTCGACAACATATATTTGACTGAAATAGCTGATGACTTTCAGCCTAGAGTAAACTACACACCTGTTGCCCTGACTGATGCATTCTTTAAGGCTGAACGAAGTTTCGATAAAAATGAGTTGTGGATTGACTACTACAAAGTAGGAATGAGTAAAATGATCAGCCTTACCGGAGAACGATCATTGCAACCAGCCATATTATCTCCAAAAGTTTCACATGTCAACGGAGTTATTTCAGTAACGTTTAAAGAAGTTGAGATATTGTTGGAGTTCTCAGGTCTATCTTCATCAATAGTTCTTGATTTTTTTGTAAAATCTATTGGAGCAGCAAATCTCACTGATGGTAAATTGAAGTATTTTCCATTAGGTGTGGAAAATAAATTTCACAGCAAAATTTTTGCAAGAACACTGCTTTTAAATTGTTTGAATAATAAATATTCTCCGCTGTGGAGCGCTAGCTTTAGAGAAGATTATGTGCTTGATGAATGGACTAAAAATGATTCAAGATTAAAACCATATGATAATCTAAGTAAAGAATGGTCGTGGAATACCCCGTTGAGAAATTTCTACGAAAGAAGGCAAGCGTTGGTTGAGCTAGACGTACTGTCTGCCATGGCGCTAGGGTTAAGTTGCGAGGAGCTTATTTTGATCTATAACATACAATTCCCTGTATTACAGAGCTACGAGGAGAATACATACTATGACATTAAAGGGAATATCGTTTTCACAAATAATAGTCAAGGATTAAAAGCTGTAGGTGTAGATTCTAAAACCTGGAATGAGATAAAAGATAAGAAAGAAGGACAAACCTATGTTCACAAGATTGAAAAAAGTGAATTCTATAAAGGCCTAGAACTAACATTTTACGCCCCTTTCGATAAGTGCGACCGGGTAGAAGATTATAAAGTGGCGTGGGCGCATTTTGAAAAAGTGTTTAATAACGATAAAACATCATCATAATATGCCCCCTATTGAACACGATGAAGAACTATATGGGTTAGATGCCACCGAAGTCATTGTCCGCATAAAGGGCGAAGATGTCAATACCTTCAATCAGCTCAATGAGTTGCCCATTGACCAGATCAAGGCGCAACTTGCAGGGAAGGAAATTGAATGTTATTTTCAGAAGGTTAGCGAAGAAGAACATCGAATTATTGCACCGCTTAGTGAGGGATTTTTGGTGCTTATGGTTAGCGAGCATGGAATCAGCGGTACTTACCAAGCTATTGTTCGCCAGAAACTAAAGACCGTTTATACCAGGAAAATAATACTACCGGAAACCGACAGGCTAATTGAGACCTGCACCATTAGGATAATAGATATTAATGAGGAAGGTAAAAGCAACCGCGCATCTGATGAACTGGAAGAACTACAAAAGAAAATAAACCGCTTGCCCATTGCATCCATTGTAAACATCGGCAACCAGCATGCAATTTGGAATAAATGGATAGAGGCACAGCAGGCAATATTGGAAAGCCTGCAAAAGCCGTATGAAGTAAAAAGCAACTTCAAGATAAATGAGGTAAAAGGCAACAACGGCAGTATTATTCGTTATACCCTACAATTTGATCATGCCATTGAAGTACTTCCAGAATACAATCTTCTTGAACAGAAACTTAAAACACTGGACGTTGATGTAAATATCAGTGACGAAGGAACTGCATTGTTGATGAAAAGTGAGATCGAGATACTCGATGCCGTTATCAGAAGAGAGTTTGCTGATAGTATAGAGCGGAGCAATACAATAGCGGCAGTTGTGCCTATTAAGCCCGTCAATGAATCTGTTAGCATAAAAAATAAACTACCTACAGGACTTAACGCTATTTATAACGAGCATAAACGCTTGTTAAGTGTTTATGGCACTATTGATACTGCTGCGAAAGCTGCAATTATCGATTTGGGGTTTAATTACAAATACACTCTCACAACATTCGAGATCATCAACCATGGCGAAATTTTAGAAAATGAAACCATCAACAAAAAATACAAAATTACATTCGGCGGCAACCTGATAAAAACGACAGGTCAGAGTGGGTATTTTCTACCCATGCCAACGAATAACAAGTTTGTACGGAAAGAAATTGATGAGGAAAAGCTGAAATGGACCCGTCAGGGGTTGATAAAAATATATGGCAGGGATAACGTAGTTGTAACTGAGGTCAGTGTTTACGAACCCAAAGTAGAGACAAATGCCCAACCTGAGATTAGTGCCGAGCAATTCTGGACTAAACTCAAAAGAGACCTGTACGTTCACAATCTTGAAGATGCAGTTAGCGAAGAAAACAGCACCGTATACCTTGAATTCAGTAGCGAAGAACAACTCCATGAACAGGTGCAGGTGCTTTCCAATCTCAAATATGTTCACATTGTTTATTCCCCGCTAAAGGAAGATTTCAAGTTTAAGGTCCGTATCAATGTCAGCGCGAAAAAATCTCAACAAGAACTATTCCTCGAAAAACTGAAAATGCTCCGGGGTGCAGACTTTGTTGTTGAAGTACCAAGTGAAGATAAAAAGAAATTGCGCCTGCAACACCTGGGTGCTATTAATGGCTTTGAATCTGACTTGAAAAAGCTGGTACTGAATCTCCCCTACATTTTCCCTGACCATCAGAAACAAGCAAAAGAAGTACTTAAATTTCTGAATGCCGAAGAGAAACCAGTGATTACGGCCATTAGGGCAAATCTTACAGGAGATGCTGCAAAAATGAGCTGGTTGGAGTTCGCAGTCAGCAAAATAACCAAGCCTATTGATGCACCAAACGGAAAACCAGTGAATGCAAAATTGGGTGAGTTCATTTTTGATACATCTAAGGCCGATCCGATATTTGACGAAAGCAAACTGGATGAAAATTCAGAGGCATACCAAGCTGTAAAAAATAATGAGCTATTAAAACTGAATGAACACCAGCGCAAAGCTGTTATATCGGCCATAAACTGCACCGACCTTGCTTTACTGCAAGGGCCTCCCGGCACAGGTAAAACAACTGTTATTGCAGAAATGATCTGGCAGATCATCAGTAATAACCCACAACACAGGATACTACTCACCTCCGAGACAAACCTCGCTGTTGATAATGCCCTTGACAGATTGTTGAACACTAAAGGTGTTAATCCGGCTTTGGTGCGCTATACAACCATCATTAAGCCGTTACGTTTTGGCAGGATGAGGAAAATGGATGAGGAAGGCGCAAAATACTCTGCCGAAAGAATATTGAAATGGTCGGGCGAGGCTAATGTGCCTGTACAGGAGTATGTAGCAACCCTTGATGAAAGTGATGACCCGGATAATGAAAGTACTGAAAAGAATAATCCAGAGAACAATGCTGTACAGGATTGGATGAAACGAATAGCCGATAGAGCTAAGTACAATGACCCTAAATATACACTTGCATTAAAGGATTGGGCAATTGACCTCACAATGCCCACGCCTCAAGTGAAGAAGCTATTTGCAGATAAGTACTTTGAGTATTCCAATATTGTTGGCTCAACATGTAGCTCGGCGGGCAGTCCAAATTTTATGTGGGACTATGCTAAATACATGCTCAATAAAGATACCAAGGCATTGGGCGACTTTAATTTCCTAGCAACTAAGGCACCGGCTAGTTTTAAATTTAGAACCGCCGTATCAAATTTAAATCTTCCTGACAGCGTTATAAGGCCATATATTGTTCTTTGGAAAGATTATGAAAGTGAGGAGGAATATCTAAAAAGGCATTTTGCAACATCTGGAAGTGAGACTAAACCGCTACCTATTAAATCCTTTTCAACGATAGATAATAAACCTATAAAATCTCTGGAAGATGCAAAAAGATTAACCTCTTTTGCAAAGCTATCCGAATATACTAAGAAGAATTTCGCTCCATATTTTGAAGAGAAAGTACAGTTTGATACTGTTATTATGGACGAGGCTAGTAAAGCAACCCCTCCTGAGCTTTTATTACCATTGTGTTTTGGCAAAAGGTCTATAGTGATTGGCGATCACCGCCAACTGCCTCCAATGCTCAATGAAAAGGATTTTAAAGAAGCATTGAAAGAAGCTGGTGCTGAAGAATTGTCTAATGAGATTAACAGGGAGTTTACTGAGACCTCTCAGTTTGAAAGGATGATCTTAAATCCCAAGGTTTCAAAGACAATCATATCCAGGTGTAACATCCAATACAGGATGCATCCTGATATTAATGAAGTAATCAAACAGTTCTATATAGACGAAGGTGGACTGGAGCCATCCCCTGAATTGCAGGAAAATGCAAACATACCGGAGCTTTCAAATCCATTTTCAAGACATCATGGTTTGTTCCTTGATCAGTTCATAGACCCAAACACCCATACTATTTGGATTGATGTCAAAACCCCGGAGGCTAGAGAAGGAACTTCCGTAACTAACGAGGGAGAGATACAGGCTATAAAAATGGTCATGCAGCTTTTAAAGAAAGCATCTGGATTTAATGACCTACAGAAGCATTGGGAGTACATAAAGGATGACTTTAAGCGCCAGCAGGAGCAACAGGTTGGTGTCATCAGCTTCTATGGAGCGCAAAAACGGTTGATAAAAAGAAGTCTCACAGGCATCGGCGTTCCGTTGAAAATTGATACAGTTGACCGCTTTCAGGGTATGGAGCGTAATATTATTGTGGTATCTACGGTAAGAAGTAATAAACAAACAAAGTTCGGCGGAAAAACAACAGATAATAAAGACAGTGGATTTGCAAAATCTCCTCAACGATTGAACGTAGCTTTGTCAAGAGCGAGAAGGCTGCTAATAGTAGTTGGTAATAAAGAATTCTTTGAGCAGGTTACCGATAACACCGGGCGTCCTCTGTACAAAAATGCAATCAATGCTATGGAAAGCAGGGGAAGAATAATTGATTTTGAAACCCTCAAAAAACTAGCCAGGTGATCTCGACTTTAGATATAGATATTTACAACGCTTTTTATCAGCAAAGGAAAATTACCGAGAAATATGTCGGGCAAGTACCTTTCACATGGAATTATTCACTGGTTAATTTCAATGCAGATTGCACAGAGGGGCTGTCATTCGACCTTTTCGACAAAGTGATAGTTGGCATTCTGTTGGTTGATGAAGAGTTGAACATTACTCAGATCGGCGAAATATTAGGTATGAATGTAGTTCACGATGCAGCCAATCAGAGGTACAGAGACGAGGCTGAATATGACATTCTCCGCGCCGCAATTGACAGCCTTGTGGATTTTAAGATGATCGAGACCGGTGATATTTATTATAACTGCTGCCGGGTAACAGATATTGGCAGAGAATATGCCGCAAAAGGTAGGAAGTTTAAGTTTGCCGGTAACAAGGAGTTTGCGCTATATTTCGATAGTACATCAGGCAATCATAAGCAGGCAAAGGAACTCTTCTCCAGATACAATCCGGTGGCGAAATTACTTCGCCAATCAGATGATTACCTCAATGAAACCATTTTGAAAGAGTTATGTCTCGACCAACAACTTGATATTTATAATCCTGAAAAAGGCAATTCCTTTACAAATACTACAATCAACAGGCGAAAAAGCTTCTCCTATGATCTGCCGCTACAAGTTTTATTGTTCTACAATTTGGAAACAAACGAGATGCGACTTGCTGCTTATGAACCAGGAACTAAACGGGAAGTAGAATATGTGTCAAACTGGCTAAATGAAAATCAGAAACAGGAATTACTAGAACATTATTTTGACGACATAGACATATCAGAAACCGGTGGAAGGCTTCCGCTTGCGTATTCTTCAAATCTAATTGCTTTAAACCTAGAATTTGAAAAGGCGTTATCTGAAAATCCACAGGCAGCATTGGAACTTGCAAGTAAAGCGAATGAAGCAACTAATTATGTTGATCCTCCTTACTTCTGGAAGAATATCAGCAACTTCATAAAACCGGATGCAGCCGAGTTGTATTTATTCGTGCCGGAGCCTACTACCGATTTTTTAGACATAGTGGCACAATTGGCAAAAAGAGCATTACCTGTTCCTCTCTTTATTGTAATAGAGCAATGTGAGGACAGGCGAACGCAGGCTTTGCTGTCGTCAATAAAGGAATTCTGTGTTGGTACCACTAGAAGCGTGTTTGTATTAGAAGCAGAGCAAATAAACGCATTCGCATTTTGGGTAGTAACAGATAGAACCACTAATCAATATAAAGACGTTTCTTTTTATAGTGAATACGGTGACAAAAAGGTGATTATTGAAGTCCTTGAATTATCACAAATAAATTTAGGCAAGTCTGAACCTGTTTGTAAAAAGGTGAAAAATCTAATGGCGGCAGAATACTTGCCATTAATCTATAAAAATGTCGCAGATTATGCCGTTAAACAAAAAGGACGAAATGAAAATGAAATTAATGATAAGGTAATTGCGTCTCACAATGATTTGACAAATAAGGCTTTGGTTTTTGATACCTTAGATCTAACGGAAGCGGATAAAACCAATCTTGCATCTATCAAGCAGGAAATTCGGGACTTAATTTCTTTTCATACTGAGAAATGGAAAGCCACCACCGGTAAAAAACTTGACGAGCTAACTTCGAGTTATGAATCGAAAGAGGTGAATGATTTAGCAGAACTCTCAGGTTTTATGGTTGCAGCCAAAGCTATATTAGTTGCGGCGCCGGATACATTTGAGGAAATAATAGCGGCTGCTGATGTATTGATACGTCAGTTGAAAGAAAGGGAACAGTACATAAAAGATGAGATAATAGCAAAGACATTTGTCATTGATACCAATGTCTTTATAGAAGACCCGAATATTCTGGAATTGATAAATAAAAAGGACTACGTGGCTTTAAGTTTCCAGGTAATTGAGGAACTGGATAAATTGAAAATGAAAGACAATACCAAAGACCAAGCCTCCGCAGCAAGCAAGAATATTAACCAGTTTCTACAGAAGAGTTCAAAAGAGAAGAACCCACGTGTGAGAAAAACCAGAGAAAATCTCAAACTGTTGCCAACTGAGTTGCAGAACAAATCAGGGGATAATTCGATACTTTCAATAGCGTGTATTTATAAAGACAAAAATCCGGTAATACTCACTAATGACAATAATTTACAGATAAAGGCGCAAATGTTAAGCATTCCTGTATTAAATTTAGACACATTTAAAGCAAATGTTAAACGACCATAAAACCAAAAACTATGTCTTGTTTTGAATCATCCACGTTTTTGAAGAATCCCGCAGTAATGAATCAAGATATTCTTGAAAAGGCCTGTATTAAACTAGGCTGGAGGTGCGAGCGTAAAATTGAGGACGGGAATAAAATATTCTTGGTTTATGACGTTGACCAGACTTCCAATCTTCACGGGGAATTTGCTTTAAAAGTTGAAGGCAATCAGGTTACGTTCAATAGTTTTTATTTGAAAAATGGAAGAGAGTTGGCTAGTGAGCTTGAATCGCATTTTTATACAATCAACGTGGAGTATGCCTATGAAACCATTCTGAGAGAATTTCAGGCGGTTGGTTTTAAGTTGCTTCCTGATTCGAAATTTGTAGAATCTGAAATCGAGAAGAAGCGGTTTAAGATGGTTGCACATTCCCGGATGGCGAATGAAACTGAAAAACGAACAGAGATAGAATTTACAATAAAATTTGATGGCACCATCGTAACTGATTCAAACTATATACCCGAAGACATTCATAAACTTGCTGATAAGGCCATGGAATCTATTGATAGTGCTTTCGGTACAAAGCGAAAGGAGGGGGAGCACATCAAGCGAAAAGAGATTCCTTTGAAATACAAGAACAAAGCATACTGCAAAGCCGGAAATAAAATAACTGCAAAGTACTAAAACACCAGTCTTATGAACAGTAAAGAGACATTTGAAAGTATCAGGGAGTTGATCAAGGCTGATTACCCTTTGATATATGCCATTACAACCGAGTATAACCGGACTATGCAATATGTTCGGAATATAGGCAACAAACTAGGGTATCAATTCTTTTCTTGGGATTGCGTGGATGGTCTCAAGGAACATAAAAAGAATGAAAGTGGCCGCTATGACTTTACAGCTATTCCGAGTTGTGACGATTATATCGGCCTGCTAAACTATATTTCAGATACCTCAATCGAAGTCGGTGAAACTTCCGAAAAATCAATTATCCTAATAGAAGATATGCATCGGAATTTCGATAATCCCGAAGTGTTCACGCATTTAAGAAAACTTGCGGCAAAGTTGAAAGGATTAAAGAGGCATATAGTTTTAACCGGGCCATTCGTAAAAATACCTGATGAGCTTGAGAAATATGTAACGGTTGTAAATATCCCATTACCTGATAGAAGTGATCTAAAAAAAATACTTAATAATGTTGCTGATAAAATTACCATCAATGAAGACCTTGAAAAAAACTTCATTGATTCTGCGCTAGGAATGACTGATATGGAAGCCGATCTTGCATTTCGGTTAGCAAAAGTAAGAGTTGGTTTTAATTCAAAGGACGCTGCACAAATTATTGCAAGGGAAAAAGAGCAGATAATAAAGAAAAGCGGAATCCTTGATTATTATCAGGTAAATGACGATTTGCAAAAAAGCTTAGGTGGATTAGAAAATCTAAAATTCTGGCTCACTCAAAGAAATAAAGCATTCGAACGAAAAGCAAAGGAATTTGGCCTTCAAGAACCTAAAGGTATTTTGCTCGTTGGAGTGCCGGGTTGTGGTAAAAGTTTAACAGCAAAATGTGTTGCTGCTGAATGGAGGCAACCATTGCTAAAGCTCGACATTGGTAAGGTTTTTCAGGCAGAGGTTGGCTCCAGTGAAAATAATATTCGTCAAGCAATTGCAACTGCTGAAGCTGTCGCACCATGTGTTCTATGGATAGATGAGATTGAAAAGGGGTTGAACGTTGGGGGTGGCGAAAAGGATGGTGGGACAAATTCAAGAGTGTTCTCAACTATACTAACGTGGATGCAGGAAAAAACTAAACCCGTATTTGTAGTTGCTACCGCTAACAACATACAGGCATTGCCCCCTGAGTTATTAAGAAAGGGCCGATTTGATGATATCTTCTTTGTTGATCTCCCCACAAAAGAGGAGCGCAAAAACATATTTAGTATTCACTTGGCAAAGTATCAACAGCATTCAATTACGAATATTGATTTGGTTGCCGAAAAAGCCAAATACTTTAGCGGTGCAGAAATAGAAGAATGTGTGAAGGAGGCTATGTTTATTGCCTACAATGAAAACCCTAATGTTACTCAAATCACTGTGGAGCACTTGTTTAAAGCAATTGAACCCATAGTGCCATTAGCACTAACGATGCCGACTCAAATTAACTTCTTAAGGGAATTTGGGAAATCGAAACGCGCACGACCAGCTAGCAAAGAGTTAAACAGTGAATCATTAATCGTTGAAGGTGAATCCAGAAATGAAAAATTGATCAGAACAAAGTCTGAGAGGGATTTCGACATATACGATGAAGGTTAGTTTGTAAGCTCAATCACAAGAAGGAAACAATTACAGGACATGTTATCATTAATACAAGCGGAAGAAATAAAAAATGCGGTTGTTGAATATTTGAAGGCTACTTACAACTTTGATGATAAAAAAGTTGAGCAAGCCTTTGAGGACTTCCTGTATAATAAACGTCATGGAATGTTTAAAGGGCCTTATATTCAAATAAGGCTTCCTTTCGAGCGAATTGAAAAAGATGTAAATCTGAGCGATGTCTTAACGATACACCCAAATTTCCCTCCGTACCTGCATCAATACGAGGCATTCAAAAGATTAGGCACTCAAAATAACGAGCCTAAACCCTTAATACTTACTACAGGAACAGGCTCAGGTAAGACTGAGAGTTTTTTATATCCGCTACTGGACTACTGTTATAAAAACATCGGCAGGCCGGGCATTAAGGCTATCATATTATATCCCATGAACGCCCTTGCCACAGACCAGGCAAGGCGTTTAGCAGATACTATATACAATTACAAAGATGAGAATGGGAATTTTGTTTTACGTGACAAAATAAGGGCTGGTCTTTTTATCGGCGAAGGAAGACAGAAGGGTAAGAATCGGCCTACCCGTATGGAGGAACAAAGAATAATAGAAGATCGGGACACACTCATACAATCCCCACCCGATATTATTCTTACCAATTTTAAAATGCTGGATTTCGCCTTGATGCAGGCACGGTTCCACCCACTCTGGCAATATAATCTTGCAGACAATTCACTATTGAAGTTTATAGCACTTGACGAGTTACATACTTATGACGGTGCGAAGGGTTCAGATGTAGCCAACCTTATAAGAAGGTTGAAACTTAAACTGGCTATTACTGATGGTCAGCTTATACCCATCGGCACCTCTGCAACTATGGCTGGTGGTGATGAAGGAAAGGAAGAGTTGATTAAGTTTTTCTCATTAATTTTTGGTACTGAGGTGGATAGAGGTGCAGTCATTGAAGAAAAGCGAGTAGACCCTGAATTCTTTTTTGATGAATCAATTGAAGTTCCAAAATTTGATCTTACGCGAACAGAAGAGTGCAACTTTTATGAGAAAGACGAGTATGATTCTTATATAAACAGGCAATTAGACCTTTGGGGGTATTCAAATTCTCAGGAACAACTTTTAGAGCAACTCAAAAAAAACCGATGGCTATATGAATTAGTAGTACTTTCTGGTAAAGGTGTTGTTGAGTTAGAAGAAACGGTAAACCTTTGGATAAACAGGTGCCTCCCAGATACAGGTGTTTTGTACCGGCAGGGATTTATGATTGTACAATCTTTAACCGGAATATTATCCTACGCTAAAGAGCTGTCGGGCACAAAGTATTTCCCGTTTGTACATTTTCAAACAAGCTACTGGATACGAAGTCTGCATCGCATTCTTAAAAAAATGCAACCATATCCATTGTTCGCATGGGAGAGTGATTTGAATCCGAATGAGAAGATAAAATCATTACCCCCGTATTATTGTCGCGACTGTGGCGGCTCTGGCTGGATTGGCATTAAAAAAGAACATAATGATCACTTAGAAAATGACATGTCTAAAACACGGCAGATGTTCATGGCAGATAGCCAGAATAAGAATATTTACTTTGTTTCCTGCATTGAAGAAAAAGCAATCACAGATGTACTAGCCGATGATTACGTCTATACCGGCGATCCAATTGACGGTTATGTAAATCCTGAAACATTAGAAATAAGCGACAAAAAAGACGCCGAAAATCTCTTTAGAATTTTTGGAGTGAGAAGGCAAGTTGATCACAGTATTGAGAAAATATGCCCCCATTGCAATTCCCGGAATACACTTGCACTGATAGGCACCGGCTTGCCAACACTGGAATCAATAGTTGCAGCCCAGCTAATGGCAACTGCTACTGATCCGGCATTAGATCACGACCGAAAATTGCTTGCATTTACCAATGGTGTGCAGGATGCTGCTCACCAGGCTGGATTTATAGAGAATAGGAACTATCGATTTGGTATGCGGCACGCTATTCAAAGTGTATTAAAAGCAAATAAAGAGAGGATAACATTACCAGATCTTTATAAGGCATTTGAGCTGTTGTGGCGGAAGAAACTGATTAATGAAGAAAGACCCGAAGATGCATATATTTTCAAATACCTTCCCCCAGACTGCGATAGCAGGATAAATATCGAGGACTACAGAGATAAGGATAAGACATTCACACGGCAATTCTTTCAGGAATTTAGCAATAGAATAAGTTGGGAGATTTGGTCTGAGTTTTCATTCAGTGCTGGTATTGGTCGGACCTTGGAAAAAGCAGGCGCATCTGCTGTGGAATTCGACACTGAGCAATTTGAGGACGTTTATAGCCAATTTAAGATATGGCTTGACAAAGAGAGTTTAGGCAACCGTATTAGCAGGGAGACATTTTGTAAGTTTCTTCTTGGTTTTTTACATAGGCTCCGTTTTAAAGGAGGTGTTGATCATGTTTATTTGAAAAAGTACAGATCAGAGAGAACCAACTATTGGTTAATAACTCAGAATACCAATAAAAAGCACTTTCTAATTAAAAACTTCGGTAAAAATTCACGTTTGCCCAAGTTCGCTACGTTATCACCCGGTCCCAATACTGCGGCTTTTGAAATAATACAAACTCAGGGAGGCAAGCACAATTGGTATAGTTCCTGGTTCTTAAAGTGCTTCCCTCTTGTAAATTCTGCCGAATCTACGCTCATTAATGAATTCTATCTCAAACTATTCGAGTATTTAGAAGCAAACAAATTGCTTGATAAAAAAGTCGCAGCAGGTGTTAATAATGTCGGGTTAAATCCTGATCAGATATACCTTACAACTTCAGTAAGTTCATTTGAATGTACTGTATGCGGTAATAATTTGAATGTCGGCAATAGTAATAGTACATGGGTAGAAGGTATGCCTTGTTTGCAATACAGATGTACTGGCTTTTATGCCCACAAGGACAATGTTTTTGATTATTACCGTATGGTGTATAATCGAGGCCGGGCGTTAAGAATATTTGCAAAAGACCATACCGGCTTAATTGACAGAAATAAAAGAGAAAAGCTTGAAAGGGACTTCAAATTAAGACCTTCATATCAGAGTACAAATGTCTTAGTAGCAACATCAACTCTTGAAATGGGTATTGATATTGGAGATCTAAATATTGCCTTCAATGCATCAATTCCACCGGAGACATCCAATTACTTACAAAGAGTAGGTCGTGCAGGTCGTGCATCTGGGACATCCCTTATTGTTAATCTGGCAGGACGAGACGAACATGACCAATATTTCTTTGAAGATACAATGTCTATGATGCAAGGTGATATCAGAACCCCTTCCTGTTATTTAGGCGCTCGGGATATTTTAAGAAGACATTTTATGGCATATTGCTTTGACATGTGGGCTTCGGCAGCTCCTTCTACAAACAACATTCCCTTTATTGTTAGATTACTGAAGCTCAAGAGCCTGCCTATAGGTGATTCTCGGTTTGTCTTTAACCAAACAGCAGCTTATATATCTACAAATAAAACAAAACTCTTTGCTGCGTTTAAAAACAAGTATAATAATTATGAAGCATTGGAAGCTATCCAACAAATTGAAATGGATCTAAATGCGGATCAGCCATCTGAACATTTAAAATCAATTCAGACGAAATTATTGAATGAACTCGACTATTATAATAAGAAAAGGAAAGACATTGAAGAGCAGCTTAAACAATTACCTACCACAGGTCCAGAGACAGAGGCCCTAAAAGCAGAGAAGCGAGCAATATCAGGTGCTATACATAACATCAACAACAGAAATACTATCGAATATCTCACTAACCTAGGAATTTTACCTAACTATGCTTTTCCTGAGACCGGGGTTCACATTAATGCCCAGATTATTTCCAAAGTTGAAGATCAGAGTGGAACAAAGTATAGAATCGAGGACTTTGGTGAAATTGTACGTCCAGCATCAAGTGCTATAACCGAACTAGCTCCAGGCAATATATTTTATAGCCAAGGTCATAAGTTAGAAGCTCAGGGTATTGAGATATTTTCCAACGAAGATTATGAAGTTTGGAGATTTTGCAGCAATTGTGATGCCTTGGAACTAGATGTTAATGTACCCAAGGGACAAATTTTATGTCCAAAATGCCTACATAATTCTTGGGGTAGTTTGGCAAACAGGAAGACTTTGGTAAAATTAACAGGAGTTTTATCAGTTAACGATAGAGAAGCGTCAAAGATTAATGATAGTTCTGATGATAGGGAACGTAAATTTTACAACAAGTCTGTTCATCTGAGAACAGACCCCAATTCGTCACGAGGAGCCAAGGTATTGAAGCGTGTACCTTTTGGTATCGAATTTTATACGTCTGCCGATTACTTTGAAGTGAATACCGGCATTAAGGAAGAAGGATTTTGGGGAAGTAGAAAATTAGTAATTAATGACAAGGAAAATCCTGAAGTTGGCTTTGTTGTATGTAAATCTTGTGGTAAAGCAACGGAAAGACCTCTTACGCAACGCGAACTTGAAAGGAGAATACGATCTTATCATTTTGGATATTGCAAAAATAAAACAGCAGTATATGAAGGTCATAGTGACGACATTTTCAACGAGCTGTATATTTATCGGAAGTTTCAAACAGAGGCTCTGAAAATACTGCTTCCTGTTCAAGATTTTCGTTCGTCTGAAAAAGTATCTATTTTCAAAGCAGGGTTATTGTTAGGGCTCAAAAATTATTATAAAGGCCATCCTGATCATGTTAATATCCGGGAATACGAAGAGTTTAATTCAGAATCGGGTAGAAAAGAAAGATTTCTCATAATGTATGAGAGCATTCCGGGAGGAACTGGGTATTTATCAAGGCTTTTTAACACTGATGAATTCACTAAACTTTTGAATATTGCATACGATCAGATTAAAAATTGTTTATGCAAAGATGAAGGTAAGGATGGTTGTTATAAGTGTATTTACACATATGCAAATCAGTATGACAGAGAAATATTGAGCAGGGCAGAAGCCGAAACACTTTTTAAAGATATTTTAGATAAAGCTAGTGAATGGAATGAGGTTAATAGCCTTACTCATCTTTCCCATATTAACAACAATGAGGAATCAGAACTCGAAGAAAGATTTATTGAACTTATTCGCTCGGATTATAAATCAAAACCAACATCGGAGTTTGAGGAGCTTACAGAAAATACATTTAGAAAATATAGGCTGACATTAAAGAATGAAGATAATGTTGTTTGTTATGAAATTTGGCCACAGAATTTAGGATTTCCTCTATCCGGTGTAAAATACACTTCCCGGCCTGATTTTGTTTTTAAGTGTGTATCATGGTCTCTAAAAGGAATATCGAAGTCCTTTGATGAGGTTCAGGAAATTAAAGATATTGTAGTTTATTTAGACGGATATCAATATCATGCTACACAAGAAAATCAGCGGGTCTTGGGTGATTTGAAAATCAGAGATGCTATTAAGTCATCGGAAAAATATTATTTATGGATATTCTCATGGGATGATATTATTAATCGTGCGTTGAATAAAATAGAGGATAGCTTTTATAAAAAGCTCAATTTTACTGAGATCGGGAGTATAGCACCAAGGCATCCGTTGTTAAAACAATTGGATCTGACATCAATAAAAAAGCTCGATAGCTATTCCAGATTTGTTACATTTCTGAAGCACCCTATTTCAAATTTAGATACAAAACTATGGTCTGCTGTTCAACTGTTTTCCTGTCAGACCAAGCTATTAAACAAGTGTTTAGCAACAGATTTGGTAGACGCCTTTTTAGAATCCGGTATTGAACGTGATTTTGTTTTTGAAAGTTCAAAACCTAAAGAGTTTGCTTTAAGCGACAATCTCGAATTCGCAGATGAATTGAAGATCATCACACTAGGGCAGGCCACTAACCTTGAGATAAAATCTGGTATATACCATAATTTCCCAAAGTCCGATTACAATAAAGATAATTGGGAGTTGTTCTGGCAAACTTACAATTTGGTTCAATTTCACAGTTGTAAAGGAGTTGAAAGGGAAATAAAATCTGATGTTCTGCCGGGTTCAATTAATGACATTCTTGATAACTTCAGAGTAGAGCTACATAGCATCGTGAATATGCTTTTAGAAAAGAAAATTGCAATAAATACAGCGTATGATTTTGACATTATTGAAGACGATGTTATTGTTGCTCAAGCCGAACTTGGTTCAGATAAACCTAAGTTTTTTATGTATGCTTTTGATGAAGAATCTAAAAATCGCTTTTTAGCTCTTGGCTATAATGAATATACAATTGATGACTTTGATATTAATAAACTTCAATCATGACCCACAATATTCAACTATTTATACACGATTCTTTTTTTGATTCATTCTCGTCTTTACCTAGACAAATTCAAAAAAAGACTAGAGAATTTTTGAAAAAATTCAAGGAGAATCCCACATCTTCAGCTATTAACTATGAGAAAATAAGCACCTTCAAAGACCAAACTTTAAGGACAGTTCGGGTGGATGATAAATACAGGGCAATTGTTCAGGCACCTGATAGTGGAGATGGCTATCACCTTTTGTGGGTAGATAATCACGACCAAGCAATGGATTGGGCTAAAAATAAGATTTTCAAATGGAATCAACAGATCCAAGGGTTCCAACTTTTTGAACAACCTGATGAATCTCCCCACGTAGCAACTAAATCTGCCGAAGCAAAATCACTATTTAGTGGTCTAGCAGATATTGATCTGATTTCTATCGGAACACCCGAGCAAATGATTGGTTTGGTACGGAACATTACTTCAATTGAAACACTCAATAGCGTTAAGAGTAACTTGCCGCTTGATGTATTTGAATATTTGTTCTATTTGGCTGAGGGTATCCCTCTTGAAGAAATATTACAAGATATTGAGGCAGGCAAAGAGGATAAAAACCCAATGCAAAGTAACAATGCCCTTAGACATACTTTCATTGTTACTGATGATGCTCAATTAGAGGAAGTTCTAAATGGAAGTTTTGCGAAATGGAAATTATTTCTCCACCCAAGTCAGCGTAGTCTGGCTTATAGGAACTATAATGGGCCGGTAAAAGTAACAGGAGGAGCTGGAACCGGGAAAACTGTTTGCGCTCTGCATCGTGCAAAATATCTTGTTGATAAAGCTGGCATATTTGATCGGCCAATTTTATTAACGACATATACCAAAAGTCTTGCTCAGTATTTAGAAGAAACTATAAAAGAATTTGGCATTGAGGATGGTCAAATTCATATATCAAACATTGATAAGCTTATTTTGGACCTAGCCAATGACCCAAACTACAAAATATTCAACGCAAAAGTAGGTTACTTTACCGCAGATCAGGAAAAGGAAATATGGAACAAGGGGTTGGAGAAACAACCTTCACATTTTGATGTTGAATTTCTCTTCGCAGAATATAATGAAGTAATACTTCAACAAAATATTACTTCTTTGGAAGAATACAATACGGCTTCAAGAGTTGGCAGAAATTCCCGAATCGGAAGAAAGGACAAAAGAGAAATTTGGGATGTAGTTGAAGAGTTTCAAAGACAGAAAGCTGGAAATTATTCAAAACTGGAATTATGCAATTTACTCTCTCAATATTTCAGAAAACAAAAGTTAAAACCTTATTTCGCTGTTATCTGTGATGAAATTCAGGATTTCAGTAACCCTGAGTTAAGCTTATTAAGGTCACTAGTTGAAGAAAAAGAGAATGATATGTTTTTAGTTGGAGATCCATTTCAGAATATTTATATGAGGTCGCTGAATTTTGCTAAATCTGGAGTTATTGTAAAAGGAAGAAGAAGTCGAAAACTGAAAATTAATTATAGAACTACAGAAGAGATCAAGCTCCAAGCGATGAATGTTGTGTCCGGATTATTAGTTGATGACTTTGATGGTAGTCAAGAAAACTTAAAAGGCTATTTGTCATTAATGCATGGTAACCAACCGTCTTATAACACCTTCATAAATCCCGAGGAAGAGGACAATTATATTTTAGCACATCTAAAACAACTATTAAGTAGTGGATCAATACAGCCGAATGAAATATGCATTAGTGCACGTACTAATATTGGATTAGATGACATCAAAAAATCGCTAAACAAAGCAAATATTAAATACTTAGATCTAAGTAGCAATAAGCAAAACACGAATGCTATTAATGTCTCAACATTTCACAACATGAAAGGGCATGAATTTAAGATCGTTTTTGTTAAGGGAATGTCGACTAATACAATACCTTATCGGCATACCAATTACGTTAACCTTTCCGATAGTCAGCGTAAGTTATATATTCAACAGGAAAGGTCTTTATACTATGTAGTTTTTTCCAGAGCAATTCAAACGTTGATCATTACAGGCATTGGTGAAAAAAGCAATTGGATCAAGGAAGCTTAATTGTATATACTGTTCACAAGAAATGCCCGGTCACGAAACGTGATGAGACTGTAAAATAAACTGTGTCAGAAGTTAAATGATTAACTTTAAAACACAGGATATGAAAAAGCAGGAACCGATTGATTATGAGTCAATCAAAAAGCAAGCCCTTGAGCAGTTTCGTTCGGGCAAAAGTCTAACCGGGAAAGGAGG
>CANFHA010000026.1 GCA_947446645.1 Chitinophagaceae bacterium | reverse complement strand
TATGCTGTACTGGAATGGCAGTGCTTGGACACGAGTACCCGTTGGCACTACCGGGCAAACATTAGTTCTAAATGGAAGTACGCCCACATGGACAACAACCGTACCGCTTTTCATTGGGGAGATATACGGAGGCGGTGTAATAGCTTATATACTGCAACCCGGCGACCCTGGTTACAGCGCAACAACCCCTCATGGCTTAATAGCCGCGACCAGCGATCAGAGTGCAGCAGGGATAGGGGCAGAATGGGGCTGCTTTGGCACGTTACTCGGAGCTGCTGGCACAGCCATAGGCACAGGCGCTGCAAACACTACCGCTATCCTGGCAGGATGCACTGAAGCTGGCATTGCAGCCAAACTATGCCGTGATTACCATGGTGGTGGCTATACCGATTGGTATTTACCCAGCAAAGATGAATTAAATAAATTATACATCAATAAAGTTGTAATAGGTGGTTTTTACGATGCCTTCTATTGGAGTTCGAGTGAGGAAATTGACATCTACATGCCCTATTCCAACTACGCGTATTTCCAGAATTTCAACTTTGGTAACCGGGAATGGAGCGGCAAGTACAACTCATACTACGTGCGTGCGGTTCGCTCTTTTTAATCATTTAAATTTTTAACCATTTAGAAAAGAATTTCCGCGAAGCGGTAAATATTTAAAAAAAATTGTCATTGTTAACCAAAGTTTCAAGATCATTATTCATTTAAAAAATTAAATTTTATGAACAGATTATTAATTACAATGTTTTGTCTGTCGTGTATTGTTTCTGTACAGGCGCAAACAGCAGTTAAGGTTAGTGCCGGTACCTATGTGGTAAACAATGGTGCAGCGTGCAATATTTCGGGTAGCCATGCACCCGGCGGCATACCGGATTCGTTTGTGAACGGCGGCTTTTATATAGATACTGTGGCGGGTGGCCAGCTGAATGCAGGCGATGCTTATTATTTTGCCGGTGGGGGTACCACCTACCTTTGGGACCTGAACATTAACGGTGGCTTGTCTGCAATGGCAGCTACGGTGAATGTGTGGCATACGGCTACTATAAACGCCGGCGATTCTATGGCAGCAAATGGTTTCTTAGTGCTGCACAGCGGCGCCAACCTGGTGAACAACGGCGCTCTTACCGGCACTGTGGGCGGGCTGGTAACTACCGCATCGGTAACTACGGGTGGTTGCCCTTCTTACACATCCAGCCTGTCGCTTAATATAAGCGGCACGCAGATGGCCTACCAGTGGCAGTCATCGCCAAACAATGCTGCATGGACAAATGTAAGCGGGGCTACCAATGCTGCGTACACACCTACGGTTACTGCATCGGTGTATTACCGTTGCAACCTCAGCACATTAAACACGGCTTATTCGCAGGCCACTGGCAGCGTACTGCTGAGCCTTACAGGCGCATTACCCACAGTAGCTGCTATTACCGGGTCTGCAAGCGTGAGCACGGGTGCCAACATTACCCTTACTGATGCTACAGTGGGCGGTGCGTGGTCTGCCAGCAATGGCAACGCCACAGTGACCGGCGGCATAGTGCATGGCGTAACGGCGGGTACGGTAACCATTTCGTATTCGGTTACCAATATCTGTGGTACCACAGCAGCTACCAAACTAGTAACAGTAGGCACATCTACCACCACAGCCACCGTAGCAGCTATTACGGGCTACCAGTTCTACCTGTGCAGTGGCGCAACAGCGCCTTTCTTTGATGCCACAGCAGGCGGCGCATGGAGCATAAGCGCAGCAGATGCTGCTGTAGCATCGGTATCAGCCACAGGCGTGGTTACGGGTATCAGTGCAGGTACAGCACGGCTCAGTTATACCGTAGGGGCATCATCTGCCACAGCGGTAGTAACGGTATATGCCTTGCCTGCGGCTATTACGGGCACAGCTAATGTATGCCAGGGCTTAACCACAGCATTAACAACTGCTACACCGGGTGGTGTATGGAGCAGCGCTATACCGGCAACAGCCACAGTAGGCTCTACGGGTATTGTATCAGCTACTAATGTGGGTACAGTTCCTATTTATTATACCATTGCTGCTACAACGTGCAAAGCAACGCTTATCGTTACGGTTACTGCTAATCCGGGAGCCATTACCGGCCCTGTAAAGGTATGTACCGGCGCTACTATCTCGCTTAGTGATGCTACAATCGGCGGCGTATGGAGCGGCAGCAATGCTTATGGCACAGTAGATGCCACTGGTAATGTGAGCGGCATAGCAGCAGGCGCAGTAGTGGTAAGCTACACTACAGGCCTTAGCTGCAGAAAAACAGTAACCGTGGCTGTGAATGCAGCTCCGGCGGCTATATCAGGCACGCTTACGGTATGCACGGGCAAAGTAACCTTCCTGAGCGATGCCACAACACCTGCCACCTCATGGACGAGCAGCACACCGGCAGTGGCTACCATTACGGCATCAGGCGCGGTAACAGGTGTGGCCACAGGCACCACAACGGTTACCTATACACTTGCTAATGGCTGCACAACAACAGCAGTAGTAACGGTAAACCCAACACCTGCGGTAGCCGCTATATCAGGCGCATCATCTGTATCTCGTGGTGGCGCAGGTATTACCCTGTCAGATGCTACGGCCGGTGGGTTGTGGAGCAGCAGCAATACGGCACGGCTATTAGTAGGCAGCACCACGGGCTTGGTAACAGCGCTGGTGTCTGCAGGCACAGCAACTATCAGCTACACAGTGATCAGTGTTGCCGGCTGCAGCAACTTTGCAACCAAGGTAATAAGCACCAGCCCGGCACCTCGTGAGCATGGCGGCACAATAGTTACCACAGTGGGTGAAGTGACGAACCTGGCAACAGAAGTAGCAGCTGGCGAATGGACCAGCAGCGACAACACCATAGCCACGGTAGATGGTAATGGCGTAGTAAGCGCAGTAGCAGCTGGCAGTGTACATATTACACACACCACTGCAAACAGCGATGGCGAAACTATTGCCACCACTACAGAGGTGCTGGTAAATGCATTGGCTATGCAGGTGAGCCTGCTGCCAAACCCTAACCATGGCACCTTTGCGGTGAAAGGCACACAGGGCACATCGGCAGATGCGGCTATAACAATGGAGATAACCAACATGCTGGGCCAGGTGGTGTACAGTGCTGCGGGCACTGCTACCGGCGGCGTTATCAACGAAACAATAAAGCTGAACAACAACCTGGCAAACGGTATGTATATACTGAATGTAAGGTGCGGCAGCAAAAGCACAGCACTCCACTTCGTGATGGAGAAATAGGCTTTTGCTGGGGGTAAAGAAATAGGGGATGGTGGAAACACCACCCCTATCCTGGCAAGCTGCGCTACAGCTGGCATTGCAGCCAGACTATGCCATGATTACAATGGTGGTAGTTACACTGATTGGTATTTACCCAGCAAAGACGAATTAAATAAATTATGCATTAACAGAGTTGCAATAGGTGGTTTTGCCAGTGCCAACTATTGGAGTTCGAGTGAGAACGACGCCTACGTCGCGTGGTGCCAGAGTTTCAACAGTGGCGGCCAGGGCAACAACGGCAAGATCGACTCGGACTATGTACTTGCAGTTCGGGCTTTTTAACCATTTAACTATTTAACCATTTCAAAAAAGGAATACCGCGAGGCGGTAAAATGCTTAGGCTTCTTTTTTGCATTACAATGGCACTATTATTTACTAATAAAACAACTTCTGCAATTCGGCGTAGAAGTTGTTTTATTTTAGATCCGGTAATGTCACAAGATGTTTAACCTAACATTAAATGGCAATTTGCCTAAATGCCGCATCTGCGATTTGGTATGGCATAATTTATAAAAATGATCCTTGTTTATTTTCACTGAATAAAGTGCGTGCTTTTATGAAAAAATTACTACTGATTATAGGTATATGCAGCTTTTGTATGGCTCATGCTCAAAAACAAGGGCAGCCACTTATCGACTCCCTTTTGCAAGAATTACCAAAGCAAAAGGCAGATAGCAATAAAGCTAATCTGCTAAACAGGTTGGCACTTACGTACGACGGCATAAACCCCGATGCAATGAAAAAATATGCAGATGAAGCACTCTCCCTGTCTGATAAACTTAATTATAAAAGAGGTATCGTTAAAGCATACATCATTATTGGAATAGCCTATGACAACCAAAGCAATTACCCTGAAGCTTTAAAGAATTATTTTGATGCATTAAGATTAGACCAGGAATTAGGAGATAAGCTTGGTAGCGCAAGCGCTTACAATAATATTGGAATGGTTTATTCTAAACAGGGCAATTATCCAGATGCATTAAAAAATTATTTTATTACTTTAAGAATATTTGAAGAATTGGGAAATAAAGAAGCTATTGCAAGTGTATATGGCAATATAGGATTAGTGTACTCGATACAAGGCAATTACTCAGAAGCTATAAAAAAACATTTTGCTGCATTAAAAGTAAATGAAGAATTGGGTGATAAGGATGGCATTGCAAGTACCTATTCCAATATTGGCAATGTTTATTATGAGCAGGGTAATTACCCTGAGGCAACAAAAAATTATCTGACTGCATTAAAAATGTGGGAAGAATTGGGGATCAAGGGTGGTATTGCACAATCATATAGCAGTATTGGATCGGTATATACGATACAAGGCAATTTGCCAGAAGCTTTGAAAAAATATTATGCTGCATTAGAAATCTATAAAAATTTGGGAGATAAGGATGGTATTTCAGCTTCGTATAGCAATGTTGGAACGATATGCAGGATGCAAGGCAATTACGCCGAGGCGATAAAAAATTATTTTGCCGCGTTAAAAATAAATAATGAATTGGGAAATAAAGACGGTAATGCATCTGTGTACAACAATATTGGGATAGTTTGCACAATAACAAAAAAATATAAAGATGCAGCAACATACTTGAAAAGCGGATTGGCACTGGCAAAACAAACAGGTAATGTAATTTATATAAAAGAAAGTTATGCGGCTACTGCTTCTTTAGACAGTGCAATGGGTAATTGGAGCAGTGCGTATACAAATTATAGGTTTTATACGCAGTATAGCGACAGTATTTTTAACAAAGAGAACACGAATAAATTGGTGCGCGGTCAAATGCAGTACGATTTTGATAAAAAAGAAGCTGCAACTAAGGCAGAGCAAGATAAAAGAGATGCTGTTGCGGCGGAAGAAATGCAAAGGCAAAAATTGCTCAGGAATGGTTTTATGTGCGGGTTTTCGGTAGTGTTGATATTTGCCGGTATTTTTTTTAGTCAGCGCAATAAAATTAAGCAGGGTAAAAACAAGAGTGATGAATTATTACTTAATATCCTACCTGCCGAGGTGGCTGAAGAACTTAAGGCGAAAGGCTCTATCACTGCTAATCACTTTGATAATGTGACAGTGTTGTTTACAGATTTTGTAAACTTCACCAAAGCAAGTGAAAATATGTCCCCGCAGGAACTAGTTGATGAATTACACAATTGCTTTAAGGCATTTGACGAAATAACGAGCAAGTATAATATAGAGAAGATCAAGACAGTAGGAGATGCATACCTGGCAGTAGCAGGATTACCCTCAGCTGACCCCGACCATGCTGAGCATATAGTAAAAGCAGCGATAGAAATAAACACCTACATGAAAGCTAGATCCGCAGAACTCGGTACCAAAACATTTGGGATACGCATAGGCATAAACAGCGGGAGCGTAATTGCAGGTATAGTTGGCATAAAGAAATTCTCCTACGACATATGGGGGGATACGGTAAACACTGCCGCAAGAATGGAACAGAACAGTGAACCTTTTAAAATAAACATCTCACAAACGACCTACGAACTGGTGATGGATAAATTCCCTTGCGAGTATAGAGGTCAGGTGGAAGCCAAGGGCAAGGGGGTAATGAAGATGTATTATTTGGGTTAAGTGTAAAGTTCTTATCCCGCGCCCACCGCTACCCACCAAACTCCTAAAATTCAAACGCATAAAATAGTCTGGGGATATGCAATCCTCTTTACCAGCAGGCAAATAAGCTTTTACTGGGGGGTAAAGAAAAAAGCGAAGGAGCATGGGATGTGGTGAGGTCTTTTTTGCAATCTCAACATGTGGGTAGAGTAGGGTAAATGTAATTTTTATGCTTATGGCGCAACTGGCAAACAATACAGGTGCAAAAGAAAAGGGACAAACAAATGCGTTAGCATGTTTGTCCCTTTCTGCGGAGGGATAGGGATTCGAACCCTAGATACCCTTTGACAGGTATACACACTTTCCAGGCGTGCCTCTTCAACCACTCGAGCATCTCTCCTTTTACTACTTCATTTTACGATTTGGTTAGCATCGTAAGAAAACTCTTAGAGGTATACACACTTTCCAGGCGTGCCTCTTCAACCACTCGAGCATCTCTCCGTTTAAAACAGCAGGTGGTAAAGCCTGCCAGAAAGGTTGCAAAGATAGCAATTAACGGATAATAAAGTAGCTTTAAAATGTGGTCAGAATTTTGGTCTTATGTCCCTGCGTATTGCGTAGATCTGCTTGTCCATGATCACATTGTTTTTTATCAGGCTATTCGGGATAGTAGCCTCCAGTAGCATATCGCTGTTCTGCAACACTTTCTGAGAAGCTATATTGTTGGGAAAAGGGATAGCAAATATCCTGGACACCGGGAAGGTTTTGAATCCATATTCGATAATAAATTTCGCTGCCTTAGTTGCAATACCATTGCCCCAATATTCCTCTGCCACCCAATAACCCAGTTCAGCATTTATCCGCTCAATATCTTCCTGCGGAAATATGCCAACAGAACCAACGGCTTCGCTATTAACCTCAATGGCAAATACCTGTTGTGGCTCAAAGCCCGCCACTTTGCTGAGGAATTGGTCTGCCGCTTCAGAAGTATACGGATGAGGAAACATATCCCTCATGTTGTCAAATATCTTCTTATTATTTGCATGCTTTATAAGATCAGGCTTATCAGCAAGTACCCAGGGACGAAAAATAACATCTGGTTTTTCCATAGCTTCAGCATTATTGCGGGAAAATGTTTTCCGCATTCCTTGTAGTAATAGCAGCTACCTCTGCAACAGGCACACCCATTACCTCAGCTATCTTCTCTGCAATGATGGGTATATAACTGCTCTCATTGCGCTTACCCCGGTGCGGCACGGGCGACAGATAAGGCGCATCGGTCTCCAGCACTATACGATCTAAAGAAACGGCTCTGATGATCTCGGGCAAATTGCTGGTCTTATAAGTAACCACACCCCCTATGCCCAGGTAAAATCCAATATCTGCTATTTGCTTTGCCTGCTCCACACTGCCGCTGAAGCAATGAAAGATACCCTTCAGGTTTCCTTTTTGTTTTTTGCGTACTATCTGTATACAGTCGTCGGTGGATTCCCGGCTATGTATTACGATGGGCAGGTTATGCTCCAGTGCCCAGTCTATTTGCGTTTCAAACGCTTCTTTCTGTTCGGCTACAAAGGTCTTATCCCAATGATAATCGAGCCCTATTTCACCTACTGCATAAAATTTTGACTTTTCAAACCATGATGCCGCAATTTCAAGTTCCTTCTTATAGTCTTCCTTTATATAGCAGGGGTGTACGCCCATCATGGGCAGGCAGTTTATGGGCCATTGGTCGGCCATCTGCATCATGCGCTCTATGGTATTGCTATCGCAGTTGGGCATGTACATTTTAGTCACTCCGGCATCTATTGCGCGTTGTATCTGGCCCTCGTCTGCCATCAGGCGCTCATCGTAGAGGTGAGTATGGGTATCTGTAAACATAATTATGACAAAGGTCTGAACTTAATTGCAAACACTGTTGAATTTCCGGTGCTATTTCGGTAGTGCTTTCATTTTCCAGTTCTGCTCACGGCAGTATTCCAGCACCAGGGGCAGCGCAAAGCTCATATGCGCGTACGCCTTCTCACTGTCGTGAAATATGACAATAGATCCCGGCTGCAGATTAGTAAGCACATTATTAAGACAATCGGCTGAGGTTATATTTTTGTCAAAGTCACCACACAGTATGTTCCACATGTATATCTTCCAGTCCGGGTATTTTTTCTTTAGTTTACGTATCTGTGAATATTTTATGCGCCCATAAGGAGGACGAAAAGCTGTGCTGTGAATATATTTATCGGCACGCTCTATGTTCTTCAGATAATGGTCGTTACTGGCTTTCCATCCATTCACATGGTTATAGGTGTGGTTGCCGGTTGTATGACCACCGTCAAGTATTTGTGAGTAAACCTCAGGATAACGCGACACATTATTGCCCACACAAAAGAAGGTAGCGGTAGCGTTATACTTTTCCAGCTGCTGTAGCACAAAGGGGGTAGCCGTAGGGTGGGGGCCGTCGTCAAAGGTGAGATAGACAGTAGGTTCTCCATCGGCAGGCATATCCCATATCACCTGCTTCGGAAAAAAACGTTTTATCCATTGGGGTGTCTTTACCCAATATGTTACCATCATACCAAGCGGAAAAAGGATTAATTACGTTACTACAATTTATTTATCAGGCTTTGCTGTAGCCAGCCATTGCGGCCGTCAGGTAACGTAACCTCAACCCAGGTAGTTTTCTCTTCTACTATTTTTACTGTGGTGCCCTCTGGTATCAGTGCGAGTGGTTTGCCTTTCTGCTCATTGTTCATCAGGGGCGCATCATTCTGCATCACTACAGCCGTAGTTACCTGCTCTGCTCTTTCTGACGCGGCAAATGCCAGCACCAGTAAGCAAATGCAAACAAAGCCCAGTATGCCGGGCACCTGCACCGGAAGCTTGTCTCCTCCCTTTACAAATCTCCTTACCACGAGGCATACAACGATAAGGGCAAACGTCAGCACTGCCGCTATTGCCCATGCACCAGCCTTGTTTGGGTGAGTGGTATGCTGCCACCAGTCCATAAAAAAGATATCTCCCGTAGATTGTATGCGGTTACTGATACGGCCCTGTGTAAGCGCCAGGTTATCCTTCGCTTCCTTATAATCTGGGTTTAGCTGTATAGCCCGCTCATAACTGAGCACGGCGGGAGCTATTTTGTTAAGCCGGTAATAAGTGTTTCCAAGGTTATAATATACCTCTGCATTCTTTGGCTTTATCGCGGCTATCTGCCCGAAATAATAGGCAGCACTATCGTATTTCATTTGCTGATAGCTGGCTTTGCCCTTTTGCCAAAGCACATCATAACTTTCAGTTGCGAAGCATTGAGCCGCGCACAACAAAACAAAAATGGATATAGAGATTAGCTTTTTCATGCTTTAAATGCATCCTCCAGTTCGCTGATCACTTTTACGGTTTCCTCGTAGGTGTTTGCCATTTTATCCGTACTGCCTGAAGCGTATAGCGCAGATTCGCACTCCCATATAACATCGCCCACACGTTTTTGCAGACTTTGAGGAACCCTGCGCATGTTCATGCCTTCAGTTGCTGTTTCATGAGATAGTGCCGATAGCGGTATGCTCAGCTTATCGCTAAGGTAAAGCCAGGTAGCCTTTGATATCTCTTCATAGAAAGGCACTTTACTTTGCTCATCAAGGAATTTTTTAGCGATAACCAGGCGCTGTAAGGCCACCTTGTTAGCACGTTTGCTCCTTAGCAGCACCGTGTCTTTAGAAAGCTCTTCATCCCTCTTTTTCCATACGATAAGGCCAATGAAGGCGAGCAACGGGAAGGCATACATGGACCAATAGCCGCCAGTAAATAAAATAGGTTTACCCTTTGGCGCTATTTCAGACGAAGGCTGCACGGCAATATCATGAATGTCCTTCATAGCACTGCCGCCGGTTGTCGCTATAGATCCACCGTGCTTACCAGGTTTCACATGCAGCTTAAAGGGTTGGGTATGCGCAGTCACGTATGCTTCAGACTGCGGATTGAAATAAGTAAATGACACAGAGGGAATATCGTAATCACCCGCCAGGTGCGGAGAAATAACGTAGTTGATGATCTTAGCACCACTAATGGTTGTAGTATGCCCGGTAACCGTATCCGTGATCTGTGGATCAAATGTGCTGATGCCGTTTGGCAATGTCAGCCGGGGTGCTTCTATTAACTTCAGGTTACCGCTGCCATTAATGGTCAGTGTTAGCGTAGCAATTTCATCAGTCGTCAGCTCTTGCTTGTCCAGTTTACCACCTATCGTAAAGTTGCCAACGGCGCCACCAAAATCTTCAGGCTTATTCTTTTCAGGCAGAGCGGTCACGGTTACCTTTATTGGCGAACTCTTCAGGTGAACCTCAACATCGCGGTAAGCTGTGGTATTGTAAAAACTGTTATTGAACACTGGGTCATTCATCATCAATGTCCCGTTAAACATATCAGACATACGGTGCTTCTCCTGGCGGATAACACGGGCCATACCTTTTGCCTCAGCCGGGTCAAGTTCCAGCGTACCAGTCTGCTGGGGGAAAAGTGCAGACTTTTTAAGCAGAAACACTTGGTATTTCTTACCGTCCAGTACTTCTTCAGTTGGCTTTGGTTGCTTGGGAATATCAAAATCCTGCGTCCAGAAACCATTCAGAGAAGGCAGCTTGGATATACCTACCTGCATGGGCAGGCGGGAATATAGCTTGTAGCTCGCGGTTATTTGCTCTCCTACATGCACCTTGCTTTTATCTACCTCCACCCTGATGAACAGATCTTTCTTTATTTCCTCATCGTTTATGGGTGTAGCCGCAGCCGTATTGGGCCCAGCGGCAGGTGCCTGCATCTGCTGCTGTATCTGGCCAAGCTGGCGCTGCATGCGCTGCATCATGGCCAGGGCATTGTCGTCCTGGTCTGCAAATGGATCTTGCTGCGGATTAGGGGCTCTTCTTTGCGCCTGCATAGAACCCGGACCAACCTGTATCGTCACCGGGTTTGACTGATATGTATGCCCCGCAGCATCGCGCGCCAGGACCGGCGGAATTGTGAGCGTCCCTTCATGCTTGGGCCGCAGAATGTATGTGCGCGTTATGCTTTCTGAAGTAACATTGGTACGTCCGTTAAAAGAGCTGCTATAGCTCTGGGCAGTGAATGGCCCTTGCACAATGATAAAATCGGCATCGGATGGCGGGGCCATCGTCTGCAGATTTTGTGCGTTGGTTATTGTAAAGTCCACCCGCACATTGTCTTTCACTCCCATACGGGTAGCCTGGGGCTGAGCGGTAAAAACTACATTCTGTGCCCACGTATGGCAACTGACCCCTATCAGCAATAAGGATAAAATGCTATAACGCCACATATTATTGATGCAATTCATTTTAGGTACCTCACAAAAATAAAAAACGGACGGTTAAAGCTACGTTAAAAAGACTAGCTAAATATCGCCCTTCAGGGGGCGCATAATTATTGTCTCCACATCAGCCTGTGCAGACAGGTTGTAGGCGCTCCAGAGCATTTTAGCAATGTCCTCGGCTTCCATGATCCGTGATGCCGGTATATCGCTGCCATGCCACGATGGCGTATAGGTTGCACCCGGGCAAATAGCAGTCACTTTTATGCCTTCTGTCTTAAGTTCCTCACGCAGGTTTTCAGAGAAGCCCATCAGGGCATATTTGGAAATACTGTAAGATCCGCCATTGGGGTAAGCCTTGAGGCTGGCTATGGAACACATATTGAAAATGTGCCCGCGCTTATTAGCCTTCATCACAGGCAATATCCTGCGTGTAAGGTTATAGGCGCTATACAGGTTTACACCTATCATTTGCTCCAGCAATCCTTCTGGCTCATCAGCTATGGTGCCCGGCAGGTACATACCTGCGTTGTTTACCAATATATCAATTTCGGGGAAGTTGATAAGCACCGCATCAGCAAAGGCTGTCACTTCCTCCTTAGTGGTCATATCTGCATCGTATACGATCACAGAGGCTTCCGGATACTGTTCATTCCATTCTGCTTCTAGCACGGCCAGTTTTTCTTTGTTCCTCGCACATACTGCAATTGAAAATCCTTCTGATAACAGCTTCTCGGCAATTACTTTTCCCATGCCTTGTGTGGCTCCGGTTACTATAGCGTATGGCATAAATTATTAGCTTGTTTTAAGAAAATTACATTCATTTGCGCAAAGCGATGCATAAATGAATAAAGTAAAGGTAGTGATGAATTGGAGTTCCGGCAAAGATGCCGCGCTGGCTTTTCACCTGCTCTCGCAACAGGCTGATTATGAGGTTACGCATCTGCTGACCACGCTTAGCCAGGACCACGACCGTGTAGTAATGCACGGCGTAAGAGAAAGCTTGCTGGATATGCAGGCGCAAAGGATGGATCTGCCACTGATAAAGGTAAAATTGCCCGCTAGTCCGGATGACACAGTTTATAAAAATGCAATGCTGAAAGCCCTCACAGATCTTAAAAGCCATGGGGTAACCATGTCATCCTTCGGCGACATTTTTCTTGAAGACCTGAAACAATACCGGGAACAGCAGCTGGCTCAGGCAGGCATGAGCGGTCTGTTTCCACTATGGAAAGGTAATACCAAAGAGATGGTAAATCTTGTCGAGGATTCAGGTATAGAAGCAATAGTGGTATGTGTAAACGAAAAATACCTGGGCAAGGAATACCTGGGCAAAAAGATAGGGGCTGAATTTTTGAGCTCCCTTCCGGGCAATGTAGACCCATGCGGAGAAAATGGTGAGTTCCACACCTTCGTTCATAGTGCGCCTTTTTTCAGATCAGCAATAACCATTAAAACAGGAGAGATCGTTCACAAAAAATATACGTCTTCTGACAACCAGGACTGGGACACTTCCTTCTACTTTCTCGATGTATCGGCCGACTGATCAGCCCTGGCTAGCCGCCAATACCTGTATCGTTGCCTTTTTATCTTCATCCAGCTGATGCACCAGTGCTTCAAGTGAGGGGAACTTCTGTTCGTCGCGTAGCTTCTTTACAAAGAATAGCTCCAGCTCATCACCATAAATATCTTTGTCAAAACCGAAAAGGTTTGCCTCTATTTTGAGTTCTTTTTTATCTGTAACTGTTGGGTTAAAACCTATACTTAGCATACCATCATAAAGCTGCCCTGCATGCATGGCGCGAATGGCGTAAATGCCATTTGCCGGTATTATCTGCTCTGGTTCGTTAGGCTCCAGGTTGGCAGTAGGGTAGCCAAGTGTCCGGCCCAGCTTTTTGCCGTGGGCTACGGTGCCGGTAAGTGAGTAATAGCGGCCCAGCATCTGGCTGGCATCTTCCAGTCGCCCATCAAGTATGGCATGCCGGATCTTCGTGGAGCTTACCGCCGCATGCTCTATCAACTGGGGTGGGATCTCGATCAGTTTATATCCCCCTGCCACAGCACACTTTTCCAGCAGTTGAAGATCGCCTTTCCGGTCGTGGCCAAAACGATGATCGTAACCTATGATGATACTGTGCGGGTTAAAAATGCCAACTAAAAAGTTCTCTATATACTCCTCCGCCGAAAACCCCGCAAAATCTTTTGTGAATGGAACCACCACAATGTGCTGAATGCCAGTGTCGGTAATGAGTTGTAGTTTTTTACTGAGAGGTGTTATTATTCCTAATGGCTGATCGGGAAACAGAAGTTTGCGTGGGTGAGGTTCAAATGTAAGTAACACACTCTCGCCTCCGGCGTTTTTAGCATGGTTCACCACTTCCTGCAATATTGCCTTGTGCCCCTCATGCACACCATCGAAAGTGCCAATGGTGATTACTGCATTCTTAAAACCCGGAAGATCTTGTATGTCAAAAAATACGGCCATGTAAAGTGGCGCAAAGGTAAGTATCCATCTTAGAAAAAGAACCGGCTACTTTCTCTTAAGCAATATCTGGGCTTTCGCACCTTTTTTATTGTAGGCAGTGATCTTGTAATAAGTGTCGCCATCCCATAAAACTATATCCGCTGTGTTCGGCGGGTTTGCTCCTTCGTCTTCTGCCACAATGGTTATGGTACTTAATTTTGAAGACACAGGAAAACGCAATTGTTTTTTACCCTTTATCAATGCATACTTTGTAAGTAACGGGCGATCGTTCAGCAATACACTTATTACGTCGCCGTCTATTACGCCTCCATCCCACAGCTCTATGGTGCAGATATCTCCCTTCCACTCTATTTGCTTTTGCACCCCTGCAGTAATCGCATTTGCAGGCAGCCCGGGCTCCTTAGCTACTGCGGTATCTTTCAATACAGGTATAATTGCGGGTTGTTCTTTCTTTTTTTTATAAAAGACGCTGCCTGCCTTATTCACATCTTCAAACACCATCGTTCCGTCACTGCACACTTTGTTGTCAAGGTCTCTGCCCGAAAATGGGCCCGATACAATGTATTTTTCGCCAAGCAGCTTATAATTCAGCTCAGCGCTAAAAAAACAAACGGTTATGTCTTTGCGTGGTTCCTTATCGAGAGATCGGGTTTCGGTAAAGCTTAGTGTATGTGCCTTTCTGTCTATTGTGCCTTTTACTTCCGCCTTAAACTCAGCACCATCGGGCTGTTTTGTTACTGAATATCCCGTGATCGATGTTATATTGACCTCGAACACCAATGCATACAAATAGCTAAAACCATTCGTCTTTGCCAATCCTATCAGCTTGTAGCTTTTGGTTTGCCCAAAAGAAAACAAAGGCAGCAATGCAAGAAATAATAGTATCGGAAGCCTTCTGAATAACATTTAGGTGACACTGGTTTGTATCCCAAAGATCGTTTATTTATCAAACCTCATCCTAATAGGCATATTGTAAAACAACGTTATTTTATTCCCATCATCGTTTCATAGAGCTTATAACAATCCTCAAAAGTGTTGTATAGCGGCACGGGAGCTATGCGTATTACGTTCGGCTCGCGCCAGTCGGCCACAATACCGTTCTGTGTCAAAGCGTCAAACACCTCTTTGCCCCTGTCTCCAAATAACATAGATAGCTGGCATCCACGTTTTGCGGGATCAGAAGGGGTGATAAGCTCGAATGGAAGATGGGTTATGCTTTTAAGAAGGAATTCCATATAGCCGGTAAGCCGCACGCTTTTTTCGCGAAGCGCGATCATACCTGCCTTCTCAAAAATATCCAGCGAGGCGTTGTGTGCCACCATATTGAAAACCGGCGCATTACTCATTTGCCAGCTGGCAGCGCCTTTTTGCGGCACAAAGCCCTTTTGCATTTTGAAGCGGGTTTTCTCTTCATTTCCCCACCAGCCCGCCAGCCTGAACATTTTCGGATCATTGCCATGACGCTCGTGCACGAAGGCCCCGCCTACGCCACCCGGTCCTGAATTGAGGTATTTATAAGAACACCAGCAGGCAAAATCTACATTCCAGTCGTGCAGCTTCAAAGGAATGTTACCAACTGTATGGGCCAGATCGTACCCTGCATAGGCACCTACGCTGTGCGCTGCCTTTGTTATCGCTTCCAGATCAAAGAACTGACCGGTATAGTAGTTCACACCGCCTATCATAACCACCGCCAGCGATTCGCCGGCCTCCTTTATGGCGTTAATAATATCTTCTTCCGCTATTGTGCTGGTCCCTTCCTTTGGTGTAATTTCAATAATGGCATCATCTGGCTCATACCCATGCATCCGCACCTGAGTTTCCATCGCATATTGGTCGGAAGGGAATGCGCCTGCCTCCATCAGAATTTTATAGCGGTTCCCTTCTGGCCGGTAAAATGAAAGCATGAGCAGATGCAGGTTCACGGTCAGTGTGTTCATTGCTACCACTTCGTCTTTTTCAGCGCCCACTATTTTCCCCAGCCTGTCTTCAAAAAAATGATGGTAAGAAAACCAGGGATACCCGGCTCTGAAATGCCCTTCCACACCATGCTTCGCCCAGTCTCCAAGCTCCTTATCCATCAGGTAACTCACACTTTTAGGCTGTAGCCCCAGGGAATTGCCACAGAAGTAGCGCACATCTTCACCGTTGTGCTGTGGAAAGAGGAATCGCTCCCTGAACGAATATAAGATGTCCGTCTGGTCAAGGTCGCGTGCGCACTCCGGTGTTGTTTCGTATACAATGGGCATGTGTTGCAATATTTTACACAAAAATAGTATTGCATACTTTAAAAGCGAAGACAGAGTGTGTTTTGTGGCATAATTATTTATAAATGCTTTAACAGACATTTAAAAACACATTTACTATGAAAACGACATACAACATTCTTGCAGCACTTATTCTTACTTTCGCAATATCTGTTAATGCCACCGCTCAGAAAGTAGCCCCGCCATACTCAATCGGGTTGCGTGCAAACCCCGATGGCGGCGGAGTTACAGCTAAGTACTTTTTTAATGAAAACATCAATATCGAAGCCATGCTCAATGGATCCGGTGGTACAAGCAGCCACGGATACCACAGCACTGTTTTCCTTGGCCTTGTAGAATACAACTTCCTCCTGTCCAACCCGGCATGGAGAGTGTTTGTGGGGCCTGGTGTGCACATAGGTGGTCAAAAACAGTACAGGTATTTATATGGTGAATATCCGGATGCTAACCAGGCCATTTTTGGCTTTGATATGATAGGCGGCGTAGAATATTTATTCGACTATGTTCCTATCGGCATATCGCTGGATATAAAACCCACTGTTAACGTTAGTGTGTACAATGGCATTACTGCTTTTCCTAATAATACCTGTGGGCTGGGTGTAAGATATTATTTTGTCAGCTGGGCAGGCCGGGGCTATAGGGCAGATGTCATTGAGGCTGGCCGATAAAAAGGCACTATACGAATATCAAAACACGCTGGTCGCCGACTATTTGCCTTTGCTCACCGACTATTAACGTGATATTCAACTTCCAAAGTGTACTTTTGGTGAAAAATTAAATCTATGAAAGGATTAATGATCACCGTGGGTGTTATTGTTTTACTTGTAGTGATACTGGGTGGTTGCGGCGTTAGCAACTACAATGGCATGAATACCGCAAGCAAAGATGTAGACCAGAAGTGGGCTGATGTACAGAGCAGCTATCAGCGTCGTTCTGACCTTATACCAAACTTGGTATCTACAGTAAAGGCAGCCGCCAATTTTGAGACCAAAACACTTACCGACGTTATACAGGCAAGGGCATCTGCTACACAGATTAAGGTAGATCCGAAAGACCTTACCCCGGAAAAACTGCAGCAGTTCCAGGCATCACAAGGCCAACTGAGCCAGGCGCTTGGCCGTCTCATGGTTGTCTCTGAGCAGTATCCACAGCTTAAGGGTACCGAAAACTTCAAGATGCTGCAGGACCAGCTGGAAGGCACCGAGAACCGCATAAAAGTGTCGCGTGATGCTTTTAATGCTTCTGTGAAAGAGTACAACATTAAAGTGTCTAATTTCCCGGCAGTCATATTTGCCGGTATGTTCCATTTCAAGGAAAAACCATCATTCCAGGCCGATGCTGATGCTCAAAAAGCTACCAAGATCGGATCAGGTACATTTGACGAAAAATAATCATGTTCGGACTATTCGGTAAGAAGCCTATGCTTGATGCAGATTCGCAACACAGAATTGTTGCCTGCATCAAGGAGGCGGAAGGCAAAACCAGCGGCGAGGTGCGGGTGTTCATAGAACATCACTGTCACTATGTCGATCCTATGGATCGGGCAAGGGAGATATTTGCCAGCCTTTCTATGGAAAACACAACCGCCCGCAATGCTGTAATAGTCTATGTGGCGCTCACCGACAGGCAGTTTGCGCTATTTGGCGATTCTGCCATATATGAAAAGGCTGGGGGGGCGGAGTTCTGGAAGTCTGCCGCGGCCAAGCTTACCGGTCACTTAAGGAAAAACGAGATCACAGAAGGATTGTGCAATTGTATCCAGGAGCTTGGCGCAGCGCTTGCTGCACATTTTCCGTATGACCCCACCGTGAAAAAGAATGAATTGCCTGACGAAATAGTCTTTGGGAAATGATAACAAATTTGAGTTGCTGGCTTCGTCGTTCATTACTTTTTGTGCTGCTGATAGCGGGCATCACCGCTTTTGCCGATGAGAAGGTTTATCCCGATAAACCCAACCCGCCAAGACTGGTCAATGATTTTGCCAATATGCTCAGCCCCGGCCAAAATACACAGCTGGAGCAAAAACTCGAAAATTTCGCCAACGCAACGTCTACGCAGATCACCATCGTTACGGTGAAAAATCTCGCCGGGCACGATGTAGAGGAATATTCAGTGGAAGTCTTTAACCGCTGGGGACTAGGCCAGGCAGGCAAAAACAACGGTGTCATCATGCTGGTATCTCTTGAAGATCGCAAAGCATGGATCACCGTAGGCAAGGGGCTGGAAGGCGTACTGACCGATGCAAAATCCGGCCTCATCTTCCGAAATGAGCTGGTGCCGGCTTTCAAAGCGCAGGACTATTATAAAGGGCTTTCCGATGCGTCAGACGCTATTATTGCAGTCACTAAGGACGAATATAAGGCAGAAGGGGTGCACAAGCAGAGTTCCGGTCACTTCCCGATCACGGCTATTATCATACTTTTTATAATTATTGTTTTCATCATCCGCATCATGCGGGGCGGCGGCGGCGGTGGCGGCAACTATATGAGTGGCGGCGGCTTTGGCAACTTCGCCACAGGCATGATACTTGGCAACCTGTTGGGTGGTGGCGGCCGTAGTAGCGGCGGCGGCTGGGGTGGTGGAGATAGTGGCGGTGGCGGCTTCGGTGGTTTTGGCGGCGGCAGCACTGGTGGCGGTGGCGCCGGTGGCAGCTGGTAATACTATTTTATTTCGGTGTCAAACACGATCTGCTCCAGCGCTCCTTCAGGGTATACGATCTGCTCCAGGTACAGGCCGTGCCCTGCTACATTGAAATAGGCCTTAGTACAATCCCTTGCATTTATAATGGCCCTCAAATTCACCAGGGGTTCCTTTCCACGGGCAAAGTGAATTTGTGTGGCCACCAGTCCACGCACCATACCGCGTAAAAAACGGTTTGCCTCGACTATGTAGTGAAGCTCCTCACCATTTTGCTCCCAATAAGACTGATAGATCTTGCAATTAAAGGTTTTCGTTTGCGCCTTCCTTTTAGAAAAGGATTCAAATTGCTCATACTCCATAATTATACCCGCGGCCTCATCAAGTATTTTTCTATCAAGCGCAAAAGGGTAGAGTAGTGCCCTGTTAAGAAGAAATGGGTTTTTATGCTTGTATATACGGTACCTGTACTGCCTTCTTATCGCATCAAATCTGCTGTTAAACTCAGGATTGGTAGCCCGGTAGATGCGCTTCACCGCTACTCCACCAGGCAATATTGAGTTACATTTATACTTTAGGTCTATCGTCAATTGTCCTTCAATATCAAAGTGATAGAAGCTACATAGCGCATGCACGCCTTCATCTGTGCGACTCGCGCCTACCGTCAGTATAGGCATACGAAATAATGTACTCAGCGCCTTATTCAGCTCCAGCTGCACCGTAGAGATACTACCTTGTATCTGCGACCCGTGAAAACAGGTGCCGTCATACATTACTTCCAATACATATCTCGCCATACGTGCCAGGTAACCTTAAAGAATTATTGCCGGTTGCAAATGTAATACCGGGATTGGGTTTTAATATCATTGGTCTTGCACGGCGGGGATAACCGGTTTCTTTCTTTTCCTGTTATTGCGTTCCAGCCAGGTGCCTACCAGCCCAAACGTGACTGCCAGGATGGAAAAGAAAATGCCTTTATTCATCGTATCCCAGAAATATTCAAAATAGCGGGTGTACAAATTTATGAGCAGGAACAGCACACCCATGTCTCTGGCCAGCTCATCCTTATAACGCACACCCAGGTAAAAAGTAACGATCGATCCTAGCGCAAATATGACCGAATAGGCTAGAACATGGATCTGGCGCACCTGCTGCCAGCCAACCAGGGTATTGTAATTGCCAAATATGGAGATACCCCACAACCCAGAAAAGAGCAAAAGAAGACCCGCGGTATACGTAATTCGCTGGCCAAAAGAGATCAATGACACCTTCTGCTGTATGAATGCGACGGCGAGCATCAGCAGGGCAAATACAGTATAGCGCATAGGGTAGTTCATGCCAAGGAACAAATTATTCGTGCTTTGCCAGGTGCTGTACGAGCCAAACCACGTAACCGACATAATAAGAGCGCCGATCCACAGTGCTTTAGATCGGAGCACAAAGGTCAGGAGCGCCAATATGGGCAGTGAAATACTGAGAAATGCGGTGTACGTCTCATCAATACCAAACTCCTTACAAAAATACAGGAGGGACGTAAGCACGGCTAGCCCACCCAATACCATGTGAACCTCATAGGCACCCGGACTAATGCGATCGCGCTTCTTGCTCACATACCAAAACCAAAGAACCGAAAGAACAGCTGTAATGGCTGCTATCACCAGGTCATTCCACGAGAAGTACAGCTTTATTTTTTCAAGTAGCTTTTCATTTAGAAATATGGCCCCAAACGCCATAAGTGTACAAAACAGCGCAATGAAGAAGAAGTATTGAGCTATCTGCTGCTTGTCGGTATGCTTGTTTTCAAGGCTGGCTTTCAGATTGCCTGCCTGTTCGTGGCTAAGCTTACCTGTCTCAGCCCACTCGTCAATGGCTTTTTCAAGTACTATTCTTTCCTGCTTATCAACCTCCATAGCGTGCGGAATACACACTAAAGTTAAATATAAACGGCGATGATTTTTATGATCCCCAATTGCTTTATCTATTTTAATGCCAGTTGGTTGTCTACTTCTTCAGCCTTTCTTACTATGTTGAGGATAACAATATCCAGTTTTTCTGCGCAGGAAATAATTCCCTTAATGATCTCCGGTTCATGATTTTAAAATAATAGATCCGGCTCGCTCACTGTAAAAACAAAAGCCTTCTGCACAGCAGAAAGCTTTTATGAGGGGTTTATGAAGCAAATATGTTCAGCTAGTCATTCGCATCTATGGTCAGGCCGTCTTTTTTGCCCTTTATCGTTATGGATTTATCCCTCAGGTACTCACCATACTTACTTAGCACGGAATCAGGCTGGGGTGTGCCATTTATGATAAGTTTGCCATTTTGCTTAGCGACGATGAAGCCTTTCTCGCGGTCAATAAGCCCATCTTTTTCCATTTTTTCCAACATTAAATCATATTCGGAACCTTCTAAAATAACTTCGACTTCCACATTGCCGTTTCCTGCAACGGCTGTCGCCTTTCCATTTCCGGCGCTTACACGGGTCGTTGTTTTCAACCGTTTTTTTTTGAGCTCTTCTGTCCATCTTTCTTTGAACTCTTTTGTCCGTCTTTCCTGATCTTCTTTACTTTTTTCCAAAATTTTCTTTACTTCATTGTAGACCTTTTCATCCATTTTACCTTCGCTAAATTCTTTATTCAAATCAGCAATGCGCTTATTGAATTGTGCGCCTACATCGTCCCAGTCTACATTTTCTATCTCTATTTTAGCTTCTGCCATCGCTTTTTTCATTTGGTCAAGCGTCCCTTCATGAGGCTGTGCAGTTGTCACAACATGAACCTTTTTTGATCTTTTGCCTGAATCGTCTCCATTGTTTGAGTAGGAATAAGAATAACTCATCGTCTTTGTTCCCTGGTGTTGCTCATCCGAGTAGTCAGGCCCGATAACATTCACAGTTAACACATCTCCATCCTCATTCATGTCCTCAATTATTGGCTTATCCGATTCCTTAACCACCTCTGTTCTACTGCCATTGCTATCTATAGTTACCGACCGGTACTTATAGACACTCTTTGTCTTTGTGGTGGTGTCGGAAACCTCTTTTTTAGCTTTTTGTGCAAACGATGGTGTGAAAGTGAACATAGCTATAGAAAAGGTAATAGCCAGAATAGCTACTATGATAATAGTGAGCTGACCGTTGTTGATGTTGCTTTTTTTCATTTCCATGATCCTTTTTATACGGTGAAATAATTGGTTTTTATTTCCTGTAGCGGCAAGCGCCAGCTTATTAGTGCCCACCCGGTTACTTTCCAGTATAGCCAGCGCGCGGGCGTAGGGCAGGGGATCATTGGCTCCCGCCACCACCATATCATCGCAGCAGTGCTCGCGCTCCCGGCGAATGATAGCCGAGGTAAGCCACACAAACGGATTAAAGAATAAAAGCGTCTCTACTACCGTTTGCAGAATATTTACCAGGTAATCGTGCCGTTTTATGTGTGCCAGCTCGTGCATCAATATTGCCTCCACCTGCTCCGTGGTAAGGGCATTAACAGCAGCCAGCGGCAGCAGAATGATTGGTTTAAACGTTCCCAGCACCACCGGTACGTTTATGCGCCGAGATAGAAAAAGCTGCACAGTGCGCGATATGCCGAATTTGTCTTTCCAATAGCTCATCAGCTCGTGCCATTCAGCGCCCGGCTCAGTTATACCGCTCGTCTTTAAAGCACGCAGCTGCACCAGGTTCACCGCAAAGCGGCACATCATAAAAACAAGCCCCAGTATATATAACAGTGTGATCGCCGGTAAGTAAGATTCTACAGTTGGTATGTAGCTATTGGCGCTAGTGCCAGGCATCTGCATGCTGCGGGTAGTCACCGAATAAGTCTTACCCACAGCTTCGCCGACCACTGATTGGGTTATGCTCACAGTTACACCCTTCAGTTTCTGGTATTGTGTCACCCACGTATCTGCGAACCACAAAAACAGTAGCGCCAGCGATCCCGCCGACAAATAATACTTTATCCGCGCATTGATATCAGGCAGTGCCTTCAATAGAACGAATATTGTGGCATATATCGATGCTCCCTGCCAGAGTGAATAAAGCAGGGCCCATGCCAGTGAGTGTGTTATGAGCGATGTGGTAGCCGATAGTGTGTGCATATCAATTCTTTTTTTGAGAGCCAGAGCTATTACATATAGTCGATTGGTAATTTAATTTTCAATCAGGCAACTATCTTTTCGATTTAGATATTTCATCCAGGTATTTCTTTATCTCATCCAGCTCTGCAGCACTGGCTTTGTAGTTACCCAGCGCCTGCATCACCAGCTGCGAAGCCGATCCATTGAATACATTATCTATCATGCGCTGCACAAATTCGCCCTGAGTTTTTTCCTGCGATATGTTTGCAGTATAGATATGGCTTTTATTGCTCGCGTCTCTTTTGAGCAAGTCCTTTTCAAACATTATCTGCATCAACTTCAGGGTGGTGGTGTATCCGGCATCCTTACTTTTCTCCAGCACTTCATGTACGTCGCGAACCGTGCTTGGCCCTTTTTCCCAGAGTACGTTCAGTATCTCCAGTTCGCTATCTGTTGGCTTTAAGTTCATATGCTTCTTTGTACGAATTGTTTCGTACACAAATCTACGAAACAATTCGTAAATACAAACTATGCCTGATCTATTATCGTTATTTTAACAAATAGTACGAACGTGGGAGACAAAGCTTTGAAGGCCCAGCCCGATTAAAGGAGATAAACAAATCAATTTTCCCAGGCTATTATTCAACGATCGGCTGAACAGGTGCCACCTTTGGCAGCTTTATCACACGCAGCCATCCCAGGAGGCGTATCACCGGGTAAATTGGATCTACCTCGTGCCAGCGAACACCAAAATTGAGTGAGGAAGGATGTTTATGGTGGTTATTATGGTAAGATTCCCCCAGCATAAGAATATCTACCGTAAACAGGTTTTCTGATGTATTCTTTAAAATGAAGTTCTTGTATCCATATTTATGAGCAAACCAATTGATAACGGCGCCATGAAAAGCGCCCATACACAGCACTACAGGCAATAGTAAATAAACCCATGGCGAGCGTGCAAAGACAATGAAGAATGCCAGGTAGGCCATTGCCCACAAAAGCCTTGATACAGTTGAATTTGCCCATTTATCAAAGGCAGGCCATTCGGGTAAGTTTTTAAGAAATCTTGGTTCTATCTCCATTGTTCCTTTGAAAACGCCCGTATAGATGTTACGCGTGCGCATCATCATCGTAAAAATATTCTTAGAGAAAGAAGGGGAGTGAGGGTCCTTCTCTGTATCAGTGTAAGCATGGTGCATACGATGCATAATAGCATACGCTCTCGGGCTCATATACGATGATCCCTGCGTAATATAGGATAGGATAAAGAACATCCGCTCCCAGCCTTTGCTCATTCTAAATGCGCCATGCGCCGCATACCTGTGTTGAAAAAATGTCTGGCAAAACAATGAAGAATACCAAAGCGCTATAAAAAAGATCAGCACCGCCATAAATAAATAGTTTGAAAGATTAACTAAATGGAAATAGACCTGGCGGGAAACCTGTTTTTTTACAAAGCCACTTATAGATATAGGTTAGTTAAGTGGAAACGAAAGAAGCTGAATTACGCTAATTCTATAATAGACTTAAAGGTAAGTATACTAACGTTAACGGATTTACAATACAATGAAGCGATGATATCCTTTAACTTTTTAGCAGAGAACTCCCAAAACGACAAAACCCTCCACGAAGGAGGGTTCTGTAAATATTTGAATTAATGAGATTATGCCATAGCATTAACTCTCTTCACTATACCAGACTTAATGTTGCCGGCTTTGTTCTTATGAATTACGTTGCGCTTTGCAAGCTTATCTATCATAGATATTACTTTGCTAAGGCCTGCTGATGCTTCTGTTTTATTGGTTGATGCCAGCAGTGTGCGGATTGCATTACGTGTGGTCCTTCCGTAGTAACGGTTACGCTCACGACGTTTTTCACTTTGGCGTACATCTTTTTTGGTTGCTTTGTGGTTTGCCATTAAATTCTCTTTTTTAAGGACTGCAAAGGTAGGGAAAAAATTAAAACTAAAAAATAAAAATTAAAATAGTGTCTTAAAAAGTTGCTTCGTCAAAAAATGTCCTTCATTTAAGACCTGCAAATATCTCAGCCGATTTTTTGGTCAGCGCTTCTTTTTTCTGTAAAAACTGGTCTTGCTTATCCTTTGGCAGCCTTAAATTATAATAAGGGGTAGGGTAAGTACCGAAAGTAAACATTTCATAATCCACGTTCCAGCGAGCCAGCAGCTTTTTGTCTATGCCCAGTTCCTGTGCCACATACTCCAGGTGCACAGGCTTAGTTATGCGCACTATGGTCATGTTCTTCAGCTCATCTTCAGTAAAGGCAGCCTTCTTGGCTATAGCCGCAGGCTTGGTAGCAGCCACGGCTCCTGGGGCTGTAGCGGGTGCACCGGCTACAGGGAGCGATGCCGCCAGCGGAGCGCCGTTAGCATCTTTAAATGAGATCAGGTCTTCTTCCTTTCCAAACTTAAAATCAACAGGGATACTGCCCAGGTTAATGAACTTGCTCAGGTTTTCAAATATGCTTGCAGTAGCTATAAATGCCAGCACATGGCCCTGTGTTTCGCGTGGCAAAAACTCCTTAATATCCCAGAAATTATGACTACCCGTACGCTCTATAGCACGCTGCACAGGCACCGGGCCACTATTGTATGCAGCTATTACCAGCAGCCAGTCGTTGAGTTGGCCATACAGCAGCTCCAGGTATTTTGTAGCAGCAGTAGTAGACTTGTATAAATCGCGGCGATCATCGCTTCTGCGCGACACCTTAAGACCAAGTCCACGGGCTGTGGTCTCCATTAGTTGCCACGGTCCCACAGCACCGGCGCGCGATACTGCATTATGATTAAGTGCAGATTCTATAACAGCCAGGTATTTTAACTCCTTCGGCATATTTTTCTTCTCCAGCACATTATCTATCACCGAGAAAGAATGATCTCCGCTGTTTTGTACACTGCCTAGTGTTTTGTTATGCAGTTCCAGGTATTTGCGTACAAAATCATTTACATATTCATTCTTCTCTCCGAAGTACGCTTTTTCTCCTGCCAGTGGAATATGGCTATAACCGGCCTTTTTATCAGCAGCAGCCACTGCTTCATTCCTTGCCTTCGATTCTGTTTTTTCCGCCACTTTCTCCGCTGCAGTTACCGGAAGTTTCTTAGCCGCCGGTGGCAATGGCTTTGCAGGTGCGGTATATACCACTGGTTTCTCAGCAGCGGGCATATTTACGGCTATTATTTTACTTGCAGGCCTTATAATAGTGCCCGATGAAGTAATAATAGTATCGTACCTGGCTGTTTGCGCCTGTGCAGCGCCTGCGGTAAATAATAATGAGAATAGAACAATCTTATACTGCATGTAGCATGGTGTTTTACCAGCTCAAAAAGCATGCAACCTCAGCTGAGGTAAAGCCTTAATGAACAAATGAACTTAATAAACCGATCTTAGGGGTAGCAACACCAGTACTAGGCGTTGTCTGACGGTGTAGTTGAAGTCTTTGTAGCTTGTATTTTTTCTTTTTCTTTCATTCCAGATTCTATTTCGCTTTTTATTCCGTCTTTCGCATCGTTAAATTCACGTATACCTTTGCCCAAACCCTTTGCAAGTTCTGGTATCTTTTTGCCTCCAAACAATAGTACTACTACGATGAGTAGATAAATCATGTGTGGGCCAGAGAAAAGATCTAACATTAATGGCTTGATACTTAATAACAGCATAAAATAGTTTTAAAAGAATTAAGAAATAGTATTGGATAGGTGGTATTGACAAAGATAATAGATATGGGTGAAAGTAGAGCACTCCCCACAGGCTATAAGACACTTTTAACAAGTGTATGACCAAGCGATTGTGTAAGCATGACGCAATAAGTATTTGATTATCAGACTATCGCATTTAAATTAATGTATAAACTATTTGTTTATTTATTTAAAGAAAACTTTGATTCGCTCTCGTCAAAAGATCCTTTTGAAAGTGTCTTATTCCCTTTCCCTTATTACGGCATAAGCCTTGGTCCCAATATTCCCAGCCATAGCACCGCGCCGGCTACGCCACCAAACAGGCCGGATAGCATAAAGGTAAACCGCTGTCTTGCTGGTACAAACACAAAAATAATTGCGAACAAAATGAATACGGCGAGCACACCCAGCAGCACACTTAGCAACCAAGGCCCCCATCCGAAATAAGAAGAAAGCAAAAACTCATCTCCGCTAAAGTTGTGCCCAGTAGTAAAATTTAGGAGATAAAACTCCCTTAATAAATTAGAGATCTCCCGCAGCCAGAACAGCGCCAGGAATACGCAGCACCATTGCGGTAAGTTTAGTTCCGCTTTTCTCTTAAACCTGTTCCTGGAAGTAAATAAAAGCACTATACCCAGTGTGCCGGCAAGTATAGTTTGTAGAGGTCCTGCCGCCGTAATTGTTATATGCTGGCGCTCAGTGGCAGCATTGCACGGGCTGTGTGTACATTGCCACGATGTAGAATTATAGCGCATATGCACCTCTGCAAAGCCATAGTAGCGGGCCGCCAGGTAGTGTCCACCTTCATGTGATAGTACGCCCACCGTTGTTGCAACAATAAAACCTATCACTAAGAAACTAAATAGCCTGCTGCTAAATACTATCGGAACATTTCTCATTTCCATTATTTTGATACCATGAAATTACTATTTCCTTAACGGCCGAGGGGTTACAATCGTTTTGGCGGACGAGCTCAGTTTACCAACTAAACAGCTTAAATATCACAGCTTCATTGTCCATCAAATTTGGCATCATTATTGCCTTACATTGGTTTTACATTTAGTTAGGACAATATAAGCTCCGTTTCTACGGGGCTTTTTTATGCCTGCCCATTTTTTGTTTTCTAGTTATATCACACCCATGCATCAAAATATTTACTAAGCCAGCCTGGCCCTTACTTATGAAGGCTTTCAAAACATCTGATACCTGTTTTCTTCCGCACATATGCTGCCATACATGGCTGTTATTTGTACAATTTTATAAGAATACATCTCTGAAATTCGCCACCAGCAATCATTTCAAGCAATTGCACAAATTTGATCACATGATAGAACGGCAGAGCCGAAAATCGTACTTATGCCACCTAATCCGCAGCAGAAGCGGGTTTCAGTCCCATGTAACTGTCATTTTCTTGCTTCTATCGGCCAAATATTAATCGTTCACCACTTTTTCATTACAGGGGCTGGGGCGGGTGTAAAACCCTGATTTACTACCTTTATTTTCACTTGAAGAGTCATTCAGTGTCTTGCTTTGTTAATGAAATGAGTTTTGTTTGTTAATGAATTATTCAACAAAAATAAACAGACTATTGATTATCACTAGTATACGAAGTGTAATAAAAAATGTTTGTGTTTTTATTGAAATTAATTTTGTTAATTGAAAATGTCGTTATACATTTGTGTTAACAAACGATTAGCAAACACACTTAAACATACTTTTATGAAACAGACAATAGCTTTACTCGCAATCAGCCTCTTAAGTGCCACCGTAACATTTGGACAAAAGAAGATGGTAGAAAATGCAGCAAAAGAAGCTGCACTGGTTCCCGCCATTGGCGCAAAAATCCTTCCTGACAGAAAAGCCTGCGCGATAACTAATAAGTCGGATAGCCGCACGATCACAGTTCGTGTTGAGGAATCTGTTATGATCAATGACTTCCTGCAGAAGAGAACAAGGGTTTTTGAAAAAGTAGGACCGAAGGAGCAGAAATTTGTAGGCTATGCCGGCTGCGATGCCAGTCCTCTGGGCGAAAAGTGCATGGGCTACAAGATCATGCTGGCATACTATGATGATGCACCGGTACAAAACAGCAACGCAACAGCATCAGCCAGCACAGTGAAGGCTGCAGATGCAGTTGCCGCCAGGTAATTCTATACATAATTTACTTACACTATGGCCGCCCCGGATATTTCGGGGCGGTTTTTCTTTGCTGCCCCTTGTCCATTCTAAGGCGGCGAAAAAATGGTCAACGGAGGGGCGGTGCGCTGTTGGCGCTAGCATGGCATCCTCATTAGGGCAATTTTCAGGGGATTTTCCCACTTTCACGAAAAATACAAAATACCTTTCCTACATTGTATCCCTCAATAAAAAATTATGAAGAGATACGTGATCGTTCCGGCACTGTTGTGCCTGACCATAGCAGCTACCGCGAAGCATAAACATAAAAAGGGTGATGCACCTGCTGCGGCACCCAAAGCGGACAGCTCATCAAAAAAGGGACCTAAAGCGTTTAGTAAGGTAATTACGGATAAGGCGGTCTCCCACTCCGGTTTATTTAATGTTCATAGAGTCGACGATAAGTGGTATTTCGAAATACCTGATTCACTACTTGGCAGAGAGATGATTGTAACCACACGCTACACAAAAACTGCCGGTGGTGGTGGTGTATACTCTGGCGAAATGGTTAACGATCAAACGATTGCCTGGGATAAAGGACCTGATAATAAACTGTTTCTCAGGGTAGTAACTACCATTAGTTTAGCCGATTCTTCAAACGCAATATATAGGGCTGTTACTAATTCAAACCTGGATCCTATAGCCTGGGCGTTCGAAATAAAAGCTTTGGGTAAGGACTCATCGTCGGTTGTTATCGATGTGTCTGATTTTTTCAAAGGAGATAACCAACCTATTTCCCTTAGCGAATTTTCCAAGAAAAGATTTAATCTGACAGGGCAGGTGTCAGACAGATCTTATATTGAAAGCATTCACACCTATCCTATCAACACAGAGGTGAAGGTGGTGAGGACCTTCAATTCCACACCATCATTTACACCATCTTTTTCTCCATCTCCTTTCCCATCCACCACTTTGCCTGCAGCATACGCTACAGGTGCTGTTACTCTGGAACTGAATAACTCATTCGTTCTGCTGCCTAAAGTGCCTATGCAGAAACGGCTGTTCGATCCGAGGGTAGGTTTTTTTGCAGATGACTATACTGTTTACAGCGATAACCAGCAAAAAGTAGATAACCAGGTATTTGCTGTCCGCTGGCGATTAGAACCAAAAGATGAGGACGTAGAAAAATGGAAGCGCGGAGAACTCGTTGAGCCTAAGAAACCTATTGTTTATTATATAGATCCCGCTACACCCAAAAAGTGGCGGCCATACCTCATACAGGGCATCAACGACTGGCAGAAGGCTTTCGAAAAGGCTGGTTTTAAAAATGCCATCATGGGTAAAGAGTGGGACATTAAAGACACAGTAGCCGGCCTTGAAGATGCCCGTTACTCTGTGCTTCGATACCTCCCTTCTAATGTGGCTAACGCCTATGGGCCCAATGTGCACGATCCCCGCAGCGGCGAGATCATAGAAAGCCATATAGGCTGGTACCATAACGTAATGAAGCTGGTGCACGACTGGTATATGATACAAGCGGCAGCCGTAGACCCTAAGGCGCGGAAAATGGAATTTGATGATGAGCTCATGGGGCAACTGATACGTTTTGTGTCCTCGCATGAGGTAGGGCATACCATTGGTCTGCGCCACAACTGGGGTAGCAGCAGCCGCACACCGGTAGAAAACCTGCGCAACAAAGCATGGGTGGAAGCACATGGACATACGGCCTCTATCATGGATTATGCGCGTTTCAATTACGTGGCGCAGCCGGAAGATAACATCAATGAAGTGGGCATGTTTCCGCGCATAGGCGATTATGATATCTGGGCAATCCAATGGGGTTATAAAGCCACATTTGCAAAGAATGAAAAAGAGGATGAGAAAATTATAAATAAATGGGTTGTTGACAGCCTGAAGGCTAATCCCCGCTTATGGTTTGGTACCGAGAGCAATCCTTATGATCCCCGGTCGCAGAACGAGGACCTTGGAGACAACAACATGAAGGCAAGCGAATATGGTATCCGCAACCTGAAGCGCATCATCGTAAATCTACCCGAATGGACGAAGGAAGAAGGAGACAAATATGATAACCTGAGGGACATATATTTTGCGCTGGTAGCGCAGTATAGTCGCTATATGGGACACGTATTGAAAAACGTGGGTGGAGTATATGAGACACCTAAAAGCGTGGAGCAGACTGGTGAAGATGTATACACGCCTACTCCAAAAGCCACGCAGGAAGAGGCCGTTGCATTCCTCAATAAGCAACTGTTTGAAACACCATCGTGGCTGTTGGAAACAAGTATATTGAATAAGATTACTAACCCCGTTATGGCGGAGCAGGTAGGTAATGTGCAGATAGGTATGCTCAATAGCTTGCTTTCGGGGGCGAGGCTTAATAGGATGGCTGCAGCAACAAGTCGTTTTGGAGATAAGACCACTTACTCTATTGACAATATGATGGATGATGTGAAAAAAGGGGTGTGGAGCGAATTGGCTACAAAGAAAACGATTGACGGTTACCGCCGCAACCTGCAAAAAGCCTATGTGGAAGCACTGATTGCCGACATCAATCCGGCGCCCCTTCCGCAAGGTATGCCAGCCAATGCTATGAGCTATACGTCTAAAAACTCAGACGCTGTTTCCATTGCCCGTGGACAGTTAGTGGAACTGAAAGCAGAAATTAATGCTGCGCTTCCGGCCACAAAAGACAAAATGAGCAAGTATCATTTGCAGGACATTGCCTTCCGTATTTCGAAAGCGCTTGACCCTAAGGGGTAAGCGTTCAAAGAAAAATGTTTGTACAGCAAGCCCGCCGGGCTTGCTTTTTTTTATTGATCGATATACCTGAATTGTAGTTAATGATTTTTACAAGCCTGAATTAACCAATGATTATGAATAACTTAACGGATGTTTATTAACTGCCAATTGTACTTATAATACCTTTGACGCTATATATTATTTTTCACCTGACAAAAATTTTTATTTTCTTATGCTGCGTAAATACCAAATATCCCGCGCTCTAAAGGCTGGAGCGCTTTGCTCGCTGCTTACTGCTAACGCAGTTATGGCACAACAACGAGGCACTGGCGTAATGTTGCTGGAAACAAACGGGATTGACAAAACCGCTACGTCCATTACATTTGATCAGTCAGCTAAGTTAGCCGCAAAAGATGCTGCAACTATTTTCAAAACCTACCTGGGAATAGACGGTACAACCAGCAAGATGGTTCTGCGAAATTCTACTAAAACACAGGCTGGTATTACTGTTGACAGGTACGATCAATTTATTAACGGTGTCAGGGTAGAGTTCGCTTCCTATACTGTTTCCTCTAAGGATGGTATTGTTACCTATATCTCCGGAAATTATTATGATGTTGCTGCTTCATCGTCTGCAGTACCATCACTTAGCACATCAGCTGCTTTTAGTAAGGCAGTTGAGTATACAGGTGCGCAGACATACATGTGGCAGGATGCCGGTGCTGAAGCAGCGCTGAAGGCTGAAACGGGCAATACAGATGCTACATACCTGCCAAAGGGCGAGCTGGTATGGGTAGAAGATCTGAATAATGACAGGGATAGCCGTAAGCTACACCTGGCGTGGTCTTTTGATATATACGCAACACAACCCCTGAGCCGCAACCAGGTTTTTGTAGATGCACAGACAGGAAATATTCTGTATAGCAACGCAACGCTGAAGCATACTGCAGCATCAGGTCGCTCACTTTACAGTGGGGTTATACCTTTTGTATCGGCGAAAGTGGGTACATCCTACAGGCTGTATGACTCTACTCGAGGTGGTGGTGTGTATACAAGAAGCCTGCATCATACTACTTCGCTTGGCTCACCTACAGATTTCACCAGCACTACCAACACATGGCCTTCTGCCGCAGGCGATACTGCTGCTGTGGACGTACACTGGGCTGCCGGCCAGGTTTATGATTACTGGAAGACACAACAGGGTCGCCTGAGCTGGAACAATGCCGACGGCATACTAAAACAATATATACACTATAGCAACAGCTACGACAATGCCTTTTGGGATGGAGCTGAAATGATATACGGCGATGGCTCTGGCACTGCTGCAGGTGGCTTCACAGCTCTTGTGTCGCTCGATGTTACTGCGCATGAGATAGGCCATGGCGTTTGCCAGGCAACTGCTAACCTTGCTTACAGCGCAGAATCAGGCGCGCTTAATGAAGGTTTCAGCGACTGCTGGGGCGCAACGATTGAAAACTGGGCTAACCCGCACGAGACTGACGCAGTTGCAAAAAATCCATGGGCGATGGGTGAGGAGATAGGCGGCGGCGTACCGCTGCGCCGTATGGACTTCCCTAAGCTTGCTGGCTTGCCGGATACTTACCGTGGTACCAACTGGTACAATGTGACAGGCTGCTCCCCAACCAATGCAAATGACCAGTGTGGTGTGCATACTAACATGGGTGTCATTTCTAAATGGTATTACCTCACTACAATAGGTGGCTCTGGTACTAACGATATTGGCAGCGCATATAATGTTACCGGTATTGGCTGGACATCAGCTGCAAAGATCCTGTATCAGACAGAGTTGTCCATAGCATCTACCGCTACTTATACTGTAGTAAGGACTGCAGCGATCAATGCAGCAACTACGCTTTATGGCGCTTGCTCACCTGAAGTGCAGACAGTTACCAACGCATGGTATGCAGTGGGTGTAGGTGCTGCATATACTGCTGGCACTAGCGTTGCTGCAATATCAGGTGCAAGTTCTGTTACCGTAGGAGGAACAACCACATTTACTGATGCTACCGCTGGTGGCACATGGACAAGCACCAACCCATCGATCGCTACAATTAGCGCATCTGGTTTGGTTACGGCTGTTGCACTTGGTGTAGATACAATAAAATATACTGTAACAACCGCCTGTGGTACGGGTACAGCAACTAAAGTAGTTACAGTTGTAGCTTGCACAGTGCCTGTAGTAAGTGCTATTACCGGTGCTACATCGGTTGCCGTTGGCGGAACTACAACTCTGAGCGATGCAACTGCGGGTGGAGTATGGTCTGCATCTAATGCCATGGCTACTATAAGCGCTTCAGGCCTGGTTACAGGTGTAACTTCCGGCCTTGATACCATTAAATACACAGTTACAAATGCTTGTGGCACTGCTTCGGCGTCTTACAATATTACAGTTACTCCCGTATCGGCAGATATTTATACCTATATGAGCAGCACAACCGGGGTTCCTACTTTTTATAACACTAACCTTGCTACGCATAGCAACCTGACAGCTGTAGGTACAACTGCGACTACCGGTTGCGGTAGCGGATTCAGTGGCATAGCTGGCTTTACAGGTACTACTTTCTCTACAAGCGGTGCATCAATACAGGTGTCACTTACTGCGGCTACAGGTTATACCATAAACTTGACTGGTGTTAAAGCGGGCCTTCGTAGGTCTTCTACTGGTCCTAAAAAGGCACGCCTGGCATATAGTACAAATGGTGGTACTACCTGGGTGAATAACGGTTCTGACTATGCGCCACTTAACGGTAGCTGTGCTACCTCGGCTTCAGGCACTACGCAGGCCTCATGGACAGGTCTTGCAGTAACTGCACCAAGCATTATTGTACGTATCTATCCATATGCTGCTACTGCAACCACCGGCAGTATACAGGTGTACGGCATGAGTGTAATAGGGTCTGTTACTTCGCTCACAGGTCTCACATCAGGTGAGCAGACTGAAGGTGTTACTGAGATCACTGAAATCAGCGGCCTCATGGCAATTTATCCAAACCCGAACAATGGCGAGTTCACCGTAACGCTTCCTGAGCATAAGGAAACAGCCACAGTAACTGTAGTAGATATTAACGGCCGTTCTGTAATGCAGCGCTCGATCAACAGCGACGAACGCACATTTACGCTCAACCTGCAGCAATCTGCCACCGGCATCTATTTTGTGCAGGCCTGGGTTGATGGAAAAGCTTTCAACCAGAAAGTACAGGTAAATAAATAAGAACCTAACCAATAATTTTCACGCCCCTGCCGCACTCCTGCAGCAGGGGCTTTTTTTAGGTACAACGTCATTTTTTACAACAATATATAATGCCCGTGTGCGTTATTTTGCCTAAATACAATCCATGAGAAACTCCTTCCAATTCGCGCTGCTTGCACTACTGGCATTCGGCAGCTGTAAAAAAGATAGCACCTGCTCAAACACGGTAACGGTGAAGGACGGCAACACCGGTTACAGCTACTGCGGCAATAGTGGTGAGTACGTTAGTGCTGGGCAGCAAATGCTGGCGTCAGTAAGCTTTCATAAAGGTGCACAAAGCTCGCGGCTGATCATTTCTGCCTATTCCGGTGCGTTTTAGTTAAATGTGCAGGATAGCACCACCGTTGCAGGTGTGGGTACTTTCTCTTTGGCGCCTGCTGACAGCAGTGTAAATACCTATGCAGGCAGTGTAGGTGGACGGATACCTTACAAATGTTCCGGGGGCACTGTTACCGTCAACCGTCTTGATGGCGCAAAAGTTTCTGGTACATTCACACTGAATTTGGTTAACGCAACTGGGTCTAAGGTCATCACCGGCACATTTGAAGCAAATAAGCCGGTGATAGTTGAGTAGCCGTAAATTCTGACGGCAAATTAAAACTCAACAATTAAGCCTACCGTAGGTATCACTACCGCGCTGCTGTTATCTATTATATACGGTATGCCATTACTGCCATTTGCATTTAGTGGCTTGCCATCTGTTGTCTGGTAAGATTTGTTGTCTGCTGTGCGCTTAAATGTGAAAGTAGGGGTGGAGGGCTGCACTGCCGCATAGGCATTGGTCATGTCATAGTAGATATCCAGGCTCCATTTTTTGAAGTTCCATTTCTTGTCAATGCGTATGTCCATAGAATTAAAGGCGGACAGCCGCAGCGAGTTGAACTTCGAGTAATCTATCACGCCTGTACCCAGCACCGTATATTCAGCCTGAGACGCTGCCATATTAAATGGTGAATAAGGTGCCCCGCCCTGGTATCTGAATTTTACGCCCACTTCTATATTGCGCTTGAATTTGTATCCGCCAATGAATGAAAGCAGGTTGCCATTGTCCCACGATGCAGGGTAGTACTTCGTGTCCAGGTTAGTGAATTCACTTTTGTACAAAGTATAGGCCAGTATCACGAAAAAGTTCTTGGTCAGCTTTTGCTGCAGCTGCACTTCTATTCCGTAGCTCCTGCCCTGTCCGGTACCAGTCACCGGTTCATTGCCCAGCACATTAAAGTCGCCTCCTTTATTTGCAAGCGATATGCCATCTGCCAGCGATACCGGGTAATTGTCGTATGTTTTGTAAAACCCTTCCAGTGTTACCCTCGCCCCCTGCCATTTCGGTAGGTATTCAAATCCTGCTACATAGTGGTCGCAACGGATGTAAGGCGCATTCTTGTTCACATAGCTGCCCGTGCTGTCAGTATAGCCAAGTAGGGTATAGGAGGGTATTTTATAATAGCGTCCTGCTGATGCATTGAATCGTAATGGCTCTATGATCTTCCAGGATGCGGCAAACCTTGGTGACAATTGTTTGGCCACGTTATTCCCGTCCGTAGTAAATGTATTGCCATCGGCACGCACGCCCAGCGATAGCGTCAGTTTATCATCCCATAGTTTCACTGACCCTTGTCCAAACACGCCATACTTAAAAAATCCCAGGTTAGTTTTGCTCGTCAATATTCGGGCTGGTGTCGTTACAACGCCAGCCGGGTCTGTCACAGCATTTGTAAGTTGTGCATAAAAGTCGTTGGTGTATTCATCATACTGGGCCATAGCCCCGTAGCTGTAGCTCCACTTGCCTATATACTTGTTCACCTGGAAACGCAACTTATTCTCCCCCTCGGTGGAGTGTACCTTTAAAAGCTCGGTCGCAGGGCTTGGGTTCTGGTTATCAGTATATTTATCCAGTTGATTTATCAGCATGCTGCGGCTGAATGTTAGAGCCCATGAGCCATTGTTTACCAGCTTTTTCAGGCCATAGCCATTGGTATAGCTCCACTGTTTTATAAGCGGGTTGGAGTGCAGAATGTATTCATTTTCTGGCGTAAGGTTGTCTGGAGTAAGAAAAGAGAAGCGGTCTATGGCGCCTACACCTAATGTATAAAAAGTGAGTTTTTTATTGATCTTATAGTTCAGCCGGTACTGAAAATCCCAGTACGATGGCTGTATGGGCAGCTGCAATGCCTGGAACAATAGCTGCAGGTAAGATCGCCGTGCCGATACCTCAAAGGATATTTTGTCATTTATAGGGCCATCGGCAGACAGCGCAACCTCTGTGGCACTGGTGCGCACATTATACTGCACTTTGTCCGGGTTAGCTTCGCGCGACTTTAGTTGCAATATGCCCGACAGCGGATTGTCATATTGCGCCGGAAATGCGCTGGTATACAGGTTCACATCGCCTATAAACGAGATGTTCAGAATGCCCGTAGGGCCACCGGCTGAGCCTTGCGTAGCAAAGTGGTTAATCACCGGTATTTCTATGCCATCCAGGTAGTATACATTTTCATTTGGCGCGCCCCCGCGAATGATAAGGTCATTTCGGTAGCCACCCACAGATCCCGATGTACCACCTACACCCGGAAAAGCCTGTATCACGCGCGATATATCAAAGTTGCCACCCGGGTTACTTTTTATCTCCTGGGCAGATAAGTTGACCAACGACAGGGGAGTCTCCGGGCTGCGGGCATACGGATTTTTTCTTACCACTACTTCAGATAGCACAGTCGATGCTGCAGCGTCCAGCTCCACATCCAGCAGCTGTTCGTTGCCCGATGATACCACTATGTTGTAGATCACCTTGGTTTCGTAGCCCAGCGCCTGCACCTTCACATTATACGAGTTGGTAGGTATCTCGCGTATGCTGAATTTTCCGTCCGCATCAGCCACTGAGCCTAAGCTGGTGCCGTCTATGGTTATGGTGGCGCCTACCACCGGTAGCTCACTTTTCTTATCTTTCACTGTCCCGCTCATCACTCCGGTTTGCCCATAGGCAATAAATACCGGTATCATTAAAATGCAAAAGCAAAAAAACTTCTTCATGTTGGCTCTTATTTCTCTGTTGATTTATTGTACCTGATGCTTACTATTATTTCATTCTCTCTTTTAATAATATCCCAGGGTGCATTGTAGCCCAGGTATTTGTAGCTCCCCGTTACCTCATATCCTTTCTTTTTTAGCAGGTCTTTCAACTCTGCTTCTTTCCTCATTATTTTTTTGTCGCCGGCAAATCCTCCAAACCGCAACGCCGCATAATATCCTTCATCCGAATAGTGTAATTTTATACTTGTATCGCTGGGAGTAGGCAGGTCGGTCATGTTATAGCCCGTTGGCAGCACAAAGCTCATAGTGTTTGCGCTCGTATCGCGTTCCATGTACACAGGCGCCGTCATGGCTATTTTCTTTGCCTCTTTATTGCCGCCAAATATATAGCCTGCCAGCGTTCTGAAGTTTTGGTTAGCGCCTCGTTCTTCGCCCTCCCGCCGGGTAGACACTGAAGCCATGATGGATCTGGGGTAGAGGCGGACCTCAAAGCCATCTTCAGTTTTTACTATATCGTAGTGCTGGCGCTCTACCTTTTTGCTTGCAGCGTAGGCTGCATAAGAAAATAACAGGAACGCAATAAAAATAACTAACAGCACAATAGCGAATACCTTCATATATATATATATAATGTTGGGCAAATCTAAATGATTATCATTAAACTAATTATCAGGATGATTTATGGGTAAAAAGGAATAATCAATGATTCAGCCCTCATGCACGCTTTTCAGCACTTCATAGCTATGTATGCGTGCCTCTGGTGCGTAGATGTGGCTGGTCACCATTAGCTCATCCAGTTGTGTCCGTAGTTGAAAAGAGGCCAGCGTTGCGCCAATCCTTTCAGCATCGCCTACAAAGGCATAGTGCATCATCTGCTTTACAGATGCCTCTTCGTACTCCGTCCAAAGCCCCTCCATACTAGCTACCGGCTTTTGCAGCTTTCTGCGCCTGCCGGTTATAATGCCTGTCGCCAGCTGGTAAAACGATGTTGCCAGCCGTTCCGCTTCAGCATTGGTATCGGCAGCTATTACATTCACACAGGCCATTACATACGGCTTAGCCAGGTAGCGCGATGGGCGAAAGTGCTTGCGATAAATATCGATCGCGGACAAGAAATGAGTAGGTGCAAAATGGCTGGCAAATGCATACGGCAATCCCATCATTGCTGCCAGCTGTGCGCTGTCTGTGCTCGACCCTAGTATCCATATAGGTATATCCAGTCCCTCGCCCGGTATGGCACGTACTTTAGAGGTGCTGTTCTCTGCCGAAAAATATTTTTGAAGCGCTAAGATGTCATCCGGGAAATCCTGGGCTGTCTCCATGCGATTCCTGCGCAATGCCATGGCAGTTAGCTGGTCAGTGCCGGGAGCCCTTCCCAGGCCCATATCTATACGGCCGGGATAAAGCGATGCCAGTGTGCCAAACTGCTCTGCCACCACAAGCGGCGCATGATTTGGTAGCATAATGCCACCACTCCCCACGCGAATTGTTTTGGTGCCACCCGCTATATAGCCTATAAGCACTGCAGTGGCCGAGCTCGCTACACTCTCCATATTGTGGTGCTCCGCCAGCCAGTATCGCTTATAACCCAGCGCTTCTGCCGCCTGCGCCAGCTTCAGGCTGTTTTTAAAAGTAGTTTCCGCAGTATTCCCCTCAGTAATAGGTGCCAGGTCCAATATGGAAATTGGAATATCCTGCAATCGTTTGCCTGTTCCGCCGTTCATCGCTTGCAAAGTTCGTGTTTACAACACTCTTGCAGTGCCTTATATCCGGCTGTTTTTAGAATAGGCATATTTAGAAAACCAATAGTTGTCGTAGATATTTATACCCGATACACATCAAAGCACGCTAAGCAAACTTACCTTTGCGCGGAGCATAGCTAAGCCTTTGTGCGTGGCTGCGACAAAGCAATCTTTCGCAACAACCAAAGTATTGGTGTATTTCATAAGTCCATTTGGTATTCAATAAAAATGCAAGCACAGGGCTTGCATTTACTGGTATACATTTTACGGATTACAATGACGATTTCATATATGGTGCGATCAAAACCCCAACTCAGTACTATTTTTCCTGCGAAGGAAATTTACTCATATCCATATAAAAGATCTCCCACGTATGCCCGTCAAAATCTTCAACAGTGCGTTGTTGCATAAAACCGTAATCTCTCATTTCAGTAGGCTCTATACCACCGGCTGATACTGCATCTGCTACTATCTTATTCACGGTGTCTACACTTTCTACCGACAATGAGAAAAGCCCGGCAACGGTGTTCTTTGTATCTGCAATCGGTTTTTTCGTAAATCCTTTAAACTTTTCGTGAGTCAGGATCATTAAAAAAAATGCTCTCGCTCCATACCATACATTTTGCAGTATCGTCTGAAAACTGTGGGTTATTGGTAAAACCCATCGCGGTGTATAGATTCATTGATTTTTCAAAAGATACTTCTTGAAATTAAGGATGTTAGTAGAATGACCCACAAGAATTTTTCAAACTTAATCATATACTAGGTGCTTAATAGCGATCAAAAGAAAGCACAATATAAAAAAAGGATGATTTGTTATGTAAACAAATTTCAAGTTCTAATGCAAACCATTTTCTCTGGTTTGGTTTGTAACGATTTCTTTCGCTGGTCATCGTTTGTAACGAGGACCCCACGGTGCTGCGTTTGCAACGCTTACTGAAACAATATCGACTCAGCTAATGACCACTTTGAGGCGCATTTATGATGCTTTACGCTCTACTGGTGGACAATTTGGAATAATCGAAAACGATTGTTCAGCCAATAGTTCGCAGGTTTTTATTTGGTCTTCCTATCAAAAAAGTGGTCCCAGGCATAATCTGTATTTTTATCACCTGAGGCGCATAGTTTTTTTTGAATTCGTTTAAGATTCCCGCTTCTCGCATGAACGCTTTTATACTGTTCCACATAAACACTATCGCCGTGTTCACGTTTCAATCTACTGATACGTGGTTTAATTCCGACTACTGCGCTAGAGGTTATGTATATAGCTTGTTTCTAAATGAATGTCGAAAAATCAACAACAAATAAAAATGGAAAATAACAAGAAAGAACAAGTAAAGAAGGTTGATAAACCAACTAAAGAAGAAGAGGTTATTCTAGTTTCTACTACTTACTACTATTGGCGCAACTGGGTAAAAAGTATTCTTCTTGAAGGAAAAATTAAAGCTCGGTTCATCAAAGATGATGTTGGCTGGAGTGGGAAAATATCTGTACCTAAAAGCCAAATGGATTTAGCAAAGAAGGTATTGGCTGACTATAAAACAAAGAATCTGGATGGGGTGGACATGTGGTGAAAGACAAAGTAAAAAAGGGGCTACTTTTCGGTAGCCCCTTTTTTTATGCTTCAACTGGATCTTTCCACAATGCCGGATCTGGTGCAAAAAAAAATCGGAAAGAACCATTGTGAGTGAAATGGTTCTTTAATTCTTTTATTGGGCTTGTGTTTCAACGCTGTAATTTATTTCTCCGCCTAGTCTCCTAATTTCATCAAAAGTAACATCTACGTCTTTACTTTCGTTAGATGCCAAGGAAATGATTTTTGTCCGGTCATATGTATTGCCGTCCTGTGTTACATGAAAAATCACCGCAGCATTACCACTACCACCTTGATTTTGAATTGTTGCATAAATAGTAGCCCTCATTTTTATGTCGGATTTTGACTTGTCAGCTCTGCTGGAAATAACCACTGGTTTAGGGGTGTTTATTTCAAACTTTACGCCAGGAATAGAATTAGGGTTATTGGCCATGTTCATTACAACATAGAAAATAATTATTGCAATTATTAATGTCACGACTATTGATAAAATACCATTACCGCTTTTTTTGGGCTTGCTTTGTTGAATTGGTTGGGCTGTGGATTGCTGAGGTTGTTGTCGCTGAGGTTCTGGTTTAATAAACGGAGGTGGAACCTTTGCCGGAAGCTTGCTCGAAATTTCTTCAATCTTTCCAGCAATCTTCCAATCTTGGATACCGTCATACCAAATGGGGGTATCGTGGTTAATACCTTTTAACAGTAATTCATCAACGTTAAATGGACCTACTTCTTGGGAACCATCGTGAATATAGTATTTTTTCATGCTCATTTATTATAGGTCTATGAATTACTTGTTGCTGTTTATTTGATTCCGAAACAACCTTTACCATTGAAATCAGTAAAATATAGTTCATCGGTTGTCGCAACTTCACGCCTAATTTCTTTCAACATCCAAGTGCAATAATCCGAAAAAGTATTGTCATTTTTATTAGATGTAACAGTAAATTGTATCATCCCATCAGCGAGAACTATGTAAATATATTTTCCTTCAACCTTGCCAGTAGCCCAGTATAGGTTGTCCTTTGTCTTTTGAAATTTAAGTTGCTCAGTCTGCAATACATTAACTACTTCCAGACCAGATATACCCTCGTGACCCCAAGGGTAAGTTTTAAAGGTTGTATTTCCGTTTGTAAAGTAACTTTCATTGGGGTGATTTACACCCAAAATACAATGAAATCCAACAGGGAGTTTGATTTGAGCGACAGAAACGTAGCTCACTAGAGCAAAAAAGGCAGTACAGATAACTGTTTTCATAATTAATATTTATTTTCAAACGTAAGCAAATCCGATGCCAAATTATAAAGTTTAAGGCGAATCGGTAAATATAATTTTTATATTCGGTGCTTATCAGAAAACACCGCATAAATAAAAATGACTACTTCGATAAGAAGCAGTCATTACTTATTTCGTAGACGGAAAGACGACTACTTGAACATATTTCTATTCGGACACTCTAACAAGGTCGTACTGCGGAATTGAACTAAAGGAAATTGGATTGATTGTTAAGAAAGTCAAAAGAACCATTGCGTATGCAATGGTCCTCGTTGTTCCTGATGTTCCGCAGGGCATCCGGAACTAAGAATAAAAAGCCGTTCTCCGAACGGTATTCGTGGTGCTGCTGTCCACTCAATGTAATTTAGCTCGATTAGTCTTTTTACGTCCTCGTGGAATCCCTAGTTGGGCGTACTCTTACTGACTACGTCCTTTGTGGAAGCTAATCTCTGATTGGCGGTTTTCTACATCAAATGCACTCACTCCCGCACTAAAAAACTAATATCCCCACAAATCACCCACCCATTATCCATAATATCACAAGTCAGTCAAACCAAAGCCAAAAATCACCTCAAACCCTTGCCCATGGCGCAAAGAAATTTTAATGATAGACGCGTAGCTGATTATGATAGCACGAAAAGTGCGCTATCATGTAATTTCAATTTCACGATTCCATAAATCACTCCGACCTTTGGTACTCGCCGAAGCTATTTTCAATAGCCATAACTTCAGCGATAGCTCTGGCGTATAAGGCAGCGAACGAGGACGCGCCGCACAATCGGGAGGCCATCAGCTTTACCAGAAGGTCCGGTAAAATCTGTGCTATCCGGTAAATCCGTGATTCAGACAGTGGGGTACAGTGGGTAATTCTGAGGTATGAAAATGCCCCATACTAAAACAACCAGGTAACTAGGAAAAACACCAATCCTGAAAATCTGCTAATCTGAAATCCTGATCACGAATACCCCACGCGGGTAAAAGTGGGGTATAATGGGAAATGCAAAATATTTATAATAAAATGACCAAAACCCTTTACAGTAAAGCAATACAAAGAATTAACCCCAAAACAAAATGCCCCATATCATCGCGTTTTTTATTTGAATGAAAGTGGGGCATTTCTTAAAAAGGCACAAATCCATGCTTGCAACAACCAAAACTTTCGCATTCACGAGAATGGTACCAAGAAGGGGGAATAAAAAAAGCGGAGAAACCGCTCTTCGCTCTGTTTCTCCGCTCTCATTTTTGTGCCCCAGACGGGAAGGTTATCGAACCAATTGATGGAAATTTTGAAGAAATTGGTGGAATTACAGGTAAAAACGTGAATGTTTGGGCGTGAGCAGATAGTATTTTTACTGAGACCTTTTTAGGGTAGAAAATCGCTAAAAGCTCCAGCTACCATACCCTGATTGCGAGCGATTTTTCAAATTTACAATTATCCCATCGCCTAACATTACAGGCACTTTATGCATATGCTTGTCTGCGTGATTGACATACTGAGGTAATGTAGTATTGTACACTTCATCAATGAATGTTTTATAAATAGCTAATGTCAATGGATATAATTTGTTCAGCCATGCGTCAACGGTTACGTACTCATTATATTTGACAAGGTCAATGTTCTGATTGATAAGATAATATTGTGAATGAGCTATTGCGTTTCTTAAATTTCCGCTAAAGCTATCTTCAATTAATAATGCCAATTGATTGCAATTAGCCGTTTTTAAGTTTTTGATTAACCTATCTCTCAGCTCATTTTTGGCTATTTTGTGTAGTGTTGGATCAATTTTGGTTTTGTTAGCAGTCTCAAGATACCAGTCATACCCGTTACCAATTGCAAGCTCAGAAATCTGAAATAGTTTTCTTATGTAGCTATCCATTTCCCAAACTTTGAGATAAATAAGAAACTCTAAACCAACTACAGTATAGACGTGTTTCCAATATTGATTTATTTTTTCACCATCTTTAGTGTCGTTGATATTTTGTGTTTCGGCAATAAATTCGCTTGATGTACAATTATATCCATCTGCAATGATTTTGATAACATTATTGGTTTCAACTTCTGGCCAAATAACATCATTATCTTCAATATCGTATTCCAAGAGTTTCATCCCATGTGTTGCAGCATTGGCAGACAACTTGGCAAAATTAAATTTATTAGGCTTATAATGCCCCTCCAGGATTACAAGTAATAAATCCCCGCTGTGCCTTTGATTTTTAGAAGCAGTTATGAATAATTCTCTTATAGCAGCAGCACTATCTGCTAAGTATTTTCCATGAATATCTACAAAAAGCATTGATATAAATTTTTGTTAGAAAGTCGTTTAATTAGAACTTAATTGATGAAGTAAATTTCTTGTTTTAACTAATAGTGTATAATATTCGTCTAAAAAAAACGGTACAGTTTCAAGCTATTATCAACTTCCCACCTATTCTTCGCCTTACAATAGCCTAATAGAGTTTTAATCGCTTTTTCTAATTTTTCCTTCATAAGACCGCCTCTTATACAAGCACAATAATTATCATTTGATATTAGAATTTTGCTTCTAATCGTTAACTTGAGATTAATGACCAGCCCCTGCTTCACGGATGTTGATGGCAATGAAACTACAACATCAGAAAGTCTTTTTACTTAGTGTCAACGAATAAAATTATTCATTAAATTCGTTGTTCAAAATATATTTTTATGGCAAATAATCCAGGAAAACCAAGCACGAATCCAGGAAAACCGTCAGGACCCGGTAGAACAAATAATCCACCCGGCCCAGGTAAAACACCTCCTCCAGCACCAAAGCCCGCTCCGGCTAAACCTTCACCGACAAAGAGATAATGAAAATGCCCCGCAAAGGGGCTTTTCTAATTTAGCAATACCTGAATAGTTACATCTCTATGGCTGTGAATGGCTTAATATAATCGCTATGCTTATTTAGGTTCCATCTAAATAACCCTCCACAGTCATTGAGTTTTAGACAATTTTGGCATTCTGGCAGGTATTCATTTTTCCAATCAGAAATAGACTTACGGCAGTATTGCCAGAGGTTTTCAGGGAGGACACAAAGCTGTGAATTATAGATAGAAACATGGATGCCCTGCCCTGATAAAAATTCAACGGCTTCGCCGAGTTCTTCAATATAATCATGTGGGTCTATCCATAGCTTTTCTATGTTGTGGGGAGTATAACCGATAAACTCCAACCCCATAAAAGCAACATGTTCAACGAAAGGCAGGTTTTTAAAAATGTACTTGGCTAATTTGGTTAATCGTGGAATTGATTGCTTGTGCAGAACAACTCTAATTTCAATTCGCTGATTGTACCGGGCTAAGTTATGTAAGCCCAATATAGTTTGGTTAAAAGCATCCCTTGCCTGTACTATGTAATCATGCACTTGATAATAATCGGAATACACGGGAACGCCAAGCATTAGCCTTCGGTAGTCAATCTTTGCTAGTCTTTCCGCCATACTTTGCCAAGCGAATGAACGACCATTTGTTAGCACGTGAATTTCAGTTTCGGGCAACTGCTCTTTTAGATTTTCAAGGGTTTGGAAAAACATTTCACCCATTAATGTCGGCTCACCACCTGATATTCCTAACTCAATACAGTCTTTGGGAATTAACGAAATAAGTTTTTGGTTTATGCTGTATAGACGTGGTATGTCGTTTCTATCCTTCGGAGGTTGAGAACACATTAGACAGTTGGAGTTACAACGTTCCGTAGCCAGTAATACATTGTGAAATGAGTTTACCCTATACAGGGTATTAATATTTCCATCTTCATTTATAGCAACAATATCACCTTCGGAGAGATGGTCGAAATTTGGCACAGCATAAACAGCCGGTTTATTTTCGACTAGATGAGAAGTGTCTTTCGAGGTTAGAATTGCTTCAAAACTATTGGTATTAATATCAGCCGGGATTTCCTCGCAAATCAAAAATGAGTTTTCACCAGTACTGCTAACATCCCTTGTTATCCTACCAACAAGCGGCTCATTTATATATTTTGCAACACCTTTAGTTTTAAGGTTCATGTACGACCTGTCTTAATTATTCAGTTATTTTTTTGAAATCCAGCTTTCAAATATCTTTTTGATCTTTGGCTCACTTTCCATGAGTTCAATTAAGTATCGAATTATTTCCATGTTCTTTTGACAAAATGCGCTTGTAGGTCTGTAGCCGTACATATCGCCCTGGGTAGCATGGTGATGTACCGGGTCTGCGCCACAATATGCCTGAAAAGCACATTCCGAACAGCCTGCTAACGCTTCATTAGACCAAACTTGAGCAATCTCTTGCGCTTTTGCACCAAAAAATAAGTCTTTATATTCATCATTTAGTGTCCCCAACTTAAAAGTAAAGTCTTTTTGTTCAGCTAACATCCTGCTTTCGTCTGTAGCATATACCCCGCCATCATAGTTGAACACGATAACACCATTGATTAATCCGGCGGGAGATTGCATGTCTACAAACCCGGTATTAAATGGGGTCAAGATTTTGGTTAGGTAAATTCTAGCTAAGTCTTCAGTAAAGTAATGCCCCTGAAAGTTGTATTCTAGAATTCTACCTAATGCTTTCTTATAAAATTCAATAAACTTATCGGTGCTGTATTTGGATTTTTCAGTTCGTAGAGCAAAACCGTAGGGACTAATGTTCCTTAGAAAGATGCCCGGAAACCCCATGTTATAATATTCGTCCACTATCTCAATGGGATGCTCTAACGATAGTGTTGTGGTAGTCATTAATGCTGAAACCTGATCTTCCCCCAAAATTTCCCGTGATAGCTTAATGCCTTTAATGGCTAGGGCATAACTACTGGCATGTGGTTTATGCCTGTTAGAATCATGGATTGATTGTGGTCCGTCAAGTGATGTGGAAATTAAAATCTTATGCTCTTTACAGTAATAAAGAATTTCTTCATTAACTAAGGCAAGATTGGTACAAATCACGAAAGTAATTTGTTTGCCAATTTCCCCTGCAATCTTCTCTGATTTTTCAACAGCATACTTGATATTGTCAAAAGCTAAGAGTGCCTCCCCTCCTTGAAACTCCATAGTAACATGAGGGTTAGGCGATTTAAACATTATTTCAATTCCCCTGTCAATGTTTTGGATTGACATATCGTATTGATCTCTGTTTTCTGTAACACGAGAAACCTGACAATAAAAGCACGTATGCTCACACCTCAGCGATATGACGAAGATGTGTAAGCCAGTGAAATAATTAAGAAAGTGCTTTTTGGTTCTGTACCGGGTAGCAAGTACATCTATCAAAGGATGAATTGCTTCTTCCGAAATAAAAAAATTAGCTATTAAGTCCCCGTATAATTCTGAGTTGTTTTCTTTTGAAATTTGCCTATTAACTATGGTGGCCGTTGTCCCGGTTGGAAGTATCAAATAGTCGCCTACTTCATTTACTAAGATTTCCTTTTCACCATTTAGCCTATGAAATTTAAACGGCAACAGGAAATAACCACCATCATTTTGAGAGTTGTAAAAAGCTGCTTCTTTAAATTTTCTATTTGCTTTGCTTTCAATCATTAACTATTACTTTGAACGCATAGATACTATCTGCAATTGACAATATGGCATTGAGTTTACAATGAAGGATTAAATCCAACAGGGTCTGACACATCACCTGGGGGATCTTCATCAAACTCACCATTAGAAAATGCCTTGGCTATAATTAAGTCCCGAATATTTTGAGTTTCCTTTGTTACGACATCACGCAATTGAAAATCGATCAAATCTCGCTCTAGCTTCTGCTGGTAAAGTTCTAAGTCTTCACTATTTATTGCAGCAGTAGAAAGAGGTTTGATTTTTACGCAATAATTATCTACATCAGCAAAACTCACAGAGGTGTGAAACTTATCGCCATACCAATACAGACATTTAAAGAGAGCGTCTTTTGAGAACAATAAGGTATTGGCAAAGACAATGATCTCACCGTCTTTGATACAGTTTATATGCGCCATGAAATTTATGCGAAGCTAGAACTTGAGTAATGAGAACTGTGTGATGAGTGAGAGCTGTGTGATGAGTGAGAACTATGAGAACTATGTTGAGCAACAAACTTACTATTTGCAGGGTTGCTAAAATTCAATTTCAAAACTGGCATTGGTTTCGCCGTCTTAACCTGCTTATATTCGATAGTCTTTCCTTCTGATGGGACAGATTGTGTCGGCATTGTATTTGCACCAACTGACAAAGCCGACAAAGATGCAGCCATGACCATTGCAATTTTTTTGGCGAGATTAGAGTTTTGAAAATTGCTCATAACAAAGACATTTAAGGGATAAAAATATGAAAAAATAATTGAAAGGTCAAACCTTATAAACAAATATTTATTTCAACTAACTATTGCGTTTAGTTGCTGCTAAAATATTTGAATTTCACCACCCTGATTAAACCTACCATATTGCACTGCTTTCCCTTTCTCCGGCACCTCAATTACACTATCAACATCATGCTGAAAGGTGTTGGCACCTTTAAACTTGCCCTCCTTTGTAGTCTGAAAGATGAATACAAATGATTTTTCGGGGTACATAGCCCTTAACCTGTTCAAATCTTCCGGTTTTAAACCCAGCCGGTTAACGCTATCCAAAAAGACAAAGTCATAGAAAGTGAGGCTTGCAGGTATAGCTGATGCCATGTACAGGTTAGGGTGCTTGACCTCTTTATCGTTCAGCTTGTCCTGCAATGTCTTGTCTAAACCTTCTTCCCTTGCTACGTACAACACCTTGCCATGATTACGAGCCAGGTATCCGGCAAAATCCACGCATAGGTAGGACTTGCCCATTTTAGGCTTACCATACACCATTATCGAAAAATTGGTGGACGGGTCACCAATGAGCTGCAACCATTTCCCTTGCAGTCCCAGCGTATTGAATCGCATATTGGCGAAGTCCATGCTATTCATAACCACTGGCTGCGCCCCTGCACCCTCATCACCATCAAAGCCGTTCAGGTTGTGGCAGGAACAGCCGCCAATAATCCCTTCTAGCCCATTCAGCGTATTCTTCTCAATCTCCAAAAATTTCGCTGACTTTTCCGAAAGGAAATTTTCGATGTTCTTTTTGATCTCGTGCATTTCTACCACATAAGGGTCACGGTCATCTATCTTGCCCTGCTCGTATGCCCTGTTGATCTGCCCCAATAGTAATCTTGCCTTTTCCTTTGTGCCTGTTTTGCCGTTCAGGTTAATATACCGCTTGATGAAGCCTACAGACGACATTACCTTTTCATCATCGGCTGCTTTCTTTAGTGCCTCAAATGTGTCCGGCTTCAGGGAAATGGTGATAGTCTTGCCCATGTTATTGTAAGCCTCAATAAGTGTGTCCTGAATGAACCGGATATGCTCAACATGCGGCGATGTTTTGCGTATGCGCTTCTCCAAAATGGCTTTTTGCAGGCTATTGACAAACCGTAGTATATCTTCCTTGTCTTTGGGCTTACCGTTCATGTTGACGAAACGCCGGATAAAGCGTAGCTCTTCGGGTATGCGCTCCACCATTGAAGGCTGGTAGAGGTCAGGCTTCTTGGCTTTGCCTGCCGCTTTCTTTGGCTTCTTAGTGGTGGTGTCCTCCCATGTATTTGAGGACTTATCAAACCGCTTAACAGTATGCCGCTGTTTAGTACCCTGTTTCAAATGTGCCGCCAGCTTTTCAAAATAGGTATCTATCGTTTTCTTAATGGTTTCGCTTGCATGGTAGTTGTCCCAATGCGCCCCGTTACTTGTCACCTTCTTTACAAATTCATGCCCTTTGCGCAACGCCTCCGGCATGGTGCTGAAATCAATTGATGCGATCTTATCGTGATAATTCTGAACTGTGATCATTTTTTCTGTTTTATGCTGCCAGTAATTCCAATTCCAATGCGAGTGCCTCTGCTTCCAATTCCAGCAAGGAAATGATGTTGCCCTGCTTTTCCGGTATCGGCATGTCCGGCAAAGGAGCCGGAATGTCTATTTTCTTCCTTGTGCTGTAGGTTTGTCCGCCATTACCGAGGTATTTCAATTGCGCCGAGTTGACGGTAACTGAACAGCTATGGTTTGTTTGCAGTATTTCCACCAGCTTACCGATGTTACTTTCCTCGACCATAGCCGCCATCTTGTCGGACACCTTTTCAAAGTTGTTGCGCTCTACTACTTCCAGTATTTGCTTGTCGAGGTATATATCCCCTCCCTTTGACCTTGATGCAGCTACTATTATCCTGAAATAGCCGCCTTGCCGGAAAAAGGAAATACCGTTGTTCGTAAGTATGTGCGCCCCGTTTACCAGTGATTTAATAAGCGGTAATGCCTTGATAATGGGTACGACCACCTTATCCTGCACCTGCTCTCCCGGATTCCAGTTTTCCGGCATTAAAATGCCCTTTACCGTCCTCCCGTCAATGGTGGTATAGCTGACCAGCTTGCCTTTAAAGTCACTGAACGCCTGTAACAGGTTGCCAGTAATGGTATGGCGTATTTTCCTGTCCACATGGTTCTGCCTTGTATAATCCTCCCAAAGCGCAAGCAACGTCTCCTTATCCGGCTGTGACACATCTGCGCTTGCGCCTATTATCGCCATGATGTCTTGCGAGTATGATGCAGGGATAGACAGGTACTTGCTGCTATTCGCTATTGCAAAACGTAGCTTTATCTGTGATGGTGCATAGGGATTCTTCTTTTTACGGTCTATACTATATCCGATAAACACGGTCGGCACCAGCTCATTGCCGGATGAGAACGTTTCTATCGGGTAGCGTAAGTTCCTGCCGACATAAAAGAACTTGAATATCTTTTCAAGGCTTTGCGCACGGTTGTATGCTTTTGCCCTGATTACTTTAAGTTGTCCTTCCTTTGCTGTCTCCAGTTCCTTTTGCCGTTCCTTTATGGCATCCTGCCTGCTGCGCTCATCAGTGATCTTCTTGATCTTCTTTTCATTCGGCACATTCTTGGTCAACTCCTCGTACTTGGCGACAACGTCCTGCGCTTCCTCAAACAGCCTGCGCTTGCTCTCGTTCTGATATTCTTCTATCAATTCCTGCTGAATTGATGAAGCATCCTTGTCTCTCAGGCTTTCATTGAGCAAATTGTTTAGTTCAGCCTTAGTGAACGGCTTTTTCAGCACGTTCGCCCTGACAGTCTCCAATATGCTGTCCTCGCCGAATGCGCTGTCTGAACCCTTACCCATTTTTACAACCTTCGTGCTGACCGTTTCCGCATCCAAGTTCATGGCTTCCACTTCAAGGTCGTATTCGCCTATCTGCCTTAAATAGCCCTCATAGTCATTGTACCGTTCAGCAACCTCATTGTAGAAATCCTGCTGCATCTTGGTGGAAAGAACAGCAACACGGCCACTAACCTTGTGCGCTGCATCCTCTATCACGTTCCCGCTGTTATCGCTGTCCGCTTTGCTGTCTTCAAGCTTTAATGGGTCATCCAGCAATCGGTTAATGTCCGGGTATTCCAGCAAGTATTCTTTCACTATCTTGTCTCCGTACTTGTTCAGGAAGTCCGGTACGTCCAAAATCTTATTGGACTGCTTCTGATTAGACGATGTGTTAGCATCCAAAGATTTCAGCTTTTTCTGCAACATCATCATCAACCGTTTCTCAGCGGGTATAGCGGAAGTCAGGTAGTCATATATCGGCTTTATGATCTGCCCGGTGCGGTTGATACGCCCACGCTTCTGCACTTCCGTATTGATGTCCAGCTCAGCCTGTAAAACGATCATCACCCGCTGCCTTACGTCTGTCGCTGGCACTTTTGCAGTGGGTATGGCGTGTGCCGATGCGCCCGTGCTGCCGGATTGGTTAATCATCAGCACGTCAACCTCGTTATTATTGAACTGCCGGAATGCATCATTGGTGTTCAGCTTCTTACGGGAAGAAATGAGCGCCTTGCTCCCTTTCCCGTTGAACTGTAGTCCATACTTACGCCCCGTGACCTCTGCAACGCTATATCCTGCATCTTTCAGGCGTTTAATGATAACATCTATCGGTGAAATGGTAATGCCCGTAGAAACAGCCTTAATCCGCTCCGCAATACGCATGTAATCTATCTGCGCTTCCTGCGGGAGATCTGTCGGCTCGAACTTCTTATAAACAGAATTACCATCAACATCTTTCTCTGTATAACGCAATATGCCATCCAGCCCACGCTTCAAAACTTCCGAAAAGTCTGCATTGATAACATCACC
>CANFHA010000025.1 GCA_947446645.1 Chitinophagaceae bacterium | reverse complement strand
TTCACACACACCGGCATTACCCAGTATCGTGCCCGTTGGATTAACTGTAGCTATCACTGTAGCAAGACAGCCGCCGAACGTTGTGTAAGAAATACGTACTGTACCACCTGATACACCTGTAACAATACCGGTTACTGAACCTACAGTAGCCTTCGCAACACTGCTGCTGCTCCAGGTACCACCCAGTGCCAGATCGCTCAGCGTAATTGTTGAACCCTGGCATACAGGGGCATTACCCGTGATCGGCGCCAGTGAATTAACCGTAACCACTCTTGTTGTGAAACAACCCGAACCTAAGATGTAGGAAATCGTAGCCGTGCCCGCAGCAACTCCGGTTACTACCATCGTAGCTCCCGTAGATCCCGCTGTTGCAGCTACTAATGTATTGCTGCTGCTCCAGGTACCACCGCTGCTCGTAGTGTTCAGCGTAGTCGTCTGGCCTTCACATACCTTGGCAGTACCGCCTATCGCTGATGGCGCTGCATTAACAGTCGCGATTGCAACCGTGCGGCACGTTGTTGGCAATGTATAAGTGATGTTATCGGTACCTGTGGTATTTCCTGTAAGGATACCCGAGGTAGAACCTACAGTAGCCTTAGTGTTGGAAGCTGTCCAGATACCACCCGGGATATCGTCGGTGAGTGCGATCGATGCGCCTATACATACTGGTGTCATGCCAATGATGATCGGGTTTGAATTAACCGTGATCACAACCACAGCCGCACAACCGTTACCAGAAGTATAAGATATGCTGGTAGTACCTGCATACAGACCAGCTACCACATGTGGTGATGTTGGTGCGCCTGCAGTACCTATTGTGGCGATACCCGTATTTGTGCTTGTCCATATTCCGCCCGGTGATGCATCGCTAACTGTGGTAGTTAAGCCAACACATACTGATGGATTACCAAGGATCGGAGTAGGAACAGGCAGTACAGACACAGTTGTTGTTGCATAAGCAATACATCCCGTACCTGTTGATATTACGGTAACCGTATAGGTTCCGCTCATATTAGTCGCAGATGGTGCCAGCGCAGTATTCTGCGTTGTAGCAGTAAATCCTAAAGGTCCGCTCCATGCATATCCTGTAGGAATGCTTGTACCACCTGGTATTGAAGTAAGCGTATTTGTGAGGCCCGCACATGTAGGACCGTCATTGAACGCATTGATTGAAAGCGATTTAATAACCACATTGGTTGTTGCAACCGCTGTACATGCTGACCCAGCCGCAGTTACTGTAACCGTATACGTACCGTCATTAGCAAATGTTACAGGAGCAACAGATGTATTCTGGTTTGTATTGGTAAATGATGCAGGGCCACTCCATGAATAAGAAGTAGGCAGTGCCGAACCGGATGGCGTAGATGTCAGAACGACAACATTACCAAGGCACGCAGGGCCGTCGTTGTTGGCAACGATACCGAGGTCATTAACCACAACATTCGTAGTAGTTGTACGGATACAGTTTGATCCGTTGGCTACAACTGTAACGGTGTAGATACCGGTCATCGGCACTGTAGCGCTGGTTGTTAGCGTTGGGCTCTGCTCTGTAGATGCATAAACTAAAGGACCACTCCATGTATAGCCGGTAGGAACGGCAGAACCTGAAGGTGTAGATGTCAGGTTGACTGTGCCACCTACGCACGCAGGTGCATCGTTAGACGCTGTGATACCGAAGCTGTTTACAACTATTGAAGTCGTGCTGCTTGTAGAGCAACCAGTACCAACACCACTCATAACTACCGTATAAGTACCAGTCATTGGCACTGTAGCACCTGTAATTACAGGATTTTGATCAGTTGAAGTATAACCTAATGGACCAGACCAGTTGTAGTTGGTTGGCACCAGGCTGCCTGAAGGTGTAGCAGTAAAGTTTACTGTACCACCCACACATGCAGGAGCATCATTTGCAGCTACCACACCCAGGTCATTAACGGTAACGTCAGTAGATCCTGTGCGGATACAACCAGAACCAGACGCAGTAACTGTGAAGGCATATGTACCGGTCATATCAGTAGTTACACTGCTAAGCGATGTATTAGCTGTAACATCTGTAAACGAAGGACCACTCCAAGAGTAGCTCGTTGGAACCGCTGTGCCGGTAACATTAGAATATAGATTAACCAGGTTGCCTACACATGCAGGGCCATCGTTAGACGGTGCTGTAGCAAGTGTATTTACAACAACGCTGGTTGTGGTTGTAGTAGAACAATTCGAGCCACTTGCAGTCATGGTAACAGTGTAGATACCTGTCATTGGTGCAGTAGCGTTAGTAGTCATTGTAGGACTCTGCTCTGTTGATACATAAGACAGCGGACCGCTCCATGCATAGCCGGTAGGCGTTGCGCTGCCTGATGGCGTAGAAGTCAGGTTCACTGTACCGCTTTCACATGCAGGAGCATCGTTAGCAGCCGTGATACCAATTGTATTAACAGTAACGTCAGTGGTATTTGTAGCACTACAAGCTGAGCCTGCTGCAACTACAGTTACTGTGTACGTTCCTGTCATTGCAGTGGTAGCGTTCGTCCTTGTTACATTCTGCCCCGCAGATGTATATGAAGGACCGCTCCATGCATAACCAGTTGGCGTAGCGCTACCTGATGGGGTCGAAGACAAATTCAGTGTACCACCCACACATACCGGGCCATCGTTGGCTGCGGTAATGCTAAGTGTATTTATCGTTACATCGGTGGTAGCAAATGCAGTACAAGCTGAACCCGCAGCTGAAATAGTAACAGTATACGTGCCAGTCATGCCAGTCGTTGCACTGGTTGTGAGATTAGTATTCTGCGACAAAGCACTGAACGACAGCGGTCCGCTCCAGCTGTAACCTGTTGGTACTGCTGTACCAGAAGGAGTAGAGCTAAGGTCAACCGTACCACCTACGCAAGCAGGGCTGGTATTAGCGGCCGTGATACCCAGGCTATTAACCACAACATTCGTAGTTGTAGTAGCAGAACAAGCAGAACCGTTCGCTGTTACAGTCACAGAATAGATGCCTGTCATTGGTACCGTAGCGCTGGTAGTAAGCGTTGGGCTTTGAAGACTTGAGTTATAAACCAAAGGACCGCTCCATGCATAGCCAGTTGGCGATGCTGTACCTGAAGGCGTAGAGGTAAGATTAACTGTACCACCTACACACGCAGGAGCATCGTTTGACGCAGTAATTCCGATCGTATTAACTATTACGTTAGTTGTGCTCTGTGCAGTACAAGCAGAACCGGTTGCACTTACAACTACAGTATACACGCCTGACATAGCAGTAGTGGCATTTGTAGTTCTAGTAACGTTCTGTCCTGAAGTACTGTAAGATGGGCCGCTCCACGCATAACCGGTAGGAGCTGCTGTACCTGAAGGAGTAGAGGTAAGGTTAACTGTACCACCGACGCAAGCAGGGCCATCATTTGCAGATGTAATGCTTAGTGTGTTAATAGTAACATTTGTAGTATTTGAAGCGCTACAAGCAGAACCTGCTGCAGTAACAGTTACTGTATAAGTTCCTGTCATAGCAGTAGTAGCGCTCGTAGTCAGGTTTGTATTCTGAGCCAGTGCGCTAAACGCAGGGCCGTTCCAGCTGTAGCCGGTCGGAGTTGCAGTTCCTGAAGGAGTAGATGTCAGATTAACTGTACCACCTACACATGCAGGGCTGGTGTTGGCCGCTGTGATACCGAGCGTATTAACGGTTACGTTAGTAGTAGTAGTCGCAGCGCAACCAGAACCATTTGCAGTAACAGTAATAGTATAGATACCTGTCATACCCGCAGTTCCGCTAGTTGTAAGATTAGGGCTCTGAACAGTAGAAATATAAGCAAGTGGTCCGCTCCAGGCGTAAGCAGTAGGTACTGCTGTGCCAGAAGGAGTAGACGTCAGGTTAACCGTACCACCCACACAGGCAGGACCGTCATTTGACGCTGTAATACCAAGCGTTGTAACATTTACTGTAGTTGTGCTGGAAGATATACAGCCGAATGGACTTGTAACAGCTACAGAATAAACACCACTCATTGCGGTAGTTGCATTAGTAATTGTTGGGTTAACGCTCGTAGAAGTATATCCAAGAGGACCTGTCCATGAGTAAGTAGCTCCAAAAGTAGCATTTGAGTTAAGTGTTACCGTACCACCCACACAAACCGCACCAGCTGTAGCCGCTGTTGTTGGCAATGGATTTACAGACACACCTGCTGTTGCAACTGCCTGGCAACCGCTAACCACATCTGTTACATTCACTGAATAAACAGTTGTTGATGTTGGTGTGTTTACAAAAGGATGGATACCAGTTGTAGTGCTCAGGAATGTTGCAGGGCTCCACAAGTAATCATAAGATGGAACATAGAAGCGCCAGCCTTCCGGAGTTGTAATATTTGAAGTCATTCCATTTCTTCCGGGTGCAGTAGTACCGATACCAGCAGTGTTGCTCTGAACACCAAATGTAGCGCGAAGGGTACTATAGACTTCCGACGTGATCATTTCATCAATAGTGTTTGTAGTCTCATGCAGGATGATCTGTCCGGAAACAGAACCTGTAGAACCTCCACCAGTATAATCAGATACACCGTTATAGTATATTATAAACGACCTGTTAGGAGCAGTACCTGTATAACCGTAGGTAATTGTTCCACCGGAAGCAGGGTTCAGGTCATGCAAGCCGAACGCGATACCAGCTCCTATTGCACCCTGTGCACCTGCAGAAGGTATCGTGTAGTTCGTTGTGTTTGTACCCGTATTCGTGAAGCTGACCCATCCATTCGAACACACATTAATGCTCGTATAGTTGGTACCAAAATACCTGAAAGTAAACGGAATTGCAACCGCACCTGAGTTGACGTCATCAGTTGTCAAGCTTCCGAGTGATGTTGTAATTGACGACAACGCATAAGGGATACCCATTACACCAAGGCTAGGCGCACTGCCAGCCGTAAGCGAAGATGAGAACCCTATACATACCTGTGAAGGTGACGCTGTAGCTGTTGCTGCAGGTAATGCCGTATTGTAGTTAACAGTCATTGCTTTGGTTACAAAGCAACCGGTAGATGGAAGCGTTGCCGTTATTGTGGCAGAACCCGCTGCAAGACCGGTAACCACACCCGTTCCGCTTACTGACGCCAAACCGGGAGCACTGCTTGTCCAGCTTACGCCGCCTACTGTTTCACCAAGTGTTGTGCTTTGTCCCACACACACAGCTGAGTAGCCAGTAATTGCTGCAGGACCAGGGTTCACACTTACTATCAAAGTAGGTGCAACACCGCAGCCGTTTGTATATGTTATTGTAGCGGTACCACCGGATACACCAACCACAGTACCTACTGTAGAAGTGGTGCTGCCTACTGTAGCAACCGCTGTATTATCACTGTACCACAAGCCACCGGCTGTAGCATCAGATAATGTAATTGAGTTTGCAGCGCAGAACAAAGAACCGGCGCCGCTTATCGCGCCCGGAGCCGTGTTGTTTACTGCTGCTACTATTGCAGTATTACAACCATTGCTACCGAAGTAGCTGATCGTTGTTGTACCTACTGACACACCACCCAGAACACCTGTTGTAGAACCAATAGTACCTTGTGCAAGTGCAGAGCTGGTCCATGTACCGCCTGATGGCGTACCAACCAGTGTAGACGTTAAGCCCACACAAACATCAGGTATGCCAGTAATAGCTGAAGAATTCACAGTAACCACCTTGGTAACATAAAGACCGCAGACATTGGTATAAGTAATGGTAGCAGTACCACCCGCAACACCTGTTACAGTAGTTGGGTTAGCAGAAGAACCAACGGTTGCAATTGCAGCATCACTTGTGCTCCAGGTACCACCTGTTACTGCATCAGATAATGAAGTTGTTGCGCCAGCGCAGAAACCACTTGTTCCGCCGCTTATTGCAACAGGGTCAGGGTTAAGCTGCACATTGGCAGTAGCCGTACCGACACATCCGCCGTTAGCTGCTGTTACGGTATACACCTGTGGCGCAGAAACCGCAACTGCAGTAATACTGTTACCTGTAGTTACAGGCAGGAATACTGAAGGCGACCATGCATAGGTTACTACATTCTGTACAAACCTGTAGCCTCCGTTTGTAATAGGAGTTGAAGTATTATTCTGGCCCGGAACTACTGAGAAGTTAACACCATCAGATTTCTGGATACCAAACGTATGGGCAGATGCCTGTGCGGTTGTAATATGAAGTTCGATATTATTAGTACCCTCGTAAAGAACCAGCTGGCCGGTTTCAGGAAGACCCGATGAGAAGTCAGGTACCGCATTGTAGCTAACCACAAATTTACGTGTAGGTGCAGTGCCTGTAGTACCATAAGTAATGCTGCCTGACGTTGAGATATCCATATCACGGCCAAACAGGGAAATGAAATTATACGGCTGGCCTGCATTTGGCAGTGTACCGGTATAAGTAGGATAAATTGCTGTACCAAATGAAAGCGATCCATTGGTGCTTGCATAAGCTGTAGTACCAGCTGCGTAGTTTGTACCAAAGAAGTTGAAAGCAAATGGAATGGTAACGTTGTAATATCCGTCATCATTGCTTCCAAACAGGAATGGATTTGGAGTAGTGCTGCTGTTAAATGTGCCTGATGGTGTAAATGAAACCGGAGCGTAAGTAATGCTACTTTCGTCATAAACCGGAACACCCGTATAAGAAGCCGTCAGGCTGGCTGTGCCACCTGAGCAAATGCTTGTTGGCGATACTGTAGTAGTAACCACCGGTGTACTGGTACCTACCAGTCCAACCACTGATGCCACACAGCCGTTCAGGCCGGTATTAGTGATAATAGTATTACCGCCTACCAGACCTGTAAGAACGCCTGTAGAAGAACCGATAGTAGCTACAGCCGGGCTAGCGCTCGCCCATGTACCGCCTGAAGGGGTAGCAGTTAGCGTAGACGTAGTAAGGCCGGGCAGACACAGTCCGGTAATTCCGGTTATCGCTGGAGTTAAATTAACTGTCAAAGTCTTATTAACAGAGTTAGAACATGCGGTATATGTAATTATTGTTGTACCTGCTGCAACACCGGTAACAATACCAGAAGCATCTACCGTGCCGGTAGCGCTACCACCATCACTCCATGTTCCGATTACTATTGCATCGCTCAGGGTAGTGCTCTGTGCTGTACAAACAGAAGAGCTGCCTAATATTGCAGTAGGACCGGTTACGATATTCACATCACGGTTTACAAAACAGCCCGTTAATGGGAACTGGTAAGAAATAGTAGAAGTGCCTGCAGCGGCACCTGTTACTGTACCGTCAGTAGCCACAGTAGCAACGTTTAAGTTAGAGCTTACCCAGTTACCGCCGGTAGCAGTATTTGCATATATTGTAGTACCACCTGCTGCACAGGCTGCGTTAGCACCGGTAGTTGCAGGAGTAGTACAGGAAACGTTTACATAGTATTCTTCAGTTTCACCGTTGGCTATGGTAGTACATGCGCCTCCACTTCCCGGATCTGTGCCCCTGGTTACCCTCACCCTCATACGTGTGAGACCAGATACCGAATTGGATGGTATAGCAAAAGAATTTGAAACAGTGTTGGTAGCGGCACTAAAGAGCGTGGTGACGTTACCTACAGCAAGATATTCAGAAGCATCATAGGTTCCATTGTGGTTGAAGTCGATCCATGCAGAGATGTATGACGTTGTCAAGACCCCGTTTGTATTAACAGTCACAGAGATCGGATAGCTTGAGCCCTGCGCTACAGATGCGATAGCAGCAGAGTAAACTGTGTTATTGGCACAAGTAGAGTTATTATTGATACCTGCAAACGTCACATTGGTGATCTGGTTATTAGTACAGGTAGCGGTAGTAGTACAAGGAGAAGTACAAGCCGCGAAGCTGTTCACGGTAACTGTCTTAGTCACATATCCCGGTGATCCGCAACCTGTAGTATAGGTAACGATAACTGTACCTGCAGCCACACCAGCTGTTAATGTAGTAGTTGTAGTAGCAGACAGTGCTGTAACTGTAGCAATAAACGGATTGTTGGTAGACCATACGCCGCCTAATACAGCATCGCTTAATGTCAGGTTGCTGCTCGGGCACACAATATTTGCACTCGATATTGCAGCAGGCGTACCAGAAACAAGTACATTGATCGGGTACTTAACACTGGTACAGCCAGTAGTTGTATTGGTTACTGTAACTGTAGCCGCATAAGCCGCTGCAGGAGCAGCACCGGGAACTACCAGTACAATGGGTGAAGATGGCAAAGTAGCATTTGTAACATTTGCAAAGCCTGCAGTTATTGCTGCTGCACTGTACACAATTGAATATTTGTCAGGGCTGCCTGTAGTAGCCGAGTATGTAAGGTTAGACGATGTAGCGCCGCCGCATGCTGTAGCTGTTACGCTCAGTGTGATGGTTGGAGATGGCGTTACGTTTACCACTAATGTATTTGTAGCACTACATCCGTCAACATTCGTACCAGTGACGGTATAAGTAGTATTAGCCGTAGCCGTTACTGATGGCGAAGCAATAGCTGCGTTAGTAAGGCCTGTAGCCGGAGACCAGCTATATGTTGCCGCGCCTGAAGCGGTAACCGGGTCACCGGCACCGGCAGAACAACGGTTTATCGTTCCGGGGCTTACACCAATGGTTGGTGTGGTAGAAGCGTTAACGGAGAATGTACCCGTGCTGCTACAAACACCCAAAGTACCTGTTACTGTATATAATGTATTAGAACCCGGATTGGCAGTAAAGGCAGAACCGGTAGTACCACTGGTACCCGCAGGTGACCATACATAGGTGGTAGCGCCGCTTGCTGTTGTTGCCACACCGGCACCCGAGCAATTAGGCAGGTAAGATGGCGAAGCAACAACAGTAGGCGTTGTAGCCACTGTTATCAATACAGCCGGAGCAGTGCCGCAACCGTTTGAGTAAGATACGATAGATGTACCGGCTACTAAGCCCGAAACCACACCGCTTGAATTCACTGTGGCAACACCGGTGTTTGAGCTTCCCCATGCACCATCAGTAAATGATTCTGTAAGTGTAGTGGTGGTTCCTGTACATACAGGCGAAGCGCCGCCGCCTATCACAGCTGGCTGTGCATGCACAGTTACCGTTGTTGTAGCGCTACTGGTACATATACCAGAGGTATTAGTAGCCGTAATTACATTAACCGTAGTAAGTGTAGTAGTAGTAGGATGATAATATACTGTAGAAGTAGCCGCGCCTGCATATGGCGAACTAAAACCAGCGTCATTATAAAGATCTGTAGTAGGCGTCCATGTAGTATTTATTGGTGAGCTTACAGTTGCGGTAAGCGTCATATCATCAAGGCCCTGGTCATAACCATAGTAGCTGATGGCCTGAATAATAATGCGGTTAGTGGCACCATACGTGTTAGGAACCGAAACCGTATATTGATACCAGCCTGAAGAACCCGGCGCTGAACTACCCGTTAGTGGACCAGTGATGCCAACATAGGCATCCCTGGGCACAAAGCCAAGGCTTGTACCGCCAACGGCGTTGGTATTGTTGAGCCAAATTTTGAACCCTTCATTATTATAGCCTGAAGCGCTGGCGGCATCGCGATTTACCCAAAACGACAGCGTAGCGCCGGTTGCGCCGATCATACTGAAATTTGGGGAATATATGGATTCGGAACATCCCGAACAGTTATCATAATAGCTGTTGAAATACAAATAATAGGTGCCGGAGTGAGGAGCGATTGCCGGAGAAACATAGGAAGCCGAATTACCCCTCTTAAGATAATTCAGCGTACCAATTGACCCCCAGCCTGTAGGAGGAACTGCAGACTCGAAGCCCTCTGCAGGGAACAGACTAACGACACCAGGTGCAGTACCACTGTAGAGTGTTACATTGCCACCATTACATATAGATGATGTAGATGGGGTCATTGTAGGCGTAGTAGGTATAGCATTTACTGTTTCCACACGTGTGATAACACAACCAAGCAAATTCGTATAGCTTACTGTTGAGGTACCAGCCGCAATTCCACGGAAGATACCACTTGCAGCGCCTATGGTTCCTGTAGCAGTAGTTACGCTCACCCATGTACCGCCGGAAGGAGTACCGGTAAGCGATTGGGTAGCGCCCACACAAGCAAGTGCAGAACCGGAAATAGAAGGAAGTGCATTAACAGTTACCGCAGCTGAAGTCGCCGTGATCGTAGGGCAACCCGGCACGCTAGCTGTTAATGTATATATACCTGCGTTTCCGACAGCTACACCTGTAACACCGGTACTTAATGAAGTCGGTGCACTGATCGCAGTTCCGCCTGGGCTTGCCCAGGAATATGTAGTAGCATTAGTTGCCGCACCGGTTAGTGTCAGGTTTTGCCCCTGACATATCGGGTTAGGAGTTGCTGTAGCAGATACACCCGTTACCGCAGCGTTTACTGTTACGGCTGATGTCGTAGCTATTGTTGCACAGCTACCATTAGACGCTGACAAAGTATAAACACCGGCATTACCCACAACAACGCCCGATACGCTGGCACTTGCTGTAGATGGCGAAGTGATTGCAGTACCACCCGGGCCGCTCCATGCAAAAGTCGTAGCGCCACTAGATGTACTTGATAATGTAATATTACCACCAACACATAGCGGACCTGTTGTAGCGGTAGCCGTTACTGTAGGTGCACCTAAAATATTAAGGGAGGCAGTAGAAGCCCTTGTCGTTCCACAGCCGTTAGTAGCAGCAAGTGTATAAACGCCGGCATTGCCCGGTACAACAGCAGTGATACCTGTTGACAAAGAGGTAGGACTAGTTATCGCAGTGCCACCCGGGCCTGTCCATGCAAACGAACTCGCACCTGTTGCGGCACCATTCAGCGTAATGTTCTGTCCGGCACATAATGAAGTAGGATTTACCGTAGCAGTAACGGCAGTAGGACTAGCAGTATTAACAACAACGGCAGATGTAGTAGGAGATACAGTAAAACAAGAGTTGTAAGCCTTAAGCGTATACACACCGGCATTGGCAGCGACTACGCCGGCAACTGTTGCATTCAAAGCAGTAGAACCAGTAATTGCAGTACCTCCAGGCCCTGTCCACAAAAAGTTGGTCGCACCTGTAGCAGTACCCGTAAGCGTTAGTGTACCTGCCGCACATATTGGGTTTGGACTAGCCGTGGCCGAGGTAGCCGTCACAGATGGTACTACCGTGACTGCGACAAGAGGGGAAAACTTCGGCGCAGGATTGTTTGTTCCACCTGCAGAAGTTACATAAAGAAAGTAGTAGAATGTTCCTGCTGTTGCAGTACTTATACTACCTGCCGCCAAGTTAGCTGCTTGAGCTGCAGCTGCAGCTGTATAAGTTGTCGGCGTACCTATAGCTGTTCCGCCGGTGAGCGTACCAGCGGTACCGCTGGTATTGTAGTACCACTGATAGGTCACGCTCGTACTGGTCCCCCCTGTAGCAGATCCACTGGAAGTTGAAATTGAGCCAGTTAGTGCCGTTGCAGCTACCCCCTGGCATTTTGTTTGCGCACCAGAAGCACTCACGACATTTGGGAAATAATAAGTAGTAGCACCATATGAGTTATTCCATGCACTGCCCAGTAATATCAGGAGCAAACTGAAGATCACCGGCTTGAATCTCTTCTGTCCTATGGCAGAAAAAATCTTGCTCACAATTTTTGCGTGTACTGAAGAGGTAGCCGTTCGGCTATTCTTGTTTCCCGCATTAATGTACATTACTGGGCTCGTGTACAATTTACTCATAATCGATTAATTGAAACGTTTAAAAATCAAACTTTACTGCCTAAAATCTTTATGTTTTGTAACCTTATTCTTCAATACATTTTACGGCCTGTGTCCTCTCAATATCACTGTTCATCATACTCTCAGCCCTTCACCTTATCTGCACGCTTCCGTAAAATCAATACCTTTTTTCCTGACCTTTCAAAGTACAAACAGACCGATCTCGGTCAGGATATAAAAAAGTGCAGGTAAAAATATGAATTTAACCTCAATTCGCCGTTATCTTACTGTTAAGATGTTAAAATAGTTTACGAGTATTCTTCCTCTTAAGATAATACATATTAAAATATTAACAACTTCGTCAAAGACTATTTAATGCAATTAACCTGTGGTTAAAAAACGTTGATTTTCAATATAAAATACGCGAAATTACTGCCAGTATTGCCATTAGATGATGGAGAGGATACCTATTAAAATTGTATTTTTTTATTATAAAATAATAATAATTACGTTAAATTTGTCAAAAAATAATGATAATATTTACGACAAAAAATAGGTATCCGAAAACATCTTTATATTTACATAAAATATATTTATGGAGAAGTAAACAGAATAGATCCATAGGCGAATCAAGCGCACCGACGCATAGTGATAATATTGTATGCGAAAATTATGTAAGCCTCTATGCTTTATTTACAGATCTGCGATACATGGTAGCATATATCCAAATCAGGGCAAGCCAAAGGAACCCAACCTCCATCAAAGGAAATTCCTGTATCCTAAAGATATGAACCAAAAAAGCCACGCCCAGTAGTCCGAGGGCAACTACGGCATAAACCCGTTTTATTCTTTTGCTGAAGAAAGGAACAATAACGTTCGTGGGCAACGCCCACAAAATGTTGTAATTCTCTTTCCAAGCCGGCTCACAGTCTCTTAACCACAAATTGAGCATATAACAACCGAGCAGCCCGGTGGCCAGCATTAATACAATACTTATTAGTTTAGCGATTACTGGTTTTTCTACAAATAAAAAGGTGCCTATAGTTATCAGCGCAATAAGGATACTGACAACCATCGGCTCATCTAATGTAGTTGTCCATACCGTTCTATCAGGATATAATACAACAGGATCTGCGCACATTTTTTTTCCGTCCAGCGTTGCACCAGCCATTATCCTTGCAAAATAATCGGGGTTGAACATAGCATCTTTATTACTCATTACCCGGTCTGCACGGCTGGCATAAAACAGGTTAAGCACTATGCCAAACCAATATTTATGCTGTAACGGACAATACATATTACTGGAAAAATCTCTGAACTTAATATGTGAGTCGGGCGGTAACGCATTACCTGGCACGAATGCGGCTCCAAACAGAGTGGTAAACATATCGCGCAGCCTTGTAGTGCAGTTATCATAAAAGGTATCGTATTCATAATACCTGTTAACACTGCCCCTATTTTTCTTCAGGAAACCGACAACAAGCTCTTTCTGTTCGTCGTTTAGCAGCAGTTCCTGTTCTGTCAGTTTTCGTTTTTCATCATCAAACTGAAATTTAAGCTGGTCAAAGGTCGTTGTTTCCAAAAAACTGCGTACCCGACCATTAAGCCATTGAGAAAGATAGCTGGAAGTAAATTCATCGTAAAATCCGTAATTGTATATGAGATCGCTATTCCATCCTGTAGAATCGCTATCTACAACTCTAATGCAGGAATGACCGAAGGTTTCAAAAATGTCAAGACCTGGACCACCCGTAATGAGGCTGAGCCGCAAGTGTGAATGGTTTGTGTGTGCACTACGCTTAAACGCTGCAGTGTCTTCTGCAGCCAACGCCTTTATGGCAGCAGCAAATACAACAAGAAAGAACAAAATTCTTTTTCTCAACATAATTGGCATCCAAAAATAACAAAAATGTCCAAAATACGTCTATCCGCGATATTGTAGTTACGAACAGATATCAATGATGGCAGTATATGATCAAGAATATCTGCCAACAGATCCTGATCAGGAACGCCTCCGCATAGTCCAAACGGAGCATAAACTTGCATTTAATTCTCCCATTGTAAAGAAGACTTATGTAACAACATATGATGTTCATGTCATAAAATCATATTTAAAGTAGGTCTTCTGAGCCCCACAAGTTAAATTCACGAACACAACTCAGGCAAACGCATAGCAGTGCTCCGTAATTTTCGTAACTTTAGACAACATGGATTACAAAGATTACTACAAAGTACTTGGTGTAGATAAAAAAGCTTCGCAGGATGATATTAAGAAGGCATACCGCAAGCTTGCTGTAAAATACCATCCTGATAAAAACGAGGGTGATAAAAAAGCTGAAGAAAAATTTAAAGAAGTAAACGAGGCAAACGACGTACTGAGCGACCCCGAAAAGAGGAAGAAGTACGACGAGATGGGCGAAAACTGGGGCGCCTATCAACAAGGCGGTGCAGGGGGAGGCCAGCGCAGGGGAGGAAAGCAAAGATCGCAGCAATATTATGACGGTGACGAGGGGCAGTTCTCTGATTTCTTTGAATCGTTTTTTGGAGGAGGTAATTTTGGCAGAAGCAGAGGTGGCGGTGGCAGGCGATCACAAATGAAGGGCGAAGACTACCAGGCAGAAACGACCATATCGCTAACAGAAGCTTTTCATGGCACTACGCGGCAGGTAAACCTTACTAACCAGAAACTGAACCTGAAGTTAAAGCCAGGCATAGAAGAAGGCCAGGTACTGAGGATGAAAGAAAAAGGCGGTCCCGGCATGAATGGCGGCACCTCAGGCGATCTGTTTATCACCATACATATAGAGCCCGATCCACGCTTTGAGCGAAAGGGCAACGATCTCTTTTTCGATGAGCCGCTGGATGCGTTTACAGCTATACTTGGCGGCAGCCTTGCCGCCCATGGCATAGATAAAACAGTGAATGTAAAAATACCACCCGGCACAGACAGCAACAAAGTCTTTCGCCTGAAAGGAATGGGCATGCCGGTAAACGGAGATGCTGAAAAGCGCGGAGATGGATACGTACGCGTCATCATCACCGTACCAAAAGATCTTTCTGAACCGGAGAGGGAAGCGCTCACACAAATAGCAAATAAGCTGAAGTAGATATTGAGCTGTAGTTAACTTAAAACAGGTACATCAGTCGCAGGCTGACCATATTGTTTTGTTGGCCGTCATTCCCATATCCATAGCGATACGGGATCCGCTCTGGTGGCCTTACAGAACCCACAGAATACTGGAAGCGGGCATTAGCATAGAGATTTTTGTACAGTTTTGCACTGAGCCCAAAAACATATTCAAGATCAGTCTTATTAAATGCATTGGCTACCGGATCTATATTCACCGGCTGGTCTGCCAGCACCCATTCGTCAGACTTGACCAGGTAGCCGTAAGAAACGCCGGCTTCAATATCATACCTGTGAATAGTGTAGTGCAGCAGCACAGGCACTTCCACATAGTTCAGATTCATAAAATACTTAGTTACATAGGTACCTATGGCCGGTGACTCTATTATAGCCTCTCCCCTGCTGCCCTTCTGTGTATACAGCAGCTCCATGCTTGCGCTGAATGATTTTGTAAAATGAACATAAACAATTCCGCCAACATTAAGCCCTACTTTATGATAGCCATAGTAAGTATCTCCGTCTACCTGCGTAAAATTCAAACCCAGCAAAAGCCCGCCGGTAAATACTTTTGGCTCTTCTCCGAAAAAGCTGATCTGCCCGCTTACAGGCAGTGAGGCGAAAAGCAAAAGATATAAACCGGCCAATAGGATGCGCATCATAAACATTCAGTATACAAAAATAGGCTTAAACGTAACGGTGGCATAACTTTTTTAGTATCAACAGTAAACACAGCAATTATGGATACCAAAGCAATGCGGGAAAAATGGCCTGAGATCAGGAGCAGGATAAAAGAACAATATCCACACATAAGTGATAGCGACCTTGTGTACCAGATAGGCCAGGAGGTAGAGCTACTGCATCGCCTGCAGGAAAAGCTGGGAAAGAATAATAACGAAATCAAAGAATGGCTTAGCCTGATGGGCTAGAGCTCTTCTTTCTTTTCGATCTCTCCGTTCTCATCATAGTGTTCCCATAGGCCGGCCTTTTCAGGCCGGTATAAAGCGCTGCGAGTTATAACACTTTTCTTTTCCCCTGTTACCGGGTCCTCTACATCAATAGTATCACTCTTGGCTGTTGCTACAGCTGCATAAAAGCCGCTTACTTTCAGCTTACCACTCTGATAATACTCCTCATAGCTCCCCGAAAGGCAGGATTTGCGGCTGTTCTGCGCATCGTTGATCAATGCATAGTTGCTCAAAGTTTTGATTTTACCATTACTGTAATATTCCTGCCAGGTGCCTACAGGCTTGCTTCTTAGAAAGCTGCCTTGCAGCTTTACTTTTCCACTGGCATAATGTTCGGTCCATCTGCCCTGTTGGAGGTATTTCTCACCATCCATCACAAACGCGCCCTCTGTCAGCACCTTGCCGTCCTTGCTAAGCAACTTATAGTAAGCGCCTTCGTCATCAATGCAAACAACTTTGGTTGTATCGCCTGTTGCCACATAGTACTTAAAGGAGTCGGTCTCTTTTATAAGCCGGTTATCTTCCTCCGAAGAAAAAGCAAAAGGAATACTCACTTGCGAAAAGCCATTTTCGGGGTGCAATGCAGCAAGGACTATAAAGGCGCAGATCAGCAGTACTTTCATCTTCATTTTTTCTTAGGTTTATAAACAAGATCGTACGAATGATCTATCAGCTCTTTCAATAGTTTTTTACTCAGTTTTTTGTCCACAATGACTGTATTCCAGTGCTTCTTATTCATGTGATACCCTGGTATAATGCTCTCATATTCGTCACGCAGTTCTATAGCTTTCTCAGGGTCGCACTTGGCATTAAACTGCAATGGCTGGCTATCCAGGCTGACAAGCAGGAATATCTTGCCATTCACTTTAAATACCAGTGTTTCCTCGCCAAACGGGAATCCTTCTTCCACATCAGGCTTTGACAAACAGTAGGTTCTGATTTCCTCTATATTCATACCGGGTAATTATCAGTAAAGTTAACCTCCCCGGCGGAATAATTAACTAATGTTCTGCTGCAGTTGGCACAATATTAGTGGCCCATAGAATACAATTTCACCATAAAACATACGATCATGGAAAGCTCATTCAACGAAGAAGAATTGCCACGCCCAACCTCAGAAAACCCCGGGCAAGATAACGAAGAACAGGACCTGCCCCTGGAAGGCGAAGAAGAAGACTTTCTCGACGAAGACGATGAAGAACTCGATGAAGAACAGGAAGATGAAAGTGACGAAGCATAAGCGGCGCCCCATTGAAAAAATTGAATACCGGTAATGGCCCATTGTGGCCATTACTTTTTTTTGACCATACAGCACTGCAGAACAAAAAATTGATTTATCCGGCTTAAGTGTGCAAGGGTTAGTTTTAAAGAGCCCTAGCAAGCCATTTCCCAATATCTTATCTTCGCGCCATGATCTCCCCCGCCTCTGTACAGGAAGTAATGAATCGCGCCGATATTGTGGATGTGGTGGGGCAGTTTGTGCGCCTGAAAAAAAGAGGCACCAACTACATTGCCAACTGCCCATTTCATAATGAAAAAACACCCTCGTTCAATGTATCGCCGGCGAAGGGAATTTATAAGTGCTTTGGATGCGGTAAAGCGGGTAATGTAGTCACATTTGTACAGGATCATGAGAAACTCACTTATCCAGAGTCCATAAGGTGGCTGGCAGATTTTTATAAGATCACGATCCAGGAAACCGAACGTACGCCTGAGCAACAACAGCAGCAGCTCGCAGAAGAAGGGCTGCGCATACTCAACGAGTTCACCGCCACTTATTTTCACGATGCGCTGCTCAACTCTGAAGAAGGACAGCTAATAGGCATGTCCTACTTTAAGCAACGCGGTTTCCGGAAGGACATTATAGAGCGCTTCCGCCTGGGCTATAATCCTGACGGTGGAGATGCTTTCTACCGGAATGCCGCAAACAAGGGATACAAAGCCGAAATGCTGGAGCGCGCCGGACTGGTGAAGAACCGCAACGGTATGCTTTACGACGTGTATCGTGGCCGTGTTATTTTCCCTATCCAGAGCATGACGGGGCGCATACTCGGCTTTGGTGCGCGCATTCTGAAAAGCAATGAAAAAGCGCCTAAATACATTAACTCTCCGGAGAACGAAATATACAGCAAGAGCAAGGTGCTCTATGGTATGTACCAAAGCCGCCAGGCGATTAGCAAGCAAGACGAATGCCTGCTTGTGGAAGGGTATACCGATGTAATATCGCTGCACCAGGGCGGGGTGGAAAATGTAGTGTCCAGCAGCGGCACATCGCTTACCGAAGATCAGCTGCGCCTTATAGGTCAGCTCACAAAAAACCTTACTATACTGTATGATGGCGATGCTGCCGGCATCAAAGCCGCGCTGCGTGGTCTTGACATGGCACTGTCGCAGAGTTTCAACGTTCAGCTTGTTCTACTACCAGAAGGAGAAGATCCTGATAGCTTCGTACAGAAGTCTGGCGCAGCGCGTTTTCACGAGTATGTAAAAGAGCACAAGCAGGATGTGATTGGATTCCGTTTGCAGGTGGGGCTTAACGATGCCGGCACAGATCCGGTAAAGCGCTCAAAGCTGGTAAACGAAATAGCAGAAAGCATATCGCGCATCAACAAGGCCGAAGATTTCTCACTACAAAACCACTACACGAGGGAAGCGGCACGGAAGCTGGACGTAGATGAAGCCGGACTGATAAACCTGGTAAATAAATACATTCGCGACCGGGTAGAGAACGACCAGAAGCACCAGCGCAAGGAAGAGGTACTACCCCATCCTGAAACGCTGAATCTGCCTAATGAACCGGAAATAAATGCAGCTCCCGCTGAAGACCAACATGAGTGGCAGCTATTAAGAGTATTGATAGAGTACGGCCACGAACCTTACGAAGGGTTTGACAGCGTCGCGAACCTTATAGAGAGCAGAGTTGATGCAGACCTGCTCCAGGATCCGCTTGTACACCGGCTGTTCCAGGAATACATGGATCACTACAAGCATTTTGGTTCTACACCGGAACTGCATTTTTTCATTAATTATCCTGACCAGGAGATAAGAAATAAGATGGCGTCCATACTGCACCCGCGCCAGGAAATAAGTACAAAATGGAAAGAAAAATACGGCATAGAACAACCACCCGGCACTGTAGTTTATTTGAATGACGTAGACAGCACCCTCTCCTATTTTGAGCTTAAGAAAATACTGATAATACAGGACCAACTTACGACTAAGCTAAACAAAGAAACAGACCCTATAACGCTAAAGGTTTACATGGAAAAATTTCTGGAGCTAAGGAAGATGGAGAAGGAAATTTTAAAGAAACATAGCACAGTGGTGTTTAAGTCAATGAAGGGTAAATAGTGTTGAACGTACCTCTCTATTTATTACTGTGGAGGAGAACTACAAATAAGCCGCACTGACCATTCAATAGATGCTTTTAATCATAGAATTGCAATATCCATCGGTGTAGGGATTTTTTTGTGCAACAATTATCTGGTTATTAAATGGGCTGTATAAAGTAACATCAAAAAAATTATCTGATTAATAAGGTGCGTTAAACTAGAAAATAAGTGCCAATTAAGAACACACCCCTAGCCCCTCTCAAGAGGGGAAGTGTTGCGCGGCCCTCATATTTTAGGGCACGGTTGAAACTAAATTTAAAACTAAATTATGGCCCGAATCATCGCACTAGACTACGGAAAGAAACGCACCGGCATCGCTGTCAGCGATCCTTTACAAATTATTGCTACAGCTATCGACACTGTGGATTCCAATGAGCTCATCGGCTATCTGAAAAAATACATAGCAAAGGAACCGGTTGAGAAAATGATCATCGGCTATCCGTTGAATATGGATGACTCCCCTACTCACGCTACACCATTGGTAGAAAAATTTATTGGCAAATTCGCCAATGTATTTCCACTCATACCAGTGGAGAAAGTAGATGAACGGATGACTTCAAAAATGGCGTCCCAGGCTATTTCAGAAATGGGACTTAAGAAAAAAGACAGGGAGAAAAAAGAGCTCATAGATACCGTGAGCGCTGTAATGATGCTGCAGGAGTACCTTTTATCAATTCAAAAGTGAAAAGTCAAAACCCAAAAGTATTTGGCGATATGCAACACAAATTATTCACCTCACGAACCTCCAGGTTTTCACTTTTGCCTTTTAACTTAAAACTTCACCCCTACTGTTAGGGCCACGTTATTAAGGCTGTAATCGATTTTGGCCTTAGGCACTGCTACCGGCGCACCGGACCATACATAGTTGCGACCACTGCCATCGTTATAAACTATGCTGTATGGCTGCTGCATGCCCTGGTACATACTATGCACAAACCCAAGATCTGTAAAGAAATGCCTGAAGTGAAACCCAAGGCCACCGTTGATATCTATGCGCTGCGTGGTATAGCTTAGATTGTTTGCTTCTCCATACCCTGTGTACGCATTGCCATAATAACCGCCGCCTATGCGCACCATAAACACTTTTTTTATCCTTGCCTCTGCACCCAGCCTGAAGTTAGATACGCCCTGGAAAGATTTCTTAATCTCCTGATTCATTGCATTCTCTTCCGGCTCAAAACCATTAGGGTAAGTATAGCGCATAGACTTATAATCTACATACTCGTAGTCTGCAGTAATAAAGCCGAACTTCTTAATAATAAAGGTAGCGCTTATCAATCCCTTCCACGGTGTATTAAGGTGATAGTCAAACTGATTGGTAGGCAGGTAACCATTGTCGCCGCTAAGCTCTACAAGGCTGTCATTATGCACAGTGGTAATGCCCGGACTCGAGTAATCTGATAGCGAATAATAAGTGGGTGAATGAAACGCTGTACCTATGCGAAAGAAGTCGCTGAACTTGTATATGGCGCCGATCTTCGCGTTTATACCAACACCCGTTATATCCACTGATTGGTTGTAATTGAACGATTGAAAACCATATGGATTATTGCTGTTATTGTCGCTGGATAGAGATTCTGAGTAGTAGTAGTAACGATGATAGTTTACTCCCGGTATGCCAATTGTTATACCGAGCATCAGCTTCTCTTTATAGTTGCCGCCCAGCGATATGGTATATTCATTTATGCCTCCATTTTCACGCACACTTTTCAACTGGTTGACGCCACCTGCAAATGGAACAATGGAATAAAAACTGCCAGATACCGGATCCTGGTTCAGGAGGTAAGAGCTATAACCCATATACCCTAGCGAGCTGTTAGGATTGGACAAATTGGCGTTGCCCGGATTCATATTCGCATCCGATTCAAATGCCTGTGATCCTGAGCTGGTCTTGTTGACACCCTGGTAATTATATTGCCGGTTGAAATCGGCTACACGGTTCATCCCAATTGCAAAAGAAACAGCCTTCCAGCTGCGGCGTTCATATCGCTTACCCTTAGGCGCACTTGTGAATACCAAGCCAAAATTATTGATGTTGAAATGGGTATTATTATCCAGTGTATTGCTACCTGCATAGTTGCTGCTCGCACTGTTTATGCGCAATGATGGTGTAAAGGTGAATTCAGAGCTACGATATATTCCCAGCCCCGCAGGATTAACGCTCAATGAGCTGAAGTCGCCGCCTACCGAGCCAAGCGCATTGCCAAACCCCATAGACCTTGCCGTACCTTGCACGGTAAGGTTAGAAAAATTATAAGCGCCGGCAACATCCTGAGCTGATACAGAGCGAGCGGCCAGTATCAGGGCCGGTAATAATACAAATCGAAGACTACGCATAGTATTCCTTGTTTTGGAAACGATAAAAGGGAGATAAGCTATATTAGAATATAAATTGCATTAAAACCATACCAGAGTATACATCCATTACACTGCATGTAATAATGGTTGCTTCTAAAGAAAATTAAGGCCTGGATATGCAACAGTTAATGCGCACATTAAAACTACCTGCGGCCACCGCCTGAGTGACCACCGCCACCAGAATGACTGGCACCGCCACCACCACCGGAACGACCACCGCCACCACCGCCAAAGCCACCGGAACGAACTGCGCCGCCACCAGAGCGAACACCACTACCACCGCCGGAACGAACCGCACCACCGCTGCCGCCAAAGCTGCGTGAAGGAGCACCACCGCTACGACCGCCACCAAACGCGCCACCGCCACGATTACCACCTGCTGATTGTGTATTGCCACGACCTCCGAAGAAGCCATTGCCGCGACCGGCCGACGACTGCCCGCCACCACGATTGCCACCGCCAAAGAAACCACCGCGACCACCACCATTGCTACGGCCGGATTGACCACCGTTCATTTGTTGTTGTCCGCCAAATTGCTGACCACGGCCGCCCTGTGCGGCACCGCCACGTTGGGTCATTTGGTTACCACCGTTCATTTGGCTACCGTTCCTGCCCCCACCGTTGTAAGTGCCACGCTGCGTGCTGAACCCTGAGTGATTGGCGGACGCCAGCGTTGAGTTTCTGAGACCAATCTGATTATTGGATGTGCGGAAACCATTTCCTGACATGTGCGTTGCTACCCTGTTGCCAATGCTTGTACGCGGGCCATAGCTATAGCTACCGCCACGGTTGCCATAATATCCATGATTATGCCCCTCGTAGCCGCCGTAATACCTGTTCCAGTATCCACCGTAGTAATGACCATACCAGCCACCCGCATAGTATGGATAACTCCAGCAGCTATAGCCAGGGTAGCCATACCAGGTGTTCCAGCCCCAGCCACTGTACCAGTATGGCTGATACCCAAAGCTGATACTAACACCGCTGTACCATGGATTGTATCCCCAGGAAGGGTCTACCCAATAACGATTGTACCAGAATGGATTATAAAACGCGCTGTAATAGCCCATATTATAAAAATCATTGTCAAACCGGTTAATGCGTGAACTATAGGAGTCGTCCTCATAGTCTACATAGTCGTCCGGATTGTTATAATTCTGGTAGTTATCCGGATCGCTATTGTTATTGTCATAGCGGCGGGCATCTTTGCGGTTGCTATCATTACCCTGTCCTCCCTGATCCCTACCTGTAGCATAGATATCATCGCTCTGCGCATATGATGCAGAACCAAGGCCGATGAGCAAGAACGCGCTTAACAGGAAACGTTTCATATATAATGTTTTTTACGTAAAAATGCATAGTGAAATTAGTACTTTTGCACCACCTCACCAATTAGTAGACTGCTAAAAAGGATTCAAGGTTTATTATGTCAAAAACTTTAACAAATAGAAAAGACGATTATGCCCAGTGGTATAATGACTTAGTTCTGAAGAGCGGCCTGGCCGACTATTCCGCCGTAAAAGGCTGCATGGTCATCAAGCCGCATGGCTATGCCTTATGGGAGCATATGCGCGATGAACTCGACAAGCGATTTAAGGAAACAGGGCACCAGAATGCCTACTTCCCACTATTCATACCTAAGAGCTTCCTATCTAAGGAAGCGGCCCACGTAGAGGGCTTTGCCAAGGAATGCGCCGTAGTAACCCACTACCGTCTCAAAAATGACCCTAATGGTGGCGGCGTAATAGTGGACCCGGATGCTAAACTGGAAGAAGAGCTTATTGTCCGTCCAACATCTGAAACCATCATCTGGAATACTTATAAAGACTGGATACAGTCTTACCGCGATCTTCCATTGCTCATCAACCAGTGGGCCAATGTGGTGCGCTGGGAGATGCGTACGCGCCTGTTCCTGCGTACTACGGAGTTTCTGTGGCAGGAAGGCCATACAGCACATGCTACACGTGAAGAGGCCATTAACGAGACCACAAAGATGCTGGAAGTATATGCCACCTTTGCAGAGGAGTTTATGGCACTGCCGGTGGTGCGTGGTGTCAAGACCGCCAATGAGCGTTTCGCAGGGGCAGAGGATACCTACTGCATTGAAGCGCTGATGCAGGATGGTAAGGCGCTGCAGGCAGGCACCTCTCACTTCCTTGGCCAGAACTTCGCTAAAGCCTTTGACGTTACCTTCCAGGATAAAGACAATAAGCGTGAGTTCGTTTGGGCTACCTCATGGGGTGTGTCTACACGCCTTGTAGGTGCGCTGGTAATGGCACATAGCGATGACGAAGGCCTGGTGCTGCCACCAAAGCTGGCGCCACTGCAGGTAGTCATTGTTCCCATATTCAGTAAAGACCCTGCGGCAATTGCCAAAATAAATGCCCTTGCCGATGAGCTTGTAAGCACGCTGAAAAAGCAAGGTATCAGGGTAAAATTTGACAACGACGACAATGTGCGTCCCGGCTTTAAGTTTGCCGAATACGAGCTGAAAGGCGTACCTGTACGCATAACGCTTGGTGCCCGCGATATAGAAAACGGCATTGCCGAAGTAGCGCGCAGGGACACAAAAGAAAAAGCCGGTGTGGCACTCGATGGCCTTGCAGCCCACGTGGCACAATTGCTCGTGGACATACAGGCTAACATGTTCAACACCGCGCTGAAATTCCGTACAGACAATACGACCCGCGTAGATACATGGGATGAATTTGTGCAGGTGCTTGACGAAAAAGCAGGCTTCATTTCTGCACACTGGGACGGCACCAGTGAAACCGAAGAAAAGATAAAGGAACTGAGCAAAGCTACTATACGCTGCATTCCGCTAAACAATGCGCAGGAAGTAGGCAAGTGTGTGCTTACGGGCAAACCATCGAAAGAGCGGGTGTTATTTGCCCGGGCTTATTAATTTGTTACTTCAAAAAATGGTCATGGTCAGCTCCGCTCACCATGACCATTTTTCACTATACTACTCCGTGTAAATACCGGCTATTTCTTTAGCATATTTCTGCTCTATTATCTTGCGCTTTATCTTTAGCGATGGCGTAAGTTCTCCCGTATCTACAGTCCATTCATTAGCCAGCAGGGCTATCTTCTTCACCTGCTCGGGATGGCTGAAAATCGGGTTGAATTTATCCACCTGCTTTTGTATCACCTCCAGCACTTCAGGCACCTTGATAAGCTCGTTGTTATTGTCGGGTAAGCTAATATTGGGCGACCGGTCGCGCAGGTACTTTCTCAGTGGTGCAAAATTGGGAATGATCAGTGCGCTCACAAATTTCATGTTTGCCCCCATCACCATCATTTGCGATATAAAAGGGCTTTCCTTCATCTTGTTTTCTATAACCTGCGGCGCCACATACTTTCCGCCGGATGTTTTAAATATCTCCTTCTTTCGGTCTGTAATTTTAAGGAAGCGGTTCTCCTGCCACATGCCTATATCACCGGTATACAGCCAGCCGTCCTTTATTGCGGCAGCCGTGAGGTCCGGATGTTTAAAGTAGCCTGGAGTTACATTTGGCCCCTTTACCAGTATCTCTCCATCGTCTGCTATTTTCACTTCTACGTTAGCGATCAGCGGACCTATTGTACCCACTCTCCTGTTCTCACTTTCATACCTGTTCACCGTTACTACGGGCGACGTCTCTGTAAGCCCATAGCCCTCCATTATCACTATGCCCGCAGAGCTGAATATACGCACAAGCCGCTCCTGGCAGGCGGCTGAACCTACCACTATCGCTTTCACATTACCCCCCAGCGCTTCCCTCCACTTAGTGAAGATGATCTTGTTGGCCAGCCACAGCTGCAGGCGATACCATGCACTGCCCGGCTTAGCATTATCGTACTGCTTGCCGAGGTCCAAAGCCCAGAAGAAGAGCATCCGCTTTACACCCTTCAGCTCCATAGCAGTGTTCATTATACGCTCGTATACTTTTTCAAGCAGGCGCGGCACTGTGGTAAATACCATTGGTTTTACTTCCTTCAGGTTCAGACCTATAGTATCCATGTTCTCAGCATAGTAGATGGCCACACCTGCCTGCAGGTAGATGTACGATACCATGCGCTCAAATATATGATTGAGCGGCAGAAAACTAAGCGCCTTGCTATGCTCCTCGGCAAACGTGAATGCCGGCATGGAATCCTTTATGTTGCTGACAATATTGTTGTGCGTCAGCATCACGCCTTTAGGATTGCCTGTAGTGCCGGATGTGTAGATGATCGTTGCAAGCGTCTCCGGCTTTATTCTGGCTATAACAGATTCATCGGACTGCAGGTTTTTATCTGTCAGTTCCTTCCAGTTTTTCAGGCCAGGTATTACATCAAACGAGTAAACACTTTTCAACGTTGGTATTTGCGTGAAAGCATCTTTGAAACGCTCATAAATTTCTGCACTGGCCACGAATACTATTTTCACTTCCGCTTCATTCAACACATAAGCTATCTCATCCGGACTTATTGTAGGGTAAATGGGTGTAAGCACAGCACCTGTCATTTGTACTGCAAGGTCGGTCATTATCCACTCCGGCCGGTTGGGGCTTATGATGGCAATCTTTTCCTGCTGATCAGGTGTAAGCACTGCATTGTCTATCCCGAGCGAGAGCAGACCACCGGCAAGCCTGCGCGATGTATCCCACACCTCGGCACCGCTATAGGTGCGCCACTGGCCATTCTCCTTTGCGGCCAGCATCACATTGCCTGCATGCTTAGTGCTGCGTTCCTGTACAATATCAAAAAGGCGTTCTATCATAATAGTCTATGAAACCTGCTTAGTGCGGGCTAGTATAAATATACTAAATTGTTTTTGTGCCTTGTATGTTTAGAACCGGAATTCCGGCTATCTGTCTACGTAATTTACCTAGATGCTCTATAAATGAGCCGCGAAAAAATCTCTGGTAAGGGCGCAAAGACGCGGTTTTCCATGTTTCGCTTTAAAGATCGCTAAGACGCTAATCAACATGTCACACTGTGTCTACTTTTGTAGTCCATTTTGTATACTCCGAGCTACTTGTAACGCAACCTCGTGGAGACAATACTTCTACGTTTGGGAGAGAACCAAGTTCGTCATGGCTTGCATACTTACGTGCATTAGCCATAATTTTTTCTCCTGGTATCATAGAGATTCAATATAGTGACCTTGTTGCCCTTCACTTTATAATACATACGGTTATGCCGGGTGATAGTATACCCCGTATTCCCTGGTGCCTGGTCATGGCTCCAATAAATGGATGGTGCTGCAATGAATAGATACGGGTATCAATCTTTACAATAAAATCATCTGCCACTTTTTTACCCCACTCCTGTTCCAGGAAAATCAGAACTTCTGTAAGCCTGCTAATGAACCTTTTATTGATCACGATATTGTACGCCATCGTTCGGTAGCTTTCCTGTATTCATTTAAAGAGACCGTATCTTTATCCGACGACTCGCTGGCAAGGGTGATCAGTTCGCTAAGTTCGTACGGCGTCAATTCATCCGTAATATCTGTTTTCTTTTGTAAATGGTACGATAACTCTTCTTCCAGCATCGTCAAAATACGTTCATCATTGATACCCCCTATTTGTTGTATAAGTTGCTGCTGCCGCTCTAGTACTGTCATACGATCCTCTTTAGTTCAAAAATACGAAAAACAACGTAAATCATAAGCTAAAAATATATCATTTCATCGATTGTGACTTCACTTACTTTCCAGCCCGATTAACCAACATCACTTCCCCGCCAGCTTCTGCAATTCCATCAAATACTGATCGGTAACGGGGTGTCCGTTTTTCTTAGCAGTAGCCGCGTCGTTATAGGCTTCCGCGTATCTTCCGAGCGTCTTTAATGTAAGCGACCGGTTGAAATAAGCGTTCCATGCATTGGGCGACAGCTGTATCATTTTGTCGAAATCCTTCAGCGCCTGCTCATTGTTCCCCATCATGCTATTGGCGATACCACGGTCGTTAAAGGCAGCTGCAAAATCAGGCTTCATACCTATCACTTTATCCAGGTCGGTCACTGCTTCTTTTGTCCTGCCCATGCGGCCCAGCAACTCAGCTCTGTTAAAGTATGCCTCCACAAGGTCCGGCTTCAGTTCCAGTATCTTATTCGCATCACCTAATGCAGTTGCAAGGTCATTTTGGGTAGTGTGTATGGCCTGTACTTTTGATAATATATCTGTGTTCTTAGGGTCGGCTTTCAGTGCGCGTGAATAGTGTTCCAGGGCTTTGGGCATATTACCCAGCTGCTGCCATGCGTAGCCGCTGTTGTACCATATATTGGGGAATGCAGGCTTTATCTTTTCCACTTCCTCAAAGTCAGCAAGGGCTTCTTTATACTGCTTGTTATTAAAGAAGATAACCCCTCGATTGTTGTAGATCATAAAGGATGGATAGTTCTCCAGTGCATCATTGTATACAGCCAAGCTGTCTTTAAAGGCTGTTGTACGGCTAAATGTGAGGCCGCCTATAATCACAAAATACAGACCCGCCAGCGCGGTAAGCGCCTTCTGCTGCGCAGGGCGTGCCTCGTATATAAGGGCAAACAAATAGCCTGCAAATATAAGCAGCCCTATCAGCGACACATAGCTATACCTGTCTGCCCGGACGGCCGTGCCCACGGGTATGAGCTGAATAACCAGCGCTATGGTGACGCAAAAAAACAGTGCGCCAAATACGAGCACCCTGTTTTTGCGGTACTTAAAAACCAGCGCTGCAAGTGCTGCCACTATAACCGGTGCAGCGTACACCAGCGGCGAGTTTATCTTATCCAGCGTTTCCGGATATGGGTAGAAGACCGAAAGCTTTATGGGCACTACTGTCTGCATGATGTAGCAGACAAAACCATAGCAGGCGAAGAGCACCCGCTCATAAAACGGGAAATAGCCAAAATCCTGAATAGCCCCGCTCTTGCTTTGTATTGAAAAAGCTACCGCACCAAACAGCAGCGACAACACAAAAAATGGCACCTTCTCAAGTATAGCTTTTGAATCAATTTTTCGATGCAACAAGTAGTCGTAAAGGAGGAACACAACCGGCAGCACCACTGCCTGCGCTTTGCTGAGCAGCGACAACACGGATAGCAGCATGGCCAGCAGATAATATTTCCTATCACTGTCACGGGCGTATTTCAGGTAGCATAAAGAAGCACCTAAAAAGAAACATGCGTACAAGACATCTTTTTGTGATGCCACCCACGCTACAGACTCTACGTGCAGCGGATGGATGCCAAACAGCAAAGCTGCCACCACGGCGCCGATCCTGTCTTTAAGCAGCCTCTGGGCCAGCAGGAAAACAAGCACCACATTCATCAGGTGCACCAGCAGACTGAATAAATGGAAGCCTGTAGCATTAAGCCCAAACAACTTATACTCAATAGCGTAGCTGAGCATTACAATGGGCTGGTAGGTGCTGACAAACTGCTCTGTAAAAAATTTCTTTATGCTCTCGCTGTTCAGATGCTGTATCAGCGGATTTTCCGTGACATAACTAGGGTCGTCAAAAGATATAAAATCATTTTGTAGCACCGGAATCAAGCACAGCGCTGTAGCACACAGAATAAAGATGAGAATCTTCGTGGTACTGACCTTATTTATAAACAGTTCGCCATGCTGTGGCTGAGGCACATCAGGTCTATGCCCTACCCTTTCGCTGGCAACCGTTTGTTTCTTCGTATTTGACTTTGCCATATTTTTTTGTTCCGCTTGCTGTTCCAAAATAATAAAAACCCGTGAAGGAAGTAAACCTCAACAATTATACGAACGTAACTATAAGCCGCACAAGTGCGACAATTTAAGACGCGAACCAATTTGGCCCAACACGCTTTTTATCTATTGGCAGATTGTGGAATTCTAACAAGACCTATATAGTAGCCAGGATGCGCTGCAGTTCCTTTGCGGGCACTACGCCAGATTGCCGCCATTTTACCTGGCCATTCCTAAAAACAATGAGCGTGGGCACACCCTGCACCTGGAACTGAGAGGAAACTTCGGGGTTCTTATCGACGTCTATTTTCAGGATGGTAACCTTATCGCCTACCGCAGCTTTTAACTCGTGCAGTATGGGCGTCATCATTTTGCACGGACCGCACCATGTGGCAAAAAAGTCTACAATCACTGGCTTGTCTGATCTGATCACTTCACTAAACTTGTCCATATTCGCCTGTATTTCTGTGTTGTTATAAAGTTAGGTAAAAGCTGGCGCCCGAAGGTGCTATAGCGGTAGAAACAACGGTCAAAATCATGCCAGTTGCTGCATTTCTGTTTTACGAATGGGGCTTTCAGTCCCGGGGCTACACCCCGGGCTGAGAGATTGAGCCCTTTCAGGGCTGGGTGGTTTTTTATTATATTGAGTCTGAAAATAATTTCACATTCGGCACATCAGCTTCAGCTTAAAACTCATCGTGTCATAGTTCGGCTGGGCTCACTATGAAAAAACTTTTTTGAGCTGCTTGTGAAGTTTGATATTGGACTCTATGTAGTTACCGGGTAGAGCAAAAAAAAGCAGCACCCGTATTCGGAGCGCTGCTTCTACACTTTATGCTTACTAATGCTGCACCGTAAAGCGGAGTATTTTAGATTGTCCCTCGTCACCACTAATCGTCATCATATAGATGCCATTAGGTATGTTGCTGAGGTCAATTGTTTTGTTAAGCTCATTGTTCACTACTGCCGCGTTACCGCTGTAGATCACCTGGCCCAGCAAGTTATTCACCTGCAAGCTCACCGCACTGCCAGAAGTTTGTGCTACGCTGCCTTTAATAGTGAAGCTACCGTTATTCGGATTTGGGAAAAGATCAACGTTGTCAAGTGCGGAAGGAATATTGGTAACACCAACCAGGACTGGGTGAACTACAAAAGTAGCCTGTGCAAAATCGGGTACTGCGCAAGCCATAGTAGACCTAACGGTCACGGTCACGGTATCCCACTCTGTAACACTGGCGAGCACGTATGTGTCAGAGGTCGCACCTGCTATATCTATGCCATTTACAGACCATTGGTAGGTAGGCGCTATGCCGACAGCAAATATATATGAGCTAAAGGTAACTGAGGCGCCATAAGGCACATAACTGCCGGTAGATGCCGAGATATTCACAAGTGGCGGCGTGTTCAGCACATTCATAGTTATCACATTGCTGTTTGCATTTACCGGTGAAGGGCAAATAATACCGCTGTGCATGATGACGTATACATTTTCACCGTCGAGCAGAGAGGGTGTTGACCACGTGCTTGAAACGGCACCTACAACAGGACCTGCGTCTGTCATCCACTGGTAGGATGGTGATACCCCACCAGTAATAGAGCTAGCCGTAAAGGTAACGAGGGTGCCCGCGCAAACGGTATCGTTGGGGCTTACGTTTATATTCACGGAAACAGGATTTACCGGGCTTACCACGAGCACAAAGGTGCTGGCGGCAGACGGGCAACCTGCAAGCGTATCAGTAAGCGTATAAGTACCGGCATTGGCGCTGGTGACAGAAAGCAATACCGGATTTTGCTCTGACGAAGTAAAGCCGCCCGGTCCGCTCCAGCTATAAATTACTGTAGCAGAAGTATCGCTGTTGCCATAAAGATTTACATCGCTGCCTTCGCAGCCGGGTGTAGTGCCGGTGGCTGCAGGAGTTGGAGGTATTACACTATTCACAACCACCGCAACTGAAGATGTATCATTAGGACAGCCCCTGTGGGTAGTGATCACAGAGTAAGTACCTGCGTCAGCGAGCGTGATGCCGGTGCCTGAGAAACCTGTGTTCGCCGCATTCTGTGTAAAGGCCGTAAAGCCTGCACCGCTAAGGCCTGAACCCAGAGGGCCAACCCAGCTATAGCTGGTAATGGCATAAGGCGAACTGTCGTAAAGGAACAGTGTGCCACCTACACATACGGGCGTACTTGCAGTAGCTGTAGTATGTGGGAATGCGTTAACGATATTGATGTCGTAAAAGTCATCCGGCGAGGTAAATGCAGGGTTGCTGGCAACAATACGTACACGGTAGCCAGTGCCTGGTGTAAGGCCGGCCGGAAGTATGCAGGGAATAGAGCCTGAAGTGCTGGAAGTAACCAAACCAATGCTTACCGGAGCGGCAAAGCTGCCAGCGGCATTTGACAGCTGAACTGTAAACGTGTTACCTGGCTGAAAATTGAAATTTGCCGTGTAAAACAGGTTGAAGCTACTGCCTGCGCAAAGGAGTGTATCACCAAACGGCTGATTAATAGCTACAAGCGTATCTCTCTTAAACTTAGCGGAAAATCCATCGTAGGTACCGCCACCATATATGGTCTGCTGTGTGCCAGTGGTAGCTATACCCGTGTTGCTGGCGGTATAACCTGCTATTATCAGCTGGTCGTTAGTGAGGTCACAGGCGATTGCATTAGCGTAGTCATAAAACAACTTACCGAAATAAGTGCCCCAAAGGCGCTGACCCAGAACGTTGAATTTTGCCATGTATGCATCATAGTCTCCGCCAATTGCCGGCTGATAACTGCCTGTAGTAGAGATACCGTTTGTGCTGAATGTGCCACCAGCTATTGCAATGTTGTTGAACTGATCGAAACAAACTGCCTGCCCGTAGTCGATATTAGTGCCGCCATAATAAGTGCTGAAAGTTTCCGCTCCTGTAGCATCAAAATATGCCAGGAACGCATCCTGCAGTCCGCCGGCAAAAGCTGGCTGGTAAGCCTTAGCGCTGCTGATGGCGGTAAGGCTTGACGTGTTACCAACTACAGCTATGCTGTTATTAGATGGATTTACTGCAATACCGTTTCCCTGCTCCTGGCCTTCGCCACCGAAGTAAGTGCCCCAGGTAAATGCTCCTGCCGTGGAAAACTTGGCTACAAACGCATCATTGGTGCCGTTAATTACAGGTTGAAAAGCTGTACCACTGGCAATACCCACCACGCTGCTGGTTTGACCGGTAATGATAACATTGCTGAGGCCGTCGCAGGCAATCGCCTGTGACTGGTCCTGCGCCGTGCCACCGAAGTAAGTGGACCACTGAATGGCGCCCGTTGTGCTGAACTTAGCCACAAACGCATCGCTGGATCCGCTGATAGCGGTCTGGTAGGCTCCGCCTGTGGAAATTAATGTAGGGCTGGAGGTCTGACCGGTGATATATACGTTGTTACCGGCATCGCAGGCGACCCCGTTTACAAAGTCTTCACCCGCTCCGCCATAGAAAGTGGAAAATGTGCGGGCTCCGTTCGCGCTGCTAAGGCCGATTAGGAAACCATCGTTGCCGCCGTTGTTGGTATTATGATAGGCTGTGCCGCTAACGAGGCCTGTAGCCGCTGAATTGGTATATCCTGCGAGGTAAACTACAGGAGCAAAAGGAGTATTGTCGATAGCGATAGCCATGCCCAGATCGCTGCCTGTGCCACCGTAATAGGTAGCAAACGAGCGAACACCTGCGGCAGTATACTTTATCAGGAATGCATCGTAGTTAGTACCCGCAGCATGATTAGTCTGAAACGCCGGAGCACCAGTGCCGAGACCTGCGCTCGCGGTATAGCCGCCAACAAAAGTAAGCCCGGTAGTCATTTGCTTTACAGAAGTGGCCACATCTTCATTTACACCACCAAAGTAGGTGGCCCATAACAGGTATGGATCAATCGTTAATGAACCCTTGTAAGCACCGGTTTCGAAGCTTACCTCATTGCCTTTAAGCTTAAATGCAGATGCTACTTCACGGTGTGTACCGGTTTCGTAAGCATACGGACGTTTTTCCTTTACACTGCCCATTGGAGTTTCTGCAGACAGGCTTCCATCAGCAGTAATACCTATTTTGGACGCACCTTCATAAACCATCTTAATGTTAGCTGCATCACCGCCCGGTCGAACCACGAAGTCATATTCTACATTGTCGTCCTTTACATACAGCACCCAGTCAATATTCGGGTATACATTCTTATAGATAACTTTGTTGTAGGAGTGCACGGTAAAACCATTGTCATGGCCGGCGAGGTAGTAATTTTCGTAGTACTCCTGCTTATCCGCTGCGACAACCTTTGCATCGGGGTTTGCGCCAACAAGCGTAACGCCCATATTGCAGGTAGTAACCTGAAGCGTAGCAGGTGTGGAGCCCTCTGTCTTCCTGAACTGGTAGAACAGCTTGCCCTGACCAACATACAGGTTCATACCGGGAGTAGATAATTTGTATTGTATATCGAACCTCGGGTGGTTTTCCTGGTCCATCACCTGGCCCTTATTCTCAATAAACGACAGGGGTTTAGACAGACCTTGACCCACTTTTATCTTAGCCTCCTTTGCTGTGAGAGACAACGATAATGCAAGACAAGTAAACAGGGACAAAGATTTTGTACCATTTAAATACATATACAGATATTTATTTGTTAATTATACAGACTGCAATGTAATAATTATATCAGAAATGAGGAAGTATTTTTAGATGCACAAGCGTGTTTATTATCAGGAATATAGGTGTGGCGCTCTATGCTACTGAGCGTTACCTCACGAGCTTCACGGTCATAGTCCGCCGCGTCTCGTCTGTGGTTTCTATGCTCACCCACAAATAAGGCTTCGGTAGGAGCTCCGGCGCCTTTTCGGGCCACTCGACGAAGCAGATGGCCGTCCCTTTAGCTGCCTGTAGCATACAATCTTCCATTCCGGCATGTATTGCCTCGGCAGTGTCCTTCAGGCGATACCAGTCCAGGTGGTAAAGCAGATTGTCTTTACCATGCTTGTAAAAGTGATACTCATTGATCAGTGCAAAGGTTGGGCTACTTACCGCATCCTCCACTTTCAGATGGTCGCACAAATGATGTATAAAGGTGGTTTTGCCTGCGCCCAACTCCCCACTAAATGCGAAAATGCGATAAGTGTGCAGCTTTTCCCAAAAAGACACTACTGCCTTGTCTATGTCTGCCAGCGTATATGATGTATGAAGTATGATCTCGTCCATTGCGGGCGCAAAGTTACAGCCATAATAGCTTGAAACCAGCCGCAGCGCGGCCAAAAAAATTTTGTTAACTTTAAAGCAGCTAATATTATCGCAATCGCATATTCTTTACATCTTAATACCAGCACCCGATCAACCATGAGACATGGCATAACCTTCCTGGCTTTACTTTTCCTGGTCTCAAGCACCTGTGTTTCGATGGCACAAGGCATCTGGCAAAAAGTGGATAGCGAGCGGTTGCCCCGCTCCTCACGGGCTGCACTTGCCACGAAATATATTACGTACCGCGCCGATGAAGCAACCTTAAGCATTAAGTTATCTTCTGTGTCTGCGGAGATTAGCCAGCCACAGCTCATAGACCTGCCTATGCCCGACGGGACCATAAAACAGTTCAGGGTATGGGAGACTACTATGATGCCTGAGAAACTTGCAGCACGATATCCTGAACTGAGAACTTTTACGGGAGAGGCGGTAGCTGATGTGCATATTACCGCGAAACTGGACATGACCATATATGGCTTTCACGCTATGATCTTTGACGGAGCCAATACTTCATTTGTAGATCCGTACAACAAATTTCATGATGGCACCTATATAGCTCACTACAAACGCGATGAAGTGCGATCTTCCGCTCACCCGTCCTTTTGCACGGTAGGCACAGATATGCCACAGAGCCAAAGCAACAATGCCAGCCAACGCAGCGCTGAAAACCACCACCAACGCACTATAAACGGCTACCAGCTGCGCACCTACAGGCTGGCACTGGCAGCCAACAATGCCTACTGCCAGGCAGCTACCGCACTACCCGCCCCCACACTGGCGCAGGCATTCAGCGAAATGACCACTACCATGAACAGGGTTAATGGCATTTATGAACGGGAGCTATCGGTGCGTATGGTATTTGCAGAGAATGAGGATACTCTTATATGGACAACTGCATCAGGCGGCATAAACGGCAATGATCCTTTTGCCCTTATCAATTCAAATCCGGGACGATGCATAGATTCCTGCCAGGTGGCGTGCGACAGGCGCATAGGCAGCCCCAACTATGACATCGGACACGTGTTTACCAGCGGAGCGGGAGGCCTTTCCCAAATAGCTATAGTATGCCAGTTTGGGCAAAAGGCACTAAGCGTGACCGGGCAGGCGGACCCGAGAGGCGATGGGTTTGATGTAGATTATGTAGCCCATGAAATGGGCCACGAATTTGGCGCCGATCATTGCTTCAATAGCTCCGAGGGACTTTGCGCAGACCCGAATATTTCGCCGTCTTTCGCGTACGAGCCAGGCAGTGGCTCTACCATTATGGCTTATGCCGGCATCTGCGCGCCTGACGATATACAGCTACACAGCGATGCTTACTTTCATGCTATCAGCCTGCAGCAGATACAAGCATTTATCACCACACTTGGCGATGGCTGCGCTGCAAAAACGGCTACGAACAATAAAGTAGTTTCTGTACCGCCGTTTACTGCATCGTGGTCCATACCCTACCTCACACCATTTGAGCTAAGCTCACCAGTGGCAACAGATTCGGTTGCCGACACGTCCACCACTTATTGCTGGGAACAGTGGAATCTGGGTGATGCCGGCAGTACGCTGCTCAATACGCATTACTCCGGCCCCATATTCCGTTCATTCATTCCCTCTAAATCGAACACCCGGATATTTCCGAAAAACAGCCTTGTGCTTTCGGGAGTGCTAAGCGATGCCGGCAATGAAGGCGCGGAAGGTGAAAAGACACCGGATGTGGCCCGCTTCCTCACCTTTCGCCTTACACTACGCGACATACTGCTTGGTAATGGCTGCTTCCTGATACCGGACGACACCATTCACCTGGATGTCATTTATACAGGAGCCGGCTTTACAGTAACCAGCCAGGGATCGGCCGGGCAGTACCACATTGGCAACAGCCCTGAAAAAATAACCTGGAATGTTGTGGGCACAAACACAGCACCCATAAATGCCCCGGATGTGGATATCTACCTCTCTTTAGATGGAGGCAATAACTGGCAATATCATCTTGGTACATTTCCCAACAATGGGAGCGCGGTAGTGACCCTACCCAACCCTGATACTGATACACATGCTGCGCGTATAAAAGTAAAGGGGCATGACCATATATTCTTTAATGTAAACGCAGCTGATTTTACGGTTGCTCACAGCCTTGCCACAGACACCAATGTGGTTATCTACCCGGTGCCCACGCACAGTTTGCTACGCATGTTTGCGGGTAACAAAGGCACGCTACAAACGACGATATTTAACGCTGCAGGACAGAGGATATGGGACGGTACAATAGACGGCGAAAAAGATATACGCGTGGATCTCTGGGCACGGGGCGTGTATGTGGTAAGGCTTACTGATATCAGGAATCAGCGGATAATAAAAAAGATAGTGCTGGAATAGGCCTTTCACAAAAGGGTCATTAAAAGCCGGCGCGATTCCTTAACGCGTGAGGGCGGGAAGCCGAACGGGTTAATTACTATGCCGATTTCAATTCCCCAATCGATCTAATAATCACTTAGCTGCTGCTTGCCGCTTACCTAGTATGAAACTTACCGCACTTTTCACATCGGGATGTTCAAAGACGAACCCCGCCTCGACAATTTTGTCGGCACTTACGGTGCAACTTTTGAGTACCTCTACGCTCATTTCACCGAGTAGTACCTTGAGCATAGCGGATGGGACATGCACCGGAATTTTTATTCCTCCCTTTACAGCCGCAATCGTCTGCATCAACTCCCTGTGGGAGACATGACCCGGCGCGACTGCATTGTAGATACCTGAGAGCTTATCGTTTTCCAGTGTAAAAGAGATGAGCCGGACGAGATCGTGTATTTCTACCCAGCTTACTGCCTGCCCTCCTGAACCCAATATAGGAACTACACCATAAGACTGAGGATTGGCAAACTGGGGGAATGCCCCTGCCTCCTTACCCAAGATGATACCAAACCGCAATACTACCCTTCTTATCCCATCACTTATTCCTTCTGAAGCCTCTTCCCATTCCCTGCAGGTTTCGCCCAGAAAATCGGCACATGGCGGCGCGGATTCGGTAAATGGATTGGAATAGTGATTGTCGGGTCCGTAATAGCCCGTGGCGGAAGCGGAGACCAACACCTTGCATTTACGGGCATGCTCATTTACCTGGGCTATAAGAAACTCAGTGCTGTGCACCCTACTATCCCTTATTGCCTTTTTACGTTTCTCGCTCCACCTTTTGTCTGCAATGCCTTCGCCCGCCAGGTTCACTACCGCATCAACATTTTTTATTGCATTCAGGTCGCAGGCTTTGGTTTCAGGGTTCCAGTGGGCATAGGAGATGTGCTGCTTTTTTCGCCGCTTTGCCACACGGGTAGTAAAAACCACTACTTCATATCCCTTTCTTATCAGCAGCGCGGTAAGATGCCGACCTACAAACCCAGTTCCTCCAGTTATGCCTATTACCTTCATTTTTAAACACTTACATTGTAAATATATTGCTATTAATCCGGTTTAAATCACCGGACCAGTGGTTTAACATTAATTTTTAATCTTGATACAATAATCAGTCCAATGCTACGTTTTTTTGAAAAACACATTTTTCAATGAACAAAACTTTACATAGAAAACTTACTGAAAAAAGTCTTTACGCGCATACGCCGGCTACGGCCTATGGCGATAGTAACTTCCTGCAGATGGACGTGATGCGGGAAGTGAATATGCTTCGTGAAGCAGCCAAAGATCTTTTACAACCACGGCCGGAAGCGGTAGCTAACATTTTAAGGCTGGCAAAAAACTTTTAAAACGTTAGGGAGTGTGCAGTTGCAATCAGCAATTATTTTGCCGGTTGCAGCTGCTTTTAGTGCATTGCTGTATACAGCACCGTAGTGCTAATCGCTCCGTCCTGCACCCAGTTTCATGATGAAGCGAAGGGTAAGCACGAAGGATAGAGCTATGAATACGAGCCAGCCTATCTTTAGCCATATAAGCGCATATTGGCTATACTGAACACTTTGTACCCATACCCCACTGACGAGACATAAGGCAACCCAGAAGAGTATAGACAAGATCATCCACCGGCGCCATGTCTTCATTTTGGGTTGTTCCCATAGAGCAAAGTCGTTCTCATCCTTCACCCTTATACCCTGGTTTCGCATCAGGCGCATCAGTGCCAGCCAATCCTTGCCTCTAAGTGAACTTGCGAAAAAATTCCTCACTTTGAAGTTCTTGTCGATCACGCGCAAGACATTGCTCCCCTGGTGATTACTGGCAAGTACAATCTCTTCTATATCAGCCAACGCTATGGTTCTTCTCTTCCAGGGAATAAACGAGTTTCTCAGAAAAAAGTGCGTCCCGGACAAGCCAAAATAGTTGACAGAAAAAGTGAGCAGCCAATATAGCCCCAGGAAGCCGGCAGCAGAAAAGAAAAACATCGCCCACTCTCCGTCAATTGCAAGGATCAGCAACCAGGTGACCAACGCTAAAAGCAGCGCGTAAATGACAATGGCACGAAAGCTCCTGTATGGCCGCCCTACTATATACTGCGCGCCATGCATAGCAACGGGCTCCACAGGGCTTTCTACTATAAATGTGTCTCCTGTATCAACATGCTCTTCTGGGCTTTTTTCAGTTAGTTCTGCCACGATCTTTTCCGGCACAAACTGTTGTATGAGATTCCGTACTTCAGACAAGTTACGGTACATGCCGTCGTGAAGGGCCTTTACGGTACCGTCTGAAAACTCAAGACTCGCTCCCTCCATATCCCGGGCACCAAAAATATCCAGTGGCTGGTTGCCGGTAAGTTGTATACGCTGCACATCACTCCATGCATGAAAATCATCATTGAAAGTTATACCAGAAATGCCCACTCTGACAACCGGCACACAGCGGTAATAAGCCCTGACCAGATACAATGCTACCCAGGCTACCAGTAGCGCCCCCAACCCTACAAGTATATTTTTTTCACGGGCCGCTATTACCAACAAACCCGCGCTCATACCACCCAACATCAAAACGCCCAAAGCGATGGAGAAATAAAACATACCACTACGCTTTGTAATCACCTCGTGGGTAGAAAATGCTTTTAATGTAGAATTTTGAGGGGCCATGTAAACAAATCTATTAAAACCTACTAATATCTGAAATACACCTCTGTAGCTCCGAAACCGTACCTCCCACTCCATTCGTTCTTGAACCGGCCTACCTCCGAAGTTTGCTTTAAGATGGCGTGCACCTCTTCGCGCAGTTTGCCTTTTCCAAGTCCATGTATCACTATCATGCGCTCCTGGCGATGGACGATGGCCAACTGCAAAAAATGCCGCAAAGCATTGAGCTGAATAGTAATGATATCTGCATTACTAAGCCCCTTGCGGTCATCCACCAGCTCTTCTATGTGGAGATCCACTTCGTAGCGTGCAGCCTCTATCGTTCGAGTAGTGATCGTTTCAAATTTAGGCTTTGCCGCAGGCTCATATTTAGGTACCGGTTCCGGCTTTTTCTTTACAGAAAATTCATCGATCAGAAGGTAACTGAAGGTAGCCTCACCAGTTTTCATAAGTTCGGTAATATGCTCAAATAATTTTACGGGCCTGATGCGTAGTATACCCTCCCCTTTTTCCATCTGCTCATGAGCCGGGTCTATCAGCTGCCAGTGAAACCTGGGCTGGTCGTTCATGTCTGTATAGCTTATGCTGTGCAGGTACACATTGCCAAAGGCATGCAGCGTACCTTCGTGCCTGAATTCGCTATGAGCGGAAAACCGAACATCGTAGACGAACTTAACAGGTATGGGCATCTCATTAAGCAGGTATACCTTTATCTGGTCCACCACCTCCTCCATATGCTCCGTTTTGTATACCGGCATGAAGGACAAATAAGCACCTTTTGCAAGGCGTGATTTACGCCCGGCTATTTTTTCCACCGGCAGTTGTTCCGGCAGCGATTTCTTCTTTTTAACGGATTTGTCGGTAAACCATTTGAGATAGGGGTGATCCACATCCGCAATATGCACCGGGAAAATAGTGCCACCTACTTCCACCTCTATCATAATCTTATCGATAAAAGCGGTTACAAAGCCTTCCTCTCCCGTGCGGTTAATTACTATCCTGTCGCCTACTGAAAATTTCATACCCTATCTCCTCAATGAGAACTATTTGTTTAACTGCTGAAAACCTTGACCTTACGGAGCATTCCTAAACTAAAATGCATTCACAAATCACCCTTCTCCAGGAAGCCGGCCAAGCCACTCCAACATCTTTCTCACTGCCTTACCCCTGTGACTGATCTCATTTTTTACGGCCGGCGATAATTCCGCAAAGGTTTGATCATAACCATCGGGAATAAATATAGGGTCATATCCAAAGCCGCCCCCGCCTCTTTTTTCATTGATAATCTTCCCTTCACATACCCCTTCAAAGTAGTACACCTGATCGTTCCATACAAGGCAAATAACAGCCTTGTAAAATGCACTGCGATTGTCGTGACCTTCCAGTTTAGTCAATACCTTTTGCAGATTCTTTTCATCATCCCGCTCACCACTGTAATGCGCGCTATCCACACCTGGCTCGCCGCCAAGTGCATTTACACAGATACCGCTATCATCTGCAAAGACGTTTTTTCCTGAAAACTGATGGATAACTGACGCCTTGGCCAACGCATTCTCTTCAAATGTGCGGAACGGCTCGGCAATGTCATCTTTAAACCCGATATCATTGAGCGACAACAAAGCAATATCTCCAACAATTTGCGCTATCTCGCCTATTTTATGCTGATTGTTTGACGCTATTACGAGTTGTTGCATGGTGCAAATTTAGGACAATAAATTCCCTAAAAATAAGGAACCGCCCCATCAGAGGCGGTTCCTTATAAAAAAATCAAATAATGCTATTAATTCCAAACCTTGCTCGCAAAACGCTCGCTTACTACAAGCTCTTTACTGCCTGGTGTGTATTTGTAAAATCCTTCGCCTGATTTAACTCCCAGGTAGCCTGCCTGCACCATGTTGGCAAGCAAGGTGGCTGGTGCGTACTTCTGGTTGCCGAAGCCCATATGCAGTACATGCATAATAGAGTAGCAAGTATCCAGGCCAATGAAGTCAGCGAGCTGCAATGGACCCATAGGGTGCGCCATGCCCAGCTTCATGATGGTGTCAATTTCGGTAATGCCTGCAACACCTTCCTGCAGTGCCAGTACCGCTTCATTGATCAGCGGCATGAGTATGCGGTTAGAGATAAAGCCCGGATAGTCATTTACCACACATGGCACTTTTCCGAGCTGCTCAGAAAGCGTGACAATAGTTTGTGTTACTTCCTTATCAGTAGCATAGCCGTTTATGATCTCCACCAGCTTCATTACCGGTACGGGGTTCATAAAGTGCATACCAATTACCTTACCCGGGCGGCTGGTAACAGACGCTATGCGTGTAAGCGATATAGAAGAAGTATTAGAGGCGAGGATGCAATTTTCAGGACAATGTTTATCCAGCTCGCGGAAAATATTCAGTTTCAGATCTATGCTTTCTGTAGCGGCCTCTACTACAAGGTCAGCGTCCTTTACGGCAGCTGCCATGTCTGTAAAGCTCTTTATGCGCGACAGGGCCTGCTTCTTCGCATCTTCCGTCAGCGTGCCCTTCGTCACCTGGCGGTCCATGTTCTTTCCAATCACAGCAACGGCTTTATCAAGCGCGTCCTGCTTTATATCCATCATGTTTACATTAAAACCACATTGTGCGAACACATGGCTGATACCATTTCCCATGGTACCCGACCCAATAACTGTAACTGTTTGTAATTTCGAAGGCATAAAATTCGTGTGTTTCTTTTTTTGAGGCCGCAAAGTAAGGAATTGCCGAAACAAATATCAAAAAAAGAAAAAACACTTATTAAAAATGGCTCAACAACTTGAAATGGCTCAATAACTCAATGGCTGAATGGCTCAATTCGGTATTGAAGCCGGGAAGACCCGCTAAACAACGAAATAGCATAAGTCCTAAAATCATTAAGCCATTGAGTTATTGAGCAATTATACTAATAAACGTGCTGGCCACCGTTGATACTCATATTTGCCCCGGTGATAAAGTTGGCGTGTTCCGACGCAAGGAAAGACACCAGGTAAGCTACTTCTTCAGTGCCCCCAAGACGACCCAGCGGTATCTGCGCTATGATCTGGTTGCGTATTTCCTCTTTTACCGCCATTACCATATCTGTGCCGATATAACCCGGAGATATAGTATTTACCGTTACGCCCTTATTGGCAACTTCCATTGCCAGGGTTTTGGTGAAGCCGTGCATCCCGGCCTTTGCCGCAGAATAATTTGCCTGGCCAAACTGACCACGCTGCCCGTTGACCGACGATATATTGATAATGCGCCCAAAACCTTTTTCTATCATGTGGTTTATGACGTGGCGGCTGCAATTAAACACACTGTCCAGGTTGGTAGCTATAACTGCACGCCAGTTCTCGTAGGTCATTTTACGGAAACCACCATCGCGCGTAATACCTGCATTGTTCACCAGCACATCTACATGCCCGATCTCTGCAGCTATCTTATCCACCATTTTCCCAACTGAGTCGAAATCGGCCACATCGGCATAAAATATGTTGATATCATAGCCTTCTTCATGCAATTTTTCTTTCCATTTTTTGGCCTTGTCCTCGCTGTGATAATTTGCTACCACTATATATCCATCGTCATATAATTTTTTGCACATTGCAGTACCGAGGCCACCTGTGGCACCTGTCACTAAAACGACTCTTTTTTCTGTTGTACTCATAAATAATGGTTTAGTTAAATGAAAGATAATTCAAATGGCCAATAAAAGATACAAGTAGAGAAAAATATCATTAGTAAAATAGCGGCTTACGGATGGTAGCTCACTATACTGCCCTATCAAACTTTCTGTTGGGCAATTCAACCTCAAATCGTGCATAGGTGCAGGTTTGCCGGACGAAAAATGGGCTAAGTATTAACATCTTTTCGCTCGTAATTTCATATTAAAGAGATACCTTCGCGCAAACTTTTAAAACATATGAATTTCAACACGGAAGCACTTACACAAGAGCTTGTATCTACCAGCGAAAAAATAAGCCGCGGATACGAAGTAATGAGTGAAATAGGCGATGTACAACTCGGCGCTACCCCTAAAGAACTGGTGTGGTCTAGTGATAAAATCAAGATGTACCACTACACGCGCGACTCAAAGCCGAAATGCGCTACTCCTGTGCTGGTATCCTTTGCAATGCTGAACAGGCACGATGTACTGGACCTGCAGCCTGACCGCAGCCTGATGGCTAAGCTCATTGAGGAAGGTCTTGATGTGTACATCATGGACTGGGGCTACCACGATCGCTCTGACCGCTACCTGACCATGGAAGATTATATAGACGGTTATATGAACGATGCCGTTGACTTCCTGCGCAAGCGCCACAATACTAAGAAGATACACAAGATGGGTATATGCCAGGGCGGCACATTCTCAATGATCTATGCTTCTCTTTATCCTGAGAAACTTCAGTCACTGACCACATACGTAGCACCTTACGACTTCTCTACTACAAAGTGCATGCTTTACAAGTGGACGAAGTACATAGATGTAGATGCAATGGTAGACACTATGGGCACTATACCTGGCGAAATGATAGACAGCGCATTCGGTATGCTGAAACCAAGCATGAACGTAAGTAAGTACTTTGGCCTTATTGACTCACTGAGCGACAAGCCTAAAATGGAGAACTTCCTGCGTATGGAAAAATGGAAGAGCGACCTGCCTGCTATACCAGGCGAAATGTACCGCAAGTACATCAAGGACCTTTTCCGCGACAATAAGCTGATAAAGGGCGAATTTGAACTGGGTGGCCGCAAGGTGGATCTTAAAAATGCCACTATGCCATTCCTGAATGTGTATGCTACAGAAGACAATATCATTCCTAATGAGAGCACGCTCAACATTATGAATGTTATTGGCTCAAAGGACAAGAAAGAGTATGCTTTCCCCGGCGGCCACATAGGTGTGTTCGTAGGTGGCAAATCTCAGAAAGAACTTGCTCCAGCAGTAGCTGACTGGGTTATTACAAGGTGCTAAACCCCCAACCCTAAAGGGGAGTAGTAGAAGAATATATATTCAACGACAGAATAAAGGTGCGCTGCTTTTGTAGCGCACCTTCTATTTTATTATGTTATTTATTAAAAAAGCGTTATCAAAATCGGTACATTTACCACCGTGCTGACCAACGCTCAAAAAGCTCAAATCACATCCTCAAGTGAAGCCCCCTTAGGGGTTTGGGGTTTCAAATTATGATCACCTACCCATACAAAACACACCAGGTATCTCTCCCCGCCAATTGCAACATCGCCTACATAGATGAAGGCAGCGGGGAAAAAACATTACTGTTCATTCACGGCCTGGCCAACTACGCACCTGTGTGGAAGAAGAATATAGACGAGCTAAGGAAATACTACCGCTGTATAGCCATAGACCTTCCTGGCAATGGCCTATCTGACCAGAATACGCATCCATTTGGCATGAAGTTCTTTGCAGATTGCATCTACAATTTTATCACTGCGCTGAAGCTCAAAGATATCTGCCTGGTGGGCCACTCCATGGGCGGGCAGATAGCAATGACCACTATGATAAAATACCCTGGTTGCGCAGAATCATTGATCCTCTGTGCCCCCGCAGGCTTTGAGCAGTTTACCTCGCTCGAAAAAACAATGTATTATGGCTCTATACACCTGCTCGATTATTTTTCTTCGGATGAGCATAGTTTGCGAACAGTTGTAGAGAGCAGTTTTTACCGCAACAACAAACAGGCAGAAGGGATAGTAGCGGAGCTGGTAGGCATAATGAAAACCTATAAATCTAACTATTACCGTAAAATGGTTGAGGCCTGCATAAAGGGCATGATGGAAGAGCCGGTATATAATAAGCTGCATTTAATACAGCAGCCCACCCTGGTACTGTTTGGTAAAAATGATGCGCTTATACCTAACAAGCTTATACACCACACCACTACCGAAAAAATAGCTGCTCATGCCGCAAAAAAGATGCAACATTGCCACCTGGAAATAATACCAGACTGTGGCCACTTCCTGCAGTGGGAAAAGGCCGGCGATGTAAACAGGCACATGATCCTGTTTCTTGAAAATGAAAAGTGATACCCACAACAAAGCCAATGACAATAGAGGACATTGTAAACATCGTACCAGTAGAAGCCCCAAAGAAAAGAGGCAGATACAAAACCAAAACACAAACAGAGGGGGGCGAATAGCTCCCTTTTTTGTTACATTTATGAAATATATTATATTTTTACTGTAATGAAAATACCCAATAAGATACGGCTCATTTTAGTTGTGGCGTTGCTAACGGTCTTATCCGTTGTGAGGTATTACTATGTAGATACTGATAACACTAGAAGCGTTACAATGCGAGGGGTCGTTATTGCTTCTTCTATTTTTGCTCTTGCGTATTCAATACTCATATTGGTTTTTGCCTATATCGGCAGCAATAGAAAGCCAATATGGAAAATGTTGGTCATAATGGCCGTTGCAAGTATTCCTGCGGGATTATCAGCTTGGGACTGGTATGTAAAAGAATATGGGCATGGCGATCACCCCGTAAGAGATACAACGCTTCAGTTCCTTGTACTCTTTTTTTTAATAACACTAATATTCTCTATACCTATGCTATATGCTGAATATATAAAGAGAAAAGAAAATAACCACAATTAAAATTTAAAACTAAGACGCTACCCAAAGAGCGCAAAGCTAACACAACCACACAATAAAAAAAGGAGCACACCGTGCTCCCTTTTCTAATTCACCATTTATTATTCCTTATTTCCTGCCACGTTTTGCAGGTGCTGCTTTCTTCGTAGCTTTCTTAGCTGGTGAAGGAATGCTTGCTTCTTCTGTTTCTGTTTCAAATTCTGCTTCGATATCCGACTCTTCAGTGTCCATATCTTCTTCTTCCGTTGCAGCATCTGCGTCAGCAGCGTCAGCCTGTGCAGTCATCATCTGTGCCATCTGGCGAACTTTCTTTTTCAGATCGTAGATGATCTTGTATACTTCGTCCATTTCGCTGCGAGTAGCCACTGGTATATCTTTCATCAGCTTCTCCATCTGCAGTTCTATGTCTTTACGCAGCTTGTTCTGCATTGAGCTTACTTCGCCCATCAGCTTGCTGTATTCTGTGCTTTCGAACAGGGAAACATAAGTCTTGTCGCTGATGTTCATCCATTCTGTGTACAGTGCCAGCATGCTCTTTACTTCTGTGCCGTCCTGCATTTTCTTAGCAGTATTCTCAGCCAGCTTGTCCATTACCTTCAGGCCCTGGTTGTACATCATGTACTGCATTTCAGCATTCTTGATGTTGTATTCAGCTATGCGCTTAGAGATGTCATTCCACTCTTCAATAGTCTTTGTCTGTGCATTAGCAGTCATCAGCTTAGTGAAAGGAGATGCAGCTTCAGTCATCATGTTATTGAAGTTGGTGTAAGCAGTATATACATTACCAAAAGCTTCTGTACCGTTGCCCATCATACCACGCATTTTGCTGTAGCTGTCCATACCGGTCTGAGTCATCTTGCTCATGTTTGCCTTCATAGCATCAGCCATTTTGGTCATCTGCTCGCGGCTGCCTTCCGGCATAAAACCGAAGAACTTATCGGTAAACTCCTTGTAAGTATCAGGGTTCATCCATTTCTTGTACTCATCCATGTTGAAGGTTTTATCCTGCATAGATTTGAACATTGGCGCCCACATTTCAGCAAACTTTGTGAAACCTTCACCGCTGTTCACCATATTCTTATAAGCCTCATGAACTGTGCCGCTCTCAAAACCTTTCATCAGTTCAGTGATGCTGCTATTCATCATTGTGTTATACTGGTTAAACATTGAAGACATGCTATCAGTTGCCTTCTTCATGTTATCAGCGTTAAACGGATTCATGTTCTGCACCTGGTTCATCCAGTTGTTAGCCTGCATCTGGTTCATCCACTCCGTCATCGGGTTCTGGTTGTTGTTCATCCATGAAGCCATTGGGTTCTGGTTGTTATTCATCCATGCAGTCATTGGGTTAGCTGCATTGGTGAAGCTGTTCTGCCAGTTGCTGAATGGATTTGTGGTAGTGCCGTTAGTAAAGCCTTTTGCAGCTTCCTGGCTTTTGTCCCATATCTGCTTAGCCCAGTCTGCCTGAGTTTTCATCCAGTTTTCAAAAAACTCTTTTGCCTTTGTAGTATTATCAGCAATAGTCTCCTCAACCTTAGGAGCTTCGTTGGTAGCTTTAGTAAACAACGTCTTTTGGCTTTCTAACCAGTTCTTATACCAGTCAGTACCTTTCTCAATAGTTTCATTGAGGTTGTTGTTGCCGTTTGTGAATTTCTTAGTGTTCTCCACTACAGAATCCAATACTTTTTTTTGCGTGTCAACGATGTTGTCCACCAAATTGTTGCCTTTGAAAGCCATGATAATTGTTATTATGTTTTAAAAAAATGTACTTAAAAATTTGCGGCGAAAAGAAATTTTTACTTAACTTGGCTTATCGTTTACACTTGGTATTTATCATACCCATCTTCTCTCTTTTCGCGCTGCAAATGTAGGTCGCTTAAAAGTAAAAACCTTTATTATATCTATATCCTAACATTAATTTAACGCCTCTGCGTTAGCTTTCCTAACACCGTTAGCTAATTCCCGTATTGAGAATAAACTTCTAAACAACGGTAAATAAATTCCATTACTTTCGCCCTCAAAAAACACACAAATTTTATGTTACAGACAGGAGATGAATTCCGCCACAAGTACAGCTACACGCAGGATGACGTGGACACTTATGCACGCGTAAGCGGCGACACAAACCCATTGCATATAGATGCAGAAGCAGGGAAAGCAAGCATGTTTGGCCGCAATATTATTCATGGTTTCCTGGGGGCCAGCGTATTCACTAAGATATTTGGCGCGCTATGGTATGCCGATGGCCATGTGTACATGAGCCAGAACATCAAATGGCTAAAACCTATGTTCGTAAACACGGAGTACGAAGCAGTAATAAAAGTAAAAGAGATAGTAAAAGAGAAGAACCGCATACTGTACGAATGCGCAGTGTATGATGCAGCAACACGTGAGCAAACGATAGCCGGAGAAGCGCTGCTGCTGAATAAGAAGCAGTATGTTTGGTAATTATCATTTGCGTTTCATAAAAGCAAAAGGCTCCGTTTGGAGCCTTTTGCTTTTATTGTTACAACTGATGTTGCCGGAACATTTCCAGGGAAAGATTACGCTGTTACCTCTTCTTTCTGCTTTACCAGTTCAGCATTTGCGCTTATCGTTACGTCATGTCCAAGGATTATAGTCCCTGCCTCAGCTATGCCACCGAAGCTCACACCATAATCCATGCGGTTCACCTTACCGGTTATGGCAAAGCCTGAACGCATGCTGCCCCATGGGTCTTGTGCTATGCCACCGAACGTTACATGAAGCACAACATCTTTCTTTACGCCGCGCATCTCCAGTACACCGTGCATATTGTAGTGTTCATCGTCCACCTTTTGCATACTGGTGCTGTTAAATATAAGCTGCGGGTGATTGGCTACGTCAAAAAAGTCGCCTGTTTTCAGGTGGCCGTCGCGCTGTTCGTCGTTGGTAGATATGGATTCAATATCAGCCGTAAAATGCACCTTAGCGGTAGCGATATCATCACCCTCGGTTTCTACGGTAGCATCAAATTTTTTGAAAAGGCCGCTTACATGCGATACCAGGTGCCTTACTTTAAAATGCACTTCTGAGTGCGTTGGGTCCAAAGACCATTTAGTGTTTGCCATTTTGTTTGTTTTTATGGTTATTAATTGTTTTAAACATTTCTTTAAATATTCTGCGGTCAGCAGTCACCACCCGGCGCACATACCGCTCCATCAGGCTGGTTGTCTATTGTTTGCATGGCATGTTCGTGTATAGCCCAGGCCTGCTGCAGGCCATCTGCAAACAATTCTACCGGCTGTGCTCCGGAGATGCCCAGTTGACCATTGAGCAGGAAAAATGGCACACCCTGTATACCCAGTTGCTCAGCAGCCTGTATATCGTGCCGCACATCATCTGCAAAAGCAGTACTGTTAAGCATCTCGCCTGTTTCCACAGCTCTCAGCCCTATTTCCATACCTATCTGCATCAGTGTATTGTGGTCTGCTATATTCTTCCCTTCGGTAAAGTAGGCATGAAACAATTTTTCTTCAGCCTCATCGCCCAGTCCCTTTGTTTTCGCCAGCTGTATAAGGCGGTGTGCATCAAATGAATTTGCGATCACCGCTTTATCAAAATTGTAGTTCAACCCTTCATTCTTTGCCATTTCTGCAACTCGATCGTGCATTTTTACTGACCATTCCCGGCTTTGACCTTTCCGCTCGGCCAGGTAGCTATACATATCTTTGCCGGGCTGCGCTTTCATAGCTGGGTCCAGCTGAAAACTGTGCCACACCAACTCTACATCTCCGCTATTCGGAAACTGCTGCAAAGCACTCTCCATCTTTCTCTTGCCTATGTAGCAGAAAGGGCACATAATATCCGACCAGATATCTATTTTCATTTTCATCGTCTCCATATTTTTGCGCTCAATTTATTCTCCATTTTTAATAAACAATGGCTCCAGGGTAGACCATGCCAGAGCCGGGAAAAAGTGCATGGGAATAACGAGGCCCGGGAACAGTTCGGGGCTGGCAATATCAAGCGGCAACTTAACTGCAAAAGCGGGCAACATGCTTACGAAAGAAAGGATCACAAAAATGAAATTGAAGACGATCTCCGTTTTGCTCTTCAGTAATTTGCCAAGCAGCCAGTAGCCGAGTGCCGCAATAAGGCAGCCTGCCAGGTTTGACACCATGATGCCCATTGGTTTAGCAACCGTAGAGAAGTCTGCACCTACCGATGAAGAATACACCTTTTGGTAGATCAATGCTACGATGCCCGCCAGTATGCCGGATAAAATGCCAAGATATAATAGTCGTTTTCCCATTTTGTTCTATTTTTTGCTGTCTATTTTTTCACCACAGGCACTGTTATGTCCAGCTTTACATTTTCATCTACATCGCCGCCCGGCTTTCCTATATGAAAATCGTTCCGGTTGATGGCGAACTTGCTGCTGAACACGGCTGTAGCACCCTTGTTTTGAAAAGTGAATGGGATAGTCGTCTCCTTTTTAACCCCATGCATTTCCATATCGCCGGTCACCTGCAATCCGGTGCCTGATTTCACTACTTTTTTTGAAACAAACCTGATCACCGGGTATTTGCCTGCATCAAACCAATCGGCACTTTTTATGTGCGTATTCATCAGCGCATTACCTGTGTTAACAGAGGCAACATCGATAGTGAGATCAAAGGAGGACGCGGGTGGATTTTGCTCGTCAAATACTACCGCACCCTTCATTGTTTTAAAAATGCCGCCCACTTCGCCACCCGCAGAAAAACGGATCACGCTCTTGTCAGCGATCTGCCATGTGGCGGCAGGCGCAAAGGCGTAAACTGGCGCTAAAGCAAGCAGAATGGCCGGGATAAAAATGTACTTTTTCATAAACAGTTTTTTTAGTCTTTGCTGAATTCAGTATCTGCCAAGAGATCTACATTTTCGCCCAGCATAGCTGCCGGCATAGATGTAGCTACCTTGTAGTCGTTACGGTTTATCTTGCCTTTCAGCCTGAAACCTGCCATTTCCTTTTTGCTCATGGGGTGCACTGTAGTGCCTACCAATGTAGCATCAAATGTTACCTGCTTGGTGATACCATGCATAGTAAGATCGCCGGTAACCAGGTATTCTTTACCTTTTTTCTTTTTGAACGAGGTGCTCTTGAATATAAGCTTAGGATTATTGTCGGCATCAAAGAAATCAGCACTCTTCAGGTGTTTGTCCCTTGCTTCCACGTCTGTGTTAATAGAGTTCATATCTGCAGAGAACTCGATAACAGCATCAGAAAAATCAGCCTTAGAGGAAGTAATCTTGCTGTCGAATACTTTGAAATCGCCCTGTATCTCGTTGATACCTAAGTGCGTGATACCAAAGCCCACCCTTGAGTGCGTTTTGTCGATAGACCATGTTTGTGCATAAGATGCTGCGGCAATTGCGAGGGCAGCGAGTGTCAATGTTACTTTTTTCATTTTTGTTTTGGATTTAATTAATGATTTTAATATTTATTTTATACTACTATCAACAATATATTTACTAACACCGTTAATTAATTGCTTAAAAATTTACTCTATCAGTCCTTTTATAAAACCTTTTATAAAATCTGCCAGTACCATTTTGTTCATTTGCTCGTGTGTCACGTTTCCGGGGGATGGCGGCACCATGAGGCTTATAGATACCAGCCCATGGATCATAGACCAGAAAGAGTGTACCTTAAGCCTCAGATTTGCATCTTTATTATTGCCATCTTTTATCACTTGCTCTACCGTAGTATTTATAACCTCTATAAAAGCACTCAGTTCCGGCACGGTAGCCAGCGACTCACAACCCGGCATACCGAGTCCGAACATGAGCTGGTAAAAAGCACGCTGCTCAAAGGCAAAATCCCAATATGCATAGGTAATAGCATCCAGCTGCTTCTTTGCATCGCTATGTTTCGCCTTGGTATCTCTCAGTTTATCGCCCAGCAACTGAAAACCCTGCCGGTTAAAAACTGTAAGTATCGCTTCTTTATTTTCAAAATGGTCGTAAACAACAGGAACACTATATTCTATGGCATCGGCTATTTTGCGGATAGACAGGTTTTGCCATCCTTCTTCATTCACCAGTTGCCAGGCGCTGATAAGGATGCTATCCCTGATCTCCCTTTTCTGCCTTTCTTTTCGCTCTACTATTCCCATATTGTTGTCACTATATTTCCTAACAGCGTTAGCAAAGGTAAAAAACCTTTTGGAAATACACGTATATACATGCATTGGTTTTAGCTATAGGGGTATTTTCTTGACTGAATTTGCTTTAAATATTGGTGGGATTAAACCAATCAACATTGAACATCAATGAATAAACAAAGTATTTGGGCAAGGAGTTTAATATTTACGGCTTTTTCCCTACCTTCGCAGTCTCAATTTTTCGGCGAGGTAGCTCAGGTGGTTAGAGCACAGGATTCATAACCCTGAGGTCGGGAGTTCAAGTCTCCTCCTCGCTACTGAAAGAGATAAGTCAGCAATTTTGCTGGCTTTCTCTTTTTTATCAACTTCTGAAACGCTCTCCAGGCAAGGGATTAGCTTAAAAATTTGGTTCAAATTATCGGTTAGAAGCACCCTGCTTACGGGAACGACCACTAAACCCTCTGGGAATAGCATTTTTTGTATCCTTTGCTTGTTGTCATGATCGCCTAAAACCCAGTACTGACTGAGGTTTTCACATACTTCCGTTGCTTTTAAAAGATATTCATCAAAGTTAGATGACAGGCTTGCTGATTCTGCAACGTTTTGCTCAGCCTCCCAGATTTTGGCTTCCAAATTGGCTCGGTGTTTTAGATAAACATCCTTATCAATAGCATTATCATACAGGTATTTTTCTTCAAGGTTCATCAACTTATTTTTCAGGTCTTGGATAGAATTATTTTGTTCGTGTATCTCATTTATGGTATCACCGTTAAGATCCTTAAATAGCCTTTTCATTAGTTCATTGAAAGGTTCTTTAGCTTCAGGTTTTAAGGTTATTGTTCTGAGCATCTCGATGAAATGGTCATTTAGACCTTTGTTTCTCGATTGTTTGGTTGAACTAACGTTCATGTTCACACCGTTACATTTAGGACACTTATAGTAGTGTATTTTCTTGTTCTTCACTTCATAGCCAGTCAGGTATGATTCACAATTTGCACATACAAGAAACCTCGCTAATGGTCTATTTTCATCGGTACTTGATACCTGGTAAGTACCAACTTTTGATGGTTTAATTATACCCTGGATCTTCAGGAAATTGGTTTGGCTGATCATAGGCTCCCAATTACCTTTTACTGGCGTATCCAACATTTTATTTATCGACACACCGCAATAGAACGGATTACGAAATATCTTACCTATTTGTTTTAGGTTGAGTTTTACGCCAAGTTTTTCAAGTTTGTATATAATTACTGTATCTCTTTCGCCTTGTAACTTCCATTGCCATGCAGATTTCAGTATCTCACCTTGTTCGGTAATTTTTATCATTTGTGTTCGACTCATGCGTTCAAAATCCTTTACTCGTTTACCGAACTGTATATATCCAAATGGAACAGTACCCAGCTTATTACCTTGTTTAAGAAACGCTTTCAAGCCAGGCATAGTCCTTTCAAGACGCTCCTGATTTTCTTGTTGGGCTTCCAGTAGCTTATGGAATATCAGCATCTTGTCTTTAACGTTCACCGTACACAAACCAGTTGATGTTTCAATCAAGTGAACCCCCATTTTATCAACCAACTCTGAAACGATGCTAATAGCAGAAGCACCTGTTCGAGAAAACCTATTGATAAACTTTATGGCGATTGCAAACGGACGTTTCTTGCTTTTCTTGATCGTATCATATAATTTTTTAAACTCTTTGCGGGTCAAATCACCAGACGCACTTTCATATGTACCACCTATTATTTCGGTTAGTATATAATTATTTTTCTTGGCGTACGCTCGTATCTCATTCTCCTGTTCGGCTATGCTATAGTTGTCGGCTTGTTGTTTAGAACTCACACGAGTGTAACCAATTATTTTTCTATTTGCGGGAGCTTCGTTGCTCTTTGGCTTAATGTAAGCCTGGAAATGTGCATTTATCATATTATTATCATTTAATTAATTAAAAAAGAATAGGCATTGCTGCCTATTCTCGTCATTTGGTATTGTAAACAATTACCGCTAATCGTACCAGAGTTTCTATTACTCTTTCAGCCTCTTCATCTGATACATTTTCATATCCTTTGTAGGATCTAAGTTCTTGGGCAGTTAAAGACCAGTTTGGAGTCTTGTATTGCCCTTCATCATAATCAAACACTTTAAATCGAAGCCTAATCCATTATTTGTT
>CANFHA010000024.1 GCA_947446645.1 Chitinophagaceae bacterium | reverse complement strand
GCTTCACTTTCCGAACAAGGTAGTTAAGCCGTCCCGAATGCTTTCGGGACCGATGGTACTGCACAACAATGCGGGAGAGTAGGTAGCTCTTATTCCTTTAAAAGCCTTTACATTCATTTGTAAAGGCTTTTTTTATGACCCTGCGCAAGCAAAAATTCACGCCGTAAAGTTCCGAACAGAGATGTTTAAACTCCGAAATCCTCATAGCTATCGGGAGTGGGTTAATCGTAAGGACAATTCTGATAGACATTGCACTTGTAATCGCCAACCGGGTAATTGCAGTACTCGTCTTAAAACGCCACCAGCCCTTAAACTGACGTCAATGTTGTTACTTCACAACAATAGCCTATTTTACCACACATGTTGTCGCCGGCAATAAAGCAAAGGTTACTACCCGACCTTGCCATCTTAGTGTTCGTTATTGCTAAAATACCCTATCTGCATTATGCCTTCTATTGGGATGAAAGCTGGGTATATGCGCCTGCTGTATACCTGATGTATGCTCACGGCCCAAGCCTTATGCCTGATGCGATACCCGAGGAGTTTTCGCGCGGGCACCCTCTATTATTCCCGATGGCCTGTGCTACCTGGATGAAGGTATTTGGCAAAAGCCACGTATCCATGCACAGCTTTGCACTATTGATATCTGTAACACTCGCGATAACAGTATACGAAATACTGCTAAAAATATTTAGCCAGCGGGTAGCATTGCTAGGTCTCGCTATGCTTCTGTTCAATGTATTCTTTTTTGTAAATTCAGGAGCTGTACTTACAGATATTACAATCGCATTGCTGGCATTTTTGAGCTTGTATTGTTATCTCAAACAACGTCACGTCTTAACGTCCGTGTTTTTGTCAATGCTGTTCTTCACAAAAGAAAGCGGCCTTGTAGCATGTGCTGTTCTGTTCTTAGATATAGAGAACTTTCTCAATTTGATCGAATAGATGTTCAGCAGGATGTAGTTGATTATTTTGAACGAAATAATCTTCAGGACAAAGCTATATGTGCCAACTCGTATCTGGAGTGTGTGCATCTAAAGAATATAAATACAGGATTTTTACACGCACCCAGCAGATTCAAAAATGTCAGTGACACTTTTAATCATCGTACAGAGCTTATAATTTTCGACAATATCGAGCCTGATTATGAATTTCGTAAAGTGATACTAAAGGACTCAAGTTTTGCGCTGATACATCGTTTTCGGAAAAATGATACCTGGAATGAGATTTATAGCAGAAAATAATCATGTTGATTTTCAAACTGCAACTATCAGCAAGGTAAAGATTGAAACACGTGGCCAACTCTACGGCGGATCTCGTTTTCATAGACAACATTACCGGATGTATAATGTGCATGTCCTGGGGCCAGCGCTTTGTTGCATATAATCTAGCCTTGGGTAAACACCAAAAGTCAAATTAATCTATGACCGAAATCCGCCTGTATAAGTCTGTTTGGCAAGGATTGAAAATTATTCTTCTGAGCTCCGTATTCGTAGTACCATGTGCCTATTTATTGATCACTAGCCGAGATAACAGCTGGGAAATATGGATGGGGATATTATTGTTTGGGGCATGCTACCCTATTGGGTTGTTCATGCTGCTGGACAGGAGGCCCCAAATAATCATTAATGAAATTGGCATCTATGACCGAAACCTGGGTAACAACACTATAAACTGGGAAATCATAAACGAAGCATATATCTCTGAGATCAGTGGGCAAAAATTTATTTGCCTTGAAGTAGATAATTCTTTTGTGCCTTCGCGAACAAAAGGAAAAATCTACAGGTCATTGGTAAAGCTGAATAAAGAACTAAGATTCCAGGAACTGAATATAGCGATAGGCGGTGTAAATGCAGATCCTGAAAAACTTTTAAGGCTAATCTGTCTGATGATCAATGCCGGGAAACCAGATAGAGGCGGATTACTCACTAACGAAGTGACACATGTCAGCAGACGATATTAGTGAGTATTGTGCGGAATAATAACAGCGGAAAGGCAATTACCGCAGCTTTTCAATGTCTCTTAATTGGTCTATCCTGACCTTGGTCAGATAATCCTTCCATTGCCGCTCAGTAAGGACGCCAGTTTTCGCAAATAGCTTAGCGGAAGAATCGCGATATTTGATCCAGGCCCTTTGAACCATCACGATATTATGATCCGTTATTTCACGAAACCCCGTGCTAATGGGCTTTTGCTTTAATCCGGCAATTATCTTTTTATAGACCTCATTTAGTTCTTTGTCATAGTCCTTCGGGGCATCTAGCTTTGGTTTATACCCATTGTTTACCTTTTTCACCAAATCTATAAATTCAGCCTTTTGTGTATCGGCTGATTCATTTGCCCAGGCGATATACCCTGTACCATCACTACCCTCTTCCAGAAAAGCCTTTTGCTCAATAAAATGCCCCGCAACATTATATGCCGGTTTCAACATGGACCCTGCATGATTTTTTAATTGTAAAGCTAGTTTTTGTATCATTCCCGAGTATTCCTTTTCCGCTTTTCGGGAGGCAATCTCCGAGCAGTAGGCCAGCCCTATGCCACTGGTCACATAATCGCAGGGATCGAAACGAGCTATGGTGGAATCTTTCCAATTCTGATACGCAAAGCCAACAGCACTTTCCACTTCTGCTGGTACGAAGCCCCCTCTACACACCAGTTGCAGCACAAGCTTTGGGTCAGGGCAACCAAACCGTCCGTAATGAGATGCTTCTGCTGCAAGCTCCCAAATAGCATAGTCGCTGCCGCTGGTATCTTTATCCGTGATATTGTATTTCCTGACGAATTGATCAACATCAAGGCGACCGGCCTCTATACATTCCCTGATTGTTGCAACACGCCCTTCTTCATCATAAATGTCCAGGTTAGGATTTACCTTCTTTGCTTCAGTATAAATTTCATAAGCAAGCTCCGGATTGGTCAATGACAAACTAGCCGACCTGAAAAACAAGCCCTCCAACAAGTCACTTGTAGCCTTTGAGTGGCCCATTTTTGCCGCCTGGCTATTATGACAGATGCGTTCGGCGTGCGTAACAATGTACCTGTATGTAAGCTGATAGTGCGCTTCCGGATTATTAAGTGCAGCCGCCTTTTCATAAAGTAATTTTGCATGCTCCTTATCGCCGGCATCATAAACCTTATTGGCCATGCTCAGATATTCATCACCGGTCTGCGCAATAGAAAGATGTCCGCAAAAGAGAAAGAAAATAAGCATCAGAATTCTACGCATAGCGGGAAATCAAAAATGTTGATCTCAAAGATAGTTAGAAAAAAAAATCATGACTTAGCCGTCATTATGAATATTGCGGGCAAACGGGTAACCGGCATAATAAACTAGCCAAAAATTTCCATTAAGTTTGCCCCACTAATAAAGGAATATGAATAATTGTAAAACAGCCGGACTAGTACTGGCGGGTATTGCATTTGCCGCAACTGCCCAGGCTCAAAAGAAAATGTTTACTATGGCTGAAGCCACAAGTGGCCTGGCCACCACGCTGGCACCTAAAAGTATAAAGGGTGCAACGTGGCAACCGGGAACAGATAATTTCTGGATGGTAGACAAGGACAGCAGTAATAAATGGGACTGTATCTCACTTACCACAAAGGGGGCGAAAATGGCCACACAGGATCCCGGCGACTATCCAGGTAAAACAGCTAAGAGTAATCTGCCAGCGCTAAAATGGCTGAACAAAGATGAAGCATACTATGTGAATAAGCAGGATGTAGTGGTGGGCAAAACGGATGGCAACAAATGGACCTGGAACACGTGGTTTACGCTACCGGCCAGTGCAGAAAATATTACGGTAGACAAGAGTAAAAAGATCGCATGGACTGTAGATAATAATTTATGGCTTCGGGATGTGGCGACTAAACAGGTAACCAATGAAACCGACAAAAATATAGTTTGCGGCAAATCAGTTCACCGCGACGAATTCGGAATAGACCAGGGCATTTTCTTTTCCCCGAAAGGAACGTTATTAGCCTATTACCGCATGGACCAGACAATGGTGCGGGACTACCCCATCCCCCACTGGGACACTGTTCCTGCCATAATAGAGCAAATAAAATATCCAATGGCTGGCGGCGCATCTCACGAGGTTACACTTTGCATTTTCGACCCCGCCACAAGTAAAACCGTAGTGGTAAAAACCAACGATGGTGAAAAAGACCACTACCTCACCTCAGTTACCTGGAGCCCTGATGAAGCATTTATCTTCATCGCCATTCTTAACCGGGACCAAAACCATCTGTGGCTGAATAAGTATGATGCAAAAACGGGCGATCTGGTAAAAACACTGTTTGAAGAAAGCAGCCCGAAGTATGTACACCCCACCCATTCCCTCACTTTTATTCCCGGCAAAAATGATCAGTTTCTCTGGTGGACGGAGCGTGACGGTTACGACCATCTTTACCTGTACAGTACAGATGGCAAACTGATTCGCCAGGTGACAAAGGGCAACTGGCTGGTGAATGATATTGCAGGCTTCGATACTAAGAATAAGCAGGTAATAATTACGGCCTCAAGAGAGTCGCCGATGGAAAAACACATTTATACGGCAGACCTCGAAACCGGTAAAGTAACCCGTATAGACAAAGACCCGGGCATGCACACTGCTCTGGCAAGTGAAGATGGTAAGTATGTATACGATGTATACACCGGCCCAGGCATACCTAAGAACAGTGTAATCCGGGCTACTTCAGGCACGTTCTCAGAATCGCTTTTGAGATCTCCAGATCCGCTTGCAGCGTACGAGCGTGCCCAGGTAAAGAACGTGACAATGACACTGAACATTGACAAACCTGATGCGATACAACTATACGGGAAGCTAATACTTCCGCCAAATTTTGACAGCGCAAAGAAATACCCGGTTATGGTGTACCTCTATAATGGTCCGAATGTCCAGCTGCTGCATAATACATTCCCGGAGAGCGGAAACCTATGGTATGAATACATGGCGCAGCACGGCTACATTGTCTTTACCATGGATGGCCGTGGCAGCTCTAACCGCGGGCTTGCCTTTGAGCAGGCTACCTTCCGCCACCTGGGCGAAATAGAAATAGAAGACCAGTTGCGGGGTGTTGACTACCTCAAGTCACTACCCTATGTGGATGCAAACCGCCTGGGTATACATGGCTGGAGCTATGGCGGGTTTATGACCACATCGCTGATGCTGAAACATCCGGGAGTGTTTAAATGCGCTGTGGCCGGAGGCCCTGTAATGGACTGGAAAATGTATGAGGTAATGTACACTGAGCGCTACATGGATATGCCACAGAACAACGCAGAGGGATATGCCAAAGCTAACCTGCTGGACAAAGTAAAGAATCTGAAGGGAAAGCTAATGCTCATTCATGGCACTAACGACAATGTAGTAGTGTGGCAGCATAGCCTTGACTTTCTTAAGAAAAGCGTAGACGAAGGTGTACAGGTTGATTACTTTGTATACCCGGGCTATGAGCATAATGTACGCGGCAAAGACAGAGTGCACCTGATGCAGAAGATAACTGATTATTTTGACCAGAATCTAAAGTAAGTGAGATCAGTAATTGGGAATTTGTAAATTGGATTGTAATTTAGAACAATAATTGCGTCGTAAAAGTCTTCAACTATGCCATCATTCGATATTTCAGCCAAAGTAGATCTGCAAACACTGGACAATGCTATAAACATCGCCAAAAAAGAGATTGACAACCGTTTCGATTTTAAAGGCACTCATGTGCAGTTTGAGCTCGACAAAAAAGAAATGGTGATATCCATAGAAGTAGAAAGCGAAATGAAACTGCAGCAGCTGGAAGATGTACTGATCACCAAGGCTATGCGCCAGGGACTTGATGCCAAAAGCTTTGATGTTACCAAAGAGGCATATGGATCGGGTAAATACATGCGCAAAAAGATACCGATCAAAAACGGTATAGATAAAGACAACGCAAAGAAAATAGTGAAGCTGATAAAAGACAGCGGGCTAAAAGTACAGGCCGCTATAATGGATGATATTGTAAGGGTGACCGCTAAAAAGATAGACGATCTTCAGGATGTTATTCAGCTATGCCGCACCTCTAATGTGGAGCTGCCGCTATCGTTTGTGAATATGAAATCTTAAGGTAAAAGTGAAAAGTGAAAACCCAAAAGTGTAGAGCGCATCTCACTTTTGGGTTTTTCTATTTTAGCACACTTCAATATGCTTCAGAGCGCTAACCTTTGGCTTTTGCCTTAAAATCCATTAACGGCATCCTTGAACATTGGCTGCTTCTGGTCTTTCTCTGATATAATGGCGTCGCTGATGTTTATTTTCCAGTCTATGCCCAGTTCCGGATCATTGAAGTAAATTCCGCCTTCAGCAGATTTATCGTAAAAATTATCGCACTTATAAAATACCTCCGCAGTATCTGTAAGTACAGCATAGCCATGTGCAAAACCATGTGGTATCAGGAACTGGAGCCTGTTTTCAGCAGAAAGCTCTATGCCATACCACTGCTTAAATGTTTTACTGTTTTTTCGCAGATCTACAGCTATATCCCAGATGCTGCCTTCAAGCACGCGCAGCAGCTTAGCCTGCGGCGTAGGTGGATTTTGATAATGTAGTCCGCGTAATACATTTTTTACTGATCGCGCCTGGTTGTCCTGCACAAAAGCGGTATTGTAGCCGCCTGTGGCTGTTTCCAGGGTGCGCTTATTGTAACTCTCAAAGAAGTAGCCGCGGTCATCTTTATGCACCTTTGGCTCCAGTATCAGCAGTCCTTCTATGGGGGTTGTAATTACGTTCATTTCCTTAAGGTTTATCCTGTTATTTCAAGGAGGCTATTCGCAATATAAGACAATTCTTCGTTTGTAAGCTCGGTGTGCATAGGCAGCGATATAACGCAGTCCTGAAGCATATCCGTTACCGGCAGGTAAGTATCTGCTACGCCATACTCCTTCAGCATGTTTTGCTTATGGCAGGGTACAGGGTAGTAGATCATGCTCGGTATATTCTTCTCAGCCAGCTTTTTCTGCACCTCGTCACGATTCACGTTTTTCAACTGTAGTGTATACTGGTGAAATACATGTGTGGAATAGGGCGCACGGAACGGCGTCACTATGTTCGGGCTATTCTTAAATGCAGCATCATAAAAATCAGCTGCTGCGCGGCGCGCATCACAATACTCATCCAGGTGGCGCAGCTTTATTCTTAATATCGCTGCCTGTATAGTATCCAGCCTGCTGTTGCAGCCCACCATTTCGTGGTAATAGCGGGTTTTCTGTCCGTGGTTGGCTATCATTTTCAACGTTTCAGCAAGGGCGCTATCATTGGTAAATATCGCACCGCCATCGCCGTAACCACCCAGGTTCTTCGATGGAAAAAATGATGTACAGCCAATAACACCCATTGAACCGGTTTTCTTTACGGTACCGTCTGAAAAAGTATAGGAGCTGCCTATAGCCTGTGCATTATCTTCTATTACCGGAATGTTGTGTTCTTTCGCCAGTGCCAGCAGGGCCTCCATATTAGCGCTCTGCCCATACAGGTGCACGGGTATTATTGCTTTCGTTTTAGGTGTAATAGCTTTTCTTACGCTATCGATGTTCATGGTAAATGTATCTGCGTCCACATCTACAAATACCGGCTTCAGGCGCAGCAGGGCTACCACTTCTACGGTAGCTATATAAGTATACGACGCGGTGATCACTTCATCACCCGGCTGCAGGCCTAGCGCCATCAGCGCAATCTGCAATGCATCCGTTCCATTTGCGCAGGGTATAACATGCTTTACACCCAGGTAGGTTGCCAGCTCTGTTGCAAAATGGTTCACATCCGGCCCGTTTATATAAGCAGTGCTTTCCACTACATTCTGAATAGCCGCGTCAATTTCAGTTTTTATCTTACTGTATTGGCGCTTGAGGTCAACCATCTGGAGGTTATGCATATTATCCCTTTTTAAACGGCTGCAAACCTACCCTTTTTCTGCCCAATGAGCAAACTTTCCATGGACGGGCATTGTTAAAATGCTATAGCATGTTTGTTGTCAGTCATGGCTTTACAACTAATTTCTCCGGGTTAGAGAAATGTGTTTAAACACCTGCACCTAAGAAAATAAACACTCATATTTACCCCATTTATCGCTACTTTTGCCACTATTTAATTGTATTATTTTTTTATATTTTTTTGACTTGCAAGGGATCATATACATCCCGTTAATAAATTGATGATGAAGAAACTTTCCCTGTTATTTCTGCTTACTGTGCTGTTTGTATTACCAGCTCTTACCGGTTTTGCTACTGCGCCTATCACAGGCTTTCCCATAGCCTGTGTGGGCACAGAAACGCCCCTGTACGATGCTACAACCGGCGGACTCTGGAGCAGCACCAACCCTTCGGTAGCTACCGTTGGCCTCACTTCCGGCATTGTTACCGGCGTATCTATTGGCACTGCCACCATCAGTTACAATGTAAGCGGCATATCTGCCGTTATCACAGTTACCATAAATGCCGCACCGTTTGCAGCTACGGTTTCCGGGCCATCTGAGCTATGTGCAGGCGCCAGCCTGACACTCACCGATCCTGTACCCGGTGGTACGTGGAGCTCAGGCTCACCTGTAGTTGCTTCCGTCGATGGCTCCGGAAATGTAACTGGGATCTCGGGCGGCACAGCTTCTATTTCTTATTCGGTCTCTAATAGCAGCTGCACTGTGGCGGCCACGCATATAGTTACGGTGCATGCACTGCCACCCGCAGGCGTCATAAATGGCGCCGGTACAGTTTGTGCTGGCTCTACGCTTCTTTTGTCTGATGCCGCTATTGGCGGTGTTTGGAGCAGCTCGACGGTTGGTGTGGCTACAATAACCCCTGCGGGTATGGTTACCGGCATTTCATCCGGCACCACTACTATCTCCTATACAATTACCAGCGTATTCGGTTGCGTATCTTCTGCTACGGCCATGGTAAGAGTAAACCCTGCGCCTATCACCGGGTTTACCACGATATGCGTAAGTAATATCACAACATTGGCCGATGCCTCACCGGGTGGCACCTGGAGCAGCAGCAATAACTCTATTGCGGGCATTGGCTCATCATCCGGTATTGTCAATGGCATATCGGCGGGCACAGTGAACATTAGCTATACGCTGCCGGCCGGCTGTTTTGTAACAACGCCGGTGCTCGTGCAGCCTGCACTCTCGCCTATTGCCGGCCCCACAACTATCTGCGGTGCCACTACTATTGCGTTGACTGACGCAAGCGGAGGCGGCGTATGGACAAGCGGAAATCCCGGTATTGCTACAATAGATCTTGCCACGGGTGCAGTAATGGGTATCGCATCTGGAGTAACTTTCATCACCTACTCGCTCAATCCGGGTTGCACTGCTACGCTTGCTGTTACCGTGAGCCCTGTACCTCCGCCATTTAATGTTACCGGCGGCGGCAGCTACTGCGAGGGCGGCGTCGGCGTACCCATTGGGCTCAATGGCTCTATAAGCGGCACTATGTACCAGCTATTTTATGGCACCACATTGGTTAACAGCCTTTCAGGTACGGGTGGTGCGCTAAACTATGGCTTGTATATCCCTGCAGGTGATTATACGGTGCTTGCGACCAATATGACTTCCGGCTGTGCAAATTATATGACAGGGTCTGCCACTGTGGTTATTACTTCACTGTCCACTCCCCTGGTATCAATAGTTGCCAGCCCTGGGACCACGGTTTGTGAAGGCACGACCGTATTGTTTACAGCCGCCCCTATTTTAGGAGGGCCTACGCCGGCATACAGTTGGAGTGTAAATGGATTACCTGTTACCGGATCAGGCGCCACGCTCATTTACCTGCCGGCAAATAGTGATACAATTACGGTATTGCTTAAAAGTGATGCAGACTGCCTTATGTCAGATTCGACATCTACATCCGTAACTATGACGGTAACACCCATACTAGTGCCATCAGCTACAATTTCTGCCAGCCCTGGCGATTCTGTATGCCCGGGCACAGTGGTTACTTTCTCCGTTACCCCGGTGGATGCCGGCACATCGCCTACACTGCACTGGAGAGTGAACGGTATATTTTCCGGCTCAGGCCCAACTTACGCTTACGCTCCGGTAATGGGAGACAATATCTACTGCGAATTGATCAGCAGCTATTCATGCCCTTCAATAGACTCATTGCCCAGCAGCAACTTTATTAGCATGAACGTGCCGCCAATATTTGTACCGGATGTGTTAGTTATCGCTAATCCCGGAAACAGGATAGCGCACGGCGAGCCGGTTATTTTCACGGCGGAGGTACTTACTCTTGGCGGTATCATAGAATCTTATCAGTGGGAGATCAATAGTGTGCCGGTACCCGGCGCTACCAGCGACACATTTAGCAGTAACGCGCTCAACAACCGTGATACCGTAAAATGTCTCGTTACCGGCAGCAGTACTTGCGGACTTGGCGTAGGCTCTGACCAGATAATAATCATCGATACCATTGCCCTGCTTGATGTGAACAATTCTGAGTATAAAGCCTCCGATATCAGCCTGATACCTAACCCGAACAAGGGGAGCTTCAACGTTAAGGGCATTTTTTATACAACTACCGAATCAGCAGCCATTACCATTACCGACATGATGGGCCAGGTAATCTATAAAGACATCGCAGCGATAACATCGGGAAAACTAAATACAGAGATCAAGCTTAACGGTACATTAGCCGCAGGCATTTACCTGCTTAATGTGAAAACCGAAGCAGAGAACAAAGTGTTCCATTTTGTGATAGAATAATTATTGCCCCGGCAACGACACCCCTGGTTCCAATTAATAAAAATGAAATGGTCCCACACCTAAAAGATGTGGGACCATTTCATTAAAGCCTTATTGATATTGTTATTTAAAATAACAGGCCTGGTGCTAATTGCTGCCCAGCGTTACATCGTAGTCGGCAATTGTCCTTGCAAAGTCAACTTTGGAAAGACCGCTGAGCTCAGCAGCCTCGGCAAGCGAAAGCCTGCCTGATTCGAAAAGTTTTGCAGATAAAAAATTCACGGTATCCTTCGGGTCCAATGCCAGTTTAGCGGGGATTTGTAAGTTAATGTCATTCATGGGCGCAAAACTAGTGCAACTTATATTTACGCGAACATCGTGTATGGTACTTTCTATTTTTGTGAACTTTTATCTTTTACTAACTGGTACTGTCTATTTTTGCACGAGATATATTTTTTGACTTTTGAACTTTGAATTTTGACTTTTAAAGACGTAGTAGGGCAGCAATCAGCAAAAAATGGTCTGCTGCAGATGTGGGATAAAAATCTGTTTCCTCATGCATTGCTGATAACCGGAGCTGAGGGTACAGGTGGGCTGCCACTGGCGCTGGCATTGGCCCAGTATATATTTTGTGAGCAAAAAACGGCTACGGATAGTTGTGGTCATTGCGCGGGCTGCAGCAAAGCTTCTAAGCTGGAACATGCCGACCTGCATATTAGTTTCCCGAGTATATCGCCAAAGTCGGGCACCAAGGCAAACAGCCGGTATTATCTGCAGGAGTTCAGGGAATTTATAAAGCAAAGTCCGTATGGCACCACGTATGACTGGCTGCAATTTATAGAGGCGGATAATAAGCAGGGAAATATAACTGCTGACGAATGCCGCGAAATAATAGATGTGCTGAACCTGAAGAGCTATGAAGGTGCTCATAAAGTGCTGCTGATGTGGCGGCCAGAATACCTGGGCAATGAAGGCAACATACTACTGAAGCTGATAGAAGAACCACCGAAGGATACTATAATGCTCTTTGTGGCAGAGAATACCGAAGACATATTACAGACCATACGAAGCAGAACGCAGGAAGTGAAACTGGCACCAATACCTGCTGGTGAAATAGCCCTTTCCTTGAGTAGCCGCAACCTTACCGACCCGGCGCGAGCCAGCCAGGTAGCACTCATATCTATGGGCAGCTATACGGAAGCGCTGAGGCTAGTGCGCCATTCAGAAAACGACCTGCTGGTAGATGTACGCGGATTGTTCAATTCACTGTTCACAAATAATGGCATTGCCCTTTCGAAATGGGCCGACGACTATAGTAAGACCGGCCGTGAGCAGCAAAAGAATTTCCTGCAATACATAATACAACTATTGGAACAAGCCATAAGGGTACGATACCGGCCACAAGCCGGCGAAGGACTGCCGGATGCCGAAGGTCAGTTTATACAAAAGCTGGCAGGCACATCCATTCCGTTTGAAAACCTGGGGAAGATGGTGGACGCAGTATCTGACACTATATTCTATATAGAACGTAATGCCCATGGCAAAACGCAGCTGCATGCACTGGCTATCAAGATGCAGTATATAATACAGAACAGGGCGTTACCTGTATAAATTCTCCCGACAATTAACACACAGTGTAGCGGCTGAAGATCTTCAGCCCCTATACAACATAGCAAGCCCCATCAATCAGTGACCCCCAAAGTTGTCCAAGACTGCTTTCAATATTCTGTTTAATACGGTAATAACAAATGCGGCTGCAATACTCATTGCAAGCCCACCAATGATATCAGGACATCCAATTATTAAAAGAGTAAGGCCAGATGTCACAAACCAGAAAACAAATTCCACCACTAGTTTTGTTGCTTGAGAGTTTCCCATAAATAAATTATGCTATTTGCAATTCTAAATGTATAAAAAGGATGGCGACTTCACCATGTGTTGCATTGAATATTTGTGCAACGTAGTAGGGGTTGAAAATCTTCAACCCCTACGTTATTATACACTTATACACCCCTTGGGTCATCGCCCAAAACCCCATTAAAATATTTCTCCGTACATTTGCACTTTAACGCGTGTTTCCAACCTTATATTACAGCCCCCGGGCAAGCTTGTGATACACACCTTTTCAACTCCGCAGATGCGGGAGAGGCGCAGGCAGTTACATTTTTTATTGCATCTTAAAATATAGTAATGACATTTAATGAGCTAAACCTCATTGAGCCCATATTGAAGGCTCTTGAGACGGAGGGTTATAAAACCCCCACACCCATCCAGGAACAATCTATTCCCATCCTGCTGAAACGTAAAGACCTGCTGGGCTGCGCCCAGACCGGCACCGGCAAAACTGCCGCTTTTGCAATACCCATACTGCAGATACTGCACGAAGAGCATGCCGAGCGTACGCACAAGAACATCAAAACGCTGATACTTACGCCCACGCGTGAGCTGGCTATACAGATAGGCGAAAGCTTTGCTGCCTATGGTCGCAACCTGCGCATAAGGCATACTGTGATCTTTGGTGGCGTGCCACAGGGAGCACAGGTACAGGCGCTCAACAGGGGCGTGGACATACTTATAGCCACTCCCGGCCGCCTGCTTGATCTTATGAACCAAGGCTACATCAACATCAAAGACATCAGCATTTTTGTGCTGGATGAGGCTGACCGAATGCTGGATATGGGCTTTATACACGATGTAAAACGCGTAGTAGCAAAGCTGCCACAAAAAAGGCAAACTCTTTTCTTCAGTGCCACCATGCCGCCGGAGATTCAAAAGCTATCCACCACGCTGTTGCACAATGCGGAAACAGTAACAGTAACCCCACCGGCCACTACAGCAGAGCTGGTAGAGCAATCGGTATACTTTGTAGACAAAAAGGACAAGCGCCAGTTGCTTACCCACGTGCTGAGAGATCCGGCTATGAAAATGGTGCTGGTCTTCACACGTACCAAGCATGGTGCCGATAAAGTAGTGAAAGACCTCCAAAAGGTAGATATTACCGCAGAAGCCATACACGGCAATAAATCGCAGAATGCACGCCAGCGCGCACTCAGCAATTTTAAAGAAGGCAGGATACGCGTGCTTGTAGCCACGGATATCGCAGCCAGGGGCATAGACGTAGATCTGCTGAGCCACGTTATCAACTACGAGATACCAGAGGTACCTGAAACTTATGTGCACCGTATAGGCCGCACCGGCCGTGCTGGCGCCAGTGGCACCGCGCTATCGTTCTGCGATGAAGAAGAAATGCAGGACTGGAGAAACATTCTGAAGATCACCGCTCAGAAAATACCTGTTGTGGAAGGTCACCCTTACCCTATGTCGCAGAGTGGGCAGATTACCATAAACTTACCTAAAAATAAAGATGTGGTGCGCAGGCCAAACGCAGTAGCAGGAAGCAATGGCGGAAATAATAATAACCGGCGCAGGTTCAGCAACGGAGGCGGAAGAGCCCGATAATTTGAAAATCAGGCAATTTGAAATGTGCAAATGCGCACATTTTAATAAAATAAAACAAATGGCGACTCTTTCGGGTCGCCATTTGTTGTTTCATAGTGATAGTAAATGCGCTACAGTATCAACCGGGCCTTCAAGTACACACAAAAAGATTTTGCTTAAGCTGGAAATCTTGCTGGTCCAGGTTCACGACTAAAAAGCCCTGAGGTTGAAACAGAATGCATAGCTTAAAAACCCGATTGATATTACTTAGCCGGTGTAGTGGTTTTTTCTACGGTCTTAACGTGCTTTGTCTTCTTGCCGTTATATTGTTTTTTCTTACTGAATGTGTTGTGCACTTTTTGTGGCACAGACGATGTTTTCTTAGTTACTTTTTCGTCTTTTACTACAGTTGTCTTTTCCTGTGCATTAGCCGCCAGTATTGAGGTTGCCACAAATACGACGGAAAACAATAATTTCTTCATGTATGATTTCTTTTAGTTACCAGGATATTAAAAAGACCGTGCCAACTCCTTCACTCCTGTAGCATACACCACTTCCCTCCACCCGATTTCCCAATTATCTTATCTTTGGCCTATGCACATGCATGAAGTAAAAACGGCAGCCGACAAACAGGCTTTTATACAAGTAGCGGTTGAGATCTATAAGAATGATACTAACTGGATACGTCCGCTGGATAAGGATATTGAAGAGGTATTTGATCCGGAGAAAAACAAATTCATTAAGCGCGGAGGGGAATATATACGATGGCTGCTCCATGACGACGCCGGACGGGCCATTGGACGTGTAGCGGCCTTTGTGAACAAGCAGTACAAAAATGAGCAGCCTACGGGCGGCATTGGGTTTTTTGAGTGCATAAATGACCAGGCCAGCGCCAACTTTATTTTTGACACCTGCAGACAGTGGTTGCAGGGAAAAGGCATGGAGGCTATGGACGGGCCTATAAACTTTGGAGAGCGCGACAAATGGTGGGGGCTGGTAATAGACGGTTTTCACTCGCCTATGTATGGCATGAACTACAACCTGCCCTACTATGTGCCGCTTTTTGAGAACTATGGTTTTAAAACCTACTTCCACCAGATATGCTTTGGACTAAAGGTGAAGAACAAGCTAAGTGACCGGTTTTACTCCCGGCACGATATTATCGCTGAAGATCCGGATTACCGGGCCACCATGATAAAGAAGGCACAACTCGAAAAATTCGCAAAAGACTTTACTTATATCTACAATAAGGCATGGGCAGGCCACGGGGGCGGAAAATCGCTGGAAGAAAAAACAGTGCAGAAGATGTTCAAGACCATGAAACCAGTAATGGATGAGCATATCAGCTGGTTTGTGTATTATAAAGAGGAACCTATAGCCATGTGGGTGAACCTCCCCGACCTGAATCAGTACTTTAAATACATGAATGGCAAGTTCGGACTGCTGGAAAAACTGAGATTTTTATGGTTGAAGACCTTTGGAAAATGTTACCGGTTCGTAGGCCTGGTGTTTGGGGTTATCCCTGAGTTTCAGGGTAAAGGCATTGATGCATTTATGATTGTGGAGGGAGCCAAAGTGATACAGCCTATGGCGCGTTATGAAGACTATGAAATGCTCTGGATAGGCGACTTTAACCCCAAAATGATAAATATTGCGGAGAGTCTTGGCACCACCCGCAGCCGCACCCTCAGTACTTTCCGCTACCTGTTTGATAGGGAGAAGGAATTTAAAAGGCATCCTATGCTGTGATAATTTTGAATTGCCAAAAACAAACTCAAAAACCCGCCTAGGGTATCATTATTTTTTCCCCATAGTAGCGTGCCTGTGTATTGTCCAGCAGATCATAGATCATCTTTACACGGGCAAATTTTTCGCGGAGAATGGAGAACCAGTAAGTGTCGCCATCCTGTGCGGCGTACCCCACTGTAGTTACCCCTTTGTGGTTAGCTATATAAAGCGCCCGCTGATCATGAAAGGCCTGTGAGATTATCGTAAACTCTTTCTGCCCAAAGATATCCCGGCAGCGCAGTATACTATCCAACGTGCGGAAGCCTGCATTATCCATAAATATCCTTGCCGCAGGCACGCCACGGGCTATGAGGTCTTTTTTCATTAATAAAGGCTCATTATAATAAATGGTATTGCTGTCGCCGCTTACTATTATATAGTCGACCTTACTGGCCATGTACAGAGCTACCGCCGCATCTATCCTGTTCTGATAGTATACGTTTATAATATTCTTCCCTTTATCATTGTATTTGGCAGTACCAAGCAACAGGCCCACCTTATTCTTTGGTATAGAATTGGTATTATAATAGAGCTGGCTCTTAGTAGAAGAGTTAACTATATAGTTAGCCGTGCCTATTATTGCAATAACAAGCAGGGCAAATATTATTATCGCTATTTTTAAAATACGGCCAAACATCGTAGAAACAAACGCTAATGTATATATTCTGGTTCATTAACCTGCTTATGTAATTTAAATCGCATACGAAACGTAAAATAAAGCGGTAACAAAATGGATTTTGAGGCAAAACTGCCCTGCAACAATGTTGATGATCTCACATAAAGGATTGGTTGCAGTGTTTTTGAGCACAATTGGAGCTACATGTCCACTTTATAAAATGGTGTATGATTTTACCAACAAACTACTATATTTGCACACTCAAAATTTTAACAACACATTTAAATTATGAATCTTTTTTACCTCGTACCTGCATTTGGTATTTTGGCATTGCTTTACACATTCCTGAAAAGCGCGTGGGTTACAAAGCAAGACGCCGGCAATGACCGCATGAAAGAAATAGCCCAGTATATTGCTGAGGGGGCTATGGCATTCCTTAAGGCAGAGTACAAAGTGCTTGCTTATTTCGTAGTTATTGCTTCCCTTCTGCTGGCAGTTATGGGTTATAGCAGCTCCAGCTGGATCATTGCTGTAGCATTTGTTATCGGTGCGTTTTTCAGCGCATTCGCCGGCTTCATAGGTATGCGTATTGCTACCAAGGCAAACGTACGTACTGCACATGCAGCTCGTACCAGCCTTAGCAAGGCGCTGGCAGTTTCCTTCGGCGGTGGCTCAGTAATGGGTCTTGGCGTTGCGGGTCTTGCCGTGCTGGGCCTTGGCGGTCTGTTCATCGTGCTCTTAAAAGTATTTGCACCTGAGGTATTCTCTGCTACTACCAATGTAGCTAACGGAGACAACGTAAAGATGGCAATAGAAGTGCTTACCGGTTTTTCATTGGGCGCTGAGAGCATAGCACTTTTTGCACGTGTGGGTGGCGGTATCTATACCAAAGCGGCCGACGTAGGCGCTGACCTGGTAGGTAAAGTAGAAGCTGGCATTCCGGAAGACGACCCACGTAACCCCGCAACTATCGCCGACAACGTAGGTGATAACGTGGGCGACGTAGCAGGTATGGGTGCCGATCTTTTCGGTTCTTATGTAGCTACTGTACTTGCAACAATGGTGCTCGGCCAGGAAACAATTTCTGCTGATAATTTCAATGGTTTCGCTCCTATACTGCTGCCTATGCTTATCGCTGGCACAGGTATCGTATTATCTATGATCGGCACACTGTTCGTGCGTATATCAGAAAGTGCGGGTCTCAGCACCAAAGCAGTGCAGAACGCACTGAACATGGGTAACTGGGGTTCTATCGTTCTCACGGCTGTATGCTCTTACTTCCTCGTTAACTACCTGATGCCTGATGATATGATCCTTCGTGATATCCACTTCTCTAAGAATGGTGTTGTGGGCGCTATCATGGTGGGTCTTGCAGTGGGTACGCTTATGAGCATGATAACGGAGTACTACACAGCTATGGGCAAGCGCCCGGTGCTGAGCATCATCCGCCAGTCATCTACCGGCAGCGCCACAAACATCATTGGTGGCCTTGCCGTAGGTATGGAAAGTACGTTCTTACCAATATTGGTGTTAGCAGGTGGGATTTATGGTTCTTACGTTTGCGCAGGTTTGTATGGTGTGGCTATTGCGGCGGCAGGTATGATGGCTACTACAGCTATGCAGCTTGCCATTGACGCATTCGGCCCAATTGCGGACAATGCAGGAGGTATTGCGGAAATGAGCGAACTGCCTAAAGAAGTACGTGAGAAAACAGACATACTTGATGCGGTAGGTAATACAACAGCAGCAACTGGTAAAGGTTTTGCAATAGCGTCTGCAGCGCTTACATCGCTAGCTTTATTTGCCGCCTACGTAGGGGTGGTTTACAATAACGGATATCATAATATAAGGCTTACCGATGAGCATGGAGGAATTCATGACGTCATCAATATTTATAGCGCCGATGTGCTTGCAGGTCTTTTTGTTGGTGCAATGATACCTTTTATTTTCTCCTCGCTAGCCATCCGTGCTGTAGGCGAGGCAGCAATGGCAATGGTTGAGGAAGTTCGCCGCCAGTTCCGCACGATACCCGGCATCATGGAAGGCACAGGCAAACCTGAGTACGACAAATGTGTAGCTATCTCTACCAATGCATCCTTGAAGAAAATGGTGCTTCCCGGCGCTATTACTATTATCTCACCACTGCTGGTAGGCTTTATTATGGGCCCTGAGGTACTTGGTGGTTTCCTTGCAGGTGCTACAGTGAGTGGTGTACTTATGGGTATGTTCCAGAACAATGCAGGTGGTGCATGGGACAATGCTAAGAAATCATTTGAAAAAGGTGTGGAAATAAACGGCGAGATCTACTACAAAAAATCAGAACCACATAAGGCATCTGTAACCGGTGATACTGTAGGTGATCCTTTCAAGGATACATCTGGTCCATCAATGAACATCCTTATCAAGCTGATGTCTATTGTAGCCCTCGTTATTGCACCAACCATCGCAAAATTGCACAGTGGCAAAGCTGCTCATGCAGTTACTGCACCAAAAACAGAAAAGGCAGTTACTTACGTAGCACCCGCATCTGCACCTGCAGTTACTTATAAATAAGTTAGTTAACACATAAACTGAAAGCCCCGGACACTCGTTCGGGGCTTTTTCGTATCAATAACCAACTAATCAATCAATTCCCTCACAGCAAAAGAAATTGGTGATACTCCTATAAACAAAACGTGAGGCACAAAACTGTTTAGCCAGCCTACATTTGCAGCAAATTACAAATACCGCATGCACATTGCTATCATTTTCATTGTCTTAATAGTCGTTGGTACTATGCTGTTCATCCGAACCCCAAAATTTGGCGCAATGCCAAAAGGTCAACGGCTTAGTTATATGCAGCAGGCTGCAAACTATAAAAACGGAGCGTTTCAGAATGAGGAAGACACACCGGTGCTGCCGGAGGGCCAAACCTACGGGGGACTGATAAAATATATGTTCTTCACACCAAACGTAAACCCCAAACCCACCGCTACCCTGCACTCAAAAAAAACGGACCTGGTAAATCTTAACCCCGCTACAGATACAATTGTATGGTTCGGGCATTCGAGCTACTTTATGCAGGTGGCCGGTAAAAAAATATTGGTGGACCCTGTATTCAGCGGAGCCGCATCACCTATAAAGTTTACCACGCCCAGCTTCCCCGGCAGTGATGTGTATACCGTAGATGATATGCCCTCCATCGACTATCTCTTCATCACCCACGATCACTGGGACCACATGGACTACGAAACGGTACTAAAGCTGAAGCCAAAAGTAAAAAAGATCATTACCAGCCTGGGCGTTGGCGCACACCTGGAGCGATGGGGATTTGCGCCCGGCACATTCATAGAAACTAACTGGGGTGATAAGGCAGAGCTGGAAACCGGGTTCACGGTCAACAATACTTCGGCAAGGCACTTTTCAGGCAGGGGCTTTAAGCGCGCGCAGTCGGTGTGGAGCAGCTTTGTGCTTACTACTCCTACAAAAAAGATATTCATAGGTGGCGACTCTGGCTACGGCCCGCATTTTAAAAGAATAGGACAGGAATTTGGCCCGTTCAACATTGCAATACTGGAGTGCGGCCAATATGATACCCACTGGAAACACATACACATGATGCCGGAGCAAACCGTGCAGGCGGCAAAAGACCTAAATGCAGAATGGCTGATGCCGGTGCACTGGGCAAAATTCAGACTGGCAAAACATGCGTGGAATGACTCGATAAAGCGGGTTACTGTAGCGGCTAAACAAGCAAACCTGCCAGTGATAACGCCCATGATAGGCGAACAGGTAGAAATGGATAAGCCCATAACTGGTGCCTGGTGGGAGCAGATGGGATAAGCCTACTTCCCTTCATCCGGCACCACGATCTCTTCCAGCTTAAAATCCTTATTCATCTCGTCTATATAAGCAAGTATTTCCTTACGCCCCAGGAATTTTACAGCGCTGGTAATAAAGCTACGAGGGATAAACTCCCATTCTTTTTTCATAGCTTCTATAAAGCTCTTAGCGTTCTTTGCAGCCTCGCGCTGGGTGCTCTTGTCGGCCTTGGTAAAGATTACATTAAACGGTATACCCCATGCGCCCAGCTTTCTTAGAAAAGCAAGATCTATATTCTGTGGTTCGTGGCGGCTGTCTATAAGCACAAATACGGTCACCAGGTTTGTTCGCCGCTGCAGGTAGCCAGCTATCATTTTTTCCCATGTAGCCCGAGTGTTCTGCGATACCTTGGCAAATCCGTATCCCGGCAGATCCACTATATAAAACGAATAGTTGACCAGGAAGTGGTTTATAAGCTGTGTCTTGCCCGGCGTATTAGATGTTTTAGCCAGTTTAGACTGGTTGGTAAGCATATTTATAAGCGACGACTTACCTACGTTAGACCGGCCTATAAAAGCATATTCCGGCATATCCGGCTTTGGGCAGCCGTCTACATTCGGGCTGCTGATCACATATTTCGCTGTTTTTATTTCCATGTTTCAAATTCAAAAGTTAAAAGTCAAAAATCGAAAAGCTCCATTTTTCGCATATACCTTGCGACACTTTTCGAATATTGGCTTTTGATTTTTGGCTTACCTTTGCACTAATGCAATCTACGCCAGTAAGCAACCCGGCCGCTAAAGTTGTGCCAGACTCCGCCTCAAATTTAAGTAAGAAAGCCCAAGTAGCCGAGCTATTTAATAATATAGCCAGCCGCTACGATTTTCTTAACCATTTTTTGTCGCTGGGCATAGACAAGGGCTGGCGTAAAAAAGCCATAGCAGAGGTGGCTATGATAAAGCCCAACGCTATACTGGATGTAGCCACTGGCACCGGCGACATGGCCATAGCGGCTGCAAAGAAAATTAAACCAAAAAATATAACCGGCGTAGATATTGCAGAAGGCATGCTGGATGTAGGCCGCAAAAAAATAGCCGACCAGCAACTGGCCAATGTGATCACGATGCAGACCGGTGACAGCGAGGCCATGCCATTTGTTACCGGCGCATTTGATGCGGTTATGTGCGCCTATGGCGTTCGCAACTTTGAACACCTGGAAGCCGGCCTTAAAGAAATGTGCCGTGTGCTGCGCCCGGGCGGCAAGCTGGTGATACTGGAGTTCTCCCACCCTACTGCCCCTGTGGTTAAACAGTTTTATCATTTTTATTTCCGCAACATACTCCCATTGCTCGGCAGGCTGGTATCTAAGCACAGCCGTGCATATACTTACTTGCCGGAGTCTGTAATGGCATTCCCGGAAGGAAAAAGGTTTTGCGAGATACTGCAGCAATGTGGCTTCAAAAATCCAACAGCTAGACCATTGACATTGGGGGTAACGACATTGTATACAGCGGAGAAGTGAACTGTCATTTGTTTGATACACTTGAGATTTACCTTCAGCGGGGAGAAATATGATTTGATAATAATAACGATCTTCTCAGCCGTCCTTATTTGGACAGTCTGGAAGTATTACAAACTGATGAAAAGTTCACGGTTGGATATGTAATCTACTTTGTCATAAATTAAAGATGACTATTGAAGAAAAGTAAAGCGGCGCCTCTAATCCGCCGCTGCCTATAAGCGCTCAAAGCACTACTAGAGAAGTGCAAGTAATTCTATAGTGAAGAATAAGGACCAACTTTTAGGTTTTGACTTCTTACTTTTGACTTAATCCCCCTACACCTTCACCTCCTTCCATTTCCCCGTCCTGAAGAACAGGAAAACAGCAACTGACATCAATGTCTCCGCTACCGGCACTGCCATAAAAATGCCGGCTATGCCAATGCCTGTATACTTATGTATGAAATACGCAAACGGCACCTGGAATACCCAAAAACCGAAAAAATAAATCCAGGTAGGCGTGCGCGTATCACCGGCCCCGTTGAACGCCTGTGTGATCACCATACCCACTCCATAAAAAATGTAACCCGAGCTGATGATTTGCAGCGCCAGCACCGCATAGTTTGTCTGCACAACCTGTGCGGCAGGGATAAACAGCTGCAAAAGCGGCCTTGAAAAAAACAGAAAGATTATTGTAACAACCGCCATGAAAGCAACATTGTACCATGCAGTGATCTTTACACTCTGCTCAGCCCGCTCTGGCAGCTTAGCGCCAAGGTGCTGACCTACTAGTGTAGCCACGGCATTGCTCATACCCCATGCGGGCAGTATGAAAAACACAACCAACCTTATAGCCGTCTGGTATCCTGCGGAGGCTTCGCTGCCGTAGCTGGCAACCATAGCAGCAAGAAATATCCAGCTTGCAGAGGCTATGATAAACTGGAAGGTGGCCGGCGATGCGATCTTCACAAGCCCTTTTATTATCGCCATATCCGGAGTGAAATGCGCTCGTTTCATTTTAAGTACTCCTGTCGCCTTACACAGATGGTAGCACTGGTATAACACCCCGATGGCCCTGCCTGTAGTAGTGGCGATGGCCGCACCTTTTATACCTAGCTCAGGGAAAAAGCCAATTCCGAATATCAGCAAAGGATCAAGAATGATATTGAACAAGTTGCCAATCCACAGGCTTTTCATAGCTATTGATGGATTGCCTGCACCCCTGAAAATACCATTGATCAAAAAAAGGAGGATGATCACCACATTACCGCCCAGCATGATGCGCGCATAAGGCAGCCCTTCCGCTATAGCTGCGGGCTCAGCCCCCATTAGCCTGAGTATGTCGCCGGCAAAAATAAAACCCGGTATACCTAATGCCACCGATGTTATTATAGCAAGCACTATAGATTGGGCTCCTGCATGCGCCGCTTCATCGTAGTTCTTCTCTCCCACCCGCCTCGATACCATGGCTGTGGCTGCAGCACTAAGCCCTATGCCCACAGAAAAAACGATAGTAATGATAGACTCGGTAAGCCCTACAATAGATACCGCATGAACCCCTATCCGGTTTACAAAATAAATATCCACTATGGCGAAAACTGACTCCAGCACCAGCTCCAGCATCATGGGTATAGCCAGTAGTATCACAGCCCGTCGCAGGTCTATAGTAGTATAGTCGTACTCATCTCCCCGCACCGCCGAGCGGATGACCTGGTAGACGCGTGATAGTTTAGTTTGTGAAGTGTTTTCAGCCATAGAAGTAAAGCCGGTAAAGATAGCCGAAAAGAGAACGTCATCTCGCAATGAAGCAAGCGTAGCGAGCAAAACGAAGAGATCTCCTGAGATTCGGCACGAAGCCAAATACCGCACCATTCCTTCACAACCTCCCGCAAACAATCTACCCCCTCATCGTCTTAAGCGCCACTGCCCACTTATAAAGCTCCCTTAGCATTCCATCTGCCGACTTATCGAGGGCTTCATCGCTATTGAATTTACCGCTCTCATCTATGCGCTTTGTAAATGCCGGTATATGCACGCCAGTAGATATCGGCATCATATCTACAGCAGTGATCACCTGCTTCAGGCTCTGCACTGCCCTTGTGCCGCCAGACACTCCGCCATAACTTACAAAACCTACCGACTTATACTGCCACTCCCTAAACAGGAAGTCTATAGCATTCTTGATAGTAGCCGGGTATCCATAGTTATATTCAGAGGTTAGGGATTAAACATTTATGAATACTAAATTAACACAAAAACCTCACCATCGCGATACCACAAAAGTAAAGCGGCGACCCATTCGGATCGCCGCTCATTATATTTTCAAATGACTTATTGAACGAATCAACCGATCAACCAATTAGTCTTTCCTGTTTCCAAACAGATTCAGCAACAAGAGGAAAAGGTTCAGAAAATCCAGGTAAAGGCTCAAAGCGCCCATCAAAGCCAGCTTCCTGGTATCAGTTGCAGAAGTACCTTCAAACTCAAGGCCAGCGCCTATTCTTTTCAGCTTCTGGGTATCATAAGCTGTAAGTCCTGTAAACACAGCTACACCAACAATACTGATAATGTACCCCATAGCATTGCTATGGATGAACATATTGATCAGGCTCGCCACAATAACACCTATGAGCGCCATGGTCAGCAACCGGCCAAACGATGTAAGATCCTTGTCCGTAGTATAACCCATGAATGCCATAACACCGAACATAGCCGAAGCCGCGCCGAAGCACCCTATCACTGAGCCGGATGTATAAACAAGCAAAACACTGCTAAGGCTTATGCCAAGCACAGCAGCAAAAGCAATGAAAAGCAACGTAAGCGTACCAGATGACAACCTGGCCATACCAAACTGCATAATGAGCAGGAAAGCAAATGGAGCAAAAGTTACTACCCACATCAGCATGCTGGGACTAAGACGGCCCTTTTCATTTACCTGGTAAAGTTCCTGCGTTAATGCAGGTGTGGTGGCATACAGCACAGCCATCAATGTTGAAACACCCAGTGCCACGAACATCCACATAAAGACGCTGGCCATAAATTTCTTAGCGATAACACCGGTACCGCTCGCCTGGTGACTATCTAAAACCGTATAGTCAGAAAATTCCTGTTGATTTAAGTTATTCATATAGTTTTACGAAAATTGTTACGTAAAGTTATGCAGTAAACTGCACAAATTGAGCGTCATTTATGCCGATTTAACTTTTCCTAAATCAGATTTTCGCGTTCACAGCCAAAGCACCATTCAGGGAACTGAGGGATAGCTGATCTGCATATTCATTTTCACCCGTTCTCTCTTTTTGGTAAGCACATGCCAGTTGCCATCGTAGTCTATACTGGTCGGCAGTAGCTTATCACCTATCTGCTTTGTCCTCACCTTCATGCGCACATCAAAATCGTATACCATAGTGTGGTAAGACAAGCTGTAATTGCGCGCCACTATACTGTAGTCGCTCTTTCTAAACCAGGTGGTAAGCTCGTCATATATAGCCGCATGCTCAAAACCCGGCTTTGGCGTTATGCTGAATACATAGCAGTTCTGCCCCTCAAAGTTTTCTATCGCTATCTTGAAGTTATATTTCTCTGCCTCGCTCTGCTCAAATATGGAAGCCCTGTCGCCCATAAACGGCACGCCACTCACCTTTGATCCCGGATTGAATATAAGTTGCTTCAGCTCGTACTCGCTCTTAGCCATTTGCCCTTCCGGTCTTACATCCAGCGATCCGGCTACAATATCGTTTTCATTGCAAATAGGGCCTTTCGCAAAAAACAAACGGGCAAATAAGCCTGCAGTATAATAATTATATTCTCCGTTACGTCTAAAAAAATCGCCTGTGGCTTTTTGATCCAGTACACGGGTTGTGCGGCACCCGTTTGCCCTCAGCTGTTCAGTCCTGCAGTTATAAGTGGCGCTCACATCCCCGCCTTTGTCAAAAACCTTAAAATCAGAGATTGCACCATAAGCCGCCAGGTGCGTGGTTTTAAATGCTTTGTAAAACGTAGTATCGGTCTGCACCCGCTTCACAAAAGCGCTTACATCAAATCCGCTCTTTAAAACAAAGGTATCCAGTGTTATAGGCAGCTTGAAAATACTAGCTGTATCCATTTGCTGGGCGCAGGTGTGCATGGAAGCAATTATTGCCGCAAAAAAAAATGAAAGATATGTGGAGTATTTTGTCAAAGCAGTCAAACTAACTCACTAATCAACTATTCAACAAATGAACTGATCAACTATTCAATCGCCTAAGCGCTTGCTTTCAGTAAAGTCTCTGCTATCAGCATGTCCTCGGGAGTAGTCACTTTTATATTCTCAAGCGCACCGTCAATAAGATGTACCGGCGTACCAAAAGCTTCTACCACATTTGCCTCATCAGTAAATGACGGGTCAAAAGGCTGCGCAAATGCAGGCAGTATCACATTGGTCATAAAAGTTTGCGGCGTTTGTACAATGCGCAGGTGCTCCCTGTTTATGGCTCTTGACCCACCATTTTCCACAAGCCTTATGCTATCTGTTACCGGCACTACAGGTATAGCACTGCCCCTGTCTATTGCCTGCTGGTAGCAGCGCTGTATCAGGTCTGGCGACAACAATGGTCTCACACCGTCATGTATAAATACCACCCCGTCATCATTCACTTTTTTCAGCCCGTTTTGCACGCTTTCATAGCGTGTGGCGCCGCCGGCTACCGTAGTTACATGTATATTTCCCAGGTAAGATTTCAATACGGTTTTAGCGCTGTTCAGCTGGTCGGTTGGCAACACAAGTATTATTTCTATACCGCGTATTGTTGCAGCAAAAGCCTGGATCGCATAACAAAGAAGGGGCTTACCGAGCAGCGGCAGAAATTGCTTGGGTACAGCAGAACCCATCCTAAGGCCCTGCCCACCTGCAACTACTACAGCATATTTTTTTATGTCGATCATGATTTGTACTTTTAGACGAAGTGGGTATGCCCGCAAAAAAACAGAATTCCCATGTCATTACAAAGGTATTTGCTCAGATGTGGCTTTATTATTACAATTTTAACCTTTTGGTCAGCAGCTAATGGCCAGGTTGTCTATTCTACAAAGTATTCTACAGATGCCAATATAAAGGTTTTCGTTACGCAATACAAAACCTCTGCCGACCTGGTAGTCTATAAAACACAATACAAAACCGAGGCTGATAAGAACAATGGCATCTGGTATTTCACAGAGTATGCAAGTGAAGCCAAAAAGAAGATCTATTTCACCGAATTCAAAAGTGATGCCGACTTTGTGATCTGCTTTACCGAGAATAAAAGTGAAGCAGGCTGGCAGAATAAATCCCACCAGCAGAAAATGTACTAAGCCATGGTGCACTTCAAACACTTATCCACATTCATTTTCGCGTTACTTTCAATTTGTACTACGCCTAAAGCACATGCACAGGTAGTGTATTCTGTGAACTATGCCAGTGATGCGGATGTAAAAGTATTTGTATCGCAATACAAAAGCGATGCAGACCTGGTGGTGTACAAGGCGCAGTATAAAAGCGATGCCGGCGCAAACAATGGCGTTTGGTACTTTGCTGATTACCGGAGCGATGCAAAAAAGAAGATCTACTTCACGGAGTATAAAAGCGACGCACAGCTCGTCATATATTTTTCAGAGTACAAAAGCGACGCAGGCTGGAAGAATAAAAGCAAACAGCAGCTGATGTACTAGCCTGAAGTTAAGAGTTGTGCCATTCTGAAACCACTGCAGAAAAAAATGAAACCGTTTTTTTTGTAATTTTGCTTTATGACTTTACAATATACATACGACAACAAGGGCCGGGCGGTCGGTGTATTCATTCCTATTGGGGAGTGGAAAAAAATAGCAAAAAAATACAAAGTTCCCGATACGATTGCCGATGACTTACCACCTACAAAGCAGGAAATACTAAAAAGTATAAAAGATGGTATTGAGCAGGCTAAACTTCACCAACAGGGAAAAATAAAACTAAAAACAGCACAACAACTGCTAAATGAACTTTAGTATAGTCCCTTTGCCGTTTTTTGACAAGCAACTCAAAAGGCTCACAAAGAAATATCCTTCTCTAAAACAGGAATATGCTGACCTAATAGCTACTCTTGCGTCAAATCCGGAGATTGGAACTCCTATTGGTGATCATTGTTATAAAGTCAGGCATGCAATATCTTCGAAAGGAAAGGGAAAATAAGGTAGAGCAAGAGTTATCACCTATTTACAAATAGTAAATAAAGTCGCCTATCTTATTTCCATTTACGACAAAAGTGAACAGGACAGTATTCCCGATGTCGAATTGAGAGCATTGATCAAAACAATACTTGAGTAGTTGCAATTTTGCATTGGCCTGCACTCAATTGCCGCATTGAGCCATAAGAGTGGTGAATCAGCTCAAATGTTAGTGGTAGATTAACCGGTTATTATTCTATCTTCTTTGGCATAAATATCCTTCCGACAATTATTAATGCTATGCCGGTAAGAATAATCCATGCTCCTGTTTTTTTATTCCACATCTGCCACATAGCACCTATTGCCATTACCAAAAAACAGAAAGCGGATGCAAAGGATATGTACGACTTTCTTGTCAGTTTATATTTGGCCATATTTTTTTGAAATTTGTCAATATAATAAAAAAATACCTTTGAAAACCTTCATCGGAGTCACGCGTGGCCATTAAGCCATTAAGCCATTAAGCAATTGAGCCATTTATTAGGTTATTCATACCTTTGCCGCTCGGTTATGAGCAGAAAAGGAAAGGTATTAGTGGCAATGAGCGGCGGTATAGATAGTACCGTAAGCGCCCTCATGCTTCACGAGCAGGGGTATGAGGTGGTAGGTATCACCATGAAAACATGGGATTATGCATCAGCAGGCGGTGGCAAAAAAGAGACCGGGTGCTGCAATCTCGATTCGTTCAATGATGCCCGGCTGGCCGCAGTGGAGCACGGCTTTCCTCATTATGTATTGGATATACGCGAGGAATTTGGCAACCACGTTGTTGAAAATTTTGTGGAAGAATACATTGCCGGCCGCACGCCAAACCCGTGTGTACTTTGCAACACCCACATAAAATGGTCTGCACTGCTAAAGCGCGCCAATGCACTGGATTGCGAGTATATAGCCACAGGCCACTATGTAAAAGTGCGCGAAGAAAATGGCAGGCATATATTGTCGCGCGCCAGGGACCTGACCAAAGATCAGAGCTACGTGCTTTGGGGACTGGGCCAGGAGTGTCTTTCCCGCAGTATCTACCCACTTGGCGACCTGCTGAAAACCGAAGTGCGCCAGATTGCGCATGACATGGGCTACCAGGAACTGGCAAAAAAGGCAGAGAGCTATGAAATATGCTTCGTGCCCGACAATGATTATCGTGGATTTTTGAAAAGAAATGTCGCCGGACTTGAAGAAAGAGTAAGTGGCGGCAATTTTGTTCTTACTGATGGTACAATTGTGGGCAAGCACAGCGGCTACCCCTTTTACACCATAGGCCAGAGAAAAGGGCTGGAGGTTACACTTGGCAAGCCGATGTACGTAACCAATATACTGCCAGATACCAATACCGTAGTACTTGGCGAGATCCACGAGCTGCAGCAAAGCGAAATGACCGTGCGCGGCCTGAACATGGTGAAGTACGATCACATTCCTGATGGGATGGAGGCGGTTACCAAGATCCGCTACCGCGATCCCGGCATGGATAGTGTGCTTACCAACATACCCGGTGGAATACATGTTAATTTTCGTCACTCAGTAAGTAGTATTGCCCCAGGTCAGTCAGCTGTCATTTTCGAAGGCGATGACGTTGTAGCCGGCGGCATCATCCAAAAGGAGATGATTCCCGGCATCCGGCAAAACTAGTAGCAAGAGAACGAAATGGCAAAACGCCTGTGCGGCCTTGAAAACATAACATAGAGAGCCGCGCCTTTGCGCCTTCGCGAGATATCATTTTGTGACAACACGGACATTGAGCCAATGAGCCATTCAGCAATTGAGCCATTTTAAACTAAATTGTAGCTAATTTGGATTCTTTATCTATATTTACGTAAAATATAGCAGCCCGCATATTATGCAAAAAAAGATTTTATCTGGTTTGTTGTTGGTAGCAATCTGTTTTGCTGCATTCTCCTGTAGAAAAAGCAAGCAAAACGCAGCAGATCCTACGGTCAATTACTTCCCAATCAAGTTCGGTCATTATGTTATCTACTCGGTAGATTCAGTATACTATTACGGTCGTGGCGCAGGTGCAGGTGGTTCTGACACATCACTCAGCTGCAGCCGTTATGAGGTAAAATCGCAGATAAAATACGCTATCGACGATACTTTCCGCGATGCCGACAACCGTCTTTCCTATATCATGGACGTTTACTCGCGCCCTTACGATGGCGGTTTCTGGCAGGCTAACAACGTTATCCTCATTACACCTACAGAGACCACAATAACAGATCTTACCGCTCCTGTTACCCAGAGCCTGCTCTATACGCAAGACCGTACCCAGTACGTAAAAATGATATTCCCGGTGCAGAGCGGCTATACGTGGAAAGGCAATCAGTACGCACAGGTGGGCGACCAGGCTTTTTCTTACCTGAAAGACTGGACGTATACCTACCAGAACGTTCACAAATCATATTTCAACGGCCAGATCAACTTTGATAACACAGTTACTGTGCTGGAAAACAACGAGAACGTAAACTATACCAATGTAGACTCCTCTGTTATGGGTTACCGCACTTTTGCTAAAGAAGTATATGCCTATAATGTAGGTATGATCTACAAAGAATGGACACACTATACCTGGAATGCCGATGACGCAAGTTGCTGGAGTGGATATAGTGTTATCATGAAGGCGATTGAATATAACTGATGATACTGTGGAAAGTGAAATGGCTGTGTGTAATTCTTGCGTTGGCGCAGGCATATACAGTTACAGCTCAGCAGTTCGCTTTCCAGGTCACGTTTACAGATAAGAACAATACCCCCTACAGTCTCAGCACCCCGCTTACTTATTTATCACCCAGGGCCATGGCACGCCGCGCCGCCCAGGGTATAGCCATCGACAGTACCGATCTACCGGTCAATCCCGCGTATGTGGATAGTGTGCTTACACTCACCGGGGGCGTGCTTCACGGCACATCGCGCTGGCTGAATATGTGCATGGTGCTGGTGCACGACTCGGCACAGATTACCTCACTTACGGGCAAGCCATACATCAACAATATCACGCTTGTTGGCTACTACAGCACCAACCTTCATGGCAGACACACACAGACGGCTAGCGCACAGCGTACCACCGCCGGCGACTGCAGTTACTACGGAAACACCTGCGTACAGTCACTGCTTGTACATGGCAACTACCTGCACAATAGCGGTTTCAATGGCGAAGGCAAACTGATAGCCGTATTTGATGCTGGCTTCATTGATGTAAAGAACAACCCCGGTTACGACAGCATGTTGCTCAACCACCGCCTTGTCGACACTATGGATTTTGTATGGCGCAGCAATAATGTCTTTCAGCAGGACAATCATGGCTCTATGGTGCTTTCTACAATGGCCGGCAACCTGCCTGGCGTGTTTGTAGGCGCTGCACCCCGCGCCATGTATGCCCTGTATCTTACTGAGTACAATGCGAGCGACCAGCCGCTGGAGCTGGACAACCTGCTGTGCGGTGCAGAGCGGGCAGACAGCATTGGTGCAGATGTTATTACGGAATCCCTTGGCTACGATATTTTCACTTATCCTCCCGGCTCAGGCCAGGTATTTTCCCAGCTAGACGGTAAGACCACTATAGGAGCGCGGGCCGCAAATATGGCCACAAGCAAGGGTATGCTTTTCGTAGCTACTGCAGGCAACGACGGCAGCCCTGCTATACCCGGCTGGGGCACACACATAATGACACCCGGCGATGCCGACAGCGCGCTCACCATAGGCTCTGTAGATGCCTCGGGCACACCCTCGGCATTTAGCGGCTACGGCCCCAATGCTGCAGGCCAGGTAAAACCCGATGTAAGCGCACTGGGCTCCGCGGCAGCCGTGCTTATCGGCTCCGGCTTCGGCTCAGATAATGGCACATCTTTCTCCACCCCGCAGGTCGCCGGGTGGGCCGCTTGCCTGTGGCAGGAAAACCCCACCGCTACTACCGGCCAGCTGCGCCGTGCCATCATTAAGTGTGCCGATCATTATTCCGATCCCGGCGAGCAGCTGGGCTACGGCATACCTAACTTTCAGTGCACCTCGCAAGTCCTTAACGTTCGCGATACGCCACCACCCTTCACCGCAGAAAAATGGCTCTTTGCAACACCCAATCCTTTCACCAGTCAGCTAATATTATCTGCCTCACCCAATGCTAGCAGCGATGTCGATTTTCAGCTAATTGATATGTCCGGCCGGCTGGTGTGGTCTGCACAGTATTTTCTGTACAAAGGCTACAATAATACGCTCACCATTTCTCTTTCAGATTTACCTGGTGGCCTTTACATCCTCAAAGCCATTTCCGCCACACAGCACCAGGTGCTGAAACTGGAGAAGAAGTAGCAACATTTCGACATTCTATTTAGGCAAGCAAGCTCGGTAATGCATTCCTGGGATCTTGTTACGTGGCCTTTTATGCCACAGCTATTCGTGGACCGATTCTTGTCCTTCCATTTTCCCCCAAATCAGTGAGCACAAAAACTATTGATCATTAACTTTACTACAAAAATCTTACACCATGCTACCAATCAAGCCTCATATCTGGTTCAGCCATCCTGTAAAGCAGGTTGCCGAATTCTACAACTCACTACTACCGAATTCAGAGATTAGTTATGCTAATCACTTTTCTATGCCTGACGGCCAATGCGATATTGTAGAATTTACCATCGCCGGCCAGCCTTTTTGGGGAATCAGCTCAGGGGTCGGACTTGAGGTCAATCCGTCCATTTCTTTCATGCTCAATTTTGACCCTCGCGATCCGGATGCAGTAACCCTTATGAGGAAGTATGGGCTAAACTTGCCAACAAAGGCAAAGTAATGATGCCGTTAGACCGTTATCCATTCAGCGAACGCTATGGCTGGGTTAGCGACCAATACGGCGTATCCTGGCAATTGATGCTAACCAGGCCGGGCGCTGACCAAAGGCCGGTCCTTGTACCATCACTGATGTATACAGGTGCCGTAGCTGGCAAGGCCGGTGAAGCTATTGATTTCTATTGCTCTGTATTCAAAGGAAGTAAGCGCGGCACCACAGCCCTACGCCCCCAGGACGAAGGACCAGATAAGAAAGACTCCCTGCTCTACGGCGACTTTTATATAGACCATACCTGGTTCGCAGCTATGGATAGCGCCTATCCGCATGGATTCAAATTTAATGATGCCGTTTCTTTGTTGCTACCCTGTGAGTCGCAGGAAGAGATCGACTACTACTGGTCTGCACTTACTGAAGATGGAGAACCTGGCCAATGCGGCTGGCTGAAGGACAAATACGGTGTATCGTGGTAGGTTGCATCCACCACTATGCTTGATGCATTTAAAAACGGCACCAATGAGCAAATAGATAGGATAGTTAAAGCATTTATGACGATGAAAAAAGTTGATATCTCGGTGCTAAAACAAGCCTATATACCCGGGTAAAGCGATTTTCACAAATACCCATAGCTTAACGCTAATGTCTGACCATTCACGAGAAGCCATGAAAACTGCACACTTATATTGCAGCCAGAAAAACTGCAACCCGTAAATTGCCGGTTTAAAGCTGAAAACTTTTAGTACTTTGCGCACTTTATTTATTTTTTCAAACTAAAATTATGGAACCAGTAAAAAAAGGAGATACCGTAAAAGTCCATTACCATGGCAAACTCACCGACGGTACTACATTTGATAGCAGCGAAGGCCGCGAGCCACTAGCCTTCACCGCTGGCTCCGGCCAGGTGATCGTAGGTTTCGACAACGCTGTAATAGGTATGACACCGGGCGAGAAAAAGACCGTAAATATACCTGTGGCAGACGCATATGGCGAACGCCAGGAAAATATGGTGCTATCTTTCCCTGTTTCCGAATTCCCTGATGATAAAACACCGGAAGTAGGCATGGAAATGCAGATGAGCGACAACCAGGGCAACATATTTGCAGTAGTGATCACTGAGATCAAAGATGATATGATGAAGCTCGACGCCAACCACCCACTCGCGGGTATGGACCTCGTATTCGATCTGGAACTGGTAGCTATCGGCTAATTAAACTTATCAACGCACAGCTTATACAGGGCGGACCAACCAGGTTCGCCCTTTTTTATTCGGCCCTTTCCGGGCTGCCCCAAGCTGGTCATCTAAAAGCAAATGGCGCCAGAAGCGCCATTTGCAAACAAATATTGTTCAAGGTACTCTACTCCTTTACAAGCTGTGTTATTGCCTTGGTATTGCCTGCAGCATCAAACACACGTACCACGTAAACACCAGCCGCCAGCGACTGCACATTGAATGTCTGTGCGCCATCAGCATTTACAGTCCAGTTGTTACCTGTTTCCCTGCCCATAAGGTCATACACACTTACCCGGTCAGCTTTGGTAAGACCGTTAAGTGTTATCTGTGCAGCAGAAGGGTTAGGATATACATTAACACCATTGCCGGTAAATACACTGTTCACAGCGGTCACGTCGCGGTATACCGCGCGTATACGCTGATTATTCGCATCGCAGATGTAGAGGTTGCCTGCTTTATCGGTAGCCACCGCAAATGGGGTACGCATGTTAGCGCCAAGAGCATTACCCAGGTCCCCACCAAAACCCGCAGAGCCATTGCCCGCCACTGTTGAGATAACACCAGATTTATCTACTTTACGGATAACATTGTTGTTAGCATCTGCAATGAAAAGGTTACCCGCAGTATCTGTTGCAATACCGGCCGGCTTATTGAGCATAGCAAGGTTTGCAGCACCATTGTCGCCACTATAGCCATAGCTGGCATTCATACCTGCATAACTGGAGATGATCCCTGCGCCATCTACTTTACGGATCACATCATTGCGGTAATCAGTAATATAAAGGTTACCGGAAAGGTCTGTAGCTACTGCGTATGGCGAGTCCAGCCTTGCGTCGGTGGCAGGCCCCAGGTCTCCGCTAAAGCCTGCGGTATCGTTACCTGCCACGGTTGTTATTACACCCGTAGCGTCAATCATGCGCACTACATTATTGCTGGCGTCAGCAATATATATGTTTCCTGATGAATCTACCGCCAGGCCACATGGTGAGCTGAAAGTCGCATTAACGGCAGGGCCATTATCACCGGTATGAGAGTGGATCCCACTTTTTCCGGCGATAGTTACTATAATGCCCGCTGTGTTTACTTTGCGGATAACGGCATACACAGCATCTGCTATATACATATTACCGTGCTTGTCAAACGCAACAGCATGCGGATCCATATCTGCCGCGGTGGCTACACTGCTGTCACCATTGTTGCCGCCCAGCCCGGAGCCAGCTATTGTACTAATAATGTCGTTGGTAATGTTTATCCTGCGCACCCGGTTGTTAAAAAAGTCAACAAAGGTAGGGTTGCCTGATATTGGGTCAACTGCAATAGTGATTGGCCCGTGCAGATCGGCAGTGGTGGCTACAAAACCATCATTGCTATAACCTTGCACACCCGTACCAGCAATGGTCCTGATCTTCAGAAGCTGCCCGTGAGACGACAATGACAGCATTAAAAGCGCAGAAATTAATAGAGCAAACGTATACTTCATACTAAATATTTGGCCAAATATAACATTATTTCTTTTCCCGCGAAAGGCTTTGCTATTAAAGATAAAATTAGGAAAGTCAGCTACTTCAGGGCCCGTTGCACCTTCTTAGGCAGCTTAGCCCTTATCAGCTCATATGACTGGCGTACATATTGCTCCCACTCCCTTTCCTTCAGCTTACTATAAGGCTCTATCGATACCCACATATTCCTGGCCATATACGGTGTCGGCGTTATGCCATCCCGCTCTGTGAGCACGACAAATTCGTCTGGTGTTACTTTGAGGCATGCCCCACCCCATGGCCCGGTCATACAAAAAACTTTCTCTGCTACCATAAAACAGATATGATCTTCCCACTTCAGCCCCTCTGTAGCACCTGGAAAGCCCATGCATAACTGGCGTAGTTTATCAATATCCATATTTACTGTTTTAGTGTGCGCACCACTGCCGGTGCAAGTGCTGCCGTCCACACGGCATATCCCTTTGCAGAAGGATGGATATAATCACTTAGAAAATATTCAGCTTCGGGGGCATGAGGCCGCAGGGCATTTGCAATGTCAATGTAGCTGCACTTGTTACCCAATGTCATCTCCTTTATGATTGTATTATACACTGCTACTTGTGCGGCTATACGCGGCCGGTTCCAGCCATCGGCATACGGCGAGGCGCTCCAGTCTGGCACAGACAATACAAACACCCGCTCTGGTCGCCCACCAGCATATGCTATAGCCTTCGTAAGAAGCGTACCAAATTGCTGGCGGTAACTATCCAGGTCCAGGCCGCGAAACTGGTTATTAGCGCCTATCAATAGTGTCACGAATGTAAATGTGTCTGTTAGTCCCTTTCTGCGTATTGCCTTGGCGAGGTCGTCAGACGTCCATCCCGCATGTGCAATGAATACAGGTTCTGCTGCATCAATGTGCTCACTCCTGAGCGCGGACACCAATTGCATCGGATAGTTATCATAATATCCAAGGTGTGACCCAACAGTATAGGAATCGCCAAGCGCGAGATAAGATTCATGATGCGGCACAGGCTTGAAGAAGAAATACAGGCCAAACGCAATAAACGACAGGGCAATACCTGTAAGCAATAAAGTATAGCGAGATCCGTGTGTAAACATAGTTCACGATTTTATCCACCTTTCAGTGTTGTGGCAACATGTGCTGCAAGCCGCCCGGCCCACACTGCATATTCTTTCCCTGACGGATGAAGACCATCCCCGGCCATAAATTCGGGACTCTGTCCGTTTTCCCGTGTGCTTTGCGTTATCTCCAGGTACTGGCACTTATGGTCTAGTGTTATCTCTTTGCAGGCTGCATTATAGGCATCTATTTCCTTGCCTACCTGTGCCCGGTCCTTGCCCTCGGCAAACGGTGTTACTCCCCAGTCAGGTATAGAGAGTACAAAAACATGTGCAGGCATTCCCTTAGCATAAATGATCGCCTGGTCCAGCAGCTGCACAAACTCCTGGCGGTAGTTGTCCACGCTTCGCCCGCGATACTGATTATTTACACCTATCAGCAGGCTCACGAACGAGAAGGTCTCGCGGATATTGTGCTCACGGATAGATGCAGCCAGTTCGTCTGTCGTCCAGCCGGTAGTGGCTATTATTACCGGGTCTGCTACGTCAAAGTGTTTCTTTCTAAGCAGTTCCACTGCCTGGTGCGGAAAGTTATCGCTCTGTGGCACCTGCTCACCTATGGTATAAGAATCGCCTAATGCTAAGTATGAATACATAGATAAGTTAAAGGTTAAAAGTGAAAAATCAGGAGTATGTACCAGCCGCTTATAGCTTTTTCAGCAATCTGGCGCTATGATAAATTCGCAATATCGATATCGTCTCTTCGCTATCAATGTGATAAATAATCCTGTAAGGTTCTTCGAGTATTTCCCTGACTAATGCATTTTGAAATTCAGGAACAACCTTTCCAATCCGAATATGTGTTTCCAAAACTTTAAAACGTTCGTAAATGCGGGTAACAACCCTTTCTGCATATACTTCAGAATCAGCGGATATGTACCAACCAAATCGTCTCCAGGTCTTTCAATGCAGAAACGGACAGTCTTACTTTCGCCAGCCCTTATAATTTTTTCAACCTCTTCAAGTGGAATTGTTCTGCCTTCTTCAACGTCTTTTAATCCTTCTTCTATCTTTTCTATGAAAATCAGCCGCTCTATCAATTCGTCCAGATCGAAGACCGGCGGCAACTCTTTAACGGCAGCAGCAACAATTTCTTTTGTCATATAATCTTGTTTATCGATCGTAATACCAAAATTACTTTTTTTATCACTTCACGTACACTGTCTTAATGTTTACAAACTCATGAATGCCAAAACTACCCAATTCCCTGCCATAGCCGCTCTGCTTGGTCCCGCCAAACGGCAGGTGCGGATCAGAATGTACAAAGTCATTCACAAAGCAGCTGCCTGCATTGAGTTCTCGCGCTGCGAGCTTTTCTGCTTTCGCCCTGTTCTTAGAGATTATACCTCCGCCAAGCCCATAGATACTGTCATTAGCTATACGCATGGCATCCTTTTCATCCTTTGCTTCTATGATCGCAGCCACAGGGCCAAAGAGTTCTTCGTCGTATGCCGGCATACCCTTCTTTACATTGGTGAGCACTGTAGGCGGGTAATAAGCGCCCGGACCATCGGGTATAAAGCCACCACACAGCAATTTCGCGCCCTTTTCTATGCTCTTTTTCACTTGTTCATGTAGCTGATCTCTCAGATCAGTACGCGCCATAGGCCCTATCCGGCTGCTTTCGTCCATGGGGTCACCATAAGTGGCTTTTTTCATTTCTTCTGTGAAGCGCTGTTCAAATTCTTTTCTTACACCCTTCACAACCACAAATCTTTTTGCGGCGATACAGCTTTGCCCGCTATTCACTAGTCGCCCACGCACTCCAATAGCCAATGCTGTATCCATATTTGCATCTTCCAGTATCACGTAGGCATCACTACCACCAAGCTCCAGCACCTGCTTTTTCAGGTTTCTGCCAGCCGCCTCAGCCACCTTACTTCCGGCTGCTGTACTGCCGGTAAGGGTTACCGCAGCTATCCTTGGGTCATCAATTAGTTGCTCCACCCGCGATGAAGGTATCAAGAGCGTTTGCAGCAAGCCTTTGGGAGCCCCGGCTTTCAGTATTATCTTTTCAATGGCAAGTGCGCATCCGCTTACGTTAGACGCATGTTTGAGTATTATTGTATTGCCGGCCATTGTAGTTGGCGCCATAGCGCGAAACACCTGCCAGTAAGGGAAGTTCCACGGCATCACTGCAAGTATGGTCCCCAGTGGTTGGTAGGATACGTAGCTTTTGCGCGCATCGGTCTTCACTACTACGTCGGCAAGAAACTTAGCCCCGTTCTTTGCATAAAATTCAAGGGTTGCCGCACACTTCTCTACCTCATAGTAGCCTTGTTGTATTGGTTTACCCATTTCCATTACTGCAAGCTTCACCAGTTTGTCTTTTTCCTTTCGTATTTCTTTGGCTATGTTCTTAAGTACTGCCGCGCGTTGAGGAAATGAAAATTGCCGCCAAACGTCGAACGTTTTTGTAGCTTGTTTTAGCGCACTTTCCACTTTTTTCTCATCATATATTTCGTAGGAGGCTATTTCCTTACCGGTGGCGGGATTAATTGACGTCAATTTTTCTGACATGGCAATAAAATTTAGGCTAAAATTAAATAACCTTCACCGAACAAAACGTTTTTATAAATTTGCGCATCACAAATTAACAAACTGGGTAAGCCTTTTAAAATGGCGACCAACTCAACATATCTCAATGGTAACGGAAAAAATAAAATTCGGAACAGACGGATGGCGTGCGATCATCGCCCAGGACTTCACAGTATATAATGTGGCCCGTGTAAGCAAAGGCCTTGCAGACTGGTTACTGCCCCAAACAAAACAACCCGTGGTAGTGGTAGGCCATGACTGTCGCTTCGGCGGTCAGTTGTTCACCGAAATAACGGCAAAGGTACTTTGCGCTAATGGCGTAAAAGTTTTATTGGCCAAAGGATTCATAAGCACGCCGATGATTTCGCTGGGCGTACTTACCTTAAAAGCACACCAGGGTGTGGTAATTACGGCTTCACACAATCCGCCATCTTACAATGGCTATAAGCTGAAAGGAGCGCATGGCGGACCTTCCAGCCCAAAAGATATTTCAGCCGTGGAAGCATTGATCCCGGAAGAAGTGGAAATGCCGGCAAAAACGCTCGCCTATTGGGAAGAAAAGGGATTACTTGAGTACATAAACCTTGAGGATATGTACATCGATTATCTGAAGGGAAAATTCGATTTCGATCAACTATCAAAATCCCCGTTCAAAATGGCATACGATGCCATGTACGGCGCAGGGCAGAACGTTATCCGCAGGCTTTTGCCAGGCGCAGTTCTTATTCACTGCGATGATAATCCCGGTTTTCACGGCCAGGCCCCAGAACCACTCGATAAGAATCTCAAGGAACTTGCCCATACTATTGCTACTACACCTGAAATAAAGGTGGGCCTTGCTACCGATGGCGATGCAGACCGTATAGGTCTTTACGATGGTGACGGCAATTTTGTAGATGCACATAACATCATTCTGCTGCTCATTCATTACCTACACAAATACAAAGGAATGAATGGTAAAGTGGTTATAGCCTTCTCTGTTACAGACCGGGTGAAAAAACTTTGTGAACATTACGGACTCACCGTAGAAGTCACTGCCATAGGATTCAAGTACATCAGCGAAATAATGGTGCATGACGATGTGCTGGTGGGTGGTGAGGAGAGCGGCGGTATAGCGGTAAAAGGTCACATTCCCGAGCGGGATGGTATATACGACGGCCTCGTTCTCTATGAATTCATGACCAAAACAGGCAAAACACTTAAGGAGCTTTGCGAGGAGGTATATGCAATAGTAGGCACGTTCGTATATGATCGCAATGACTTAACGATTGACAACGATAAAAAGAACGCCATAATCAAGAAAGCCGGTGATGGCGGATATACGAAATTCGGCAAGTACGGCTTTAATCGCGTGGAGACGATAGACGGCGTTAAATACCACCTGGATAATGGTGGTTGGGTTATGCTGCGCGCATCTGGCACAGAGCCACTGCTGCGTGTATATGCCGAGGGAAACAGTAAGGCTGAGACTTTGGATATTTTGGAAGATGTAAAGAAAACAATACTCTAAGCTCTTTACCGGGGCGCAAAAAAAAGTTGGAATATTTTGGTATTGAAACTCAAAATTTCCTACATTTGCGCCCCGGCAAGTCTTATACGGCCAGCTCCCGATGAATCCCCCAGGACAGGAATGTAGCAAGGGCGTTTGGTTGTAGCGGTGCGATGTGAGTAACTTGCCGGTTTTTTTACTCCTTATATTCTTGTATTTCCAGGATCCAGGAATAATAGTATTCCCCACAGTTTATCCCCAGTAGCCTTCTTTAGAATAACTTGCATGAAGTTTTAGTTAACTTTGCGTACGAAAAAAATATAACATGAAATTTTTCATAGATACAGCGAATCTTGCCCAAATAAAGGAAGCCAACGATCTTGGTATACTTGACGGAGTTACTACAAACCCTTCCTTAATGGCCAAAGAAGGCATTAAGGGGCATGATGCAGTAATGCAGCACTATAAAACCATCTGCGAAATGGTAGACGGACCGGTAAGTGCAGAAGTACTGGGAACAACATTTGAAGGTATCATTGAGGAAGGTAAAAAGCTGGTACAGATACACAAGAACATCGTTGTGAAGGTGCCAATGATAAAAGATGGCATCAAGGCCATCAAATGGTTTACAGACAATGACATCCGCACAAATTGCACGCTGGTATTTTCTGCTGGCCAGGCAATACTTGCAGCCAAGGCTGGGGCATCATTTGTTTCTCCATTCATTGGCCGTATCGACGATAGCAGTTGGGATGGCGTTCAGCTAATAGAACAAATCGTTCGAATTTACAACGCACAGGGTTTCATGACTGAGGTCCTTGCTGCATCTATTCGCAATCCATTACACATCGTTCGTTGTGCTGAAGCCGGGGCTGATGTTTGTACATGCCCATTATCTTCAATTCTGGGCCTGCTCAAACACCCACTTACAGACCTTGGCCTTGAGCAGTTTCTGAAGGATGCGCAGGCAATGCAATAGTTCTGAAGGCAATCAAATTGTTAATATTCCGGCGAAATGCCGGAATATTTTTTCCTCAAAATAATGACATATGTCGCAAAATATGCGCCAAATGTCTTATCTTTGCTATAAATTGGCAAAATGAAAAACAAAGCCGAAAAAAAATACGATGCTACTATTCCCGAAACGTTGGTAAATGAGCCTACTATAGGATACCTCATTAATACCACACGCCACGGGATACCTTTCCATACGTTCACCAAAATGACTGAAAACAGCCCTTTCAGCCTTGATGATTGGTCTTTTTTCTTACATCTGTCAGAGCGCACAATGCAACGCTATAAAAAAGAAAAGAAAGCCTTTGATCCCATACATTCCGAACGGATACTCGAGATAACTATGCTTTACGAAAGGGGCACTGAAGTATTTGGCAAAAATGAAAAATTCGATACATGGCTGAATTCAAAAAGCATAGCACTTGGCGGCATTAAGCCCAAAGAGTTACTTGATAGTACTTTTGGTATTGCCCTGCTAAAGAATGAGCTCACCCGCATAGAATACGGCGTATTGGCATGATGGTATACAGGCTCAGCAGGGAAAAATTCAGGTTCGACCTTTCAGGTACCGGAGCAAAACTGGCTGGTGGACGGTGGAACAGCCCGGGAATACCAGTATTGTACACAGCCGAAGCCCGAGCACTTGCAGCTCTTGAAATTGCAGTACATACACCGCTAAATGTGATACCCGAGGACTACATGATGGCTACCATATTCGTTCCCGAAAAAGTAGCTATACATGAAATCAGAATCAAAGACCTTCCAGAGAATTGGAAATCATTCCCGGAAATAAGGTATACACAGACGCTGGGCGATAAATACTTTAAAGAAAACAAGTTTTTGGGCATCAAAGTTCCCTCAGCTGTTATCCACGGAGACCATAATTTATTGCTAAACCCGCTCCATGCAGAATACAACAAAATAAAGATCATCTCCTCTGACAAGTTTGAATTTGACCAGCGGTTATTCATAAAAGATTCAGAAGCATAGAAACCACGGCGGGGATTTTGTATCTTAACGTCCCGGCAAAATGCAAACGCGTTCTACTTAAAAATATAATTATGCTTAGCCAAAACGACCTGAGGTTTGCGGTACTTATAGATGCAGACAATGTTCCTTATTCCAATGTAAAGGGAATGATGGAGGAAATTGCAAAATATGGCGTACCCACTTTCAAACGTATATATGGAGACTGGACAAAACCCACGGTATCCGGGTGGAAATCTGTGCTGCTGGAAAATGCCATAACCCCAATACAGCAGTACAGCTATACTACAGGGAAAAACTCTACTGACTCCGCAATGATCATTGATGCAATGGACATTCTTTATACGGGCAAGGTGGATGGCTTTTGTATTATATCCAGCGACAGCGACTTTACCCGGCTTGCGCTGCGTCTTCGTGAGGCCGGCGTAAAGGTACTGGGCATGGGACAACGCAAAACACCATCACCGTTTATAGCGGCCTGTGACCAGTTCATCTACATAGAGATATTAGCTGAAAAAGCGGAAAACGCATCGAAAGAAGATGACAAACGCGAAGACAACACTGCCATAAATATTATCAAGCCGCTCGACAAAAAAGCCATTCAGCTGATCTCATCCAGTGTTGCGGATATTGCTGACGAATCCGGGTGGGCTTTCCTGGGTGAGGTGGGAAAAATGATGTTGAAAAAAGAACCAGACTTTGACCCACGCAACTATGGGTTCAGCAAACTAGGCCAGCTTATAAAAAGTACTCAGCACTTTGAAATAGACGAACGGCAAACAGACAAGAGCAACATAAAACTCGTTTATATAAAAGTAAAAACTGCAAGTAAAAGCAGCAATTCCGGAAAGAAATCGCCACGAAGAAAATAATGAAACGAACTATATTTTTTCTTGCTTTTCTGGCGGCTATATCCGCACTATCTGGCTACTTAATGTCCAAAGCATCATGGATAGGCCGCGTGGGTATGACGTTCTTTTACAAAGAATACAACCTACTCAAAGTATGGTGGCAGGGGGCTATTGCGGTATTTATCTTTGTTATGCTGCTATTCATGTGCCATACCATCATTCAGCGTACGCTACCAAAAATTACCGCCCGTCTGCTGCACATTATTGCAATAATGACCGCTGTTACCGCACTATACTTTACCTACGACGACTTTACCACCGACTTCTCACATAAACTGCTGGGTCGCCGGTTTCACTATGGCTTTTACCTTGTCTGGATACAGTGGATTTTTATGGGCCTGTTTTTCGCATTCACGAAGAAAAGGCAGCCTCCGCTGGTTAAAGGTTCAGATAAAACGGCGCCATCAGATCAATAAACTCCCGCGTATAACCATTGTCGTTGTGTATGGTCAGTGATTGCTCCGTCACTACCCTATCCGCTTTTGAAAAGAGACCAACTATTCTCTTCACAAGCGCACCAGGCTTATGGTTCACTGACAATTTACCGAATTCAGCCCAGCCGTGTACCGCCATCAATTCATTCCAAAGCATATACTCCTCTGCAGGCAACAAAATGGATATATAACCACCTTCACTAAGGTTCTCAGTCACCGCATTTAGTAAGTCCGTATAGGTAAGCGACAAGGTATGACGTGCGTTATTTTTCGCCTCTTTATCGCTCAGCAGGCTATTGTTGAAAAAGGGTGGGTTTGAAATAATAAGATCGTATTTATCGCGAAATTGGTGGGTACGCACATCACCCTCAATAATATTTATACGCCCTTTCCATGGAGAGGTATTGACATTATCGGCTGCCTGTGAAGCTGCATCTTTGTCAAACTCTATGGCGTCAATTATAACATCATCGCTGCGCTGAGCAAGCATTAAAGACAGTAACCCCGTACCGGTGCCTATATCTAGCACCCGCTTCACAGATGGCAGTATAGGTGTCCAGGCACCTTGTATACAGGCATCAGTGGTCACCTTCATGGCGCACCTGTCCTGTTCTATTCTGAACTTCTTAAACTGGAAGTAATTATTGCTCATGATGGCATTGAGAGTTAACTACCATGCAGCCCTGGCAGTGGGGCTCACCGTCATATCCGCAAATTCTCCCTTCAGATATTTGTGGTAGCCGGTAATACCTATCATCGCGGCATTGTCTGTGCAGTATTCAAACTTCGGTATATATACCTGCCAGCCCAGCTTCTCACCTTCTGCCAGCAGCGCTTTTCTAAGCCCACTGTTTGCCGATACGCCACCGGCTATACCTACATGTTTTATGTTGAGCTGTTTCGCGGCTTTACGCAGCTTAGTCAGCAGCATATTCACAATAGTATATTGCACAGATGCGCAGATATCCTTTATATTTTTTTCGGCAAATTCCGGGTCCAGTTTTCGTTGTGCCTGCAGGAAGTATAGGACAGATGTTTTAATTCCACTGAAACTAAACTCATAGTCCTTCATCTCAGACATTGGGAATTTGAACCGCAACGGATCACCCTCTGCTGCGTACTTATCTATCAGCGGCCCTCCGGGATATGGTAGGCCAAGCATCTTCGCTACCTTGTCAAATGCCTCCCCGGCTGCATCATCTATGGTCTCTCCCAGCACTTCCATATCCAGGTAGTCGCGACACAACACGATCTGTGTATGGCCACCTGATACAGTAAGGCATAGGAAAGGAAACTCAGGTTTATTCTCTATAAAATGTGCCAGCACATGCGCCTGCATATGATGAACAGCAATAAGCAGCAAACCAGACGCCTGCGCAAACGACTTGGCAAAACAAGCACCAACAAGCAGGGAACCTATAAGCCCCGGAGCCTGCGTAAAAGCAACTGCAGTAATGTCCTTTTTATCCACTCCCGCATCTTTCAGCGCCACATCAACCACAGGCACTATATGCTGCATATGGGCACGGGAAGCAAGCTCCGGCACCACCCCGCCAAAGCGCTCATGAACCTTTTGAGTGGCTATAACGTTGCTGAGCACCTTACCGTTCTGCACTACAGCTGCGCTGGTCTCATCGCAAGATGACTCTATGGCTAATATGTTTATGATCCCGTCATTCATTCGCTCGCAAAGGTAGCATACACCCCTTAAAAAAGAACATCCCGCATCTTTGAGGATGCGGGATGGCCCGATGTACTTTATAATAATTATTTTATGCCCAGCTTCGCCTTCACGATTGGAGTAATGTCGTATTCTTCTTTACCAAAAACGATGGTTCCACCAGATGCAAGGTCAAATATGTAGTCATATTTTTTCTCTTCAGCTACAGCTTTTATCGCCTTGTTTACTTTCTCAATGATTGGAGTATAGACGTCTTGTTTCTTCTGCTGTATTTTTTCCTGTGCGCTCTGCTGCGTAGACTCAATACGGTTCTGCAGGTCCTGAATTTCTTTCATCTTCACTTCCTTCATCGCCTCAGTCATTGTCTTTTCGCTAGACTGGAACTGCTGCCCCTTGTTCTGGTACTCCTTCATCATTATATCTATCTGCTCCTGGAAAGACCTTGCAAATTTCGAAACTAAGGTATCCGCCTTTTCTCTTTCGGGCATAGCCTGCAGCAATGAAGCTGAATTGATGTAAACGATCTTAAGGTTAGTTTGCGCAAATACAAAATTGCTTATCAGTAAGCCGAACGCCAGGAACAATACTATTTTTTTCATTACAGTTTTTTAGATTTTATTTTTAGATGTGCAAAGTAAATGCCATTATTTGTTTATTCCAAGAATTTTTAAAACCTCATCGCTCTTATCCAGTTTAGGATCAGCGTAAAACAGTGTTACGCCACCTGCTTTGTCTACAACCATATCATAGCCCTTGGTGTTAGCCATCTTCTGCACTGCATTAAACAGGCGGTCCTGTACCGGCTTTATAAACTCCTGGCGCTTTTTAAACAGATCCCCTTCGTAGCCAAAACGCTGCTTTTGCAGGTCTTTGGCCGCCTTTTCCTTTGCCACTATTTCATCCTGGCGCTTGTTGCGCAGTTCATCGCTAAGCATGGGCTTTTCAGCCTGGTAACCTTTGTACATCCTGTCTACCTCTGCCATCCGGTTATCTATTTCATCCTGCCATGCTTTAGAGATATTGTCCAGCTTAGCTTGAGCATCTTTATAGTCGCTCATTTTCTCCAGCAAGTACTTGGAGTCAATGATGCAATAATGTTGCTGGGCTTTAGCCCCTGTTGCTGCTGCAAATACGATTAACAGACCTACCAATAGTTTTTTCATAATAGCTATGTTTTAAAAACTGAAAAACCTTAAAGGGCTCTTTCCCTTTTTGAAGTCTTCGCGTTATTTTTTGGTTTGACTCTTTGCTTTCGCTAAAGTTAAACCAGTATTACACTATCAAAAAACATTTCATTACTCTTAACACACTCCGCTCAAACAAATTGCCCAATCTATACACCAAAAGCCGGAACCAAATCCAATGGCTTCCATTCTAACAGGGCTTTACTCAGGCTCAAAGCCAAGCATAAAGTTAAACTTAGCAATGTCCTTTAAACTCGTTGCTCCACTTGCAGGGTCGCGCCTGTCTATACCAATACCATAGTCAAGACCCAGCAGCCCGAACATAGGCAGGAATATACGGATACCAACACCCACATCCCTGTTCAGCTTAAACGGATTGTAAGATGAAAACCGGTCCCATCCATTTGCCGCATCTGCAAACATTAACCCATAGATAGTCGCAGTAGGGCTCAGGGAGAATGGGTAGCGGAGCTCACACTGGTACTTATTGAATATAGTACCTGCTGATGAGTATACCTCGTATCCGCGCTGACTCACGATGTCCTTACCAACGAAGTAAGAATAACCAGAAAGACCATCACCACCCACCTGGAAGCGCTCAAACGGAGAGAAGCCGATACCGGAGTTATAATATCCCAGGAAGCCATACTTGGCACACATCCTCAGCACCAGGTTGCCATATATCTGCTGGTAAAAATCAGCCGTGAATTTATACTTGTGGTACTCTATCCACTTATATTTTTCAGAATAAGGCTCACCGGTATAGTCCCTGCCTGTAAACGCACTGTAAGGTGGCGTCAGCTGCAGTGTAAAGGAAATGTTCGAACCGCCTTTAGGATATAGCGGTGATGGTGTAATAGAGTTACGCGACAGTACAAATTTGAAGTGGAAGTCATTACTGAAACCATCCGTAAAGTTGGGCACCAGCGCATAATCTTTCAACCTGTAGTTATTATAGAACATACCGTAGTTGAACACGAAGAAGTTATCGGGCCAGCTCAGGCGCTTACCCATAGACAGTCCGCCACCCACCATACGCAGGTAAGACTGGTTAGGGTTAGTACCTACGGCTGCAGCAGAGTATTTGCTATACACAAAGTTAGCGGTAAGCGAATTTGGCTTACGGCCACCCAGCCACGGCTCAGTAAATGCAGAGCTGAGCGAGTTGTAATACGCACCGTTAGATGCGTAGCTGATAGAGAATTTCTGGCCATCGCCTACCGGCAGCGGATCCCACATTTTAGGCTTGAAAATATTGCGGATGGCAAAGTTGTTGAAGGTAACACCTACGTTGCCATAGAAGTTAACACCACCACCAAAGCCGGCAGAAAGCTGCAGCTGGTCGCTCGATTTTTCTACCACCGTATAGTCTATATCCACAGTACCATCTTCAGGGTGTGGCTTAGGCTGAATACCTATCTTTTCCTGGTCAAAGAAACCAAGGTTAGCTATTTCACGCTGTGAGCGGATAAGGTCCGTACGGCTGAATTTATTGCCGGGATAGGTGCGCAGCTCACGGCGTATCACGTGCTCGTTGGTGCGCTCATTGCCTGCTATATTAATATCCCTTATCGTTGCCTGCGAGCCTTCTGAAATGCGCATTTCAAAATTGATGGTATCACCAACAATCGATACTTCCACGGGCTCTATGTTAAAGAACAGGTAGCCATCATCCATGTACAGGCTACTCACATCTTCTCCACCACCCTCTGGGCTCAGCTGGCGGCCCATGCGGGTTTCCAGCTGAGCCATATTATAGATATCTCCTCTCTTTATACCCAGTGTGCGACCAAGAAATTCGCTGGAATATTTAGTATTACCCTTCCAGGATATATCACCAAAGTAGTACCTGTTTCCTTCCTTTACTTTAATGTCCACGTTTATATTGCCATTCTTCACCGGGTACACAGTATCAGATACAATGGCGGCATCGCGATAGCCGAGTGTGTTATAATAACCCACCAGTGTTTGCTTATCCTCGTCAAACTTGGTTTGGTTAAACTTAGATGAAGCAAACAGCTTGAAGCGGAAATAAGGATCCAGTGCGTCCAGCGTTTTAGATACCGACAGGAAGCCGAACTGGTTCATATACCTTTTAAATGACCGCTTCGGCAGCACATAGGCGTTCTGCTCCGCTTCCGGGTGCAGTGTTATGCGTGTCATTTCCTTGGTGCCTTTCAGTGTCCTTTTCAGGCGGGTATCTGCCGCATTCTGGTTGCCCACTATGTTCACCTGGTTTATATGCGTTTTCGCACCCTTGTCTATTACAAACGTCAGTACTACTTTATTTACAGCGGCAGTATCTGCGCGCTCCAGCACCTTTATCTGCACACGGCCATATCCCTTATCGGTGTAAAACTTGCGTATGCGCTCAGCAGCTTCTTTCTTTGTAGCCTCAGTTACTACCTTATTGGCCACCAGCGATACCCTTGTCTTCAGGTCCTTTGCCTCAGCTGGCTTTATGTTTCTGAAGTTGTAGCGGCTTAGGCGCGGGCGCTCTTCCACAGCTATGTTTATAAATACTTTATCCTCTATATACTTGGTAATGGTGATTTCTACATTCGAGAAGAGCTCCTGTTTCCACAGCGACCTTATGGCCTTTGCAATATTCTCATCATTTGGCAGGCGCAGCTTTTGCCCTACCGACAGATTAGTAACAGCTATCAGCAGGTCCTGGTCCAGGTATTTGGCGCCAGATACCGTGATGCCCGCCAGCTCATATTCCTTCACCTTGGGCAGGTTATCGGGCACCGACTGGTTTTGAGAAAGCTTTAATCCGCCTCCGGAACCGCCTATCTGCGCATACAGCGTAGAAGCACTTAAAAAGCAAAGGAGTAAAAAACAATATTTGGCCAGGCTCTTATACATGCTCTTGGGTGTTCGTTTGTATTTGTTCACTTGTTTTGCCAAAACGGCGTTCGCGCTGCTGGTAGTTGAGCAACGCTTCTATTAGGTTCGGTTTCCTGAAGTCAGGCCAATGTACATTGGTAAAATAAAGCTCGGCATAGGCCAGCTGGTAAAGCAGGTAGTTACTTATCCGGTGCTCACCGCTGGTGCGTATCATCAGCTCAGGGTCAGGATATGCTGCGGTATATAGATTGTCGTGAAAAAGATCTTCGGTAATATCTTCTACCTTCAGTTCGCCCTTTGCCACTTTTTCAGCTATTGCCTTTGTGGCGGCCACCAGCTCCTGGCGTGCGCTGTAGCTCAGCGCCAGTATCAGGTTCAGCCCCGTATTCATCGAGGTTATCTCCTTTGCTTCATTCAGCTCTTTCTGGCACACTTCCGGCAGGCTGGCAAAGTCGCCTATCACGTGCAGCTTCACATTATTCTTCTTCAGCTCTTCGGCTTCCTTCCTTATCGTATTCACCAGCAGCTCCATCAGGGCATCCACTTCAGCCTTTGGCCGGTTCCAGTTCTCGGTAGAAAATGCATACAGCGTCAGGTACTTTATTCCTATTTCTCCGCAGGCATTTACTATCTCACGCACACTTACCACACCTTCGTAGTGCCCGTACACCCTGTCCTGTCCGCGCTCCTTGGCCCAACGCCCGTTGCCATCCATAATAATGGCTATATGGCTGGGCAGCTTGCTGCGGTCAAGAGATTGCAGTTGGTCCATCTAAATTGCTAATGAAAATATACGAAAAGTGTGCAAAGGTACAAAAATAGCCCGTAGCCACTGCTAACAAAATCTACCGAAACAGTTTAACGCGATTTTAACTGCGAATGAGAAAATACAAGATATGTCCTCTGCGAATTAACAGCCATTTGGGATACATAACAATTTTCCCTCTCCCACGTTTGCAAACGGGGATGCCAAGGACCAGCGTCTGTGACGCGACTAAATACGCATCGCCAAACTCATAAAAATCAACGCTAACATCTTCACCTACACCGTGATTTCCACCCAAAAAAACGACTTCCCATTTTTCCAAGGTATCCATAACCTATAACCCCTCACACAATCAATCCATTATCTCGAAAATAAATTACATCATAATCACCATACTGATTATGATAGCGCAAAAAGTGCGCTATCATGTAATTTCATTTTGCTACACTCACAAACCTGTAGCACCTTTGTTGCCTGGAATACCTTTTATGGGGATAGAATGTTGTTCTTTGGAATACCGCACTAGGTAGGGGCTGAACATTTCCAGCCCCGCACCATACCGGAGTGAAACAAAAACCTGTAAACAAAAAACAGGATTATCTAACCCACCTATACCTATTTCAGGACGAGGCAAGGACGAAGCAGCGGGGAAAAACGGGGAATTAATGAGGCATTAGTGGGGCATTTTTGAGGCATTTTATAAGCTTCGTTATCAGCCAACAAACTGTATATCAGCCAATTATAATTTTTAGACGCCTAAAAATATAATTCTTGCGGTTTCGGGGCATTCCGCTCATACTCATTCGCCTCCACACACAAGATTATAAAAACAACTCAGGAGTGTGAATAAAAAACGAACAAAAGGCTATTTGGAAAAGATGACTTTGAAACCATGATGGGTAATATCGCAGATATAGAAAAGAAGCCTGGCATTTGCAACCTCGCACCATTTACCCCGAAAGAGTCATTAAAGGGCTATATTCAGAATCCTGTAACTTCCTGAATTTAAAGATCAAGCGCAATGTGTTCATCCTAAAAATCTTCCAATCCAAAAATCCTGATCTCAATTATATTTATTAGTTTTAGCCTTTAAACTACTTTACCAACCGATGAAATACTTTTTCTTAACATTGTCTGTGGTTGTTCTTTTGGCTTCTTGTGCCAAAACCCCGACTATTAATAACAACAGGCAAAGCATGATGCGCAAGGGCAAATGGAAGGTGACCAGCGGCACGCTCACCCTCAGAAAACCCAATGGCATAGACACCACGCTCAATTATATGAACTGGATACCGGTATGCCACCGCGACGATTATGTTCAATTTGATTCACTGAGTATCGGTTATATATTCGCCGGCGGCATGAAGTGCGACCCGTCTAACGCAGATTCTACCGCCTTCCAGTGGAAACTGGAAAATGGAGAAACAACCCTGAGCCTTTACAATGGTTTTAGCAATACGTTTGGTGTTAAGGAAAGCATCCTGATCCCCTTCTATTTCGATACGCTGTCTAAATCTCCATTTGTGCTGGACACATTAGTAGGTGCCGTGGCTGCAGCTGCACAAACACCTCCCGGCCCTATAGTACTGGATACGTTATGGAAGCTTCATTTCGATTCTGCTGCTATTCAGCACCTTGATATCTACAGCGCTACTATTTCCAGCTTCAGCGAAACGTCGTTTACCATCAATTATGCGGCTATCTCTACCTACCCCGATTCTACAGGCCATCACACAGGCTTCGATGCGGCTAACGGAGGCATAGACAAAGACCCGATAATACGCCCCGATACTTTCCATTATTCTGTCACGTACAGCAATAACTAATACATTTAGTAAGTACAGAACGACCACCGGTACTTGAGCCGGTGGTTTTTTCATTCATAGGTTTTTCATTCGTACATTTACATCTTTAGTTCAATTATAGTTATGATCCACATTACATTACCCGATGGCGCGGTGCGCGAATACCCCGATGGCAGCTCAGCAGCCGATGTTGCAAAATCAATAAGTGAAGGCCTGGCCCGCAAAGTGCTGGCCGCAGAGGTGAACGGAGAAGTTTGGGACTCCTCCCGCCCTATCAACAGCGATGCTACTCTAAAGCTGTTGACCTGGGATGATAAGAATGCAAAAGCTACTTTCTGGCACTCCTCTGCCCACCTTATGGCTGAGGCGCTGGAGGCATTATATCCCGGTGTAAAGCTGGGTATAGGCCCGGCTATAGAAAGCGGTTTCTACTATGATGTAGACCTGGGCGATCGCACTATAAGCGACGAAGACCTGAAGAAGATTGAAGATAAAATGAAGGAGCTGGCAAAGACCAACAGTACCTACATACGTAAAGATATTTCCAAGAACGATGCAGTAACCTACTTTACCGAAAAAGGCGACCAGTATAAGCTGGAGCTGCTGGAAGGTCTCGAGGATGGCAATATTACATTCTATACCCAGGGCGGCTTTACCGACCTGTGCCGTGGCCCGCACATACCGGCTACAGGTACTATTAAGGCCGTAAAGCTTACTAACATTGCCGGCGCTTACTGGCGTGGCAATGAAAAGAATAAAATGCTTACCCGCATTTATGGTATCACCTTCCCCGCCCAGAAAGAACTGGACGAGTACATGGTGCTGCTGGAAGAAGCTAAGAAGCGCGACCACCGCAAGCTGGGCAAGGAACTGGAGCTGTTTACTTTCTCTGAAAAAGTAGGCAGCGGGCTTCCTTTGTGGCTGCCTAAGGGTGCTATGCTGCGCGAAAGGCTGCAGCAGTTCCTGCAAAGGGCGCAGATAGAAACAGGTTACCTGCCTGTTATTACTCCGCACATTGGCAGCAAGCAGCTTTATGTAACATCCGGCCATTGGGAGAAGTATGGGAAAGATAGTTTCCGCCCCATAACTACCCCACAGGAGGGTGAGGAATTTATGCTTAAACCCATGAACTGCCCGCACCACTGCGAGATTTACAAGTCATCGCCAAGGTCTTACAAAGACCTGCCTTTGCGCCTTGCAGAGTTCGGTACCGTGTACCGCTATGAGCAGAGCGGTGAGCTGCACGGCCTCACCCGTGTGCGTGGCTTTACTCAGGATGATGCGCATCTGTTCTGTATGCCGGAGCAGGTATCTGATGAGTTCAAAAAAGTTATTGACCTGGTGCTTTATGTATTTGAGTCACTTGGCTTTACTGAATATACCGCACAGGTATCGATTCGCGATAAAGAAGACCGCAGCAAGTATATAGGATCTGAAGAGAACTGGGCTATAGCCGAGCAGGCCATTATAGATGCCGCAGCAGACAAAGGACTTAAGACAGTGATAGAGTATGGCGAAGCCGCATTCTATGGCCCTAAGCTCGACTTTATGGTGCGCGACGCCATAGGCCGCAAGTGGCAGCTGGGCACTATACAGGTAGATTACAACTTGCCCGAGCGCTTTGAGCTGGAATATGTGGATAGCGACAATACCCGCAAACGCCCGGTAATGATCCACCGCGCGCCATTCGGCTCCATGGAGCGTTTCATAGCCGTGCTTATAGAGAATTGCGCCGGCAACTTCCCGCTGTGGCTTGCGCCGCTGCAGGTTAAGATCCTGCCCATAAGCGATAAGTATAGCGAGTATGCACACCATGTAGCAGCAAGGCTGAAGAGTGCCGACATAAGAAGTGAAGTAGACGACCGCAGTGAAAAGATAGGCCGCAAGATCCGCGATACAGAACTTATGAAAACCCCGTACATGCTGATAGTGGGCGAAAAGGAAATGAGCGAAAGCACGGTATCCGTGCGCGTACATGGCGATGGAGATAAAGGAGCTGAGCCGATTGATACTTTTATCACAGACATACAGAACATAGTGAAGGAGCAGATAAAAGGCAAAAAGCGCGATACCGTGGTGGCTTAATTATTGTAAGCTGCTGATGCGCGCATAGGCCTTATAATGCCATTGCAAAAAAATAATGTTAGCTTTGAGTAATTAGAAACAAATATTTTATTTTTGCCGATAATTTTTAAAACCAATTAATGCAGAAAAGACCAAAAGGAAAACCTTTTTTCAGGCCACGGGTGCCGCAAAATGAACACCGCCTTAATAACGAGATCACTGCACAGGAAGTGCGTGTGATAGGTGAAGACATAGAACCGGGTGTATACCCACTGGCTGTAGCCCTGAAGATGGCTGTAGACAAGGAAGTGGACCTGGTAGAAATATCGCCCAATGCTGTGCCGCCTGTATGCCGCCTTATAGACTACAAAAAGTTCCTTTACGAAAAGAAGAAGAAAGACAAGGAGCAGAAAGCAAAGGCAAAGCAGTCTGAAGTAAAGGAAATACGCTTCACCCCCAACACTGACGACCACGACTTTGATTTCAAGGCCAAACATGCCGAGAAATTCCTGCAGGAAGGCAATAAGGTGAAATGCTATGTGCAGTTCAAGGGCCGCGCTATCATGTTCCAGGAGCGCGGAGAGCTGCTGCTGCTTAAGTTTGCAGAGCGTATGGCAGAACACGGTGCGCTGGAGTCTATGCCTAAGATGGAAGGACGCAGGATGCTGGCGATGTTCTCACCAAAGAAGAAGAAATAATAACATTATGGTAATCCGTAGTTAACTATCATAGGTTATTGGTTCAAAAAATATTTTGTAAAAATTTTGTTTGTAGATAAAAGGAATAGTACCTTTGTACTGTTATCAGAATGACATTTCGCTCTTTAGCATAAAGAAGTTTTCATGGTGATAGGGTTTATAGGGGCTGGCCTGTTCTCAGGCTGGCTTTTTATTTCAAATAAAGTATTATCTTTGCACCTGAAAGCAGTTCTTACAAAAAAAGGAAAAAAAATTATTTGCAGATATTAGCAGAGTTTTTAACTTTGCGACAGTTTTCATAGTGATAGGGTTTATAGGGGCTGGCCTGTTCTCAGGCTGGCTTTTTTATTTCCGGTATACGATACACTGAAACCCGCGCCCCGCACGGCTTTCAGCCCAACCTTTCCACTATATTTTACCGTCTATAACAGGGTAACCATATGCTGACCGGGACTGTTCAAACTCATTTTTCACTCAATAATTCCTATATTACACAAAATTCATCCGGTATGCGGTCAATGTTGCTAAGCGTGCTTATATGCATCACTTGTGCCTGTAGTGTTTCAGCGCAACCACTGGCTGCGTACGTAGATATTCAAAGCCAGGTAATGGTGTGGGATAAAGGCCTCATTCATAAGGTAGACTATATGGCGCCTACACAAATGAAGATAGGCCGCACAGCTATCCCCTACCTCGACAACTCACGCTCTTTTAAGATATACTATGGTGGCAGCGTAAGGGAGCTGAACGCAGGCTTTACAAACAATTTCTTTGCCACAGACAACCTGGTAGGCTTTCTTAACCAGAAATCACTGAATGTATTTGACAGGGGTGTCACCAAAAACCTTACGGGTGTTTGCGACCAGTATTTTATATCAGATAGCGTAGTGCTCTTTCTTGATAGCTATAAGGGCGAATACCGTGCCTATTACAACCGGGAACTTTATACAATTGAGTCCTATATACCAGACAGTGTATTATCCCATCTGAAGGTGGCAGATAACATCATAGCCTTCGACAACTTTGCCAACCAGTTTCGTGTATTCTTCAGAGGCAAACTACTGGCACAGGAAGACTACCCGGTTAAGAGCTTTGATGCCGGCAGGAATACAGTGGCCTACGTGGACGTGGATCACAAATTCAAAGTCTTTCATAATGGCTCTACTTTCGTGCTCGATGATTTCGAACCATCGTCTTACCGCGTAGGCGATGACCTTGTGGCCTACGTAACTACAGACGGCTACTTTAAGGTGTTTTATGGCGACTCACTGCACTCATTCGGCTTCATGAACCCAAACTACCTGGTTAATGACAATATACTCGCATACCGTGACCCCGGAGGCATGCTGAAGGTATTCTACAAAGGGAACACAACAGAGATGGAAAGCTACTACCCACAGAACATTACTATACAATACAACTCACTGGCTTACATCAATTCCGGTAATACGCTACGCCTGTTCACAGAAGGTGAGATGTATGATGTTACTAACGCAGACTTGTCTAGCTGGTCACTTGCTTATGACGTCATCACCTACCAGATAGGGCAAGGCGTGTTTAAGGTGTATTATAAGGGGCAGGAGTATTAACCTGCGCATAAAGGTGTACCTATAACTGAAGCCCCAAACGTCAGGCATTCCTTAACTGACGGCAATCATAGGTTTCACTCCTACAACGTGGGACATTTGCAACGTATTGAGCATACCGGATGTCGGGAAATCTCACTTTGATTCGCAAATGGCAACTACCATGTTACACACTTTCCACATACCCGTTCTAGGCATAGGTTATTCTATTGATACTCCAGTTAAGGTCGCACGCTTCGGTATTTCGTCGGTCATCTCTATCATGGATGATCAGTTAATTGAAAAAATGAGTGCCTATCATGCTCAGCAAGCGGGCAAAAGCTATACACCTATTGGTGACAAAGAGTACGATCATAGAGCGCGGCGCATTACTGCCTATCTGAACCTAATAGATGAGATTGTAAATGAACAGACAGAAAACCTTCGTCAACTACCTTTTGACGGAAAAAGTGAGATCAGCAAGTATTTCGATTTGCAGCCTGAAGGTGCTGCCGAACGAAAAATATATCAGAAAATGATGGCAATGGATGATGGTGAGGCCAAGCAAAATATACAGACAAAGCTGCGGGCGAAAATTGCACCAGGCGCTATTGACGTAAATATAATGTCCAAAATTGACCGGCTGAATACAGACGAAAATGGCAACCTGCTTCCTGCAGACCATTCGGATGCGCTTGCAGCTCTGCGCGGTTTTGCAAATAGTACAGTGAGCTCGTCGGTAATATTTTCTGCCGGCTATAACCCAAGGCTATATAACTACATAGAGCAGTTCCCCGACTTTTATCCTGACAAAAGCGGGCACCTAAAGAAGAAAATAATTTTAAAAGTCAGCGACTACCGGTCAGCGCTTGTACAAGGGAAAATATTTGCAAAGAAGGGGTTGTGGGTCTCAGAATTCCGTATTGAATCCGGGCTAAACTGCGGTGGGCACGCATTTGCAACTGACGGGCTATTGCTGGGACCTATACTATCAGAGTTTAGAGATAAAAGGGCCGACCTCGCTACTGAGCTCTTCTCACTATACAGTGCAGCAAACGCTGAAAAGGGTAACCACACCAGCCCCGATGTACCTGCTATGAAAATAACCGCTCAAGGGGGTATATGAACTTCGAGCGAAGACCATTTCTTGCTGGAGCATTACGAGCTGGATGGAACCGGCTGGGGAAGTCCTTTTCTATTAGTACCGGAAGCGACGAATGTGGATGAAGATACCCTGAATAAACTGGCAACTGCAGAAAAAGAAGACTACTACCTTAGCAATGCCTCCCCGCTAGGCATACCATTTAATAATTTCAGAAAGAGTACAGCGGAGCAGCAGCGGCATGAACGAATAGCCAAAGGAAGACCTGGAAGTCCGTGTTACAAAAAATTCCTTTCATCAGACAGCGAGTTTACAGAAGCGCCGGTATGTACCGCATCGAGGCTATACCAGTCTCTGAAAATAAAACAACTGAAAGCCAGGAATCTGCCCGCCGATCTATTTGAAGGCGAGTTTAAAGACATTACGGAAAAAGATTGTCTTTGTGAAGGCTTAGGAGTAGGTGCGCTTCTAAAAGACGGCATCCCCATACCGCATAAGCTTTCTGCAGTCACTATCTGCCCCGGTCCAAACCTGGCATATTTCTCCGGCATACACTCTCTTGAAGAAATGGTGAGCCATATCTATGGTCGGATGAACATCCTTAATTCACTTTACCGGCCAAACTTGTTCATCAATGAGCTGCAACTGTATATTGATTATTTCAAGAAAAAGATAGATACGGGACTTAGCCTTACTGCCAAGCAGGAAAAATACCTGAACACCTTTAGGTCAAACCTATTGGCAGGAATTGACTACTACAAAAACCTGGTTGCAGAGCTAAAAACCGAGGGTGAGCAATACTTCTCCAAAATGAACAAGGAACTGGAGCGGGCTGCGGCCTCGTTAAATGAAGCCCCTGAGTATAAACTGACCACGAAAGATGCATCTGTATAAAGTAGAAATTGAAATAAATCAGCGGTTCCGCTATTCCAAATTTCAAAGTGTGCTGAGGAGCGGAATATGTTGAACTTTTTTTCAGAGAGCGAAAAAGAGCGGGACTGAGGGTAAATGAGAAAGGGTGGCATCGCTCACGCTCTGCGCACCCTTCCTCATTTTTGTGGACTCCCCCGACGAATTATCGAACCGGTTGATGTCGTTTTTCGATCAAATATTCTCTTTGAAAGAAATATTCAAGTGAGGTGCTGCGTCTGAATTAGAATAAACATCTCATTGACAATCAGCTCTTTGAGAGGGACTGTTAGCCCAATACTAAGACTAAGTTTCCATGTTCGTTTATTATTGTTTTCTGGCAATCGAAATTGGTTACCAAGGCATAGCCATTATAAAATGGTTCAGCCGCTAAATACCTTTGGTTGTATAATTCATTCCCAGCTTTATCAATATGATGCCAACCCATCCGATCTTTTGCTGTTGCATAGTTTTTATGAAAAATGTTCAAGTCGAAAAACTCCTTTTCATTAAGCTTGTTACCGCAAATGTCTATATGGCACCATAGCCCATTGCTCTTTTTTACACAAGCATATCCGTCTTTAAAGTCGCCACAATACACGTAGTATTCTGTGTATATTTTAATGCCGTGTAGGTCAATATGAAAGTATCTATTCTTCTCATCACGAACAGTGCAAATATTTTCCTGATAATTGCCGATCCAGGAAAACACTTCAGAATAGGCTCTTTCTCCTCTTTCATTGAGATGAAACCATTTCTCACCTTTCATCACCGCTGATCTATTACAGTAGTAACCGAAAGTTCTTTGATACCTATCGGAATAAAATGGATTGCCATGTGCATCAATATGGTATGCTCCGGTAGTATCTTTTACCGGTGCTATACCGGGAGCATGAAACTTTAATACCGCATCAAAATATTTTCCATAAATGGGCTGGTTATCAAAAAGGAAGTGCGTGTTATCTGCCGATACTTTTATCTCATTCCAATTCATCAGTTTAGTAATTTTTCTTTGAGTTTTAAAATTTGGTTTTCAGATATTCCACAAGAAATTAAATAAGGCTCAATTCCACCGCTATTACTTATTATGTCAAGAACTAAGTTTAAGCGCGTAAGGCTTACATCAACTTCACTTGCTAAATAATCAGCGTAAATAAATTCCTTTGGAGTGTCCACAAGCAAATGTAAAATTGATATAAAGATTCCCGTTCTGTCTTTTCCGGCAAAACAATGGATAGCAACCGAACCGCTGTCCTCATCAATAATTGCTTCTAAAGCGTGTTTGATTTTGTCATTGCATCCAATAGCAAAAAAGCGGTAAGCAATTTCTTCATTTGTCCCCTGATTATGATTTTGTTTAAACCAGTCCGGTTGATTCCACGGGTCAAGCTGTGCTTTAATGTATTTGAATTTGGTCAGGGTTTGCTCTGAGTATGGTTTTTCATCAATTTCCTTGTCTGCTCTTAAATCAATTACAGTTTTGATGTTCTTTTCCTTGAGCAATTCGTTAAATCTATCTTCATCCTGAAATAATGTCATCGTAGCCGTTCTAAAAATTCTGCCACTTTTTATTTTAGCGTTGTGTGTACTTATATCTCTGAAATTCCATAGGAAATCTCTATTGTATATCCATTCACAAAACCTTTTGGTGTCATTTAGGTTTTCAGGTGTAACTAATGTTTTGATAGCTGAATAAAAGAAATCAAGCAATTTTCTCTTTTGCTGATTAGCATCAGGCAAAAACAACGTACCCTTTAGCTCATAAAAAATTTCCTGTTCTTCTTTGGTTAAAACATTTGCAATAAAATACTTAGGAAGGAAATTGAACTTAGTGTACCCTTTGGAAAAGTGATTTAATTGAATAGCAATTTGTAAAGCAATATTGTAAAAAAAATAAAATTGGTAACCGTCACTTCTCCTATGCATACAGGAACAGCTTTCAAATTCGTAAACAAATTTGTCGGTTAAATCAGCAATCATCTTTACGCTTGACTTACAGTTCTCTTTATGCTCTTTAACAATACGATGCAGGTAACGAATAATATCGTGCCTTGCTGGTTGCTTTTCATAAAGAACTGTTTCCACAATATTCGTAATTTCCGAACCAATGTAATTCCGATTAATTTCTGAAAGGTTGGTACAAATCGCAAACTCAATTTTAGGTTGATATTTAAAATAAGCAACCACTTTATTTCTCATAGTTACCTCAATGATGTATTGAATTTCTTCCGCAAATACCCTATGAAGTTCATCAATCAAAGTATTTGCCTCAAAATCATCATTTACCAAAAACTGAATATCAATATCTGAATTTGGAGTTGCTTCCTTCCTGCCAAATGATCCATACAACAATGCAACTTCAATACCTGCAATGGTAGGAATAATGTATTTTAGCCGGTCAATCGTTTTTATCTGTTTCATTTATTTTTTTAAAATTTTTGAATAATGGATTCAGCTTTTTACTTCGAACGTGGCTTGCGCATATTGCATGTCATACAAAGCGGTTTCGATTTATAGTTTTTTGCGAGTTCCTTGTAGGTGGTACTTCGCAATACATCTTCTATGGTTGTTTCGTTAATATTGCCAAAATCGCCTAATGATTTCCTTAGATTGTCAGGTGCGCAACAGGGAGATATTTTTCCGGTTGCAGAGATCCATAGTTCCTTATTTAGGAACGGACATTCGTACTCATCCGGTACTGCTTTATTTTCATTACAGGTAAGAGGAGTAACGTTTTCCAAAATCACTTTTTCGCCGTTTGGTTTTCTGTATTTCTCTTGAGCATCGTATGCCTGCTGCACAAACAAATTCCAACTATTTATACTCTCAGTTGATGTCTTCATTGAAAGGTTTTTTATTTCATCAAAGTGCGCCCAAAGCTGATGCCCTTTAACTCTGTCAACACCAAGCGATGCAGCCAGCTTAACTATATCAGCCAATTCGTGCATATTGTTTTGCATGAAGGTTAACTGAAATGTTACCCGGCAGAAATACCCGGTATTTGCAAAGTGTTCATCCCGGTATGTGATAAATTCCCTCACATTTTCAATAGCCTTTTCAAAGTCAATGCCAAGCATCACCTTTTCTGCGGTTTCTTTAGTTGCCCCGTTCCAACTAATCTTTACATCGGTTGTGTTGGGTACAATTAATTCTGCCCATTCTGCAACAGTTTTCTTAGGGAATGTTCCATTGGTAGTAAGGTTAATTTTTATATTCTTTGTTCTTGCGATAGTAAATATTTTGTCAAACTCTTTGTAGAGCAAGGGTTCTCCCATTGTAGATGGAATTATTTCTTTTACACGTAATTTTTCCGCTTGTAGAAAAATATCTTCGACAATCCTAAATTCCATTCTTCTGCGTTTAACACCTGTTTCTTTGAATAGTGTCGGTATGAAATCACTATAAGGGCTGTGTTCTTCGCACATAATGCATTTCAAATTGCAATCTTCAGGATTGGTATCAATTGTGATTCTCCAGAAGCTTTTCGGAGCAATCAATGATTGGTAAATGTTTAGTAATTCATTACAATGGTCATAAATAGTCGTCACATTTCCGTTCTCGGCTAATAAATAGCCTCTTTCGCCATAGCGTTTTAATAATTCAGGGTTATTCAGGGCAAACTTCATTTGTTCAGCCAAAGAATTTTTATTCCTGTGTTCAAACAAAAGCCCATTTACTTTATGCTGAACATACTCGGCCATTCCTCCAAAATTTGCTGTTATAACCGGAATATTGCAAGCCTGGGCCTCATGTATTACAAGCGGGGAATTTTCAACCCATATTGATGGGACTACAATACAATCAACATGAGAAAAAACATCATTTGCCATGTTGTGGTTGATATATTCTCCGGCAAATTCAATTTTGTTTTTAGCGGTTGCAGCCATCTGTTTTAAAGCATCTGTACTTTGTCCATTATTCCTGCCATATATTTTTAGGGTAGCTGGTTCTTCTATTTGCTTAAATGCTTCAATGAGTTGGTTAATCCCTTTTGCCGGAATGTGAGTGCCGATATAACCGAACGTAAAATTCCTTTCCTTTTCTGATTGCTTTGATAGTGTCAAATATTCTGTTGGAAAGCCATAATCCAAATAAATAATTTTGTTATCAGGAATCGAAAAATCGTTGATAAAACGATTGCGCAAGTAGTTTGATGGGGCTATGAATAAATCCACTTTATCAATTATGGATTTTGTTTCGATCATTCTTTGGTGAACCCAATTACTCCATTGTTCAATATCCTGCCGTATATTTTCTTCCTTACCACTGAAATATACCTTGTAGCAGTCCGTTGCACATTTGGCATTTTGTTGTCCTGAACATAATTGAAAATTATTTTCTTGCCCAATGCTGCGAGTTAAAAATTGTCCTCTTGGACACATCAGCCAAAAGTCATGCAAAGTGAAAACGATTGGAATTTTACATCGGTTGAGTTCATCTACAATTCCGGTTGAGAGGTGGTTGAGATGCCCGATATGAGCAACGTCCGGCTTTAATTCTTTAATGAGTGCGGCAAAGCTTTCATCAATTTGTTTATGCCGGTATCCATCTTTGCCTTGTGGATTATTTACAAAGAATAAATCAAGTTGATCATTCTGTTTTTCATGCCTGATGCCAAAATCAGGCGCATAAGGGTTTTCTTCTCGTGTAAATATGGATACCTGATGCCGTTTAGAAAGTTCGTTGCAAACGGATTGGCTGTAAACTTCTGAGCCGGCATTGTAATTTGGTGGGTAGCCATGTATGATTTTTAGTATGTGCATTAGTATATGATTTGAAATTCTGATTGTTTTTCTTTTTTGAATAAATAGTTGGGATGGTCGCACCAGTAAGCTGTTTTTAGTAGATTTTGTAGGAGTACAATTACTAAACACTTTTCTTCTTTCGGCGGTATTCCTTTTTGAGAAAGGAATGACGGCATAACTATTGCAAGTTTTTTGCCTTCTTTACTGGCTGAAACATAAGGCAAGACTTTATACAGCATTGCCTTATCAATGCTTCTATCCCAACCCTGAAGCATAAAATGGTGCGTTAAGTAAAATTCCAAAATTTGGTTTTGCATGTGTATTGCTATTTTCTTATTAATCATAAGTCAATTACTATGCCATCTAAAGAATTGCATCATAACTAATTGATTATCAACTGCTGTTTAAAAGTTCATTTCAACTTAAATTACCTATAAGGTATTGTACTACCTTTGTAAAATGAAAAATACATACATTACATGGCATTATACAACACATGGCGTTGCTTACCTGAAACATATCCTAAGTGAGTTCTATTTATTGGGGGCAATACCTGATAATATCTTTGTAAAAGAACTCAATCAAACAGAATTGAATTCCGTTTTCGATACATATAATGGAAGAAGTGGGTTCGTTTTTGACGAAGTGATATACTTAATTGCCAAGCAAAGTGCATTTGATAATTTATCAAGTCGGCGATTTAGTTATAAAAACACAATTCTTGAAGATGATTTAATTATTAATGCTGGCTTGGAAGTTGTATGGCGTGAAATCATCAAGTCAGATATATGTTATGATCTTGAAAGAGAAATCGAATTTGTACAAACCAACTATCCAGAGAAAATATCTGATTTTAAACTACTCATATGGCGGAACATACAACACTATCCACTTGTGGAGCAGTTAAAGTGGTTGTCTGTGTATAGCAATTTCAAAGAATATTATACCGGAAAATTTAAGGTTATTGAGTTAGACGTAAACGATTTGAGAGATGAAAAACTAATCGCTCAAAAGATGAATGAATGGGCAAACAAATATTTTACGAAACAAAGAGACTCACAAATCATTATCAATGTATCATTGGGAAGTAGCGAAACACAGGTTGTATGGCACATTTTAGCCGAGGCAGGACAATTGCCGGAAAATACCCGATTCATTAAGACCTATGACGATAAAAATGATGCCCTAAAGGAGCGGTTTAAGAAGTTTTCTATTAATGAAATATCTCCAAAATTAATTTCAAAAATCAGTTCTGAATTTCCTATTTACAAGGACACTCAGTCACCGTCAAGAGCATTGGTATCTAAGAAAATCAATGTTTTTTTGGGTACTGGTTTTTCTATTTTATTAATAGGGGAAAGAGGTATAGGCAAATCACAGTTAGCAGGGGATGCGAAAAATAAAATTGATCCTAAAATTCCATTTAAGGAGGCAAACTGCGCTTCCTTTGCCGATGATGATAAAGCCGAAGCTGAATTGTTTGGTGTTGAAAAAGGAACTTTCACCGGTGTTAGTGAGAGAAAAGGATTGTTATTTGAAGCGGATAATGGTATTCTATTTTTAGATGAAATACATCATCTGTCAAAGCTGGTTCAAGCAAAACTCATGAAGGCATTGCAAACTGATAAGAATAATAAAATGTCTATCAGGAGGATTGGTAGTAATGATGAGAAAAAAGTAGAGTTGAAAATTATTTTTGCAACCAATAAATCTATTGCGGAATTAAAGAACGATTTGCTGCCTGACTTTTATGATAGGATTGTTCAACATGTGGTTAATATCCCCCCACTAAGAGACACTACAGAAGATAGAATTTCCGACTGGGAAAATATATGGCACGGCTTAAAATTTAAAGGGAAACCGGCACCACCTACGGAAAGCGAAATGATAAATTGGCTTAAAAAATTGCCACTTTATGGGAATTTTCGTGATTTGCAGAAAATAGCAATGTATTACAATGTTTTTAGCCAATTTGACGAAGAAACAAAAAAGTTGATTTCAGAAACTACAGCATTTAATTATGCTAAAGCCGAATTTGAAAAGTATCATTCCACTATCCCACAAATTGTAAAATTTAATTTCCATGATAACCAAACAACGACTGAAATGAAAGCTGACTATTTATTTGAATTACAGGATTGGGCAATAAAAAGATTCAATGGTAGGAAGTCAGCTGTTAAGCACTTTCAGGAGTGAGACTGTAAAATAAACTGTGTCAGAAGTTAAATGATTAACTTTAAAACACAGGATATGAAAAAGCAGGAACCGATTGATTATGAGTCAATCAAAAAGCAAGCCCTTGAGCAGTTTCGTTCGGGCAAAAGTCTAACCGGGAAAGGAGG
>CANFHA010000023.1 GCA_947446645.1 Chitinophagaceae bacterium | reverse complement strand
GCATGTGTGGAGAGGCCTACCAGGTGTTTCGCATACCAAAAGAATGTTGCTATAAAATGGCAACATTATCTTAAAAAATAGAAAAATAAAAAATCACCGAGAGTGGCCACTGTGGCCACTTTTAGATGCGGCCTCATTTTAATTCAACAATTAACTTGAGGCATATCCAAGCCTAGAAAATGAGTAGAAAAGGGTCTTATTCAACCCTTTTGCCTTATATTAATTGCTAAGCAAATTACTGCTGCACTGGACTACATATTTTCAAAGTCTTCCAATTTATAAAAATGAGCTAGCCTGTTTTCTGTATCGACTGCTACGACTAAATCAATTGGCTTGAAATATATGATTGCCATGTTTACATAAAAGTCCGAATTGAAAAGTATTTTTTCTATCACGTCTATTTCAAGATCTTTGAACCAGCTACTATCGTATTTGTTTACCTGCGCTAATAGGTTTTCCGCAAATTCCATTTCGAGCGGCGAATAATTGGATGCTGGCATTAAGTCAGTATCAAACAAAATGCCTTCTGAGGTTATAGTATAAATATCTTTTAGTAGTTGTATTTGCTTTTCTCTATTTACTTGGTGGGTCATTATTAATTCCTTTTCAAGTATATATAAAATGCCTGGGATCAAAATACTCGTTATTACGAACCAACAATAACCAATGTTCTCTGCAACTTACAATCGAATGGCGAGTAAAAGATTCCATTTTAAAGATCATTTGAGCTATTTTTAGGTCACTAAGACATACAGCATGGAAAACTATTCAGTGATTGATTTTACCAAATATACCTTGACTATAGATGAACAAAATATGTTAGGAAAACTGACTGAAATAAAAGCTAATAAGCAGAAGGCTGTTAATGATGGGTGGTTTGAAAGGTCAGCAAGTCTGAGAGATGCTGAAAAACGTCTTGTGAAAGAACTTTATGATAAAATAAAAGAAAGAACAACTTCTTAACTCAAAGGCTTCTTGTTATGGTTTTTGTAACCAGATATATACTATATGGAATTACAAAGATTAAGAAACCTGATTGTTGATATTCACGAAATATCAATAGATAAAGTAGAATTTGATACCGATGCTGCCATTCAAAAAGGATATGCATTTGCAGAAATAGAGGAAGTGGAGCAAATCATAAAACGCACACCAAAAACTACCCAAAAATCTATTGACATTCAATTTGAGATCTCATGGTTTTGTATTGGCAAACAAATAACACCAAAGTTTTTTTATCTCGAAGAAGCTGGTATCGTTTATTTATTTTTCCCTGAACAACTTCGGTATTATATGGTTTTAGAGGAAGATTTGATAGAGGGGTTATCAGGTATATATAATAGACTCGATTTATAAGAGTACCGTCAGTTTTATTTGTGCTGTGGAAATTTAATCTCTTTGAAAAACAAATTCCATACAAAGCCTCTGGCATCTGTTAGGGTATTAAACCAAGTTTCTGGTTCAACTATGTCGAATGGGTCAATCAGTTTGAGTTCTTCGATAATTGATTGATACTCAGGTTTAACCACACAGGCTATCTCATCAAGATAGCTCACGTAATTATTTAAAAACTCAATTGGGTCCATTTTTTTGAAATTATAGCCAAATTTCGAATGTTTGGTAAGTAGCATCTGATTCTAGATTCTCATAATCACTGGCTTCTACGCCTATCCATTCACTATCATCACCATACTCCATGCACATGATAGTTAAGCCTATTTCATCTTTGAGGCATTCTCCACGTGTTGGGTCATCGATTGGTTTAAGAAGGTCCAAAGCAGTGGCTCTGCTTATTCTCTTGTCAAAGTTGGTGGCGTCCATTTAGTTAAAGATTAATAAGTTGTTTAGTTTCTTTTGCCACTTTTTTCACCTTACATACAGTGGCAGTTGAGGCATCTGTTATTTTGGCGATTTCTCTAATGGTGGTCTTACCATCATTGATATATTTTAAGATAAGTTTATTGGTTTCTTTATTCAAAAAGTCCGACTTTCTTTCGTTGCTGCCGGGCTTTCTGCCAAATCTTATTCCTTTGCTTCTTGCCATTTGTTTTCCAGCTTCGGTACGTTCTTTTATAAGTTCTTTTTCTTGCTCAGCAATAACTGAAACAATATGGCTGAATAACTTAAAAATCGGGTTGGGCTTGCCCTCGATTCGGCTAACTAGTTGCATGTTTATTATATGTACCACCACATTATTTTGTTCGCAGGTATTGAGCGTAGATAGGGTATCGAAGGCATTCCTGCCAAGACGGGAAAACTCTTCAACAAATAGATCAGTTATTTTACCGGCATTAATTAGTTTGAGTAATTTAGATCCCTCTGGTCTTTTTGCAAATGCAATAGAGCCACTGATTTGCTCTTGCATTATTATATCATATTGATTGTTATCAAGCAACTGACGTGCTCCAGATTGCCCGACTGTGCTCCATCGAATGTATTTTGCTTTCATTTATTTTAATTGCTTTACGTAGCATTAAAAATAAGGCCGATCATTATGAAAGCCTTATTGGCGGCCGATTTTAACGATCTTATAGCTTTAGAGCTATGGATTAATTGTTAATACAATTACATTTTCAACAATGAATCCATGCAGGTATTTCAGATGATCTGCACTTTGAATGAATCGCAGCATCATGATCTAAAAAATATTGCTTTTTTTGCTGTTGTCTTAACATCTTTGCTATCGTATATCTTAGTCGTTGTTAAAAATGCTGCATTTTCAGCAATATTTATTTGCCCTGGATGATCTAGAAAATGAGGTACAACATCCAATTTTCGAAAAACTATTTTAGATGTTAAGTAATAAGCATAAAAGACAATATTTTTTAAGCAGATCTGCGAAATATGATCTGCTGATTACCTCAAAAAGATGCTTGAATTTCTGAAATAAATAGTTTTGGATTGATGTATATGTATACGAGGTTGAATATATTTGAGATGAAAAAAAGAGCCAGTGGATTACAAATCGGAATGGTACAAATAATGACCTCCTTGATAATGAATAATATATTTCTTTAGTTGTTCGTCATATTCTATATAAAAAGTACCCCGTTCTATAGTGCCTGTTTGAGTTTTACTATCATAGGAGTAATCATATTCAACACGAGATATTTTCGTAGCATATTTACTTCCAGGATAATTAGAGCCATTACCCATAGCATCGGCAGCCCAAACGCTAACAACTGCCTTGTCACCATTAAAATAAATAGTTTCGCCCATTTGCCCCATTGATGTGCCTGGGTCCCACCATGCTGTTCCTTTTAGATTGCCAGAACTAACTTTAAAGGAAATTGAAGTAAAATAGAAAAGGGCTACCAAAAGAGCTATAATTAAAGAAGAAAATATAATTCCCTTTTTCTTATCGCCGACATTTGTTTTGGCTTCTGCCTTGGGATGGTTTTTGAGGACAGCTGCAGAATAATCAGGTGTCGCAGTTTGTAAAGGATTATCTTTAGCGTTTAGTCTATCATTGACATTTTTTCTTATCCTTTTTATCTGTAAAACACTCAAAACAACAAGAGAAATTCCCATCAACAACACGATGTAATTATTCATAATATATTATATTTAATTTTGAGATAACATAAATAATATTTGCAAATTTATTTCTTTACTAAAAAAACCTCAATACCTTCAGTGTACACACCAGAAAAAGGGTTTTGTTCAAAACCAGAAAAGGACCTACTTAGATATGTGGCGATTATTGGTGCTGTAGATACTATTTCATATCCTTGAGTAAGTAACTCTTTAATTTCTTTATCTGCTTTTTCTGAAAAAGATCCTTCTTGCGCATGACATTCAAAATCATTTGGACCATCTTCTTTGCTATTTCCTAAACATTGATCAACATCAACGTCAAATTGAATAAATACCCTTTTGTAATCCATAATTTATGATTTTTTATTAATACTATAAAGAAAAAAGTAAATTTCTGTATTTAGATTTTCATTTCAAAATAAGTTTCATTTTTAGAGTTTGAGAAATAATTCAGCTCTATTTCACCTTATCCCAATATTTTTCTTTAGCACTAGTCATGATAGAACCAGCGGCTAATATGGATATTATGTAGATCAAGGCAATGAATAAAAATGTAATTGCAAATATCACCCAAAAGGCAATTTTCCATTTGATGTTTCTATTATACCTGTCGTGAAAATAATCGGTGTATAGTAGTATAAACATTAATATACCAGCTATGCCGCCCAGTAAAATATAAAGATCTGTTTCAAGCATGATTGTTTGTTATTTGTGTGAAATGACAGATGAATGTGCTGTTATTTGTACATTATGTATTATCTGAAGTTCAATAGCTTTATGAGTTAGTATTATTTGCCGTAGGCCGTTCAAAGTATTTAAACCTGAAAGTGAAATCATAATACCCACGTCTAATATCGTCTTGTTCAACTTTGATTATAGACAAGGATACGTTGAATCGCATTTTGCTGATGTTTTTATTCAGCAACTCTTTTAATATGTGATGAAAAGGCTCTTGAAATCTTACATAACCTGACATTAGCCATGAGAACCTATATCTATGTTTTGAAGTAATCATTGTCTTGTAGGGAATAGTATTAGGTTCAGGTTTAACGTTTCCAACAATGCCCAATAAATTTAAGAGCCTTTTGAAGTCTTCTTCCATTGCTTTCTCCAGTAATGGAGAAAGGTCTTCAAATGCCATATCTTCATATTGGCCTCCCTGCTTCGCATATTCAGCAAGAACAGCAGAAATTGCTAATTCCATAAATTGATATTCTATTTGTCGCTAATAATTCAAAACTAGTTGAGCAGATTGTAGCCTATGTACAATCATATTTTTATTTGCTGGTTTCTGAATCCGATTGTTTTTGATGCTTTTTTCTTTATATCAATGTCAAAAGTTTCTGACTGATTATATATCTCAGCCAGGGTAAGTGATTTTTCATCAATATGGTGATTGATTTTCAAATCAGACAATAGTTGGGTTGTTTTATCTTCAGATAGCTTTTTGAACTCATAAAGCATTCTGCATCTGCCTCTTCTTATAACAGCTTGATCTATATTCAGGATGGCCATATTGAAAGTAGCGATGACCTGAATATTCAGACTTCTTAATAATCCGTCTGTTAGACTTAGTAAAACAGATATGCCGGAGGATGATGTATTTGACTCTCTTGAACTTAGTAATAATTCAGCATCTTCTACAACCAATATGCTATCTGGGTATTGAACTAGTATTGCGATAAGATTGGGGTCGTCAAGTGCGTTGGCAATTTTGGGACTAAGCATAATTACCGTTTTTTTAACCTTAGTCAGAAGATACTCTATATAGCTGCTTTTGCCAGTACCAGGTTCACCATAGAATAAGAACAGACCTGCTTTTTTTTCTTTAAGCTTGGTCAGTATATCTTGATGAGGCAGGTCATCATTATAATGAGTCTCAATGCTTAAATTATATGGTTTCAGGTCAACGGATGTCAACTCTAAACCACTGCCACTATTTATAAGAATATAAATACTATTGGTGGATGATTTTTTATATTGATTTGCTAGTAAATAAAGCTGCTCCAGAATTTTATTTGCCCTGATTCCAGCCTCTTCATTTGGTTTAAAATGTATGCTAGCTTCATTATGATCAATGTTCACCAACATCCCGTTTTTCAGTAAGAAGATACATTCTTTGTTTTTTTGCTTCTTCTTAGAGGTGTTATTTTCGTATCCATTATCTTCCAGAAACCAATACTTACTTATTGCATCTTTGAAATGATTTTGAAATACATCTATAAGCTTACCATTACCTAAATGATGGCTAAAGGTTAATTGATTACCAATGCATTTATGCAATTCATAAAAGAGTACTGCAGGATTAAAGTAACCGATGTATTTATAGAATACGTTGCTGGTAACTCTTGATATATTTGGAAGGTCATCTTCACCAAAACCTTCGTAGAAAAGGATTTGCCTTTTGTCAATTTCAGCAATATTTATTTTTTTCTTCATAAACTACTTTTTTAGGATCTAAAAGTAGTTTTGAGGATTGTAACCTATTTACAATTCAATTTGATCTTTCTATTATTGCGCATAGTGATGATGACATTTTAGAATCGAACGTTATTGTAAGTAAATATTTAATTAATTGAATTTATAGGTAAGGAAAAGTGCTATTTTTCATAGTTAGCAGCAATTTTTTTTATCTCATCTTGAATTTTTTGCTTCAACTCAATTGGACTTAACACTTTCATGGAATGTCCATATCCAAGTATCAGATTGATCAATTCAAAGTTCCCTTCTACATAAACTTCTATTTCGATCTGAAGCCCATTTTGGTCATTACTTATCACTGTTTGTGTGTTATGGATGGGCATAGACAAGAAGTAGCTAGCCATCTTCTTATCTAACAGAATGAGCACTTTTTCCGGTTTGGCATTCCAATTGTGATAAACCCCCAAACTGTACTTGAAGTATTCCAGCTTATTAAATAATGGGTCATTAAAGAACCTGTCCCGGCTCCTGCCAATTTCTTGAATTCTGTCCAATGCAAATACTTTCGTCAACTTGCTTTCAGCGTTATGATCATAACCTATTATATACCACCTGCCTTTTGACTCTTTTAATAGATATGGACTAATTACCCGAACCTCCGGTTCTCTGTCATAAGGATGATAGTCAATAGTGATTGCCTGCCTTTCTTGAATATATATGTAAAGATCAAAAATCCACTTGTAGCCAACTTTCAAATTGGCACCGGCTATTTGGATGCAATTAAATGGTGCATATTCGTCTGTATTTTCAAAAGTTCCACCGGTATTTACAAGGTTATTTATCCCCTTGAAATTTTCCTGTATTTCTGAATAGCCATATACATTCACTGCTGCGGTAGCAAAATCAAAAACATACAAGTCTTTTTGTGTAAATGGATTTTGAAAAGAATAATTCGGATCAGCATAGTAATATCCACCTCGATCACGGGAGTATTTTATTGGAGCATTACGTTGCTCCTTCATATAATTGATGTCTTTATCAACAGTTGACTTACTTACTTTCCCAAATTTTTCAGACAGTTTTTCAATTAAAAAATTAATTGAGGGATAGGGTTTCATAGTATTTCTTAAACACCTGTCAATTTCCAAATACCTTTCAAAAGCATTTTTTACAATAGGCATGAATATTATATTTAGTTGATTGTAAATAGGATACAATCAAGTTGAAGATATTTGTTGAATAATCAGGAACATGAGTAGTCAAATAGCAAATTTAATTAATTCATTAAGTAAACTCAATGAAAGTCAGAAAATAGCAGTTATCAATACTGACGGCCCTATGTTGGTGCTCGCAGGTCCGGGTACCGGGAAAACGCAAACTATTGCATTGAGAATTGGGCATATTTTAATGAACACAGACCTAGGCGGAGAAAACATACTTTGCCTTACCTTTTCTAATGCCGGAGTAGAGTCAATGAAAAAACGATTGAACGAGTTGATCGGTAAAGAATCAGAAAAGATTCTGGTTCATTTTACATATTAATCATTGTATTTCTGATTATTGAGCCTTAGTTTTGCTTACAAATTTTTCTATCATGTGTAATCCAAATTGTAACTGCATAGATTGTATTTGGGACAGACTTATCGAAAATCAAGGAAAAGCATTTCTTACAAAAACACGAAAAAATTTTAGCTACAAGGTTGAAAATAATACAATACATTTTATACCAGGGGAGATAAGTCAAGAAAAATTACGTTCGCAGACTAAAACTGCCATTGAAAATAGTTTATCTCTCCGCTTGAAAGATTATTGTCCTTCTGACTATGGGAATGGTGCTAGTTCCTATAGATGGGGTATATTAAATGATCACAGAATCTGGAAATAGTAATTGTATAATAGTCGAATAATACTATCTTTTTTTCACAGTCTTTCTGATTAGTGAAGTAGTGACAGGTTAATTTTGGGGTTTCAAAATAAACTGAGACAATACTTGCTATATAGCCTACTTAGTAGTGAAATACTAATAAATAACAAATATGATACACACTAATTTTACACTATTAAATAATTCAAGGCTAACATTTGGGTTACCACATATACCTACCGGATTAACTGACCATCAATATAGTTCTGAATTTGTACAGCATAGAAATTTGGCAATAAACTCTATTGTAGGTCAAGGAGGGAGTTTTCCAGTATTACCATTCCCTGAGATTCATCCCTACAAATTGAGTTATCCATTAAACTCTGATTATAGTATTTATTTTATTGGCACTTTTCCTCCACCCTCATATTTTCGGGATTTACCAGTTTTAAATGCCTTACCTAATTTAATGATTAATGGAAAAACAATTGTTCGGCCCAAAATTCCATTTTACCATGGTAATGACTGTACTTTATGGCAGTTACTAAATCCGATATTCCCTCAGGATATTACTGTCGCAAATAGGAATACTGTAAAAGATTCAGTTATTCAATATTTACATCAAAAACAATTAAATTATTTTGATGTTATAGAAGAGTGTCAGCGAAAATCATATAATTCAAATGACTCATCGCTATTTAATGTTATACCAAATAGTAAGGGCATTTCAAGCATTATGGAAAATGATAATGATGATTGCTGGTTAATTTTCAATACTTCATCGACTTTTAATTCAGCTGGTTTGAAATTTGATCAAAATGGTAATTATAAACCTTCAAAACAGTCATTTGGTATTTTTCTTGATGTGTTAATCCAACTCAACTTTAATTTAGCTTTTAGTTTGGATGGCATTTCATGGCATTCTACAAGCAATAATCTAGGTAGAATTTGGATTCAGAGCAATTTAAAGTACAAAGTATTGTTTTACTTAAAGGTCAATGAAAAAATATTTACAATTGTAACTGGTCCTTCTCCATCTGGGGCAGCGAATATAAGGCTAGGAGGTAATTCGTGTTATCAAAGATATCTTAATGGAATTCTACCTGCGGATTATCAACCGAACATAAATAGTTTCAAGAGTTATGTTTATAGAATGGCAATAGCAAAAAATCGTAACGCATTGATACAATTAAATTAATTTAAATCACCAAAATTGCAAAGTACCCAGCTTAGGTCAGTTACAACTAGCTTTAACTAGTTATAACTGACTTAAGTTGGCTTTAACAAATTGTAACCAACTAACCTTAATATATTGACTCCGAATACTATAAAATTGAATAATGAAATTAAAGATAAACAGCGGCAAATTGATAGATTGTCATATGCAGTTGACGTAAAATCAAAAGTTATCCTGAATAGCTACAATTTTATAGCAGAAACGCATAACTTGATTACGAGGGAACAAGCCCAATCTATTTTAAATTTTGTCGATAAAAGTCAAACAAAACTCCACTACAAGTTTATTTTGACGTATAAAAATTGCCAAACAATCAGATTTTCTTTTAGAGAAGAAGTTGAACTAGTAACAAACGACAAAGATCTTGTTGGTTTAGACTTAACGGAGATTTCCCGGATCGAAAAAACAGTTTATTTTGATCCTAATGGGACAATCCAAGAAAATATAGATTCCAATATCAAAGGGCTTTTACTTGACTGGGATTCTTTTCAATCTCTCTTTAATATTTAATTTACAGACCATTGGCTAAATATGTTCAATAAGAATCCATAAACTGATTCATGGATCCAATCCAAATAAATCAATAAATTAGTCAGTATCGTCTAAATTTATTTTTTTGGTTTAATAAGTATAGGTCCAAATCCGTTTCACTTCGAAAAGATCTATGGGGTTTATCCAGATATCCCCTTCATCTTAGCCTTCTAAATAATTTAGAAATGGCAAAGAAAAACAACATCAAGACAGCAGTAAAAAAGCCTGCTCAGAGCGTAAAGCTACCAGCTAAAAATACTGGCAAAAACAAGCTATCAGCACACTTAGCTGAACTATCTGTAACCACAGATGAACCGACTGTTGAACCAATCAGCGAAGAACTCTCTGATGCAGATGCAATTGAGACTACTGTTTATACAGAACCAGTCTATATCGTTGCTGACACTGCTTGTGCTGAGCAAGCCGACGCTGTTAGCTTTGAAAATACTGACAGTGCTGAACCGGAAAAGGGCAATATTGTTTCTTTAGATGCTACGGATTCTACCGAAACATTCAGCGCAGAACCTCTAAAGAGTAGAAAGCCAAGATTGGGGACTGATATTACACATAAACTGGTTGGCTGTTCATACCATTACTTTCGGCGCTTCTTTAAGAAGCCGTTCAATAGCGCAAACATTAAAGTACGCTTTGTTAAGGGCGGTATGGGCTACAACGGTCACATGGAGATAGCCGAAGCGACTAAGGAGCAGTCGCTTACCCTGTTAGAGAAAATCAAGTTAGATAACCCGCTCATTAAAAATATCTACTGGGATTTAGTATCAGAGTAATTATTCATGGCAGCCTTTCTCATGAGTGGGGGAGGCTGCTATTAAAATCAATTGTATGAGTCCAGCCGCTACCTTAAAGCAACTGCAAAATAAATTCATAGCCACCTACTGGAGGTTGGTTGGCACTGACGAAGAATGGAGAAAGCAACTTATCCGTAATGAATTACGAAGTATAGGTGCCAACATTGCTTTCCTGCAATCTATTATCAGATAAAAATTAAGCCCTGCTAAGTCAGGGCTTTTTCATGCCGTTTTAGATTTGATCGCCACTATCTAGTGATTTTAAGCTGATAGGCATTAACAGTTGAACAATTATTCCTCTGAAGGCAATTAATAGCTTTTCTAAGCAATATGGGTCGATTCTAAGAGCTTTTGATAGTTTTTGATACTGTTGCGTCATCTGAAACTATTAGCGACCAAATCGAAAATAAACTATCAAGGAATTAATTTCAGCTGCTGCCCCATTTAATAACATTTTCTTTGTTATTAAATATGCTATTTCCCTGCGAATATTTTGATTCTGACATAAAATGTATCACTAGGTAATTATCTACGACCATATCGGCTGTAATTGCGCAGGAAATGTACTGGAGACTATAAATCGTTTAAATGTTTGGGGTTGATATTAACCTTTTAGTGTTAAAAATAAATTCCCAAATTGAAACTCTATAACGTTCCATTTTTTTATTCATTTATTTTCCTCTTATTTCCTCTTAAATGCGCATAATGTTACTGATAATCAATGTGGTATGCATGGTATTTATATTTGGTAGTATCAACAATTATCTGTATCTTTGTGTCAACAAAACAGGCCAAGAAATAGGCGCTAATTTGTTCCTGCAATAGAGTTTTTAGTCGATACACTCGGCACTTCCTTTAGTAATTAATAACTATATGATACACTTAAAAATTCCGGACAAGATTCCGGACACGAAATCAATTGTGCTGACTATTGAGAGTCAGACTACGGTTACCTTAAACAGTTATGTTTGGGTAAGCTCCATTAGTAATGGACAGGTATATTTCAACAATAATTCCTGCTACGGATCGTTTCCGTTACAGCCTTCTACCAGATTGCTGCCTTGTATCAATTTTGATGCAAATGACTTCAAAATGGTTTGCTGTGAGGTACGTAGGAAGTAAGAGAAAAATTGCCAAGTATTTATTGCCTTATATTTACAAAGGTCTGGCGGTCAATCCCAAAGCCGCCTATATTGAGCCATTTGCCGGTGGTTGCAATATGATTACCACTGTTAAGCATCATACACGAATTGGATATGATTCCAATAAGTATCTGATAGCTTTATTACGAGAAGCGCAACGTCATCCAGATGTCCTCAAAAACACTAATTGTATGACAAAGGAAGCCTTCACTTACGTCAAAAAGCATAAAGATGAGTTTCATCCATGGTATGTGGGTGCCACAGGTTATTTCCCTACCTATGCTAATAAGTGGATGGAAAGCTATAATGAGTACAATAGCCCAGGCACTTTTAAGGGTAGTATGAAAAACGTTCTAAAGCAGGATTTAGCAGGTATTCATCTGCTACATGGAGACTACAAAAACATACCCTTAGGCAAGGGCAATGTCATTTACTGTGATCCTCCTTACAAACATTTTGATTATTACAAAATGCCATTTGACCATGATGAGTTTTGTGACTGGGTCAGATATGCCAGCAAAACTAACATAGTCTATGTTAGCGAGTACGAAATGCCTTCAGATTTCCAATGTGTATGGCAAATGACTATTACTCCTGGCATCAACCATGCGGCAGCCCCAAGAGAAGAAAAACTATTCATTTACAGGCCATAGAGCTAATCTATGCATCAAAGCCATCAGAGACAACTGATGGCTTTTTTTGTTGCTTAAAATGACTCAACTCGTTCCGCTTCGCTCGCTGTAACGCTCGCTTCACTCGGCAACTGTGGTTAATTATAAAAGCTTTAATGACATAATGGACTGACATCTTGAAGGGGCTGCAATTTTAGTATAATTATTTTTTAATTATTTTAATATTTTATATCCTGTTTACCCTTTAGCCACTACCTTAAGACTTGAATTTTAGAGTAACTGAACATAAATATCTTGAAGGGGCTGCAATTTTAGTATAATAATTATTATTAATAGTTTATATCCTGTTTACCCTTTAGCCATTACCACCTTAAGACTGTTTTTTGTTTTTGTATGAATCTAAGCGTATTCCTGTGTGAAATAAAATGCGCATTGTTTTCGATTAAAATAAGCATTAGCTATTACAGTCTAATGCCATTTTGTTTGCCAGACCAGTTGCTTTAGCTCGTTACCAAAACGAGCATCAAAAAAAGCACACAAATAAAAAAACAAATTAGTATTCAGGTGTACAAGTTAATGAGACATGAAAATACTATTACCTAAAAACATTAAAGACGTTATTACTAATCAAGTAAATAAAGACCCAGTTTTCGGCAATGCTGATCAACAAATAAAACATAAAATTGTACAAAAGAGCCTCAATCTTTGGTACTTTATTTTGGACAGGCAAATTAACGATATTGAGTGTATTTCGCTTAACTACTACACCCATATTTCAAAAACAAATTTGGATGTCAAAGACTTTACGGTGAAGTTTAATAGAAAAAGATATTTCTACACTAAGTTCCTTGAAATACTGAGTCCAGAATTGATTACTATTAATAACAACTACCTATTCTGCTCTGCAAACTCAGCAAATAAGGGGTTCACAAAATCTTACAGAGTTAATGCCTATTACCTGCACCAAGCTTCGCTTGAAGAAACAGAGATCGATATTAGTTCTATTACTAAATCAAAAATTAAAGATCAAACACACTGGACAAAAATATACCCAGAATACAGCCACCTAATTAAAGATAGTTATGGAACTACAATTGAACTGCAAAGCTATTCGGACTGGCTAAATGCAAATATCGGCAAATCTATTCCGGGTATTCTTAAAAAGGAATCGTGGCTTAATGATGTATCGCATTTTGAAGTAAGCATATTTCGGCCAAGAGTGCTAGATGCAGAACGTGTTATTCGATACACAAATGCAGCACTGAAACATAATCTTGGACATTTATGGTTCAAGATAAGTAATGAAGGAAGATTCTACTCATCGCTAACCAGTCTTAGTACGACAGCAATTCCGTTTATGAAATTAAATGGCTGCACGCTTCAGTCGCTTGATATTGCAAACTGTCAACCATTACTATTATCAGGCATTTTAGCTAACGAGCAATTTAGAAAAGATTGTGGTGCAGGTGTTTTTTATCAGCGTATTATGGATAAAACAGGCAAAGATAAAGCTGAGGTAAAATGCTGGCTGTATAAATATTTGCTATTCAATAATAAGCCATTAAACACTGGTAACTTGTTTTCATGCCTTCAAGAATTATATCCTGGTCTAGTGGATGAGATAAACGAATTAAAAGAGCAGCTTTCTCTAGCTCATCATTTACAAGCAATGGAAGCCGATATTATCGTAAAAGGTGTTGGTGCTTTACCTATTCCCAAATTACTTCGCCACGATCAAGTGCTTGTGCATACTGAAAACTACTCCATAGTGGAAGCTTGGATTAGAAAAGTATTTGCAGAGAACGGACTACAAGTAACATTTAGATAAGAAAAATTAATTTTGGACAAAATCAAACTATGTATGTCGGATGTAAATTTCACTGAATTAGAATTAAAGATATTAAAGGTTAGAGAATATTGCGAACTATTGCAAAATAAATCTGCATTGATAGAGTTGTTTAATCAAAATCAAAATTTCGAAAACAACAAAAATTTAATTACACCTATATTCAATGTAAAGTATCATATTAAAGATAAAACATTTGATTACAAACATAAGCTTATAGATCTTGGTTTACTTACAAACAAAACTAAAGTTGGCAAGAAAATATTATATCAGAGGAACCAAGATAAAATTGATAGAATATCGCATCAAATAATAGAATTCATTAATTTTTTTAGCTGGCAAGAAATTACAAATGAAAACTACTATCTAAAAATGATTTTTATCTTAAAGCATTTGTCTAACAATTTGTATTTAATTGAGAGGTTGCGTGATGATATTGTTGTTGATCGATCCGCTCTTATTAAGATTAATAATAGAAATACCTCTGATTTTTCAGACGATATTAAAATTCTCAAAAAATTAAATTTAGTCGCAAACATAAGAGATTCAAAAGATGGACGAAGAATGTCCTACAGTTTAAATATTAAATCTTTTGAAGATCTCAAGATATACATAGGGGAAATTTATTTTTCTATATGTAACATGTAGTGCTATGTATTAATCCATGTTGCTTATGTGGATACGATCATAATCTTTGTTCTGTTCCATTATTTCATTTTCTTTTTTGGAAGAGTATTATTCATTTTTCTTTTTTGTTTTTTCTATCTGAAGATGCAAAATTCCACCCAATTACACATTAAAATTTATTTGATTTGTTTCTAAATCAATTATATCTTTGTATTCCAAATCGATTAGGTGTTATGCATTAGTTGAAGTGACACTGAAGGAGATCTACAAAGTGGTCTTTCTCTTCTGCATAACATATTCGGGTAGGCCACATGTAGCTACTGTGGTCTTCCAGGGTAAAATTATTACGGTACTCTAAGTTCCCAGTTAAATAATGCAAAAAATTAACGCATAAATGCGACTGGGGATTCTTTATTCAAATTTTTAAATAATAATAAAATATATACAAAATGTTAAAAACAAATATAATTAAAGTATCTGCGGATACAATCCGTGAAGATGCAACTTTCAAACGCATTTGGAATAGCGTTATTACCAAAAAGTACTTCATTGAAGGTGTAAACAAGTTCGGTGTTTATACACGCCCAACAGGTTATCAAAATGGCGGCCATGTTTATCTTTTGGGGCACAAATCTTCTTTGGAAGCTTTGTTAGAGCTTGGAGTGGAAGAGATTGAAATGGATATTATAGATATCGAATCGGTAAACGTTGTGCTATACTTAATCATTTTTTTGAGCAAGGAGCACAAGAACCTCAAATGTACTGCCGAGTACATCAGATTAACAGCTCAATTTATCGAAACACCAGAAGGTAAGTCATGGATTAAAGAAAATTTCGAGACAAAGGATAAGGAAAAAGTGCTATCTGAACTTTTGGATGTTTCTTGTTCAGAAGTTAAATGCTACCTGAAACTGATAAAGTCAGGTAATGAAAATTACCTTAAAATGTTGGAGGATGGTGAATGCTCTTTATTTCATGCTTATACTACTTGTTGCAATGTAGAAAATGAACAAAGAATCAAGGGTGTAGGTGACCATGATGGGAACATTAAACTCGCCTCTAAAAAGATTGCCAAAGTATCTGGGGCAGCGAAGCCAACACTTGTAACAGGTGAGGATATGTTCAATGATGATACTACGATTGAAGGTTCAGATTTAATCGCTCCTGTTAGTGTAGCAAACGAACTTCCTACGTTAGAGGATCTGGATATTATCTTAAATCAATATCGACAAAATCCTGTTGCCGAAAATGCAGTTAAGTCAAGGCTCATTCAAAAGGTGGTGCTATTCCTAAGCGACGGTAAGCAATTAGAACTTGTTGTGCCGGCTTATTTAACGATCGACGGTGAAGAGGTATCCTCTACAGATCGACTCAAATCTTCTACAGACGGCAATTGGACGTTGCCAGATGTATGTCAAAGCTGGTATCTGACTGTTCAGCCTTAACAGCACAACCTATAAATCCTATCTCTTTTATTTATTATTTAAAAACAACAAAAATGAAAAAAACTATAAAGGGTATTGTGATTGACCCTAAAAATCGCACAATTACTCACATGGACATCCCCACTTCAATTTATGCATATTACGAAATAATTGATTGTGACGCCTTTGATATATGCACTACTCCAGCCTTATCTAAAAAGAGCTCTATAATTTATGTAGACGATCTTGGTCTACTTAAAGATAACTACCAATTTGTGATTGAAGGAGTGCGGATCGCAGGCAAAGCAATGGTAGTTGGTGGAAATCCAAGTGGTGATGATGTAGACACGACTATAACTGTCAAAGAATTGTTGGCGTTAGTAAAATGGGATGGCTTTCATAAGCTAAAACCAAATAACTATCAGCAAGTGCAAATTGTTCTGCAAACGGAATACATCAGTATTTTAATGGTATCAGCTATAGTTGATACTCCTGTGGAGAAGTTGGAAGACATGTTAGTTAAGGGTATAATTCGTGGTAAAATGGAAAAAAGTGAATGGTTTATACACTACAAATCATTAGAAAAATTGATTAAGGATATGATGTATTGATATGTCCACTATGCCTATAACCCTATCACTATCTTTTTACAAAAACAACCAGCCTAAAGGCGGACTATAGCCTCATTAAAAAAATTTTCAGTTAATAATATATTTATTTCTAATCACTAACAAATACATAAAAACAATGGCAAAGAATTCTTCAATTGAATGGACTAAGCACACCGCAAATTTATGGCATGGCTGCACCAAAGTACACGAAGGCTGCGATAACTGTTATGCAGCAGCATTATCTAAAAGATGGGGTAACGATGTCTGGGGTAACGATAAGCCCAGAAAACAAATAAGATCCGTATGGGATGACCTGCTCAAGTATCAAAAGGAAGCAGATTCCAAGGGAGAAATACACAGGGTATTTGTTGGCTCTATGATGGACATATTTGAAAAGCCAATGCCTGTGATTGATCATCTTGGTAACCATTACGAACATACTACCGGCGAATTGCGACTCAGGTTCTTCGACAATATTACAAATGGCATGTACCCAAACCTGATGTTCCTGTTGCTAACCAAGCGACCGAGCAATATCAATAAGTACATACCAGACGCATGGAAGCACTGCCCGCCTGATAATGTAATGTTCGGCACATCGCCAGTAAATCAAGCCACAGCGAACAACCTGATTGCCCATCTGACGGAAGTAAATGGGAAACGCTTCTTATCTGTCGAACCGCAATTGGATGAGATTACGTTGTTGCCATGGTTGCAGAGTAATTCTATTGACTGGGTTATTCAAGGCGGCGAATCGGGCCCTAAGAAAAGACTATTCAATACAGATTGGGCGAGGAAATTAAAGACGGAATGTCAATCCACTAATACGCCCTACTTCTTCAAGCAAATTGATAAGGTTCAGCAAATTCCGGAAGATCTAATGGTTAGGGAATTTATTAAACTCCAAGATGACACTAATTCCAAATAAGACTGTATATAATTAAATTGATACAACTATGTCTAATACGGTCAACATAAACTCGTTGGTATTCATGCCTTCACTTGAACTACAAGAAGTAATTCGTGAGATTGTCGCTGGGGAATTGCGAAAGGTTCCATACTATAGCCAAGGCAGTTCGCCCGATACGATAATGACTCTTGAAGAAGCGGCTGCATACTGCAAAGTATGTAAGCGAACAATAACGGATAGAGTTAAAGAGGGTGAACTGCATAATGGCGGCACAGGTCGCAAGTATCTGTTTAAGAAAAGCGAATTGGATGCATTTGCGTTTAAAACAAAGAAGAAATGAGATTGAATATGTACATACGCAATCCTAAAATGATTGGTATAACATCAATATATTTTACGATAACGTGGGGGCGTCGCTTGATATACCAGGTAGGCGAAAGCATACATACATCTGAGTGGAATAACAAGAAATATGAGCCAAAGCAGAATGCGGAGAATGCGGGGCTGATCGGCAGACTTGTTAAAGCGGAGCAAAAGGTGCGTGATGCGTTCGAGAAACTGGAGAATGAAATAGGTGTCGCGAATATCACCCCTCAATTGCTCCGGGATGCTATTAATAAGAAGACTATAACCAAGATCCTTACAGAAAAGAAGCAACGTATGCTGATTACAGCCTTCTTTCAGCAATTCATAGACGATACCAAGGCAGGTAAAAGAAAGTCGATTAATAAACTAATAATAAAGCAAAACAGCATAAAGCCATATGGCTCATCGTTAAGTAGTTTCGAGAAATTTGAGGAGTATATGGGTAAGAAATTTTATCTAACGAATATTTCTCAGCAACTCATTGAAGATTTTGAAGATTACCTGTCTAACATACTTGGTCTGGCGTTGAACACTAAAAGCACTTACCTAAAAAAGTTCGGACTAATGGTTGACTATGCGATAGAGCAAAAATTGATCGACAAGAGTCTGGAGTTGAACTGGCAGGGTATGCTCGGAGCAGAGAATAGCGATAGTATCTATCTTACTGATGAAGAGATAGAAGATTTAATGAATTACAACGAATTTTCTAACCCCACTTATGAAGTAGTCCGTAGCTTATTTGTCGCTGCAAGTAAAACTGGGCTCAGATACTCGGATTTCTCTAAGCTCACACAGGAGCAAATACGGAATGGCAACATTTATGTACTGCAATCGAAGACGAAGGCCAAAGTAACAATACCCATTCACCCGATAGCTCAGCGTATTTTTGATAAGTATGCGGAAGGCTTTCCACCATGCCCTACGAACCAGCCGTTCAATGACTATCTGAAAGAAATAGGCAAGAACATACCGTCACTAAAGAAACCGTTTCTGAAGAAGATAACCAGGGGTGGACAGGTGCAGGTAGAAAAATATGAGAAATGGCAATTGCTCCAGAGCCATACAGCTAGGAGGACATTCTGCACGTTGGAGCATATGAAGGGTACGCCGATATTCACTATCATGGCTATATCGGGGCATAAGGATGTAAAGGTGTTCAAGAACTATGTTAAATCAAGTGGGGAAGAAAACGCAGAAATCATGCGTAATGCGTGGCGGGAGCGTGGCGAAGTCTAAAAATAGCTGCTATGTAATGCAAAAGACCCCAAAAATGGGGTCTTTTGTGTTTAAGATGGCTTTTAAAAATGCCACAAAAAATGCCACAAGCAAAAAAGAAACCCTTGAAAGTCAATGCTATCAAGGGTTTGCGATTGTAAATGTGACCCGGATTGGATTCGAACCAATGACCCCCAGCTTAGAAGGCTGGTGCTCTATCCAGCTGAGCTACCGGGCCGGTACTCAACTTAGTTAGCAATAAAAAGTGTGCAAAGGTAACGAGAATAACCTTAAATCCCTAAAAGGTACTTAAAGCCCGCATGCATTATTCTGTTGGGATCTTTTTTCAAGCTATTGTTTTTCGTCCATAGGTGGCTGCTCGCCGTCCTTAAGCACCTGCACCTTCATCAGTCCCCGCACATAGTTCCACATATCATTGCCCCATCTGAAACCATCATACTCTCCACTCGGAACAAAAGTATATTTACGGTGTGGATCATTCATCTGCGATACCAGCTTATCAAACACGATCGCCTGCCGCTCCGGGTCCCAATTCATCGACACCTGCGATTGCTTCTTATATTCCAATATAAACCGGTTAACCCTCCGCTGCGGAAAATTCTCTGAGGCAACACCAAAGATAGGCGCCCCCATCGTTACACCATGTTCATCTATGATCAACGGATCCAGTACTTTGCGATTACTTGCCGGACCACTGCTATTCAACCCGAATAGCGTATATATTTTACGCCCTTCCACCATGTTGCTCATTATCCGGTAGTAAATAGCGCCAAACCATTTCCCGTTGGTGAGCACACTATCTTCCGCTCCTTTGCCCAACTCCTCTGTGTAATCATGCAACCCGTATAGCTTTAGTTTTTCACTGGGCATTTGGATAGCCCCGTAGTAGCGTTTCGTTCCCAGGCTGGGTACTATAGCCCAGTTAAACATCCGGAAACTATTGTCATCTGCATAGATGATGTTGATCTTGTTCTTGATCTTATCAAAGGGATAAAGAAAGGAGTTTGGTATTTTAAGCGCCCTCACCAGCTGTTTTGCAAACCGCTCACTGTACCCCACCCGGTCGTCAGGAATATACGCATCATACATAGAGTCAGAGCTTTTCACCATTGAGTCTTCCATGATATGAAACTTATCCATATCAGGCGGAGTTATCTCCTGCGAAAAAGATGGACCAGATGAGGCTAAAAGCGCAAAAACAAATGCTAAGAAAACCCTGCACATGGGCATACCGCTATATTTGTTATTTACCATTTTGATATTTTTCAATGCATCAAACCTAAACATTTTTTCTTAAAACTGGCATACACCCGTCGCCATCTTACCGTTTTGACAATTTTTTAAGATCAATTTACCCCTGCAAAAGCGCACGACTTATGACCCACGACTTAAGACTATATGCAATAAGTACGTTTTTCCCGCAAAAGCCGTTATTTTCGGGTAAAATTAGCGCTACTGATGCACCTTGTTCAGCAGATATTATTCATAATAATGGCCGCCGCGGCTGTGTATTTATTCTCCAGAAAAGTCGCAGAGATGCGCCGTAATATATTGCTGGGTCGCGATGAAGACCTTAGTGACAATTCGGGCCAGCGCTGGAAAAACATGGCTTTGCTTGCCCTGGGCCAGAAGAAGATGTTCAAAAAGCCGTTCCCTGCTATCCTTCACCTGTTTGTATATGCCGGCTTTATCATTATCAATGTAGAGATACTGGAGATCTTTGTAGATGGTGTACTTGGCCAGCACCGCATTTTCGCACCCTTTATCGGGGCGCTTTATCCTTTCCTCATAGGTTTCTTCGAAATACTTGCTGCGCTCGTACTTATTGGCTGTGTCATCTTCTTTGCACGCAGGAACATTACCAAAGTGCCACGCCTTAATATGAAGGAGCTGAGCGGATGGCCCCGCGAGGATGCTAACCTCATTTTGATCACCGAGGTAGTACTTATGTCTTTGTTCCTCATTATGAACACTGCGGATCAATCGTTGCAGGCATTGGGTGCGGAGCACTACATCCATACCGATCCTTTCTGGATCACACGTCATTTCACCGGTATGTTCTCGGGTATGTCTGTCGGCACACTTGTGGCCATTGAGCGCGGATGTTGGTGGTTACACATCATCGGTGTTTTTGCGTTTCTCAACTATCTGCCATACTCCAAGCACGTGCACATATTGCTGGCCTTCCCAAATGCTTACTACTCCAAGCTGATACCACAGGGTGAAATGAAGAATATGCCGGAGATACAAAAGGAGGTACTGTACATGATGGAGCCGGATAAGGCACCACCAGCATCTGCAGAGCCTGCAGAACATAAAAATTTTGGCGCAAAAGATGTTACCGACCTCAGCTGGAAAAACCTGCTTGATGCTTATTCCTGTACTGAGTGCGGACGCTGTACCTCCGTTTGCCCGGCAAATATTACAGGTAAAAAACTTTCGCCACGCAAAATAATGATGGACACCCGCGACAGACTTGAAGAAGTGGGTAAAAACATAAATGCAAACAAAGAATTTCAGCCTGATGGAAAGCAGCTGATAAACGATTACATAACGATAGAAGAGGTTCGTGCTTGTACTACTTGCCAGGCCTGTGTAGAAGCCTGCCCGGTGATGATAGATCCACTCTCCATCATCATGCAGCTGCGCCGTAGCCTGGTTATGGACGACAGCAATGCCCCTCAGGAATGGAACCTTATGTTTGGCAATATTGAAAATAACATGGCCCCATGGAAGTTTAGTCCGGACGACAGGGATGCGTGGGTGAATGGCTAATCTGTTGATTAGTTTATAAGTTGATTGGTAAATAAATCGTGTCATGGTGAGCCCCGCCGAACCATGACAGTTGAGTGTAGCGGAGAAGCTGAATAGAAGCATTTTACTATAAGAATTTAAGATTATGCAGATAAAATCAATGGCTGAGTACGCGGCAAATGGAGAAACACCCGAGATTCTTTTTTGGGTAGGTTGTGCCGGCAGTTTCGATCAGCGTGCGCAGCGCATCACCCGTGCTTTTACCCAGATACTTGATAAGGTGGGTGTAAAATTTGCCATACTGGGCAAGGAAGAGATGTGTACCGGCGACCCCGCACGCAGGGCAGGCAACGAATTCCTGTTCCAGATGATGGCTTACAACAATATAAACACCCTCAATACCTACGGAATAAAAAAGGTTGTGACCATTTGCCCGCACTGCTTCAATATTTTCAAAAATGAGTACCCTGCGCTCGGCGGCAATTACGAGGTGATGCACCACACCACCTTCCTGCAGCAGCTCATAAACGACGGCAAGGTGACACTCAAAGATGGCGGCGCCTTTAAAGGCAAGAAGATCACCTATCACGATAGCTGCTACCTGGGCCGTGGCAACGGTATTTACGAAGCACCACGTGAAGTATTGCAGGCGTTTGACAGCGAACTTATAGAAATGAAGCGCTGCCGCAGCAACGGCATGTGCTGTGGCGCAGGTGGTGCGCAAATGTTTAAAGAGGAGGAACCCGGCAGCACCCGCATCAACTTTGACCGTGCTGAGCAGGCGCTGGAAACCGGCGCTACCATCATAGCAGCCAACTGCCCGTTCTGTACCACCATGCTTACCGATGGTGTAAAGAATAAAGAAAAAGAAGACTCAGTGAAAGTGCTTGATATCGCAGAGATGGTTGCCATGTCTATGTAAGCAAAAGTTAATGTTCAAAAGCAAAAAGATAGAGGTACGATTTTAATAGAAAATAACTGCCCGCTTATTGTAGGGCATGAGGGGTATGAAAAACAAAACATTAGTACTTGGCGCTTCAGAAAATCCGGATAGATATAGCAACAAAGCTATACTGGCTTTACAGCGCAAGGGGCAGGAAATATTAGCGGTAGGCAAGAAAGCCGGCAATGTAAATGGCACCGACATCAGTTCCGCACCTGTGCAAACGGAAGATGTAGAAACGGTAACCCTATATCTCAATCCGCATAACCAGCTACCCTATTACGATTATATCCTCTCCCTCAAGCCAAAACGCATCATCTTTAACCCCGGCACTGAAAACGGGGAACTCGAGCGTATGGCTGCTAAAGAAGGTATTAGTGTACTTGAGTCTTGTACATTGGTGATGTTGAGTACCGGGCAATATTAGTCCGAACCTTGATTTGCTTGATTAAGTGATTTTCTTAAATAGAGGATATAAAGGTGATTCCACCCAAGTTTGTTGCCGTATTTTACGTCTATATAAGTAAGATCTCTTACTATGAGCAAACCCAAATCCATCAAGATAACGATCCCCTCCCCATGCCCGCAAAGCTGGAACCAAATGACACCTAACGCAAACGGCCGCCACTGTGCGCAGTGCTGCAAAACTGTCATCGACTTTACTTCATGGAGCGATGCTGCGCTGTATAACTACTTTTCCAAAAAAAGAGGCGAAGTTTGCGGTCGCTTCTTCAATACCCAACTGGAAAAGAAAATCAACATCCCCTACCAACCGCAAAGCAGGCTTCACCGGTTAACGATGGCACTTGGTCTTACGTTGTCGCTATCCCAAAGCCCCCAACTGTTAGCGCAAAACCGCCCCCCATGGCTCCCGGCGCAATGCTCCCTACCAGGGCAGCTCAATGCCCGAGAAAACCCGGACAAAAAAGCACCTGGCACTTCTTTAGGAATGATAAGTGGAACGGTGCTGGATGAAAGGAAAGAACCGATGATTAACGCCGGGGTACATGTGTATTTGAATGGCGTATTAGTAGGCGGCACTGTCACCGACTTTGATGGCAATTACTCCTTAGGCTCATTGAAGCATGGCATTTATCAGGTAATGGTGAGATACGCAGGATATGATAGCATACAAACCAACGGCGTCAAAGTTGACACTAATAATGTGCCTGTTAATTTTGCCTTTAAAAAATCGAACATTCAAGCCTTAGGAGGCTGCATTGTTATCACTGGTTATTCAACTCCGCTAATAGACATGGATGACCCAACAAAAAGGATAATGACCAGAGAACAAATTAGTCACATACCACACTAATAATCCGCGTCACACCCCACCAGTAAACCAGTCAACTAGTCAACCAACTACCCTATCCACAACGCTCCGCCTACACTATCCCTGCTCGCGCCTGTCACGCTGCTCAATACGTTTATTTCCTCCCGCCATCTTAGTGTGCCAATCAGCGCCATTACCAGCGCCTCTTTAAATTTCACTACCTGCGCATCCGGCACCACTACAGAAATATTCAGCTCCGCTAACTCCTTGTTTAGTTGCTCCACCAGGAAGCCGTTAAATGCCCCGCCGCCGGTTACCAGCATACTAGCCTGTTCTTTACTGTGCGGGTGCGCGGCTACCGCTCTTGCTATCTGCTGTGCTATATGCACCGTAGCAGTATGCAGCAGGTCCATATTACTATTCTCGCTCTCCAGCAGTGTGGGCAGCAGCATATTCCTCGCATCCTCATTGCTCAGCGATTTTGGCGGCAACTGACTGTAATAAGCCAACTCATTCAGCTGATCCAGCATACCTGGAAGCAATGTGCCGCTCCTGGCTATCGCGCCATCTTCGTCCATATCCTTTCCTTCGCGCTCAGCAAGGGCATTTAAGACCTGGTTAGCAGCACAGACATCAAATGCAACCAAAGCAGGTGCCCCGCCGTTTGCCTGACCTGCCTGGGCGGATTCACTACGTACAGTCACATTCGCAATACCACCTATGTTCAATAAGTAATCGTAGCCGCCAAAGAGCAGTTTGTCCCCAATAGGCACTATCGGGGCACCTTGTCCACCAAGCGCCACATCCATCGCACGCAGTTCACTGATCACCGGAAGCGCAGTAACAGCCGCTATTACAGCGCCATCGCCTATTTGCCCTGTAGTGTTGCCTGCCGGGTCATGAAAAACAGTATGCCCGTGCGAGGCTATAAAATGCAATTTATGCTCCAGATCATTTTGCTGTATGAACTCATTCACTTTTTCGCCAAGATACCTGCCGTAAGCGGTATGCAGTTTCAGAAAGTCTCCGACATGCATTGTGTCTGCATAGCGCAGATCATGCGCCCATTTTTCACTGTAGGTAATGCAATCTGCATTTAGTATTTCAAAGCTCCATTGTCCCCGCACCTCTTCCAGCTGCACATACGCTATATCCAGCCCATCCAATGAGCTGCCAGACATCAAGCCTATTACTTTGTAAACCATTTCTTATTTGTAATTAGTGTTGTGGATTTGGGAATTGGAATTATTTCCGGAACCAGACCGTTTCACTATAGCGAAGTATGTAACAATCCAAACGCCTAATACCTAATACCAAATCTCCAATTCCTATAAAAAAATCAGATCTTCCATTCTTCATGTAACCATTCCTTCATCTTTGTATCCGTAAAGTCTATCCTTATCGGCACTATTGATGCATAGCCCTCTTTCAGCGCCTCTACGTCCGTATCTGTTCCGGTATCCATATTTATGAACCTGCCGGTCATCCAGTAATAGTCCTTCCCTCTCGGGTCAAGTCTATGATCAAATTCCTCTGCCCAGCGTGCATAAGCCTGCCTGCATAATTTAATACCTTTAAATGTATCGGGCGTACATACCGGGATGTTCACATTCAGCAATATATGCTCCGGCATTTTACCTGCCAGCATTCTCTTTGCCAGATCCAGCACTACCATTTTTGCTACGGTAAAATCAGCATCAAACTTATAGTCCAGCGAAGACACGCCAATAGAGGGTACACCCTCAATAGCAGCTTCCATAGCAGCACTCATCGTTCCGCTGTATATCACGTTTATAGAGTGATTAGCACCATGATTTATACCGCTCAGGCACATATCAGGTTTGCGGTGCAGTATCTTGTCCCTGGCCAGCTTCACACAGTCGGCGGGTGTGCCGCTGCACTGCCAGGAGTCTATACCGTCAAACATGTCTACTTTATTCAGCCGCAGCGGGTCACCTATGGTTATGGCGTGCCCCATACCGCTCTGCGGACTATCCGGAGCCACTACGATCACCTGGCCCAGGTCGCGCACTGCATCGACCAGCGCCCGTATCCCTGGCGAGGTGATCCCGTCATCATTAGTAATTAATATAATCGGCTTCATGAGCAGCAACTTTTGGGTTTCAATTTTTGTCTTTAATCTTAGTATGCACTATTGCACATTCACCCTGAACGGCATCATCATCTGCGCTTTGCCGTTTACCCTGCGCAGATCCTGCACCTGCTTATACCATTGATAGCCTTCGCCCATCTCTTCCTTTATGGCTGCTTTTACCGCTGCACTGGCATCTGTTTTAGCGCCAAATCTCCGCAGCAGAGAATTTAGTTTATCATACGGCTCAGGAAACGTCACTACTTTATAATCCGTCACCTTTGCCAGGCTGGCAGCGCTGGCTATTGCACGATCAAGACCGCCGAGCTTATCTACCAACCCTATACCAAGGGCATCAGTACCGGTCCACACACGGCCCTGGGCTATGCTGTCCACATTTGCAAGTGACAGTTTTCTGCCGTCAACCACATGATTTTTAAATCGCTCATAAATAGTGTCCACTGAGTTCTGCATGCGCTTCGCCTCATCAGCGGTAAGTAGCCGCGATGTGGTCGGCATATCTGCATAAGGCGCATTTTTCACCTCGTCAAACGTTACCCCCAACTTGTTCTTCATCAGCTTATCTATGCTGAACAGCATGCTGAACACGCCAATGCTGCCGGTAATGGTATTGGGCATTGCAAAAATACTATCCGCCATGCTGGATATATAGTAACCACCAGAGGCTGCATAGTCGCCCATAGACACCACCAGGTGCTTCTTCTTTTTCAGCAGTACCAGCTCACGCAGTATCACTTCAGATGCCAGGGCGCTGCCACCGGGCGAGTTTACCCTCAGCACCACTGCCTTTATCCTGTCGTCCTTAGCGGCCTTGCGTATCTCTTCACAAATATCTTTTGAGGCTATCTCCCTGTCATTATTCTGTTCGCCATCTACAATATCTCCTTCGGCAAAGATCACAGCTACCCTTTTATCACTGATCTTACCATCGCCCTTTTCAGCATTGGCATAGTCATTTATGTTCACGTACTTTATCGCTTCGCTCTCCTTTTGCCCGGTCTTTGCGCGTATTCGCTGCTCTACCTCGTCCCAGTAAAGCAGACCAGCCACCATTTTCGCTTTAAGCGCATCTTCAGGAAATTGTATCGATCCCTTTTGCGCCCAGTCATTCACTGTTGCTTTGTCTGCATTAGTGTACTTTGATGTAGCGTCCAGGAATTGATTCCATAAGCCATTCTGATAAGCCATTATCTGCAGGCGGTTTGGCTCACTTATCTTTTCTGCCCTGAAGGGCTCTGTTGCGCTCTTAAACTTACCCGCATAAAATATCTCCGGCTGCAGCTCCAGCTTATCCAGCGTGCCTTTGAAGAACGGCATCACTGTGGCAAACCCTTTAAGCTCCAGGTTGCCTGCCGGGTTCAGATACACACTATCGGCACTGCTGGCTATGTAGTAAGCCCCTTGCGAAATATCTTCGCCATAAGCATAAATAAATTTGTGCGACGACTTAAAATCATCCAGTGCCAGTTTCAGCTGCTGCGCAGTAGCCCAGCCATTGGGCGATGGCTTCAGCTTCAGTAGTATTCCCTTTATATTCGCATCTGCTTTCGCACGTCCCAGTGCATTTATCACATCATACAATCCGGCCTCATAGCCCGATTTATTGCTGAGCATAGCAAGTGAATTATTCTCTCCCAGTTCATGTATGCTTTTAGAAAGGTCAATCACCAGCACATTTCCGTTCAGCTTCTTATCCTCCTTCTCTGTTACCGACTTAGACAGGCTAACAATGGAGGCAATGACCAGGCCTACCAATATAAAACCAGAAACGATAATAGCCAGCAGCGATGCAAAAAAGGACTTAAAAAATTCTTTCATAGTATCATCAATTTATGATGCGCAAAGATACAAGCAGCCTTTGCAATAATTGGTTAAATACGGATAAACTTTAGGAGGGAGCATTAAATTCACTGAACGGCGAGGTAATATTATCTTTGGCGCACAATGAACAATGCATACTTATTGCTGGGCAGTAACGAGGGCGACCGGGTAGTGTGGCTGCGGAGAGCAATGGAGCTGATAGACGAGCATTGCGGCAAAATATCGGCCCGCTCATCTATTTACGAGACCGCAGCATGGGGCATCACGGCGCAGCCCGATTTTCTCAACATGGTTATTTCACTGGAAACAAACCTGCTTCCGGCACTACTTCTTCATACATTGCTAGGAATCGAAAATACGCTTGGCAGGCACCGAACCATAAAATGGGGCCCGCGCACAATAGATATAGATATACTGCTCTACAACTCGGACATTGTGGACACACCAGCCTTGGTTATACCTCACCCGTTCCTGCAGGAGAGACGATTCACATTAGAGCCACTTGCCGAACTGGCACCGGATTATGTGCATCCTCTTTTTCAAAAATCAATAACCGTATTATTAGCAGAGTGTCCGGATAAACTAACGGTGTGGAAATACAGCCCTGAAAAAAAATAGCAGGACTTATTTGTCCTGCTTCTTATCCTTTGATTTTGCGGCCTTCTTAGCTTTTGCCGGACTGAGAAGGGCCTGAAGAAATTTTATTTCGAAAGTATTTTCACCTCCCAACCCGCAAACGGCTTTACCGTTGCACAGTTCGGTCCCCCATCTTTGCCAGTACCCACTACTTGGGTTGTGAGTACACTATGTGGCTGGGTAGCCAGCTGTTCTATAGCCTCCCAGCGAATACCGGTTAGCGGTATTTTCAATCGGCGGCTCCAGTGCGTATGCTGCCCTGCTGCCGCGCCAATATCAATATAAAGAAACCGTATCTCCCGGGGCCCCTGCACAAAGGGCCCTTTAAAATCAGGCAGGCCACTCATAAGCTTATCACCCTTCACCTCCACACTTAGTGCAAAATACAGATCTGCACCGGTAGACCGTTGTTTCTGCACGGTCTCATACTTGCTGCCCGATCCTTTTTGTAAGCCGTAATCAATACCCGCTGGCGGTGCTTGAAGTAAAATATGAAGTTCCAGGACCATAATAACTATTGAATGGATAACTCACCTTTCAAAAATGCCAACGACAATACATGTGCTTCTCCTGCAGACTTCTCGTCATACTTCGGATTGCTGGGGTTGGCAAATGCATGTACAGCATCATAACTCTGCAGCGTAAAACCCCTGTTCATTTTTATCAGCTTGTTACCAAAGCTCTTAACATCGTCTTCCTTTATATAAGCATCTTTCAATCCGTATATATACAGCACATTAGTCTTCAGCGCGTTCAGGTGCGCTGCATCCTGGTCAGGGAAACCATAGTACATGACACAACCTGAGGCGTCCTTACCGGCAAGCCGCGCAGCGGTAAACGACCAGCTGCCGCCCATGCACCACCCTATTGTTGCTATTTTCTTTCCCGTCCCCACTTTTTTCAGCAAGCCGTTTATTATCGCTTCGCCTCTTTTGTCATCCAGTGCTTTTGCAAGTTTACCTGCTTCATCTGGAGTACCAGCTACTTTGCCATCATACAGGTCTATGGCATACACTGCCACATGGCCACCCAGTTCCTTTTGGCAGGTTTCTGCTTCACGTTTTATATAATCATTGAGCCCCCACCATTCATGAAACACAAACAACACCTTGTCGGTTGTCTCGTCTCCAGGCACAAAGAATGCCTTACCATCCTTTCCACCAGCTACCGGAAAACTGATCATAGCACCGTTCTGTGCAGTATAGTTTAGCGGCAGTGGGGCCTCATGCGCCGCCTTAAAAGATTTATTCAGGGCCAGTGCCTTCATGTCATTACCAGCGGGCTTTTTACAGCAGCTTTGAGCCATTGCACTGGTCGCGCTCAATATCAATATTGCAGCAATTATCAGAAGGTTCAGTTTTTTCATACCTGTTTATTTGCCGGTAAAATTAATGAGTAAAAGGTTAAGGCAGGTCAATCTTTATTTCAACATAGGCATCAAAACAATCAGCACAGCCTCCTGCACCGCGATCAATGTACAAGAAATCCTACTTCACAATAAGCAATTTTCTGTAGTACACCTCCCTGCCAAATACCACCCTCACCAAATAGCTTCCCGCTGGCACACTGCCCAGATCAAAGGAAACAACCTGCTTCCCGGTTGCCGATATTGTCTTTCCCTCTACCGTAGCACCCATAATGTCTAACACCGATATTTCGTAGTTAGCCTGCGATGCCGGCAACTCTAAATTGATATATCCATCAGATGGGTTCGGGTATATCTTCAAGATACCATCAGCTGCTAAATTGGGAAAGCCGGTAGTGCAATCTGCGGCGGAAAGTACCCGCACATGGTAGTTAGCAGATGCCGAACCACAGCCATTTGTAGCAGTATAAAATATTACCGCAATACCGGGAGTGGTGCCCGTAACTACCCCATCGGCAACAGTTGCCCTTCCACTGCCTCCACTCCACACACCGCCAGTGGCGACATTGGAGAGTGTTATACTTGCACCTACGCACACGGTATCTTCACCGGTAATTACACCCGCTACAGGCAGGGGATTTATGGTCATTACATGGGTCACCGTATCAGCACCACAGGAGTTTTGCGCTATGTAACTTATAGTTACCGTTCCTGCATTAAAACCTGTCACCGTGCCCAGGGCAGATACATATGCGTTAGTATTAGACGCCAGCCATACACCTCCCAACACCAGGTCAGAGAGAGTAATTTCATTCCCTGCGCAAAGGCTGGTTGGGCCGGTGATCACAGAGCCGGTGATGGCTGTTTCTATGATTGCATGAACAGTAGCTCTAGCGGTTCCGCAGAAATCAGTAATTGTATAAGTAACTATTGCAGACCCCGTCGCAAGGCCAGTCAGCAGTCCGCCAGAACCTATGGTTGCGTTAGTATTGCTGCCGCTCCAGGTGCCCCCTGTTGCTGTATCACTGAGCGTGGCAGACGAACCATGGCAAATTGTGGAATCGCCTAAAATAGCCCCAACCGACGTAGCAGGATGAACATATATCGGGATCAGGTCGTAAAAAGTGCCGCAATAATTAGAGATGGTATGCATCACCGTATCTGGTCCTCCCGAATGACCGGTCAGGTAGCCTGAGGATCCGTCTACATAAGCATGGCCAAACATTCCGGTCGCAGTCCAAGATCCGCCATATACTGTTGGCACCAGGAAAACAGTCTCGCCTTCACAAATGGTATCGGGGCTCACAACGGTTCCTGCAGTAGTATCGTAAACATAGAGGTATAGCGTGGCAGTAGCCAGGCCGCATGCCTCGTTCACCGCATACGTAATCGTATCTACTCCGGGATGCATCCCCGTTACAAGGCTATCTGGTGGTGTTACAAGCACATTGTCATTGCTAATCGTCCACGTACCTCCTGCCGGCCCCGCATTCAAAGCCAATGTGGACCCAAGGCAAATCTGGTTGGGTGTAAAAATACCTGCCGAGGGAGCTGCAAGTATATTTATTGGATAAATTGAAATTGCGGTCCCGCATATGTTCGTGACAGAATAGCTGATGGTGGCACCACCCTCCAGTACACCCGTTGCATGACCACCCGCATCAATACTCGCCACACCTGCCCACAATGCGCTGCTTGGCGTGCTCCAGATACCTGGCAGTGAATTGCCAGTGATTGTATAGGTAACCGCCGGAGCTCCCATGCAGATGTTCGGCGGACCGGTGATGGTTCCGGAAACAGGAGATGCTGCGGTATCCACCTTTACGCCGGCAGACCATGCAGATAGGCCACTCACCGTGCAGGTAACCAGGCAATGGTAAAATGTAGTGTCTGTTTGCATCAGCGAATACGTCATAGTAGTGCCGCCGGAAATATTGGTCCAACTGCTGCTGTCCGGCGAAGACTGCCACTGGTAAGTAAAGCCCGAACCGGTTGAGGAGCCAGATAAGGAAACTGTAAAATTATTACCGCTGCATGAAAAAGGAGATGATACTACAGTACCGGCAATGGGCATACCCGAGCAGGCCGCCGAGCTGATGATATTTACTTTATAGTCTACCGCGTCACCTGTATAGTAAGTAGGGTCCGTAGTAAGATAACGAACCGCGCACGGGTCCAGGTGGGCAGGGTGTGTGGCAGAGCCGCCTGTCTGCTCCCATACACCGCGCATGCGCATAAGATGCAGACCGGTAGCCGCACCTGCGGGTACAGTGATAGAAAACACTGAAGGATTAGGCGTAGCTGTTGGGTGATAACCAGACACCGGGCTTACTTCCTCCGATACTTCGAAAACGCCATTATCATTAAAGTCTATCCACACCTGCAGCTCCTGCTTATAGGTAGCAGTATTCCAATAGGCCGCTGTGTTATATACACCACCTTGTTGCAATATCACCGGTGTCATTGCGCTATGGTCGGCATAGCCGCTGTTATAGCCCGCGGTGGTACTCGCAATCGTGGCAACAATGTTGGTATCATTCAGAAAAGACCCGCTATACCCATCAATGTGAAATCTGTTTATCGCATACCCAAGATGCCCATCTATCGCATTCCACGATCCCGACGAAGGTGCGCAACCAGCAAACGACCTGGAGAATGGTAAAAAGAAAAAAGAAAAACACAGCAGAATAAGGGAAAAAGTATATTTCATATCGCCTCAATTATCAGTTTAAATTTGACGTGCAAATATAATTTATTTCAATAATACAAATTCAGCACCTTGTCATAAAGTGCTAAGGTATTTTGCCGCCTCCCTCATCCGGCTCCCATACCAGCTAAACATTTCCCCATCTACCAGCATCACCTTCGCATCAGGCAAAGCAGCATTTATCTCAGCAATATGCACATCTTTAAATGGATACGGCTCAGAGGAGAGCAGCACTGTATCAACTTTCTTATCCCGTAGTTCTTCAAGCGATATTTCAGGGTATCGCAGCCGGTCTGCAAGCACATTTTGCCAGCCTGCGGCCTCTATCATGTCATTTATGAACGTATCACCGCCGGCTGCCATCCATGGTTTGCGCCAAATAAAATAGGCCACACGTTTAACCGTTGCAGCCTTATTTAGTGCATCAAATGCTTTAGTAATTTCCCGTGCTAAAAGTTGGGCCGGTTCGCTTCTATCCACCAGCTCGCCCACTTGCACTATCATTTGCAAGCCCTCCGCTATGGTTCGTATATTGCTGGTCCACATGGGGTACAGTTGTGCCAGCTCCTCTATTTGTTCTTTGGTATTTTCTTCTTTATTGGCAATGATAAGATCGGGTTGCAAAGACTTTATAACGTCTATATGCACTGTCTTAGTGCCTCCTACCCGCTTCTTGTTTCTGAACCATTCACCGGGGTGCACGCAGAACTTTGTGATACCCACTACCTCTTCCCCGAGGCCAAGGTCATAAAGCAGCTCAGTCTGCGAGGGCACCAGGGAAACAATGCGCTTAGGAGGATAGTTTACTACTACCTCTTTGCCCATCATATCCGTGAATACACGAACAGACATTACCGCAATTTTTTGTAGGAAAACAAAAGAAATACACTGAACAGCCCATCCAGCAGAAACATGTTACTGAAGTATCCCTGCGGTATTTTATGGTTCCGGGTTGCCATATACACAGATATATTTAGCAACGTCAACAGAAAATATCCCATTGCTCCCCACTTGCGCAGGTCACATGCTGCTATCCAGAAAAAGGTATAACCGACAAGCCATATCACCTCCAGCCACACAATGTCAAATGGCTCTTTGCGGTCATCCCATACCGTCCACAAAAGCAGCGCCACATGAAACAACCCTATCAGCGGAAACGACAGCGGCGGTTTCTTAACTATATCAATGATAAACTCTCTGACGCTGCGCATATTAAAAATTCAAAAATCAAAATTCAAAAGGAATCCATCACACAATTGAGCCATTGAGTTATCCTGTCATTGAGCCGCTAAGGCTTCTATCCCTTTGAGAACGCGTTCAAAATATCGTATTTGGTCAGTATAGTGTACTGTCCGCTTTCATCACGCGTCAGCACAGCACCATTGTCTTTATCTATGTAATGGGTCAGGCGCTCCAGTGCAATATCCATATCTACTACCGGCAACGGTTTGTCCATCACATCGGCAATAAGCAGATCGCGCACATCAGGCTCCTCTATCAGCTTTTTAAACAGCCCAGCCTGCGATATGCTGCCGGTAAGCTCCAGGTCCATCATCACAGGTATCTGCTCTATGTCATATTTTTTCATCAGGTCCAGCGCATCCAGCACCTTGCTATTCTGGTCTATGGTCACCAGCCTGCGCCTGCCAAGACCACCTATCAGGTCACGCACTGTCTTCACTTCCAGGAAACCGCGGTCCAGCATCCACTCATCATTGTACACCTTACCTACATACCGGCTGCCATGGTCGTGAAAGATCACTACTACAACATCATCTTTCTTCAGCTTATCTTTCATCTGGCGCAGTCCAGCTATCACCGATCCTGCAGAATAACCAACAAATATGCCCTCTTCGCGTGTTATACGGCGTGCCATGAGAGCTCCATCTTTATCTGTCACTTTCTCAAAATGGTCAAGCGCCGTGCGGTCATAATTCTGCGGAAGGAAATCCTCACCAAAGCCTTCTGACACATACGGATGCACCTCACCCATATCTAGTTCACCCGTATCAAACCATTTTTTCAGCAGGCTGCCATAGGTATCTATCGCCCACACCTGCACATCAGGGTTCTGCTCTTTCAGGTATTTGCCCGTGCCCACAATAGTGCCACCGGTACCTGCTGCCACAACAAGGTGAGTTACCTTACCTTCTGTCTGTTCCCATATTTCAGGCCCAGTCTGCTCATAGTGAGCCTGGCGGTTGGCCAGGTTGTCATACTGGTTTACATACCATGAGTTAGGAATCTCCTTTTGCAGCCTGCGCGCCACCTGGTAGTAGCTGCGCGGGTCTTCCGGGTCTACATTCGTAGGGCATACGATCACTTCAGCGCCGTGCGCTTTCAGGATATCTGCCTTTTCCTTGCTCTGCTTATCTGTAGTTGCAAATATGCACCTGTATCCCTTTATGATTGCAGCCATAGCCAGCCCCATGCCGGTATTGCCACTCGTGCCTTCTATTATCGTTCCGCCTGGCTTTATTTTGCCTTCTTTCTCTGCCACCTCCAGCATCTTCAGCGCCATGCGGTCCTTAATACTGTTACCCGGATTAAAAGTTTCCACCTTGGCATACACCTTACAAGGAAGATCAGCTACCACCTTGTTCAGGCGTACTAATGGCGTGTTACCTATTGTCTCCAGTATATTATTATAAACGCGTTGCGGCATAAATTCAGATTTTTATTTCCAGCCGCGAAGGTAATGAATTGGAGAGAAACTCACATTGCATTATAATATCAATGATGCAATTCTAAGCTTAGCCTTAAAAACCTCCCCCTACCTCTCACTCCTATCCATGGTAGGCAGGTAGTAATGATTTGATTTATGGGAATACCCTCCATAAATCAAGCCAAAGGTCAGGGCATTACCTTGCAGGTTAGTTCCGTCATTTTGAAAGTGCTGGTAATGGTACTTACACTGCACTGCCAGGTAGCCGCTATTTTCATTCTTCCCGCTTATTTTGTGATACGAGAGGTAGTACCTGTATCCCAGCCCGGCATTCAAGTCCGCGGAATAGAAGCTGGCATCATCACTGTTTGCATTCTTGTTATTAAAATAGCTTGAGTTCGATGACAGGGCATCAAACCCGGAAAAGCCTATGCCTCCGAGCACATCTATTTCATGTCTCTTTTTCCGCATTATCTCGTACCCTGCGTCAACTGCTATATAAGCGCCAAAAAAGTGCCGGGTTGTATACGGCAATTGCTGCAGCTTTATCACATAGTCTTCAGGCGTCGCCAAAAAGCGGAAATTCAAAGAAAGGTCTACCATTATTTTTTTACCCCTCCCGCCTATCACATATCCTATATAGGGGTGGTTGCCAAGTACTGCCAGGTGCCCCATAGGTGCCCACATCCCCCCAGTCAGCCCAATGTTTAATCCGGATATCTCATTTACTTTTTTGTGATAATCATACCATGCACGCTGCAACAGGGTACCCTCAAACTCTTTATTGTCCAGCTGTTTCAGAATTGCAGCAGAGGGATGTGCAAAAAAATCAAGCAGCAGGTTTTCCACTACCGTGTGCACTCCATTTTTTCGCTCTTCCGCTGCCAGGTTCTGAAGAAATTCTATATAGTCGCCATAGGCGTTTCTTATGTAGGGCGCATATTTCGACTTGTGTTTGATATCGTAGTTGTCAAGGTACCAGATAAGGAAGGGAGTAAAAATGTTAAGCTCATAAAAGCCCGAGTCAGAGAGCCGCGCAAACCTGCTGGTGTCATAGTCTGCCGGCATCTTATTCTCCAGCGATTCCTTAAATGTTTTGTTCTTTATTTTATTGATGATTACAAACGGCGCTATCGTACTACCCATACCAAAATTGGTCTCGTAATAATTCAGGATGGCATTAATAGTATCTGTTTTGTGCTCCCGGTACAGCCTGGGTAATAGTAATACCGTATTATAGCTCACATCATTTACAGACAATATTCTTTCAGTCATCACGCTGCTGATTGCATTGTCTTTTAGCTGCGCTTTGGCAACCGTAAGTAGATTAATAAGCAGGGTTAATAGTATGCAGTATTTTTTCATAGGCGTAAAATTAAAACTATTGGCCATTGTTCTTTCAAAAATAACCCCATGCCTCCTGCATCTAAAGTGATCGAAGTAAGCAGCGTAGTTTCTTGGAATTGTTTGGACTAAATATCCCCGAAACATAACAACCTAAAATAAATTTGATAATTTTTATACAAAAGACAATAATGCATAAGATTCTTATGTACTTTTGTTTTGTGCTTCTAAATATACGCTCATGATCTATTCATCCGAACTCATAAAAGGAACTCTCAAAACCATAGTATTGAAAATGCTGGAAGACAATACCCGTATGTATGGCTACGAGATGACACAACGCGTAAAAGAGCTAACGCATGAAAAGATCCAGATAACGGAAGGGGCCCTCTACCCCACCCTTCATGTACTGGAAGAAGATGGACTGGTAACTACGGAGCTGGAGTATATAGGCAAGCGGGCACGCAAATACTATAGCCTTAGCCCGCAGGGTAAAACCAAAACAAAAGAGAAAGTAAGCGAACTGGCAGATTTCATGGACACTATGAAATTCTTATTGGATATAAAAACACAATCAGCCTAATGTATTGCATCACTGATCAGCAAATAGATTACATCCTCCGCGACATAAGTGCACGTGGCGTGGAGCTGGAGGGCCTGCAGCTAAACCTCCTCGATCATATTTGTTGCATTATTGAGCAACAGCTCGAAGAAAACGGAGACTTCGAGCACTTCTATTCCAAGGTCATTCAGCAGTTTTACAAGAACGACCTCAGGGAGATAGAAGAAGAAACAAAATCTCTGCTCACAAACAAAAATTATTACGTTATGAAAAAGGTCATGCTTTATAGCGGAACATTTTCCGCTGCCACACTCACTACCGGTATTATACTAAAGTACATGCACGCACCTGGCGCAGCGCTTATGATCGTTTCCGGAATACTATCTGCAAGCTTATTATTTATCCCGTTGCTCTTCGCATTAAAAGTCAAGGAAAAACAGAGCGGTAAAGACAAACTGCTTGTAGGTCTGGGTACATTATCGGCAATTACCATAGCCATGGGCATTTTGTTCAAGATCATGCACTGGCCGTATGCCAATATATTGGCCACTTCATCTCCGGCCATACTTATGCTGGTATTCCTCCCTATCTATTTCTTTTCCGGTATCCGCAACCCGGACACCAAGGTGAATACCATTGTTACGAGCATACTTATGATCGTAGGTTGCGGTTTATTCTTTTCACTTACCATCACGCCACAAAGCAGTAGGATGATGTGCATACGCGACACAGAAAGCTACCTGCGGAATGAGCGCATACTGAAAATGGAAGCACAGCTAATGGCAAAACCGAGCACACCGGTTACGGTTGATGCGCTCAGCCAAAAGATATATGCTGCCTGCGAAGACATCAAAGCGAGCATGCTGCAATGGGAAACAGGCTACAAGACTATAGGCGAAGACTTTGTTTCAAAAAATGCCCTCATCAAAGACCATTCAACCCGGGATTTCTTTCAGCAAAACACCGCTGCAGAATCCCGGCTGGAGGAACTGAACCAGGATATTTATGCTTATAACCAGCTATCGGCAAGTCGCAAACTCCAGCCTATACCCACAGAATCTACTATTGTAGATCTTAACCTTAACAGGTCACCTGTGCGGGTAAGAGGCGCTCTTGATGACCTTATAAGGATCCAAATGCTTGTATTGCAGAACGGACGATCATTGGCGGCTCTTTAATTAAATTATTGGTAGCGGGAGGAAACTTAAGATTTCCTCCCGCTATTTTTTACTGCAAAATAAATAGTCCACATATGCGTTAATAATGAACATACTATACATATGAAAGCACTCGCACTGGTTGTATTACTAATGCTTCCGCTTGTATCTGAAGCAGGCTTTCCGCTTACAGCGAAAACAGTTGGGGTGCCGGCTGCCGTATCCACAGCATCTGCAAGGCAAGATGGGCCGATGTGTGCAGCACGATATACAAAAGGCAGCACCCCGGTTAACATATTATCCAATGAGGAACATGTTAAAAATAACCACATCAGCACGCTGTCTTTCTTACTCGCACTTGGCGGACTATTAAGCATATGTGCAGCTATTATTTTCTTGCCGGCAAGCCTCACTGGGGCACTTGTTATGAGCGCGATAGCCATGCTCTTTGGCTTGTCTGCATTAGGCACAGGCTATGTAGCGGTTGCACATAAGCATCAGACCACGCTAGGCACCATAGGCTTTTTTACGGGTATGGTAGAAGCTTTGCCCCTGCTGCTCGTGGGCGGTTTCTTCGTAAGCGTATGGGAGATAGGCAGGTTCGTATTCAGAAAACGGCACAAAAAGCCCGTGAGTGATTAAGAATTGACATAGCCGGCTCGTACATGCACTGGCCATACCACCTCCAGGCGCTCATTGGCTCCCCACGCTGCCTTCAGATCACTTACGATCAGGTCTGTGGGATCCTTCTGCTCCTGTTTCATATAGTGCCGCACTCCCGACCACGTGCGCAAATACCCTATCAGCTGCTCCATGGTATATGACTTCACAATCTTTATCTCAGGTGCCGTTATTTCCTCAAACGGGAACGGAATAGTTTTATAATGTGCATCTACATAGTCTCGTTCTTTGTCCCAGTATTTGTGGGTAATGTTCATGTAAAAGTGATCGATAACCGCATTTAACTCTGGCGAGAGTCGCAGCAGGCTATAGGTCCAGGCGGCAAACAGCGCACCCGGCTTTGCTACCCGTCGCACATCCTTATAAAAGGGCTGAAAATCGAACCAATGTATCGCCTGGGCAACAGTAATAAGGTCAAAGGTCTGGTCAGCAAAAGTTGTTAGCTCTGAGCGTTCTTTGCGGTAAATTACATTATCCTTTTGTTGCGCATGTGCCAGCTGATCTTCGCTTATGTCTGTACCATAAACTGTGTTAAACCGGTCGGCCAGCGTCACAGCTACCTGCCCGTTTCCTGTGCCACAGTCCCATGCTCTATCAAATATCTTTACATGGCTATATAGAAAATCAAAAACCTCCCGGGGCGATTCAGGCCTGAAAAGCGCATAATCTTTACCGCCTGACGCAAAGTTGTCTATAGGTTGCTTCATTGCTTAAAGTTAGGGCAAAGTGAAAAGCAATTTGAATTAGGCTCAAACTCCTCCCTATTATTTATCTTGCACTCCCAATTGACAGCCGATTATTACAGGATCGCTACTAAATACTATGCTATCGACTAGCTGTACTTCTGGGTTTTTTGAATTTTGAATTTTGAATTTTTACTTTGAAACATGGATTTTAAACGATATTTAATTACAGCCGCCCTACCCTATGCCAATGGCCCCGTACATATAGGCCACCTCGCCGGCTGCTACCTGCCCGCGGATATTTATGTACGCTACCTGCGTGCACAGAAAAGAGACGTGAAGTTTGTATGCGGAAGCGATGAGCATGGTGTGCCTATCACTATCCGGGCAATGAAGGAAGGCATTACCCCTCAGGATGTGGTGGACAAGTACAATAAGATCATAAAAGATAGTTTTGCCGGGATGGGTATTTCGTTTGATATCTACTCACGTACTTCTAATAAGATACATCACGACACTTCGCAGGCATTCTTTACCAAACTGTATAACGACGGCGTATTTGAAGAGCGGGAGAGTGAGCAATACTATGATGAGCAGAAGAACGTTTTCCTCGCTGACCGTTATATTGTAGGCACATGCCCTGTATGTGGCAATGAAAACGCCTATGGCGATCAGTGCGAGAAATGCGGTAGTACCCTTTCTCCAGAGCAGCTTATCAATCCACGCAGCGCGTTGAGCAGCGCACCATTGGTGAAGCGTATGACAAAGCACTGGTACTTCCCGCTGGATAAGTACGAGCCGTGGCTGAAGGAGTGGATAGTAGAAGGTAAAAAAGACCAATGGAAGCCTAATGTATATGGCCAGTGTAAAAGCTGGATAGACAGCGGTCTGCAGCCTCGCGCCATGACGCGCGACAGTAACTGGGGTGTGCCCGTGCCGCTGCCTGGTGCTGAGGGCAAAGTACTCTATGTGTGGTTCGATGCACCCATTGGCTACATAAGTGCTACAAAAGAGCTCACCAGCCAGTGGGCCGACTACTGGTGTAAGGAAGACACCAAACTGGTGCACTTTATTGGTAAAGACAACATTGTATTCCATTGCATCATCTTCCCGGCTATGCTGAAAGCGCATGGCGGGTTTGTATTGCCGGAAAGTGTTCCTGCCAATGAATTCCTCAACATAGAAGGTGAGAAAGTATCAACATCGCGCAACTGGGCGGTTTGGGTGGATGAATATGTAAAAGACTTCCCGGATCAGCAGGATGTGCTTCGCTACGTGCTTTGCGCCAATGCACCTGAAACCAAGGACAATGACTTTACCTGGAAAGATTTCCAGGACAGGGTCAACAATGAGCTGTCGGCCGTACTCGGCAACTTCGAGAACCGCGCATTCGTGCTTATGCACAAATTGTGCAAGGGCCGCGTTCCCGCCCTTCATGCCGCTGTTATGAACGATATGGATCGCGCACTCATCGGGGATATAAAGAATGCAAAAACCAAAGTTGAATACTGCCTGGAGAACTACAAATTCCGCGATGGTCTTTACGAGGTTATAGACCTTGCAAGAAAAGGAAATAAGTACTTGCAGGAAAACGCACCCTGGAGCCTCGCCAAAACACCTGAGTTACAGACAGAAAACCAGCAGCGAATAGATATTTGCCTGCACTTATGCCTGCAGCTTAATGCTAACCTGGCTATCCTGCTTAATCCATTCCTGCCCTTCACGGCCAATAAAATGTGCAAGAAGATGAAAGTGGTAGAGCGCATGCTCGACTGGGAAAATGCAGGACGGATAGATCTTTTAAAAACCAACTATCCGTTGTTGCCACCCGAACTGCTTTTCAGAAAAATAGAAGATACTGAGGTTGCAGCGCAAATGGAAAAATTGAAAAACAACCTGGTAAAGTCAACCGCAGCAAAAATGGAGAACACAACAGAGCCGGCGAAAATTGAAGCAGCGCCGGAAACGCCGGCAAAAAAAGCCGAGATCACTTACGATGACTTCGCTAAGATAGACCTGCGCGTGGGCACTATATTAAAGGCGGAAAAAGTAGAAAAAGCGGATAAGCTCCTAAAACTGGAACTGGATATGGGTACCGAGACGCGTATAGTTGTTTCCGGCATTGCCATGCACTTTAAGCCCGAGGACATAATTGGTAAGCAGGTAACTGTAGTTGCAAATCTTGCTCCCCGCAAAATGAGGGGCATAGAAAGCAACGGCATGATACTGATGGCCCAGAATGCCGACGGCCGTCTCATATTTGCTTCTCCCCTGGAAACTGCCGACAATGGCAGCGAGGTGAAGTAGCGTTAAGTACTTTTGAATTTTGACTTTTTAATTTTGAATTAACTTTGAAGTATGTCTAAAAAAGTCTGGTGGATAGTTATCGGCTGCCTGGTGTTACTCGTAGTACTGGTTATTGTTGCCAAAAACCGTGACAGCGGTGTTATCAAGGTGGCTGTTGAAAAAGCAGGTGCGCACACCATCACGGAGACGGTAACAGCCAGCGGCAAAATATACCCGGAGACAGAAGTGAAAATTGCCCCCGAGGTTAGCGGCGAGATCACGGTACTGAATATACAGGAAGGCGACAGCGTTAAAAAAGGCGATGTATTGGTTAAAATCAATCCTGCCATATATAACTCTATGGTGAACCAGGCCTCGGCAACAGTGGAGCAAACACGCGCTAACGCCAACAACACCAAAGAAATGATGGCGCAGGCACAGTCGCAATACGAGCTTGCACTGGCTACCTATAACCGCAACAAGAAGCTGTTCGATCAAAAAGTGATCTCTCAGCTGGAGTTTGAGCAAGGCGAAGCTTCTTTCAAATCGGCAAAAGCATCCCTTGATGCAGCAACAGCCTCTACCTCGGGGGGCAAGTATGGCATACAGGGTGCACAGGCAGGCCTTACCCAGGCGCAGGAAAACCTGCTCAAGACAACGATCATAGCGCCCGCAGGCGGCATTATCTCTGAGCTAAATGTAAAGAAGGGAGAACGCGTAGTTGGTACTGCACAAATGGCCGGCACTGAAATGCTCACCATTGCAGATATGAGCCGCATAGAAGTGCGCGTCGATGTCAGTGAAACTGAGATTTCAAAAGTAAAGATCGGCGACACAACTATTATTGATGCCGATGCATACCGTAATCGTAAATTTAAGGGCATAGTATCTAAAGTTGCAGTCAGCAGCACCAAGTCCTCAGCATCTGCTACCAGCACAGACCAGGTTACTAACTATACCGTTCACATACTCATACTTCCTTCCAGCTATGAAGACCTTTCAGCCAATCTGGCCAAAGGCAAATTCCCTTTCAAACCGGGCATGTCTGCATCTGTGGAGATTCAGACCAACCGGCAGGAAAACATATTGTCGGTTCCCGTTAACGCTGTCACCACGCGAGACTGGCCGGATAGCATAAAGAATAAGAATGCAACATCTGCTCTATCAGAGATACGCCAGGTAACGTTCGTATACGATCCTAAAACACAAATGGTAAATGTGCGCGACGTAAAAACAGGCCTGCAGGACAATAAATATTTACAGGTTACCGAAGGTTTAAAAGAAGGCGAGGAAGTTGTCGCCGCCCCATACAGCGCCATAGCACGCACGCTAAAAGACAAAATGAAAGTGCAGGTAGTAGAGAAGGAAAAGCTTTTCGAATCTAAAGAAAAGGATTAAATGTATATTACCGCAGCAATTCCCATTCTCAGTCTGGCATAGTTTATGCTCTTATTTGATGAACACACAAAGAATCGGAGCAACCTGGACCTCATTATTTTCTAATGAAAAAAGTCTCTATTATTACGGTTAACTATAATCAGCCGGCGGCCACCGAGGCGCTGCTGGAGTCTATATTTAACACCAACACCTACTTCTCTCTCGAGATCATTGTTGTAGATAATGGAAGTACCGAAAACCCGCTGCACCCCTGGAAGCTTAAATTCCCCGCAGTCAACTTCATCCGTTCAGAAGTTAATCTGGGCTACGCTGGTGGTTGCAATCTCGGTATTCGTGAAGCTATTGGCGACTACTACCTCATAGTACATAACGACACAGAATTTACAGAAGAGCTCATAGACAATCTTGTAGAAACGCTTGACAATCACCCTGAGGTAGGTATAGTTTCTCCTAAGATCAGGTATCTGGAAAAGCCAGACACACTGCAATATGCAGGATATACAAAAATGAACTATAGCACAGCCACCAACCGTTGTATCGGGAATCAGGTAAAAGACAAGGGGCAATACGACAAGCTCACGGGCCCCACAGCCTATGTGCACCGGGCGGCTATGATGGTGCGCAGAGAGGTGGTACGCAAGGTGGGGGAAATGCCGGAAATATACTTTCTGTACTACGAAGAAATGGATTGGAGCGAGCAGATCAGGAATGCGGGCTACACTATATGGGTCAATATGCAGGCACTCATTTATCACAAAAGCACAATATCCGCAGACAACCGCAGCAACGTGAAGGAATACCTTACTACACGCAACCGCATCTTGTTCATCCGCCGAAATTGTGAATGGAAAGTGCGCGCAACCTTTTGGACCTACTTTATTTTTGTTGTTGCAATCCGCAAGATCTTTAGATATCTAAGAAAAAGACAAAGCACATTTTTACGCCAGCTCTTCAAGGCCATCTATTGGAACATGTCATACACTATTTACAGCACTGAAATGGGGTACGACGTCAACGCAAATAACCCTGCTGAATAGCCCCATCTGTTAAGTACTTATACTACTCCTCATTCCCGTAAAACGAATAAAAAAAGCCCACCCATTCTACGGGCAGGCTTCTGTTATAGTTTGTAAGTTGTTTTACTGGCAAGCTTTGTTGAATTCGATTTCGCGCATGGTACCAATCGGTACAAACTCCCACTTAGCTGTTTCTTCCGGGTCAGGGTCAGAGGTGCTTATTTCCTTTCCGTAAATATCGTAATACGTTTCTTCCAGCATCCGGTAGGTTTTTCCTTTACAGTTTATCTGTATGCGCCTGCGGTAGTAGCCAAGTTTTTCAAAGCCATCTACCTCGCGCTTCATTTTCTGGCGCTGTGTTATCACACTCTGGCGAAAGCCAGCCAGTTGGCCATCCGTTGGCTTCACACGCTCCAGCACCTCTATGGTGCCGTTCTTGTTACGCCGCATTGACATAATGTAGTAATTGCTGAGTTTGTCTTTGGTAGCACCAAGAAAGATATCCTGAGCAAATGAAGTGAAAGAGAGAACAAATAACAATGCGAAGAGTAAAATCCGTTTCATAAATATATCCAGTTTTTTGAGCGAAAATAGGTTAATAAATTGTTAACGGCAAATATTTTTAGTGAAGCATTTACTAACGTTACATAGGAATAATACATATCTTGAATGCCAATTTAATTTTCTTCAATTTTTTCTTTGTGCATTTACTATTTACCGACTTTTCACTTACCTTTGCAGTCCTAAAAAAGGGTCTTTTAGCTCAGTTGGTTAGAGCAGCTGACTCTTAATCAGCGGGTCCAGGGTTCGAGTCCCTGAGGGACCACCGAAGTATCTTGAAAGTCGCTCCCAGAGCGACTTTCTTGTTTTTAGCAAAATGAGGTGGCGGTTTAGGTGGCGGTTTTTGAAACTCACTTTAAAGCTATTTTCAACATCTTTAAGCGTTAAAAAAAGAAAAACCAGTCCTTTTGAGACTGGTTTTTCTATGTAAGTTGAATGATTATGCAGCTTTTTCATCATCTTCATTTCGTTTTTTATTCCAATTATCCTTCATCAACTGAGCATGTTGTTGGAAAAAAATAAAATTTCAATGGCGTCAATATAGATATCAAATTGGATATATAGATATCCGCTCAGGCAAGGTTTTTAAGTGGACTAAAGAAACAAAAGATTATCGTATTTGGGGTAAATCAAGGAAGTTCTTTGATGATATATATGATGTTAGTTCAGAAGAATACGGAGAATCAGATATTTTATATTCTATGTATGAATATAATGATATTTCAAAGGAGCATTATTATTATTTAAGAGACAACCTTAAAAAATTAAATGACAAGTCAAACATTAGATTATATGTTGATAAGACTAGAAAATAACAAGCCGGCGGAAAGGTGGCGGTTTGCTATGTATAACAATGAATATCATCAAACATGAATGAACATTACAATGCTACAAAACGCTTATTGGGCTTGCATTTGAGTTCATTTACAGCCAAACATATTATTAAATAATTAATCCCTGCGGGACCACCATTAAAACATAAAAGCCGCTCTGGGAGCGGCTTTTATGTTTTAATAAAAAGAGATAGTAATTTGAGATCTGCCTGTAAATTTATTTGCGGTTATACTCAAAGATATAGTCAAGTAAAAAGCACTACCTCCCGCCTTATTTTCTCAACTTTATCTAAAACTCAATATCCTTTATTAGTGGAAAAACATCCATCGATTTTTTCAATTGAAAGAATGGCAGTGTAGTCATCAATTGCTCAGCCTTTTCAATATCAATATCTTTAAAAATAAGCACAGCCCCATTTTTCGTTTGCCTTAAAAATAGTTGATCTAAAAAACCGGCTTCCTTCCATTGCCCCACCACCCGGCGCTCATGTTGCAGGATTTCCTGAAAATTATTGGGTAAATTTTCCATGTCAATTGTTAGGATTACTAATACTCTGTTCATCTTAAAGTTGATTATTGGTTAAAACGGCTTACTGATTTAGCTTCCGTCGTTGGCGAAATTATTAGCTTTACGTTTTCAGAATGCCTATAAGCAAAATATGTGTATAGGCTAAAATTTTAGACTAATGATCAATAAAGCGGTTAGAAAGACCAAAGACTTTGTGCCTGGCAACTGCCCCGTTGGCTTTACGATGAATATTATCGGCGGTAAATGGAAACCCAGCATTATACACATGATCAGGACAGACAGGAACCGCTATAGCCTGCTTTTAAAAAACATTACTGAGATCAGTAAACAAACTTTGACTAATCAGCTGAGGGAACTAGAAACCGATGGCATTCTGGAGCGAATCATTTATCCTGAGATACCTCCAAGAGTTGAGTACAAGATAACTCCATACGGCAGTAGCTTGTTACCCATAATAGACAGCATGTACGAATGGGCTAAAACGAATATGCCCAATGCACCTGTTCCAAAAAGCGACTATTGTAATGATGACAAAAAAATGCCTGAAGTTGATGAACTTCGAAATTGATTTTCCTCACTAACTATTGCTTCATTTCCTAATTGACACATTATAATAAATTTTCCTCAATCGTTAAAAAGCACACTATTTGGCAAAAATCGCGCCAACTCTGTTTCATATTTAATAAAACACATTTTTATGGCAATTTTGGGGCGAATATGCTGAATAAATAGGCAAACAAAACTTCATTTCTGCATGATTTTCAGCCTCTTGTATTGCCCTAAATTTTTTATGTTAATCGATCTGTTAATGACGAAATAAAGTCCTAACTTGCATACAACCGATAGTTATTAACGATTCGTTTGCGAATATTTCCTAGCGAGAATTAGCTGAGTGGTTAACAAAAAACTAATAAGACGTTAACAAGTATTTACTTATAATAGTCGAACCTCTAAAAACAAAGCGTATGAAAAACTCTACAAAAATTGTTTCGACCCGCAAAGCCGTTTTAGGTACCGCAACAGGCACCATCCAATATTCATTTTGCATGTTGGCTGCTGTCCTAATGTTAAGTACAAGATCAGTAGCGCAGCATCAGAATAAAAGTACTTCTAAACAGTCCGCTAAAGCATCCGCTACACCGGTAAGTGCCACTATGAATTATAAGGTCATGGAACGAAATGGCAAGATCATTTTATCGGATGGCAAATCCGAAACACTGGTTTCAGCTAATCCACATGCAAGTTCTCCGGTGGTGAGCGGCGATAATGTTTTTTATATCGCCAGGTCAGAGGGTAATAATTACTCCTCAGGATCGTCAATTTATGTTTATAACATAAAGACGAAAAGAACCGGGGATATACTCAGCCCAAACGCAACAGCGGCCAATTACGATCTAAAGAACGAAGTCATAAATCTATTGCAGGATAAAAAATCCGGGAATCTGTATTTTTCTACCTCCTCAAAAAACAAACGAGGGCACACAGAATTTCTTACGTGGAGCTACGACATCAGCTCACAGACATTAGCAGTTTATAAAGATGGTAGAATAGAAAGCATAGACGAAACGGGCATACAGACTATTGTTTTCGAAGGCTTCGATTCAAAAGGCAGATTTACAAGTAAAACACTGGTATCAGCCGACGGAAATACAATAAAAGTATTGGGAAAAGAGTACGCAGCACAAACCATTAAGTAACGCTAAAAAAGCACGTTTATGAAAACATCATTTACATTTAGATCGCTGTTATTTATTGCGCTGGCTTTCATAGCTACAAGTTCTTACGGTCAAAGCCCGGCTTGCCAGCCCAATATGGATTTCGGATTAGGAAATTTTAGTAACTGGAAATACTATGAAGGTACTTTCAAAAATACGGGGCCAGGTGGCGCTGGCGTCCTGGTTGATACCATGCAGGTATTTCCACCCTCCGTCCAAACCATTAAAAGGTTTACCGTAACCAGCGGTTCGTCCACAGATTTTTACGGTGGGTTTCCTATTGCAGATCCAACCCGCACCTACTCACTCAAGATTGGATTTGACTCAAACAACCACTGTACTAATAAGGCCCGGTACTATGTCCATGTGCCTGCGGGAACCAACGATTACGCGTTGATTTACCGGTATGCAATAGTCATGCAAGACCCGGGTCATATCGCAAGCCAGCAGCCAAGGTTCCTGGTGAAGACACGCGACTCCACCACTGGCACATCGTTGCCATGTGGCAACTTCACCTATGTTGCAGGATCGCTTCCCGGCTTTTTGCTCTCCACAGCCAGCGATTCAGTTGATGTTTATTATAAGTCATGGTCAACTGCATCACTCAATTTATCTGGATATGCGGGCAAGACGATAATCGTTGAATTCGAAGCTGTTGACTGCGCACTGGGTGGCCACTGGGGATATGGATATTTTGATATGACCTGTGGTTTGTTTGCTATTTCCAATTCACATTGTGAAATCGGCGCCAGCACCACACTTACAGCGCCTCCCGGCTTTCAATCCTATAGATGGACGGACTCCGCCTATACAGTAACATTAGCAACTACTGATACTTTTAATCTGATCACACCAACTACTACAAAAACATATCATGTCATCTGCACGCCATTTAATGGTTATGGGTGTCCCGACACACTTACAACAACAATAGTAAGTTCAAATCTCAATGTTCTGGGAGCACATGACACAACAATATGCAACAATATTCCAATTACCCTCAATACAGTAGTAACAGGAGGAACATCGCCATTCACATATTCCTGGACACCTTCTGCTGGCCTCGCTTGTACAGCATGCGCTGCTCCAAGTGCCACGCCATCTGTTACGACAACCTACTTTGTTAGTGTAACGGATAGTTCGGGGTGCAGCAGAACAGTAAACACTACAGTTACCGTTTTTCCCTCTCCCATAACCGGGAGCGCGGCTGTTTGCACCGGACAATCTATACCACTAAGCAGCGCATCACCCGGAGGCTCTTGGACTACTAGCAATGGAAATGCCTCAGTCGGATCCACTGGTATTGTAACAGGCATTTCGGCTGGAACGACCTTAGTATCCTATACCCTGCCTACAGGCTGCGTCATTTCTACTGTGGTCACAATTAATCCATTGCCGGCGGCCATCAGTGGTTCAAACCCCGTATGCCAGGGACTTACCAACACGCTAACAGACGCCACTAGCGGAGGCACCTGGAGCGCAAGCAATGGTAATGTAGTGGTAGGGTCAACAGGCATTGTCACCGGTATTAATATTGGTACTACATCCACGGTTAGCTATACCCTACCCAATGGCTGTTTAACAACAATTGTCATTTCGGTCAATCCGCTTCCAAGCCCTATAAGCGGCCCATTGGTAGTATGTGTTGGCTCAACTACCATATTATCTGATGTAAGTGTTGGAGGAATCTGGAGTAGCAGTAGTGCGAACGTCAGCATCGGATCATCAACTGGCTTAGTTACTGGCGTTACAAGCGGCACTGCTACCATAACCTATGCTTTAGGCTCTGACTGTATCGTAACAGCTATTGTAACCGTTAATCCATCACCTGCCGCCATTAATGGCGTCGGAATTGTATGTGTTGGAGGTAGCCTTACTCTTTCTGATGCTGTGGGTGGCGGCACATGGTCCTCCGGCAACGCCAATGCCGCAATAACTCTATCCGGAGTTGTTACTGGCATGGCGGCAGGCACATCGGTCATCTCTTATACCCTGCCCTCCGGCTGCTTCGTAACCGCTGTGATGACTATTACACCAACACCTGCTGCGGCACCCGTAAACGACGGACCAATATGCCTCGGAGGTGCTGTTCACCTTACTTCAAATGGAGCCGGCGCAACCAATACATATCTCTGGAGCGGTTCAGGTTTAGTGCTGGCCACAGTTCCGGATGCAACTGCTGTGCCCTCTGTAACTACCGTCTATTCGTTGACAGTTACAGATGGAACAACTAACCCGGGATGTTCCTCAAGCTACACAACTACAGTTTCTGTAACTGTGCTCTCAATTGCTGCTGCCAACAGCGGTCCAGCATGCGTGAGTGGAACTTTAAATATTACTGCAACTCCTTCAGATACATCAGTAGCATTAAACTACTCATGGAGCGGGCCTTCCGGATTTAGTTCTAGCAATCAAAACCCGGTGATAATCGGAATACCATCTACCGCGGCTGGCGGCATCTACACGGTCACAGCTACCACCCCGGGATCGAGCTGTGTTGCAATAGCTACTACCAATGCAGTAGTGAATACTATTGGTATTACGGCTACGAATAACAGTCCGTTATGTGTGGGTGGAACATTAAATATTAACTCTACCCCTTCAGGAACTATAGCTCCATTAGGCTATACATGGAGTGGCCCTACTTACATTCCCCCAATTCAAAACAACTCACTAACCAGTGCGAGCTACACTATCACCGGCACTTATACCGTAGCCATATTTGCGACAGGTTCCGGGTGCACTGCAACTGCTACTACAAGCGTTGTAGTCAATACAATGGGCGTTACGGCTGCAAACGATGGCCCGATATGCGAGGGCGGCACAATGCACCCATCTTCAATTATTACAGGAAGTGCAGTACCAACCGGTTATTTATGGAACGGGCCTGCGGCATATTCATCCACACTAGCAAATCCGGCTTTGAATAGTGTAACGACAGCACAGAGCGGAGTTTACACGATCACCACAACGGCTCCTGGGTCAGGATGTATCGCAGTCAGCACCACAAATGTTATTGTCGTGCAGCACCCTGGTCCAATTTTAGGACCTGACACAGTATGCGCCGGAGCAACCTCTGTTTTAAGTGATATCGTGGCGGGTGGTATCTGGAGTAGCAGTGATACTACAAAGGCAATTATTGATACAGATGGCGTTGTAACAGGAATATCACCCGGCACAACAACAATATCCTATTCCATGATACTGGGCTGCATGAGCACTTTAGTGATAACCGTTAACCAAACACCGATCGTAACTGGCTCACATCCTATTTGCCAAAACTCATCCGTTACCCTCACCCATGACATGACGGACGGCTACTGGAGCAGCAGTAATACATTGCACGCCACCGTCGACTCATTTACCGGTGTGGTTTCCGGCGGAATATGGGATGGCTATTCTATAATATACTACACAGTACCCACCGGCTGCCGGGGATCGCAGCTGGTATCGGTAAATGTGGCACCCTCACAGATCGCTGGTGTAACCAACTTTTGCATTGGTGGATACACTATTCTGAATGATGTATATGGTGGTGGAGTCTGGAGCAGCACAAATCCGGCGGTGGGCACTGTCGCCAATACATCAGGGTTATATGTAACTGTCTATGCAGTATCAGTCGGTACAACTACTATCTCGTACACTATACCTGACGGATGCGCATGGACATATACAGTAACTGTTAACCCGATAGCAGCCATAACCGGTTCAGCTCCTGTTTGTATCGGATCAACAATAACTTTAAGCGACCCGGTACCCGGAGGCACATGGAGCACGGTTAACGCAGTTATTGCCAATGCAGGTTCCTCATCTGGGATTATAACAGGTGCGCTCGCCGGCACAACAACTGCAGTGTATACAACTCCTGCGGGCTGCACAGCCACAACGTTAGTTACTGTACTGCCTACCCCTGTAGCAATTACGGGACAGGCTACCCTCTGTTTGGGCTCTCAATCTACCCTGTTCGAAACTATGCCGGGCGGAACCTGGAGTAGTAGCAACGGTAATGTTTTGATAGACGGCTCCGGCAATATTACCGGCCTATCGCTGGGAACAAGCGCCATTTCCTATATACTTGGAAATGGATGCTCAGCAGTAAAGATTGTAACCGTCAACGCGGTACCAACTGCTATCACTGGCATTACATCTTTATGTGCCGGATCAACAGTAACACTCAATAATGCATCTGCAGGTGGTACCTGGAGTAGCGGCTCTACTGGCATCGCCATTGTCGGTGTCACATCAGGTGTTGTAACAGGCGTTGCAGGAGGCACAACTACTATTACTTATTCCACAGGAACCGCAGGTTGCAATGTAACAACAACGGTAACTATAAATCCAATTCTGCCAATTACAGGAGCAGCCACTATATGTGTAGGAGGATCTTGTAATTTATACGATGCATCGGGCGGTGGCACATGGAGCAGCTCAGATGCAACCGTTTCAATCGGCTCACTGGGACTGGTTACCGGCGTCGCCACAGGCACAGCTATCATTACTTACACCATACCTACCGGCTGTTCCAGGATAGTAACTATGGCTGTCAACCCCGCTGTATCACCAATCACAGGCGTGTTAACAGTTTGCGCCGGGTCTGCTACGGCATTAACGGATGCTGGCGCTGGTGTATGGTCAAGCGGCAGCACATCCTACGCCACAGTTGGTTCCAATGGTATAGTAACGGGCGTTATGGCAGGTACAGCTACCATCACATACGCAGTTGGCGTAGGCTGTATAGCCACAACCCAGGTAACCGTTAACCAGGCCCCATCAGGCATTGGCGGCGCACCATCCGTATGCGTTGGCTCCACCATCTCGCTTAGCAACTTCGTGGGTGGCGGCACCTGGAGCACATCCAGCTCCACCATTTCGCTCGATGTATTAGGCAATGTTACAGGGTTATCTGCCGGGTCAGCAACCATTACTTATGCGCTTGGCTCGGGCTGCCTGGTCACCCGTACTTTTAACGTTAATACGACACCTGTTTCAATAACCGGTAACACAACGATATGTGTAGGCGGCATCACCTACCTGTCCGATGCTACTGCCGGCGGCGCATCATGGTCAAGTAGCGCTACTACCATTGCCACAGTTAACCCTTCTGGCGCGGTAACGGCATTGTCATTGGGCACTGCAAGGATCACATATTGGTTGGGGTCAGGTTGCAATGCATCCACAACCGTAACCATTATTGCACAGCCTTCTGCGATTACAGGCAGCATCCCGGTATGTCCGGGCAGCACGTTTGCTTTAACAGATGCGTCTGGCCCCGGTGCGTGGAGCATCAACAACACATCCATAGCAACAATAAACCCGGGCACAGGAATAGTAACAGGTGTAAGCACCGGGCTGGCAACGGTAACCTATTCGGGTGCAGGCGCAGGTTGCATTGCTACAACAGTTATTACGATAAGCCCGGCCACAGCCATCTATGGCACCATGAGTATGTGCGTGGGTTCAGGCGTTGTTTTGCACAACACCTCGTCCGGTGGTACGTGGTCAACTTCTGCCAGCAATATTATACTTGGATCTGCTACCGGTCTTGTTACTGGCACTTCTTCGGGCACAGCTATAGTAAGTTACACATTAGTTTCAGGCTGTGTCACAACGGCTATAGTCACAGTTAACAGCTATCCTGCCACTATCACAGGCAGTACACCGATGTGCGTAGGCAGCGGGATCGCATTAAGCGAAACCACTCCTGGCGGCACCTGGACCAGCACCATAAATGCATCTGTTGACGCACTCGGCAACGTTACAGGGGTCTACGCCGGCACTGCAACTGTTTCTTATATACTTCCTACAGGATGTAATACAGGCACAGTTGTAACGGTGAATGCAATGCCATCGGCTATCAACGGCACTTTCACAATATGCGTTGGCTCTGCAACTCAACTTACTGATGCATTGTCAGGCGGCGCATGGAGCAGCAGCACTGCTGCGGCCGGCATTGGCTCTTCCGGGCTCGTTACCGGGCTCGCCACAGGCACTACCGTCATCAGCTATGCCACACCGGCGGGCTGTCGTGTGGTAGCTTTCGTTACTGTTAATGCTGCCCCTCCCGCCATTTCGGCAAATCCCACACTATGTGTAGGAGCATCTGAAAATGTATCTATTGTTGCCGGCGGCGGCCTTTGGAGCAGCAGTTCTCCTATAACTGCCACCGTTGGCTCTTCCAGCGGCACCGTCACCGGCATTGTCCCCGGAGTGGTGACTATCAGTTACGCATTAGGTTTAGGTTGTTACACCACGGTAGCTGTTTCTGTAACGGCATTACCACCCGCATTAAGCGGCCCTTTATTTGTTTGTTCTGGTGCTACCGTCGCACTGACAGATGCAATTCCTGGAGGAACCTGGAGCAGCGACAATGCATCAATAGCTACAGTGGGCAGCACCACCGGTATCGTTTCGGGTATTGCAGGGCCTGGCACGGCGGCTATCACCTATGCTGTAGGTGGTGTGGGTTGCATCACATCAAAAATAGTTAGTGTCAATCCTACCCCATCGGCTATTAGCGGCACTCCTTCTTTATGTATCGGGGCTACTACTGCACTCACAGATGCTACAGCGGGCGGTACCTGGAGCAGCGGGAACATTTTTGTTGCCACTGTGGCAGGCTCCACCGGTGTAATCACCGGCGTTACTGCCGGTACTGCAAGAATTAGCTATACAGTCGGCAGTTGCCCAACCAGTTACTTAATTACGGTCAATGCGCTTCCCTCATCGATAGGCGGGGCAACCTCGGTATGTTTAGGGTCATCCGTATCCCTGAGCGACTTCACAGCCGGCGGCACGTGGAGTTGCACTTCAAATGCGTCAGTAGTATCCACTGGCAGCACCACAGCCCTTGTTACCGGGCTCACCGCAGGCACCGCAACCATTACTTATTCTACGGGTGCAAGCTGTTATAAAACTTTCACAGAAACAATCAAACCTACTCCGGCAGCTATATCAGGAAACCTGGGCGTATGCATCGGTTCCATAACGGCGCTCTCAGATATTACAGCAGGTGGCTTATCGTGGACAAGCAGCAACACTGCTGTGTCCACTGTTACCGCTACCGGGGGGGTAACAGGCATTGCTGCGGGCACTTCGAATATTACGTATACCCTTGGCTCAGGCTGTGCAACATCAGCAACGGTCAGTGTAGTCGCTCAGCCGGCTGCAATAACAAACAATACCGTTTTCTGCCAGGGCGCTACAATAACACTGAGCGATGCTACCGCAGGGGGCACATGGAGCAGCGGCAATACTGCCGTAGGCACAGTTGGCCTCACTTCAGGCACAGTATTAGGCATTGCGGGAGGCACGGCTGCTATTACTTACGCTCTGGCGGGTGCAGGCTGCCGCGCTACAGCCGTTATTACAGTGAATACTGCCGCCGGTGGCGCAGGTTCAATAAATGGCAATACTGTGGTTTGTGCAGGATCTACAACTTCGCTTTCAGACGTTGTTGCAAGTGGTGTATGGAGTTCTGCAGCTACAGGTATTGCAACCGTAAATCCTGCTACGGGCCTGGTTAAGGGTATCGCACAGGGTACTGCTACCATTTCTTACACAATCATTAATAGTTGTGGCACTACCGCAGCTTCAGTAGTGGTAACGGTAAATCCACTGCCTGTTCCCGGCAGCATCACCGGAACCAGGACAGTTTGTGTAGAATCTACAACTGCCCTTACAGATATTGTAGTAGGTGGTATATGGAGTTCTACAGCGTCCACCATCGCTACAATCAATCCCTTTGGATTGGTTGCAGGTATTGCACAGGGTACTACAACTATATCTTATACAGTCTCCAATAGTTGCGGCACTGCCGCAGTTTCGGCTATATTAACAGTCAATCCACTCCCTGTCGACGGTGGCATAACTGGAGTCAGGGCAGTCTGCGCTGGTTCCACCACCGCACTTACAGACGCGATTGCAGGTGGTATTTGGACATCTACTGCTACAACCATCGCAACCGTGAATGCAACAGGTATTGTCAGAGGTATCACTCAAGGCACCACTACGATATCATACGCTATCACAAACGTCTGCGGTACAGCGGCATCATTCGTAATAGTAACAGTAAATTCAATGCCTGTAGCAGGCAGCATCACAGGCACAGGCACAGTTTGCGCAGGCTCAACTACTGCACTTACAGATCCAGCCTCAGGTGGGGCATGGAGTTCTACCGCTTTAACTATTGCTACTGTGGATGCTTCAGGTTCCGTTAGTGGTATTGCGGCGGGTACGACTAATATATCCTATGTTGTCTCAAATGCATGTGGCACTGCAGTATCTTCTCTTGTAGTTACAGTCGCGCCACTGCCTGTCGCTGGTAGCATTACCGGGGCCGGTTCGGTTTGTGCAGGTTCAACTGTTGCGCTTACAGACGCGGTAGGAGGTGGCATATGGAGTTCCACAGCCACCAGTATTGCAACTGTCAATCCCACTGGTTTGGTCGATGGTTTGGTAGCGGGCACAACCACCATATCCTATGCTGTTACTAATGGCTGTGGTACAGTTGCAACCACCAAAGTATTAACGGTTAATTCAATGCCTGTTGCTGGCAGCATTACAGGCACAGCTACTGTTTGCGCAGGGTCAAACACCGCGCTTACAGATGCAGCAATAAGCGGTGTATGGAGTTCCACTGCCGGCGCCGTAGCCACTGTCAATCCTTTAGGTGTTGTCACCGGCATTGCATCTGGCACGGCTACCATATCCTATGCTGTCACAAACAGCTGCGGCATTGCGGCTACGTCGGTTGTGCTTACGGTTAATCCCTTGCCTGTAGCAGGCACCATCACTGGAGCTGGTTCCGTTTGTGCTGGTTCAACAGCAGCGCTTTCCGATGCCATTAGCGGCGGTACCTGGACCTCATCAGCTTCAACTATCGCTACCGTCGATCCGGTAGGTGTTGTTACCGGTATTTTAGCCGGCACAGCAACAATATCTTATATGACGACAAATAGCTGCGGCTCCGCAACAGCTTCTCTTGTGGTTACTGTTCATTCATTACCCGTTGCTGGTAGCATCAGCGGCACCGGTAGTGTTTGTGCGGCATCAACAACTGCGCTTACCGACCCGGCAACGGGTGGCCTATGGAGCTCCACAGCATCAACTATCGCTACGGTTAATCCAGTCGGCGTAGTTACTGGTATCGCACAGGGCATTGCAACTATATCGTACACAGTTACCAACAGCTGCGGCACTGCTGCAGCCACCCTGGTTATCACGGTTAATCCGCTGCCTGTTGCCGGCACAATCACGGGGGCTGGCGCCGTTTGCAATGGTTCTTCAATATCACTTACGGATATTGCAGGAGGAGGTACATTTAGTACCTCAGCTTCGGGTATTGCAACCGTGAATCCTGTTGGGGTAGTCACCGGTATTGCGCCAGGCACTTCTGCTATATCTTATAAAGTCACTAACAGCTGTGGCACCGCAGTTGCTTCTGTAGTTATTACAGTTAATCCTGCGCCTGCGGCAGGTGACATCACCGGTGCAGGCTCTGTGTGTGCAGGTGCCACAACGCCACTTACAGATGCTGCAATTGGTGGCTTGTGGAGCTCTACTGCTACTAGTATCGCTACAGTAAATCCTTTGGGCGTTGTCAAGGGCATCGTATCTGGTGTAGCTACTATATCTTATACTGTCACAAATAGCTGCGGCACCGCTGCTGCTTCCTTCGTGGTATCAGTTAATGCACTGCCTGTCGCAGGCAGCATCGTCGGTTTCAGCACTGTTTGTGCTGGTTCGGCCACTGCGCTTACTGATATTGCTGCGGGTGGCGTATGGAGCTCTTCCGCTACCGCCATTGCCACAGTAAATGCGTTGGGTGTTGTAAACAGTATCACTTCGGGCGCAACTACCATTTCTTATGCAGTTACCAATAGCTGCGGTACTGCCGTTGCTTCTTTTGCTATGACAGTAAATCCATTACCGGTTGCGGGTACTATCACAGGTACCACCACTATTTGCGCTGGTGCTAACACATCGCTTACGGACATTGCAATAGGCGGGGTATGGAGCTCAGCAGCAACCGGTATTGCTACGGTGAATCCTACCGGAGTTGTTAGGGGTATCTCATCAGGTACGGCTACCATATCCTATGTGGTCACTAATAGCTGCGGTAGTGCTGCTGCATCATTAGTTGTCACAGTTAATCCGTTGCCCGTTGCGGGCAGCATCTCCGGTATCGCCGCCGTTTGTGCAGGTTCTGCAACTGCGCTTACTGACCTCGCTGCCGGTGGCACCTGGAGCAGCAGTGCACCAACTATTGCCACCGTTGCTACCAGTGGCACTGTAACAGGTGTTGCCGCGGGCACAGCGACAATATCTTACACCGTAACTAATAGCTGTGGCAGCGCAACCGCTGTTTCAATTGTTACTGTTACTGCGCTCACACCGGGCACAATCACGGGCCCAACAAGCTTATCTGCCGGCTCGCAAATAATATTATCCGATGCGGTTACCGGCGGTGTGTGGTCCGCAAGCAATGCGAATGCCACCATAAGTGCAACAGGTCTCGTCACCGGTTCTACACCCGGCACAGTCACTATCAGCTATACCGTAACAAACGGTTGTGGAACGGCTTCCGCAACACAGGTGATCACGGTTACTTCCTCGGGTGGTTCAGGCATTACAGGTGTCCTGAGCGTCTGTATAGGTATGACAACGGCGCTCACCGACGCAACGCCGTTCGGTACATGGCGTAGCAGCAATATTTTGATCGCATCGGTTGGCTCAACTGGCCTGGTAACTGCATCAGCCACAAATACCGGCACGGTCACTATATCTTATACTGTATCAGGCATATCTACAATGGTCGTTGTTACTGTAAATCCTAATCCTTCGGGCATAGGCGGTTCTACATCTGTTTGTAATGGTGCGTCTGTAACAATGAGTGACTTTACAGCGGGCGGCGCATGGACAAGCACCGGTGGCGTATCAGTAACTACGGGCTCGATTATCACTACCGTCACCGGTATCACTAACGGCCTGAATACCGTTACTTACTCGTTGCCTACCGGTTGCTACAGAACGTTCAACATTACGGTAAATGCACCTCCCGGAGCTATTAACGGCAACTTCTCGGTATGCGTTGGAGCACTCTCCCACCTCACCGATGCATCGAGCGGAATATCCTGGACAAGCAGCACGCCAGCTGTCGCCACCATCAATGCAGGCGGAAATGTCATAGGTGTTTCCCCGGGCACTTCAACTATTACTTACCAGAACGCAGCCACTTGTAAAGCAACGGCTATTGTAACTGTACGCACTTGCCCAAGCGCACCAGGCCACGGAGGTGCTGCTAGCGCACCCGTCAAAATATCGGCTGGCAGCTCTATTGCCATCAATGAAGAATGGAGCGGCAATTGGAGCAGTAGCGACAATGATGTTGCAACAGTTGAGAATGGAATGGTTACTGGTATAGCCTCTGGCGTAGTTGATATCACCCATATTGTTGTCAATAGCGAAGGAGAGACCGTAACAACCGTAACTCCGGTTACTGTTAGTATCTCTGCAAGTACCATAAGGGTTGTCCCCAACCCTAGCCAGGGCACATTTACCGCATCTGGCACACTTGCATCCGCTCGTGATGAAGAGGTAACCCTGGAAATTACAGATATGCTGGGCAAGGTTGTCTATCAAAACAGGATAACAGCGGTTGGCGGCAAAGTCAACGAGTCAATATCCTTGGGCAATGCTATAGCAAATGGCATTTATCTGCTGAGTGTGCGCACAAGTACCGAAAATAAAGTATTGCATCTTGTAATAGGCAAGTAACGACTTGCCTTATTGATCGAAAAAAGAAGCTGTCTCAAATACCATGAGGCAGCTTCTTTCATTTTAAATGGGTCTTACAAAACAGCAAAATCCACGAATACTATGCGTTTCGTATTGATTCAAGTATACTGCCCGTAAGTTTTATTAATTCCCTGTCCAGATCGCTTATTTTAGCCTGGTCTGTTCCATTTACCATTGCCCGGTAACTACGCTCCTCATCAGGCTCATAAACTACTTCAATACCGTTAATTATTACGCAGAATTTATAAGTATATCCCGTGCTCACAAGCTGGGCCTCAAAATCATATACTTTCCCCTTAAACTCCACCTCAATCCCAAAACTATCTGCCATAAATAAATATCCCCATGAAGATACTATAATATTCGCCGGAATTGTTGTATTATAGCATTTCAAAACAAACTGTGCAATTATGAACAAAGCAGAATTAATCGAACAAATTACCAAAGATTCCGGCATGACTAAAAAGCAAGCTGGTGACGCTCTCGAATCATTTACAAGCGCGGTGGTATCTACACTGAAAAAAGGTGATACAGTTACGCTCGTTGGGTTTGGTACATTCTCAGTTTCTAGCCGTGCTGCAAGAAATGGTCGCAATCCACAAACCGGTGCTACTATTAAGATCAAAGCGAGGAAAGTTCCTAAGTTCAAAGCAGGAAAAGATTTCGCAGCTAAGATCGCAGGTGGCAAAGCGAAAAAATAATTTCATTTTGCAGGAATTAAAAAAAGCAAGAGTTTTATGCTCTTGCTTTTTTTATGCAATTCCCTGTAGTCCTTAAAAATCGGCATCGTGATTAGCCGGTATAACTCCGGCCCTTACGCGTTAGCGGACAATAGCCCCCACCATCAATAGACAACCCTCCAACTATTAAACCAACCAACTAATCAACTAATCAACTAATCAACTGATCAACTGATCAACTGATCACCCAATCCACCATTTGCTTTTCCCATTCAGGCCTGTATAGCGTTTGCACCTTAATGTAGTTATCTGTAAATCCCTCCATCATCCCGTTCTTGCCTGCTATCTCAAACAACACCTTGCGTTTGCTGCCATGGTGCTGCTCTGTAAAGTATTGCATCTTTTGGTAAGACAGGTTCCTGAGCGCCTTATTCCGCTCGTTGCGTATATGCACAGGCACTATAGGCTTTATATTGGGAGCAAGTGTATTCGCCCGTTCTGAGTAAGTAAATACATGCAGGTAAGAAACCTCCACACGGTGCAAAAAATCGTACGTATCCTTAAAGTCTGCATCACTCTCTGACGGAAAACCGACTATCACGTCAGCACCGATGCAGCAATGAGGCATCAGTTGTTTTATATACGCTACCCTGTCCTCGTAAAGCTCACGTTTATACCTGCGGCGCATGAGCCCCAGTATCTTGTCGCTCCCGCTTTGCAGCGGTATGTGAAAATGTGGCATGAACTTGCGCGATCCAGCCACAAATTCGATGATCTCATTAGTAAGCAGGTTAGGCTCTATAGATGAGATGCGGATACGTTCTATCCCCTCTTGCTCGTCCATTGCTTGTACAAGCTCATAAAACGAACTATCTCTTGTTTTGCCGCCGTCAGCGCCTTTTCCAAAATCTCCCAGGTTTATGCCCGTCAGCACTATCTCTTTAGTACCGGTAGCAGCCAGTTCCTGCATATTACGCAGCACACCCTCTATGCTATCGCTTCGGCTATGGCCACGAGCCAGGGGTATGGTACAGAAGCTGCAATTATAGTCACAGCCGTCCTGCACTTTCAGGAAAGCCCGTGTTCTGTCGTTTACTGAAAACGAGCTCTGAAATCCGTTTACATCCGCTATGTCGCAGGAGCATATTTTAGCGCCGCCGCCATCTGCAGGTCCCTTTGTTATTTCTTTTAGATGAGTGGCAAGGTTAAATTTCTCAGCAGCGCCAAGCACTAGGTCCACACCTTCTATTTTTGCTATTTCATTTGGTTTTAGTTGTGCATAGCAGCCCGTTATCACCACCATTGCATCTGGTGCCCGCTTCTGTATACGCCTCACTATCATGCGGCATTCCTTATCCGCATTTTCCGTTACCGAGCAGGTGTTTATCACATATACGTCTGCCTCTTCCTCAAACTCCTTTTTCACAAAACCGTCTGCCTCCAGCACCCGGCTCAATGTCGAGGTCTCAGAAAAATTCAGTTTGCAACCCAATGTGTGAAAGGCTACTGATCTACCCATAGAAATATTAAATCTGCCCCATATAAGAATCAGGCGTGCGAAATTACGTTAATATTACTATCTACGGCACAAGTTTTGCTTTAGTACTGTATAAACTGATGGATATGAATAAGATAATTTCAGTGGCGATGATCGCGATAATTTTCCTTTTACCGGGCTGCATTAAAGTAGGCCAGATCGGCAATATCAACTTTAATGTACCCTACTCGCAGCAGGTAGACGTGCCCCAGGTGGCAGACGACTCTTTTGGAACCGCCCTTCCTGCAGGAGGCATTTCTATCGGCCTTCCCGCAGTAGGTTTTGCCACTAACTCCGGCCAGTATCTAGTTACATACAATACCAGCGCGAGCAAGATAACAACGGTAGATCTTAAATCACTTTCCCTACAGATACTCGCTCCCGCTACCCAAAACTTCGACTTTCTTGATAGTGTGCAGGTATATATATCAGCGCAAGATCAGCCAAAAATGCTCGTTGCCTATCAATACAGCGTAGCTAAGGGACTTACTACACTCAGCATGAATACAGTAACAGATGTGAACCTTAAAAACTACTTCATCCAGGACACCATTTACTTCCGGATCAACACCCATGTAAATGCCATACCTGCCACAGGCACGCAGCTGAACATTGCATCCTCATTCCATGTGCTGGCAAATCTCCTGAATTAACTCATTGAAGGATGGCAAATAGTTGGGCAATAAAAAAACACGCAAAGTCAATAGGTGAAACAGAACATCTTTATAACAGAATTCAATTATTCACTTCTCTCGATCAAGGGTCCGCCACAGTTACCCAACCACACAACTTTTGGCTTTTCACTTTCTACTTTTGACTTAAAACCTGTATCCTATCCTGAATCCACCCTGTGCCAGGAACAGCGTATTTTGATTCACAGCATCAACCCGGTTCATATACGTAAAGCCAAGCCCCAGCTCCAGCCCCAGGTAAATGTGAGGTGTAGGATTAATGTTGAGCGAATTGTTTACCATTATACCTAGCACAAAGTGTGATTTGGTGTTGTAAACCGCCGGATTACCCGAGCTATATGAATAGTCCATCGTCGACTTCTCTCCATCACCTATCACCAGCGATGGCCCCACTGCGTAGCGCACACTTCCAAAGCTTCCTGTAGGATAAACTTTTACACCCGGCATCACATAAAACATCGCGTCCTGGTGCCCGTTTACTGTGTTCCCGGTATTCGGGTCAAAATGATTGCTGTTCAGGTTAAAGGTAGCCGCCACAGGCAGATAAAATGCGATAATGCCTTTTTTATCTATTGCATGCTCATAGCTCAGCCCTAATCCTAATCCATTTTCCGAGAACTGCATGGGCGATATCGTTATCACACTGGCGCCATACTCGGCCTTTTTACCCGGGGCCTTATCTGCTGCATCTTCCTGGTCATTTGTACCAGCTCCCTTCTTCCTGCCCCTGCCCGGAAACTCGTCTTCGCTCCCGTTCATGTATTTTATCTTCTGCACCTCAGCTTTCACTATAGTATATTCCGGCCCCGTCTGATTGTCATATCGCACGTAGGTGATGGTTTTGGTGCCTACACTTTTTATTTTGGCATCTACAATATCTCCGCTCCTTTTGTATATTTTATCCTGTGCGTACGAAGAGCTGATTACGAATAAGGCAACTGCTGAGAGTAAAAGTGTTTTTAATTGCATAAAGTTTGTTTTTAAAATGTTGTTCTGAAATCACACTATGCCTGAACTTTAATTAGTAACGGTACCCTAGCTTAAAGCCAAACTGCAAAAAGGGCCCCAGTAAAAATTCCAGTCCATCTTTGTTAGCATGCCTGTTGTCTGATACGGGTACACCTGCAGCCAGGTCTATTGCCATGTACACATGGTTGCCGGCCATTATGTTCACAGAATTGGCCAGCATAAACCCTATAATGGAATATTGGTAAGTACCTTCCGTTGGCGTACCACTGCCATAATAGTTGTTATAACTATACACAGCCGACGGCTCGGTGCCCAGCGAGCAAAAGAGAGACGCACCGAGCGAATACCTTACGGCCTCCCTGCTGCTGGCGGGATAGAATTTGAGACTTGGCTCAAAGAAAAAAGAATGATAGTTACCGGAATAACTGGGATTATTGCCCCCATAATAATAGCGGTAATTATTAAAATCCCGGTTAGAAGTAAAACACATAAGCACCGGCAAGTTTAGCCCTATGTGCCCCTTTTTATCAAGCAGGCGCTCGTAGCTGATGCCTACTCCTACGTCGTTCATGCTGCCATCCATAGCCACGGTATACGCCGCAGGCGTCACCGCAATAAAATTATTGCCATATTTTTTCGTGCCTTTTTTCACATGCCCAGATGTCTTACTATGCACCAGGCCCTCCTCACGGTCATCGGGTTCGCGCTGGTTAAACATATCAGTTGTTCCGTTTTCATACACGATCTTCACCACCTCCTTTTTCAGAATAGTGTATTCCGGGCCATCCTGGTTGTTAAACCGCTTAAACACTATCGCCTTTACCCCTACCTGCTTCACTTTAGATTCCAGCACACTGCCGTCTGTCTTATATATCTTATCCTGAGCGATTACCGGCACAGCCCCACAACTTAAGATAATAACGTATAAAGCGGTTTTTAAGAGTTGGTACATTTTTTTCATTTTTACGGTTAAACTTATTTTACTCAACTATTATTTTCGAAGTTACACATTCGTTTTTGGTAGCAGCCGACATAAAATAAATACCCGGCAACGCATTTAATTGTAGTTCTGTACTCGTATTTGTGGTAATCACATTCTCTTTCACCTTTTGCCCAAAGATGTTTGTGATAATGATTGTCACGTTTTCAGTAACATCAGACGAAAGCTTTAATGCAAAGCAACCACGGCTTGGATTTGGCGATATTGTCACGAAAGGTGAATCGCCGTTTTTTGCATGAACCTTTGTAGTGACACAGTTGCTGACGGTAACAATCGTTGTCACCGTGCTGTCATAGGCGGTATAAGATAGAGTTACTGTTCCCGCGGAAATACCTTTAACAACACCTGCGCAAGCATCCACAATGGCCACGGCAGTATTATCGCTCTTCCATATACCAGAGGGTGCGGAGTCAGTAAGTGTAGTGCTTGAATCAATGCAAATAGTAGTAATACCCTCAATTGCAGACGGAGGTATTTGAAATCTCATTGCAGTAGCTTTTCCGCCATAAGTGTTTTCAGAGAATGCCATATAGGGTGTGCCGTTCCAGTCTACAGCCAATGAATTGTAGAGTGTTTGTCCCGACGAAAATCCTGTGGTCCCCACGGTTACCCAGTTGATACCGTCATATTTTTTCACCGTCGCATATATTGTCGATGACTCACTGTAACCTACAAACGGCGTTCCGCAGCCATCCAGTGCGAGTGATAAATATAGCACGATGGTATCCGAAAATCCCGGACTGCCAACATTTACCCAATTACTCCCATCATATTTCATCACAGTTACTTTTCGGCCATTGGCGTAGTCGCTGTACGCAACATAAGGCGTTCCAAAGCGATCTATTGCTATTGTGTTCCCATACGTGTTTCCTGCAGAAAAATGAGGTGGGCCAACAAATACCCAGTTGGTTCCGTCATACTTCATTACTGTGTTTGGATAGCCGGCTGTCGTTTGGTCCCCGAAAGTTACATAGGGCATATCCGCGCTATCCAATGCGATTGCCGGATGGCCTACCACGCCAGGCGATAGCCCCGCGGGACCTACTGTTACCCAACTACCACCACTAAACTTCATTACAGTAAGCTTGTACGAGTGGTTAAAATCTTCAAAAGCTACATAAGGAGTTCCACCCTTCGTTAAAGCGATTGTAGGTTCCTGAACTACTCCCCCTGAAAACCCTGGCGTCCCAACATTTACCCATAGGCTTCCAGTATACTTTTTTACTACTATTCCGTTACCGTATGCCGAGTCCTGGTAGGTTACATAAGGTTTCCCGGCACTGTCAATAACTATGGAATTCCAGAATGTGCCGCCCGTAGAGAAAGCACCACCAACTGCCACCCAGGCGCTCCCGTCATATTTCATCACAGTAGAACGCCTCCAGTTTACTTCATCCCTATATAACACATATGGCGTACCAGCTTTGTCTATAGCAATGGAGGTCCAGCCGGCAGCACCTGAAGTGAAGCCAGCCGAGCCTATTACATTCCACGATTGTGCCTGGGAATAACCCGAAATAAGTAATATGAAAAATAAAAACAAATGGGTTTTAGATAGGTGTCTCATCTTTCTGAGTGTTAGGTTTCTTATTCTATTTCAATTAATACACAAACCGTCCATGCTCACTCTCTATCACCACTTCTTTCTTCTCTGCGTTTTCTACATAGCCTGATACCTGCGCATCTATATTAAAGCTCTTTGCGATCTCAATTATTTCTTTAGCGGTGTCTTTGTCAGTAAACAGCTCCAACCGCTGGCCCATGTTAAATACCTGGTACATCTCCCGCCAATCTGTTCCGGCAGATTGCTGAATCATATTAAATAACGGAGGAATCGGCAATAAATTGTTCTTCACCACCCTCATAGGCGATGGCAGATAATGCAGGCACTTGCTCTGCCCTCCCCCACTGCAATGTATAATGCCATGTATTTTATCAAAGTGCTGTTGCAGCACCTTCAGCACCACGGGCGCATACGTCCTCGTTGGCGATAGTATCATTTTACCCATATCCAGCGGCGTGTCGGTAGCATCCGTCACGGCATACTTGCCGTTATACACCACCTCATCCGGCAGGTTTGGGTCCACGCTTTCGGGGTATCGTTTTGCGTATTCCTTTTTCAGCATTTCGTGGCGCGCGCTGGTAAGTCCGTTGCTGCCCATACCGCTGTTATATTCATCTTCATAGGTAGCCTGTCCATAGCTCGCCAGCGACACTACAACGTCTCCCGCCCGCATTTTTTCAGTAGTCACCAGCTTGCTGCGCTCCATGCGGCAACCCATTGTGCCATCTACTATCACAGTGCGCACCACATCACCCACATCAGCCGTCTCTCCACCCAGGAAGTGGACATCTATCCCATATTCCTTCAGCTTATCAAAATAAGCCTGTGTGCCATTAATGATAGCCGATATCACCTCACCCGGTATCAGGTGCTTGTTACGCCCTATTGTAGACGAATAGGTAAAAGGCCCCGTAGCGCCCACACACAGCAGGTCGTCTATGTTCATCACTATGCTGTCTATGGCTATGCCCTGCCATACACTCATGTCCCCTGTCTCTTTCCAGTACAGGTAGGCAAGTATCGATTTTGTGCCTGCGCCATCGGCATGCATCAGGTTGCAGTAAGCTGGGTCCCCACCCCAGTAGTCAGGATACACTTTGCAAAATGCATTCGGGAACAATCCCTTATCCAGTTTTGCAACTGCCTTATGTACATCTTCTTTCTGTGCGGATACGCCTCGCAGGTTGTAACGGTTGTTGTCAGACATTATAAATATATATGCAATTTATTATCGGGTAAAAGTAACACTTTTGCAGGGAAGGAGGAATTGGATATTCCTGCATTTTCATACGTTTTCCTATTTACTTTTGACTTATGACCTACACAGATGGTATAGAAACACCTAGGCTCATTAGCCGCTTCCTCATACCCACCGATGCCACCCCGTGGACCAGCTTTTTTGCAGACCCCATAAACTGCACCTTCATTAATATCATAGATCCCTCAGCCCCGGCAGTGGAGCGGGCACACATAATGATTGATTTCACCCTCAAACGCTACCAGGAAAACAGGCTGGGGCTACAGGCGCTTATTGAAAAAGAGAGCGGCGAACTCATTGGCATGTGCGGGTTGCTGACGCAAGATGTAAACGGCATACCCGAAGTAGAAGTGGGCTACCACCTGCTACGCAAATACTGGGGCAAGGGTTATGCTTTAGAAGCGGCACAGGCATTTCGCGACTATGGCTTTAACAACAACTTCGCCCCATCTATCGTTTCCATCATTCATCCGCTCAATTTTTTGTCTAAAAAAGTAGCACTCCGAAACGGCATGACACTTACGGAAACAGGAGCCTCCTGGCGGGACCATGAAGTAGACATATTCCGCATCACAAGAAAGGAATGGGAACAGCTCAGGCACTAGACCAATCCCCAAACTTTTTGTTGCTCTTTTTACACACAATACGCCACTTACTACTTCTGACTCACGACTTACCAGTTATAGCACAACCCCATTTATAACGTTAAAGTACTCATACACCGTGGCACAGAATTAGTGACTGGATAGGCAGTAAATTATGTGTTATGGAACAGAATAAGAATCGAGGCCAGCAAGGCTTAAAAGACGAAAGACAGGGACAGGACGAGCAAAGCAAAAAACAGCTTCGCCAGACTTCTATGGATGAACAAAATGATACCGCCAAAAAGGGCGACAAAACAACCCTTGGCCGAAAAGATAACCATGGAAGAAAACAATAATTTTTAGCTGAGATATCAGTAAACTTAAAGAGGCCTCGGCCTCTTTATTTATTTAAGACCAACACCATTTTTACATTGAGTCATTAAGCAATTAAGCCATTGAGCCATTCCAGTTTACTTTTTCTCCACCAAATAGATCAGTACCGGGAAGTGATCACTATACCCGTTATCCCATACCTGCGAAATAGTAAATGAGCGATGCGGAAGACCCTTATCCTTTCCCATTTTATTTCTCAGAAAATCGCGGTTGAATATCTCCGCATTATAGTATTTCCATTTATCATTTGTGTTTTTCATCAATCCTCCGGACACCATGATCTGGTCTATAAGGTTCCATTCTCCCTGGTAGCTTTCTGTTCCCACGCCTTTCTTATACATATTGATCCATGGATTGTAGATATCAGTAACCGCGACGTCGCTGGGTTTTGATTTTGCATTCAGCACCTCAATTACACCTTCACTTGTCGGGTTATCATTCAGGTCACCCATCAGTATTATCTTCGCATTTGGATTCACGCCCGTGAGCGAGTCCACAATATGCTTGTCTACCTTAGCCGCAAGTTTGCGCCCCGGTGCCGAGGCCGCCTCTCCACCGCTCTTCGATGGCCAGTGATTCACCATAAAATGCACCGTATCTCCGCTCAGTAAGCCCGATACAAAAAGCACATCCCTGGTTGGCCGGGTCTGCCCTATTGTCTCTATGGGCACCCGCACCGGCTGCGCCTTCAGCACCTTAAAATATTTAGGGTTATACAGCATGGCCGTACTTATACCCCGCACGTCCGGCGTATAGAACCACGCATACTGGTAATTGCGCCCGGCAATTTCAGGCTGCGCCACCAGATCTTTTAGTACACGGTCATTTTCTATCTCCACCAGCCCTATTACTGCGGGGCCGTCAGGGGTTACATCTGTGCCCATTTTCTGTATTACTGTAGCTATGTTGTGGAGTTTTTGCTTGTATACTTCAGGCGTATACTTGTAAGACCCGGTAGGTGTAAAGTCTTCGTCCATTTTGTTTGGGTCATCTTCTGTGTCAAATAGGTTCTCACAGTTGTAGCTGCCTATAGCTATTATCTTGTACTCCTGCTTCTGGCAAAATGCCGGAGATACGAACGCAAGTGCAACAAATGCCAAAAATAATGTTCTGATCACGCTTTTTTTTGCCGCAAGGTAACTCAAAAATCCACCACCGTTTCTCAGCATCTTTTACTTATTGCTTTCATAATGATACAGTAACATTTAATTAATAACACAAAACGGTTTGCTTTGGTCTCTTTTGTACTTTTGCACCTCGAAATTAAGATCCATGCGCATTCGCTACAATTTTAGTACTAATATATTATCTGTTATATTTCTGTTGCTCATCTCCGGTTCGGTGATGGCTCAGGGTACAGGAACGGTCAAGGGAAGGGTCCTTAATAAGGATACCAAAGACCCGGCGCACGATGTGCAGATCATAGTGCTGGGGCCACAACACATTGAGGCGCTCGCGAATCCGGATGGCTTCTTTACCATACTCGATATTCCGGTCGGCGCGCAAACGCTGGTCATAAGCGCCACAGGCATGAAGAAAGACACCGTGTCTGTAACAGTGGTTGCCGGCACCACGGAAATTGGCGAAATATTAATGATACCCGGCAACCTGACCGCCGAAACTGCCGAGATCCCTACCATTTCCATTGAAGAAAACACCTCACAGGACGACGAAAATTCATCATCAACCTCTCAAAGCTCAGTAGGTTTCTACGCCGTCAACCAGGACCCGTTTCTGTATACCGCATCTATCGTCTTCGGCCCATACCGCTTCAAGCCCCGCGGCTACGACAATGCCGATGTAGAGGTTAATGGCGTTCCGCTCCAGGATCTTGAGTCAGGCTTTGCATCCACTGGTCTCATTGGTGGCCTCAACGATGTTATGCGCGACCGCAACATCACCTACGGCCTTAAGCCTGCAGAATATTCTTTTGGCACTGTAAAGGGTTCCACCTACATCAGCGCTACTGCAGCAGACCAGCGCCCCGGCACCAGCATTTCTTACCAGGCAGGTAATGGCTCCTATCGCAACAGGATCATGGCTACGCACAGCAGCGGCCTCAGCAAAAAAGGATGGGCATACTCTTTCTCCGGCTCCCGCCGGTGGGCTCAGGAAGGCTACGTACCGGGTACTTTCTACGACGCTTATTCTTTTTATGGTGCCGTAAGCAAGGTTACTAAAAAAGGCCAGTTTAATCTTACCGCTTTTGGCGCGCCAACAAAACGAGGAAAGGCCACAGCAGAAACTCAGGAAGCCTACGATCTTGCAGGTTCGCACTACCATAACTCCGCATGGGGCTACCAAAATGGCGAGAAACGTAATGCCCTCACTGCCAATACTTTTCAGCCGGTAATCGCCGCCAACTACACCTACAAGCCATCCGAAAACACCCGTTGGAATACGGCCGTTGGTTATGAGTTTGGCAAATACAAATCATCCAACATTGACTTTTACAACGGCTATTCACCCGACCCGCTGTACTATAAGAACCTCCCCAGCTACTACCTCTACGGCAGCGCCACCCAGCAGGCAGCAACTGCAGCAGCAGTAAAGGCGCAGTACCTCGCACACACCGATATGCTGCAGATACAGTGGGACAACATCTACAACGACAACCGTACCAACTCTGAAACGATCTACGATGTAAAAGGCATCGCTGGTAATAATGTTACCGGCAACCGGTCTATTTATGTGCTTACAAATACAGTAGACGACCTTAAAAAACTGTCATTCAACTCCAATATCACCCACGTATTCAACAACCATATCACTGTAAACGGTGGCGTAGTGGTCATTTCTCAGCAGGATGAATACTACAGGCAACTGGCAGACCTGTTGGGTGGCGACTTCTTTGTAAACTATAACCAGTTTGCCGTGCTGCAAACCATAAAAAACCCTAACTATCTCCAGAACGATCTGAACAATCCTAACGCACTGATAAAAACGGGCGACAAATATGGCTATGACTACATCATGCGTGCCTTACAGACGAAAATATGGGGTCAGGGAATTTTCTCCTACAATCACTTCGACTTCTACGTTGCCGGAGAAGGTGGCATTATGTCGTTCAGCCGCGAAGGACTGATGCGCGATGGCCTTTTCCCGGATAATTCTTATGGCAAGAGCGCTAAGCATAGCTTTACTACCTACAGGTTCAAAGGCGGTGTCACCTATAACCTCAACCCTAAGAACTCTATCTACGCACATGCAGCCTATTTCAACGATGCGCCAAAGATCGACTATACATACATCTCTGACAGAACCCGCGACTTTGTTGTAGACAATCCTAAAACCTACAATACAAAATCTTTTGAGCTGGGTTACATTTTCAAATCCTCCATCTTCAACTGCAGGCTCACCGGCTATGTTACCGATGTTACCGGCAGCACCCTCGTTAAGCGCTTTTACAACGATGACCCTGACTTCCAGACCTTCGTGAACTACATTATGCAGAATGTGAACACCCGCTCCATAGGTTCAGAATTGGTTGCCGGTGCCAAGATCTCAAAATCTTTGTCTGTAACAGCCGTAGCGGCTGTGGGCCAGTCATTCTACACAAACAACCCTGATATCTCTATCTACAACGACAACTCACCGACCATGGTAGCTGCCAAGCGTAATGTGTACATTAAAAACTACTACCTGGGCGTTGGGCCTCAGTCTATTTACTCACTTGGGTTCAAGTATAACTCCCGCAAATACTGGCATGCTAACCTGAACCTGAACTACATGGACCGTAACTATGTAGAGATCAACCCCGGCCGCCGCACACAGGAAGCTACAGACCTGGTAAACCCAACCTCTCAACAGTGGAAAGATATCCTGAACCAGGAAAGGCTGCCATCTGCTTTCACAGTAGATATCAATGCCGGCAAATCATTCAATCTCTCTAAATACCTCAGGTTCATGAAGAGCAGAACCCTGCTTAACCTGAATGTGGGCGTGAATAACCTGCTCAATAATACCAACATTAAAACAACAGGCTACGAACAGCTCCGTTTCGACTACAACAATGCTAATTCGCTGAAGTTCCCGAATAAATACATCTACGGCTACGGCACTACCTTTTACATCACACTTGCTTTAAGATTTTAAGAAACAAAAAATAATAACGATATGAAACTTTCCATTTTTTCTCTTGTACTGCTTACCAGTTGCCTTATGCTGAATTCATGCCTCAAGCAGAAGGCAGGAGACCCACCAAGCACCGCCAATTATGATCCGTATATTACCTGCAACGACAGCCTTGGCGATCTTAATTTCAAGGCCCTTTACCTGGTTTCCGGTACTAAATCCAGGGTGCTGGGAGATACTACAGTGTACGGTATAGTTGTTGGCGATGATCGCTCCGGCAATCTTTATAAGAAGATCGTCATCGAAGATTCCTTCGGAGGTGGCATGACCATTATCATAGACCGTACCTATCTTTATTCTGACTTCCCGGTGGGCCGTAAAGTATACGTTAAACTGAAAGGTCTTTCGCTAGTAAACTATAAGGGTACACCTGAAATAGTATACTCCGTAAATTCAGATGCGACCACTAATGGTATACCATCTGCACTCGTCGGCAACTACATCATCAAAGCAAGCTATCCGCATGTTATTACGCCCAAACTCGTTACGCTCGCTGACCTCGTATCAGGCTCTTACAAATATTGCAATACGTTGGTACAGCTGGACAATATGCAGTTTGACGATGCGTCAGCCGGCACCCTTTATTCGGATCCAAGTGTCAGCACTAACCGCACTATTCAAAACTGCGCAAAAACAGGCACACTTACTATGTATAACAGCAGTTACGCAGACTTCCAGCCAGACACTACCCCAACAGGTAATGGAAGCATAGTCGGTCTTATTTCAGTGTACATCAGTACCGCTCAGTTTGTGCTGCGCGATACAGCTGATATTCACTTTTACGGCACTCGCTGCCCATAAATGAACAAAATTCCAATTAATGTATTGATAACAACCAAAAACAATACCACAGTAATAGTTTATCTAAATTTGCCCAAAAATTAAGAATATGAAAAAAACAATTTTACTCTTCGCGTGTGCTATGTCGGTTTATGCTGCTGATGCGCAAATTTCTTTATCCGGAACCTCTTACACTGAGACTTTCGATGCATTAGGCACTGGCCTGCCTGCAGGCTGGAGTACCTATAACGGTGCTACTATAAGCTCGCTAGGCACTTCAGAAGGCCTTACTTCGCCGCTGCCGGGTTTCCCCTCTGTCCTTCGCCCAGATACTACATGCATTGGGCTGGTAGTTGGTGGTGGATTTAAGAATTTCCCGTCGGCTACTGTAGCTGGCGCTGGTGAAGACTGGTGTGCACCTGTTCCTCCAAGCTATACTAACCGCGCTTTAGGCGTGCGCCAGGTTAGTTATACAAATGGCACACACCCGCGCCTCGATTCAGGTGCTGCTTTCGCATTAGCGTTGAATAACACCACTGGCAAGACTAATTTCACCCTTTCTTTCAAGCTCCAGTCTCTTGATACATCAAGCCCACGCATTACAACCTGGAAAGTTGACTATGGTTTTGGAGCAACGCCATCAGCGTTTACCATAGCCCCGGCAGTTGGCACCATGACAACAGGTGGAAACACCTTCTCAAACAACACCATTACTGTCGATTTCGGTTCCGCCCTCGACAACCAGACTGGTCCGGTTTGGATACGTGTTGTGGCTCATGACCCAAGCACAGGTGCAGGCAACCGCCCTAGTTCTGCTATCGATGACTTCACACTCAACTACACCAACTCTACTGCAGGTGTAAACAATGTGAACACTGACGGCACTATGCACATCAATGTATTAGGCTACGCTACTACTTCTGCTATCCAGTTCAATTGCGCTACAGAAGCTGCAGGTCAGTATACCCTTACGCTTTCTGACATGACCGGTCGTTCAGTTTACACGGAGAACGTACAGTTATCAGCAGGTGGCCAGCAGCACAGTGTTAACACAACCCTTGCTCCAGGCATCTACATTGCCCGCCTCACTAACGGCAGCACCCTTGCTACCGCTAAAGTTGTGGTTCAGTAATCAACATCTGAAATTCTAAGTATAAGAGCCTCTAGCAATAGAGGCTCTTTTTATTTTGCCTCCCATTACCTTTTTGTAATTTCACCTGGTTGAGTCATTGAGCAATTAAGCCATTGAGTAATCATCTTTTAACGTTCCCTTACTCCGGTTTTAACAATTTTGTAATATCAACAGGAACTATTTTTGATGTACCTAATTACATAAACAACAAAAAACCGTAAGGACATGAAATCCAAATTATTCCCGGTCATTTTAACAGCTGCACTAACGTCTGTTATGACCATGTTCGCCGTTTCTCATTTCCGCCCAAACCTCCCTTATTTCACAGCCGCAGGCACACCGCGAACACTGCCGGTAAACTATGCCAGCTACAACAATAGCACCACGCCTACAGCTCCGGTTCGCTTTGAAGATGCAGCACAGTCATCGGTAAAAGCGGTGGTGCATGTAAAGACCACTATAGCGGAGCGCCGTGGTGTATATGACAACAACGATATGTTTAGCCAGCTCTTTGGTCCACAGCAGTATATGATACCGCAGCAGCAAGGCTCGGGCTCAGGCGTTGTTATCTCTGCCGATGGCTACATTGTTACCAATAACCACGTGGTGGCAGATGCTGACGAAGTGACCGTAACATTCAACGACCGCTATGACACAAAGGCTAAGGTAGTGGCCACTGACCCATCTACAGATATTGCTGTGCTGAAGATAACCTCCGACAAAAATCTCCCCTATATGGAGTTTGGTAACAGCGACGAGGTGAAGCTGGGCCAGTGGGTACTTGCCGTAGGCTATCCGCTCAATCTTGATGCAACCGTTACCGCAGGTATCATCAGCGCCAAGGGCCGCTCGCTGGGCATAGGTGCCCGCCAGTCTGCCAACCCTATTGAGTCTTATATACAGACCGATGCCGCGGTTAACCCAGGCAACAGTGGTGGCGCACTGGTCAACACTGCCGGGCAGCTTATTGGCATAAACTCTGCCATCGCTTCACCCACCGGTTCATACGCAGGTTACTCGTATGCCATTCCGTCAAACATAGTACGTAAGGCGGTGAACGACCTTATAAAGTACGGCACTGTGCAGCGCGCTATAATGGGTGTTGTATACCTGGATACCCGCCTGGCTACTGCCGAGCAGCGCACTACCTACGGGCTCGAAAAACAGGACGGCGTATACGTAGTAAATGTAAAGACCAACAGCGGTGCTGCGAAAGCAGGCATACAGAAGGGCGACTTCATAACCCACATAAACGGCGAGGTAGTAAACAGCCAGAGCGAAGTGCAGGAGCAGGTGGCCCGCTACCATCCCGGCGACAATGTAAGCGTTACTTACTCGCGCGGTGGCAAGCAGTTTAGCGCTACTGTGCAGCTCACCAACCTCAACGGCACTACCGATATAGTGAAAGACACCAAAGTACTGGGTGCCAGTTTCCGCCCGCTTACTGATGATGAAAAGGCCAGCTATAGCGGCTACTACAACATAGACAAGGGCCTGGTGCTTACCGACCTTGGCAAAGGAGCCCTTGCAAAACAGACAAAGATGCTGAAGGGCTTTGTAATAACACAGGCCAACAACAACGCCATAGGCTCCGCCAATGATCTGCTCCAGGTACTATCAGCAGGCAAGCGCGCCCAGATAGGCGGTTTCTACCCCGGCAAGCAGGGCATGTATTATTACACCCTCGATAATATTGATGTAGCGCTGGGAGAGTAATAGCGATTGCCCCAACAATGATTTGTGCCCCGCCAAAGTGCGGGGCTTTTTTTTGCTATAGCTACATCCAGCTGTTCAATATTATATTTGCTGTTGCAATTCAAAACATGCACGCTATGAACACACCCGCGCAACTCGCCAGGCATTTCCGCGAAGTATACTTCGGTGGCAACTGGACATGGGTTAACCTGAAAGATACACTGGCAGATGTGAGCTGGGCGCAGGCCACAACACCGCTTCAATCGCTCAATACTATTGCAGCGCTTACCTATCACATCAACTACTTTGTATGTGCCGCCTCAAGAGTGCTGCAGGGAAAACCCATTGATGCCCACGACAAGTACAGTTTCGATGTTCCACCAATCAGCTCGCAGCAGGACTGGGAAGCCCTGCTCAACAAAACCTGGGACGATGCTGAGCGATTCTCCATTCTGGTAGCACAACTGCCGGAAAGCACGCTCGTGGACACCTTTGAAGATGAAAAATACGGCACCTACTACCGCAACATACAAGGCATTATAGAGCACACCCACTACCACCTGGGCCAGATAGCGGTTATTAAAAAACTGCTACTGGGCCCGTTGGCCTGTTAGCGTTTGAGTTTGAATGTTCCGCCCTAGTTGGCGTTATTCACCAACTACGCTCGCGCAGGGTACATAACACATCCCCGTTGTTCCTGATGTTCCGCAGGGCATCAGGAACGCGGAATAATAATCCGGTCTGCGATCGGCATTCAATGAACGGGAGTTGATGACTACAGCAATGCCCTTTACCCCCCCCAATGTTGGCAGAAGCGTTCCGCAAAATAAAAAACATTGTCGTTGGGCCTAAGCTGTGCCTCCCCTTGTATATGCCAGTCTCTGAATGGCGAATACCCCGCTGCTATATACATCCATTCAAATAGATTCTAACACATCCAATCCGAACCCGTTTTCACCCCCAAAATCCCACTTCGCCAAATCTTCAGGTACTACTAACATATAACCCTCCACTCCCTCAATCACTTACGCCGAAAAAAAGTTACATCATAATCGCGTAGCTGATTATGATAGCGCAAAAAGTGCGCTATCATAAAAAGTCATTTTGCCCATCCCATCTTCTCACCCCAACTTTGTGCTAAAAAACTAAGTAATACACCTATGCGGTCCGCGCAGGGTACGTAACACACTCCCCTCCTTTATTTCAAGGAGGGGATGCCGGAAAACATGGCGAAGCCGGTTTTCAGGCTGGGGTGGTTGGGCTCGTAGTCATCAGTCCAGCCATCTTAACACG
>CANFHA010000022.1 GCA_947446645.1 Chitinophagaceae bacterium | reverse complement strand
ATAGAAGGCCTTGCTGGTTGAAGATGGATATGAAGTACATGCCAGGCGGGCAATCTGCTATGGAAATGGTGGTGGTGTTATGCTCCTCTTTTATAGGCTGGCCGAGGATGTTGCATATCTTGATGGTTGCATTTTCTGTGCCCTGTATGGTGATCAGGCTGGTGGTGGGATTGGGTGCAATAGTTACAAAAGATGATGGGTGGTTTTCATCGATACCAGACAGTGCAGCCAACTTTACAACCCAGTAGTCGTAACCGCCATGGTTTCCGTATACATCGCCATCATTTGATGCAGTGTACCCTGCCACGATAATACCATGATCGGCTACCTGCTGGACGCAGTACAGCCAATCCGCATTACTGCCCCCCAAACATTTTTGCCAAGACAGGTCGCCCGAAGCAGATAATTGAACTAGCCACCCATCAGGAAAGCCACCCCCGTGTGTGAGATTTGAGTCTGTTTCGCCCGTTACCGAGAATCCCCCGATAAGGTAATTATTATCAACCGTTTGCCAGACAGAATAGGCATCATCTGCACCGCTACCACCATGAGACCTTTGCCACTGTATGCTACCTAATGCTGTCAACTTAACTACCCACGCATCATAATAGCCATGATTCCCGGATACATCGCCATCCGCCGAGTTTGAATATCCCGTGAACAGATAACCACCATCTATCGTCTGAATTATGGAATGGGCCTCATCGTTTCCGCTGCCGCCATAACAACGCTTCCATTGAACATTACCTGATGATGATAATTTAACGATCCAGCAATCCTGTAGGTCATGGTTACCTGCTACATCGCCATTGTTTGCTTCCGTGACACCAGCAAGTATATAACCACTATCGGTTGTTTGTATGACGGAATTAGCCGTGCTGGCTCCTGAACCACCAAATGATTTCTGCCATTGAATGGCACCCAACGAGGAAAGTTTGACAACCCAAAAACCTTGATAAGCTGATCCGGCAACGTCTCCATCAGCAGAGCCCGAAGTACCAGCAACTATATAACCTCCATCGACAGTTTGCCTGATTGAGTTGGCATACTCATCCGATGAACCTCCATAGGATCTCTGCCATTGAATATTTCCCGAGGACGATAATTTCACCACCCAATAATCAAAAGAGCCATGATTTCCTGAAACATCTCCATCATCTGATTCGCTGTAACCGCAAACAATATAGCCGCTGTCAGCTGTTTGCCGCACATCGGTTCCATGATCCACTTTACTACCACCCAAGGCCTGTTCCCACTGGAGACCGCCGGATGATGAGATCTTTACAATCCAATAATCGACTAATCCATGATTGCCTGTTACGTCACCATTAATTGAATCACCAGTGCTTCCGAAAACAACATACCCGCTATCAAACGTCTGTACAATCGAATACCCATTATCCCCATCAGTGCTTCCTAAACACTTTTGCCACTCTATGGAGGGCTGAGCGAAAGACGAGAAATGAGATAAAAAGAGGAAAAAAATTGTTATCGTATTTTTCATAGTAGGCTTTATTGATGTAAAGTTATGGATTATAAAATGCTGTAACTATCGATAATTATGGCACATCTATTGTGAGATTATATCCCACTCCCAAATTGTTACTTAAATTGTATTTATACACGTAATGTCCACCTGCACTTAAAGGTACCCACCCTAAATGGCTGGGATTTAAATCAAAATCAACCTGTGATGGAAATGGAAACGTAGCGCAATCAACCTGGAAAATAGATAACCGACGATCTACTATGAATCCAGTGGGTAGAGGATGAGGAAGATCCACCTGTTCGTAGGTAAAACTCCACTTCTCACAATTTCCACATTCATAGAAACTTAGCCTTAACTTCCTTGCACCAGGCACAACTGATACTACCGGAGGATGGTGGATAGGAACAGGGTCATCTAAGTATTCCTGAATAACCGGATTACTACAGTAATCTTCCTGGTATTTATAGCAATGAATATTAATAGAATCAAAAAAAGATAAATAGAATAAGTCAAAGCCGTGGAATTGTAAACTATTTGAACCCTGTATATCGTTAATATCGGTGAATGGTGTGTAGTGAAATGAATAATTATACCCATCAGAACTGTAATAAAAGCTTACAAAATTGTGAATGTTGAGAAATGCTATTGTGCGGCCATCGGGACTAATCGCAACTTCGCCTGAAGGATATGCTGGTGGTATTTGTGTATTTGCTGCGCTACCGTACATTGGCTGCCCGCCATATAATGCCGCGTATGACGGGCTTACGGTACCCCAATCCGACGGGCCATCTATTAAACAGTGAACCCAATTTTGACCTTCAGCAACAGCATAGCCAGTAAAGTGCCCGATAAAATAAATTCTATTGCCATGAAGCACGAGTTTCCCTACGATCTGCAATTGCTGACTCATTAGCGCCGCATTGCCCGGACATGCAAAATATGTATAGTCGAACAATGAATTAATGACGTAATAAAACAAAAGGCCGTTATTATTGACAAAATATAATCTATGAGTAGCTGCATCGTATGTTAGCCCACTAACGGCATGAACTTCCGGGCTAACAGGCAGATGGTGAAGAGAAGTTGAAATAATAGTAGGACTAGCCCAAACCCATGCCCCGGAATAATATACGAAACCATATACCCAGCCATTAGTTGTAATGAAATATACACTATCATTCGTAGGATAAATCAGGCAGCATTTAGCTTTTACCGCACTGGAAATCATGCCATTGGGACCATCTTTCATAAAATCGAAATAGTCATAATCCCACGGGTTACCCGGATGGGCACGATAACCATGGATATACCCATCAACGCCAATATAGAGTAAGGTTTGACCGTCAGGACTGGCAACAAGGTCGCTAAGCGCAGCTACCCGAATGCCGGAACCAGACGCAAAAGTAGGACAAAGCCCAAGCCAAGTGCCACCGTTAAAGTTGTCACTCACCTTCAATGCCCCGCAAATATTGCCACCAACTATGCTATACATTTTATCTGAACCGACCAAAATGAGGCTAGAAGATACGCCGACAGGCGCATTAATTATATTTTCAACCGTAAAGTTGTGATGGACCCAATTATACGAACCAGCAAATGCACCTTGCCATACCTCCTTTATTGTTTGCTGCTGATTACTACCCTGTAGTGCGCCAGATGGAAGCGTGGGTCTAGCTGTATTTGCCCTATACATGTAACCCGAAAACGATGTAAATCTTCTTCCCATCAATCTTAAATGGCCATAAGGATCATAACAGCGGGTTTTGTAAATTGAATATTTTATTACTCTGTTTTTTGTAATTTCATCTTGATTGGCAAACCAAGACGAACCAGGGTAACCAAAGGTGTGGTCGTACGGAAAGTTGCAACCCTGACAATGACTAGCTCCACCATGATCAAATTCCTGGGTATATGGAGAATGTGCGCATATCCAGCCCTGGGGGTGCAAGCCTCCGAGACTATGGTTAAGCAGACCAGCGCCATATTCTAAGGTCTGAGGCTGATTTGCCCTTCCAACAATATCATCATGGCAGTCCTTATTGTTGTTCCGCAGATAATATATTCCCAAAGAAAGATAATCTAATAGCAATTGCCTTTGCCAAGGTGGCTTTATTGTTGGCCAGTCTGGATCATAAAAATAACCCAATTTATGGTGTGCATTGGTAGCAAAGGTAGTATCGCCCGAATCGTCATACACGTGCGCATCTAAGAGTACTAATTTTCTTCGTGCGTAGAGAGATCCATATGCGCGTATTTTTTGGCACAAGGACCAATATATTTTATAGCCAGGGTCACGTACGGACATTCTAAAAATATCTCCCAGATGTATAGCTTCACAACCAGCGTCAATGTATTTGGTCGCTAAGTAGTAAAAATACATTTGTGTTTCTGGACGGGAAATATCTGGTCGAGTGAGAATAGTTGTACTATCGTAATCGATTTGCGACAATGTGTATTTCGCTTGTTGGTGAATCAAAGCTGATTCAGGTGTCGTTGAAATAATATAAGTTAATGAAGACACGAATCCCTCAGGATAGCGCATAGCTGGCTGAAAAAAGGTGTGCTTTGCAGTGCCAGTAACCGGATCTATACATGTATAGTTATCAGGCACAAACGTTTCGCGATGCGATAAAGAGTCATAAAACATAAGAATTAAATTTTCAAAGCCTCCTCTTACATCATCAAATGTTAGCGTACAAGGAGATATAAGTTCTATATCTTCCCATATTCCGGCTTGAAAAATGACAAATGGATCATGTGAATGTATATAATTAATATCAATACTTAATAATTCTAAAAAACTGAGAAGGGAGTATCTGTCACCAGGACCGCCCCAGAAGCCATTAACGTCTGCAATAAACTTGGCGCCAGTATCCAGAATCATCTGTAAATCCTGGCCATGTTGGTAGTTCGTGTCAGTCGCATATGAACCAAGAGGATGATTTATAAAGTCGGAATTAATACTCGGTCCCTGTATCCACGGGTAATAATTCCATTGCGACATTTGATCCATTCCTAATCCTTTATCCAAATACCTATGCAATATGTCTTCTGAAATTGAGCCATAGAAGTAATAGGGATTTTCACGAAGTAGTGGATTGTCCCATCCCGTATCTGCCATAGCCGAATGAGCTATATCTGTGCCAGAGTTGTGACCAACTTTGGTGATACTTGTCGCTAAGGATCTAACTGGTAATTGCCCATTTGATCCTTCGTAAAATATAACATCGGTATTGTCTAGCGCCCCGTCAAATCGCTCTGTTGAGGCACTGCCGTTTCGCGATACTTGAAGGGCCAAGTCTGTAGGTGACGATAGTGTTGGCATAACATTGATTTTAGTAAAATGTCCTATTTCCAAGGTGTATATCCAGGTGCTTTTCCTTGAAAATTATTAGTTGTTGGTGGGTATATTCCCGGATTAGCTGCCACTAAACGCTGCACTCGTTGTTGCGGCAAATTATTTAGAAGAGGTGGCTGAATAGCTTTTTGACCTCCGCAACCGCATGTCGTAGCGGGCATAGGGAGCGAGCCGCCCGACGGACTATAAGCGGGCATGTAATAGCGGCTACTATAATTGTTGAGGTTAATATTGGCCATGCTTATGCTGTTGGCATCAGTTGGGGAGTTTAAGAATCCTTTTTCCATAAGATTGTTTTAGTATGAGCTTGGGATTAAAAGATTGGATAAAATGTTTGTTGGGTATGGTGAATAGAATATGCGCCATTCTTCAGCGCGGCGCGAAAACAAAAATTATATTGGATAATTAAGATTTACAGCGTCAACCGTAATGGCGAAACTTTCAGCATTTTCGGTAGAGGCTCCAATACTGAGGCCTGCCTTCAGGTAAAAATCCATCTCGACCACTCGGTGGAATGAGGGCTCAAAGGCTGACTGCTCTGTTTGCTGCACCCATACTTCGCGCATGAGCCGCCACTGAGCAGCTGTGTCTGTAATAAAAAGCCTCACCACTCCTTCGTGTGTATTCTGCAACGCCGTTATGGTAATCTTTTTTATGAGCGAACCTGCACCCGCGCCTGCACTAAAAATACTAACTATGGCGCCTGCACCATTGAGCCGCTGGTTTGCCACGCTGATTATTTTAACGCCGGTATTTGCTGCTGTCTGCAGATAGTTGCAACATTGCGGGTGAACGTCTTCGGGATAAGTCCAGTTGATAGCTTCGACGATAATGTTAAACACCTCGGCATTTTGTGTAGATGCCAGAATTTGCTGGCCCGCCTGAAGCTTCATGCCGCCAATCAATACCGTTTCGAACATTATATACTTAGGCGCAGGCACCGGTGTATCAACAACATTAGGGTTTACCGGCACAGGTACTTCTTTGAAAAGTACGGAGGGGGCGTTCTTCTTGCCAATGAAAAGGCGCACCATTCCGGAAAGAGTGGGCGCTATGGCCTTAATGATGATGGACCTGACCACCGCGCCAGCTTTGCCCGCGTTAAAAACAGGAATGAGGCTGCCGGAACCATCCAGAAAAGGGTTGGCGACACTGACAGCACCAACGCCGGTTGCGGCAATTTTTTGCGAATAATCTTTATTACAGACGGTCATTTTATAGCAGATAGTGGATTGGTAAATGGGGTTTGTATTTCAAAGCATATGTATCCGACTATATAGGGTATCTCCAGTTCACCCCTTCTATAGTGATGGCGAAGCCCTGAGCAATATCTGTAGTAGCACCAATTTTATAACCGGCCTGGAGGCTGTAGTTCATATTGAGGACCTGCTTGAAAGATGGTTCATAGGCAGATTGATTTGTTTGCGGAACTGATATTTCCTGCATCAGAAACCAATTGCTGCCATTGTAAAGGAAAAGACGAACGATACCGGGGTGGGTGCTTTGTAAGGCTTTGATAGTAATGGTTTTGACGGTAGCACCATTAGGACTGCCTGCAGTGAAGACAGGGACAATGGTGCCGCTGCCATCGAGATTAGGGTTTGCGGCGGATAAGATTGCCAGTCCAGTATCTGCGCTCTCCTGCTCAAAGTTGCAACAAGAGTAAGGTAAGGTTTCGGGGTAGCTCCAATCCAGCCCTTCTGCAATGACATTGAAAACCTCGGCATTTTGTGTTGAGGTAAGTAATGTATAACCAGCCTATAGTTTCAGGCCGCCTTCAAGCGCAATCTCGAACATGATATACTTAGGAACAGGCAGAGGTACGGAGGTTGTTTGTGGCTGTATGGGAATTGGTACTTCTTTATACAGAATGCGGCTGGTACCGTCGTCGATAAACAGGCGCACCATGCCTTGTGTAACCTGCTGGATGGCCTTGATGATAATTGACTTGACGATGGTGCCGTTGGCACCGCCAGCAGTAAGCACTGTGGTGGCTAATGTGCCTGTGAGCGTTGGGGCGGAATTTGATATTCTGGTCATTCCGGTATTGGCGGTGAGCAGACTGTAATCGTTACAATCATTTGATTGCTGGCACATGAGATTCGATAGTTTTAAGAGTGAGGAATAATTTTATATAACGACAATAGTAAAATATTATTATTTGCCTTTTACCTGGAAAAACACCCTTTTTTGTTACGCGATTGTTATGTTGCGATGTGGATGAGCTCAATAGCAGTAAGCAGATGAATGGTGCCAACGCCACTGGTGGTGATAGTAGTAAGAAAGCCGGGACCAAATGTCGGTTACAGTTTTTTGCCTATCCACATGCTGTTAATATTGGTTGCGAAGCGTTTTTATTTTTTAGGGTATCTTCATTACGTCAAAAGGAATGAGCGGAACAGGCACGGTATTTGCCCTTGTTACAGATGTTTCTCCCTGTTTCAATAAAGCGAGCGACTTTTGAATTTTGAACATGCATTCAAATAAAGAAATAAAAGCGCTGCTAACGCTGATAGACGACCCCGATGATGAGGTCTACGACACTGTGGCCTCAAAGCTGGTGCACTATGGTAAGGATATTATCCCTAACCTGGAGCAGCTGTGGGAGGTGACTGTGGATGAAGAGGTGCAGGAGCGGATAGAGATGCTGATACACCGCGTGCACTTTAATGATCTGCAGCAGGATTTTATGGAGTGGAGCCGCAGCCCGCATCCTGAACTGCTGAGGGGTGCAATACTGATAGCCCGGTTTCAATTTCCTGATCTGAATGTACCTGCTATTCTCACCCAGTTTGACCAAATGAAGCGCAACATTTGGCTTGAGCTCAATAATTATCTCTCGCCACTGGAGCAGGTAAATGTGTTTAACAGTATACTCTATAATTTTTACAAGCTGCAAGGGCACGAACTCACGGAGCGCGACCCCAAATACTTTTTCATAAACCAGGTGATAGAAGGCAAGCAGGGCAATTCCTACAGCATTGGTGTGCTATACCTGGCCCTGTGCGAAATGCTGGACATACCGATCTTTGCCATGAACGTGCCGAGGCAATTTATCTTTGCCTATATAGATACGCTGCACAGCTTCCTCAGCTCTGACCCCAATGGTATACAGCAGATACAATTTTACATTGACCCCATAAGCGGCATGGTGTATACCCAGGCAGATGTAGACGTGTACCTGAAAAAAATAAATGCGCAGGAGCCGGATATGTACTTTACCCCTGTGCTTACACGGGGTATCATATATAAGATGATGGAAGAACTGGCGCTCTGCTACCGATACAGGAAAGAAGATCAGAAAGCAGAAGAGATACAGCTGCTGATGAAACTGCTTACTGATGAAGAAGAATAGACCTATTTGCAGTATTTGCCAAGCAGGTCGCTAGCTCCGCTTTCATTTAATTCCGCTGCTTTTTTCCAGTCTGCACAGGCGGCTTCTTTCTGCCCTGCATTCATTTTTGCCGCACCTCTGTTGTAATAAGATGCACCATAATTGGGGTTCAGCGCTATAGCGTCGTTGAAGTCTTCAATACAGCCGGTATAATCTCTGAGGTTCATTTTTGCTACGCCTCTGTTGTAGAAATGGCCATATTCCGGCTTTAGCGATATAGCTTTTGTATAGTCTGCTATAGCTCCTTTATAGTCTTTCTGGTGGCTCTTTGTGAGGCCCCTGTTATAGTAGGCATCCGCAAAGCCTGGCTTAAGGGCGATTGCTTTATCGTAGTCGGTGATTGCACCTGCATAGTCGCCAAGGTGGTCCCTGGTTCCTCCACGGGTGTTAAGGGCAAGTGTGTTTTTGGCATCAGCTTCTACGGCCTGGTTAAAAAGCGCCAATGCGCCCTGGTAATCTTTTTGATTGTATTTCGTTATTGCCTGGTTGTAATACTCCAGTGACTTATCAGCGGGAGTCTCTACGGTTTTTTGCCCTGCCACATCAGGTACATCGCTGTTGCAGTTTCTCTTTATTGCATCGTGGGCATCCTTATTGCCAAGGGCCAAGGCCTTGTTCAGGTCGCGGCAGCCATTTTCGCGCTGGCCTGCATTGATAAGGCTGGTACCTCTTTGCAGGTATGCTTCACCATTGGTAGAGTCCAGCTCTATCACTTTGCTGAAATCTGCAATAGCGCCAACATAGTCTTTTGACAAAAAGCGGTTGTAGCCGCGTGCGCTGTATCGCTGCCCGTCTTTAGGGTCTTTGGCAATTGCCTTATTAAGATCTTCGGTGGAGCCTTCCCAGTCTTTTATTTCACGTTTGGTCATGGCACGGAAAAGGTACACATCGGAAAGATCGGGTTGTAGCGTCAGTGCAGTATTGAAATCAGTAAGGGCACCATCAAAGTCTTTAAGACCAGTTTTGGAATAGCCCCTGAATTCGAATGCTTCGGCAAAATCGGGCCGCAACTCTATTGCTTTATTAAAATCAGCTATTGCTCCACGCAGGTCGGCAAGGCCGTTTTTGGCTGTGCCCCTGTTGAAGTACGCTTCTGCATAGCGTGGCTCAAGCTCTATTGCCTTATTGAAGTCTGCGATAGCTCCCTTGTAATCATCAAGGTCGTTTTTAGCGGTGCCGCGAAAATTGTAGATGTGCAACAGATCGGGCTGTATTTTCAGTGCGGTATTAAAATCGGCAAGTGCGCCTTTGTGGTCTTTAATGTTGTTCCTGGCTATACCCCTGTTGAGGTAATAGTTAGACCGGTCGGATTTTAGTTCTATAGCCTTGGTATAGTCAGGCAGAGCTCCTTGAAAATCAAGATTATTGCTTTTTGATACGCCACGATAAAAATAGGCATCGGCCTGGTCGGGTTTCAGCGCTATTGACCTGCTGTAGTCTTCCACAGCACCTTTATAGTCCTCCATTGCATTTTTGGCAAGCCCGCGATTATAATAAGCACTGGCAAGGTCTGGCTTGATCTCTATTGCCTTATTGTAATCGGTAATTGCACTGCGGTAGGCCAGCAGCTCAAACTTGGCCATACCCCTGTTCACATAGGTTTCATGGTAGGTGGGCTCCAGCGCCAATGCCTTATTGTATGCTGATATGGCCTCGTAAAAAGATTTCTGGGCATACTTGGTATTGCCGATCATGAAAAACTTACCGGCCATGTCATATTCAGCACTAAGGTCTTTGGAGTCACAATTGTTTTTTACCAGCTCATGCGCCCTCTTTTCCTCCCCTGATACCTCAGCAGTAATGAGGTCAAAGCAACCGCTTTGTTTCTGCTCCTTGCCCATGGCTATTTTCAGCAGTCCACGGTTAATATATGCCACCCCGAGCTTTGCATCTGTTTCTATGGCTTTGTTATAGTCATCAAGCGCCCCGGCAGTATCTTTATTAAGTTCCTTTAAGCTGCCTCTTACCACATAGGCCTGCGCGTTTTGCGGGTCCAGGCTTATGGCTGTGCCTATGTCTGCAATGGCGTCGCTGTATTTTTCCAGGGTCTGTTTTTCAAAGCTTCGTATGGTGTAGGCCTGGGCATTTTTCGGATCAATGGATATGATCTTGTTACAGTCTGCAATAGACCCTTTGTAGTCGCCCAGATCATGTTTGGCAACGCTGCGCGCGATATACGCGGGAATGTTCTTTTTGTCCAGTGCAATTATTTTATCGCAGTCAGCTACAGCATCGTTGAAATCTCCCAGTCCCTGTTCTGCCTGGCTTCTGATGTGGTACGCCTCTATATTCTTCGGGTCCGCTTCTATTCCCTTACTACAGTCGGCCTTGGCGCCGGCAAAATCCCGGAGTGCTAATTTTGCCGCCGCACGTGTTACATAAATGCTTTTTGACTTAGGATCATTTCCCAGTACAATATTGCAATCTGCTATGGCTCCCTCGTAGTTATTGAGCAGCAGGCGCACAACGGCCCGCTTGTAATAAGCCGCGGTATAATCAGGTTTTAGTTTTATAGCCTCATTGAAGGCGGTAATCGCATCAGGATAATCTTTTAGCGAAGCACTTTTTACGCCGGAGTTATATAGTTCTAAAGCGATGTTGTTGTTTTGAGCATAGCCTTTTGAAAGCGTGAATGAGCAAATACACAATAGTAAAAGTGCTTTTTTCATGAAAGTTGTTTTGCAATAAATTTACAAAAAATATTTCGGCCCCAATAGGGGTGAACACATATAAAAACCTACATCAAAGGTGCCCGATATCCTTTATGGCTGCGAGATCTGTATAATATCGATCCTTAGTGTTAATTGTTTTACTTTTGGTTTTCAAGGGTAATAATTGCAACTCTCATTTTTCATAGCGCGCAGGTACCTGCTAAAGCATAAGGGAACTTTCTCTTCGTTCATCATCAGGCTTGCCATTGTGGCTACTTCGCTTAGCGTAGCGGTGATGATAGTAGCTATGGCGGTGGTGACGGGGTTTAGTGCGGCAGTAACTGAGAAACTCTATAGTTTTATGGGGCACGTGCATGTGATACCGTATGATGAGACAAAATCCAATTCGCTTAACTATGCCGAGCCGATATTTTATGATAAAAAGCTGCAAGAAAACATTTCTAAAATTCCGCATGTAGCATCGGTGTCGCCATTTGTTGAAAGACTAACGATAATACAGTCGCGGACGGGGCGCATGGAAGGGCTGGCACTAAAGGGCGTGACAAAGGACTATCATTTTCTGAAGGGGATAACCACATCGGGTGCGCCAATAGACTATTCAGATACCTTTTATTCGAAGCAGGTAATATTATCTAAGACGACAGCCGACAGGCTGAATGTGAACATTGGGGACACGGTGCAACTGGATTTCATTGAGGGTGGGCCGCCGCGTATAAGGCGGGTAAAAGTATGTGGCCTGTACCATAGCGGCATGGAAGAGGTAGACAAATACTTCGCGGTTACGGACATGCGGTTGCTGCAACGGATCAATAACTGGGGGGCAGACAGCATAAACGGATACCAGGTAGATCTTGACAATGAAAAGTTTGCTGATACGGTTGCCAACTACATTCATTACAATCTTACGCGGGCACCACTGGAAGCGTATACGACCACTGAGAATTACTCTTTCATTTTTGACTGGTTGCGGCTACAGGGGCTGAACGGGACCATACTACTCATTATAATGGCTGTAGTAGCCATAATAAATATGGGTGCTGTGCTGCTCATACTTATGGTAGACCGGGCAAATATGGTAGGGCTGCTGAAAGCTCTTGGTATGCCGTTTGAAACCACGAGGAATATCTTTCTTGCAGTAGCAGGGCTAATAGGCGCTATAGGTGTGCTGATAGGTAATGTGCTGGCACTGCTGCTGTGCTGGCTGCAGCTCACCTTTGGTATACTGAAGCTGCCGGAAGACTCTTATTATATGAAGTTTGTACCAATAAAAATAGTGTGGTGGCAAGTGGTGGGGATAGATGTAGCTACCTTAGTGCTGTGTGTGCTTTGTATGTGGTTGCCCACCATGTATATTCGCAGGATACAACCGGCAAAGGTGTTGCAGTTTAAATAGTTTGTTCAGTAAATAGTACTTAGTACATCGTCGCTAAATACATTATCAGAGAAAAGGGATCGCAAACTAACTACCATCTACTATTTACTAAGTACTTAAAAAAATGACCAACAAAGAACTCTATATAAAAATCTGTACGGAGCATAACACTATACCCGTGTTTGAAAAGCCATGGTGGCTTGATGTTGCCTGCCCGCAGTGGGACGTAGCCATAGCGAAAAAGGGTGAGCAGATAACAGGAGCATGGCCTTACCCCGTAGAAAGCAAGCTGGGTGTGTCTATGATCCGCACACCGATGCTAACGCCCTACCTGGGCCCGCAGGTGTTTTTTCCTGAGAGCCTGAAAGAAAGCAGGGCCGATAGTTTTGAGTATGAGACAGTAGCTGAACTGATGACACAGTTGCCACCGGCCAAAGTGTGGCACCTGGCACTGCAGCCGGGTATGAAGCAGGCCGGTCTTTTTAAGAAACATAAGCTGGACCCTAAAGTGCAGCAAACTTTTTTACTAGAGCTAACCGGGGATGAGGGAGCGCTTCTTAAAAACATGAAGGAAGCTACGCGCCGCAATATTCGTATGGCTGAGGGAGAAGTGACGGTGACCAATTCGCTTGCGCACCTTAAAGACCTTTATGAGTTTCAAAAAAATACGCTTGCAAAGAAAGGGAAGACTATACCCTTTTCTCTAAAGCACATGCAACAGATAATGGACGCCTGCCAGGCAAATGATGCCGCAGCACTGTGGGTAGCAAAAGACCATGGCGGACAGGTGCAGGCCATAGTATGGCAGGTTTGGGATGAACAGCGCAGCTATTACTTTATGGGGGGGCAAAACCCGGATACGAATAGCTACCGTGCTATGTCGCTGTTGCTGTGGCACACTATGAAGGAGGCCAAGGCAAGGGGCTGTGCTGTGTTTGATCTGGAAGGCAGTATGGATGAAGGTGTGGAGCGCTTCTTTCGCAATTTTGGCGGAGAAAGGGCGCTGTATATTATACTTACAAAAAACAAGTCGATACGCTGGAAGCTGAAGCAGGCGATCTTGAAATAATGGCTGCGTAATGGCTTAATTGTGCTTTGAAGATTGCTCGCAAAAATCTCTCGCAAAGGCGCGAAGGCGCAGTTCCTTCATTTTGTTTTAAGGCCGCGAAGCGCGAGTACGAAGTATAGCAAGTGGTAGCGATTAGCCGAAGACTATGGAGCCGTAGCAATTACTAATTCTGTTTTATATGCAGGATGGAATCGGCGGTATGAATAAATGCTGATTCTTCTTTGCCGGGATGACCTGCAGGGTAGCCCAGCATCCCTTTGGGCACAATATTGAATCTTGTAGCGCTGTCTTGTGTGATGTTGAATATCCAAACCGTAGGGTAGCCCTGCACGTGAAAGAATTGCTGGAGGCTGCTGTTCTGGCTGGCAAGTGCTTCCGGCAGTTGCTTCGCTCTCGGGAAGTCGAGCTCCATGAGTATCACATTCTTTTTTGCCCATGCTTTGAAGCCTGGCTTCACCATTACATCTGCCTGCAGTTTGTGGCACCAGCCACACCAGTCGCTGCCGGTAAAGAAAGCAAAAACCGGTTTTTTAGTCTCTTTCGATAGCTGGGTTATCTGGGTAATGTCTGTATACCAGTCGAGGCCGTCTTTTTGCTCCTGGGCATACAATATACTGCCGGGGGATAGAGATAAAGTAAGGACAAAAATAAATAGTTTGTAAAGCTTCATTATTGAGTCTATGTGAGATATAAAGTTAGCCTATCTAAGGCAAATAATTGCCCGGTGCTACTTTTTTAACACCAAGTCATAGATCCTGCGGGCTATAACAAAAACAGCCATCGCTTGTGCGACGGCCGTTTCTTTTTTAATAGCTAAAGTTTATGCCAGTTTCTTCTTCAAACCCTCATTCAGCGCATCCAGGAACTCTTCTGTATACAGGTAGTGTTCTCCATGGTTTACTTTATTGCCATGTACGCATACAGCAAGGTCCTTGGTCATTTTACCGCTTTGTACGGTTTCTATGCATACTGCTTCAAGGGCCTCAGAGAAATTGATCAGCTCCTGATTGTTATCCAGCTTGCCGCGGAAGGCAAGGCCACGTGTCCATGCAAAGATGGAAGCGATCGGGTTGGTTGATGTTGGATTGCCTTTCTGGTACTCGCGGTAGTGGCGGGTAACGGTGCCGTGTGCTGCTTCTGCCTCCATGGTGTTGCCATCAGGAGTTATCAGTACCGAGGTCATAAGGCCCAGTGAGCCGAAGCCCTGTGCCACAGTATCGCTCTGTACATCGCCATCGTAGTTCTTGCAAGCCCATACAAAGTTGCCGTGCCATTTAAGCGCGCTGGCGACCATATCATCTATGAGGCGGTGCTCGTACTCTATCTTGTTCTTCTCAAATTCCGCTTTGAACTCTTTCTGGTAGATGTCTTCAAAAATATCTTTGAAACGGCCATCGTATTTTTTAAGAATGGTGTTCTTGGTAGAGAGGTAAAGCGGCCATTTTTTAGATAGCGCCATGTTGAAGCACGCACGTGCAAAACCCATGATAGACTCATCGGTATTGTACATGGCCAGCGCCACGCCATCGCTCTTGAAGTTGTATACTTCATGCTCAATGGTTTTACCATCTTCGCCTTCAAACTTGATGGTAAGTTTGCCTTTACCCTTTACCACGAAATCGGTAGCGCGATACTGGTCGCCAAATGCGTGGCGGCCAATGCATATCGGCGCTGTCCAGTTTGGAACCAGGCGAGGAATGTTGCTCATTACAATTGGCTCGCGAAACACAGTGCCGTCCAGTATGTTGCGGATAGTGCCGTTAGGGCTCTTCCACATTTGTTTCAGGTTGAATTCTGTTACACGTGCTTCATCAGGGGTGATGGTTGCACACTTAATACCCACACCGTACTGGCGTATAGCGTTTGCCGAGTCAATAGTCACCTGGTCGTTTGTTGCATCGCGGTGTTCTACGCCAAGGTCGTAGTACTTAATATCAATGTCCAGGTAAGGGAGTATCAGCTTCTCCTTAATATACTTCCAGATGATGCGCGTCATTTCATCGCCATCAAGTTCCACTACGGGATTTGCTACTTTAATTTTTGCCATTGGGTATTATATTTTGAGCGTTTAATTTCTTAAGATGCTCAAAAGTAATACGTTTTAGTTAAGAATAGCTGTCGTAATAGTTACTCTTTTAGCAATATTTGTTCAGTTCCGCAGCGTGCTTAATGTCTCTTTGGGAGTGGATCAATTCAGCTTGTCTATATACAGGAGCAGTTTATCCCAGTTGAATTCGTTGGCGCTCAGTTTCAGGCCATAGGCTTTATTCATGTAGTCTGTTATGAGTTGCTTGTTGGCCCCGGCGAGGAATATTTTAGAAGAAATAGCTGCACCATTATACACAAGTGTCAGTTTTGTTTTGCTCACATTAGAGAGGCTTAAAAAGTTGTAATGATCATCATAAAGGCTCAGTTTGCCACTGTGTATGGTTCGTAGCAATTTTCCGCCAGGAACTGCGCGTGTGAGATAAAGCTCCCGGTTTCCGTCGAAGATCGCTACTGTTTTAAGTTTCTTATCATCATAGGAATACACACCGGCCAGCTCGTGCAACTCATCCAGCTGTTCTTCAAGCACTATAATGTTTTTTGCAGGAGTAATAACACCAGCAAATGTATCCTTACCGTATACAACATAGCCATCAAACGAGCCGTTGTATATCGAGTTCCCGGTTGGGGTAGCATCCGTGAAGGTTACTACGTCGTTGCCTGAATAGTTTTCATAAAAATACTCGCAAGCGTAGAAGAGAAAATAGTCGGCCGTATTGGATGGAGGTGCCAGGAAATGTTCGCGGTGCCGCCGGCTGGAATTCGGGGCTACGTGGCTGTGGCTTTTGTGTTTGGTTACTATTGTGCTGTAGTAAGGGAGATCTTGCTTTGTTATGTGGTTATACCGTTGAGGCAGGGAGATTGCTGTTGCTGTGCTATGTGACGCGCCTGGATTGTAAGTTGCGCTGGTACCAGAAGGCCTGTAGCTGTGCTCTGCATATACAGGTGTGTTGCTTGCGGGATGGGCACTCATTGCTACTGCCTGCGTGTTTGCCGCGTTTATGTGTTGCACGGGCGTAGCACCATGTATTTCATTGCTGCTTTGTACAGACTGTACCGCAGAATAGTTGGTAATGGCAACCTGTGCGGATGCGTTGTTCATCTGCACAGAATGATTTTGCGCGGTGGCTGTAGCTGCGCATATAAAAAGCAGGGCGGCGGAAAAGGTGTTTTTCATGATTGGTGATTTAAGGTAATCAATAAGAACATTCACACCGCTGCAACCGTTATTGATCCAATTTGTCCAGGTAGATCAGTAATCCGTTCCAACTTGTACTGCGGGGATCAAGATTGATTCCGTAGGCCTCATTCACACATTTTATCAGCTGCTCCTTCGCTTTGACTTGTGAAATGCCGCTAAGTTTAGTCATCTTACCATTATATCGGGCCATTAATCCCAGCTTGTCAATATCTTCAGGCTGGTAGATCAGGCCTTTGCCATCATCATACAGGTTTAACTTGCCTTCGTGTACCACCCGCCACATGGTGTTTTTATTCATGGGCAGGCGTACCATCTTTACCTGCTTATTGTCCGCGTTAAATGCCACTACGTATTCAAGTTCCTTTTTTCTCATTCTGAACTTGTAATCGTAGTTCTGCACAGAATCAGCGGTCTCCAGGAAAACCGCGCTACTGCCAATCGTTACTACTCCGGACAATGTATCATGTGCATAAACAACATACCCCTCCAGTGAATCATCTGTGATCTCATTATCGTAATAATAGTCGTCAGCAGGTCTGCTGCTGCCAAAGCCATAGTTGGGACTGAACGCCAGATTAAAGCCAAACGACCATAGACTGAAATACGGATCGTAATAAAATGGTGTAGCATACAATGGGGAGTAAAACCCGAAGCCGGTATACACAGGCAGTACATTGTCTACTTTTTTATCGTTTCGGGGAGGAACTGCTATGTATGCCGGGTATGTGCGTGGTGTGCGCGGGTGATTAGCCATAACCGCAGCGGTCGATGTGGCCCTGTGAATAATGCTTGTGGAAGTCATATGCGGTGCCGCATGTACAGGTGTATGAAAGCCACCGGCACCGGTATGCCCGCTAAATGAATGCCCGCCGCCGGAATGCGCCGGCGCAGCATGGGCTCCGCTAACGCCGTGGCCGGCACTTGCATGTGCACCTCCGGTTGCGTGGGCTGCACCAGCATGACCGCCGCTATGCCCACCGCTGTGGCCACCATGGCCACCGCCGTGCCCTTTTGCGAACGAGGGCGCTGAAAGAAATAGTGTAAACAGGGAAAATATCACAAACCGCATCATGTAGATATAATATATACGTTCCTTCTGTACGTATGTTACCAAAGTTCACATTTTATAATTTAATTGTAACTTATTTTTTGAATTTTTCTTTAGCTTGCCGCCTCATGCAGTTGGTATATTGGCTCATAGCTATCGTTATATCTGTTGGTGCGGGTTACTGGGTGTTTCGTGCAGATAAGCGACGTGCCGTACCGTACCCATGGCTTACGTCATTGCTCCGGAGCCTGCTGGTCTTCTTTACGTTACTGCTTGTACTTGTACCCACCATTGTTATCACAAAGAATGTAGTGGAGAAACCCGTTGTACTGTTGCTGCAGGACAATTCGCGCTCCATAGGTCCAGCCCTTGCCGGCGATTCCCTTACCTATAGAAAAAGTGTAAACGATCTTACCACCCGCCTCTCTGATAAATACAAGGTGATACAATGGGGTTTCGGCAGTATTATTCAGAACGACAGCATATTCCGCTACCACCAGGCTGCTACGGATATATCGGCAGCTTTGTCAAGAGCGCAGGAATATTTCGGGTTGCAGAACCTGGGTGCGTTGATTCTTGCTACAGATGGCCGCTTTAATGAGGGAATGAACCCGCTGTACCAGCAATTGTCGCTGCACAGCTCGTTATATGCAGTGGCAATAGGCGATAGCGTGGAGCAGAAGGATGTGCGCATAACCCGGGTATATGCTAACAAACTGGTCACCATCAACAGCAGTTTCGAGGTACGGGCCGATATAGTGGCTGTGCTGAGTAAGGGCTATAGCAATAGTGCAGTAATAAAAGAAGGGGACAATGTACTTGCAACCGTACCTGTTGCTGTTAGTAACGACAAATATGACCGCGCGGTTTCTTTTACTATAAAGGCCGCTAAAGCGGGGCTTCATCACTACACCATTTCGGTGCCAGAGATTGAAGGAGAACAGAATGTAACCAATAACCGGCGAGATATTTTTGTAGAAGTAGTGGAGGAAAAGAAGAATATCCTCATAGCCTCAGCCGCACCGCACCCTGATGTGAATGCGATAAAGGATGCGCTCAGCGGGCTGGAAAGCTATAAATTAACCGTATGCAGCGCTGACAATTTTCCATCTTCACTTAGCGGCTACAACGTTATCATACTCCATGGCCTGCCCTCGCCACGCGCAAAAATAGCCACGCAAATTCTCGCATCTAAAAAGCCGGTTTGGTTTATTCTTGGCAGCCAGGCTGATCTCAGGGCATTTAACAGCATGGAGCAGCTGACACACTCCAGTGTTACAGCTGCTATGCCGCACGATGTTGTAGGTGTTTATAACCCGGCTTTTACCACTTTTACATTACCTCAAAACATACAATCCGTTACGGATAAGATGCCGCCTTTAAGCCTGGGTATCTCTAACCTTTCTTCTGCACCGGGCGCCAGCATATTGTTTTCGCAGAAAGTTGGCGGGCAGACTCAGTCCGCATTATGGACGCTGCAGCAGGGTGTAGCCCCAATAGCCATACTGGCGGGTGAGGGTATATGGCGCTGGCGCATGTATGAATACAAGAACTTTGGAGACCATGCAGTGATTGACGAATGCATCAGGCAAACGGTAGCTTTTTTGTCTGCCAATACTAACGACAAGCCGTTCAGCGCATCGCTGCAGAAGTATGTGTGGAGCGACCAGGAGTCTATCACCCTCAGCGCTCATTTGCTCAATGCAAACAATGAGCAGGTGAATACGCCAGATGTGCAGCTGACGATAGCCGACAGTGCCGGGCGTAAACAGAATTTTACTTTTGAGCGCTCAGGTACCGCGTATAATCTTAACATTGGTATCTGGGCTGGTGGCAGCTATACTTATACGGCACATACTACTTATAACGACAAGCAGTATTCTTCCACCGGCACATTTGTAGTGGAAAGCATACCGCTGGAACTGATGGCATCCGGGGCGGATTATCCTTTGCTTTACGGGCTGGCTAAGAAATACAATGGTGGCTTCGTAACAGCTAAAAATGTTGCCTCTCTCTACGACAGTATCAGTCATAACGACCGGGTAAAACCCATTATTCAAACCAATACCGAAACGGTGCCTCTTATTGACCGTAAATGGTACTTCTTCATTATTCTGCTTATAGCGGTAGGCGAGTGGCTGCTGCGTAAATACTGGTTAGCGCAGTAAGTGCGTAGTTGACATCTAAATAAGTCGCGAACAATCGCTCGCAGAGGCGCAAAGGCGCTGTTCCCCGTGTAGTGTTTAAAGACTGCCAAGATGTTGATCGACTCATCATTTTATGACTACTTTAGGTGTATATCTGGTTTAAGTTCGTCCTGCGTAGGTATTCCACAGCCTACAGGTGCGGGACATCTAACAGAGAAAGTTCCCCGGTCGCGGGTTCTTAAAACTGAAAATAAATAAACGAGTTCTCCTTGAACAGTCCGAAGCTCAGGATGGATAATATCACTATTGAATAAATAGCCCATCTTACCGGCAGGTACTTTATCCCTTCTATTTCCAGGGCGTGTTTTTTTTCGCGCTGCATCCACTCAGCAACAACCAGTACGCCTATAAGGCCGAACAAGCTGAGCGGTATGAATTGCGGGTGGGTAAACAGGGACTTTGAAAAGATAGTGCCGATGTAAGAGAACGCCTGGCTGATATTGGCCGACCTGAAAAATATCCAGGCGAGGACTGTAAGAGAGAATGTTACCAGTATTCGCAAAGCTTCCTGTACAGAAGGGAATATCTTTCCTTTCGCTACAATGTCTATATGGTTCCTGTTTTTGTCGGTCAATAGTAGTGGCAGGAAGTAAATAGCGTTCAGCCCGCCCCATGCCACAAATGTCCAGTTGGCGCCATGCCAGAAGCCACTCACCAGGAATATGATGAATGTGTTTCGCACCACTTTGGCTTTAGATACCCTGCTGCCACCGAGGGGATAATAGAGGTAATCTCTAAACCAGGAGGAGAGCGATATGTGCCACCGGCGCCAGAATTCGGCAATGTCGCGGGAGAAATAGGGGAAAGCGAAGTTCCTCAGCAGCTCAAAGCCGAGCAGCCGGGCGGTACCTAAGGCAATATCTGAATAGCCTGAAAAGTCTCCGTAGATCTGGAAGGTAAACAAGATAGCACCTATAACTAAAGTGCTGCCTGAGTAACTGCCGGAATGATTGAATATCTTATTTACATACTCTGCACAGTTATCGGCAATCACCATTTTTTTGAAGAGCCCCCAAAGGATCTGGCGCATGCCGTCTGCCGCCTTTCCATAGTCGAATGTACGAGGTTTTTCTACCTGCGGCAGCAGATGGGTAGCCCGCTCTATAGGCCCTGCTACCAGCAGCGGGAAGAAGCTTACGAAAACCGAATAGTCAATAAAATTTTCTGTAGGCTTTATCTTCCTGTTATAGATATCGAAGACATAAGAAAGGCCATGGAACGTGTAGAAAGATATGCCTACCGGCAGAATGACCTTTATCGTCCATATGTCGGGATGAAAGCCCATTTGCGTTAGCAGGGTGGCAAACGACTCTGCAAAGAAATTGTAGTACTTGAAGAAGCCTAAAAAGCCGAGGTTGATACAAACACTGATCAGCAGCCACATCTTCCTGAAGTGCTGCTTTTCGGCTTTGTCTATCTTAAGGCCTGTATAGTAATCGAGGAAGGTAGAGAATACAAGGAGGCACAAAAACCGGACATCCCACCAGCCATAAAAAACATAGCTTGAGAATAGCAGCAGGAAGTTCTGGACCTTGTATTTTTTCTGGAAGAGCCAGTAGAGGGTAAATACAATAGGGAGAAATATTGCAAATTCTATTGAATTAAATAGCATGATTTTGTTTTAGATATATTGCCCCTTTTTGCAGGGGTGAAGATAAAGAATTTTATTTCGTTAAAATTGTGAGTGCCTTTAGCCCAAGCATTCATAGCTAAAATTTTAGTACTAACTTTGGCCACATGACTGCCAGCCTCAGACATCCCATTGTTTTTTTATTATTTGTGTGTTGCAGCATATTTGCATCGGTTAATAAATGTGCGGCCCAGGCAGTACCTGATACAGCGCTCAATAATATTATTGATGATACGCTGCACGAAAAGAAAGCAGGACCGGGTGTGGTGCTGGTAACGCCTAAGGGCCAGTATAATGCAGACAGCACGCCGGTAACGAAAAGGAAAGGCCCGTTTCAGCCTAACCCCAAAAAGGCAGGGCTGTATAGTTCCATTGTACCCGGCCTGGGCCAGCTGTACAACAGGCAATGCTGGAAGATACCTATAGTGTATGCCGGACTGGGCGTAGCAGGTTATTTTTTTGTAGACAACTTCAATAACTACCAGGCTTACCGAAAGGCATATATAGGGCGTATCAATAATCCATACCCGACGGATAAGTATGTGCGGCTGTATAGTACCGGCCAGCTGCAACAGCTGCAGAATGACTATAACAAGTACCTGGACCTTACCGTGCTGCTCAGCACTATTGGTTATGCCCTGCAGATAATGGATGCCGTTACGGCGGCCCATTTGAAAAATTTTGATATTTCAAGGGATATTTCCATGCGCATGAAGCCGGTAGCCACCCAAACCGGGGTGGGACTGGGGCTGGTGATGAACTTTTAAGCTTTATCCCGGTTATCATCATTTGCTAATCTGGTGACACCTGTGCGTTTTTTACCGTTTACTTTTTACTTTTGGCGCAATGGTATTTAATTCGTTACAGTTCCTGGTGTTTTTCATGGTGGTATCTATACTATACTACCAGATAAAGAACCAGACAGGGCGTATCTGGCTATTACTACTCAGCAGCTGTTATTTCTACATGACCTTTGTGCCGGTATATATACTTATACTAGGGTTCACTATTGTCATTGATTATATTGCCGGTATACTTATCGCATCTTCTGTGAAGCGAAAAAGGGCATGGCTTACGCTTAGTATCATTGTCAATGTAGGCATACTTGTCTTCTATAAGTATTTCAACTTTCTGCTGGGCAATATAGAGCCGCTGCTCGCGCACATTGTGCCCCGTTACCAGGTGCCTTACCTGAATATTATCTTGCCCATAGGGTTGTCTTTCCACACCTTCCAGGCTATGAGCTACACTATAGAGGTATACAGGGGCAACCAGAAGCCGGAGAAAAATTTTGTGATCTATGCGCTCTATGTGATGTACTACCCCCAGCTTGTGGCCGGCCCTATAGAGCGCCCGCAAAACATGATACACCAGTTTCATGTGTTTCGCGAGTACAGGTGGGATAATGTGAAGGAGGGCCTTTCCCGAATGGCGTGGGGCTTTTTTAAGAAGGTGGTGATAGCCGACAGGGTAGCGGTGGCTGTGGATTATGCTTTCGCAAACCATAGCACTCTTTCTTCCTGGTCGCTGCTGGCGGCTGCCATGCTGTACTCTTTCCAGATATATTGTGATTTCTCCGGGTATTCAGATATTGCCCTGGGCGCCTCGAAACTGATGGGTATAACACTGATGGAGAACTTTAATGAGCCCTATAAGAGCAAAAGTATTACAGAGTTCTGGACCCGCTGGCATATATCACTCTCGTCGTGGTTTCGCGACTATGTATATATACCACTTGGCGGCAACCGGAAGGGTGAGGTGCGCCGCAGGTTGAATGTGTTCCTGGTGTTTCTGCTTAGCGGGCTTTGGCATGGTGCCAACTGGACATTTGTGGCCTGGGGATCGCTACATGGGGCGCTGGTAACACTGCTGCCGGGCAAGAGCAGGACTGACCCAAAGAAAAATGTATTTGCTGACGCGCTGTTCATTTGCCTCAACTTTGTAATGGTGACCATATTCTGGATATTCTTCAGGGCACCAAACATTAAGACTGCGGCTACTTATATCTCGGAGATATTCAGCTTCAGGATGGCTGATACAAAATTTGGGCTGAACATAGTGGAAATGCTGTTTTCTGTGCTGGTGATTGCTATTATGCTTTTCAGGGAGAACAGGTTTAAGAGCTATTTTATAAAGAGTGATATTACCTTCTCTGTTTACCTGGCTTTAATGGTAGTTGTGTGCTACTTCTTTGGTGTTTTTGGCGAAAATCAATTTATATATTTCCAATTCTGACGGCGTGAAGAAGGTGATAGCATATTTGTGTGTATTGGCAGGTCTGGGGGCTTTGGGTATATCCTCGGCCCGGCCACTAATGCACAAAATATTTGACTGGAATAACAAGCATATGGATAGCACATCCATGTGGTGCAAGCACAATAACATGGGTGGTGGTGACCTTGTTAAACTGTCTTTCCTGGATGATATCCGGAAGTTCTGGGAACTAAAAGATTACCGCTTTGATAAGGCACCCGATACCGGTAAAAAGAATATAGATCTATACCTGTATGGAGACAGCTATACGGAAGATATGCCGGACTCGATATTTGCCGGTGTATATGCGTATCACTATGGCAACAAGCTCAAAGGGCTGAAGTATACGCTTGATACTGCCAGGAGGAACGTACTGGTGGTAGAAATAACGGAGCGGCTGGCTCTTGAAACTTACAGCGGTACGGGTATTTACGATATTCTTAAAAGCAATGAGCCGCGAAATGTACCGCAAACAATTGCCACGACTACCGCTCCCGCGACCGTTGCTGCCACAGCTCCTGTTCCGGTCAAAAAGCGATCAACCCTTAACCTTGTATCGAAAACCAACTTTTCACAGATCATCAATACCAATCTTGAGTATGTGCTGTTTGACTACAAGTGTATAAATAAGGTGCGGCAAGCCAAGTCTGATATGAACTATAGTCTCTTTCACCATGCGTCTGGCGATGTGGCTATATCGGACAATGGGAATTACATCTTCTACAAGCCTACTATAGCACAGGGCAGCCCATATAGTATATACATGCCGCTCACTGATGCCGATATTAATAACCTGGTTTCCGTTCTAAACGAGGTGTACGACCACTACAGAAATGAAGGCTTCGCAGAGGTTTATTTTTCCGTAATTCCTAATGCGGCGACCATACTGCAACCTGCAGGGTATAATGGTTTCATTCCACGCCTTTACAAGAGTGGTGCCCTGAAAATGCCGGTGATCGACATTTATTCGATCTATTCCACTACTCCGAATCCCGCCACCTTATACAGGATGGGGGATACACACTGGAATAACAAGGGTATGCAGATATGGTTGGGGCTGCTGAATAATGAGCTAAGGAAGCAGAACCGGATGCAATAGTCAATAAAGGCTAACCGGAAATGGTGGCTGAAAGAAGTGTCATAATTCATACTTTTGAAAAAATGAAAAGACTATTCTTTACACTGCTACTCATTATACCTTACCTGTACGTGCATGCACAGCCGCAGCTAAGCTATGACCTGGAAAGACAGGGGCTGAAGGGCGACATCAAAAAGCTGACCGAAAAGGAATATAACGGCACAGAGGACAGCCTGATGTGGAAGGCGGTAAGCAACTACAATGACAGCGGTAACCAAATTGATTACTTTACCTATTCCCCCAACGATGTACTGTTGTCTAAATCCATCTTCAAATATAATGACACAACAGGTAAGCTGGTGGACATAAAGCGGTATAAGGCCGACGGTGTGCTTAATGTAAGAACCACCTACAAGTACGATATGAAGGGCCATGTGATAGAAGAGAATAACTACGACCCGCAAAATACCTTGTTCATGATCGCGAAATCGCGGTACGATATGAAAGGCAACCGCACCGTGAAAGACTGCATGAATGAGTATGGTATACTGTTTCTGAAGACCAACTATAAGTACGACAAGCATAATCGCGATATTGAAGAACGTGAGTATGATTCGCACCATGGGCTAAAGTTCACCACCACTTACGATTACGGCAATGTAGACAAGAGCGGCAACTGGCGCAGACGTACTATGTATAAGAATGATGTGCCCACATCTGTAACCATAAGAGAGATAGAGTACGAGGAGTAGTGGTAAGTGATAAGTTGGTAAGTGATAAGTTGATAAGTTGATAAGTGGGACGGCTGGCTGCAACAATAGGTGTACATTTTATTTGAGTTCATTTAGGTATGATAGGGAAATTGGCAACGTTTATAGTATCCATGCTTGCTGCTGCGCTTGCATGCGATGCCCAGCAGAGTGACCTTGCGGAGCTAAAACTGCAGGGAAAGGTAAGGGCAGTTACTGATCGTAGCTTTGATGTAGTAAAGGGTAATGGCAAACTGGTTAATGAGCTTAAGACCATTACAAGCTATACATTTGACAAGCGCGGCAATAAGGTGAAAGAAGAAGTGCGCAATGCCGATGGAAGCCTGGAGAGCAGGGCTACGCACTTCTATAGCCCCACCGGACTGCTGGAACAGGATGATACCTACAATGCTGATGGCACCCCCGGCTTTACCAATATCTATACTTACAACGAAGACAGCGACCTGGCTACTATAGCGGTGTACAACGGATCAGGCAACCTGTTTCTGAAAACAGTATGTGGCTATGATGCCAAGGGCAACGAGACGACAGAAACTAACTACCTTCCTGTATCTGAGAAAAATAATAAAGTGCGCACGGTGCTGCAAAATGTAATTACCTGGCAGCGCGATGAACAAGGGCGGCCTATAAAAGAGCAGCTGCTGGAAGCAGGAAGAGTGGCTGTGAGCACCACCACCTACGCGTATGATGCAAAAGGCAATCTGGCAGAGCGGGTAAACACCGAAAATGGGGTGACACTTAAAACGACCTTTAAGTACGACGGTAAAAACCGGTTAATAGAAGAGGTGCGCTACGACGGAGATGACCAGGTAGAACGACGAATAGTAACCATGTATGACGACCGTGGCAATGAAACCGAGGTAAGCATCTATGACAAGGACGACCGTATGCAGGCCATCTCACTCTTTAAGCTGACGCTAGATAAACAGGGCAACTGGATAAAGAAAGTACAGTCCGACAACGAGCGGACCACCGGGGTGGTGGAGCGGGAGATAGTTTATTATTAGGTTATAAAGGGTAAGTGAGAAGTGAAATGCTTTTTTCTTCTGTAAAAACCACGGCATCCAATGCATCATTGCTTCCATAGCCTTCTTTGACCGGATGGCGGATTTGTTCTAAGTGGAGAGACATGAGCGTTGCTACCTACTTATTCTAGTAGTATTTTCTTCTCGAATTTATATTCTCTTTACAGCGTTATTCTTATCAATGTGGCGAGGTCTTTAATGGTTAATCTAAGTAGGCTAAAAAATACGGAGAATGCACTTGGTGCAGGTTCAAGAAATTATGGGTAAATATTTTTTGTTTTCAAGCTGGCTAAAGGTTATTTACTGTCTGGCCGGTTGCTCAGCAAGTTTTTCATGGTGATATATTTATAGGGGCTGGCCTGTTCTCAGGCCGGCTTTTTTAATTGTCCTGTTATAGCGGGGCCTCAAATCAAAAAGACAGAGACATGGAAGTTACATCGCTTTACCAGTTTTCACGTGAGGAAAAGGTAACGTTTACCGATGCGGAAAAGGGGCAGATAATCGGGGAGGTTTTCAGGATAGCGGCATCCGGCGAGCTGCAACAGCTAACCATATATGGGACAGACGAGCATAACAATCAGGTGAAGGTGGCTTGTTATAATGACAATGCAACCCTAAAAAAGCTGTTGTAATTGAGAGACCAGGCATAGCTACCAATGATCAGCCTCAGCCAGGATGGTAAGCCAGCGGCCATTTTTATCTTATAGTACACTATGGCAGCGGAAGCTGTGCGTATAATTTTAGCTTTGGACAATGTATCTTTAGAACCAATGATAACGACTGACGCAATAAAGATCAGGGAGGTGGTACCGGGTGACCTGCCCGGCCTGAAAAATATAATTGACTCTACCGCGCTGTTCCCGTCTGAATTGCTGGATGAGATGGTGCAGCCCTTCTTTCAACAAACGGAAAAGACTGAATTTTGGCTCACTTGTGAGCTGGACAACGTGCTGGTAGCCGTTGCCTATTTTGCCCCTGAGCGGATGACAAACGGTACTTTTAATCTACTGCTTATAGCAGTGCACAGCGATCTTCACGGCCGTGGCATAGGCCGGGAATTAACTGCCTACATTGAACGTTTTCTAAAAAGCGGTGGTGTGCGTATCCTGCTGGTAGAAACTTCCGGGTTGCCCGATTTTGAGAGGACGCGAGCATTTTATACACAAAACGGATACCGGGTGGAAGCTACAATTGCCGAATATTATGCAGAAGGCGAAGATAAAATTGTCTTCTGGAAATCGCTGCAGGATAAGTAAATTTTAAGACCTTCCAGGCTATCTATCCCTGCTCTGCTACCTGCTTCAGGGCCTGGTTCATTTTTATGAAGTTATTGCGGGTGTCATTACCGATCTTGTTTAGAATGGGGCCGCTGAGCAGGCCCGAGAATTCTTCGCTCTGGATGAGCTTTACCTGTTGTGCGCTAATGGGCTCTATTTGAAACGAGTGACGACCATCGAAGAGACCCTTTACCCAAAGGCTGCCAAGCCATTCGAAACAGGTGTTTGGTTCGCAGCGCGTAATAACGGGTTTAAAGACCATCTTCTTGCCGTTGTTCAGCATTGTATTCTTCAGCCGTGTGCCTGCGACTGCCTTACCCAGCGATTCGATGATAAATGGGTTCCAGATGGTATAGCCGCTAAAGTTGGTCAGCACCTGCCACACACGGTCACTTCCTGCATTTATTATGATCTCTGTCCTGATCTGTTTTTTCATGGCTGTTTGTTTTTTACTATGCAAAAATAGAACAGGTCAGGAGTGTGGACATTAACAATTGTAAAGAAATGGAATCAGCTATTTCGAGGTGTTCCGCTTGCGTATGCGGCTCATGGATACCGGTGTTATACCAAGGTAGGAGGCTATTAAGTGATGCGGAACGCGCAACAACAGATCGCCGTGTTGCGCTTCAAATTTCCGGTATCGTTCCTCAGGGCTATCGAGGATGAAAGACGATAAGATCAGTTGTACATTTATAAAACGCAGCTCGGCTACCTTGCGGGCTAGTACCTGCATTTTGGGTAGCCGCTCATAAAGCTCATTGAGCCCGTTATGACTTATAACCAGCAGGTCGCAGTCTTCTAGTGTCTCCAATGTCTGGATGCCCGGGGTCTGCCGTAAGAAACTATCGTAGCTGCTTGCAAAGAGATTCTCCTTGAAGATAAAGCCGGTAATTTCCCCGCCATCTTTAGTGTAGTACAGGCGCACCAAACCCTTAACTACGAAATACATTTCGCGGGCAATTTTCCCTTCCTCCGACAACTTAAATTTTTTCGGTACCTGCCGGAATGTAAAGGCACTCTCCAGTATCGCTTTTTCTGCGGCAGTGAAAGGAATGATCTGGTCTATGTAACTGAATAACCCCGTAAACATATATGGCAAGTAACAGAAAAAAACGGATACCGTGCAGATAAAATGTGAGGTGGTGGGAACCGAGGATACTGCTATGTATTAGCGATAGCGAATGAAAAGAACTGGCAATAATGATATTTTTGCAGTGTTAACGCAAGTATATGTTTAGCAAATTCAGAGCGAGGGTTTTAAAGATATTGCCGATGCCGGAAGAAGAGTGTGATGCTTTTTTCGCTTCAGAAAAGGAATTCAGGCACCTTAAGGCAAAAGAATACTTTTTGAAGGAAGGCGACATCTGCCGTGAAATAGCATTTGTGAATAAAGGTGTTCTTAGAATGTACTATTTGTCGCCGGAAGGAAAGGAGATAAATACGATGTTCTTTTTTGAGCATGACTTTATGACCGCTTACCAAAGCCTGCTGCTGCAACAGCCGGGCCGCTACTTTATACGGGCGTTGACAGACTGCGAAGTGATAACCGTGGCGTACCCTACTTTGCAGCATGCGTATGAGCATTCGCACTTGTGGAATAAATTCGGGAGGCTGATAGCTGAAAGGAGCTATATCATTTCAGAAAAGCGCACGGAGAGTCTGCTGTTTTATAGTGCTGAAGAAAGATACCTGAACCTGGTGCGCACCTACCCAAGGGTGTTTGAGCAGGTGCCGCTTTACCATATAGCCTCTTACCTGGGTATAGAGCGGGAAAGCCTTAGCCGGTTGAGAAAAAGATTGTCTAAGCCAAAGAAGAATGTAACCTAAGTTAATTTCCTGCAGCGCCCGATTCTGGAATTTTGTGCGGTAAATAAACGCACAGGTTATGACACAAAAGAAAATTATTGAAAAGCTGCATGTGGTTTTTTCGGACGTTGAAAAGACCATTCAGCTTTTCCCGGAACATGAATTCTTTAAAAGGCCCGTGACCAATAAATGGTGTGCCGCTGAGCACGCGGAACATTTATTCCTTGCTGTGCGGCCGCTTGCAGGCCTGTTTGGGAAGCCTGAAACCATAGCTGAAAAATGGGGTGCAAGCAACCGAGACTCGCGCTCCTACGATACGCTTGTTGCGCTGTACCTCGAGAAGATTGGCGCAGTGGGGCCGGGCCTGCCGGATTATACACCGGGGGCGATGACGGAATTGAAACGGGAACTGGCTGATAAACTGAAAGCGATCAACAACCTCTTGCTAATACGTGCGTCTTTGTTTACTGAGCAGGAACTGGATGCTTACCAGGTACCTCACCCGGTAATCGGTATGCTTACGTGCAGGGAATTTCTTTATTTCACGCACTACCACACCACACGACATGGGAACACAATGAAACAACTGATGAGTGAGGGCGTGTCTTGAACTGTGAAGGTTTAAGGGTGTTCAGCTGAAATTATTTACTCAACGACCAACTCACCAGCTCATCATCGAATTTTGTTTCTACAAAATTCGCCTTTCTCAGCAGATTAATAGATGCGGTATTTTTCACTAAACAACTGGCGGTTATTTCTGTGATAAATTCAGCAGAGAATGCCCATGTTATCAGCGCGTCAACAGCTTCATAGGCGTAACCCTTTTTTCTTTCTTCCTTTATGATTCCATACCCGAGATCTATGATCCCCGTATGGAGGTCAAGCCCTTTGAACCCGGCATCGCCAATGATCTCCAGGGTATCACTCTTTATGATCATCCAGGATTCAAAGCCGGTAGGGGCGGGCACTTTGGAGAGGTTATTGATTATGCGGGGTAGTGTGTCTATAACATCGGCATCGGGCCAGCTGCGGCCTTTTTTCAATCCAAGTTTGTATAAGGCGCTGAAGTCATCCTTGAGTATTGCCTCGCATAGAGGAATGGTATAGGGAATAAGTGTGAGCCGGCGGGTCGCCAGCTTTTCTATTAGTAGTGGTTGTGTGCTCAATGTGTGGACGGGTCGTGTTTGGGACAATTCCCGGCACAATGTAGGCTATCCGCAAATGATGTTGGGATTTGACGATGTTTATGCTTGCCGAAAGGCTAGTGCGCAATTTCATTTTGTTAAGGATATGTGTGCGCGTGCAATATGCCACTCCTTTGGAGTTTAAACACGTTATGCAATACCAGTTGCTATGGTAATGCCATCCCTTCGGGATTTTTTTGCTTAACGAAATGAGATTTGGCTTAAGGGGAGAAATTTTTATCCTAAATTAGGACGAGCTAAAAATGCTGTATTTATGAGACCAGACAAATTGATAACTATAGATCCGGGTGCCGGAGAAGCAATTGCCATAGCTGGCGGTGCCTATCTTATACTACTGGAAGGTAGCCAGACGAAGGGTGCCTGCGCTATAATAGATATGGTGGTGCCACCCGACGGTGGCCCGCCGCCACATGCCCACAAGGATATACAGGAGTCGTTTTATGTGCTGGACGGAGAGGTAGTGGTAAGGTCTGAAACGCAAACTTACACAGCGCGTAAGGGTGCGTTTATAAACATACCATTTGGAGGCGCTATACATAATTTTAAAAACGAAACGGGCGAAGAAGCTCACCTGCTATGTATTGTATCGCCTGCGGGCATGGATGATATGTTCAGGGAAATAGGCAAGCCACTGGCGCCCGGCACTATGCCGCCACCGCCATCACCACCTACACCCGAAATGCAGGCGCAAATGAAACAGCTGGCAGATAAATATGGGCAAGAATTTTTTCCGCCAGATTATTTTAACAAGTAGGCTGCGAAAGAAATGCCGACGCTCAGGTTAAAGATTTTGTCTTTTCGATGTCTACTCCATTTACATTTTAATGTGTGCCTGATGCCCCAGGGGGCTGAATACTAGAAAGGCCAGCAAGCGGAAACGACAAAAAGGGCAATAAGCAGGAAGACAACGTTTATACTCGCGTGCTTTAATTCCTTACGCCTGATATGGATGAATATAGAACCCGTCATAATAACTGCAATAACAGCTGCACCTGCAAAAGCCAGATTGAGGCCGTGCCCGAGCAAACGGGGAACTATCACCCAGAGACCACTGATCAGCTCTGCACCAGCGATCAATTTAATGATGCGTGGATTAAAGTCTTCGGCCCAGGTACCACCGCTGGCAATGATCTTTTCCCTTGATTGGAAAAATTTGAAGCTGCCTGTGATTATAAAGATCAGCCCCAACAGACCCTGTGCGATCCAAAGCGCTACTTCCATGGTGTTTTAATTTTTAGTGCTCAAATGTAGAATATGTTTTGGAAGATGGTGGCGGTTGAATTGCAGTGCCGATCTATCGGCAGGTGAAATATATCGTTTGTTGAGATTATAAATGCATGAGGGCGCCCGGCATATGACTATGCTGCAGCGTCGCTGATCTGGTCAAATCTGTACGGCTTAAAATCTCACTACTTTTTTCGTAACAGACACTCCGCCTGCTTTGAGCTTTACAAAATATATGCCTTGATCCGGCAATGTGAATTTATATTGGTGGCTGCCTTCTGCCTGTTGCTCTATAGTATATGCCTGGCCAATAAGGCGTCCAACCAGGTCGTAAACCTCAATGCATATATTGGTTGCTGTTGTCAAGCTATAGCTTGCAGTAACATCACCGGCTGTGGGATTGGGGCTGATGCTAAGACTAGCCGCAGCATCGCTCAGCTCCCCTGCAAGTGTAGTAAAAGGCATAGTTGTGGCTATAGCCGACGCAGCATATCCACTGGAGTCAGCCGTGGAGCAAATTGTTTGCACCTGGAACTGATAAGTGGTTGCCGGGGTCAGCCCTACAATGAGTTTTGATGTAGTGGTAGATGTGGTGTACAGCCAACCCGGAGTGCCTACCTTCTGGTATTCTATACTGTAGCTGGCAGCACCCGGCACCGCTGTCCAGTTGAGCACTACACTTCCCGGCGACATTACAGTTATTGCAAGCCCTGCCGTTAGCGCACAGGTTACAGTAGCAGTAGTAAAAGTATCTGGCAGGCTGTAGCCGCTGGTGCCAGTGGCACACACCACTTCTACGGCAAACTCATAGCCCGAGCCCGAGGCTAACCCCGAAAGCGTGAAAGAACTAACAGCAGAAGTGGCAGAAAGCCAGCTGCCTGCTCCGAGTATACGATATTCAATATTGTAACTCACTGCGCCAGATACAGCGGTCCAGCTGATTGTAGCTGAGTTTGACGTTACGCCAGTAGCAGAGAGGCCCGCAGGCACACTGCAGGGCAATGCCAACGTGGTGAAATCTATAGGGCTGCTGTAGCTGCTGGTTCCGGATGCGCAAACGGTCTCCACCTCGTATTCGTAGGTGGTGGCAGGAGTAAGCCCTGTTACAGTTACCGAAGTGGTAGAAGATGAAGTGGAACTCCAGGTGGCACTTCCGGTGGCCCTGTATTGTACATTGTAGCTTACGGCGCCAGGTACGGATACCCAGTTTAGCAATGCAGAAGATGAGGTGACGGAGGTGGGTGTAAGCGCCGTTGTATTTCCGCAGGTTGCTATGGTACAGTTTGGTATAGTGGTCATTGTCCCGCCGAGTGATGTAAAGTTGGCCTTGTAGGACTGGTAGTAGATATTGGCAATGGTATCGTCATGAATGATGAGGGTATTCTCGTCGTTCTTTGTATTTGCCGAGTTTGTCCAGTTGTGTGATCCCGTGAGTACCATGGGGTCAGAGCAGTTATCCGAAGGGTCTACGATCAGCATCTTATTATGATACACCACTGCGCCGCTGCCTGCATATGTCTTCATGTTGGTGCCGAGAGCCCCTGTAAGTATGGGGTATGCGGCACTGGTGTTGCTATATTGGTCTACGATGCCGGTGACATACACACCTGCTGATTGCCTTGCAGCAATAGCATTTGCATCTGCCGCTACCGTGAAGGCATACACACCGAAGTACAGGTCGGTATTTGCGGAATTTATTGTTGATTGTATATGCGTGTCGGTATGGTCTGATGGACTGAAGTATAGCTCAACGGTTTTGCCACCTATGTTGAACAGGTGCGCCCCCAGATCTGTTTTATCGGGCCCGAATTTTGACAATGAGCTGTTTGGCGCAATTCCGGTATCCCCCCACATCATATTAAACTCATTAGTGTAGGCGTGGGCCAGCGCAGAGTCTTGTATGAACAATATATTGTTTGGGGCCAAGTTGAATTGGGTTACACCCCAATCCTCTGAGCCGGTGCACAGTATTGCATCGTTAGGGTTGGAGGAGCTGGCGTCAATGATGACAAATTTGTTGTGCATGATGCCATAGGAAGTTGTGGTGGGGCTGCCAAGGGTATGGATACCGGAGTTCAGCAGTGCCAGGCCAGTATTCGATTGGCTGCCATCATATATCCAGCGCACCTTTTTGCCGGCAGCATAGGCTGCGTTTATAGCGGTAGCTATATTGGCGTAGCTGCCGCTTTGGTTGTAGTCGTATTGCGCAATGTCTATAGAGTATTTCGCACGGTTTATGTAGGCTACAAGCGTATCTGCCATATGGCTGGGCAGGTACACTGCATCTACCCCGGCAGAAACGGTGTTATCCACTGGCATGTTAAAGTAGATAGCCATCTTGCCTGACGACCCTGAAGTAGTTCCGAGTGTTGTTGTGAATGCGCCTGAGCCGCTGAATCCGCTGGCGCCACTACCACACATTGCCTCCACTTCAAATTCATAGCTTGTAGCAGGCAGCAACCCAGTGATAGCCACAGATGTGCTACCCGAAGAAGTAGTGCTCCACGTGGCAGTACCTATAGGACGGTATTGGATGGCATAGCCTGACGCGCCCGCTACAGGAGCCCAGCTGAGTGTAGCCGATGTGGAGGTAATTGCTGATGCAATAAGCCCGGTTGGCACACCGCATGATGAGCTGGCTCCCGTTACACTGCCGTTTATTTGCAGGTTCAGTGCCTGAAAGTTGCCCGAAATACTTCCCGCGTTGAAACCATAAACTCTGAATTTTAGCTGTGCCGGGGCCGTAACAGTCAGTGATGTTGCCCAAGTGGCCGTAGTAGTGATGCCACAGCCTGCATTATTCGGAGACTGATCCAAACCTTGGTCAGCCCAGGTTGAGCCTCCGTCTATGCTATAAGCAAAGCGTACGCTGGCCGGGCCCGCTGCTGACCTGCGCATATCAATACTAAAACCTGTTACCTGCAGCGCATATCCTGTGTTTGCGCTAACTGATGTTTCTATGCACGGCAAGACAGCAGAATAAATACTGCCGGTAGAAAAGGACGTAACGGAAAACCCTGTATTGCAAGGTGTGCCCGGCTTCGTTGCGCTATTCAAGCGGCTGAGCGCACTACCTGTAGCATTTGTAGCTATAACGTTTAGTGCACCGCTTGTATCATTAGTGTATGATAATATTTGCGCCCGGCTAGTACCAGGCAGAAATGTTAGAAACGAAAGGAGGGACAAAACTACTCGGACGGCAAAGAACAGGTTTTTCATATTGCTTTTTTGAAATAAGAAATGCACTGGGCAAAAGTATTTTGGTTTACCCTACCGAAAATTCGTGCTCTATGAAGTTTATGTTAAGAATTCAACGTTATATGGATTGTGATAAAGTAGATTTAAGAAGAGCACAATAAGGCATTGGCAGCTGTTAATAATGGGAAGTCCAGATGTTTAATGCATACCAAACCCCATGAAAGCATTTGAAATGCCAACGTTCTTTGCCGCATCTGCAAAAATCAGCTTAGTGAAGAGATGGTAATGGCCTTGTGCTTAGCATGGGACAGGCACAATCGGTTCTATTGAAAAATGCGATTGTTTATATTATATATAATAATAGTAAACGAATTGGCTGGTTGTATAACTGATTGGTACTGTTTTTGCAAGTAAATATTCTGTCATAACCAGCGCCCATGCTGACCGTAAACAAAGAAAAAAATACAAAAAATGAATTTATTGTCATTTATTTTTGTTTAAGTTTGTATTGAATAAAATAAACAAAATGGACGCTTCGCCATCTGCTGAGAATATAAGTGCTGAAAGAAAGGACATAATGCTGGCCGATGATGATATGGACGAGCTACTCATATTTGAAGCCGCACTTGACGAACTTGGATTTCCATACCAACTAAGGCATGCGAATAATGGGAACAAACTTCTACTGTTGCTTAAGGAGAAAGTACCCGATATCCTCTTTCTGGATATAAGGATGCCCCTTAAAGATGGTGTGTCGTGCATCTCTGAGATACGCAAGCACAGGGAATACGATAGTTTGCCGGTGATCATGTATTCATCTAACATAGCGCCCAACCTTACCGAGGAATGCTTTGCAAACGGTGCTAATTTTTATCTTCAGAAGGCAAATACGGTATCTATATTGAGTGAGCGGCTCGGGAAAATATTTTCCATAGACCAGGAAAAATTCCTGGATTATACGGCCAGGGACAATTTTGTTCTTCCATAATGGGTTAGTACCTACTTTAAGGTATCCCATTATTAATAATAAAAACCGGGGTTTTGTGTTGTAAATGAGCGTAGTATATGGTTGCATTAAAGGGTGAAAACGGGCTGTTTTAAAAAAAGAATGGCTTTAGAGAAAATAATCCCGTTTGTTATCCTAAAAAGTATATTTTTGCACCATAAAATTTAAACGCATTATCTATGTCTGAAATTGCAAATCGCGTTAAGAAAATTATCGTCGACAAATTGGGTGTTGATGAATCAGAAGTAACACCTGAGGCAAGCTTTACCAATGACCTCGGTGCTGATTCCCTGGATACCGTAGAGCTGATTATGGAATTCGAAAAAGAATTCAACATCTCTATTCCTGACGAACAAGCTGAGACCATCACTACCGTTGGCCAGGCTATCGCTTACCTGGAAGAACACGTAAAGTAATTTATTACAAAACCACTCTGTAACTGGAAAATCGCTCGATGAACTTAACGTTAAAACGAGTTGTCGTTACGGGCCTCGGCGCCGTTACGCCATTAGGCAACGATGTGCCCTCTTACTGGGACGCGTTGATAAATGGGGTCTCGGGCGCCGATGGCATTAAACAGTTTGATGTTACCAAATTCAAAACGAAATTTGCCTGTGAAGTCAAAAACTTCAATCCGGAAGATTTCTTTGAACGCAAGGAAGCACGCAAACTGGACCGTTTTTCTCAGCTGGCACTTGTGGCCGCTGATGAGGCGGTACGTCATTCCAATCTTACCCAAGAGGGTATAGACCACGACAGGGTGGGTATAATATGGGGTTCGGGCATAGGCGGCATGATCACCTTCATTGAAGAGATGAAGAATTTTGCAGCCGGCGATGGTACACCCCGTTTCAATCCTTTCTTCATTCCGAAGCTGATTCTGGACATTGCCGGGGGACATATTTCCATGAAATATGGTTTCCGCGGGCCTAACTTCTCTACAGTGAGCGCCTGTGCATCGTCTACCAATTCTATTATCGATGCATTTAACTACATCCGCCTGGGTAAGGCTGATGCTTTCATCTGCGGCGGTTCTGAAGCAGTGGTAACGGAAGCAGGCATAGGTGGATTCAACGCAATGAAAGCACTTTCTGAGCGTAATGGTGAGCCCAAAACAGCCAGCAGGCCATTTGACCTGAGCCGAGACGGTTTTGTGCTGGGAGAAGGAGCAGGAGCGATAGTAGTAGAAGAATACGAACATGCCAAACGCCGCGGTGCGCACATAATAGCCGAAGTGGCCGGTGGCGGACTGAGTGCAGATGCTTACCACCTTACAGCACCACACCCGGAAGGGCTGGGCGCATACAATGTAATGAGGAGCGCTCTGGCTGATGCCGGACTGAAACCGGAAGACATTGATTACATCAATGTGCATGGTACCTCTACACCGCTTGGCGATATCAGTGAAATAACCGCTATACAGCGCGTATTTGGCAGCCATGCCTACGAGCTGAATATCAGCTCTACCAAGTCTATGACCGGTCACTTGCTGGGTGCTGCCGGCGCCATAGAGGCTATAGCCAGCATAATGGCTACGGTGCACGACATCATACCTCCCACGATCAACCACTTTACGGATGATCCATCGTTTGACCCAAGGCTGAACTTCACATTTACAACCGCCCAGAAGCGTGTAGTGAATGCTGCATTGAGCAATACTTTCGGGTTTGGCGGACATAACGCATCAGTTATCTTCAAAAAACCATCTGATTAGTTTTGAGGCGCCTCATCAACCGCATCTTAAACTCTTCCTCTCCCGACAAGCAATTGTTGCTGCAATTAGAACATCTTTTAGGATTTACTCCCAAGCATATATCTTATTACAGGCTGGCACTGATGCACCGTTCCAAACCGGAAGACATCACCGACAGTAATGAACGCCTTGAATTTCTTGGTGATGCCATACTTGGCGCTATAGTAGCCGAATATCTATTTAAAAAATATCCTTACCAGCCGGAAGGCTACCTTACCGAGTTGCGCTCGAAGATAGTGCGCCGCGAAACCATGAATAATGTGGCGCTGCGCATGGGGCTGAACAAACTGGTGCAGTATAACCAGAATGACCGTGGCCTGAGCCGCAGCCATATCTTTGGGAATGCACTGGAAGCCCTGATAGGCGCGGTGTACCTGGATGTAGGCTTTACCAAGACGCGCAACTTTATACTGAACCAGCTGATACGCTCCTACATAGACCTGGATACTATGGAGAGCACGGATACCAACTACAAGAACCAGCTGCTGAGCTGGGCCCAACGCCAGAACCGTGTGCTTACCTTTGATACGCTGGACGAAAAAATGGATGCTACGCGAAAACTATTTACCGTGGGCATAATGCTGGACGGTGAACTGGTAGCTTCCGGCACCGGTTATAATAAAAAAGAAGCAGGACAGGTGGCTGCAAAAAATGCGCTGGCTATATTGGTTTGAAAACCTGCCTAACGGCAGGTAGGTTTAGAAATTTGAACTCTTTGTCTGCAATAAAAGTGCAGAATGAGCGTTCAAAAAACATTCTTTTCAGTGTTTTACAAGGCCATTTTTAGTTTCATCCAAACATAACCTATCCTTTGAAAAAATTTTTCGGCGAGGCTTACAGTGCTAATACTGAGGGAACGAGAAGGTATCATGAACTGGACAGTTTAAGAGGGATAGCATCACTGACTGTTTTTTTTAGTCATTTCTCATTCAGCAATGTATTCGCCGGTCTGGAATTCGAGCGTATAAGCAAGAGCCCGCTCCATCTGCTATGGGATGGAGAGTCGGCTGTATTGTTCTTTTTCGTTCTGAGTGGGTTTGTATTGGCTCTGCCTTACGTAAAGACGGAAAGACCGATAGAGCTGGCAGGATTTTATAATAAGAGGATACTCAGGATATACCCAGCCTTTATCGGGGCTATTTTGCTGTGTTTGATATTTAAATACGCCTTGTATAATCCTGAGAACACAGGGCATTATTCAAACTGGCTAAAGGGTATCTGGCAGTGGGATTTTAAAGATAACTGGAAGCATATTATCAAGACTCCTTTTTTGCTGGTGTTCGATTTTAATACCAATTTGCTAAACCCTCCTATCTGGTCTCTGCAGTTCGAGATGAAGATATCTATACTGCTGCCGTTCCTGATAATTTGCATTAAGAAAAATACTTTCGTTTTCAACGCGCTTTTTATAATAGCGTTGGTGTATCTGAATATGGATTTTTATGTTGCGGTTTTTTACTTTGGCGTTCTACTGGCCAGTTATCATGAGATTGCAGGTGCCTATCTTAAACGGCTGCCGAAGGTCGCAGTGGTATTTTTCTTTATTGTGGCGGCATTACTATACTCATGCCGCTATGCATTGGGAATAGGCGATGACCCGGGTACAACCAGCAGGCTCCATCTGTACATTTCGGTGGCAGGGTCGTGTATTTTTATCATAATGGCCATTCACCAGCCGGGAATCTCACGTTTTTTAAAGAACAGGGTTTGCCAGTTCCTGGGTAAGATATCCTACAGTTTTTATCTTATTCACTTGCCAATACTTATTGTCACCGCTTCGTTGCTGCCATTTACGAATAACTATAGTGTGATCATATGGATGCTGGCAAGCCTTTCGTTATCATGGTTGCTGTCGCTGGCTATGTATCGTTTTATAGAGATGCCGTTTCAACAGTTAGCGCATTGGATGGTAAAGAGGTTCGCGATATTCAGGCGTATAAGACTGCAGTAGAAAGCGCGGTACTTTTGAAAAAAACCAGCAGCATGGAAAAAATAAACTGTCCCGCCGACTACCACCAGGTAACACCGAACCTGATCATTTATAGTGCCGCAGTCTATTCAAAATTCCTTGCGTTTTAAACAGTATCACTTTTGTAAATCTAAAGCTGCAAAATGTAGAAAATAGGCTATACCGACATACCTTCTGCCGATAGAACTGATTTGCACCAGCGTATAAGGGCATTACTCCGCTCAATTTTCATTTTTACTTTTTCAGTTTTTACTTGACTATCCGTACATGCTTATGGTTTCATCTGCAGCGGTTATCACTTCTCTTATGCGGTTGTCTAGCTCAGAGGCGGCACGTTCCATTTCGGGCCAAACCTGTATATGAAATTCGTCAGTGCTCATAAATTCGTAGATAGCCATGCCGCCCATTACCCGGGTCAGGGGCTCGCGCAGGTTGTGGGCATTGTACTGTATAAGGCTAAGCAGCTTTTTGTTTACATCTGTCAGCTTTATGTTGGCCTCTGCCAGCTCGCGGGTTTTCAGCGCTATGGTTTTCTCCTGCTCCTGCGCCAGGTCTTCAATAATTTTCTTCTGCACTACTATCTCATTATTGCTGTGGCGCAGCTCCACATTCCTCAGTTGAAATATTTCGTTGTCGCGTTCTTTCATTTCCAGCCGGCTGAGAATCTCTGCCTGTTCTGCACTTTTTTGGGTGGCAAACAGTTCCTGCTCTTTTTTAATGAGGGCAGCCATGGTGCGCTGGTAGGAGAAGGCCAGAACAATGCCCCACAGCGCCGCCAGCACAAAGCATAGTACGGCATTAGAGAAATTGAAAAAATTCACTGACTTCAGCGATAGCTCATACACAGGTGCGGTACCCTTCATAAAAAAATCGAGATAGAGATAGCAGACCAGGCAACCTGCACCCAGAACTAGTTTTGTGATCCAGCTTTCGGTATACTTAAGGAAGGGGAATAAAGAGATGAGTGGTAAAAAATTCTGGAAGCCGGTATTCCACCCCAGCAGTGACACGGCAGCTACCTGGTGCAGGTTGGTTTCGGCAAGACACAGCAACATGCCCAGCAGGTGGTAGCCTTTGCGGTTAAGCAGAATAGCGACGGAATAAAGGGCTACGCTCACGATCTGAATCTTCATCATGGTGGGCAAATGGTAATTGAAGAATACAACAGTCCATGAGATGTGAAGCAGCGCTATAAGTGTGTACGCAATATTGCTGATGTTGTAAAACCAATAATTGTTTTCGCTTACCTGGTCGGGAACAGCGCCGAAAAAACTGGTGAGGGGCGCCCATATTCCTTCAGATTGAAGTGTACCACTTAGTGTATTTTTTGCCGCCATGCATATATCGTTAGTTAAAGATAGTTTTTCATAGTGCAGGAGCAGGTAAATATTTTGGTATGGAGCAATAACGCATAACGAGATTGAAATACCACTCAGCATGTACGTATGGGCGCTGACAAAAGATTTAGTAAATTTGAAAAAAGCCTCTGCCATGGAAAAAATAAACTATCCTGCCGACTACCAGCAGGTAATGCCTTACCTGATCATTAAGAATGCCGCAGCTTTTATGAAGTTTATGGAAGATGTTTTTGGGGCTAAAGAAAAAGTAAAGCATATGCGCGGTGAAGACGTGATCATGCATGCCGAGATAACCCTGGGAGAGAGTGTGATCATGCTTGCGGACAGCACAGACGAATTTTCTGCCCGCCCAGGTGGGTTCTTCATTTATGTTGCAGACGCCGATGCTGTGTACAACAAAGCCATAGCGGCAGGTGCCACTTCGGTGATGCCGGTATCAGATATGCCATATGGCAGGAGCGGAGGTATTGCTGATCCCTTTGGCAATACATGGTGGCCTACTACGCATGTGGATGCAACGGATGCAACTGTGGGGATACCTTAATTGAAGTTAAAAGTGAAAAGCTAAAAGTGGGTTGCTGTTACTGGCATTTGTCAGTGGCCGGTGATGTGCTTTATTTTTGCGAAGAGCGCAATGGCGTGGTTATTGTAACCTATCTATAAAGATACAATTATGGGTATGTGGTCATTGTTAGCAATATTGGTGGTAGTAGTATTTATTGGCTTCAGGGCCGGTCACCATGTATATCATACCCGTAAGGCGAAGAGGGATATACATAAAAAGCAGAGCCCACGGTATTAGCAATAAAAAACCCCGCGAAGCGGGGTTTTTCTGTTATATCTCGAGGAGTGTTTTTACCGGGTCCTTGCCGAACAACATTAGTTCAGGATTTTCCAGCAGCTCTTTTATTCTTACGAGGAAGCCCACTGATTCGCGGCCATCTATGATACGGTGGTCGTAGCTTACGGCCAGGTACATCATTGGGCGTATTTCCACCTTGCCGTTTATGGCCATGGGGCGGTCCTGTATTTTGTGCATGCCCAATATTGCAGACTGCGGAATATTGATAATAGGCGTAGACATAAGCGAGCCAAATACGCCACCATTGGTGATGGTGAATGTGCCACCTGCCATTTCATCTGGGCTTAATTTGTTGTCGCGCGCTTTCTTTGCCAGCTCCACTACTTTATTCTCAATATCAGACATGCTCATGCTTTCTGCATTGCGAATAACGGGTACTACCAGGCCCTTGGGTGCAGAAACGGCTATAGATATGTCGCAATAATCGTGGAACACAATAGAGTCACCGTCGATGTATGCATTAACAGCAGGCCACTCCTGCAGCGCTATGCACGCCGCCTTGGTGAAGAACGACATAAAGCCCAGGTTGACACCGTGCGACTCTTTGAAAGAGTCTTTATACTGCTTGCGGATCTCCATGATGCGCGTCATGTCCACCTCGTTGAACGTAGTGAGCATGGCCGTGCTGTTCTTTGCATCTACCAGTCTGCGGGCTACTGTTTTGCGCAGGTTGCTCATTTTTTCGCGGCGCTCTTCACGCGTGTTAGCAGCATCGCCGCCTTTGCGGCCTGGGTGGGCTATGGCTTCCAGTACATCCTGCTTCATGATGCGGCCTTTGCTGCCAGATCCTTTTACCTCAGCAGGTGTTACCTGCTTGTCGCTCATTATTGCCTGTGCTACTGGTGTGGCTTTCACGTCAGCCGCCGCTGCAGCGGGTGCGGTTGTTTTTTCTTCTTTTTTAGGAGCTTCTGCCGTCTTGGCTGCCGGAGCCGCATTAGCTGCGGGTTGATCAGCGCCAGCGGGCTTTGCGGCAGTCTCATCTATAGAGCACGCAAGATCGCCTATAGCCAGTGTGGCGCCTTCCTGCGCTTTTATGTGCAGTATGCCTGCCTGCTCGGCATTCAGCTCAAAGGTTGCTTTTTCAGATTCCAGTTCGCAGAGCACTTCGTCCCTGTTCACGTAATCGCCTTCTTTTTTAAGCCACTTCACTAATGTTACTTCGCTTATGGATTCACCTACGGTGGGAACCTTTATATCTATCATGTTAAATTGCCGTTTGTTCTGCGGGATGTAAAATTACCAAACAACTAAGTATAAAGCAAAAAGCAGAAATATAATGTTATGCTGTATTGGTAAGCCATATGCCCAGCCTGCACAGCAGCAGCCCAATGACCACGCTAAGGCCTATATAAAGAATTGAAATAATAGATTGCCCTTTTTGCATAAGTCCTACATTCTCCAGTGCAAAGGTGGAAAATGTGGTGAAACCACCGCAAAAACCAGATGCTAACAGCAGCATGCCGCCAGCCTGCAGCCACTGGTTACGTGCAGAAAGGCCAAACAAAATTCCTATGAGCAGCGAGCCGATAATATTGATGGTGAAAGTGGCGAGCGGGAAAGTGGTTGAAGTGATCCTGCTAAAAATAAAACTAATGCCATACCGGGCCATACTGCCGGCAGCCCCTCCCGCGCCCACTAAAAGAAAATTACGAAACATCATTGTTACGATTTACCGGAAATATGAGTAATTAGCCCCGAAGATCTTGCAACGTAATAGCGAAGTCACCGTTGTCATTCAGGTTGAACAGTTCCTTAAGTAGGGGTTGAAATAAAGAGACACCATCAATAAAGTAGATAAGTGGTGCGCTATCGAGGAACACCATTTTGCCTTTGAAATCAGAGATTACCATTCTCGTTCGGTTTCAAGGTATTTATCTATATCTACATCCTTCCAGATATCAGCTCCCAGACCTGAAATCGCTGACAATTTTATATCTGGAGATTTTTGTTCCCGGCGAATAATTGCTACAAGCTTTTCAAGTAGTGTAAACTGATCTTTCCTGTTAAGGTGTTTTACTTCAGCAAGTATATTGTCAATATGTTGCATCTTTCAAAGATACAAATAATTGTATTGTACAATCATCACGTTTAATCTACCCAATCGCACACAAACACATTTGTATCATGCCCGCCACCGTTGTTGCGGTTTGAGCTGAAGATGAATTTCTTGCCATCGGGAGAGAACATAGGGAAAGCATCAAAGCTGCCATCGTGGCTTATTCGTTCCAGGCCTGTTCCGTCGAGGTTTACGAGATACAGGTTGAACGGGAAGCCGCGCTCATATTCATAGTCCGATGCAAATACAATTTGCTTGCCGTTGGGTGCAAATGCCGGCGCCCAATTGGCTTTGCCCAGTTTGGTTACCTGGTGGGCGTCTGTGCCATCTGCGTTTGCCACAAATAGTTCCATTTTTGTGGGCATCACCAGCCCTTGCGCCAGCAGGTCTTTGTATTCTTTGATCTCAGAGTCGCTCTTGGGGCGAGACGCGCGCCATACTATCTTTTTGCTGTCGGGCGAGAAGCAGGCGCCGCCATCGTAGCCGGTGGTGTTCGTAATTTGTTTTACGTTGCTACCGTCGATATCCATTGTATAGAGGTCTATATCTCCATTGCGCATGCTGGTAAACACTATCTTTTTTCCATCAGGCGAAATGGTTGCTTCGGCATCATATCCCGGAGTACTGGTAAGGCGTTTAGTAATGTTTCCTTTGAAGTCGGCCACAAAGATGTCGTAGCTGTCATAGATAGGCCATACGTACTTTTTGATCACTTTACGGTCCGGCTCTGCAGGGCAGGCATCGCCGGCAAGGTGAGTGGATGCGTACAGGAAATGTTTATGATCCGGCATAAGGTATGCGCATGTAGTGCGGCCTTTGCCGGTGCTCACCAGTTTGTAGTCGAATTTGTCGCCTGTTTTCTTCGGTATAGCGCCATAAAAAATCTGGTCGCATTTTACACCTTCTGCGTCATTCTTGCGTTGGAACGTTATGTGTTCATTGTCGAACCCGAAATAGGCCTCCGCATTATCACCACCCGTGGTAAGCTGGCGCATGTTTTTAAAATGCTTTTCATCAGCATAAGTGAGCGTTGCTTTTTCCAGCGTGCTACCATCAGGTACATTTTTTGGTCCCTGTGCCCGCACGAGCAGGCAAGGAGTAAGGAGTAATGCAGTAAGAATGGTATGCAGGCGGGTGCAGCTAAAGTTCATATTCCTTATGGTTTTTGTGCAAAACTAACTTAACGCCAAAGGATTACGACTGACCATGGGCAGGGCGTTTGTCAAAGAAGTGTAAAGAATTGGTGATATTATTTGATGTCTTAACTCGTTATTCGTCCACACTAAGCTGAAACAAACAGGCAGGAACGCCATGATAGTGCTCCGGCAGCCCAATTGTGTCTTTGAGCTGAAACATGCCCAGGAACGTGAAACCTGCGTTTTTATAATGTTCTATAAGCCGCACATTGTTGCCTAAAGTATCCAGCCTCACAAAGGTTTTGTTGTTCCCCCGGGCAAACCCTTTAGCCCAGCGCACAATGCTAGAAACGAAATCGTGACCCCGGAAACCGGGATTTGTTGCTATACGGTGTATATATACTGCCGCATCTGTATTCCGTTCTTCCCATATCTGTTCGTCGCTAAAAGTTGTAGCCCATACACATGCTACCTCGGTGCCAATTCTCAGTTTCCACTGTCTGTGTTCGGCCACTTCGCGCTCTACCAGCCCACGCTCAAACTCAGGCCAGACCACAACAGTTTGCTTTGATCGCTGGTAGTCGGAGGCGATCTTGTATAGCCTGAATATTTCCGGGATGTCTGAGGGAGTGCAGTTTTCTATTTTCATTTTTAAGAGTAAGGCGGAGAAGTTTCAAAGCTACCGCAAGCCGCTTCGCGCAAAGCTACGGCAGCCAAAATAAAGGACGGCCATGAAAAGGGAGTGAATGATTATATAAGTCTTGATACCAGGCAAAACAAAAACTATGTCTCAATGGCATGGCTGGAATAAGGTAGATCTGCCTGAGCATATTATTATTTTGTGACATTGTAAATATTATTGGCATAATAGTTGCGATTAAATACTTTTGAACACATTCTATTCTTTTAAAACCAAAAAAACCGATAAATGAGAAAATCATTTACCCTCATTGCCCTATTAGCCACGCTTGGCGCAGCAGCACAAAATAATATTCTAACAAATTATGCAGGAAGTGGTTCTGGCGCATACTCCGGTGATGGTGGGCCAGCAACACTGGCGGCGCTTGGCACTCCAAATGGTGCTACCATTGATAACGCAGGTAATATTTATGTGGGGGATGCAATCCATCATTTAATCAGAAAAATCGATCCTTCTGGCACCATTAGTACTATTGCCGGGCTGGGTGCTGTAGGCTATAGCGGTGATGGCGGGCCTGCTACGGCTGCTGCAGTATGTACCGGTGATCTTGCTACTGATGACGCAGGTAATGTCTATATTGCCGATCACACCAATTATGCTATTAGAAAAATCAATACAGCAGGCATTATAACTACTATAGCGGGCACAGGGACAACGGGCTTTAGTGGAGACGGAGGGCCGGCCACTGCAGCACAGATAACGACTGCTGACGGAATAACAGTAGACAGAACAGGCAATGTGTATTTCACCCAAATGAACGGGCGAATAAGAAAAATAGATGCGGCTGGTATTATTACTACTATAGCAGGCACGGGGGTAAACGGGTTCAGTGGCGACGGTGGGCCCGCCACCGCTGCTCAGCTATATGTGCCGAATGGAATATGTACTGATCCGGCAGGTAATGTGTATGTAGCCGACCTTTCTAACAATAGGATACGGAAAATTAACACCGCTGGCATAATCAGTACAATAGCGGGGGGCGCAACTTCAGGCTATGCAGGTGATGGGGGCATGGCCACGCAGGCCTCACTCAGTTCACCTTCAGATGTTGCTATAAACGCTTTTGGCGATATTTATATAGTAGACCGCTATAATTATGTGATCCGTAAAATAAATTCTGCCGGTATTATATCTACAGTTGCGGGGAATGGCGTAAATGGCTGCCCAACGTTTGGAGTTCCTGCTACTGCGACGTCTATCGACCCATACTATCTATTTTTTAACTCCAGCCTGGAGCTTTTTACGAGCACGCCATCTTGTAATCATATAGATAAGATATCAATTCCACCGTCTGTAGTGTCTGATAGCTTTTCTGTTTATTTAGATAATTTATGTGGAGGTGTGCAGATAGGTGTCACTGCTCAATCTACATCTCCGCTGAGTGTTCGCACCTATTTTGGCGATGGCACTTCAAGCCTTAATACGCTTGCAAGTTCTTCTTTTAACGTTGAGGGTGTGGGCTTCGTTCACGACTATGCTGTTGCCGGCACCTACGAGATGAAAATGATATTGCTGAATGGTACTGCACCTATAGATTCTGTTAGCTATTCTTATCATCATCTGTTGTGCACTACGCTTCCCGTTCAGTTTTATTATGATGCTAACGCCAACTGTGTCATGGACAGCGCAGAGGCTTATAATTACTTCCCGGTTACCGTAGCAGTCGATTCTAATGGTGTTACCATAGATACTATTTCTGTTACGTCAGGGTTGTCATATACTGCTTATGGTAATCCCGGCGATATTTATTCTTTCAAAGTATTGTCAACACCCGGCGCTATGTTTGCGTCCTGCCCAACGGGCGGCATTGTCAGCGATACCCTGAAGACTGAGTTTTATAACTCCAACACACGTTTCTTAGGCCTGTCCTGTTCGACTTCTACGGCATTCGACCTTGGGATATTTGTCCATACAAAAGCCGGCAGGCACAGATTTGAAGGGAGTATCATTCTTAATAACGCTTATTGCGATGCGCAAACGGCGACGTTTACAAGCAACATCAGTCCAAAGTATAACTTTCAAAGCGCATCGCCTGCCTCATCGACCGTAGCAGGTAATATCGCAACATGGGATATCAGCGGGCTTTCGGCGACTTCACCACAGTTTTATCTGCATTTTACAGGTGAGGTTCCGGGTGCGTGGCTGATGCCGGGAGATACTGTTAACTCTGATTACTCAGTAACACCAGTTACGGGGGATATCAATCCTGAAAACAATAACGATGTTAAAACTGATACTGTAAAATCATCGTATGACCCTAATGAGATGTCGGTAATGCCGGAAGGTTACATCTCTTCGGGCACGCAACTTCAGTATACTATCGACTTTGAGAATACCGGCAATGATACCGCGCATAATATCTACGTGATGGACACGCTTAGCGATAATGTGATACCAACGTCTATGCGGATACTGGCAAGTTCTGCTACCATGAATATCATACCCATCAGGGCTGGTGGACACAACATCATCAAGTTTGACTTTCCTAATATCTATCTGCCGGATAGCAGCCATCATAACCAATGTAACGGAATGGTGATGTTCACTATCAACACTCGCTCCGGATTGCCGGATGGAACACTAGTGACCAATGGCGCCGGCATTTTCTTCGATGATAATCCGGTTGTACTTACCAATTCTGTTGTGAATATTGTGGGGCATGCATCACTGGCTGTAACTACTTCCAGCAAATCACAAATTGCCGTATTCCCAAACCCTGTAGCAGACGTGCTGAATTTAAGAGCTGATAATACAGGATATAACTCGTTTACCATCACCAACAGCATAGGTGATGTAATAACTAGCCAGACGATCGATAATGGCCAGGCATCAGTGAATACGAAAATGTTGCCAGCCGGTATCTATTTCATCAGGTTTACCGGCGACGCCGGAACTGCCGTAAGAAAGTTCGTTAAGCAGTAGTTGCGAAATAAGTTAGTGTGGCCAGGTTTTATTGTTTTCAATAGAACCTGGCCATTTCCATTCAGCAACTTAGTCACTTGTTGCTCCAGGCGTCAATTCAGTAGTTCAGTAATGAATGCCTTGCACTTTTGATGGGGCGTGAAATTTCCGGAGGCGTGCGCTAGCCATCTACTTGTTTTAATTACGACCGCTAAAATTGAACATACGAAAACTACTTACACTAAAGTGTTGCATCGTCAGCTTTTTTGTAGGAGATAGTAAAATACTTTCTTTATGTTGTTATCTTCATGTTGCTAATTTTGTTCTACATGTCTGACCGAAGGAAGTTTGTTAAGTTATCTTTTTTGTCTTCAGTGGCCCTGTTGGCAGGTAAGAATTTGTTTGCAAGGACCGCCAAGGCTGATGGGGAGTTTGCCACGGTGAAAGATGAGCCGGTCGTTATCTCCACCTGGGACTTTGGTAAGGCTGCAAATGCTGCGGCGTGGGAAGTACTAAAGACCGGCGGCAGGGCTCTGGACGCGGTGGAAACGGGCGTAAAGGTGCCTGAGGCCGACCCCGATAATCAATCAGTAGGCTATGGTGGCAGACCAGACCGCGATGGAAAAGTGACGCTCGATGCCTGTATAATGGATGAGAACAGCAGGTGTGGGTCCGTAGCTTGCCTGGAGCATGTGACCCATGCTATATCGGTGGCACGAATGGTAATGGAAAGAACCCCGCACGTGATGCTGGCCGGAGAAGGCGCTACACAATTTGCCTTTGAAAATGGCTTTAAGAAAGAAAATCTGCTCACAGCAAAAAGCGAAGCGGAGTGGAAAGCATGGCTGAAAGAATCTAAATACAAACCGCAGAACAACATAGAGAACATGATGCCCGGCGGCAAACTGAACCATGATACCATAGGTATGATAGCCATGGATAAAAAGGGCGACCTGAGCGGTGCCTGCACTACCAGCGGCATGGCTTATAAAATGCGCGGCAGGGTGGGGGATTCGCCGATAATAGGTGCGGGCTTATTTGTAGATAATGAGGTAGGCGCAGCCACCAGCACAGGTGTAGGAGAGGAAGTGATACGTATTGTGGGCGCTCACCTGGTGGTGGAGTTGATGCGGCAAGGGCTTTCCCCGCAGGCTGCCTGCAAGAAGGCTGTGGAGCGAATTGCCGCCAGGAATCCAAAACAGGCAAAGGAAGTGCAGGTAGGTTTCCTGGCGCTGCATAAAAGTGGCAAATATGGTGCCTTCGCTTTGCAAAAGGGGTTTTCTTATGCGGTCAAAAACGGGAATGTGGAGCAGGTTTTTGATGCTCCTAGTCTGTTTTAAAATAGGCAAGTTTTGCCGTGAACCTATTTGCTAATCAATATCAGTCTTAGATAAATGTTACTCGAAGTTTGTGCATTTAATATACAGTCCTGCAGGGTGGCGCAGAAAGCAGGCGCGGGCCGCATAGAGCTTTGTATGGATCCGCTGCAGGGCGGTACCACGCCAAGTTATGGGCTTGTGCAATTTGCTATAGAAAAGATATCGATCCCCGTGTTCCCAATGGTGCGGCCACGGGGCGGTGACTTTGTGTATGATGCGGATGAGCTGGCGATAATGAAGAAGGACATTCTGAAATTCAGAGAGCTTGGTTGCCCGGGAATAGCTACCGGTGTGCTGCTGCCTGGTGGGCGCATTGATATTGATGCTATGAGCCGGATAACTGAATGGGCGCACCCCATGAGTGTTACGTGCCATAAAGCATTTGATGCCACGCCGGATGCATTTGAGTCGCTGGAAGAGCTTATCGCTGCGGGCTGTAATCGTGTACTTACGTCGGGCCTGCAAAAGACGGCTATTGATGGAGCAGCAGTGCTTGCAAACCTTGTAGCGCAAGCGGGTAACCGTATCGTTATTATGCCCGGCGGCAGTGTGCGATCATCGAATATTGGCCAGCTGGCCCACGAAACAAAAGCAGTAGAATTTCACAGCTCGGGATTAGTAGCGCGGGGAGTAAATCATATTGCAGATGAAGGTGAGGTTAGGGCGATGGTGGAAGCGTTAAGATTTGAATAAGAGAAGAACTTTTTAAGAGTTCTAATCTGCCGGTGGTTTGCCTATTAAGAACTGATTCTGCCACTATAAATCCGTGGCTTTCAAAATCATACCTTTGCTCAAATTTCATTTATGAAGAAAATTGCACTCGTTCTTTTGCTGTGTCCGCTTATTTTGTCAGCCCAGGATAAACTTTCTGAAGCTAATTACCGCGTATACTCAGTGAAGCTGGCTAAGGAAGTAACTCTGAATGAAATCGTGAATGATATGGCCGACCATGATGTGCTCTTTTATGGAGAGGAACACAATGACAGCGTTACCCATTATCTTGAAAAAATGATTTTCCAGTTGCTGTATGCGAAGTATGGCAATAGTGTTGCTCTCTCCATGGAGATGTTTGAGCGAGACGTGCAGCCGGTGATGAATGAATATCTGAAAGGCTTTATAAGGGAAAAGCATTTTATCAAAGACGCCAGGGCATGGAGCAATTACCGCGATTACAAACCTATGGTAGAATTGGCCAAAGAGAAAGGACTGGACGTGGTATGCGCTAACTCACCCGTGAGATACAACAACCTTGCTGGCAGAAAGGGCGAAGAAGAACTGCTAAAGCTACCTGAGGAATCGCAGGCTAATTTTGCTCCGGTGCCTTATGATACCGCCAGCGGCGATTACTACGAAAAACTTACAGGTATACCGCAGCATGCTTCTGCTGCGCCGGACACGGCCAAGAAAGCAGCGCCGGCTATGGGCGGCATGCCGGGTTTTGATATGGTTTTATCGCAGTCACTTTGGGATGCGACAATGGCTTACTCCATATCGGAATATTTAAAGCACCACAAGGGGCAAAAGGTAATGCAGGTAAATGGCCGTTTCCATAGCGACGAAGGCTTTGCCGCAGCAGCGCAACTGAAGCATTACCGCCCAAAGGCTAAGCAGCTTATTATATCCAGCGGCAGCGATGAAAGTTTTCCAAACATAAAATGGGACGACTACAAGAAGGACGGTGATTATATTATCATGACGGATCCTAAGGTGCCGAAAACTTATAAGGATTGATATGCTCTTTCTGCCCGGGAAAATTTCGATCGTATTTATACTTCTGTTTTGCTGCTGTTATTTGCTAAATGCGCAGTCGAATTATAATGGAGCTACCATACAAATAGGCAGCCAGCTATGGATGGCTGAGAATCTGAACACCGATAAATATTGGGATGATGCACCGATACCGGAAGCAAAAACGCCTAGGGAGTGGAAAGAATACTGCGACAAGAAGATAGGCTGCTACTGCAACTACGACAATGAACCTTGCTACGGACAGATGTATGGTAAGCTATATAACTGGTATGCTATAAAGCGAGGGGTGGCCCCACATTGCTGGCGCATGCCCTCGCGTGCTGATTTCGATATTTTACTTTCAAAAATAGCAGGGCCGGGTACTGGAAAAAAAATGAAGGGCATGCATAGCTGGAGCAGCACATGGAATGGAGATAACACCAGTAAATTTAATGCTCTTGCCGGTGGCTGCAGAAATGAGAACGGCACTTTTAGTTATGTGGGCCGGGAAGCGTTTTGGTGGACCATAGAGACTCGAAAACTTGGAAACGACCGCGAATCCGGTCTGCACTTTTTTATCAACTATGATGATACGTATAACTATGACCTGAGCGAAGGCTTTGGATATTCTGTACGCTGCATGCGGGATGTGAACCAACCACCGCCCAATCCATGCCCGTGAACATAAGCTACTGCGGTTATTCTGTTGTAAAAAGGTTAAAGTGCCTCACGGCTTATACAGCCTGTTGGGTTGCCTTATACGACTATGACATGCGATACGGCTACTATTCGTTATTTTTGCCGCAAAAGAGGAAATGCTAAAAATTCAGACACAGGGACTGGTAAAGCAGTATGGCAAGCGTACGGTTGTCAACAATGTGTCGTTCGAGGTGAACCAGGGTGAGATCGTGGGTCTGCTTGGTCCGAATGGCGCGGGTAAGACCACTTCGTTTTACATGGTAGTAGGCCTGGTGAAACCGGATAAGGGTGATGTGTTTCTTGATGGTGAGAACATAACCAGGCTGGCTATGTACAAGCGTGCGCAGCTGGGCATAGGATACCTGCCACAGGAAGCGTCTATTTTCCGTAAGCTTTCGGTTGAAGATAATATTTCGGCTGTGCTGGAAATGACGAAACTTACCCGGACGCAGCAGCGCGATAAGCTTGAGGAACTGCTGGAGGAATTTCACCTGACGCATGTGCGCAAGAGCAATGGAGATGTGCTGAGTGGTGGAGAAAGAAGGCGCACGGAGATCGCCAGGGCACTGGCCGTAAGTCCGAAATTCATACTGCTGGACGAACCCTTTGCGGGCATTGACCCCATAGCAGTGGAAGACATACAGAGCATAGTGGCTGCCCTTAAATTTAAGAATATAGGTATACTGATAACCGACCATAATGTGCAGGAGACGCTTTCTATTACAGACAGGGCGTACCTGCTTTTTGAAGGAAAGATACTGAAGGCCGGAACAGCGGAAGACCTTGCAGCTGATGAACAGGTGCGTAAGGTGTACCTTGGGCAGAATTTTGAATTGAAGAGAAAAAACATAGAGCCGTTGCGCCCGGCATCTGCAATGGTGAGCGGGGAGCTTTAAGAGTAAATTACTAATCAACCTTTCAACCAATCAACCGCTATGGGTATAATGAGTCCTGCATTCAGAGGTTTTATCAAATTGCGCCAGAGCGCAATAGATAACTTCATGCATAATCCTATTGACACTCAGCAGCAGGTATTCAACCACCTTGTTGGCTCCGCGCAGTTCACCGAGTATGGTAAGAAGTATAATTTTGAGCGCATCAATAGTATTGCAGAGTTTCAGCAACATGTGCCCATCAACGACTACGAATCACTGAAGCCATATATCCAACGAATATTTGAGGGCAGCCAGAATGTACTCTGGCCCTCACCCATTACCTGGTTTGCCAAGTCCAGCGGCACTACCAGCGATAAAAGCAAATTTATACCCGTAAGTAAAGAATCGCTGGATGATACGCATTTCAGGGCGGGCAAAGATGTGCTGGCACTATACCTGAGGCAGAATTCGCAATCGGCGCTTACATCGGGCAAGTGCCTTATACTGGGCGGCAGCCACCAGGTAAACCAGATGAATGCTGCGTCTTTCTTTGGTGATATATCGGCAGTAGTATTGCAAAATATGCCGTTTGCTGGCCAGCTGTTCCGCCTGCCGGAGCTTTCTATAGCCATTATGGCCGAGTGGGAAGCCAAGATAGAGCGCATGGCCCACAGCACCATAAAGGAGAACGTGACCTATATAGCGGGTGTGCCTACATGGACCATTGTGCTGATAAAAAGGATATTTGAAATAACCGGTACCAACAACCTGCTGGATATATGGCCTAACCTGGAGCTTTACATTCACGGCGGCGTAAACTTTACACCGTACCGCAGACAGTTCGAGCAGTTCGTACCGTCTAACAATATGTTTTACCGCGAAACGTACAACGCTTCTGAGGGCTTTTTTGCTGCCCAGGACCGGGAAGATGAAGAGGGTATGCTATTGTTCCTGAATCATGGCATTTTTTATGAGTTCATGCCTATGGACGAGTACGGGAAGGAAAATCCACGTACCCTTACGCTGAAGGAAGTGGAGCTTTATAAAAACTATGCGATAGTTATCAGCACTAATGGTGGCCTGTGGCGCTATGTAGTGGGCGATACTATCCAGTTCACTTCACTGGATCCTTTCCGCATAAAAGTGACTGGCCGGCTCAAACATTTTATGAACGCCTTTGGCGAGGAAGTGATCGTAGATAATGCTGATAATGCAATCGCTATTGCGTGCGCGGAAACGGGTGCCGTGGTAGTAGACTATTCTGCAGCACCGGTATACATGACAGGCTCATCAAACGGGGCGCATGAATGGATCATAGAATTTGACCATCTTCCTGTTTCCCTGGAGCGTTTCACTTTCCTGCTGGATAAATCGCTGCAGGCCATCAACTCAGACTATGAGGCCAAGCGACATAAGGACATTGCCCTGCGTATGCCTATAGTACACCAGATGCCTAAGGGCGGCTTCAAGCGCTGGCTGAAGGATAAGGGCAAGCTGGGCGGACAAAATAAAGTGCCACGGCTGAATAATGAGCGTAAGTATATTGAAGAAATGTTGCCCTATGTAACGGGCGAAGTAGCTATGGCTACTTCGTAATCACAAACCTCAACACTTTACTTTCTCCCCTGCACCGAAGACGAAGCAGATAGGTGCCGTTTGCAAGCGTATTGCCAGTTTGCACCTGCTCATAAATAATACCCCCGGTGGCAAGCAATGAAACCTCGTGTACTACCTGGCCCGCCATGTCAGTGATCTCATAGCTAACCACCACATTATTTGAGGTGCTAAGCGTGCCGCTGAGCATAAACAAGCCGGAGTTCGGATTAGGCGACAGACTTACGTCCGCGAACAGGGGGCTTATCACCACATTGGTTATAGTGGTGTGAATCTCGCCATGGCCACCAGCTATAGTATGTGTAATATTCACTGAGCCCTCCGCGATTGCACTTACCGATCCGTGCTCATCTACCGTGGCAATGTTATTATCGCTGCTGGTCCATTCACCACTTTGCATCGCATCATTCAAAAGAATGGTTGCCCCAACTGTTGTAGTGATCGTTCCGCTGTGCGAGGGCGGGGCCGGGCTGGCGCTAACCACCTTTGCGGCATAGTTGCTACAGCCATAACTGTTGGAGACAATATAGTTGATATAGGTATTGCCTGCTGATACGTTTGCTGTTACCAATCCGCTGCTGCTGCCTACACTTAGTATAGCAGTGTTGCTGCTGCTCCATACGCCGCCACCAGTAAGGTCGGACAACACTATGCCCGGCCCGCTGTGCGATACAACCGATGCGCCAAGTATTGCCGTAACCGGTGGCGTAGGATTTACTGTAACCATCGCCGTGGTGTTGCAGCCAGTAGCAAGTGTGTAGGTGATATTGGCCATGCCTGCAGAGACACCGGTGATGGCGCCTGATGCTGTTATGGTAGCTACGGAGGGTGTGCTGCTTGTCCATGAAATAGCGGGCGTGGTGGCATCGCTCACATAGGTAACCTTGCCGGTGCATACCCTGAGTGTGCCGGATATTGGTGCCGGTGAGGCATTTACATTTACATTTAAAATGCGCGAACAACCCGAACCTGATGTATAAGTCACCGCTACTGTACCTGCTGAAATTCCTGTAACATGTCCTGATCCGTCTACTGCGGCATTCGCGTTTGTTCCGCTCCATATGCCGCCGGTGGTAGCGTCTGTCAGCGTAATAGTCAGGCCCGTACAAACCTTTACCGGCCCCGTTATTGCTGCCGGGTTTGCGTTTATGGTAATCACCAGCGTGGCTTTGCATGTGGCAGAGGGTAAGGTGTAGTATATGGGTACTGTGCCTGCTATGCTGGCTGTTACAAGTCCGCCGGTACCAACCGTAGCCAATGAAGGGATGGCACTGCTCCACACGCCACCGGGCGTAACATCAGATAACTGTGTGGTTCCACCCTGGCACACTGTTGCCGAGCCTGAAATGGGCGATGGGGTAGCATACACAGTGACTACGGCTGTAGCCGATACGGAGCCTACGGTATAGCTTAGCCTTGCTGTGCCGGCGCTTACGCCTGTTACAACACCGGTTACTGAAACTGAAGCAATCGTCGCGTCACTGGCATTTATGCTCCATGAGCCACCCGGTGTCACATCATAGTACGATGCCGTGGCACCACTGCATAAATAAAAATAGTAGCCTGTAATTGCTGCGACGGTGGCTGGTGCGCTTACACTTATCAATTTTGTAGTGTACGCCAACCCACAACTTCCGGACACGGCGTAGGAGATAATAACTGTTCCTGCGCTTACCCCGGTAACTATGCCCCCAGATACTGTGGCACGTGCGTTACTGGAACTCCATGTTCCACCAACAACTGCATCTGTAAGCGTAATAGTGCTGCCGATTAAGACCACAGATGAGCCTGTAATTGCGCCGGCCGTAGTAGCACCTACCGTTACCACAGCCGTAGCCACAACTGATGGAGCGATGGTATAACTAATAATAGTAGTGCCTGCACTTATACCGGTCACTATACCTGATGCACCCACAGTGCCCACTCCGGGATTGCTGCTGCTCCATGTGCCGCCGGCAGTGCTGTTGGTAAGAGTCGTCGTCGCGCCTGCACATATGCTCATTGTGCCGGTGAGCGTTAACGAGTAAGAAGGGTAGTTACACAAATGGTCAAAGAATTGCAGTGAGGCATAATTCCAGTCGCTGTAAAAGCTGTGCTGGGCGTTGCCTGATGCTATTTCACTCATTACATCTATTTGTGCATTTACGGGCAATGTAAGCAATGACAGATAAGACGAAGGGTGGGCCAGTACGCCTGCTTTAATGATAGAGTCGTTCAGCGCATAGCCATTAGCATCTATCCACCCGCCAGCAACAAGCTCATTGTAAATATTGATGGAAGCAGGTACGGAAACCCCCGGCACACGAGCAAACTTTTCAGGGTATATCGGCTGCCTGTCGTGTATCAAATAATCGTGGCAAATCCCCCGTACCTGCAGTATGGAATCAAGCTGAAAGGCGTGGTAGTTTCCTGCAGGGCCTACCTGGTCATTATCGTCATACTGTGCCATGCGGAAAGCGAATGGAATAGTGGTATTATTAATGGCATAATCATATCCCTGTGCGCAATAGGAGATACCTGCTTTGAAGTTGAAATAATAGGAGACTTCAGAGGAGAAGGCCCCGCCATTCGACATTCCGGAGCAATAGCGTGGTGTAGAGTGGCTCATCGAGCCACGGTTGATAAATGTGTCGGTGATCGCTTTAAGGTTAGCCAGGTCCACATTGGCAATTGAATCAATCGGCAAAGGGTTCCACCTTATTTTCCCGTCGCCGTTGCCGTCTACGCCTAGTGTTGTTTCCTCGCATTCTGTTACCAGTATACCAAAGCTATCTGCGATGGCCGCATCTATAAAGCTCCTGTATTCCACCCTGGCTATCCAGTTCAGCGCCTGCCCTCCTGTGCCGTGAAACAGGTATAGCACGCCCTTCATACCCGCAGGAAAACAGTAGTATACATTTTTTGGATTGTCCCGGCCCATGATCATTTCATACTGTATGCTATAGGCGGGCATATTGCGCACATTAGCGGTAATGGCCACATTTTGCGCAGGCATTACCAATGTGGTATGCCATTCATGTGCGCCTCGCAAAAATGTTGTGTCTCCACTCCAGTAGTCAAATGTCCTGGTGGTATCATACGCAGCACTCCAAACGTTTATTGAATCACCGGCGTGAAATACGCCCGAGCCATAGCCGTTGGTAACTGTAAGCGAATAGGTTTGTCCTATAGCTCCGGAATATTGCAGTAAAATCACTAATAGTACAAATACCTTCTTCATAGAATACCCTTTGGTCTCAATTTAAAGTTACGGAAAACTAAGGGGGAATATTTCAGAACGGAATCACGCGGGGTGAAAAGCAGAAAGGGGGTGGTGTTTCCACCATCCCCTCTTTCTTTACTCCCCAGCAAAAGCCTATTTCTCCATCACGAAGTGGAATACTTTGCTTTCGCTGCCGCTATTGCTGTTACTTTTCCATTTTCATTTATCCTGGCTGCTTTCCCATGCTCCGTTTTTATGGACCGAGATTCCCATGTCCACATTATTGTACGTAATTGTAGTTGCCGAGCCGTGATGTGCCGTAGCCGGTGATGCACAGTAAATGGGTTTGGTCAGTAAGGCCTTGCAGCCGCCATATCCTTGGAAGGTTATGCTGCGGACGGGTGCATTTCTTACGCAGAGAATATGAGAAAAGCATATTATCAGAATTGCAAGAATGGTCTTCTGCATGGTAGAGATGGCCATGCTGAATTGGCGCTAAAGAAATGAAATAGAGTGATAAGTTTCAAAAAAATGTTAAGTAGGGTTGTTTTTTTGTTGAACTTCATCAAACTATTCCTGCGCTCGCCAAGAATTTTACCCACTTGCAAAATGAAGTATAAATTTCTGTTGCAGCTGTTGTCCGGCAGTTTTATTCTATACCTTTATATCAGTTTGCAAAACATATTAGTATAAAATTGTTGCAGCTGGCGGGTTACTTTTTCTAAAAATCAGTATTAATAAGTGCAAAGTCCATTACATACCGAGCAGCAGTTACTGGCAGCATTGGCAGCTGGTGACCGTAGCGCGACGGAGCAGATATATCGGCAACATTATCATATTATTAATGGCTGGTTGATCAAGAACGGTGGTGCATCGGCTGATGCGGCCGATCTGTTCCAGGAGGCGATGGTGGTATTATTTGGAAAAGCACAGGATAAAGATTTCCGGCTTACTTGCAGCGTTGGTACGTACCTTTTTGCAATAAGCAAGCATCTGTGGTACAAAAAACTGCAGCGGCAGCACCGGGAGCCGGTTTACCTGCTCGACAATGCCGGGGCAGAGGACGACGATTCGGGAGTAGAGTACGAAGATGATATAAATGTGCACCATGAGCGTGAAGCGCACTATGAACAACTGGATACCGCGCTTGACCAGATAGGAGAACCCTGCAGGTCTTTATTAAAAGCTTATTATCATAACGATAAAAGCATGCAGGAAATAGCGGCAGACTTTGGGTATACCAACCCCGACAATGCCAAAACTCAGAAATATAAGTGCCTTGCACGGCTACGTAAGCTTTTTTACACCATGCAGGCCAAATGATGTGGTTTTTGAATTTGCAGGACAGAATGTGTGAATTTGATTGTTAACTTTTGACTTTTACTTTGAAACATGCCTATAAATAACAATACCTGGGAACTTGCCGAAGCGTATCTCGCAGGTTCATTGCAGCAGAGCGATTTAAATGAACTAAAGGCCCGTTTAGCAGCTGATACAGACTTTGCCGGTGAGTTTAACGAAAACGTGAACCTTATACGGTCCATGGAAGGCAATGGTAAGCAAAAGCGTTTCCGTGCTATGCTGCGCGATATACACGAGAAGCAGACTGTTGGCAAAACCATAAAGAAGGGCATCAATATGGTACTACCTGCACATTTCTGGCGCACAGCGGCAGTTGCTGCTACAGTGGCTATTCTTACTTCCACCATCACTATCTGGAGCCTCAGGCCTTCAATACAGGAAAATCAGTCGAAATACAACAACATAAGCCGTGAAGTAAAAGACCTCAGGAAAGCACAGGCACAGCAGCAGGCCACACAAAACCAGCTGATACAAAAAGTAAATAAGAATCTCCCCGCGCCGCCGCCATCTGATGTAAAGTATACCGGCACCGGTTTCGCGCTTACCAACGATGGCTATTTTGCTACTGCCTACCACGTTATCAGCGATGGTGACTCAGTCTATATCCAGAATCGCGACGGGGACTATTTCAAAGCATTCCTTGTAGACTTTAACGCCAAAACCGACCTGGCTATACTGAAAGTGGAAAAGAAGGGTTTCCGGTTCGGCAAGGGTGAAGTGCCTTATACGTTTACAGCAGGCAAAGTAGGACTCGGGGCCAACATTTACACACTTGGTTACCCTAAAGACGAAATTGCCTATAACGAGGGCTACATAAGCGGCAAAAATGGTTTCCAGGGCAATGACCAGCAATATACTCTGGCGCTGCCAGCGGGGCATGGCCAGAGCGGATCGCCGGTGATTGATGAAAAGGGTAATGTACTTGGCTTGCTCACAGCAGTAGGCAGCCAGAACGAGGCCAATACCTATGCCGTAAGTTCAAAAGCACTTATTGATCTGCTCCACACTATTCCTAACGCCAATAGCCTGCACCTGCCTAAGTCCAACCAGCTGGGCCGCATGAGCCGCGAGAATCAAATAGAGAAAATGCAGGCATATACTTTCTCTGTAAAGGTGTACAAGAAGTAGACTACTGAAATTTTACAACCAGGATACGAATCTTAATTTATCCCACACCTCACTCAGGTGTGGGATATTTATTAGTAACCTTATTATCTTTTTAACTAATCAATCTCAACTTATTACCTCATTCCCCCTACCTTTGCAGCCCTAATACCACGTTTTGAGTATCCTTAACAATTTTCTAAACAAACGGAAAAAGAATCCCCAGGGCGAGATGAATTTTCTCGACCATATTGAGGACCTGCGTTGGCATATTGTACGTTCGGCTTTCGCCATTCTCATTGGCGCGATCATTGTTTTTATTAAAGTGGAGTGGATATTTGACAAAATTATCCTTGGACCAGCTCATAGCGACTTTATCTCTTACAAGTGGTTTTGTGCACTTGGCCGTGCTTTGCACTACGATGCCTTCTGCCTTGGTGATATAAAAATGGACTTCCAGAACACAGCCGTTACCGGCCAGTTCATGATGAGTCTTTCCATATCGCTCATGCTTGGCTTTATTCTGGCTTTCCCATATGTCCTTTGGGAGCTATGGCGGTTTATAAAGCCTGCCCTCCGGCCCAATGAAATAAGAATGGCGCGTGGCATTGTGTTCTGGTGTTCCCTGTTGTTTTTTTCTGGTGTACTTTTTTCTTATTTTATCGTTGCGCCATATACCATCAACTTTTTTGGCAACTACCAGTTGAGCCCAATGGTCAAAAACATCATTACGCTCGATAACTACTACGATACCATGGCCAATATGATACTGGCGCTGGGTATTGTTTTTGAGTTGCCTATTCTTGTGTACTTCCTTTCGCGCATTGGTATCCTGACGCCCGAGTTTCTGCGTGCAAAGCGCCGGTATGCTTTTGTAATACTTTTCATATTGGCAGAGGTCATCACTCCGCCCGATCTTTTTAGCTGTCTGCTTGTCTTTATACCTTTGTATATATTGTTCGAGGTTTCGGTAAACATCAGTGGCCGTGCCGTAAAAGCAAAAAAGAAAAGGGACGCAGAAAAAGAAGAATAATTATGAACACCACATTCGATAAGTCGCTGCCACTTGCCATAGGCGCAGACCATGCCGGTTTTGAGTACAAGGAAGAACTGAAAAAGATGCTCCTGGCTGCCGGCTGGCAGGTAGATGATAAAGGCACCTATAGCCTTGATAGTGTGGATTATCCCGATTTTGCCCACCCGGTAGCCAAAATGGTGGCCGAAGGAAAAGCAGCTGCAGGCATACTGGTATGTGGTAGCGGCAATGGTGTATGCATGACCGCCAACAAGCACGAAGGCATACGTGCAGCCCTCTGCTGGACCGAAGAAATAGTATCACTCGCCCGCCAGCACAACAATGCAAATGTGCTTTGCTTGCCAGCCCGTTTTGTATCTTTAGAAAAGGCGGAAGCAATGACCAATGTATTCCTTGCTACCGCATTTGAAGGCGGAAGGCATGAGCGTAGGGTGGAGAAGATATAGGTTTTTGTTACCTTATACGGATATAGAGCCGTGTAATTGCATTCGTTATGACTCCTCAGCACACTTATGACAGCAACGGTAATCCTATTGGGGTTTTCATACCTATAAAGGACTGGAACAGCATTACTGAAAAATATTCCGGCATCGAGGATGTTCCTCCGTGGGGAAAAAATCTGATCGATCAACGTCTTGATTTTATAAAAGATCATCCGGATCAGTTGATTTCGATAGATGAGTTCATTGCTGAATTGGATAGGGACGATGAAGTATAGATACTACATTATACCTCCTGCAAGGGAAGAATTCCGGCTTGCCCGTGAATGGTACCAGCAGCTAAATGTAAAGGGTTTAAGCAATCGTTTTGCGCAGGAGTTAAAGATACATTGCAAGAATTCGGTTGAATACTTACGCTTTTGCAATTCGATATAGAAATATTTGCATAGCGCATACAGAGACCTTGCCTTATGCGTTGCACTTCTACTTCGACAATGAAACGATCGTAATCATATTCATTAATAGCAAAAGCCGAGTTGAATAATACTGAGTACTTCAACTTATTTCTCCTTGGTGAATTCCTCCCCTAATTCTTAAATATTTCACAAAGAACAAGAAATATTTTTCAATTACGATAGTTGTCGTACATTTGATTTACGAACACATTCGTACATTGTATGTGGCGTTGCTAACCACCATGAATAAACATATCCTTACCATTCTTATCGCCCTGTTTTCAGGCCTTCCCGTGCTGCTGCATGCGCAGCGTAACTGCTCCGTTTCTGGTACAGTGAGAGATAGTACTATGAAACCCGTAGACATAGCAACAATAGCCTTGCACAGTCTCCCTGACTCGGCAGTTGTGAAAACGGGGCTCTCTGACTCTGCGGGTACATTTGTTCTGGAAGGCTTAAAGGAAGGGCTTTATTTCGTAGAGATCTTTGCTATGGACTATGCCATTGCTAAAGGCCCTGCGATCACCCTCAGTGCTGCGGACCCTAACGTGCGCCTGGCACCGGTTATTTTAAAGCGAACGCAAAACGATCTTAAAGAAGTACAGGTAACTGCGCGCAAAGCACTGGTAGTGCACAAGGCCGATCGCACCGTAGTGAATGTAGATGCACTCCTGAGCGCCGCAGGTGGCACGGCGCTGGATGTGCTTGAGAAATCACCGGGCCTGCAGGTAGACCAGAACGGCACTATAAGTATGCGCGGTAAGCAGGGCGTTACGATCTATATCGACGACCGGCCCGCCTACCTTTCGGGCGCAGATCTGGTCAACTATCTGAAATCATTGCCTGCGTCTGCGCTGGACCAGGTGGAGCTTATGCCCAATCCCCCGGCCAACTACGATGCAGCTGGCAATGCAGGTGTCATCAATATTAAGATGAAGAAAAACAATGTAAAAGGCTTTAACGGCAGTCTCAGCCTGAGTGTCAATCAAGGCGTGATGACCCGCTCTAACAACAGCGTGAACCTGAACTACCGCCACAACAAAATAAGCGCATACACCAACATCAGCTACGGCGTGAACAGCGGATTTTCTAATCTTGACCTTTATCGCACTTACAAGAACACGGACAATACACCCAATACATACTTTGAGCAAAACACCTATTTCCACAATAACGGGCAATATGCAAACCTCCTGGCGGGGGTAGACTATTACCAGTCAGAAAAAACAACCATAGGGGTGATACTTACCGGCATGGGCCATGTAAGTACCAATGTAAATGACAATACAGCCAACCTCTTGAACAACCTGCATCAGCTTGACTCTGTCATCGTGGCTCACAACAGTGAAGAGGCCCGATTCACCAATGCAGGTGCCAACCTTAACTATCGCAGGAAGTTTAATAAAGATGCAAAGCTTACCGCAGATGCAGACTACCTGATCTATCGGAATAATACAAACCAGGTGAACCGCAACACAGGCTACCTGCCCCCGCGAATCTTTCAGTCAGAAGATACGCTGCGGGGAAAGCTGCCCGGCAGTATAGACATCTACTCCCTAAAAGCAGACTATACCAGGCCCGGCACATTTAAATTCACATTCTCCACCGGTATAAAGACCAGCCTTACCCAAACGGATAACCGCGCAGATTATACGTTGTACACACCCAATACCGTGCAAACGGACTACGATAAAAGCAATCATTTTTTGTACCGGGAAAACATAAACGCCGCCTATGTAAACCTGAACAGGGAAATAGGAAAGCTATCGGTTCAGGCGGGCCTGCGGCTGGAAAATACGGTGTCCGGCGGGCACCAGATGGGCAATGCCTTGAAGCCTGATTCATCATTTACACGCAACTATACCAACCTGTTTCCCACTGCATACCTTACTTATAAGTTCGACAGCCAGGCCACGCACCAGCTGGGCCTTAACTATGGCCGGCGCATAGACCGCCCCTACTACCAGGATCTTAACCCTTTTGTATCGCCGATGGACAAGTTTACCTACTACACCGGTAACCCCTTCCTGAAGCCGGCGCTCAATCATACCATACAGCTTTCACACACTTATAAAAATAAGTTGACAACTACTTTAAGCTACAGCCATTCCAAAGATAATGTGGACGAGACCATACGCATTCAGAACGGGATCTACTACAGCATGCCCGGTAATATAGGCAGCAAAACCAACATTACACTAGGTGTGGATGGAGACCTGGATATTACGAAGTGGCTGAATGTGCATGGCTATTCAGAAGTGTGTAACATAATATCGAAAAGCGCTTTTTACACCGGCACTCTTTATACCAATGGCACCTATTGGTTTGTTGTGGGCAGCCTTCGTGCATCGCCCGGTAAGGGCTGGGATCTGATGGCAGATGGCTATTACCAGACCCGGGCATATAATGCACAGTTCATTATCCAGAGCCAGTGGCGGGCAAATGCCGCGGTGCAGAAGAAGCTTACACAAAAGGCAACACTGAAGCTGGCGCTCAATGATATATTCTACTCCAGTAATATCCGCGGTACCATAGGCAACCTGGTGCAGGCTGATGCCGGTTGGGTGAACAGGCATGACTCTCGCAACGTATCGCTTACCTTCAGCTACCGGTTTGGCAAGGCAATTAAGGGGCAGGAAAAATATGACGCAACTGGAGCTGATGCAGAAAAGAACAGGGTGAAGAATTAGTGCCGGATGAAGTCTGTACCGATAATCAATGCCTCGAATATCACGCTATATCTAAAAGATACGATCACACAAGATGAAGAGTTATCAGAGAAAATCTATCGCCTGCCTGCTTTTATAATTAGGTTTTTTTACTTCTTGCTACGGACAGGTAAAGACAACGCAATCGGTTGCAAATAAGCGCAAAACCATTAATGCCGGCTTGCCGAAAATTGTCAAGCCCAACGGCACAAACGAATATACGTCTATCAATTGTGCATTTCAGGATAAAGCCGGAAACGTATGGTTCTCAGCGCCCTGGGGTGTTTATCGTTATGATGGAAAGTTATTCACCAATATCACAAAAGAAGATGGTTTGTTTGGTGATGGTGCACGATGTTACTTAGAGGACAAGGCAGGCAAAATATGGTTCAGTACATCGGAGGGGATTTTCCGATACGATCCTGAAGCTGCGGCCAGGGGCAACCAGGCCTTTACACATATTCCGGCGCCTTGGGCCAGCGGTTCGTTTTACCCGCCCTATGTTCCCGCCGATAAAAACCCATCTGACAAAGTTCAGGTAAACTGTATGCTGCAGGACAAAAGCGGAAAGATCTGGGTAGGTACGAATACGGATGGTGTTTATTGTTACGATGGTGCATCGTTCACCCATTTTTTACACAATGATGGTATCTCCAATAAGGAAGGTTTGCACCTTATCCAGGTTACCTCCATGCTGCAAGATAAGACCGGCAACATTTGGTTCACGACCTGGTTTGAAGGTATCTGCCGTTTCGATGGGAAAGCCATCACCAGCATTAAGCCAAAGGGCAAAGTATGGTTCGCTGCAGTTTTAGAAGACAGAAAGGGAAATTTATGGTTTGGCACCCGCGACTATGGTGCATACCGCTACGATGGTAAAACCTTTACGAGCTTCGAGGATATAGACGTCTTCAGCGCTTGCTGCGTTTGCTCTATTGCAGAAGATAAAGCGGGAAATATTTGGTTCGGCACAGAGGCCAGTGATATGACCAGGAGGGAAACTACAGGCGGCGTATGGTCTTATGATGGTAGATCTTTCAAAAATTACATACAGAAAGATGGAATAAAGAATTGTTCGGCTTTTTCTGTCTTAGCAGACAGGACGGGAAATATATGGGCAGGCACCCGGAATAACGGCTTGTATTGTTATGACCCTTTGATGCAGGGGAAAGGGGATAAGGTCTTTACCAGTTTTACTGAATAATAGAAAGCATCTACCTTACCCTACTTCACTTTCGCTCCATTATTCACAGGTTGCTGCTTATCTATTACTTTCTGGTCTTTGTTCAGTCTTTTCTGTTCTTTACGTACCTGCCTTTCCTTGCTGTCGAGCCGGTACTGCCTTTTATTCAGTCTGTCCCTGTGGGTGTTGAGCTCGTGTTGTTTTTTGTCCAGTTTCTTTTGGGCTTCCTGTTTCTTCTTGGTCTGCGCTGTAGCGTTGTCGGCAACACAGCAAGTAAGCACTGCCGCTGTTAAACATGTGAAAACGTATTTTCTCATTTTTCTGTTTTTTATTTCGTTGACCTTAGTAATTCCGGCACCGGAACGTGCATCGAGGCATTAGCACAGTTTCCGTGCGCCAATTGCTGCTGCATTGCCCGGTGCCAGAATATTAAAATGCGATTGATGCCTCACCCATAAACCCGCTGAACATGCCGTCAGCGCGAATGTCTGTCACCTTGAAATTTTCATACTGCTGGTTCACATATTCTGCTTTCACCATAATGTTTTTGGTCACAAACCAGCCCAATGATCCAACCATACGGTTAATGGTAATGTCATTAGTATTACCAACTATCGTTGCTGTTACCGAATTGTAACGTCCCCCTATCCAGAAATTTTCATGGCGCGCGGTAAACCTGTAAATGACATCTGCGGCATATTGTGTGGCAGTTCTGCTGTTGCGCTCAGTTATCACTCTGCCTTTGGCCATTTCATAGGTGCCAAATATTTCAAGCCCGTGGAATTTTATAAATGGGTTGAACATGAAGGTGGTTACCTGTTGGCCAAAAGCCGGGTTGTACCTTCCTGAAAATGCATTTCCGGTAGATGTGGCAGCGGTGTTCTCCATTGCAAAGAAGTAGTGCGACCCGGTACGGTCACCGCCAAATAAGGTATTGTTCGGCGAACTCTTATCTGCGTAAACCGACCCGGTAACACGAAGTCTGAAGTCTTTGTTGAATTGCTTGTCGTAGCCGATCTTACCATGAAACGCCGGAGCGTATTTGTTCAGCTTCCCGGTTGCAGAGTCAATCTTTGACGATGCAATAACAGTGGGGTTCAACTGGCCGTCGGTAATACCCACCATAGCCAGTATGCCGGATTTATGGTGATAGAATATTTCACCGCCGATTTCTGTTGCAAACTCATCCATTATATAATTCTCTACAAAAGGATTGTATATCGCATTGCCGCCGTCGGTTCTGCGGAAATGCTGATCGCCATAATCCACCTCATAGTCTCCCACCTTAATGGTAAAGCTTTTCATTATGTCGTCGATAATAGCACTCTTAAAAAACGGCAGTTTGTCAAACTGTACGTACCCACCCTTTACCCAGGTTTCTTCATGGTGTCTCGTTGACAGGTACATGGTCAGGTTCATCCGCACACCATCAGCAAGCTGGGCATCAATATTCAGGTTCGCCATTGCCAGGTTAAATCCATTGGAAATTCCCATTAGCTGGTTAGTGTTTACTCCGTTCACCATTACAGGTATTGCGTTGTTCTGGTGGCTCAGGGCCTGGAAGTCTTGCGTGAAGTTGCCACCTACTTTCACTTTCAGATGACTAAACGGGGTGCTATCGCTCTTTGTGGTCTCAAAAACGTTCAAACCGTTCTTGTCATTTGTCCGGTAGTATTGCATTTCCTGTTTTTGTGCCATCGTGGATAAACTACCTGCCAGCAAGCCTGTAACAGCTACTCCCCTGAATAATTTGTTCGGTCCTTTCATTGCGTTATTATTTTGAATGTTAGTGTATGTAAATGGCTACTTGGTTATTGTAAAAACTGTTTTAAAGTGTATGGTTATTTCATTGCCGGTTTTCATTGTGCCAAAAAGGGCCACTGGCGGCTTTATGCCATAGTCAGTCATCTTTATGGTCTTTGAGCCTTCAAACGTTATATTGCCATTTGCCGTAGCAGCCGATGTAACAGTCATGTCTATTGCTTTGGTAATCCCGGCAATTGACAGATTTACATTGGCAGCAATACTGTGAGTTCCTGCCGGCACTGCTTTTACCGGAGTGATGAGTGTAAAGGTTATCTGTGGATAGTTATCTGCTTTCAGCGCCTTGTAGGTGTTTTTGTCCATCATAGAGCCCTCTGTGCTTTTTATGGAATGCACCTCCATTTTAATGTTCAATGCATGTAGGTCAAAGGTGGCATCGCCGTTCCAGTTCACAATGCCATCGCCGGTAACGGTTAATACTTTCTCTTCCCAGTCATGAAGATTGGATGTGCCGTGTATGCCTACGGTATATTCCTTGGATAGGGTGTATACACTTTTCACATCAGTGCCGGCACTGCTAAGCGTGGTTGCCGCCACCATAAGTAATAGAAGTCTTAATGATTTCATGATTGTTTCATTTGGTTTAATTTCGGATTCATTTTTTCAAATATCAGCCCTGCCACTACACCCTGTAGCATACCAAGTGCAAACCAAGTGGTTACCATGGCAAGCGACACGCTCAGTGCGCTGTACATAAGGCACATCATAGGGAAGATGGCCACTACCGCATACATGAAGCCGAACTCAATGCCTCTTGTAAGGAAAGAGCCAGTGAGTATGCCCTTGGTACGCCCCCAGAACCATGACAGTGCCATAGCGATCAAAAAAGGATGAATGTAGTAGATCATTATCCTTCCTTGCTGTGTATCGAATGCGGGGTCGAAATACTGGGCGGCTATGCCGGGGAAGAACCATATGGTAGCATACAGTCCCAGTATGCTGAGTATAAGCAATACAACACCTGCAGCTAGCCCGGCTACGATTATTTTTTTCATATTTTCGCTTTTGATTTATTCCTGGTTAGATCCCTTTATTCCTATGTCAATGTCTGTAGCAGGTTAATCAATTCCCGATTGATTTTTTCTCCTTACTTTTTCTTCCGGGCAGTAATAGTATGTTGTTGCTCCGTTAGGCTTGTGATTGGTTAGGTATGCTTATGACTCAAAAGTGAGCTTATATTGATCGCTTAATCATGACCAGTATCATGATGACGTTAAACAGGTAATCACTCATTTGTATTTAAAAATAGCGGAAATGAAGGAGCCGGAGTTTATCTTTTACCGGCTTTAGGATGAAATAGTGGGAAACACCAATAGAGCATAATAACCATGCCGTTGGTGCGTGCGCATTTCAATTCTCAGCAGCGAAAGTTTTTTTATTCAAAATAAAACCCGCGCGGTGTCTCCATTTTGTTTGGAAGACCCTGCGCGGGTGAATAGTGCCCCTTCACGGAGCCAATTTCGACTAAATACGAATATCAGGCATCAGGTATATTGGGTTCCACCAGCTTTATCAGTTTATCCAGCGATTCCTGCCAGCCCAGGTAGCACATTTCAGCAGGTATCATCGCCGGTATGCCTTCCTGCGTCACCTTCAGTTCTGTGCCCACGATCACTTGTTTCAGCCGCACGGTCGTTATCATCTCTCCCGGCATATTCGGATTGTCAAACACATCTGTGTATTTCAAAAATTCATTGGGCTTTATCTCCAGGTATTTCCCTCCAAATGAGTGCGACTTTCCACTGGTGAAATTGGCAAACGACATTTTGTAGCCTCCACCTACCTTCGGGTCAAACTCATGCACGGTACAGAGAAAGCCGTATGGCGGCAGCCAGCTGGCCATGGCAAGTGCATCAGTAAATGCACGATATACTTTTTCCGGTTTTGCCTTAATAACCCTGTGAAGCGATACGCTGTTTGTAGACATTTTTATGGTGTTTTGGTTAGAGAATGGTTTTCATTTCCAGTTTCAGTTCAAATTTATGGAATAATAAGGGTAGCAATCGCGCAATTAAATCAAAAAGAAATTGGGCTGACCATTTCGTCTTTCGACGATGGTCAGCCCAATAAGCTTAGTAACTATCTTTCTTAGAAGTAGAAATTAAGGTTAATACCTGCATTCAGGTTGTCAAGACCGATACCGAATGAACGGAGACCGGAATTAGCAAACTGCTTGGTAGTAACAGTAGTAGTCTGCAGTGTTGCTGCATTCCACTCTTCTGTTTCTACGAAACCCTTGCCATGCGTAGAGAAACCCAGCGTATAGCCGATCTCACCACCCAGTGACATCTTCGGAGCGAAGAAATATTCAACGCCAGCGAAACCGCGTACACCTGCCATGAACATCATACCACCGTTGGTGTTTTTTGTGCGTGCAGAAACGTTTGCAGTTGTGCCGTTTGTGAAGTTAGTAGTGCTTAGCGGCGTGTTGAAGTTGTTATCAAACGCATTGCCATAGCTGTAAGAGTTTGCGTCTCCGCCTACACCCACCAGTACCTCAGCGCCATAAAAGCCCTGAACCCTGCCATGGCCCCTGCGTTTTTCAAATCCTGCACCCAGTAATACTACATAAGAGCTCTCAGTCACGTTATCTTCTACAAACTGTGGGTTCATAGGATCAGGAGTGAGCAAGCTTTTGCCTACATTGTTACGGCGCGTTACCGAGCCTGCGTTTGCCTGGAAACGGAAACGGTAAGCCATATCGCTGCTCTTCATGTATTTACCCATCAGGGCCATACCGCTTAGCTTGCCCGTAGCAAATGCATCTGGAGTGTTAGCCGTATTAAATGAAGGCGCGTTGTTCGATCCGCTGCCGCTCAGCAGGTTACCGAAGTAGTTGAAGAAACCGGTGGCAGAAATACCCAGTGCCCAGTCACCTTCCTGTGGCAGCACTTCATGGCCGTTTATAGACTTGAAGGTGCCGTTTGTGTTCGTTTTCGTTGTTTCCGTGGTTTGCGCAAAGCCATTCAGGCTTGTCAGCAGCATAGCGCCACAGATAATGTGTTTATATCTCATTATGGTTATGATTAGTTGTTGAATTGATGAAATGAATCGTTATTCCCTGATATTAGTTGTACATGAGGTCTTCGTAAGAAGCACCGCCGTTTATTACAGTAACATCAGCATCAACGCCATAATAGATTTTCCTTTCGGTAGTAATAGTGCCGCCAGTTCCGTACACAACCTGGTTGTAGGTAAACTGCGCTGGCATAATGTGTACAGTTGCAGGCTGGTACCTTGAAACGTCAACAGTCAAAGTGTAATTACCGCTTGCATCAACTTGTGCCGTGTAATACCTTTTTGCATAGGTTGCTGAGAAGTCAGGGTTCACGACAAGGTCACGTGTGTCTATCCATGCAGCAATTGTTGTGCCTGCTGGCGCTGCCTGCATGCCAGAGCCAATTGTGTCTGCCAGTTGTGCATATACCTTACCGCTAATAGTGGCTTTAGCTAACGTTGCTAATTGGTCAGTGTTGTTGCTGGCCTTTTTGCATGAAGTTGCAAACATAAAAAGGGCTGCAATAGCCGTAATCGTAAATAAGGTGATTTTTTTGCTCATAAAGTGTTGAGTGTTTAGAGTGTTTAACAATGCCGCGAAAGTATCCTATTATAACCAAAAATTAAGTTAAAACAGTCGTTTCGTCGCAGTGTTTACATTGCAGAGTTCTATGAATTTTCATGTAATTCCACTAATTGAAATGCAGTTTCACTACCCAGCGCCACCCCCATGCCCCCCATCCTGAAAGCACCATATACACGTTTTGAAAACGCCTGAACAATGGGGTATTTGTTACTGCCAAAAGCCATAATACCGCTCCACCGCTGTGCCACCTGGAAATGCGTACCTGGCAATATGATCTCTGCCAGTTTTTGCTCCAGATCTGTCTGTATAATAGAGTTCAGTTCAAAGTCGGTGGTTCGCTCTCCTTCAAAATCCAGGTTACGTCCCCCGCCAAACAGCACGCGCCCGTCTATCTCTCTGAAATAATAATAGCCCTTATCAAAGTGGTATATACCCCGGAATTTTAAGCCTTCTATAGGGTGTGTTACCAACACCTGCCCGCGCCCGGGTGTCACATCCACATCGGGTAGTAGTTGTTTGGCAAAGGCATTGGTGCAAATATTCAGCGTTTCACAACCAAGCAACCATACCTCAGGCCTGAAGTGGTCTTTTACGCTTACATACACTTGTTTATCTTCTTCTGTAAAGCCCAGCGTTTCGGCTCCCGTTTTTATTTCTACACGGCATTGGGTGCACATATCCAGCAGAGCCCGCATCAGCATACCACTGTGCAGCTCGCCCTCGCAGTTGTTTTCTATAAGCCCTTTCGAATAGTTGCCACCAAACCCAAACGAACTAATCTTTTCACTGGCCGGCCTGAATGCAGCTTTCCCGGTTATCGGCAACAGCAACTGGTTCAGGTAGTCAAGTTTGTCCAGCGCAGGTAGTTCTATTTCACTCATTAGCTCATAGCCGCCGTTTTCCCTGTAGCCTATTTTTTTATCCGTGAGTTTGCCTCTTAGTCGCTCCAGTCCTTTTTTCCTGGCTTCAAAAAGCCCGGTCACTTCCGCTTCGCTGCTGGTTTGCAGGTCGTCAAGCAGTTCGGTGGCGCTGCCCATGCAGGCAAAGCCCGCATTGCGTGTGCTTGCGCCGGTGGGCAGCAGGCCGCGCTCCAGCACCAGTATGCTGGCAGCAGGGTAGCGTTCCCTTAGTTCTATAGCCACGCTCAGGCCCACAATGCCTGCACCCACTACTATATGGTCATAATGCGAAAAACTCTGTTGTTCCCAGTAACTAAACATAAACCTGTATCCTAACCCGGCTGCCGGTAGGCAGGGGACCATAAATATAGCCGATCCTTTTATTACGGCATAATTCATACATTTTTCGGTTTTAACTCGGAAAATGCTGAAGAACGTTGCATAACTTCAAAAATATATGCTCCGGTTAAGCCCCTTTAGGGGTTTGGGGTTTAAATTTGCCACATGCGCCACAGCATCTCCATACTTATAATCACCTACAATCGGCCGGCCGACTTGCTTGAACTGTTGATAAACCTCAATCAGCAGTCCGGCCTCAACGACGTGCTGCAGGAGATCCTCATACTCAACAATGCATCTACCGAGTCTTACGAGGATGTGGTCAGGTACGTAAGTTCCCACCCTGAGTTAAAGGCAAGATACATCTGGTCAGATGTTAACCTGGGTGTAGCCAAAGGCCGCAACAAGCTGATACAAATGGCCTCCGGCTATTTGCACCTGAATATTGATGACGATATGGTGTTTACGTCCCCGGGAGATCTTGTAAAGCTGGCATCGCTATTCAAACAGCCATTTTTCAGGGAGGCTAACACTGGTATTATCACCTTCCGGGTTGTCTATTATGAGAACAACGAGGTGCAGGTAACCGGATTCCCGCACAAGATGTACGATAAGTACAAGAATAACCCGCGCTTTCTTACCTCCTATTTCGCCGGCGGTGCCAACATCACCCGGGCTGAGCTCTTCGAAAAAACAGGCTTGTTCCCTACCGACTTCCATTACGGTATGGAGGAGTACGATCTGGCATACCGCGTGCTGGATGCCGGCTACACCATTGGCTTCGACAATAGTGTCACGATAGCACATAAAGAGTCGGCACTGGGCCGCGCGCCCAACTATAAAAAGCTACAGATGCAATGGATAAACAAAAGCAAGGTGGCGTGGCGATACCTGCCGTTTAAATACTTTGTAACCACGTCGGCCAGCTGGGGTATTCAGTACCTGCGCATGGCCAAAGGCCACCTGGGTACATTTTTCTCCTCCGTCTTACAAATTGCCAAGATCCCGTTCACAGAAAAGCGGCAGGTTATTAGTAAGCAGGCATTGGAATATTTACGCAAAGTAGAGGCACGGCTAAAGTATTAGCCAGGATGACCACAGCGAGCTTTTAATTTTTTATGGTGTTACCGGGTTGTTGGTAAATACATACTGTATCAGGTTAGCGCCCATCTGCAGTGCCGCCTGGTGCTTTTCGGGCGGGTCGCGGTGCACATCATAGTCTTCCCAGCCATCGCCCAGGTCGGTATCGTAGCTATAGAAGCACACCAGGCGACCTTTGTATATCAGTCCCCATCCTTTGGGCGTGCCACCGTCATGCTCATGTATCTTAGGCAGGCCATTGGGGAAATTGTATTTCTGGTGGTAAATAGGGTAGGAGAATGGAAGCTCCACCAGCTCCAGCTCCGGGAACACTTTTTTCAGTGCCGGCCGCACATACACATCCATGCCGTAGTTATCATCTATATGCAGAAAACCGCCACCTTCCAGGTACTTACGCAGGTTTTGCGCTTCGGCATCATTCAGTGCCCAGCGTCCGTGCCCCGTCATGTGCAGGAAGGGATAGTTAAACAGATCAGTGCTGCCTACTTCTACATGCGCTTCGGCCACGTCAAAAGTTGTGTGCAGCTGCTCGTTGCAAAATACGGCCAGGTTTTTCAGAGATGTAGGATTGGCATACCAGTCACCGCCACCGTTATACACCAGCAGGCCCAGCTTCATCTGTGCGCCCGCGCTCATGCTGCACAATACTATCACTACAGTTACTAATAAACACTTAATTCTGATCATCGTGCATTACATTAAAATATGCCGCGGCAGCCATTGCCGCCGTTTCGGTGCGCAGTCGCTGCCTGCCCAGCGACACAGGCGTAAACCCTGCGACTATGCACAAATTTACTTCATCGGCAGTAAAATCCCCTTCCGGGCCAATAAGTAAAATAGTATCACCCGTCTTATTTAACATTCCTGCAAAGCTCTTACGGCTGTTGTCATCTATACAGTGCGCTACAAACTTCTGCGCTGTGCCCCCATATTCTTTGAGCACCTGTGGCAGTGGTGCTATTTTGGCCAGGTGTGGCAGGTAGTTTTGCTGCGATTGCAGTATGGCCGATTGTAGTATTTTTTCCCACCGGTCTGCCCGCATATGCGTTTTCTCACTGCGGGTGGTGGTCATGGGTATTATGGAGGCTACGCCCAGTTCAGTAGCTTTCTCCAGCAGCCATTCATTCCGGCTGTTGTTTTTGGTAAATGCTATGGCAAGGTGCAGTGCATTCCCCTGGCGTTCAGTCACGGTTACTTTTCGTATCACCACATTGCACTTGTGCCGCTCCGCATTTTGTATCAGGCCCTCAGCCAGCGAGCCCATGCCGTCAGTCAGCAGTATGGCATCGCCCGCCTTCATGCGCAGCACCTGCCATATATGCTTGGCCGTGTCGGCATCCAGCGCCACAGTGCTGTTTTGCTCTATAGGCCCGGCGCATAAAAATCGGTGTAAATTGGACATGGGTGCAAAGAAACAAAACAAAGTCGTAAGTCATAAGTCGTGAGTTGTAAGTCTGCAAGGAACGCTCCTCAAGAACAGGTCATCCAATCGCTCACCATCAAACACTTTTCGCGAAAGCGAAAAACCGTCTCCCAGACTTACGACTTATCACTTATTACTTATCACTTATTACTTATCACCTTACCTCAATACCATCTGTTTGTCGCTTACCATTTTCCTCAGGTTTATCAGCGCATAGCGCATGCGGCCCAGCGCTGTGTTTATACTCACACCTGTTATGTCCGATATCTGCTTAAAGCTAAGGTCGGCATATATGCGCAGCACCACTACCTCGCGCTGCTCCTCCGGCAGTTCCTCCACCAGTTTGCGCACGCTGTCGTGCACCTGGCGTTTTTCTATGCCATCGGCTACCATATCGCCGGCGCCAAACAGGTTGCCTATATCCTGGCCATCGGGCAGGGTCACCGGTATCTGTAGGCGGGTGCGGCGAAAGTGGTCCATGCACAGGTTGTGCGCCACCCGTATAGCCCAGGGCAGAAATTTCCCCTGCTCGGCATAGCGGCCGTCCTTTATGGTTTTTATCATCTTCAGGAACGCATCCTGAAAAATGTCTTCTGCCAGGTATTTGTCTTTTACCAGCATATACACAGAGGTATATACCTTGTCCTTGTACCTGTTTATGAGTACTTCAAGGGCTTGTTCGTGTCCGTGCCTGTAGGCATGGATCAGCTCGGCATCTGAGTGGGCTGTTAACTGCATAACTTCTACTGGTTTAAAACGTAACGTAAATACTCACGCCATGCTTTTGGGGGATTGTGTTAAGTAGAAGTTTTTCTTATAGCAGTTGATTTTTGAGTGATAACTGAGTGCAAAAAAGTTAAAAATGATGAAACTACCAAATAAAATTTATGAGTTCCTTATCAAAGTTTTAACCCTCTCTGTATACTAAGACGAGGCACTTCAGCAAAACGTTGGGAAAATTTGAAAATATTTTTTTTTGGTCAGCTGCACAATTAATACAGTAATCCGTTCAATCATTTTTTGTTTGCCGGTCCGGGCTTAAAAATATCATCGCTGACAGGCATATTGATCTCAATCTTTTCATAAACAACTTCCGCATCTTGCATCATTGGCATTGTGGAGGTCATAGCAACTACAATGCCCTCAGGCCGCTTCTGAAAGTTACTATAGTTGACAGTTATTTCCTCGTCACCAATTTGTGTTTCTGCTTCGAACTGGCGGCGAACAATGTAATAAGTAGTTGCATCGAAATAATAGATCTGTTCACCTCCATTTTTATTCGTTATTTTCAACTTTAGGCAAGGCATGTTTTTTATTGTGTCCCTCCCCACAAATTCTGCTTTTGCTATTGAAGATCTATCCAGTAGTTCGTCCTTAACGTCCATTTGACCTTGCTGCAACTTTACTTGACGGGCTGTCAAAGCGGCCACCTTGTCCATGCCCTGTGCCGGGAAATATGCCCAACCCTCTTTAGGGGTCACTATGAAATAGCCGTTTGTACCAATCATAGCGAAGTCTATTCGTGCCGCCCTATCCTGCACAACGGTAGTAGTAACAAGTACTTCCATGTTACCATCTACGCTGCCTACCTTCTTCATTGACTTTATCTTGTTCCAGTTATCCACCCCTCCTACGGCCTCCATATGTTTTCGGATGACCTCATCGGGACTCACACTTTGTGCGCGTGCTGCAATCCCTCCTATCAGCGAGGCTGCACATAAAATAGATAATTTAATTGCGTTCATATGAAATAAAAATACTAAAATATTATCATAATTTTATTTTCTTTGTTCACAGGTAACGGTCAAAATTGGTGGGATTAAAACTTCATTTATGAAATATAAATTATTATTTGTTCCAATTCTTGATATGCGCCTTATTCCTCATCACTATGGGCAGTAACGTGTACACCAGATCCCCAACGGAGGACCAAATGCACGAATTACATCATTAGTTTTTTAGGCAATATTCTTTTTTTAACCGAACATAAATAATCAATGACTCAAAGTAAATTAAAATTATTTTTAGTGTACGCGCTTGGTATTATAGTTGGCGGGGTTGTAGCATGTTTATTGGAGCAGAAACTTTCTATATACCCGTTTATTGTAATAAGCATTCCTGTTTTGCTTATTGCTATTTTCAGGAGTAGGAAATAATCATTCCTATTCGCGAGTTTGTTGTCATGCCTCGGTCTCCCGCGAACTTCCTGAAGAAGGAAACTCGCCACGGCTGTTTAGCAGTATCAATTTCGGACTATGTATGAATAAACTATCCCTAACACTCTTCTGCACTTTCTTTGTTTATCTGGCTAAATCTCAGATGCCCAATAAGCTTGTTGATACATCGCATGCTTACAATTTTGTATCAGGAGAAAATACTGTTTTTTACGACGATTTTAGCAGATATAAAGACGGCGAAAGACCCTCCAGGTGGACAATAATTAACGCCCCGCAAAAAGGTCGCGTGTTTGCTACAAAGGCTTTTGTTACCACGAAAGATTCGCTAAGGGTTTTATATTTTGCAAATGGGAATGGTCGTTTAGCAAAGCCAGGATGGTCACCAGGTGCATACTTGTCGCGTAAAAATGATTATTGGTCGCTTGAATTTGATTTTAAATTTTTGGTCGTTCCGGGAGAAACATGCAATGCAATAGGAATAGCGATTTGTTCAACTCCTGACTATCCGGAGTTTATTGCGACCCTTGATATCGAATCATCTTCAAATAAATGTGGGTTCGAATTACTCAATAGTAAACGGGAAATATTAAAATCAAATTACCCGGGAGAATTCAACAAGGGTGCCTGGCATCATTTTGCAATTTCTTTTTCCCGGCAGTATGTATCTGCTTACCTGGATCAGTATAAATTTTTAAAAACGGCTAATTCAGATTATTATCTCCCCGATATGGAAATATTCGGTCGCGCCAAAGTAGCCATAAAGAATTTCAAAATAGCCACCACAGACTCGTTGCACCCGCAAAAGAAACCCGTGGCAACAAAGCAGGTATCTTTTACCGATACCCTACTGAAAGAAAAAAGAATAGTCACCCATGCTATTACCTTCGATCGGAGCAGAGCAGAAATAAAGCCCAATAGTTTACCCTTCATCATTCAATTGGCTGATTTTCTGAAAAAGTATCCGTCCTTAAAATTGCAGATCGATGGGCATACCGATAGTGATGTTGGCAATGTGGACAACATGCAGCTGTCATTTAACAGGGCTGAGGCGATTAAAAGAAAATTGATAGCGCTCGGCATTGATGGCAATAGGATTCAGATAAAAGGATTTGGGCCCACGAGGCCAATAGACACAAACTCTACCCCTGAAGGAAAGGCAATTAATAGGAGAGTGGAATTTTCGATATTATAAATGTCTCCCAGTTGAATTTCCGTCCCAGCCTAGGCTCCTTTTTTGGCTGGGCCGCAATCATGTACTACAGTTAATGTGTTACCTATATGCAGTACACGTTCGTATGGTTTTATTTAATTAGTACATCTGATTTTTTAAATTAGCTTTATACTAAACTATACCTTATGAAGAAGATAATCACAGTAGTTATCGGACTGACATTCGCCTGCGTCATGTTTAGTAGCTGTTTTAAAAGGAATTACCAAAAGGGTGCAGCCCATAAAGCCCATTGGGATAGATACAGGGGTGGTCATAGGTAAGAAAAAAGTGAAAAGGAGAAGTCTACTTTCGGTAGCTTTTTTAGGGTGCCTTTTTAATTTACTCAAATTCAAAGGATTATTCTCTATATGAGTACAGCTAGAAAAAATATTTTCATAATATTTTTTATTTTTTCTGCTACCTGCGTGTATGCGCAAGATGATTATCGGGTTTATCATAAATTGATTAATAATGCTGAGAGATGCTATTTTTTAGATAATAGAAATGACTCCGCTTATAAATATTATGATCTTGCTTTTTCAAAATTCGACTTCGTATTTGCGAAAGATTGCTTTATGGCGGCCCAAATAGCCTTTTATAGTAAAAATGAAAGATACATAAGCTACTTAAAGAAAGGCTTTAAAAATGGTCTCCGTCCTCAACATTTGAAATATTCGAAGATACTAATGCCATTACTTAGAGACAGTATAGCATTCAATAGGAAATTCGGCGATTATAAAGAATTGCGCAAAATTTATCTAAAGAGGATCAACGTATCGGCTTTAAAAACGGTGATTAATCATGTCAGCCAGGATCAGTCGGAGAAAAACATGGCATATAGCGCTAATATTTATGAAAACACCTATGAATATAATAAGAAACTTCAGCGCCACATAAGTGTTATAGAGTCGCTCATTGATAGGGTTGGGTTCCCCGGCGATAAAATCATCGGCATTGATCAGGCCGATATTATGAAAGAGCTAGGGCAGGACAGTTCAGACTACATGGATTTGTATAACCTTATTTATAAAGACCCTAAGTATAATACAGGCCGGATGCAATTTGCGGCATGTGATGATTGCATCTCCCAGGAAAAACTATTCCCATTGTTATTACATCATGTATGCATATACCAGTTGCTGCATACCAAATGGGAAGGACTGGTGATCTCTGGTCAAATTCATCCAAGAGATGTTGCATTGCTATTCGACAATACACTTAGACTATATGACGACCCTGCCGATGCCACAAATTGCAAGCGAATTTCAGAAATTTGGGGTTGTGATTATGTTCGTCCTCCGGGTTGCTATAAAAGCTACGTATTTGTCGACTATAAGAAATTGAACTGTGACCGGCGTACTACCGATTCCATGCGCTCAGCTTTGTTTATCAATCCACTAGTAGTTGATTCTGCTAAAAAAGCATTTGCGGACATTCACGGATTCGACGTGTCTTTTGGCCCAATGTATTGTAGGTGATGTTTTATAAAACTAATGTTTCCCTACTGGTCGACGTGACATCGCCAGTAACTATCTGGCGCATTCAGCCTTGCCATCTGTTTGCCATGCTTAGGGATTTGCAATCCCATTTAAAAAGATATCCACAAATTGACTGCCACAACCATCTTCGGCATAATCATTGCTGTAATATTTAGGTCCGTTTTAGGCGGTTTTGAAGCGCATTTTTGGCATAGCACCACTAAAAATCTTGCAGGGCAGCAAACATTCTCGACGATTTAGATTTTTTATTTTTTTTCGAGGTTCTTCAGACGGTCTGCAACCCCGTTTCAGGGAAGAGGCAAATGGGGCACGACGGGTAAAAATGAGTCATGAAATTACCCGCAAAAAACCAATCAGGAAAATCATATTATCAGGAAAATCAAGGTTCAGACATCCCCCACATGGGTAAAAGTGGGGCATTTAGGGAAATTAAATAAAAATACAATAAAGCAATACAGTAGAGGCATACAACGATTATCAGCAAAATAAAATGCCCCATATAAATAACATTTTTATCTGAGCCAGGATGGGGCATTTACCTTTTCGTAAAGAATGTAATCGGGCCCATACAGGTATATCCTGCAAAACAGTAAACTGTTAACTGAAATATATTCCGTACTTTTGCACACTTTTAAATCATAACCGTAATTATGAAGTTATCCCAGTTTAAGTTTGATCTCCCGTTAAATCTCATTGCGCAACATCCCGCCAAAAAACGTGAAGATAGCCGCCTCATGGTTATCCACCGCGATACCGGTAAAATAGAGCACAAAGTTTTCAAGGACGTCCTCGGCTTTTTCCATGACAAGGATGTAATGATCGCAAATAACACCAAAGTGTTCCCAGCCCGCCTTTATGGCCGTAAGGAGAAGACCGGTGCCAAGATCGAAGTGTTCCTGCTTCGTGAGCTCAACAAACCAAATCATCTTTGGGATGTTATCGTTGATCCTGCCCGTAAGATACGTGTTGGCAACAAGCTCTACTTTGGCGACAACGATGAGTTGGTAGCAGAAGTGATCGATAACACCACCTCGCGTGGCCGTACCATCCGCTTCCTGTTCGATGGCACGGAGCAGGAGTTCCGCAATATGCTGGATCTTCTCGGTGAAACACCACTGCCTAAGTACATCAAGCGCAAGCCTGAGGAGGAAGATAAAGAACGCTACCAGACAGTATATGCCAAGTACGAAGGTGCTGTTGCAGCCCCTACTGCAGGTATGCACTTCAGCCGCGAGCTTATAAAAAGGCTGGAGATCGTAGGCGTTAAGTTTGCAGAGGTTACCCTGCACACCGGCCTCGGTACGTTCCGCCCTATTGAGGTAGAAGATCTGTCTAAGCACAAGATGGACGCAGAGTACTTTAAAGTAGATGAATACGCTGCAAACATTGTCAATAAGGCAAAGGTTGAAAAGCGCCACATCTGCTCTATAGGCACCACCACCATGCGTGCGCTGGAGAGCTCAGTAACCGCACAGGGCCTGCTGAAGCCAGAAGAAGGCTGGACGAATGTATTCATTCACCCGCCCTACAACTTCTCTATTGCAGACTCTCTCATCACCAACTTCCACCTGCCCAAAACAAGCCTCATGATCATGGCCTGTGCCTTCGCCGGCTACGACCTTATGATGCACGCATACGAAGTAGGTATCAAAGAAAAGTATCGCTTCTTCAGCTATGGAGATGCCATGCTGGTGATCTAGAAAAATAAAATAATTCCGAATATTACAAACAGCGCACCACATGCGCTGTTTGTAGTTAATGGCTGGCCGGTTTGTGTGTATGAGATTACTGCCTCAATTTTCAACTTTCTTTCATAAAAAGCAATCTTGCCAATTCAGGTAATAATGTTAAAACGTTCTGCGTTATATATCTGTAAGTGGTATCGCGGGTTATAAATTTTGCCAGCTACGTTTATCCCCTTATTTTTGGATTACCCATTATGGAGCAGCAGATCAGGAACATCATACAGGCATCAATAGATACCAAACAAAGGCTACTGGCCGACAAATCGCTTATTGAAAGGATTGAAACCGTAACGTCGGTTATAGCACAGGCGTTCAAAAATGGCAATAAAGTGTTGTTTTGCGGCAATGGCGGCAGCGCTGCCGATGCCCAGCACTTAGCAGCAGAGTTCAGCGGCCGCTTCTATACCGATCGCGATCCCCTGCCTTCTGAGGCGCTTCACTGCAACTCTTCGTATATGACTGCTGTGGCTAATGATTATAGTTATGATATAGTTTATAGCCGTATCATCAAGGGTACCGGTAAGCCGGGAGATGTGCTTGTGGCGCTCAGCACCTCAGGAAATTCTGTTAATATTATCAATGCTATAGAACAGGCGAAAAAAGTTGGTATGATTACTGTAGGTATGACAGGAGAGACTGGTGGAAAAATGAAGGCAATATGCGACCAGCTCCTGAATGTGCCAAGCAATGACACACCCCGGATACAGGAATCGCATATCATGGTCGGTCATATTATCTGCCAGCTCGTAGAAGAGGAACTATTTAAAAACTAGAGCATGGACCCATTAGCACTAAAATCGGAAATCGACAATAGATGGACACTTTTCCTGGACAGGGACGGAGTGATAAATGTGGAGTCCGTCGGATCATACATCACCGATTGGAATGAGTTTAACTTTCACGATGGTGTGCTGAATTCGTTACGTTCTTTAGCCCAAATGTTTGGCCAGGTGGTAGTCGTGTCTAACCAGCGCGGCGTAGGGCGGGGTATTATGACCATTGAATCACTCCGGGAAATTCATGCAAATATGCGTGAGGCAGTACAGGCAAATGGAGGTCGCATCGATAAGGTCTACTCATGCACAGCAGTTACCGATGATGACCGCAACCGTAAGCCTAATACCGGTATGGGACTCCAGGCGCAGGAAGATTTCCCTGCGATTGATTTCAAGCGCAGCATAATGATAGGCAATAGCATAAGCGATATGGAGTTTGGCAAGCGTTTGTCTATGCACACCGTGTTTCTTACCACCAAGCACGAACCTGTGGAATTGCCTAACGACCTTATAGACGAACAATACCCCTCCCTTGAGGCCTGGACCAAAACTCTGGTATCCGCTCCTCAACTGGTTGGATAAATCAGTCTGCAATTGTTTCGGCGGGTCTGGTTTACGCCTACCTGCCTATTTCATTTATCTAAGTAAAGGCAAATTGCAGTTTGATCTACTTATGTCTCGGCAATATTATGTTTATTATTAAAGCACACCTCTAGGGAAAATAACCCTATCTTGCACCCGCAATAGGCTATTTTGGTAAAGAAAATGCTAACGATTAGCTTATTGTTACGTGTTTTCCGCTTTAAAATAGCTTGTTTTAGTCTGAAAAGCGGAATAAACAGATAGCATTTCATTTTACGGGCAAATTTTTTTTATTAAATAAAAAGTATTTGCTACCTTTGCAATCCCTAAAAAAAATATGGCCAAACAATCACTCATTAAACAGGACGGAACTATTGTGGAAGCATTGTCAAATGCCATGTTCCGTGTACGTTTGGAGAATGGACACGAAATACTGGCCACAATTTCAGGCAAAATGCGCATGCACTACATACGTATATTGCCAGGTGACAAGGTAGGAGTAGAAATGAGTCCGTATGATCTGAGCCGCGGCCGTATCATATACAGGTATAAATAAGATGCAGGGGGTAACCTTTGGGTTTTCTTTAAAAATAGAACTAGTATAATTTTTGAATTTTAACTTTTGAATTTTGAATTTTTATGAAAGTAAGAGCATCCATAAAAAAACGCAGCGTTGATTGTAAGATCGTGCGTCGTAAGGGAAAGTTGTATATCATTAACAAAAAGAATCCTCGTTTTAAACAAAGGCAAGGGTAATCTTTATTTTTTCTAATTTTTTAATATTTAGTTTTCAATGGCTCGTATAGCAGGTATTGATCTTCCAAAGAACAAACGTGGTGAGATAGCGCTCACCTATATTTTCGGTATCGGCAATAGCACTGCCCGTTACATACTCGATAAAGCTGGTGTATCTTATGATAAGAAAGCTTTTGAGTGGAACGACGAAGAGCAGACCGCCATCCGTAATATCATCAACGCGGAGTTTAAAGTTGAAGGCCAATTGCGTTCTGAAGTGCAGATGAACATTAAGCGCCTTATGGATATCGCTTGTTACCGTGGCGTGCGTCATCGTAAAGGTCTTCCTTTACGTGGTCAGCGTACCCGTACTAACAGCCGTACCCGTAAAGGTAAGCGTAAGACAGTAGCTGGTAAGAAGAAAGCACCTAAGAAATAATCACTGTGCCGCTGCCGGATCCGTGTAGGTGCGGGGAGGAGTGGCATAGGAAAGTTAAAAGGGTAAAGTGGTTAACCGGATCAGTTCCGTTAACCCGTTGCCCGTTTAGCTTTTTAATATTTATTGACTACCTTATTTAAAAAGAAAAATGGCAAAAGGGCAACAAGCTTCAGCAAAGACCGTAGCTAAAAAGCGGGTCGTAAAAATTGACACCCATGGTGATGTGCATGTGAATGCTTCATTCAACAACATCATCATCAGTATTACCAACAAATCCGGCCAGGTTATTTCATGGTCATCTGCTGGTAAAATGGGATTCCGTGGTTCTAAGAAAAACACACCTTATGCAGCCCAGGTAGCTGCACAGGATTGTGCTAAAGTAGCATCAGACGCAGGCATGAAACGTGCTGACGTTTATGTAAAGGGACCGGGATCAGGCCGTGAAGGCGCTATCCGTGCACTGAACAATTCAGGTATCGAGGTAACTTCTATCAAGGATGTTACACCTATGCCGCACAATGGCTGCCGTCCTCCTAAGAAACGTAGGGTATAGTCTAAGTCAAAAGTTAAAAGTCAAAACCCAAAGTGGGCGGACTTCAATATAGTTTTTAGTAATCAATTTTTTATAACAAGCCGTTTCGTATCGGATTTTACGATTTAATGAGACGAAGCGGCTAAAACACAAAAATCGTAATGGCTCGTTATACAGGACCCAAAAACAGGATCTGCCGCATATTCGGAGAACCAATTCTCGGATCAGGCAAAAGCCTTGGCAAAAACAGTAATCCTCCCGGCCAGCATGGCCCTACCCGCAAGCGCAAGACAGCGAGCGAGTATGCTACGCAGCTTAAGGAAAAGCAGAAAGCAAAGTACACTTACGGCCTGCTCGAAAAGCAGTTCGCTAATACATACGTAGAAGCTGCCCGCCTTAAGGGAGCTACCGGTGAAAACCTTATAAAGCTGCTTGAAGCACGCCTTGACAATACTGTGTACCGTATGGGCATTGCGCCTACACGCCCTGCTGCACGCCAGCTGGTATCTCACAAACATTTAATGGTAAACGGCGAAGTGGTGAACATACCATCTTACAGCCTGAAGCCAGGAGATATGATAGAGCTGAAGCCAAAGAGCAAAGTGAATACCACTGTTGCAGGCATGATCCGCGGCAAGAACGTAAAGATCAACTGGGTTGAGTGGAACGAAAAGGATATGAAAGGTACTTACCTGGCACATCCTGAGCGTGAGTCAGTTCCTGAGAACATCAAGGAGCAGCTGATCGTGGAGTTGTATTCTAAGTAATAGAGCGTTAGGCCCGGATTGGATATACCTTCCGGTAACAATTAGTAAATCACAAATAATAAATATCTGTCAATATGGCCATATTGAATTTTCAAAAACCGGACAAGATAGCTCTTCAAAAGACCACAGAATTTGAAGCGCAGTTCGAATTCCGCCCATTGGAGCCGGGTTATGGTGTTACCATTGGTAACGCTTTGCGCCGTGTATTGCTTTCCTCATTAGAAGGTTTTGCGATCACTGCTATCCGTATACCCGGTGCAGACCACGAGTTTGCTACACTGAAAGGTGTGCTCGAAGACGTTACCGAGATCATCCTTAACCTGAAGCAGGTTCGCCTTAAAGCTATTGGCGACGTATCTGACTTTGCCGGTGAAAAGATAGATCTTAACATAAAAGGCAAGGAAGTATTCACAGCTGGTATGATAGGCGAGTCTTTGCCTAACTTCCAGGTGATGAATCCTGACCTGGTTATCTGCAACCTGCAGCCTGGTGCCGGTTTCCAAATGGAACTGCACATTGGCAAGGGTCGTGGCTATGTGCCAGGTGAAGAAAATCGTCCTGTAGATGCTCCACTGGGCCTCATAGCGATCGATTCTATCTACACTCCGATCAAGAATGTAAAGTACACGATTGAAAATACCCGTGTAGAACAGCGCACAGACTTCGAAAAGCTGATAATGGAAGTGATCACTGATGGCACTATACACCCTGAAGAGGCTGTAAAAGAAGCATCACGCATCCTTATCCAGCACCTGATGATCATCACCGACGAGAACATCTCGCTCGACACTAAGCGTGAAGAGAAAGAAACTATCGTGGATGAAGAAACACTGCTGGTGCGCAAGGTGCTGAACACTCCGCTTGAAGACCTGGAGCTTTCTGTACGTGCATTTAACTGCCTGAAAGCTGCCAAGATCAACTCGCTGAGCGAACTGGTACAATATACCCAGGAAGAACTGATGAAATTCCGCAATTTCGGACAGAAATCACTGTCTGAGATAGAGCAGGTGCTCCATGAGCGCGGCCTGCACTTCGGAATGGATATCAACAAGTTCCGCAGGGGAGAAGACAATAATTAAGTTGAAAAGGTAAAGGTTGATAAGTGATAAGCTTGCCAGCATTTACCTTTTCTACATTTATACCTATCAACTTATCAACTTTTAACTTAACGAGTACCCCGTAATTCACTGACCATGGTATGGGGGAATTTAAAACACAAACATTATGCGTCACGGAGACAAGATCAAAAATTTAAGCCGCACCGCCTCACACCGCGCTGCCCTCCTTTCTAACCTTACGAGCCAGCTTATAGAGCACAAGCGTATCACCACTACCCTGGCTAAGGCCAAGAGCCTGCGTGTGTATGCTGAGCCTATCATTACCCGCAGCAAGAAGGATACTATGCACAACCGTCGTATTGTATTCAGCTACCTGCAGGATAAGGAAGCTATCAAGGAACTGTTTGGTGTGATCAGCGATAAGGTTGCAGACCGCCCAGGTGGTTATACACGTATCATAAAGCTGCCACGCCGTGCAGGTGATGCCTCTGATATGGCTATGATAGAGCTGGTTGACTTCAACGAGATCTACGGTAAGGATGCAGAAGCAGCAGCAGCTAAGAAAACACGTCGTAGCCGCAGGAGCACAAGTGCTAAGAAAGCTACTGAAACTACTGCAGCTCCAGCCGCTGAAACTGCAGCTCCAGAGGCACCAGCCGCTGAAGAAAGCACTGAAGAAGCAAGCGCTTAATATTCAACAAATACTTTTTATTACGGCTCCCGGTTCATCCGGGAGCTTTTTTTGATCTGGATTTTGAGATTTTTCGATTTTCATGATTTTATAGGTTGTTTCTGGTTGCGGGAAAAAAGCTGATTTTTTAATGGTTTATTGTAAGTAATTGAATATTAAATAGTTATTGAAAATCGAGTTGCGGTATTTTGCGGGTTTTCTTCTGGTTTTTTCCGATGGCCGCAATTGTGTCTTTCTGTTGCCTTAGTGCAGCCGCCGGGGAGATTTCCGGTTGGCAGAAGAAATGATTTTGCACAGTTTTCGATTGATAATCAATACTTTAGTGGCAAATCATTTCCGGTTTTTTCCGGTTTTTTGCACGAACCGGAAATTGTTGTCGCGCCTTGGTTGGGGGTGCTTCGTCCTGAATCAGTGTTACACCTTTGTTAGTTTATCCTGATCGTTGTTTACTGTTGCCTGGTCTGGGTGGCTGGAAAATGAGTTTTACGGGACAAATTTACGGTAGGAAGTGATGCGGGCCAAGACGATTTGTTTATAGGTGTATTGTGGGTTTCTTTTTGTTGGAAGCGTAATGTGCCGGGTGAGGCGCGAGTATGGGGGGCTGGTGAAGGAGTTTAGGCACTTCTAATGATTGCCGGGAGTCATCGGTGTTGTCTTTACTTTTCTTTTGCTTCGCCAAAATAAAAGTAACAAAAGAAAAGGCGATTTTTGGCCAAAGGCTCCGCCGGCCAAAAAATAGCTCTACGCTGTTGTTGTGGGGGAATACAATTGAGCCCCGCAGCACGTGCGGCCAGATTGGGCTGTAGGATAAAGATTGGGGGCGTGTTTTCGCATAGCCAGGAGATTGCCGGGAGTGATCGGTGTTGTCTTTACTTTTCTTTTGCTTCGCCAAAATAAAAGTAACAAAAGAAAAGGCGATTTTTGGCCAAAGGCTCCGCCGGCCAAAAAATAGCTCTACGCTGTT
>CANFHA010000021.1 GCA_947446645.1 Chitinophagaceae bacterium | reverse complement strand
GGATACCAAGCAACCAATCCAGATGCTGGTATATAACAAGGCACCGCCCCAGCAACGGTTATAACCCTTGAAACAGTTGTGCTGCCACAACTATTGGTAACTGTATACTTAATTGTATCAACGCCCTCAGCTACTGGTGTTACAACGCCAGACGATGAGACATTTGCTATGGCTGTATTTGTTGATGACCACACACCACCAGTGGTGCTGTCTGATAATGTTAGGGGCGTGCCCATATAGGCAATGGATGACCCTGTGATGGGGCTGACTGTTGGTGAGGTACAACTGGAGAATTTGGCAACAAATATTTTGTTGGAGCCAGTTGATGAGCGTTCGCCAAGCAAGTAGAATGCATTGCCAGAGGAGTTGACCACAAGAGAAAAGGTTCTTGCTGTGTAACCTGGAATTGAAATGGTAACAGAATCAATAGGAATTCCTGCGCTACTAAATAACCTAACCATGTTAGTTGATACAGCATAGACATTTCCATTTATATCCGTGGCTGCAGTGGATCCATTTGTAATCGGTTTTGTCCAAATAGTTGCACCTGTTAAATAATTTGCACAAACAAATAGATTTCCATTGTTTCCTATGCCTACTAAGTTGTTGTCAGCATTTACTTTCAACCTGTTTAAATCGGAAGCTATATCCCAAAGTATGCTACCGTCAACTCCATTAAACTTCACTAATCGCCCACTACCATTTGCAGTTATATTCATGTAAATGTTGCCGCTGTGATCAATTGTAATATTTCTTGCATAGCAGGCAGGATAGGCATTGTAAAAGACTTGCCATAATTGTGTGCCAGAAGGATTAACTTTTCTAATTACCACCTGATAAGTGGAAGGGTCGGAAGATGTCTGATACTTGCCTGTAAAAATAGTGTTACCATTATAGTCCATATCCATCACGCCTTCATATCCATAAAACCAATCGTAGGTATTTATGATCGATGTCCATTGAAGAATACCAGCATTGTTATAACCGTATAGTGGTGTTACATTCGAAGAACCTGTATAGCTGATATTAGCCAGCCGAATATTGCCGCCAGTATCTATCCTCATGACATTTTCCATATCCTGAGCATAATTGTTGATTATGTTTGTAAACTGTATGGAGCCAGTTGAGTCATATTTTCTCAAATAGTTTTTTGAGGCGGTATAGTTTAATATACCCATAGTGAATAGACTTCCATTCTTGTCATACGCCACACCAGCAGCGTTGGAAATGGAATATCCACTGAAAATATCTTGAAATACAGTCGAACCATCAGCTGAATTAATTTCACTCGTAAATGCATTACAACCGCTAATTCCTGCGATAGCGATTTTTTTTCCAGATGGACTGAGAGTGATGAATGGAGTCTGATAGCTATTATAATAGACGTCAGCACATCCATCAGCTGAGGTAGTAAAACTACCAGCCAATTCATCCGTATTTGAGGATGCTGAATCCAACACTCGCAGCCATTGCTGAGTATATGTCTGCCCATACCCATTAAACCCACATGCGATAACCAGAAGTGCAAGTAATATATTTTTCATAACCCTATATTTTTTAATCTTTTTTAAAATAAAAAACCCGGAACATTGACATCTACCTGCCTTGAGGGGGTCGAAGCCCTGCTACAAAGTAGAGCAATGCCCAGGTAACCCTGAGCATTTGCTAAACTTTCCTTGTAGCTTTTGAATTTTCGACCTTTCAAGACAAGACCAGTTTTGCGAAATGCAAAATCTTTATGTTATCAGTTCGGTTTGTCTATACGCATCTATAATTTGGATCAAAAGTAATAATATTAATGACTATACACCCATTACCATTTCGCAGATACATAACAAACCAAGGCATGATAACATACCCCAACGTGTATAGTGCAAATTATACTAAAAGGTAAACACCTCGATGAGCTAAATCGACCAAGTTAATTTTGCTAATGTAACATACTAATCCAACACATGCAACCTACTATCTTTAGTAGTAATGCGATAATGAATAGAATCTTACCTAAATACTCAGAGTGTAATTGCCAATTTCACCGCCATTGGCCGCGAGGTGCATTTAGCAAATTTTACGGGTAGCAATATGCTTGAATTATTCATTATAATCAACATTAAGTAGTATCCAATCTCTTACTGTCTGCTCATTACCCTGCCTATCTTTAGTAATATTGTTATAAACAGACTTAAGTATCTGCGCACACACCGTGAAATTCTTATATGAATAAACCTATTCAGACCTGTCTCAACACCACATTGAGTTTTATAAATATTCTGATCTTCATTAATATTCAGAACAATTGCTAGTTGTGAGCAAAAAACGCTACCAAACCGCCACCAGAGCACGCTTGTGGGGTTAAGGTTAAAAGAAAACTGGTTGTTAAATTTGCTTTGTAACCTGAAGTTTCTCTACCCCATCTAAAATATCTCTTTACGGAAATGATAGTGTAATATACCACTACTATTCCTTAATTTCACGAGCATAGATTTAAACCGAACATTTCTAAGATCATGTTCCATTTATAACATCCTTACCTAGCAATTTATCAAATCAAATGTCAGTAAGCAGACCACAAGAAGACGGCTACATTCATAAGGCCCTAAGAAGAGAGTTGGTTCAAACACTCCGTGAAAAAGGAATAACCTCTAAAAGAGTATTAGATGCTATTGGAAGGTTGCCACGGCACTTTTTCACAGATACCGCACTTTGTCAAAGAGCTTATGAGGATATTGATTTCCCTATTGCCAATGGGAGAATATTAGGCAGGCCTTTCATTGCTGCCCGGCATATTGAATTGCTTAAGGTTAGTGATGAAGATAATGTTCTGGAAATAGGAACAGGTAGTTGTTACCAAGCCTGCTTGTTGGCAGAAATGAATGCAAACGTCTATACTTTTGAAAGAGACATGGAGACTTATCAGATGGTTAAGAATTACTTTTTCATTGGTAATTACCCCTCCATCAGCCGTTTTATTGGAGAAGGCAAATACGGGTTGGAAAAGTATGCCCCATTTGATCAAATTATCATAAATACACCAATTATACAAATACCACCCAAAATATTAGAACAGCTAAAACCCGGAGGAACAATAGTGTATAGGATTATTGCCGGTACTGAAACGAAGTTAATGAGTACGACCAAATCATAAAACCTAAAAAGAATTAAACCGAAAACCAACCTTTCGAAACAATAATAACTGGTAAATAATATGAACGGGAAAAAAGCTATTGCAGTTGGGGCTGGCATTGTGGGCCTTAGCTTGTTTCGTCGTTGTTTTTCCTGCTTTTGCTGATTATTCTTGCAGATTTTTTGCAAAAATGAAATTGACCTATATAATACAACTCTATTGTTTTAATACTTTATAAGCCCTGCCATTGTTGATTTTTACAAGGTATACTCCTGTTGGTATTTCTGCCATGTCAACTTCAACTTGTTTACTTGAGTAATTACCTGAGTATAAGGTTTGTCCTATCATATTAGTAATGACTACTGTATTTATACTTTCAAATGAAGTAATAGTAATGGTTTTAGTAGTTGGATTTGGCTGAATAGTAAATGAATTTGTCTGGTTAATGTTATTTAATCCTGTTGGACAGGATTTAACATAAATGAGTTTATAAGCTTGGGCTGTTCCGCAACTGTTTGAAACAGAATAATAAACAGAATCTAAACCTGCTGTCATACCAGTAACAACGCCTCCAGCAAGGGTTGTTAATCCTAGAGCAGAAGACCACGTGCCGCCAACTGAAGTATCAGTGAGTGTGATAGTACTACCAATACATACTGTATCTGCACCACTAGTCATTCCAGTAATTGATCCAACACTGGGCGTTGGACAGTAAATAAACTTCCAAACATCATTCTGGGCCGAAGACGTTGTATAATCTGTCCCTGTGCCCAAATAAGCTGTGTTTCCAATTCCTACACCAAACGAATTAATTCTAGCACCACCACTGAAAGCAACACTTGGACTCCAACTATCTGTTATGTTGTCATAAACATACATAGAGGAAGTTCCAGAGTATGATAATGCGCCAATTTCTCCAGTTGCAATAAACCCCTTATTTGAAACTGAGAAACCTACCGCTTGATTGGTATACCCGCCTAAAAAGTTGGATTTGGAAGTCCAGACATTTCCAATTGGATCATACTCCCAAAAGTCTTTCTTTGCTCCAATTGAATCTAAACCGCAACCTACGTATCCTTTCAATGCAATTGTAAAACAAGAAGCATTCTTGCGGGGGCCTCCAGGAAAAGCAGCAACACTAGACCATGTATTCAACGTTGGATTATAATTATAAAAACTATTGGAATAATGCACGCCATTAAATCCAGTACCAACATAAGCATAGCTACCTACCGAAAAGGCTACTGAACCTGAAAGTGCACCACCTGGAAATGGTGAGATTGTAGTCCAATTATCAGTAGCTGGGTTATATTTCCAAAATAAATTTGTTGACCCACCGCCTACATAGCCATAATTACCTATGCTGAACGCGACAGGTCGGCCACTTAAAATCATCGGTAAATCAGCAATTTTGTGCCATTGTTGAGTTATAGTATCCAATCTCCAAAATTTCGACTTATATCCCACATAAATAGTATCATTAATGACAAATGATACAGTATTTGTTCTGCCAATTGTTGGTCTAAGATTACCTAATATCGACCATGAATTAGATAAAGTATCATACAGATAATAAGGATTACCATCAAATCTTGATATTACGGTGGTGGAGTTAATGCTATTCATTCCTCCCGCCATTGCTTTGCCATTTAATGCTATCGCAAACCCGCCTGCGCAAATTGTATCAGGGAATTTAGTTAAGCAAAATGGAGCTGGACTATGCATTATGTCTATATTTTCCTTGTATTCAGCATGAATACCACCAGTACCAGTAGTTCCAAAAATTGATCCTTGACCTCCAATAATTTGAACCCTATTCCCAATTGCAACTGCGACATCGAAGTTTGAATAAGAAGAGGTAATACCAGAAACCAGCCCAAAGCATGGTATCGAACCGATACGTCTCGAAGTTAAATTTGTCCATGTATTTGTTGACTGATCGTAAACTTCTGGACCTTGAGTCGGAGCACCGGCGAATCCAGCTACTTGTTCGTAACATTGGAAATAAGCTTTGCTTCCTATTACAGGTATTGTCGTTTGTCTGCCATATATGGCGTTGGCACCAGAAGGAGCTAGGGTTTTGTAAGTCCAAGTATCCGAAATATCGTCATATTCAAACAGTGCAGAATCATTTAATATATACCCCTTCGTTCCAATTGCAAAACCTGCTGAAATTCGGCTAGAAGACGAAAAATTCGCTTTTAAAACCCATGAATTAGATGTAGAATCAAACAAATAAAAGTGTAAGCTATCCTTTACATATACCTTGCCATTAAGCGAAAACATGGCAAGATTATTATTATCAGGAGCAGGCCAACTGAAAGTTCCAACCAATACTGATGTTGCAGTGCGTCCGTTGTTAATCCCAGGAAAATCAGCTTTTCTTGCCCATGTATTTGTTAGAAAATCATACTGCCAAAAATCGTGTAATGCAGTATCTGCAGAACAAGACCCCATACCGTAATAAATTTTATTACCTACTACAGACGTAAGCGCATTGTATCTATCTACTGGGACATTATTTGTTAATACTCCCAGATCCGTTGTTCTGAACCAAGTATTTAATGGTTGAGATTGGGCGCACGTAACACCAAATAGTAAAATCACGATAGTGAGCAGTTGTTTTTTCATTCTTATTTTTTTAAAATATGTTAAAACCGATCTGTTTTGTAATTATTGCTAATGTACTAATTAATGTACTCATTTGGTTTTAAATGTACGTTTTTTTGGTAGTAGCTCAACTAGTACTTCCTAGTTGATCAACTTGGAAAAATCTGTGTGGACGTGAAGGTTATTTATCCATTTGCAGCAAACATAAAATTCAGGTGGACTTTGAGTGTACCGTTATGAGCTAACTAAACTTCAGTTCCTTGATTGGGCTTCAGGATGTGTCCTTTCTCCTTCAGATACTCCGATTGAGTAAGCCAGCAGCAGTTCCTTGATTGGGCTTCTGAATATAGCTTCACCTGAAGTAAATAGGTATGGTGTCATTAAATCTATTTTTAGAAAGATTTTTACATATTTCAACTATTGGATTACTTTTTTCTGCTTTAATAGAAATTTTTTTATGTGTAAGAAAATTTTGATCATCTATATCGTCTTTAGTTATATGGCCAATGGAGAAATTAAATGAAGCCTGACTTAAGCCTTTATTTATTATTTCTGCAATCTTTTCTCTTTGTGACGCATTTAATGGTATCTCGTCCTTTTCTTCCAATGCGGCAAAGTTCTTTATCACTTCCAGCCGCTTTATTATTTTATTGAAATCTATGATAGTTTCTTGTTGAGTACCTGCAATCCGACCTTTAATGCTATCGAATTCTTTTTTGAATTGCGCCCCAAGTTCACAGGCTTCGCTCGTTATTACAATATTCTCATCGTTTAGCCGGGCTTTTCTACTCCAATTATAAGACCCAGTAATAATGGTACAATCGTCTATAATGCAAAATTTATGGTGCATAATAGCTCCGTCTATTTGAGGTGGGATAAAGAAAGTTCTTCCACCGCATGTTTTTAACTGCTCATGGTCAAATGGCGCAAGGTCATTATTAATTGTATCATTTACCAAAATCAACTCAACAGTTAAGCCATTTTTTGCCTTATTACATAGTTCAGTAAAAATCGTATTGTCAGTTAACCACGCAACAGCAACATATACGGAGTGCCGAGCAGATTTTATCTGCCGGATAATGACGTCCTGTATATTTTCAAAATAGGCTTGTGTTTGCATAAGACAGTAAAGATAAAAAAAAGATTAATGTATCGTAATAACTTAGCTATTTTTGCTCAAAAGTCTAACAATATATTTTATGGATAATACGCCAGTAATAATAGACAAAAGCAAAATCACAAAGGAAGTGATGTGGGAGATGATTCAATTAATGCCAGCTAAAGACGCTACAACTTTTAGAAAACAATTCTGCGATCTAGGAGTTACTGGCATGTTGATTACTCTCTGGTTGCAGGAATAGTTCGATAATGTCTGTTATCGACTATCCAGCTACCGATACAAAATGTACCATTGTTATTGGCAAACTCGATTCCAAATTCACACCAATTGTCTCCATCAGGCTTGATTCGTTCACTTTTGAAATATACCGCAGCCTTTATCGCGTATGTGAATGTTTCGGATTTAAGGCTGCGAATGTTTTGATACTTCAACTCATGGAATAGATTTCTTAGAAATTCAAGATTAAAGATATGCTTACGTCCTACATCTTCCCTATTGAATTGTTCCAATAAACCGTAATCCATATTTTCTATTGTCCTGGTAAGAAACTCCAAATCCACAAAACAATCCGGTCTTAAAAAATCTACCTGAATTTTATGCTTGCTGCACAATTTTAGATAGCCATCAGTTGACGATAGCTTAGATTCCTGATCATCTTTCCCATTCAGACGAACCCAAAATTCATGACTTGATTCATAACTTGAGCCGCACAGGGGACAAGGCTTCTTTGGCACCATTAGTAAATTCATCCTGGAAATATCCATGATAGTCGAATTTATCACCTCTACACCCGAAAAATCGGGGTATCCCAATTCTCCATATTTTTTGAGGTCCCGTATATCCCATTCTATAAATGGCGTCCTTTGAAGATCTCTCTCCGTTTCATTAATTGCATCATCGAAACTTTCGTAGAGAAATTCAGTTACTCTTATTTTATGCCGGTTAAAAGTATCTCCCTTACCGTCCACGTAACCCCATTTGCCATTAAACTGAACAAGTGCATAGCCATCTATAAAAGGATACGCTATCTCATATATTTCCGGTTGAAAGCATTTGCCATTTCTTGTTATATAACCCCATTTATTGGCTATTTTCACAGGTACAATCCAATCTGCATCGGATATGACATCGTCGTAGATAAATGGAGTTGTCAGCACACCTTGTTGATCGATAATGCCCCATTTACCTTCGGCTTTCACCAAAGCTTTCCCCAAGATAAAGGTTGTTGCAATTTCATACTCATATGGTATCGCGACATCTCCTTGTCTGTTCACATACCCCCATTTATTATTTAGCTTTACTTGTGTGAATTGCTGTATAAATTTTTGTGGCTTTTTGAATAAGGTTTGAGACCATTCATTTTTGAAATCATAGTAAATGTGATCACAGCGCCAGTCATCATGAAAATCAGCTACCTCGTCATAAATGAAAGGGACTGCTATATTGCCATGTTCATCGATAAATCCCCATTTACCATTGACCTTAACTGCGGCCAATCTTTCTGAGTACTCTCTCACCTCCTCGTACTTTGGAGCTATTATTACGCCAATATCAGGTATTCCAAATCCCCAAGTGATCTTATTGTTTTCTTTCGTTTTGAACGGCTGTAATATATTCTTTGAATGCAACCGGATAGTATAGATGTTCTGCACTTGGTTAGGCTTGTCCAGATTGCAGAATACAACTTCAACAGCACAATATTCCTCGGATTCTGCTAGGTTGCCGAAATATGCATAAACATCTGCGAGCTCATTAAAATTGCTGAAGTCATTTGAAATGAATGCTGCGTAAAGAGTTTTTAGATTGCTATTATGTAAGCTTTGCCCTGAATAATTTACTTGCCAGTAATTTCTGTCAGGATTAATACTACCATTACCCATTTGCGTAATTTCATTGTCCGGGACACGATTTCTGATAGCGTCTAGAACAATACCCAAATTGACGTTCTTCAAGCAATCTGTATTACTCATATCTTGAGAGGGCATGGTGCTGAATTTGAAATTAAAACTAATGAATAAATTGGCGATCATAAATAAGTAACCCAAATAAAGCTATAGATACTATCATTGAGATTAGCCCAGATGTAAAAAACAATGCAGTCATAAAGAAGCAGCCTACTCTTCCCAAAGTAAATAAATATGAGGAAAAAGTAATGATGTTTGGCTTTCTGGATTCTTTCAAAAGAAATATAAGTGACACAATAGGCCAAAGTGATCTAAGAAGGATTCGAGACCTCATTATTGTAAATAAGAATGATGAGTTTAAAAAATGGCTTGATTTTAAATGAAGCAAACAACAATTACCCGCGATAATTGATTAAGTCAATTGAAAATATGTATGAGCGAATCAGATTTCATTCGCTGATTATAATATTGCTTGAAATATGCCTGTTTATATTGCAGTTTTTCGGATTTACTGATGTCATTTAAATTAACCTATAAAGAATCAAATGACCAGTAACATAACTAGTCGCCCACAGTAATTATTTATTGATTACTAAACAAGGTAGTCGTATGAGTAATCCAACTTACTGATTGGCTCTTTACTTAATAATAAATAAGATATGGAAACCGCCACAAAAACCGCCACAAATCATCTATAAAAAAAAGAAACCCTTACTAGGTAAGGGTTTCAGCAGCTAAGCTGCGGACTGGACGGGACTAATTTATTTATATATGTTTTGGCGGGAATGCACTCAAACGCATACCCAGTAAGCGTTTGGTTATATTTGGATGTTCGTTTATGTTAGATGTTGTGCGAAGTTGAGCATAGCAAACCGCCACCTTTCCGCCGGCTTCTTTTTATTTCCACTCGGTAGGGATTCTTAATTTATAGCCTGTTTTGCTGATAACTTCTTCATCAAACTGTGCATCTAATAATTTTTTTCTTCCAATTATTTCAGAACCTTTAGCAACCAACGCCATAGAACTATTGTGTCGTTTTGGAGGAAACGCTATGAAAACTCTTTTCTGATTAAATAAATTATGAACCTCTCGGATGGGTGGGGTCAGGTCACTATCGCCAGATATAAGCATTGCCATATCATATTCATCTTTATACGCATCGACGATAATGGCTGTCGCTATATTTACGTCAGTCATTTTTTCTTTGGCTGTACGCCAAATATGACCACATCTTTTACACTCAGTAGAGCCATCTTGATAATTACCGTATATAATCTTGATACCTGTACTTTCCAAGGCATCAATGTAGGTAGATTGTCTCTTCTGTTTATCTGGGTTGTTGCTTACCCTACTTGTGAAATACTTAATTCCAACAAGAACTTGATGCGGTTTTAGAAGGCTGGTGACTAATTTACTTACATTTAGCCATCGGCAATTGTCAAAGCCTGCTTCCCGCATTCCAAAATACAGGTTAAAACCATCAATGTAGACTACTACCCTTTCTTTTTTCTGTTCGCTTTCTTGCATCATTCAATTATTTTACTACCTTTGCACTCAAGAACAACACTAAGGATAGCATCCTTGGTCTGACGCCTCCCTCAAGAGGCGTTTCGCTTTTATAGCAACCTTTATTCTTATCTGTTTAGGCTTTTTTCATTAAAGGTAAGCCTGTTTTTCCATTAGTTTTAACATAAGTACATAATTCAAAGCGTGTTATAACCACCTCTTCAACCATACCGTATTACCTTGACGTCAGCAAGGGACCATATTATTTTGCACACTTGATGAAGAAACACAAAGGCTGACGAAGATTATCGACAGTGCTCAGAAATTTTTTTCATTGCTGATTCTTTCGATAAGGCGTAATCTTCAATCCAAAATTTACAATCACGCTTTCTCGTATTGTTATAAAACTCCTTAGTTCCATATGATTTAAAATCACCAGCAATTTTGTCACCTAAATCTGGATCATTACCTCCCATCCACTCCGCCACGATGAAGCCAGAGTTGTTTTCGAGTACAAAATAATCGCAGCCGCTTTTCCGATAAGTTACAGTAGCGATATTGTTTGAACTTGACGACGATTCGCTATTTTCATTTTTACCAAATGACCAAGTTGAAAAATCTATGCTTTGATCGTTCTTTACTATTCTGATAAATGGGAAATCAATTTTATACCCTCTACTCGTATTTACATCGTCCCACTGGATATTTACCAAGTAATGATCTGAATAACATAGCATGGCATGAAAACGGTTGTTTTTCCCACCGTACCCTGAAGTCAACACCCTGAAACCCATTTTTACCAATCCATCTCTGAAACTATATGCCGCAGTGTTCATATACTCATGACTTGTATATTCCACCGATTTGGTAGTGCCAAAGGGATGGTCATCGCTAAGTATTACACATTCTCCGCCATATTCGGTGATATACGGTGGATAAATGTCCTTTCTGTATTTTTCGTGAAGGGAGATTCCATCCTCCACTTTGTAAAAGCCCTTACTTTTCAAACTTTGTATAACTTCATTCTTATCTTTCGCATTTAAATAATTGTAAAGGTCATTAGCCGTTACCGACCCGTCCTGCCCATAAGTCATTATAGACAAATTAAATAACCCGACAAGTGTGTAGAACAACCTTCTAATCATGCGATAACCATTTCTTCAAACTTACTCACTTTTATTTGAAATCCTATAATACCAAATGACTGTCTTATATCGGATGCTATATATTCTAATCGTGAGTTGCCAAATCGCGTCTCCCTTATTTTTAGAGTAGATGTTTTATTAAGGTAGAAAAAATTGGAGCAATCCCGTCAGATGATTTTAATGGAATTGTCTTTATCAGCGAGGGTCGAATAAATTTAAGCAATGCAGAAAATGAACTTTAAAAACCGCCACCTATTCCGCCAACTCACAGATATAAATGCAAAAGACCCGCTCTGGGAGCGGGTCTTTGCGGACTGGACGGGACTTGACTTTTTATATATGCTTTGATACTTTCTTACAGGAATAAATACCTGCTTGACTTATGATTAGATTGAGCTGTATGATAATGTTTTTTTTATTCAAACTTACACACAAAAACCGCCACAAAAATGCCACAAGTTAAAAGTATGTATTTACAGCGAATTCAAACTGACCGATAAAAATCTTCTTAAATGCAGAGATGTTATTCTGTTCATAAAAAAGAAGCATCGCTTTTTTGTATTTAGTCGAATCTACAGTCCTGAAAGAAATAGGACAATAATTTTTACTTATTAATATTGCGTTGCTGATTATTCTTGCCGTCCGTTTATTGCCATCATTAAAAGCCTGAATATAAGATAACAATACTAAAGCCAACAACGCCTTCACAAAAACATTTTCTTCTGAGTTTATAAGATTGCAAGTATTTTCTAACGCTTCTCTTATTTGAAATTCATTTTCAAGAGGCTTATAGTTGGTTGCCGAAATACCCACTCTCCTTGTTCTAATATTTCTGTCTACGCCTAAGTATTTGATCAGAATGCTATGAATATCTTCAATAACAGACACTTTCAGCGGAGTAATATAGGAGGTGTTTTCGATAATAAAATCCAGCGCATCTTTGTGGTTGAGTAGCATAACAGCCTCCTCCTTTGTTTTCCCTGCAGCTGTTTCCTTATCTTTCAAGAGCCTTTCTGTTTCTAAAAGGGAATAAGTATTGCCTTCAATCTGTGAGGACTTCCAGCTTAAATCTATCGCCAGGCGATCCAGTTCTTTTTTATATTGACCTTCTGAAAGCCCTTTTATATTGTCGGTATATTTTTGCTGAAGTTTATTGAGATGATCTGTTTCTTGATCTGTAAAAATTGAAACATTATTCAGCAGAGTAGAGAAAATATCGTTATTGAATCTTTCCTTGATAATACGATCATCTATCTCCTTGGTGAAGTATTCTTCAAGGTTAACGGGAATCAGTAATTCATAGGCAGGACTGATAGTGTATTTGGTTGCTTTCCCTTTACCGGAAGCAATTATCAGATTTTCAGTGATCAGGTTGGTCAATATCCTTTTAACTGTGGCATAGCCAAGGTCAGAGGCCGATCCATCATGGATTTCCTTTGAGGACTTTCCAGGGTTATCCCTGATGAATTTTAGTATCTCTTCATTTTTATCAACCAACAGTTTTTTCATAAATACATTTCTAGATCAAAAATTTACATTATAAAGCTCATTTACATTGTTAATTGAGCTTTATTTATATGAAATTTGAGCCAAATAGTAATTAGGCTCAAAACAAAAGTAATAATGGATAAGCCGATTAAATTGACCACCTCAGGCCGAGGCAAAATGACCACCCTTTTTGCTGGCGAAGATTTTAAGTTCATGCATTTGGGATGATTAATAATTTTAATGGTTCAATTGGTGTTTTTGACCTCGTTGATGAGCGATATTTTTTGCCTGATAAATTAAATGCGTTTCCGCTGGTGCAAAAAATGTCGCTTGTCAACGAGGAGCTGCCGGCAGGCAGTCTCATTAGCAAATTTAGTTAACTAAGTCCATTATTCACAGTTCTCCTCTTTCTAAGCGATTCACCTTTCAACTTGAGGCGGTGTGGATTATGAACTATTCTGTCCAGGATTGCATCTGCTATTGTCTGCTCACCTATCACTTCATACCATTTGCTGACAGGAACTTGCGATGTAATAATGAGCGCCCCTTTACCATGCCTATCTTCTATCAGTTCCATTAATGCCGCCCTGCTTTGTGAGTCAAAAGGCTGCATGCCAAAGTCATCAAGTATGAGCAAGTGTTGCCGTTCTATTTTGGCTACTTCTTTCAGATAGGAACCGTCTGCTTTGCTCATTTTCAGCTTAGAAAAAAGCTTGGGTACATTATGGTAAACTACCTTGTAACCTATACCGCAGGCATGATGTCCCAGTGCTGATGCAATGTAGCTTTTACCTATTCCGGTACTGCCGGTAATGAGTATGTTTTCTCCCTTGTTGATATCCCCTATGGTCTTTATTTTTTCTACATTATACTTGGCGGTTATCTCGTCAAATTTCTTGAAGCATGTATGCAGTTCATCTACCAATCCCTCGGGTGTCATTCTTTCTCCCGCATTGGTAAAGTTTACAAAGTCGGTGAACATCACCGTTACATTATCAAAGTATTTGGCCGTGGTGGAGCCTGTAGCTTTTAGTTCTTCGGCTACTTCTTCGGGCAATATATTTAACACATCAGGACTATTTCTGCTAATGCATGCCTGGAGTTGCACATATGTAAATTTTACTGTTTCCAAGTGAAGATATATTTTGTACTTTTGCACTGATATTTGAATGAATATAGTTCTTAATCGATTCCAAGTGAAGGTGTTTCACAAAATCTACACCTTTTGTTTGCGGGTTATGTTATAATACAGTATTGGCGGGGGTTTCAGGAGGATAGTTTGAATCCTGACGCGGTCACTAAAAGGGTCTTACTTCATTGTAAGGCCCTTATTTTTTCCCTTCTTTCCGCCGCTATTTAACATTAGCTTTCAACTTCCCAGCTCGTCGTAGTGTTCCATCAGAAAAAATCTGCGCCTTGGGCCTGGCTGTGCTTACGTCTTGGTGGTGTCTCTGACTGGCGAGTACGGCTAAATAGCACATCGGACGCCCTCGTTTTCAACGAGGATACACTAGCGCAGCGTTTGCAACGCGAATATATTTGAACCCCTTTTCCGCCCATGTTGGCGTTCCCTAACATCGCTCGGGATATCATCTGCGGTAGTCAGTAGTGCGTCCCTCGAAATAAAACCCTGCAACAGTCGCAATGGCATGATTGTTTGTGTATATGCTACGGATCATCAGATCAAACAAAAACAAGGTTTATGAAAACGATAACTTATTTCGCTGCGGCCGCAATATTTCTTACTGCATGTAATGGCACCTCGGAGCAAGCCAACAACAGCGCGGCCCGGGCAGACTCTCTCGCACAGGTATTACAGCGGGAGCATATTATAGACTCTATGAATGCAGTCAACACTACTGCAAATACAAGCTCAGGCAATGTACCGTCCGCGCACCGCAAGTCAACATCTTACGAGCGTAGCAATTCCTACGGCGGCAATATACCAGCTGCAAATTCGGCCACACCGCCGCCATCCGCGGCTACGGCACCGGTGCAGCCCACACCAGACCCCTCTATTCAAAGGAAGGCCAACAATAAAAAAGTAGCCAGGGCAAGCGTGGTAGGCGGCCTGATAGGCGCTGGTGCCGGTGCAGGCATAGGTGCGCTGGCCGGTAAAAATGCACAGTTCAAAAAAGAGGATGCCGGCATAGGCGCGGGCGCGGGAGCAGTATTGGGCGCAGGAGCAGGCTATTTGATCGAAAAACATAAGCTCAAAAAAGCCGATACCTCCAACAAAAGATAGATCCTTTTGGGGAGGTTTGCAACAAGGACTTAATGTGAAAAGTAAAAACAAAAGGAGCTTTCGGGGCTCCTTTTGTGCTGTAGCCACCACATGCCTTTGGATTTAACATTAGCTTTCAACTTCCCTTTTCGCACTTTCTCCGTTTAGTCACTACTTTCGCTCTATGTTTAGCATTACTATTATTATTGTTGCAGTTACAGTGCTTATCTCAATAGCTGCTTTCAATAACGACGAAATATATAACAAGCTCATTCTGTGGCCTCGCGCCATGCACGGCAACCCGGCGGAATATTACCGCCTGCTTACCTCCGGCTTTATCCATGCCGACTGGAATCACCTGTTCTTCAATATGTTCACGCTATATTTTGCGGGTGAAAGTGCTGAAGAAGCCACTAATTCCGGAGGCTTATTTATGTTGCTATATCTATCGGGTATTATCATTTCATCTTTGCCATCATTTGTTAAGAACCGTAACAATAGCTATTATCGTTCACTAGGTGCATCAGGTGGAGTGTCGGCAATTTTATTTCTTATGATTTACTTTCACCCTTGGGATGGAATAGGAATAATTTTTATACCAATACATATACCATGCATAATTTTTGGCGGCATGTACCTCGCCTACGAATACTATATGTCAAAAAGAGGCGACACCAATATCAATCACGATGCACACTTATGGGGTGCGCTTTATGGGTTGTTATTTGCTTTTTGTATTGACCCAACACACGGAGCCAGGCTTATTGAAGACCTTATGCACCCGCAGATTCACCTTTTCTAATTTGCTTCTATTTTCGGGTGCGCTTTACAACCAGCACCTGTTCCGTGCTTTCCTTCACACGAAAGCGCTCATCTGGCCTGATACCGGATACCCATGCTATACGCTTGCTGCATTCCAGTATGCGTATCTCTTCCTTCTCGTGCAGGGGCACTTTTTGGTCTATCAGCAGCCTGGCTACTTTCTTCTTCTTCATCTTCATCCCAAAAGGATAAAAATAGTCGCCCATCTTCCACTTGCGCAGCACCAGCGGAAATTCTAACCCCTTCATGTCGATATAGGCAACATTCGGGTCGTCAGAAAACGCCTTCGGCTTCTGCTGAACTGAAAAATTAAAATGGTATTGGCCTGTATCTACATTACAGGGCGCTGCCTCAATGAGTATCATATCAGCACCCTCAGCAGGTATGGTCGTTACCACCAGGAAATCGCGATTACGGATCACCCTATGGGTAGAAGATGATACATAATGCCCCGTACCTGCATCCAGCAAATGTAGTACGTGCGGCAGCTGTGCTGATGTGAAGCCAAACGGGTACAGCAGTTCGTAGCATATCGTTGCCAGTGGCTCTCGATGCCTTAGTTTCAGCACAGGTATGTAGTAGTCATGTCCGCGCTTCTCGATGAGTTTTTTGCGCTCCTGCTCTATGGCTTTTCGATACAGTTGCTCCGCTTCCCCAAAGCGCTCTATGCTTTCATTCACGCTGGCCACCACATTCGGAAACAACTCCTTTATCGCGGGCACCACATTGTGCCGCACCGCATTGCGCAGGTAGTCGTCCGATTCGTTGGATGCATCGTCCCGGTAAGGTACACTGCGTGCCGCTGCATAGCCTGCTATCGCCTCTTTAGAAGCAAATAGCAGTGGCCTTATAATATGCCCGTTCTCCGGCCTGATACCATGTAACCCGCCAATGCCAGTACCCTTAAACAAGTTGATAAAAAGGGTCTCTACATTATCATTGGCATGGTGTGCTGTTACTATTTTGGCGTATTTATGTTCTTTACGTATTTCTTCAAACCATTCATACCTTAGTATGCGGGCTGTTTCCTGTATCCCCTTTTTCCACTCCTCTGATCTGGCTTTTGTTTCAAGCAGTACGCTATGAAAAGTTATGTTGTTCGCACTGCACCAGTCAGCTACCAGCTGCTCATCCATATCCGACTCCTTACCCCTGAGTCCGAAATTACAATGGGCTGCGGCAAACAGTATGTTGCGCTCCAGGAACAGGCTGGCCATAACCATAGAGTCGCTGCCTCCGCTCACTGCAAGCAACACAGTCTCTCCCGGCAAAACATACTGTTTAGCCGCCCACTCCTTTCTAAAATCCAGCAATAATTTTTCCTGCATGCTTCCCAATGTTACAATACCAACCAATCAACTAATAAGCCAACTCCTCATACGCACCCTGCAGCTCGCTGTAAGAGTGCATATCCTTTGCTGCCTTAGCCTGCTCCATACCTTTTTCATATATAGCCATCGCCGCGGTATTGTCGCCCGCGCGCTCCAGCAGCTTGCCAAGGTGATAATAAGTAGCCACGTATCCCGGATCATTTCCAAGATTGAGTTCAAAGTGTTGTTTCGCTTTCCCCTCGTCCCCGGCCTTCACATATTCCAGCGCCAGTGCATGATTCAAAAAACAATCGTTGGGGCTCGATTTTAAAAAGGCCTGCAATTTTTCTACCCGGTCATTCATATGGGTGCAATTTATAAATAACAGAACAGGCTGCAATACGCAGCCCGTTCCATTCCTTTAATTTATTAAAAAATTATTTGGCGATCACCAGTTTAGTTTGCGCTTTATTGCCAGTCACATCATTTACATAGGTCAGCAAGTAAACACCGTTTGCTACCTGCGCCACATCTAGCTCGTTATGTGCGTCCTTGCACTTTTCAGCCAGCACTACCCTTCCGGCCATATCAGTCAGCTCTATGGTTCCCTTAGCATTCTGCACACCGGCGATGTCTACACTCACCATGCCCTGCGCGGGATTTGGATATGCTTCCAGCGACGCAATATTTCCACGCACTGTCTCCACGCCAGCAGTGGTAGCTACATAGAAATCCTGCGTGTATCCCTGCCCGAAATCGTTATTAAATTGACCAGACATGTAGTATCCGTGCATCGGGAGAACCGAACCGGGTATTGGGCGAACATTAAAATAGCCCGGGGTATAACCGCTGCCAGATAGCGCCCACCAGTTAAGGCCAAAGTAGTTACCATCGTCATAGGCGCTGTCGTACAGGGCTATCCGGTAGAAACCTTTATCAAGTTCCACTGTATCATTGTAAACAGTAGCGAGTGCACAGCCCGAACGCTGCCTTACTATAGCATTGGTGGTTTTGTCATAAATAACCCAGCTTGTCTGGGCTATTGTCGGATTTGAGTAAGAATTTACGTTGCTTGTTTTCATCATCACCTTAAGCTTAGAAGGCCATACCGGAGCAGTAACAAACGAAGACGACATTGCATTGTTCGATGCATCATTATCTGCAGCACCGTTTACGGCAGTAATATTGCAGGTAAATGAATAGGTGCCGGACGTGCCGGAGATAACTCCGAAAGCAGATAAGCCAGGCAGGTTAACATCAGTTTCCTGCAGTGAAGCTAAATTTCCTACCCAGGTATAAGTTTGTGACGGATATCCCACCACTGCGTAGCTGAAACGGATAGAATCTATAGCTGTAGCACCTGTGTTTTTCACATGAATTATCGGATTATTGGATATAGGGTTTTCCCTGTAGTGGTTTTGATCGTTGCTCGGAGCTATTATGTCGTCTATAGATGCATCCATCATTTTGTTCATAGCACCATAGTACATAATGTGTGCCTCTGTGGTATAGCTGCCACCACCCACATACGGATCGAACTGCAAAGACACATCAAATGGCGAACCTTCTGTCAAACCGGGTAAATTATGAAAGTTAGGATACACCAGTGCACCGGGGCACCAGTTACCTCTCAGGTACAGCCACGTGCCTGATTGCGGGTAAAGCTCATTCAATCCGCAGTCTTCACGCCAAATGCTCTTAGTTGCTACCGACGTGCCGTTAAGTTTCACCTGGTAGTTGTGTGGCGCAAACTCGCAACAGCCATTAGCGTCGCTGCCGTGCCCGGTAACCAGAAATTTCAGATCCGTGGTCACAGTTCCGGTCGGCACAGTATCTGTCCGCGTAGTAAAATGGGTATTGATGTTGAAAGAATCCAGGTGCGTAGTATCGCCATAGTTAAAGCTACCGTACCACAACCGGCGAACTTTCGTTACGTTTCTGTCGGGCGTACCTTCAATAAAGGCGAATTTCACATTGGCCGTAAAACCTCCGGAATAACCGGAATATAATATGCGCATCGTGGCGGCATCGTGCAGCAGGTAGGCATAGTCGGTCACGTCATATACATATTGCTGCGTCCACGTATAGGGTGTGCGCGGTGCCGAGCCATTAGCATATGGCGTTATAAACCTGGCCAGCTCCAGTGTATCTCCACCCGGTGTCATCAGGTAGTTGAGTACGGTATAGTCCCAGTCACCACACCATGGCACAGAGCCTGTGCCATAGGTATATCCCGGGCAGGTGTGCTTACCAAGCGTAAAGATCATGTACACTTTACGGTAGGTCGTTCCGGGAGCCGGGAAATTGGCAACAGTATCATAGTTACCATAATATTCCAGGTTGGTGATATTCGCCTGTACCCAGGTAGTATCGCCCACCGCAGCCTGCAACGACAACTGCATGAACAAAGCAGCCACTACTAAAAAGAAATATTTTTTCATCCGGATTCCATTTAATTTTAAGTAGCAAATATAAGTGAAGCTCCGCAGATAAAATTTGGGTGGGCAGGCGGTGACTGTCACATGGCAGTCATCACTTTAACAATCTAAATTCATAATAATAGCTTTTAGCTGCATATTTAAAACTACCTTTGCCCGCCCTAACCGTACCCCTTCGGTACGGGAGGGCACGTTTTGGGCGTAAATCTAAGTCGCGCAATAGAGTGCCATGGGGCCGAATTAAAACAATTAATAATACTAAATATTACAATATCATGCCCGGTTTTACAGTTGCTATTGTGGGAAGGCCTAACGTAGGGAAATCAACCCTTTTTAATCGCTTGCTCGAGCAACGCAAAGCTATTGTTGATGACCAGAGCGGCGTTACCCGCGACCGCCAGTACGGTATTGCCGACTGGAACGGTAAAATTTTCAACGTTATAGACACCGGCGGATTTGTAGCCAAGTCTGAAGATATTTTTGAGCGGGAGATACGCAAGCAGGTACAAATAGCCATTGAGGAAGCAGATCTCATACTCTTCGTTGTGGATACCACCACAGGCATAACCGGGCAAGATGAAGATATGGCCGATGTGCTCCGCCGCTCTACAAAACCAGTATTGCTGGTGGTGAATAAGGTGGATAATAATGAGCGCGCACTCTACGCCACAGAGTTTTACTCACTCGGTTTTGATAATACCTTCATGCTGTCGTCCATATCAGGTAGCGGCACAGGCGAGCTGCTCGATGAGCTGGTTACCCATATTAAAGACGATGTAGACGTAGTACCTACCGATAAAGAAGGCAACCCGCTCCCAAAATTTGCCATCATTGGCAAGCCCAATGCCGGTAAGTCTACCCTGCTCAATGCACTCATAAACGAAGAGCGCACAATAGTATCAGACATTGCAGGTACTACGCGCGATACCATACATACACACTACAAACTGTTTGGCAAGGAATTCATGCTTATAGATACCGCCGGTATCCGTAAGAAAAAGAATGTGCATGAAGACCTCGAGTTCTATTCCGTTATCCGTGCAATACGCGCTATGGATGAGGCCGATGTATGCATGCTGCTGATAGATGCGGAGAATGGCATCACAGCGCAGGATGTAAGCATCTTCAGCCTCGCCACACGAAAAGGCAAGGGCGTAGTGATACTGGTAAACAAGTGGGACCTGATGAAAAAGGAAACCAACACAGCCCGTGACTTTGAAAAGCAGATAAAAGAAAAGCTGGAGCCGTTTACAGATGTTCCGGTTATATTCATCTCAGCCTCAGAGAAATCGCGCATATTCCAGGGCATGGAAAAAGCAATAGAAGTATATGAGAACCGCAACCGCCGTGTCATTACCTCTGTGCTCAACGAGATAATGCTGAAAGAGATAGAGCGCTATCCACCACCGTTCTCACGCGGCTATGCCATCCGTATCAAGTTTGTGCAGCAGGTACCCACAGCCGTACCATCATTCGCATTCTTCGCCAACCACCCCGATGCCATAAAGGAGCCCTACAAAAACTTCCTCGAAAACAAGCTACGCAGCCACTTCAATTTCAGCGGTGTGCCTATGAGGATATTTATTAGGAAGAAATAGTCGTCAAGTGTACAATTTCAATTGCCCCGACCTTCAGGTCGGGTTGTAAGCTATGTTAATGGTGGCTTTAGCCGAAGAACTGCTCCACCAGACTTGCAGACGCGTTGAGGAAGTTACCCTATCCGTCCCAGCTGAGTCTCCTTTTTCAGGGACTCGGCGGCAATCAAGGAACAGAAGTTGGATACTGCTATTCAAGTCAAAAACGGAAAATGTGGATATCTCTGGCACCGATTTTGCGGCATAATTATGCCTACGTTGTTCCCGATGTTCCGTAGGGCATCAGGAACGCAGAATAAAAGCCGATCTGTGATCGGTATTCATTGCCCCCACAGCCTAAAAGATTTAGCAATTGGTAGTCTACAAGTTCTATCTCTTATCCAGAGACTCGGCAGCGTCTCCAAAATGTGTATATCTCTGTCACTGATATTGCTACACAATAATCCCATTTCTTTCGTTTGGCACTGCCAATTTTTACTTGGGATCTTTGTTCTGATAAATGAACAGAAGGACCGCTCTCTCTCCGCAGAAAATTGAAACCCGCGCTCGGCACGGGTATTGTCGTTCGAAAAGTCCCTTTCTGCAAATGCGTTATGGAAAGTACCTGTAAATTTCCTTTCGATGAAGGAATCGCACTATGGTAACCGTGTTATTTTCAACAAATATTCCCATTCGATAATCACTAATCCTTAATCTGAAATAGTTTGATGTGCCTGTCAATTTCTTTAAATGTGGTATTTCGGAAAGGTTTGATGAAGATTCGATTAGTTGCAGGGCAGCTTTGATGGCTAAAAGCAGTTTCTTGTCCTGCAATTTGGAAATATCTTTATTGAAACTGGATGCAACCTCAACAAGCATAGCTATCCGAGTAAATTATCTAATATCTCATAAGAAGATTTCAACGGGAGTTTCTCACTCTTCATTCCTTCATCAATAGCATGGATCAAAGCAATATCTTCTTTCTTTTGGTCGTTTAGGATAAAAGATTTCAATCCCATGCTTTTGGCTAAGCTAGTCAAAAGTTTTGCTACTTTATCGTCTTCGGCGTTAATAACTACCGTCTTCATAATCCCCTTTTTTATATTGCAAATATAGCATTTAATTACAACGAGTGGTTCCGTCCCAGCTGAGTTTCCTTTCTCAGGGAATCGGCCGCAATCAAGAAACAGAAGTTCCGTCCCAGCTGAGTCTCCTTTTTCAGGGACTCGGCGGCAATCAAGGAACAGAAGTTGGGTACTGCGATCCAAGTTCTCCTTTTTCAGGGACTCGGCGGCAATCAAGGAACAGAAGTTGGGTACTGCGATCCAAGTCAAAAACGCAAAATGTGGATATCTCTGGCACTGATTTTGCGGCATAATTATCTCGCTTCTCTTTCGCTTAGCAATGCCATTTTTCGCAATTATAAACTCTTGCAGAAATTCTGTAAATCCTGATTCAGACAATGAAAAAACCGGAAACTACTGTAAACCAAATTTCAGGATTATGAACTTTCCGGCGGCAGCAAAAACCAGAAACTCTTCCGCAATCCCGGCCTTTCCGGTGACCGGAAAAAACCGGAAATTTTGAAACAACAAACCATTGATTATCAATAGAAAAGTGTGCAAAAACTTTTCTTCTGCAAACCGGAAATCAACCCCCTAAAACCTATATCCAAATGATACAACCAGAGTTTCATCCCCATCAATTACTGAAGCAAATCCAGCTCCCGCTGCAGGTTTTGCCTTGCCCGGTCTTCATACCTGCCAGCGAAGTATTCCGTCTTGAATATGCTGTCCATTGCCAGGAAATGCTTTAGCACTTTCTTACGGCCATGGTTATAAATAGCATCCGGGTATATAGAGTATTCTTTGCGCACATTCCGTGCATATAGCTCGTATACTTCCCACGGCTGCCCTAATATCGACAGATCAGCATCAGTAAAAATGTTCACATCATTATCGGTGGCTTTTGAGTGCGAAGCAGTTGCCAGTATTATTTTCTCAGTCCATGCTATTGTATCTATACCCACAAACAACTGCGTCATTCTCTTTTTGGCCAGGTCGGCACTCCTCTGCTCGTTGTTCGATTTTAGTACATCATATATCGCATCATGATAAAATAGAGAAAAGAGCACCGCATCCCAATTCCGGATGTGCTGTTTAAGGTCAGTAAGCTGAGTCAGCAAATGCTCCAGGTGAGCCAGCGTATGGTAGTGCCTTTTAGACGCACCATAAGCGCCCGAAATCTCTGCCCACAACTTATCCTTGCGCAGATCATCAGCGGTATAGTTTTCGAGCAACGTAGCAAAAGTTTCTTTCAGCATCATCTAAGGTAAAAACAGCTACTGTAAAGTTACGGCATGCACTGCCAACATGGTTAAAATGAGGGGAGGCCATTTATTCAAATTGCCTTAAAAAATGCCGCCGGATAATGCGGTCATATTTTCTGTGCTGCTTATTATATGCATGGTGGTCTTCGTCCCCTCTTACCGAGTCAACATCATACCCCCAAACCGTTATTCCGCCGTGCAAACTGTAGCTTCTGTATTCACAATTTATATTGCTTATGGTATCCGTTCCAAATACTACATATCCTACCCTCCAGTACGCTATCGATCTTTTAAGCGTATCACTGCATCTTTCTTTATCATAAAAATAGGGTATTAATTCGTAGGTGGAATCGACGGCTACAGATTTCCCCATACTATCAAGTTTTGCGCGCACTTGTTCCCTCTTGTATTTGGTGGCAACGGAGTTTCTGTGTCTCATTTGGTGCTGTGCAGGCGGATATTTTATCATCAGGTGGCGGGGCAGGCTGTCGCTGCAGAACACGATTATTGACATAACGGCGACCGCTATGCCAATAAATTTTCGGGACTTAGGTGGACAAACGGTTGGGCCGGAATAAGCAAACGAAAACGGTAAAACGCAGAGAGCCCATAGATCAGAATAGTCTGCAACACGGCAAAATGGAATATGATTCGTATTCAGAAAATGGATGAAGCTACCGGAGAGTTCACTTTTCCAAAAAATAAAGAGTAGCGCTGTAAATACATAAAACTGCTTTCTGTATGCAGGTATTATGGCGGTCAGTAATATTGGAAACGCATAAAGTCCTGCCACATCAGACAATTTGCCCGTGAGTCCGTTGTGAAACGCAGGTTGAAGGACAAAATCATTGACAAGCATCGTGAACAATGCAAGTAAAAAGCCCGGATGTAAAACAAGCTCGCTGGAATATTGATTGAATTCTCTTTTACGGCTATTGGTCATTTTAATGCATTGCAACATAAAAATAAGAAATCCTAATTTGAATTTCTTATTTAGTTCGCAAGTTCCTTGAAGGTATTGCCCTGCCTCAGGTCTCCCGTCTCGTAGCCCTTTTTGAACCAGTACATACGCTGCTGCGAAGTGCCGTGGGTAAAGGCATCAGGCACCACCCTGCCTTGTGTTTCCTTTTGCAGCCGGTCATCACCTATGGCGTTGGCGGCATTCAGCGCAGCATCTATGTCGCCCGGCTCTATTACTACCGGGTTGTTGGGGCCATTCATTCTTTCCGCATAGTGGGCCCATACGCCGGCATAAAAGTCCGCTTGCAGCTCCATCATCACAGATACTCCGTTTGCGCCCTCCCTGCTCCTGCCATTCATCATATGGCTTACTTTCTGAGTAGTGCCCAGCAGGTATTGCACATGGTGGCCCACTTCATGCGCTATCACATAGGCATTGGCGAAGTCGCCCGGCGCACCAAACCGCTGCTTCAATTCATTGAAAAAAGAGAGGTCCAGATATATCTTTTGGTCTTCCGGGCAGTAGAATGGCCCCACAGCAGCGGAGGCCCCGCCACAGGCGGAATTTACCTCATCCTGGAAGATATGCAACACGGGCTTTTCATAGGTTTTTCCCATGCTGCTAAACAAGCTATCCCACACCACTTCAGTTTCCCGCAGCACTATAGCCGAGAAGTTGCCCATGCTGCCCTTTGCCGCATGCTCGTGCGAAACCGTTTCCGTGGCTGGTCCCTGGTTTACGCCTAACTGATCCGGTGTGCGGCCTGTAAGCAGGTAAATGATTAGTCCTATCACCGCAGCGCCTATTCCGCCGCCAAGCAATCTTCCTCCGCCGCCGCCACTTCCATATTCTACATTATCACTTTCTTTACCGCCAAACCAACGCATACAAAGTATTTTAGGTATTTCCTATAAATTTCAAGCCAAAGTAAGTTATAAACAGGTTACCTATACAAGAGCGAACCTATGCCAATAGCCTTTAAATCTCATTAGGTCTCCGATTGAGGTAACAAGAGTTTCATCCACATTCTGCTGTCGCAGCAATTCCAGCTTCAGTTACAGCCTTACAGCACACTGGGCTACATTATGGTTGCAATTTCAGCGGTGAGTATTTTTCTCGTATACCGTGTCAGTGCTATGGTGAAGAAAAAACTGGCAGAAAGCAAAGTTTAGAATCCGCCAGGCATCGCAAAACTTTAGTTTTTTCTTTCATTAACCTGTCCGACCTTTGCGAACCGCGGAAACGCGGGTTTTTACTTTATATATAATAATTCAGCGGTATTGAAAACAAGAACTTTAAAAAGCGACAAGGTTAATATTATCACCCTTGGCTGCTCTAAAAACATGGTGGATAGTGAGGTGCTCAGTGGTCAGCTCAATGCCAATGGCATAGAAGTAACCCACGAAAACCGTAAACTGGATCACAACATAGTGGTGGTGAATACTTGTGGCTTTATTGATAAAGCAAAAGAAGAAAGTGTGAACACCATATTGGACCAGGTTGCCCTGAAGCGCAGTGGCAAACTGGATAAAGTATATGTTACAGGCTGCCTGAGTGAGCGCTACCGCAATGACCTGCTGAAAGAAATACCCGAGGTGGATGCATGGTTTGGTACAATGGAGCTACCATTGATATTGAAGCAATTCAATGCCGACTACAAAGCTGAGCTTATAGGCGAGCGTATGCTTGCAACCCCTAAGCACTATGCATACCTCAAAATATCCGAGGGCTGCAACCGCACCTGCTCTTTTTGCGCCATACCACTGATGCGTGGTGGCCATGTATCTAAGACCATTGAAGAAGTAATAGCCGAGGCTAAATCGCTGGTGAAAAAGGGAGTAAAGGAAATAATGCTCATTGCCCAGGAACTTACCTACTACGGCCTCGATATCTATAAAAAGCGCGCACTCCCCGATCTGCTCAAGCACCTGTCCGACTTACCCGGCGTGCATTGGATCCGCCTTCATTATGCCTACCCATCCAAGTTTCCTTTGGAGATACTGGACGTGATGCGCGAGCGCGACAATATCTGTAACTACCTGGACATGCCGTTGCAGCACATTTCAGACAATATGCTGAAAGCTATGAAGCGCCAGATAACCCGTGCAGAAATAACCGACCTGGTGGCTAGTGTACGCGACCGTGTACCCGGAATCTGTATCCGCACCACGCTCATCACTGGTTTCCCGGGCGAAACAAGGGACGACGTGGAAGACCTCAAGCAATTCCTCGTCGATACCCGGCTCGACCGCGTAGGTATTTTCACCTATTCGCACGAAGAGAATACATCCGCCCACGACCTTATAGATAATATACCTGCAGCTGAAAAAGAAGCCCGCGCACAGAAGATAATGGAAGTGCAGCAGGAAATATCTTACGAAATAAACCAGGAAAAGATCGGCAACATCTATAAAGTATTGGTAGATAAAAAGGAATCAGGCCGTTACCTTGCCCGCACCGAGTTCGACAGCGTAGAAGTAGATAATGAAGTGGTTATTGAAAGCAAGACTGCGCTTCCTATAGGCGACTTTGTAACGGTAAAGATCACCAAAGCCTTTGACTACGACCTGGAAGGGGAAGTTATACCAGCGTAACGGTTAATCATTCAGAAATATAGCTTTCAGCAAGCCAATAGACATTGGCTTTTCAATATATGCGCTTACCCGTGGGTGTGCTGCAGCCCGCTGCTTATCCTCCATATTTATAGACGAGGCAAGTATGTAAACAGTAAAATATTTTTGGATGCTTTCAGGCAGCTTCTCAAATTGCCGCAGCACTTCCCAGCCTGATAATACCGGCATATTAATGTCTAATAGCAGGATAGTATTAACCGGGTTTACAGCGTACTCTGAGGCTATATAAGCCAGCCCCGCCTCCGGATCAGTAAACGCTACTATCTCCGTCTCTATCACTACCCGTTTCAAAAAAATCCTGCTTACCGTATTATTTCCGGCATCGTCATCGATAAGTAGGATTCGCTGGAGGTTATCTATGGCCATGGAAATTTTTACAATTTCACAAATATATAAAAACCTGTGGATGCCCACACTTTTTCTTCCGCAACAGGCTTGGGCAGAATCTGCTGACAAGTTAAATCAATACATCCGGTACAATTTTCCGGGCAACGACTTTATCACACCCTGCATTTCCAGTTGTAATAGAGTGGCTGCCAGTTGCGAGTTCGCAAGCCCGGTATTGTAAAACAGCTCGTCTGCATGTACACTGTCTTTCCCATTTAGCGCATCCACTACTTTCTGCTCCTCGGGGCTCAAGTTTATGAACAGCTGCTTTTGTACCGCTTTTTGCCGCCCTGCTTTACTCCAGTTCATCATCTCCACCAGGTCCTCAGCTTTAGTTATCATGCCGGCAATATTGGTGCGGATCAGTTCATTACAGCCAGCGCTCCGGCTATCATTCACCCTGCCCGGAAAAGCAGCTACTTCCCTGTTATAGCCACTGGCCATATGCGCAGTTATAAGCGCTCCGCCAGACACTTGGCTTTCTACCACTACGGTCACATCACTCAGCCCGGCTACTATCCTGTTTCTCATCGGAAAATTGGTCCGGTCCGGCAAAGTCTCTGAGAAAAACTCGGTGAGCAGGCCGCCATTTTCCACCATCTGCTCAGCTAGTTCTTTGTGGTTGTAAGGATATATCCTGTCCAGCCCGTGGCCCAGCACTCCTACTGTAGGAATGCCGAGCGCCATGCACTTCTTATGTGCTATGGCATCTATACCCAGTGCCAGCCCGCTTACCACAAGTACATTTTCCAGCAATTGCAGTCCCTCTACCAGTTCCTCGCACAACTTATGTCCGTAATCCGTATTCTTCCTAGTACCCACAACGGCTACCACTTTTGCTGCTTCAATATCTGCATTACCCTTGTAATAGAGCACCAGTGGCGCATCGCTGCAGTTACCCAGTCTTGCCGGGTATCCATGTCCGTGATAAAGGGCCGTTATTCCGTTTTTTAAGATAAAATTCAGTTCATGCTCAGCTTTTTTCAGCACATCGTCATTCCTGAAACCCTTTACCCGCAACTCGCTCACCCCGTCTGTGCGCATTAATTCTTTTAGCGGCGCTTTAAATATCGTAGTGGCTGCGCCATAGTGCTCCAGCAGTGCGCGACCAGTCTTTGCACCTATTCCAGGCACCAGCGTCAGGGCTAATTGGTAGTATAATTCTTCGTGTTCCTCTTTTGGCAGCATATTTGTTCTATAAGTCTTACTACAAAGAATTTTCAAATTAGCAGGTGCTCAAATTTTCCATTAAGCACATTATTAAAGTTATCTTTGATCGTCTAAAATATAAAAAATGAGGAAAATCGTATTGATCATTTTAGCACTCTTTATTTGTGCCCCTGCCTTTGCAAAACACAAGAAGCGCAAAAAGAAAAAGAAACAGGCTGTGAGCTCGGTTTCAAGTGTTACTATGCGCCGCACTGCCTGTTTTGGACGTTGCCCCGATTACTCCATCAAGATCAGCAGCAATGGCGAGGCTTTGTATACAGGTATGCGTTTTGTTGAAGACAGCGGTGTATACACCAAAAATATAGGCGTAGAAAAGGCGATGGAAATTATAAACCAGTTTGTAACCTATAGGGTAGATACTTGTAGTAATGTATACCATAATCGCATTCCTGACCTGCCAGGGCTTATGTATACAATTGTGTACTCAGATAGCACCAAAGAAATCAGGAACGCTCATTTTGGCCCACCCTATCTGAAAGGACTGGCAACATCAATGGATGAAATCGGGAAAAAGCCGGATGCTTCGTGGAAGAAACTTTAAGTGAGTAAGCGGTCAATAGACAACAAATAAAAGTAAAAGGGCCGCAGAGGCCCTTTTACTTTTATAGTTATACCTATCGAATTGATATCAGTTTGAAAATACGCCACAAACGCAAAACAGCGTACTATAAAGTCTGCGTTTACCTATTCACTGATCAAAGGTGAAGCTTCTCTTTCTTAGCCAGTAGTTCGTCTACCGTCTCGCGATACATTTCGTCTGGTACACAGCAGTCTACCGGGCATACTGCAGCGCATTGTGGCTCTTCATGAAAGCCCTGGCACTCAGTACACTTATTGGGTGTGATATAGTACACATCTACGGCTATAGGTGTGTGAGGTGCTAAAGCATCAGTTACGCTGCCATCCATCAGGGTATATGCTCCTTTTATGGAAGTGCCGTCTGCAATAGCCCATTCTACACCACCTTCATAGATGGCATTATTAGGACATTCAGGTTCGCAGGCGCCGCAATTAATACATTCATCGGTGATCTTAATGGCCATAAAAGTCTCTATGTTTAGTTTATGTGGGCACAAAGTTACAACTTCGCAACAAATACTTTAACCCTTTCCATCTAAATAAAACCAAAAATTGATTTTCAATACTTTTACAACCCAAATAATACAAAAATTATGACTAATAACCTGTCATTAAGCAGGCGGCTGGAATTGCTTACCAACCTGGGCGCTTACCTGGAGCGTGATGACGTGAACTGGCAAAATGCGCAAGGCAGGGCTTTAGGAGCAAATGCATGGTTCACACCTGCACATATATCATTAGCCATTCATAATATCGCTACCCAATATTTACAAAAAGACAAACTGGAGCAGTGGATTACCAGCTACACCTTACCTGCGCAGCCCAAAATAGTAGGTATAGTAATGGCCGGGAATATACCGCTTGTGGGTTTTCATGATTTCCTTTGTGGCTTTGTAAGTGGCCACAAACTGCTGCTGAAATTATCTTCTAAAGATGACGTATTGCTGAAGTACCTGGTACAGAAACTGGGCGAGTGGGAGCCGGAAGTACTGGAGCAGGTGACAATAGCCGACCGGCTTAATAACTGTGATGCATATATTGCAACAGGCAGTAACAATACCGCACGCTATTTTGAGCAGTATTTTGGCAAGTATCCACATATTATACGCAAGAATCGTACATCGGTAGCCATTTTAGATGGCACTGAAACTGATGAAGAACTCGCGCTGCTTGCAGATGATGTATATCTCTATTACGGACTGGGTTGCAGGAATGTAACGCAGATATGTGTGCCGCGGGACTTTGATTTCGCCCGCCTGCTGAACATATTCAACAGGCACAATGATTATGCCGACCTGAATAAATACAAAAACAACTACGACTATCACCTGGCCATCTACCTGCTGAATCGCGTGCCATACATGAGCAACGAATCGATCCTGCTGGTAGAGAACCTGATGCCATTCTCCGCAGTAAGTGTTCTCCACTACCGGTATTACGACAACAAGGAGGAGTTGACAGACATACTCATGCACAGTGAAGAGATACAGGCAGTCATCGGCAAAGGAGCAGGCATGGTACCCTTCGGCGATTCCCAAAAACCGGCACTGAGCGAATATGCTGATGGGGTTGATATAATGGCCTTTTTATGTGGGTTATGACGGTGAGGTGCTGCTATTCTTATTATGTATTTCGTAACTTTACATAAACGAAGAGTATGAATTTAGGTGAAAGAAGGGCGATTCTTGTTCAGCAAATAAATAATATAACTGACGAGCAAACGCTGGAAATGCTGGGAGAAACCTTAGAATATTATACCCATAGTAATGGCAAAGACATTACCGATGCTTTAGATAAATACCAAATGAAGGAATTAATTTCACGTGTCGAAGAACCTGCTGAAAAAGACACGATTTCTGAAGAAGAGTTTAGAAAGTTATTTGCAAGGTGGGGCACAAAATAATTTTCAAAAAACGTTTTGCAAAGGACCTTCTGAACGTGTTAATCTATCTTGAGGGAGAATGGGGCAAAAAAGTAGCAGACGAGTTTCAGGACAAAATAACTGGAGCATTAAAATTATTGAGCAGCCATCCATTTATTGGCACCCCCTCAAATAAAATCAATGTAAGAGGTTTGCTAATAACTAAACACAACCGGGTATTTTACAGGATAAAGAGTAATACAATCTTTATCGTCTCTCTTGCTGACACACGAAGAAAAAATTATAGACAATAACTTCATTGGTTTAGACTTCACCTTTTTCACAATCCATGAAAATTTTCCTCGCACAACAAAACTACCACATAGGCAACTTCGAAGCCAATACCAATAAGATTATTGCCGCTATTGAAGAAGCTAAAAAACAAGGCGGTGACCTGATCGTTTTTTCAGAATTGTCGGTATGTGGCTACCCTCCCCGCGACTTCCTTGAGTTCAATGACTTTATTGAACAAGGTCTCGCGTGCATAGACAGGATAAGGCAGGTAGCAGATACCATTGGCGTGCTGGTGGGTTGCCCATCCCGAAACCCTAAGATAGAGGGCAAAGATTTGTTTAACAGTGCTTACCTGCTGTACGAAAAGGAGATAAAAGGTATAGTGCATAAAACACTTTTGCCCAACTACGATATATTCGATGAGTACCGCTACTTTGAGCCCGCTTATGAGTGGAATGTACTCACATTCAAAGGCAAAAGACTGGCAGTAACCATTTGCGAAGACATCTGGAACCTGGGCGACGATCCGCTATATCGCATCTGCCCCATGGATGAGCTTATTAAGCATCAGCCGGACATCATGATCAATCTAAGCGCCTCGCCATTCGATTATATTCATGAAGATGGCCGCAAAGGCATAGTACGGCGCAACGTGGTTAAATACAATCTGCCGATGGTGTACTGCAATACCATCGGCTCTCAAACGGAGATCGTTTTCGATGGCGGCTCTCTGGTAATGAATGCAAATGGTGACCTGCTTACCGAAATGCCTTATTTCACAGAATCCATGGCATCCGTCACCTGGAACGATGACGGCACATTTACTGACGGCGTCGTTCGCACGGCAGATACCATACACACTGCAGACCCTTTGCCTGCCACCTTTGAGCCACTAAAGAACATAGAGAAGATACACAGCGCACTCATCCTCGGCATTCGCGATTACTTCGGTAAGATGGGCTTTAAGAAGGCAATAGTAGCTTCATCTGGCGGCATAGATAGCGCCGTGGTACTGGCACTGGCTTGCGAGGCCCTGGGCAGCGAAAATGTAAGCGCACTATTGCTACCCTCTCAGTTCTCCACATCGCACTCTGTGAGCGATGCCGAGCAGCTCTCAAAAAATCTTGACAACCATTACGACATCATACCCATAGAGAATGTATTCAAAGCCTATGAGGGAGCATTGCAAAATGTTTTTAGCGGCCTGCCATTCAATGTTGCTGAAGAAAACCTGCAATCCCGTATACGAGGGGCAATGGTAATGGCCCTGTCTAACAAGTTCGGATCTATATTGCTCAACACCTCTAACAAAAGTGAGCTGGCTACCGGCTACGGCACATTGTATGGCGACATGGCGGGCGGCCTCGGAGTACTTGGAGACCTCTATAAAATGCAGGTATACGCAGTGGCTCGCTACATAAACCGGGATAAAGAAATAATACCTCAAAACATCATTGATAAAGCCCCCAGCGCAGAGCTGCGCCACGACCAGAAGGACAGCGACAGCCTGCCCGAATACGATGTGCTTGACCCTATACTTTACCAATACATTGAGCGCCGCCAGGGCCCTAAAGAGATAGTAAGCATTGGCAACGACCCTGCCCTGGTTACCCGCATACTGAAGCTCGTAAACAACAACGAATACAAGCGAAACCAGTTCTGCCCCATTATCCGCGTGTCGCCTAAGGCATTTGGCGTTGGCCGCAGGGTGCCGATTGTGGGGAAGTATTTGTCGTAAGAATTGTATGTAATTTTTTATTTTTAAGTTTGCCGTAAGAAAAACAATTATGGAACTGGCTGACCTTGATCTGAACAAAGTTTATTCTTATGCCGATTACTTCAAATGGCAATTTGAAGAGCGCGTGGAATTAATCAAAGGCAAGATCTTTAAAATGAGTCCGGCGCCGAATTTTGATCACCAGGTATTGGCCGGTGAGATTTATAGGGCCTTGGGAAATTTTCTAGCTAAACAAAAATGCCGCACTTTTATTGCTCCATTTGATGTTCGACTGCCAAAAAAATCTACAGCGGACAAAGATATATATACAGTGCTGCAACCAGACGTATGTGTTGTTTGTGACCCCACCAAGCATGACAAAAAGGGTTGTGTTGGTGCTCCGGACATTGTAGTTGAGGTTCTCTCTCCAGGCAATAATGCTAAAGAGCTAAAGAATAAATTTGACGTTTACGAAGAAGCAGGCGTAAAAGAATATTGGATCGTCTCCCCACAAGATAAGACCTTCCTGGTGAATACATTAGTTAATGGCCATTATATCACCTCCAGGCCAATGACCAGCGGCGATACCGTCACAACATCTGTTTTACCTGGATTTTCAATGGATCTGAAAGAGTTGTTTGACACGCTGGACTAACTCTTCCCCACCCCACTCCACAGTCGCTTCACCTCTTCCACAGCCACAGCCATATCCAGGCCATTCATGCACTTAAAGTGGCCTTTAGGGCATCGGTTATAGCCCAGCTTGCTGCAGGGGTGGCAGCTTAGCTTCTTCATTTCCATGATCACTGATTCTGGTGCTACACGTTCTTTAAGGTTGTTGAATCCGTAATAAGGGAACATGCCCATATCCGGCGAAGTATTGCCCCAGAGAGAGACAATAGGTTTTTTGTATGCTGCAGCCACATGCATCAGGCCAGTGTCATTACTAATAATTACGCGCGCTATCTTTACCAGCTCTGCAGATTCCGTAAGATTGAATTTGCCGCATGAGTTATAAATCTTTATGTTGTCCTGCTCGGCTATGGCCAGCCCCTCGTCCCGGTCCTCAGGTCCGCCGAGCAATATTACGGGATAAGGTATCAGTTCGCAGAATTTCCGCCACTGTTCTACCGGTAATTTCTTGGTATTGTAAGACCCGCCTATCACGCAGCCCACATAGCCGCCCCAGTGGCTCACAGGTATATCACTATCCGATAGCATTTTATCCTCCCTTAAAAAATAGTCAAGTCCCTTGCCATCATTGGTCACGCCCAGCGACCTCACCGTTTCTAAGTACCTTTCTACAATGCTTTTGTCGGGCATTATATTCACCTTCAGGTTGGTAAGCAGCCATTTCTGCACATTCAGCTTAGGGAATGAATAGCTTTTTACATTCAGCGCCTTTTTCACGCGCATTGTGCGCAGGTTGTGGTGCAGGTCTAGAATGCAGTCATATTTCTCTTCTTTCAGCTTTTCTGTTACCGCATCTAGGTCATCATCCAGCAGGTACATTTTGTCGATGTACGGATTGTTCATCAGTATAGCCCCATATGCCGACTTTGTCAGGTAATGCACCACCACATCCTTATGTTGTTGCTTCAGGCAACGCACCACCGGCGTTGTCAGCACTATATCACCAATAGAAGAAAAACGAATAACCAGTACCTTCATAAGGAACGCAGGAAACTTTTTGGTTTTGACTTTTGACTTTTTGCCCTGGCGGCTAGTTAGCAGGGTAAGACAACTCCACCCAAGCCTTGCTTTCGGTTATACCCAGCGCCTCCTTGGCTGCATCAGAAATACCAATAATGCTGTTCGCATATAGCTTAGTATCCGGTACCGCACCCAGTACTTTAGCATAAATTGTCTTGCCTGTGCCGGGATTATACACTTTTATTATTGTACCCCTTGGTGTAGTATTATGAAAAGCCTGGTAAGCACCGAGTTTTCCGGCTTTCTCAAAAAACACAGCGGTTCCCTTTTCCGTAAGTACGTTCTGCCCGTTATTGGTCTGGCGGTTATAAACAGTATCAAGCCCGCCTATGTTGCGCAATTTTGAAGTATCCGTGCCGGCAACAGCTTTTTTCGGCACCGCCGGATATGCAGAAGCACGCAAAGGATTCTCAGTAGTATCGCGTCCTATCATTTTAAGCCAGCCTATGAATAGTACCTCATCTTCAGTAAGTGTATTACCGTGCAGGTTATTCCATGTTCTTATCGTAGTCTTCGTCACACCGGCGTAAGTAGCTATAAGACCTATATCATCCTTTGCGGCCACATGATAGTAAAGCTCATGCATATCCTTTGAGTCAAGCACCCCTGGCTTGCTAAGCGAATAGTTAGGCGAGGTCACAGGTATAAAAACAGTAGTGCCGGGTGTTAGTTTTTTGTTCCTATCATAATCAGGTAAAAAATCAAAATCCCGCTCATTCACGTAAAAGCGTTGAGCCAGCATAGCCAGGTTTTCACCCTTTTTCATCTCATATTTTACTGCCCATTTATTGCCCCTGCGCACCGCAAACAGGCTGTCGGCCTCCTGCGCTAATGCACCGGTTGCCAAAATAGTAAACAAAAATATAGATAAACACCTCAACATATTAAATCGAAATTTGTCCGAAAAGTACAACAATTATGCCCAAAATTGCACTCTATATTGTTAAATACGCCCCGATGGGACACGTTCAGCCCAAACGGTAGGTGATTTTCTCCATCTCCATGGCAGCTTGAATTTTGAATTTTGAATTACTCAATGTCCATTCTTATTCGCCATTGCTTGGGCAGGTAATTATTTACCCGGTTTCCCAGCGACTTCACCCAGCCTAACCCCAATCCCTCATACTTCACTACGAGCCAGCCTTTGGGCAGATCATCTACCCCCATATCCTCGCGCTTCAGAAACCTCAGGGCCTGCTCCCGACTGGCATTTAGACCTGGCAGGTCCTTGCTCGCATCTATACCCAAAGCTACCTCATGCTCTGGCACCCATTCTTTGGCGGTCGGCATCCCAAGCTTAAGCCCGGTCTTTCTAAGATAAACTGCGGTCTGTAATAAATGCCAGTCAACCTCATGGTCCGGGCGCATAGCGCTATAGTTATCCTTATCCGTCTTTATAAATAAAACATCAGGGTCCGTAAGCAGATGCCCCGCCTGTTGCGCTATCTTTTTATCATGTGCTGTTTTGAACCTCACAGGCCGCATAGCTTGCGCTTCATCCGTTTTCCGCACAGCCGCAATAAAAAAGCCTTCTCCCCTAACCTTATCCAGAAAAAAACGGTAACCGGTGAGCCCCTCCTTTGAAATCACCTCCACAATCCCCCACTCCTCCTTCATTTCTGCTGGCAACGCAACTACATCATAAGTAGTAGCCAGCCAGTCTAGTATTTGCTCATCCTCCTGCTGCGAGTACGAGCATGTTGCGTAGATCAAAATACCATCTTGTTTCAGCGCAGGCCACACATCTGCCAGTATGCGTTCTTGTCGTTCACTGCACATTTGCACATTCGCCTCGCTCCACTCGTCCAGCGCCCTGGCGTCCTTTCGCCACAGCCCCGAGCCACTGCATGGTGCATCTACCACAATCACATCAAAATACCCTACCAATCTTCCAAGATCCCTCGGATCGTTGCTGGTAACCCATGTGTTCATATGCCCCCACCGGGTCATATTCTCATCCAGTATAGATGCCCTCGTACGTATTACCTCGTTAGATATAAGCAGGCTATCCTTATCCAGCAAAGAGGCTATCAGTGTGCTCTTTCCACCCGGCGCAGCACAAAGATCCAGCACCCGCAACCCCTTTTTATCAGCTAGCACCGGCCGCAGCACCTGCTCCAAAAACATAGAAGAAGCCTCCTGCACATAATACGCCCCCGCATGGTAAGCGGGATCCAATGTAAACACTGGCCGCTCACCAAGGTAAATGCCATTACTGCACCATGGCACACGCGTATTGGCCGCAAACAGCCCTATATCTTTTGCCGGATTTATGCGTACAGAAGTAGGCGCTACACCTTCATGAGCGGCAATGAAGGATTGCTCATCAAAGCCTTTTACACTTTGCAATTCCGCTAAAAGGCTTTTCGGTATTATCATTTAAACCTGTCTTACAACTTTTGGGGTTTCACTTTTGACTTTTGCTTTAATAATCAAACTCAACCCCCGTATAGTTATGAGGTGTTATCGCCTTCAACTCTTTCTTCACTTTCGCACTCACCTTCAGCGTGTCTATAAAGTCATGTATATCCTGCTTGCCTATGCTGGCTTTCCCCCGCGTCAGCTCCTTCAGCGCCTCGTAGGGTTGTGGATAGTTCTCCCTTCTAAGCACAGTTTGTATTGCTTCAGCCACCACCGCCCAGTTGCGGTCCAGGTCATCGGTCATTTTCTGCTGGTTCAGCAGCAACTTACCGAGTCCTTTCTCTATCGAACGCAACGCCAGGAAACTATGACTCATCGGCACGCCTATATTACGAAGCACGGTACTGTCGGTAAGATCACGCTGTAAACGGCTTATCGGCAGTTTGGCACTTAGATGTTCATACAGCGCATTCGCAATGCCTAGATTACCCTCCGCATTTTCAAAATCTATCGGATTCACCTTGTGCGGCATAGCACTGCTGCCTACCTCTCCTGCTTTCACTTTCTGCTTAAAATACTCCATAGATATGTACTGCCACACGTCGCGGCAGAAGTCTATGAATATCGTATTTATGCGTTTCAGCGTATCAAACTGTGCCGCAAGATTGTCATAATGCTCTATCTGCGTCGTGTATTGCATACGCTCCACACCCAGCTTTTTTTCTAAAAAATCGTTGCCAAATTTTTCCCAGTCTATAGTTCCAAACGCTACATGATGAGCATTGAAGTTACCCGTTGCACCGCCGAATTTTGCTGAAAAAGGAATGTTGAACAGCTGATCTATCTGCCCTTCCAGCCGCTCCACAAACACCATTATCTCCTTACCCAGCATTGTGGGCGATGCCGGCTGCCCGTGTGTACGTGCCAGCATGGGAACGGCTTTCCACTCCTGTGCCAGGTGGTATAGTGCCAGGTGGGTATTCATCAGCAGTGGCAGAAATTGTTCTTCCATTGCATCTTTCCAGAGCATAGGTATCGCGGTATTATTTATATCCTGCGATGTCAGCCCGAAGTGTATCCACTCCACACTATCCCCTGCCCCCAGGGCTTTCAGCTTGTCCTTCAGAAAATATTCTACCGCCTTTACATCATGGTTGGTGGTGCGCTCGGTGGTCTTTATCTCCATCGCATCTGCCTCTGTAAAATTCTCATAGATTGCCCGCAGCTTCGCCGGCTTTACCTTCGCAGGCAACGTTATCACTTTCTTCTCCGCCAGGAACAGGAAATATTCCACCTCCACCTTCACACGGTAGCGTATTAGCCCATACTCCGAAAAGTAAGGAGCAAGTGAAGCAAGTTGTGAACGGTAGCGCCCGTCTATGGGGCTAATGGCGGTAAGTGCGTTGAGTTCCATGCCGCAAAGATATAATAAAGCAGAAACCTTCTTTACCTGATATACAGCCTTTCCATTTCCTCCAAAATCATCCCCATCCCCTCCGCTACTGCATCCGTCTGTGCATTAGAAAGCAGAATAAAAGCCCTATCCGGCTCAGGGTACACAAATACGTTCGTTAGAAATGTTCCCGGGTTGCCTGTATTATGCGAGAAAATACGACCCTTTTCATCCGTATCCCAAAACCACCCTACTGAAAACCGGTTAAGCCCGAAATGCAAAAAATGAAATTCATCCTTTGTTAGCAGATCTGACTTGCCTGCCAGACCTTGCAGCTGCAACTGAATGAACTTTACGTAGTCCGGCAGGCTCACGCATATATTTCCTGCGGGTAGCAACCAGTTTAGTTTGTAGTTGTCTCCCGCTGATTCCGGCACCATATCGCCGCTATGGCCCCACGGCTGCATGCTGTCTATATTATTGGGCTGGCCGAACTTAAATTGTATGCCCAGCCTGTCGCCAAGCTCCCCGACAAGCTGCTTATAAGTCTTCCCTGTGGCCTTCTCCAGCATCAACGCAGCAGCTATATACCCAAGGTTCGAAAAATGGATCTGATCATTCCCGGGCACTGGCTTTTGCTTAAAAAACCAGCTGGCAAACTGGTATAGTTGCTCGTCCTCATTCCCGCTAAACTGTCCTTTTACCGGTGTATCATTAGTGTACGTATAAGCGAAAAGACGAGTCCTGAAAGTTAGCAGGTTCAGCAACGTCAGGTCATAATATTCTTTCCTGCTGCCGGCCTTCAATTCAGGAAACAAATCGAAAAAACGCGTATTCCATTCTATTCGCTTTTCCTTCACCTTTGTGGCAGCTATAAAACCCGTGATCGCTTTAGTATTAGATCCTATCCGGAAGAAATCATTCTTTTCGGCTGCAATTTGTGCACCCCATTTTTTAACGCCAGCCACATCCATTGCTAGTACACTATCACCTGCTACCACTGCATAGCCAAGTTCCGGTATTTTATACGCCTGCCTGATGCTGTCTGAAAAGGTTTTCAACGACTGGCCATATCCGTTATTTGCAAAACAAAGCAACAGACAAAAAAGTAAATGTTGTGTTCTCATCCGGTTATCTTCTTCCTCAACTTCATAAACGGCTGTTCAATGGTAAAATGCAGGAGCAGTGCGCCTGCTACCGACCCCGCGATGCAAAACAAAAGCATCAGATTCCCATCAGCCGCTAGCCCAGATTTCACAAACTCAACCTGCACAATATGTATCATCCCTTTATGCACGAGGTAGATTGCAAACGACCATGCTGCAACTTTTTCTGTGACAACGCTTCTGAACTTATACAAAAAACAACTGGGGCTTATAGCTGCTGCCACCATTACGCCATACTCTGCAGATACAAGTGGAAATCCAAAAATAGATGCCGGCCATGAATGCGAATCCAGGCACAACCAATATGCCCCTGATAAAAGCATCAGGCTCAGCAACACCAGTTTATTTCCATGCTTCGATATACGCAGCATAGCTTCCGGAAAAAACTGGAACAGCGCCGCAATAGTCACACCGCAAAGTATGCCATCCAGCCTCCCCCACGTTGGGTAATAGATCCATTTGTACCACTGCGCAGTAAAGGCGTCAGTATCGGCAACAGGCGCTACAAAGCGTTGCCAGCAGTATAGCCTTGCGGCAAACCCAAACACAAATAAGCTCGCCAGCAGAAGCGCCCCCTTTCGGCCAACCTTTAGATGCACCAGCGCGATAAGTGTAAGCGGCAACACCAGGTAAAACTGCTCTTCAATGCAGAGCGACCATGCATGCGAAAATGTGCGGTTGCCCCTTATGTCAAGCCCCAGGTTTTGGGTAAAGGTCAGGTACTTCCAGAGTGGTGGCAATGCCTCCCATTCCCTGAAATAAGGTATACAAAAATAAATTGCCAAAACCATCGCATACGCAGGTATTATCCGGAAAAACCTGCGTATAAAGAAGTCCTTAAAACTTATCGTCTGTCCCTTCGCAATTTTCAAAAATAACTGCGATGAGATCAGGTACCCGCTCAACACAAAAAACAGATCCACGCCAGTCCACCCGAATCTCCCGGCTGGCACCACCCAGTCTGGATGCTCAAACAGCCGGTAATGAAACAACAGCACAAGCGCTATTGCCAATGCCCGTAAATGGTCTAACCTGCAAGTTTTTGATTGCCGTAAGTAGTAGCCGGAGTAGTAAGCATGGGTAGGCAGTAAAGCTAATACGCTTAGTTTGTTCTTACCACTTTCCAGGTCACAATTTTATACCTTTATTACCGCATGACTGCCTCACAACTCCTCTTCCGTATCCGGTCTATGACCCTGCTGTTTGTAATACTGCTTATACTCAGCGGCATCACCGCATTCCCTACCTATTCCGAGCTCAAATGGCTTATGGCTACCCACATCTTCAATCCTGGCTCAGCCCTGGGCGCATGGCTATACAAGGTATGGCTCGGCGTAAAAGAGATCAACGATAATAATCATTTCCTGTTCTACGGTTACGATTGGCTCGCGTTTGCACACATCGTTATAGGAATGGCGTTCATAGGACCTTATCGCGACCCGGTACGAAATAAATGGGTAATAGAATGGGGCATCCTCGCGTGCATATCGGTTATACCCTTAGCGCTCATCATGGGCAACGCCCGCGGCATACCATGGTTTCACATACTCATTGACTGCTGCTTCGGCATATTCGGAATCATTCCCCTCTATATAGTCCACCGCTGGATTAGTAAGTTAGAAAAGTTGACAAGTGATCAGTGACATCTTGAGTTGTCTAACATCCCGCAGCAAATTAAAAATTAAAAATTAAAAATTAAAAAGTAAAAAGTAAAAAGTAAAAAGTGATAAATTGATACGTAACACCTATCAACTTATCACTTATCACTTATCACTTACTTCACCTTCACATCTTGCCCCGCTGCTTGTGCCTGCATAGCCTGCATTGCGGTATTTATGCTCTGCTGTGCAATGATGTAGGTTGGTTTCAGTTTTAGAGACGTTTGCCACTGCTGTATAGCCTGCGGTATCTGCTTCTTCATGTAGTAGCATACCCCCAGGTTGTAGTATATCTCCTCCAGCTTGGGATAGTTGGGATAGTACATCTTCACCAGGTCCAGGTTTGTTTTGGCGCTGTCCGGCTCATTCAGTTTCAGGTAGGCCACAAAAGTGTTCATATAGCCCGATACGAATGTATTATGTATGGTCGTCGCCTTATGGTAGTACACCAGTCCGCGGTGCAGTTCATCCCGTTTCACTTCCAGGTTCGGTTCTTCCTCAGCCTTGTTTATGAGCGATGAGGCCACATTCGCGTTCACCAACACACTATTGGGTGCTTCCGCTATATCGTGGTTGAAAAGTGTATCATCATTCTTCCAGTCCCTGTTACGCTCTATGGTTTTAAAGCCGCATAGACCTACCAGTGCCAGTGTCAGCGCACCCAGTGCCATCTTGCCGGTTATTGCTGGCCGCATCATTTCCGCTCCCTTGTAAAGCAGGTAAGCCACAGCTATGCAAAACCCTACGGAAGAGTGAAAAATAAGACGCTCCCCCATAGTACCACCTATATTAAAGACAAGGTTGCTGACCAGGAACAGGTTAAGCAGGTAAAAAGTAATGGCAAAACACATAACACGTGCTGTCGCTTTGCTTATGCCGCTTTCCGGCGTTGGTGCACTGGCCTTTGGTTCAAAGGAGATTGATTTCTTGAAAAACGAGAACATCATCCACACCAGCGAACCATGTACCAGCATCGACGCCCAAACCATTGGGTGCGTAAAGTTCTTGTAGGAAATAGTATTATATGAGTAATCGGAGCTCAGGTGCTGCGGCCATATCAGCAGTTTTATGTAGTTGAGTATGGTAGATATCTGCGTTGCCTTCTTCTCCGCATCATCGGCTACCTTGGCATAGGGATTATTAAGTATATCTGCATCAGAGTCTTTATTCATCTGCGCCACTATACTCAGCCTCATAGCGATATATACACCCGCCACCGCAAAGAACGGCATAGAAGCCTTTATGCTCTTGCCAAATGAATACCGGTTAAACATCATGAAGCTTAGCGGCAGCAAAAAGATCATGGAGATAGCGTACTCCTTGGCAAGGAAGGCCAGGAAGTAACTGGCGCATCCCGCTACCACCATCCATTTCTTCTTCAGCTCCTCATACTTGAAGGCGAATATGAACGTAAGGCATATAAACAGCAGCGACATTATCTCATCACGGCTTTTTACATTCGCCACCACCTCCGTATGTATCGGGTGTATCGCAAACAATATGGCGGCCAGCAACGCCATTATCGGGTTGCTCTTGAACACTATATAGCGCAAAAAGTAAAGCAGCACTACCACGCAGGCAGTAAACCACAGCACATTAAAAAAGTGTCGGGTATGCATGTCGCTTAAAAACTTCTTTTCAAATGGCTGCTTCATTCCGTAGCTGAACCCGGGATTGATACCGTTAGGATGCGTCTTAAAGCTGTCCATTTTATCTACAGGTATAGCGCCAAAGAACTGCTGCTCCACGGCAAACGACACCTGCGATAGCGGACGGTAACGTCCCCCGCTCAGCTGGTTAGATGAGTTGAACTGCTTGTAGTAACTGTCGAAAGCATCCTTTGTCATAATTGACGGTATGCCGGCAAAGCCCTCCCATACGTACTCATTCTTTACTATAGCTATGGTATCATCAAGCGCATACTCGTTACTCGATGTATTTACATAAAGCACAAATGCGAGCAACCCTACAATTATAGCTTGTATTTTAAACTCATACAGCCATGCAGGCAAGAAAGGATCCTTCACCACTGGTTCATACACAGAGGCAACAGGCGCCACAGGCTTCTTTACTTGTGCACTTGCCGCAGGAGTAACGATTCGCTGCCCTGAACCCGACGTATTATTTATTTTCTTAGCCATTGTTTTTCGTGAAAGTCAAATATAAGGCAAGTTGGGAAAATATTTTTAGTTAATGGTTTGTGAGATAATTCTCTCAGATTTGACAACTTTCTAAAAGTTGTCAAATCTACAGCAGTAAAACAAATAATAATATCAACCCCTCCTTCGCGAGGCACGAAGCGGTCTCACGAAACGGGGAATATCCTTTTTGATATGGTCCTAATATTTTCTTTTAGGATTACATTGTAAAGTGTAAACCCATTCAGGAACGATACAGTGCCAGCATAACCGATAATCATAGAATGATTATCGCAGGTATTGCCCAAATTGTCAGAACTTTGCACACTAAATAATTCCAATTTTTTTAAATGATTTTTTCATCAAAGCTGGTTGAAGACGCGGTAAGGGAATTTTCAAGGTTGCCCGGCATTGGCAAAAAAACGGCGCTGCGCATGGTGTTGCAGCTCCTTCGTATGGATACTGGTGAGGTGGACGAATTTACGGGTGCAGTCTCCCGTATGCGCCATGGCGTAAAATTCTGCAAACATTGCCACAATATCTCCGATAGCGATGTCTGCATTATTTGTGTAAACCCGGGTCGCAATCGTTCCCAGGTATGCGTAGTCGAAACCATCCGCGATGTCATTGCTATCGAAAGCACCCAGCAGTATAGCGGTCTGTACCACGTACTCGGAGGCATACTTTCACCACTCGATGGTATAGGCCCTGACCAGCTCAATATCTCTACACTCCACGACCGCATAAAGGAAAACAGTATTGGAGAGGTGATAATGGCACTGAGCCCCACAATAGAAGGCGATACCACAGTATATTACATTGCCCGCCAGTTAAAGGATCTGCCAGTTAATATCACCACTATTGCCCGCGGCATAGCCTTCGGCGGCGAACTGGAATATGCCGATGAAATGACCCTCGCCCGGTCTATAGCAAAGCGGCAGCCAATAGAGAATTATGTAAATGTGGGTGGAACAAAATAATTGGTAACCCGCCGTGTTTATTGCATGGAGAAATGCACTTTTTTGCCATTTACAATACAGTAAGGCGGCTCAAAGCCGGGCATTGATGTGGCGCGAATATGACGTTCTATCTTTTCTTTGTCCCAGTTAAGGTCTATCAGCTTCAGCTCTTCCATTTCCTTGCGGTAGTGAATACTGGTCCCAAACCTGGCTATAAGCGCCTCCTGCGGAACTGAATAGTAGTTGCTTTTTATAAGGTGGGCCAGCGATTGTTGAAATAGTCTTATCGAAGCTTTATAGGTGAGCTCATACAGGTCCGCCACACAGCATTTTTCAGGAATAGAGAACCTTTTCTGAAAAAGGATATCACCATGGTCTATCTGTGGATCTATCTTATGTATTGATGTGCCAAATTCATGCTTGTTCTCCAGTATAGCAAAAGTAAATTGATTGGCGCCGCGATATTCAGGCAAGGGTGCCATGTGCAGGTTCACTGCTATATCACGGGCTTTTTCTATATGCACCTTTTTCAAAATCTCATGATATTGAACGGAATAAATAATATCACATTCCGGCATATCATCCAGGCTACTTATTATTGGTATACCGTGCTTGGTCGCAAGTGCCGTCAGATCATGGGCATTCCCAAACTCTTTCCTTGATCGGGTGAGTATACCTGCTATCTCTACCTCTATCGTTTCCTGCTGAGAAATCAGGTAAGAAAGGCATTCATAGCCTATTGGCTTTGACCCTAAAAAGATAAGTTTTTTCCTGTTCATGTGGAGGTTTGCAGCTCAAATTTAAAAAACCTTCGCAGAATATTTAACTGTTAACATACATGATTAAAAAACATAAGCCTATGATTTTTTCTGTTTTATCTAAAGACAATACATTTATCTATTTTCGCACCCGCAATGCAAGCAAGAAAAATACTCATTATTACCAACCGTGTGCCATATCCGCTCAAAGATGGCGGCAACCTGGCCATGGATGCAATGATACAGGGGTATTATGAAGCAGGATGGCAGGTACACCTGCTTGCCATGAACACATCAAAGCATCATATCGCTCACACCGCTTTAGCCCGGCTGTTCACTCATCTACATGCGTTTACCTGGGTAGATGTAGATAACAGGCTGAAACTTAAAGAAATAGTCAAAAACTATTTCTTTAGTAAAGAGCCGGAACATGCCAAACGATTCTATAGCGAGGTATTTAAAGCTAAGCTCAAAGAGGTATTGATATCCTTTAAGCCCGATGTGGTGCAGGTGGAGAGTGTTTATCTGTCTACTTACATGCCGGTAATCAAAATGCACTCCAATGCTGTAAACGTCTTACGGTTACACAATGTAGAATACCAGATATGGAAGGGGCTGGAAAAGAAGACCAAGAACCAGGTGAAGCGTATTTACTTCGATAACCTTACCAAGCGGGTTCGGGACTACGAGCGTGCGGCATGGAAGATGTACGATTTGTTGCTTGCCATCACAGAAAAAGACGCATCACTTGTAGCTCGGCTTGAAGCGACCACTAATATAGTGGTGGCCCCTTTCAGCATAGATATACAAAAAGTGGTTGTTAATACGGAGCGGGAGCGTTGGGTTGGCTACCATCTGGGTGCCATGGATTGGATCGCAAACCAGAACAGCATGCGTTGGTTCCTCAAACATGCATGGTCTCATATTCAGAAAGCCATCCCCAAGTTCGAATTCTACTTTGCAGGCCGCAACATGCCCGACGAATTCAAAAAAATGAATTTCAAAGGCGTCTACTGCTACGATGAAGTGCCAAGTGCCGAAGAATTCATAGCAGATAAAAAAATACTGATTGTGCCCTTGCTTACAGGCGGTGGCATTAGAGTGAAGATACTTGAAGCCATGGCCGCAGGCAAGATTGTGATTGCCACCGCTACCGGCATCAAAGGTATTGATGCCACACCCGGCACCCACTACCTGCGCGTGCACAAGCCCGATGATTTTGTAAAAGCTATTAAATGGTGCCTAGACAATAAAGAAAGCGCCGAAAAAATGGGCCAGGCAGCACGCGCTATGGTATTCGAGAAGTATGAAAGAAAGAAAGTCATGAAGACGGTTCTTCACGAAGTGGATTTGCTTTTGGACAGAAAAAGATAATCGTTATTTAGTAGCGGTAGCATTTATCTATACTGCTATTCCTTTTTTTGAAAATGTCCTTAATTTATACGTTGTACCTTTGCGGTGTCATTTTCTTGAATCCATGTCCCATTACCGGACTAAAGGCCGACGACTAACTACTTACGAATTTAATATATGTTAGATACAATAGAGAGTGCATTGGAAGACCTGAGAAAGGGTAAATTACTGATTGTTGTTGATGATGAGGATCGTGAAAACGAAGGTGATTTTGTAACTGCAGCGAGAAATGTGACACCTGAGATAATCAACTTTATGTCCAAGTACGGGCGCGGGCTCATATGTGCACCCATCACAGAGCAGCGTTGCGATGAGCTGAAGCTTAACCTGATGGTGGAGAACAACACAGTGCTGCACCAGACACCATTTACTGTTTCGGTAGACCTTATTGGCCACGGCTGCACCACCGGCATAAGCGCGCAAGACAGGGCCAAAACAGTGCAGGCGCTGATAGATCCTGCAACTACCCCTGACGACCTTGGCCGCCCCGGGCATATCTTCCCGCTCAGGGCAAGGGCTGAAGGTGTCCTTCGCCGCAGCGGGCATACCGAGGCCACGGTCGACCTCGCACGCCTTGCGGGTTTTGAGCCGGCAGGAGTGCTCGTTGAGATCATGAACGACGATGGCACCATGGCCCGAATTCCGGAATTGATGGAAATCGCCAAAAAGTATGATCTGAAGATCATTTCTATAAAAGACTTAATCGCTTACAGGCTTGCCAAAGAAACCCTCATAAAAGAGGAGGTACGCGTGCAAATGCCTACCAAACATGGTGATTTTGAACTAGTTGCATTCAAGCAAACTAATACCGGCGAAATGCATCTTGCCCTTATAAAAGGCACCTGGGCCAAGGACGAGCCAGTGTTAGTACGTGTGCACAGTTCCTGCTTCACAGGCGACATCCTGCACTCCCTTCGCTGCGACTGTGGCGACCAGCTGGAAAAGGCAATGGAAATGGTGCAGGCTGCCGGAAAAGGCGTGGTACTATATATGAACCAGGAGGGCCGCGGCATAGGTCTGCTCAACAAGCTTAAAGCGTATAAACTACAGGAAGAGGGCAAAGACACAGTAGAGGCTAACCTCGCCCTTGGCTTCAAAAATGACCAGCGCGACTACGGTGTAGGTGCTCAGATTCTCCGCTACCTTGGTGTATCTAAGATGAAGCTGATGAGCAACAATCCTAGAAAGCGGGCAGGTATCGTTGGCTTCGGACTGGAGATCGTGGAGAACATACCAATTGAGATAGTTCCTAATGAGCACAACGAGTTTTACCTGCAGACAAAGCGGGATAAGCTTGGCCACGAGATTTTGAGCCAAAAATCATAGCAATTAAAATATAATTTAATAAGAATAAGCCCCTTTAGGGGTTGGGGTTTATGAAGTTACTTTTCCTGGCAAATAGGGTTCCTTATCCGCCTTACCGTGGCGATAAGCTCAAAATATTTAACCTCGCTAAAAGGTTAAATAAAGACCATGAATTGCACCTGCTCACATTTGCGCAGACCCCGGAAGATCTTACTTATAAAACAGAGCTCGAGAAGATATTTAAAGAAGTACATTTTGTCTACCTGCCAAAATGGAAATCTGCGATCAATTGCCTCTCTGCTATCTGGGATAGCAAGCCATTACAAGTACTCTACTTCAGATCGGCAGAGCTGCAGCGGCAGCTGGATAGTATGATAGCTGCTCATAACTATGATGCGATCCATGTGCAGCACCTGCGTATGTCGCCATACCTCGCAGGCCGCAAGGATCAGGCCCGGATACTTGACCTTCCTGATGCCTTCTCTCTTTACTGGGAGCGCCGCAAAACCGTAAAGCGCGGGCTGCTAACTACCCTGTTTGAGAACATAGAGCAGCGCCGGGTGCTGCGATACGAGCCTATTTTGAAACAGTATGATCTTACCCTCGCTTGTTCGGTAGAAGACATTGACTACTTGGAGCGTACCCACCACACGGGTAACCTTCGCCTGTTGGCTAATGGAGTAGATTGGGAAACCTTCGCGCCCCGCAACCACGACTACGCTCATAACCACACTATCCTCTTTACCGGCAACATGGACTACGCACCAAATGTAGATGCAGTCGTGTATTTTTCCGATGTAATACTCCCGATAATCAGGTCCAGCTGTGTGAATGTTAAGTTTATAATAGCCGGCCAGCGGCCTATTAAGAAAGTCGCCGAACTGGCTAGTGACTTCATTGAAGTAACCGGCTTTGTAAAGGACCTCGCAGCCACCTATAATTCTGCAAGCGTAGTAGTCGCCCCCTTAAGATTTGGTGCAGGTACGCAGAATAAGGTTTTGGAAGCCATGTCGCTAGGCGTTCCCGTTGTTTGTTCCAACATTGGCTTTGGCGGCCTGGGTATAAAGAGCGGAGAAGGCGCCATTATGCAAACCGATCCCAATGCTTTTGCCCAAAGCGTCATCGACCTGTTATCGTCAGAAGACCTGCGCAGGTCAGTAGGTCAGGCAGGTATGCAGGTCATAAAAACCCGTTTCGACTGGGATATTATTGCTAAGCAGTTGGAAGGATATTTCGCTGAAGTGAGCCACTTAAAAAATTAAACTGGCTCGGCGGTAAAGAACAATATAGTACCAGTTGAACTTTAAATCTACAGTAATGAATCACGTCATTGCGCGCCACGATGTTTAGCTTCCTGCGATGGCCGTGGCAAAGCAATCTCACGAACCTCAATTCGCTATACAGTGGTTTAAAAGTCTAATGGGGAGAATAAACACTAAACAATCCCAATCCCAATTCCAAATTACCAAGCCCCAATTCCTAAAAGCCTACCGCATCCATTTCTCCACCACCGTTTCGCTCAGCTCAGGATATCCGGTGTCTGCTTCCACCACCCCATTGTTCACCCATAGTATAGTCGGGAACAACCCATGGGTATACTTCATAAACGGATCCTGGTCAAGCCGGGTATGGGGCAGGTCTTCTGCACTGCTGGTTTTCCAGAAGTCAGCAAGGTCGCTGGTAGTGCCGCCAATAACCACATAGAATGGCAAATTCGGGTTATGCAGCTTCATATTGTGCATTTTCAGGCCTGCTTTGCGGCAGTGGGAGCAGGATGGGCTAAGGAAGGCGATAATATACTTGCCCTTATTCAGGTCTACTGCTGGTGCCAGGCTTTTGTCAGCATAAAGGGCTGTAAAATCTAGCTTGTAGCGGCTGAATACCGGGAAAAATATATACGTACAAACTATGGTAACCAGCAGTGCTGTACCCACCGATACGTTTACCCACCGGAATTCAATGCCCCTATGGTAACGGATCAATACTGCCAGCACCGCAAGTAGCACCGCATTCTTAACCAGTGAAGCAGCCGGGCTCATCCAGATAGCATCTCCGAAACAACCGCAGTTAACGTCGTTACCCGCTGTAGCCCAAAGCCATATCAGGTAAATGCTGAACACGGCCACTAACCCAAAGGCCAGCTTAAGCGCCCAGTTGCGGCCACCAAGCAAGTGTAAGCACATCAGCGCCCCCAGGCCAGCCTCAAGCCCTATGAAAAACCGGGCGGCAATGGCAGCAAGTCGGCGCGGCAGGTGTGCCTGGTCAGCAAGCGTATACTCAAACGACTGTACCGGGAAAAGCTTGGTATATGCCGAATACAGGAACAGCCCACCAGTAAGTATGGTCAATATGATCAGCAATATCCGCACAGGCAATTTCATTGGAAGGGCATTCTATTTAATCGTTTTCAAAAGTAGCATTTTGTTGTTTAATCTCTTGTTAGCATCTTTTGAAAGTGGTTTGTTATTGCCTCCAAAACGCTTCCCGCCGTAGTTGGTGTTCTTCACCAACTACGCTCGCGCAGGATACATAACACACTCCCCTCCTTTTTTCAAGGAGGGGATGCCGGAAAACACGGCGAAGCCGGTTTTCTGGCTGGGGTGGTTGGGCTCGCCCCAGTTCCGCCGTAGTTGGTGTTCTTCACCAACTACGCTCGCGCACGGCACACAGCATTAAGTACACCTGAAAAAGTTTATAGTTACTATACGCCCCATCTCTTATTTTCCCTACTTGCCGTTATCTCCTTAGAGATGTTGGTGAAGAATCCCAACTTAGGCAAAATTTAATAGCCCCGGCTTTTAAGCCGGGGTGGGAGCAACAACCAATACGGCTTTAGCCGAAATGCGCACGGTGTATTTTTAAAGTCGGCGTGGTGTTATTTTTTAGCCTCAATACAAAATAGGTTAGAAAACCTACCGGAACCTTCCACCCATATTCCCTTTCCGCTTATTAAGCTGTTTCAGCAGTATCTGTCGAAAGTCGCGCTCAGCCTTATAAAGCTCGGCCAGCTGCTGCGGCGATATGATCTTCAGGAAGTGGTCGTTATACTTCCTCTTTAAGTCTATGATAGCCTGCTGATAATCAAGATTGTCGTCTATATACTTCAGGGAGCCAGCTTCATCCGCATCCTGCGGACGGCCATTTACATACTTACCTACATACAGCTGCCGCGTGGCCCTTATTTCCCGCTCATATTCATCATACACCGCGTTAAAGCCCGGCGACTGCGCAGGCTTCAGCCGCAGCCTGTCCGCTATGTAAGCCATTTTAGCATCATGTATCCTGGAGATACCTTCCTGCCTTTGCCCCATGCGCTGCTGCCCCACCACAGCCGTGAAGCTGATAAAAACGATCAGAAAAGCCATAATTATACCCCTCCCCCGCCCGCTCCTTCTGAGAGGGTGAGGTCGGGTCAACTCCCCGGCTCTGCAATCATTTTCAAATTGTCTCATTTTCAAATCTTCAAATGCTTAATCTACTATATCCCACCCAGTTTCATTCAGATATTGCTCTATGTCCTTAGTATCTACTTCCAGCTGGTTTATATCATTCGTGTACACTATCCTGTTTACATCCATCACATAGCTATGCTGCAGGTAGTCCTGCAGTTCTTCTTTAGTCACCGATGCAAGTTCACTTTCCGTACCTGTCTGGCCGCCACTAAAGAAGGAAATGTACCCACCAAGTGTAATGCAGACCAGTAGCACTGCGGCCACCGCCCACCTTACCTGGGTAAATGCCGGCGGCAGCGGTATACGTTTCGTCGTAATTGGCTTACTGGCAACCCCGCTTTGCAAGGGCTGGCGCACCGTATTCAATACCTGCTGCGGCAACGAATCAAAATAGCCTGCCGGAACGCCATAGGGCAATGTCTTTGGTGCAGTAAACACCGGGTCAGCAATTGCCGCGGCCAATGCACTAGATGCCAGTTGTTGAAAATAGCCTTCGGGCACAGCATGTGGCATTGCCCTGCTATGCAATTCCAATGTGGATATTGTATCCCGTAGATCCCCTGCAGCCACCGGCTGACCAACAAATATCCGGCCCGCCAAATCCACGCTATTCTGTTCAAAGTACCCTGCAGGCAGAGAAAAAGGCATAGTGTGGCTCATACCCGCAAGTATGCTGCCCATGCTTTCCAGTTCTTCCGTCACCTCGTTTACCCGTTTCATATTATCCTGCTTTCATCTTAATCTTTCTTGTTATTTTAGACGGCTGCACCCCCTAAAAGTTTAATTGCCAACAAGGAACGCCTCTACCTTTTTCACCGCATGATGGTAGCTGGCCTTTAGCGCTCCCACTGATGTGTCCAGCACATTACTCATCTCCTCATAGGGCATTTCATCGTAGTAGCGCAGGTTAAAGACGATCCGCTGCTTCTCCGGCAGCGCATGTATCGCCTGCTGCAATTTCCACTCTATTTTACTGCTGTCAAAGTCTTTCTGGGCGGCAAGGCGCTCACTAAACATTTCCTCATTATCACCACTCAGCGACACCGAGGCGCGACGCTTTTGCTGCTCTATCCAGGTCAGGGTTTCGTTGGTACCAATCCGGTAAAGCCATGTATACAAATTACTCTCCGACCTGAACTGCCCCAGGTTGTTCCACACCTTTATGAATACATTCTGCAATATATCGTTTGCATCCTCATGCTCCACCACCATGCGGCGAATGTGCCAATAAAGCCGCTCCTGGTACTTGCGCACCAGTTGAGTAAACGCGGTCTCCTTCAGTTTTTCATCCCTGAACGAAGCCACCAGCATATGATCATCTATCTGATCAGCGGTACCCGGCATTTATGGTATTTGTGCTTTTGACTGTGGTAAGGTACGAAGGTTTAAGGAAGGCATTTGTCCATGCTTTGTTATTGATATAGCTTCAGCGACTTGCACCATTCATCCTTAATACGTTTTGACACCAAAACCACGCTACCATCTTAATAGCCCCGGCTTTTAAGCCGGGATGGGAGCAACAACCAATACGGCTTTAGCCCAAAAACCCACGGCTTAATTTTAAATGCGCCTTTGTAAAATAGCTTTTGCCAAACTCTCGATAAATAATTCGTCTTGGAACACATCTCTTTTCCACAGACCTTTATGCCTCAATAGCAAATGATACTATAATTTGCCTTTGCAACCTTAGCACTTCTAGGCGCACTTTGGGTGAAATAATAATGTCAGATTACCAATTTCCGGTCCCCGCAAAAACCGGAAACTCCCAACAAGTAAACAATTGATTTTCAATACAAACCTGTGCAAAAAGTATTTTTTCACAAACCGGAAATCAACAAGCTGACACAGCCTAGGTGTGCAATGATTAAAGCCGTAGAGACGGAATGCATTCCGTCTCCAGTAACAAGGGCCAAAAACGTAAGATCACCAATTTCCGCCCCCTGCAAAAACCGGAAATTCTCAGCAACTAAACAGTTGATTTTCAATACAAACCTGTGCAAAAAGCTTTTTTTTCACAAACCGGAAATTAACAAGCTAACAGAACTTAGTGTGCAATGATTAGGGTCGTAGAGCCGGAATGCATTCCGTCTCACGGAATAAGGGCCAAAACACACAGGATCACCAATTTCCGGTCCCAGCAAAAACCGGAAATTTTCAGAAAGTATGCGATTGATTTTCAACACAAACCTGTGCAAAAACTATTTTTTCACAAACCGGAAATCAACCAAAGGGTCTAAGTCAGGAATGTGTGCAAACAAAATGCACAGGTGTGCAAAATATCCGGCTTAGTACATTGATTACCAATAAAAATGTGTGCAATTCTTTTTTACACACCATGTACAATTACCGATTGCTAACTGAAAACTTCCCAACTTATAAGATGCGTAATGAATCGACGATTTTAAATAGAAATGCGACTATAAATTATAACGATACAGGAATGTAGGGATAGTCCTACATTTGAGTTTCAACACACACAATCATGCAGGCTTCTAATAATAAAATACTGGTAACAGGCGGCGCTACAGGCATTGGCTTTGGGCTCGCTGAGCGCTTTGTAAAGGAAGGCAATACGGTCATCATCTGCGGCAGAAGAGAATCTGCCCTTGGCGACGCTAAGTCAAACCTGCCCTCACTCATTACGAAACAGTGCGATCTCCTGACAAGCGAAGGAAGAGAGAAACTATATAAATGGATAGCAGCAGAGCACCCGGACCTAAATGTGCTGGTAAACAATGCCGGCATCCAGCAATGGATGGCTATTACCGACGAAGATTTTTTCACGCGTGCAAAAGAAGAGATAACAACTAACATAGAAGCGCCTGTGCACCTTACATCGCTCTTTATACAGTTGGATTCGCTGAATACAATAATGAACGTCACTTCGGGCTTATCGTTCGTGCCGTTCAGCAAGGTGCCGGTATATTCTGCCACCAAGGCGTTTTTTCATTCGTTCACCACGTCACTACGCTACCTGCTGAAAACCAGGAGCATAGAGGTAATAGAAATAATACCCCCGGCCCTTAATACTGACCTCGGTGGCAAAGGACTGCACGACCATGCACCTGCTGTGAGTGACTTCATAGAATCGATCTTTGCACAGCTGAAGGAGGGCAAAACGGAGCTAACCTTTGGCTTTACAGAAGCCCTCAATGGTGCCGGACAGGACGTATATAAACCTATTTTCGAGCGGCTGAACCCAACTGTCTGATTTCAATTTGTTTTGCCGATAGTATGTTTGAATAGCTTTTTTCACTTACTTTGTATTGTATGCGCTATTGCTTTTTTTGCTTACTGATGCTGTTGTTCTCTTTGCAGGTGCTCCCTGTTAAGAAGATCGGCAAGATGTTGTGCAAAGCGCAGGCAACCGAAGAAGTGCAAACTGACAATGACGACACTACCGGCGACGATCTGCCGGGAAATGTTGGCCTGTTCAATAGTGATATTATACTGGAGCAACCGTCATTTGATGTCGTTGCCTCCAATGCTTTTTTCGAGAAAAACGTAGCGACCAGTATACATAAAGCAGCGGCATTGCCACTGGCTTTGGCCGCAAAGATTCCATCTCCTCCTCCCGAGTGCTAATTTATTTTCCCCGCTCATTTCGCAAATCAGCCAGAATGTAGGTGATGCCGTAAGCGGTATCTATGGTTCCTCAGCTATTTCGCTGCTAAATGAGATCTAAGGGGATTTACGATACCCCTCTGTCTTTTTCGTGTGTGGTTTAATTCAGCGGGTAGGGAAAGGGATGGACGATGCGCTTAAACGTATCTGATTCTTCTCTTTCCCTTATTTTTTGAGGGTAGGCTACAAATAAATGAACCCCACTTCCGTACCGGCGCCAAAGGCCTGCTTTATACGCTCCGGGTGCGTATCAGTGAGTATTACCTGCCCGAAGCCTTCGCCCCTGATTATGCGCAGCAAGGCTTCCATGCGGTTTTGATCGAGCTTTTCAAAAATATCATCGAGCAGCAATATGGGTAGGTAGCCCTGCGAGTTGCTCAGGTAAGCATACTGCGCCAGTTTCAGAGCAAACAGGAAGCTTTTCTTCTGGCCCTGTGAGCCAAACTGTCTGAGCTGCAATCCGTTGAGTGAAAGATCCCAATCATCCTTATGGATGCCGCGCATTGTGCGCTGGTAACGAAGATCGTGCTCCAGCCCTTGTTTTAACCAGGTTTCCAGGGGTTTCTCGGCCAGATCGCTGGTATAGGTAACCGTTACCGCCTCCTTGCCATTGGTGAGCTGGTGATAGAAATCGTTAAGCAGCGGCAGAAAGTCATTCAAAAACTGCTTTCGCTGCCCGAAAATGTAGGTGCCGTCTGCGTCAAGGCCGGCATCGTAATACTCAAGCTCAGTGCGGTTATCAGCAGGTTTTACAGCCTGTAGCTTCAGCCATGCATTGCGCTGCAACAGTAAGCGCTGGTAGTGCATAAGCTTTTCGAGATAGTCTTTATCTACCTGGCTAAGGATACCATCTATCCATTTACGGCGAAGCTCGCTGCTGCCGTTGATCAGCTCGGTATCATCGGGAGCAATAATAACCGCCGAATAGGCCCCTATGTGGTCGGTAACCTTTTCGTACTCCACCTCATTATTAAAAACCTCTTTTTTGCCTGCTTTCCACTTACAGCTTATGACCTCACGCCTGCCCTTCCGGTCGAATATGCCAGTGACCCTGAAACCATCGGTGCCGGTCTGCGCACAATTTTGCTGGTAGGAACTAAAGTAGCTTTTGGTGTAACACAGATAATAAACAGCATCCAGCAGGTTGGTTTTACCACTGCCATTAGCCCCGGTAATGCAGGTAACCGGAGCCGGGAAATCGAAGGCTGCCGATGCATAGTTGCGAAACTGCAGGAGGGTGATCTTATTTATACTGTTCAAAGCGGGTCAAAATTACTTTATTGTGCCGATGTAAAATTTATAAGGTTTGTGCAATATGTAAGCAATGCACAGGAAATCAGGAGCAGATAACACAATGAAACAGGTGCATTTACTGCAATATGAAAGATAATCCTGTATTTATCTTCATTTATAGGTGTTGGCATGTAAATGGAAACAAAAGTTTTTATAAATTCGCACAAATTTAGCACTAGTGCAAACTCCCTTTGGTAAAGAAACATACCTGTATTGGTATGAGATCATGCTCCTACTCCGCCGTTTTGAAGAAAAGGCTGGTCAGCTGTATGGTATGCAGAAAATACGTGGTTTCTGTCATTTATATATAGGACAGGAAGCGATAGCTGCCGGAGCCATGACAGCGATGCGTGATGATGACAATATGATCACTGCGTACCGCGACCATGCCCTTGCTATTGCAAAAGGTATATCTGCAAACGAGTGTATGGCCGAACTGTATGGTAAAGCAACAGGCTGCACCAAGGGTAAGGGTGGAAGTATGCACTTTTTCTCTAAGGAAAAAAGGTTTTTTGGCGGCCACGGTATAGTGGGTGGCCAGATAGGCCTGGGTGCAGGCATTGCGTTTGCTGAGCAGTACCAGGGCACCGACAGGGCCACGGTATGCATGTTTGGCGATGGTGCTGCCCGCCAGGGTTTGCTGCATGAGTCGTTTAATATGGCGGTGCTGTGGCAGCTGCCGGTAGTATTTATATGCGAGAACAACTTCTACGCTATGGGAACATCAGTAGAGCGGACTTCTAAAGTACTGGATATATACCGCCTGGCAGATGCCTATGATATGCCTGCAGACAGTGTAGATGGTATGAGCTGCGAAGAAGTGCATAAGGCAATGGACCGTGCACTGCGCCGGGCGCGTGAAGGTGGTGGACCAACCTTCCTGGAAATAAAGACATATCGCTTTAGGGGACACTCTATGAGCGACCCTGCAAAATACCGCTCAAAAGAAGAACTTGAAGAGTACAGGGAAAAAGACCCGATAACTAATGTGCTGAAGACCATTATGGACAACAAATGGGCTACAGAAGAACAGATAGAGCAGATAAATGAGAAAGTGAAGCTGGAAGTAGAGGAATCTGTGAAGTTTGCCGAGGAAAGCCCATGGCCTGATGACAATGAACTGCTGAAGGACATCTATATGGATAAGGATTATCCGTTCATTACGGACTAACCCCCTACCCTAAAAGAGGAGTTCGTTATAGAATCAGACATTGAACTTTGAATAAGAATTAAGCATTAAACAGACTAGAAGATAGTCTATCAATAAATAACAAGGCGCGAAAAAATACCCGATTCGCGTTATTAAAAAAAGCCCGGCGGGCAATGTGGGGATAAAAAACATGGCAAATTCAGTAAGAAACCAACCAGGAGAAGAAATAACTACTACACCATCAAGGCCGGTAGAGCGTGAAGTGGAAACCGACCCGATGGAAACGTTGCAGGCGTTCTACGAAAACAACAAAAAGGTGATCAGCACTGTTACTACCGTGGTACTGGGCGCGATAGTGGTATACTTTGCTTATACAAAACTTTATAAGGGACCAGCAGAAGAGAAAGCAGCTACTGCGCTCTCCTACCCTCAGATGTACTTCAGGGCTGACTCACTGAACCTGGCACTGAACGGCGATGGCAAAAACCTTGGTTTTTCTAAGATAGCCAAGAAGTTTGACGGCACAGCAGCCGGCAACCTTGCCCACTACTACGAAGGCGTATGCTACCTGAAAACCGGAGATTTCAAGAACGCCATTACTGCTCTTGAAGCCTTTAACGGCAAGGGAACGATGCTTGCTAACCAGGCATGGGGCCTGCTGGGCGATGCCTATATAGAAAGCGGCAATAGCGCTAAAGCCATAGACAATTTCAAGAAAGCAACAGCAGATAAGGACAATACAATGGTAACACCAATGTACCTGTATCACCTGGGCCTGGCATATGCTGCAAGCAACCAGGTAAATGACGCCAAGGCTGCTTTTAAACGTATACGTGACGAATACCCTGCGAGCATGCAGGCGCGCGATATGGATAAGGAACTGGCTAGACTGGGTGAGGTAAACTAAATCGCGAACCTTTTTAACGCAAAGACGCTAAGGCGCAAAGTCTATCAGTAGATTTGCTCTTTAGCGTTTTTTTTATTTTAATATATTAAATACGGACAATATGGCTCAATCGCACGATAGCAGTAGTTTGTTGGACACCCAGATGCTGGAGCAGCTGAAACTGCCACGGGTGGCCATAGTATGCACTGAATGGAATGACAAGATAGTACGCGAACTGGTGAATGGCAGTGAGGGTATAATACATAAGTTTACTGGCGAGATCATTGATAAAACGACTGTGCCGGGCTGTTTTGAGCTGCCTTTCGGCTGCAGAGAAGTGTGGGAACATTACAAAGACAAAGATGAGCGGCCTGAAGCCATTATAGCCTTTGGCGCAGTGATAAGGGGCGGCACACCACACTTTGATTATGTATGCAGGGCAGTAACGGATGGAATACTGCACTTGAACCTGACACTACCAATACCGGTGATCTTCGGGGTGCTGACGCTGGACACAGATGCGCAGGCTTGGGAGCGCCTTGGTGGCAGCCATGGTCATAAGGGAGAAGAGGCTGCACTGGCAGCTCTAAAAATGATCAGGAACAGCCGGCATAAAAGCGGGAATATTTAAAGCGATATTTTTATTAAATTATGCTAACCCGGGTAAAACATTTATTTTGGAAAATTAATAAACCAGTTTTTTAATCAACACACGAACAATATGAAGAGAATCTACCAGATTGCCAGCACACTGATGCTATGCGCTATGCTTAGTTCATCTATGCAGCCACGGGCATATGCACAGGATGTAGTGGTTTCGTACCAAACATTTTATGATGAACTGTCGCCATATGGGCAATGGGTAGCAGACCCTGTGTATGGGAATGTATGGATACCGAATGTGGAGGAAGGCTTTCGTCCGTATGCAACGGAAGGGCACTGGGCGATGACGGACTATGGAAATATGTGGGTTTCAGACGCTCCCTGGGGCTGGGCCGCATACCACTATGGCCGCTGGACGTACAATTCCTATTATGGATGGGTATGGGTACCCGGGCATGAGTGGGCACCCGCGTGGGTAAGCTGGCGCCAGGGTGGCGGATACTATGGCTGGGCGCCAATGGCACCCGATCATATACCGGGCAGGTATTATGACTACCCTGATAACTACTGGGTATTTGTGGGCCCTCAATATCTCTACCATCCAAGGGTGTATACTTATTACAAGCCACGCAACACAAACATCTACATCAGCCATACCAGTTACGTGAATGAAAGCTATGTGGACAATGGCAGCCATGTAAGCTACTACTATGGCCCACGCAGAGAAGTAATAGAAAGGGAATCGCACCAGCGGGTGCCGGTATATAATGTATCAAATGCAAGCGCACCTGGCAGCGCTCATGTGAATAATAACTCGGTGAGCATATACCGCCCGGCAGTGAATAGCCAGAGCGCAACATCTGTACACCCTACCAGTGTTATGAATTCCACACGGCCTATAGGCAAGCCGGAAAGCTATGATGCAGGGCATAACCATAATGAGTTTCATCAGCAGCTGCGCACGCAGTCACCAATGTCACAACAGCACCAGGCAGTACCACAGCAACAGGAACCATCGCGCCAGCCGCAAACTATGCCCCAGCAGCAGCCTATGCCACAACAGCGCCAACCTATGCAACCGCAGCATCAACCTATGCAAGAGCAACCTCGCCAACAAATGCAGCCGCAGCGTCAGCCTATGCAAGAGCAACCACGCCAGCAAATGCAGCCGCAGCGTCAGCCTATGCAAGAGCAGCCTCGCCAGCAAATGCAACCGCAGCGTCAGCCTATGCAGGAGCAACCTCGCCAGCAAATGCAGCCACAGCGTCAGCCAACGCAAGAGCAACCTCGCCAGCAAATGCAGCCGCAACAACATCAGCAACCAATGCCTCAGCAACATCAGCAGCCTGCGCCACAACAAAGGCCGCAGCCACAAAGGCAATCGCCAGCGCCAGCAGCGCCAACGCATGATGTGAAAAAGAGATAGAGCGTATACTCGCTCTAAGAAAGTCATCTTGCAAAACGCGGGATGGCTTTTTTATATTCAAAAAAGACATAGCGTAAAAGTGAATTAGTTTGCGATACAGCCAAATCAGCGACTGAGTATGCGGGAGAACCTGTTTACGTCTACATCGGTAGAGATCGGCTCACCATGTGCCAGGTGACGCGCGAACTGATGAGCAAACCACGGACCTACGGAACAGCCTTTAGTACCCATGCCGTTGAATATACCTACCGCAGGATGCAGAGGATGAAAGCCAACGAAGGGCTTACGATCCATATTCACCGGGCGCGCTGCAACAATATGGTCCACAATTGTATAGGGGAGTTTTAGCCAATAGTTGAGGCGCTCTTCTACCTGCTGCCTGAACTTAAGGGTCGGCTGCATATCCGTGAACTTCCAGTCGTGGGTGGCGCCTACCCAAAACAAGCCATTGTGCCAGGGGACTATGTTGATACCTTGCTTGTAAATGTTGTTTGCAGGGAGGTCCGGGATATCCACTATCAGCGCTTCGCCTTTGTCTTTTGACCAGGGCAGCCTATCGAAATAAGGATTTACTGAGCAGGTAGCGCCATCACAAAAAATGATGTTTTGCGCCGTAATGTTTTTGTAGGTGATACCGTCTTCTTCTATTTTACAATCTTCCCAGCTGAACCGGTCTTCGAGCAACGAATTGCTTTCAATGAGCCTGTTTCGCCAGGCGGAGAGCAGGGCGCGTAGATTTACGAGCAGGCAGGGCTCGATCTCGCCGATGCCATAGTTGAACCGGAAATACGATGACCATTTTTCTTCGTACCCTACCCTTTCGAGATATTCTTTTTCAATTTCCTGCTTGTCGCTGAATATAAGTGCAGCCTCTTGTGTTGGGTGAAAGCCGAGTATGTTGCACTTGTCGACGATGGATGTGCCGAATTCTGTTTCTATCTCGCGATAGGTTGCCCACGCAAAAGGCAGCAGCAGATCTATCATCCACGTTTTCACCAGCCGCATGCCTGTAACCGGGTTTATGACGCCACTGGCAACCCTACTGGCAGATGCTGCATTGATCTCATCAATGACCACTACCTGCTTGCCTTCTTTTATGAGGGCTCGGCTAAGGAGCGTGCCGCTAATGCCCTGGCCGATGATGATGTGGTCAATGTTCATCAAGCAACATCACCTTTAAATACAAAAACCGCAGGACCACTCAAAACCACATCCGTTGCTGATGTAGGTGATATCTTCTTAAATGATACTTCAAGGTGTCCGCCTGGAGTTTCGATGGCGCTTTTAAAAATACCAGTGGCACTACAAGTGGCAGCTATCGCAGCCGCGGTGACACCGGTGCCGCAACTGAGGGTTTCGTCTTCTACTCCACGCTCATAGGTCCGCACGAGGAGTTTGCCATCGAGCTGCTCTACGAAGTTTACATTGATTCCATTTGGCTGAAATTCAGAAAGGTTACGAATGCGCCTGCCTTCGTTGAAAACGTCAACATTTTTCACATCTTTTACCCAGGCTACGTAGTGCGGGGAGCCGGTATTTAGTATAGTATGTCCATCCGTGAATTCCATATCTTCCACATCTACCATATGCAAGCTTATGAGCCCATTTGCATTAATGGAGGCGGTATGCTCCCCATCTATTGCCATAAAACGTGCGGTATTGGTAATGATGCCCAACGAACTTGCAAATGCTGTAATGCATCGCCCACCATTACCGCACATAGTGCTTTCGCGGCCATCAGAGTTGTAATACACCATCCGAAAATCGTAGCCTTCTTCATGCTGCAACAACATGAGACCGTCGGCACCTACGCCCTGGTGACGGTCGCACATGGCTGCTACCTGTTCTGTGGACAAGATGATGTTGCCAAGCCTGTTATCCAGGAGGATAAAGTCGTTGCCGGTGCCGTGGTATTTGTAGAAGGTCATTGCTAAGTCAAAAGTAAAAAGTAAAAACCTAAAAGTGTAAGTTGAGTCACTACCCTTCGTACCCCACATCCTCTAGCAGGCGACCACCATCGGCGGCAGCGGTGGCGAGCTCATCGCAACGGTTATTCCATTTGTTATCGGCATGGCCTTTGACCCAGACAAATTTTATCCGGTTCTTTTTGTTCAGCTTCATAAATTCCTGCCAAAGGTCTGCATTCTTTTTGCCTGCATAGCCTTTCTTCTCCCAGCCATGCACCCATTTTTTTTCCACCGAGTTAACGACATAAGCGGAGTCTGTGTATACAGTAATATCCAGCCCATCGCGGGTGAGGAGCTTTAGGGCTGCGATAACTGCCATGAGCTCCATACGATTGTTGGTAGTATGCTTGTAGCCCTGGGATATTTCTTTTATAATAGTACCCCAATGGAGGACTGCTCCGTAACCTCCGCGGCCCGGATTACCGCGAGCTGCGCCATCTGTATATATGATTAGTTGAGACAATTTTTTTGAAGTCAAAAGTTGAAAGTCAAAAAACAAAAGTTTTGACCGAATGATACTTGTGCAAATTTATAAAATGGATTCAGTAAATAATTATTACGCTTCTTTTCCTTAAGGCTACTTTTAGGTTTTCCCTTTCAACTTAAAAGTTATTCCCACTTAAAGGTTTTGGCGGCAACGGCATAGGTGACTACGCCCCAGATGAGGAGCACAAAAATATCTGTGCGAACTTCCCAGAAACCAACCCCTTCAAACGCTATTCTGCGTAGTGCATCGGTAAGATAGGTAAGCGGCAGTATGCGACAGATGGGCTGGAGCCAGGTGGGGAAATTGTCTATAGAAAAAAAGGTACCCGCCAGCAGGAACTGGGGCAAGGTAATAAGGTTAGCAAAGGCAGGTATAGCTGAGTCGCTCTTGGCCACGCTGCCTACTATGAAGCCAAAGCCGAGGAAGACAAGAAGGGCAAGCATACACATAACCAGCATTTGCAGAAAAGTGAGCCAGCCATGGCAGAATGTATAGTCGAACACGAAATGACCAATGCCAAGAATGACGATGGCGCCGATGATCTGGAACAACATACGCGCAATACCCTCGCTGATAACTATAGTGCCGCGACGCACGGGAGTGGCAAAAAAGCGCTTGAGGACCAGGGTCTGCCGCAGGTTGTAGAAGACAAATGCAGTACCAAACACACCTGATGCCAATACAGAAAAGCCAAGCTGACCGGGAAGCACAAAATCTATAGTTTTATACCTGCGTACTTTTTGCTCATGCATTTCTACGCTCAGCATATCTGCCTGGCGCTTTTGGATCTCGGGATCGAAGCTTTGCACTATACCCTCCAAAATACGCTTCAGCTGGTCGGCCTTCTGAACCTCGGTAGATGCGACATTGAGAATGACCTTGTTGGCAGGTTTAGACCCTATGGGCATTGTATGAATGTCTATGGTGGCAACAATGTCGCCCTGCCTAAGCATCTTATTGATTGCGGCACTGTCACCCGTTGCCCACTTAAGCACATCAACCTTCTGCAGAATGGCATACAGGCCGCTGGTAGTGTCGCTACCTGGCGCGGCGGCCACACGGATATGAAAACCGGCGCCATTGCCAAGGAAACCAAAAACAAGTATAAATATTAATGGGAAACCTATAGTAAAGAAAATAGCTGCGGGACTCTTGAGAATAGATTGCAGGCTGGCTTTTACCAAGGCGCGCATAGCCAGCATGTTACTGTATTTTTTCATTTTATATTTTAGTGCTGGCGCAAAGGTAATGGCTTAATTGCTTAATTGCGTGATGGCTCAATTACAGATGATTTGATATTGCTCGACTTCGCTCATCAAAAATGATTTGATCTCTGTTTATCCTTTAAAATGCTATTTGTTAAATAGAATCTTCAGATAAAACGACGGTTTACTGAGCTGTTCGCGGAGGTCCATGTTGGTGAACATGGAGCTGATGGTATTGCTTAATGAGGGACTTTTGCGCGCTTTATTGACCACGAAATTGAACAGCCAGGGATATTTGCAAAGGCGCTGCAATGCTGCGCTTACTTTGAATTCATCACCGAGCCGTTTATACACTACATCATCGTATGCGGTTTTTAGAAAGGCCGCAGAATAGTTGCCTTTTTCTCCGGCCTCTTTAATAGCTGCAGCAGCCAGCATGCCGCTATAAAGCGCATTACCAATGCCCTCGCCGCTAAACGGATCTATGAGGCAGCCAGCATCGCCGGTTAGCAGGAAGTTATCACCGGAAAGGGGCTTGCGATCAAGGGCGAGGGGCAGTCCACAGCCCTGTATCTTACCTACCAGGCGGGCATTGGCGAAGCGCGGAGCCAACAATGGATCATTTTTTATGACATCGAGCATTTGCTCCCTCAGGTTTATTTTCTTTTTCCTGATGCGCTCTGATAATATACCCACACCCACATTGGCCATACCATTTGGCAGCGGAAATATCCACAGATAACCGGGCAGCATTTGCGGCAAAAAATGAAGCTCTATAAAGTTGTCTTTGTGCAGGCCGGTAACACCCTCGTAATAGGCGCGCAGGCCAACAGCGTACGTTTTGGGTGATGTTTCGGCATTGAGGTATTTCTTACGAACCGTGCTTTTATCTCCGTCCGCGCCCACAATCACGGGTGCTGTAATTTCATAGTATACACCGTTGCAGGCTGCTTTTACCGTCACCCTTCCGGCAGTATCATCAATAGAGGAAAGCGTAGTGCCCTGCAAAATTGTGCAGTATGGAGACGCCATCTTGCGGAAAAGGAAATCATCGAACACGAGGCGTGAGACAGTAAAGCCGGGTGCCTTGGTTTGGGGTGTGCGGTTCGGTGAAAAAGGAATGTCGAGTGGTTTGCGATTGGGGGCTACAAAGGTAATGCCCCATGATGGCATGAAACCAGCAGGGTCAGCCAGTATTTCTGAGAGCCATGCAGGGTCAGCACGATTGATGACCAGTGCCGTTTTTCCGCTGCAGGCATCGCCGCAGACCTTATCGCGCGGAAAAACCTCCTTTTCTATAACTATATGGGGAATCTCATACTTAGATAAGAAGAAAGAAGTACCGGCCCCAGCAGGGCCTGCACCTATAATGATAACGGATGTCTCTAATAATTGGCCCAATTGATTAATTGCTCGATGGCTCAATTTACACATTTAAGGGCATCTCTGGTAGATTGGTCCATGTAAGCAAGTATTTTGCTATTATAATACAGAAATCGATGCTCTTGTTGTGTAGAAAAGTATGGCTGAATTTAAGACGAAATACTAACTGATTTTCCTGCAGTTTCAGTTTTCTGCATTATCGCTTACTTTTGGGGCATTAGCAAACGAAAATACATTGAGCGAGAGATCATTAGGACAAATAGGCATAATAGGTAACGGCAGCTGGGGAACCGCACTGGCGAAGATACTTACCGACAATGGGCAAAACATCCATTGGTGGGTGCGCAATGAGGAGGCTATAAACAACCTGAGAAACAGGCAGCATAATCCGCATTACCTCACCTCAGTAAGGTTTATGCCGGAGACGATAATGCCAACCAATGACCTGAAAGGGATGCTGGAAAAATGTGATACCGTGATCGTAGCCGTACCATCGGCATATACACAGGGCGTGATAGAGCAGGTGGACAAAAGTGTTTGGAAACAAAAAAATATTATCTCTGCAATAAAAGGAATACTACCTGATGCTAATCTACTGCTGAATGACCACCTGGTAACTAACATGGGTTTTCCGCTGGAGCAATATATTTCTATAACCGGACCATGCCATGCAGAAGAGGTGGCGGACGAACGACTTTCCTACCTCACCTTTTCAGGGCTGGATGATGGCCTTACAGAGGCGGTGGGCAAGGCTTTTGGCAATACTTATATTAACACTACCTGTAACCACGATATATGGGGAGCGCAGTTTGCGGCGGTGCTGAAAAACATTTATGCAATAGGTGCAGGCATAGCCCGTGCGCTGGACTATGGCGATAACTTCCTTAGCGTATATATCACGAACTGCTATCGCGAGATGTACCATTTTTTGCAGGACCATTTTGAGAAAGTACATCCATCGAACGAGCACCCGGACTTCCACACCAGTGCATACCTAGGCGACCTGCTGGTGACGTGCTACTCGCTGCATAGCCGTAACAGAACCTTTGGCACCATGATAGGCAAGGGATATTCGGTAAAGGCAGCCGTGCTGGAAATGAACATGGTGGCCGAGGGGTACTATGCAGCGCGTGGCATGCAGGCAATTTCTAAAGACCTGGCGATACCCATCCCTATAGCTACGTTCGTGTACAGAATGCTGTGGGAAAACCTGAATCCATCGGACGGATTTTTGAAACTGGAGAAGTTGCTGACGTAATGATTGCAGGTAGCACTATACTGTCCTACCCTCTATTGCGTCCACCGCTTTCCGGAACTCATCTGACACCGGAACCTTTTCGTTTTTGTTGAAATCGAAAGTTACGATTACATCATGTGCCTCTGCGGCTACTTCGTTCTGGTCATTCAGTATGCGGTGATGGATGCCAAAGCTGGTATTTTTGATAAACTCAATGCGGGACTCAACGATGATATTGCCCGGATAAAACAAGGGTTTTATGAACTGGCAACCAGTGGAAAGGAGTATAGGCCCTATCCGCTTTTCATTGAATACGGATGTCAATTGGCTTACTTCCCAGTAATTGACGCGCGAAGCCTGTATGTATTTGAAATAGGCAACATTGTTTACATGGCCGAAAAGGTCCATCTCACTCCAGTCTATTCTTAAGGGCAGCTTAACCGGGAAATTCAAGTGCAGATCCAATTCTGAATTATTTCAATAAATACATTAAGCGCACGGCCCAAAGATTGTTGTATTCTACCGCGCGGGCAAAGTCTTTAGGCAGCTCGGTGCGAATGGGAATGATAGAATACTGGAAACGCACGTTTAGAAACAACCCTTTCCAAAGGTGTAGATCAATACCGGCAAGGAAATCGAGCGCATTGGGAGCGAAGGGATATTTTGTGTTCAGATCTATACTGTGGACGGTATTTGCAGAGTCAATATCCAGAACCTCTTTGCTGCGCACAAGGCGGCTATAAGACATACCCACACCGAAATGACTGCGGCGCTTATCAAAATAGTTGAACATTACCGGCACTTCTACATAATTGGCAGCGATACCATACTTAACAATATATGTATTTTTCAACGTAAGCGATGGTTCTGCTATATTATTCTTGCTACCTTTTTGGGAATAGAGAATCTCCATGCTGAAAGCCAGGTGCTTAGCCACCTGTGCATAAACTATAGCCCCCCCATTGAAACCTACCCTGTGGTAGCCCGCGAAATAGTCGCCATCTACCTGCGCCAAATTTGCCCCTATTACGGCACCACCGTAGAAAACACGGGGACGCTCTATATACATAGGATGCTCATCTTCCTCCTCCTGGGCGTGCACTGCACTGCCAAAAGCCATTAAAATAATTGTAATGATCGTAAGTGCTGCGAATTTTCTACTTTTATTCATCGAAACAGCAATGCATAATGAGCTTCAAATATACACCAAACACGCTTAAGAAATTAGAAGGCCTTTATGAAGAGGCCCGCTACATAATACGTTATGAAAAAGGAAATTTCAACAGCGGGTACTGTATATTGGAAGAGCGGCGTGTAGTTGTTATCAATAAGTTCTTCAGTGTGGAAGGCCGCATAAATGCACTGATAGAGATATTGCCATCTGTGAACATAAATGAGAGTGAACTGAGCGGCGAGATGCTGAAATGGTACAAGCAGCTGAAGTCTGAGCCTACATTTGGTGAAGACCCCACTGTACAAACACAAATAGACTTATAGCAGTGAAAATAACATTCCTTGGCACAGGCACATCGCAGGGCATACCGCTGATCAGCTGCACCTGCCCGGTGTGCACATCGCCTAACAAAAAAGATAACCGCCTGCGCTCATCTATACTGATAGAGATCAATGGCACAAACATAGTGATAGACAGCGGGCCCGACTTCCGCTACCAGATGCTGCGCGCGAAAGTGAACAAGCTGGATGCTATTATTTTTACCCATGGGCATAAAGACCATATTGCGGGGCTGGACGACATAAGGGCGTACAACCATTTTGAGCAGAAACCGATACCGCTGTATGCTAATGAGGAAACACAGGATGCACTGCGGAGGGAGTATTCTTATATTTTCAACAACATCACCTACCCCGGTATACCGCAAGTGGATATGTATACTATTAATGGGTCGGACAGCTTTAGTATAAACGGCATAAACATAACGCCGATAAAAGTGCTGCATTACAAAATGGAGGTGCTTGGTTTTCGAATTGGCGACTTCACCTACATAACCGACGCCAACTATATAGCTCCCGAAGAACTGGCGAAAGTGAACGGCAGCAAGGCACTGGTGCTGAATGCGCTGCGGCATGAGAAGCATATATCACACTACACTTTGTCTGAAGCAATAGAGATAGCCCAAAGTGTGGATGTGAAAGACACGTACTTCACACATATAAGCCACCAGCTGGGGCTGCACGATGTGGAGGACAGTGAACTGCCAGAAGGTATACATCTGTCCTACGACGGGCTGGAGCTGAATTTTTAAATACAGCCAGAAACAGCCGCTAACGCAAATTTTTACTTTTGAATTTTACTTTTTGAATTTATAATATGGAATACAATTTTGCCAAAATAGAGAAAGACGCTAAGGATAAGTGGGCTAAGGAAGAGGTATATAAAGTAAGCAATGACAGTGCAAAACCTAAAGCCTACATACTTGATATGTTCCCCTACCCCAGTGGTGCGGGCCTGCATGTAGGGCATCCCCTGGGTTATATAGCATCTGATATTTACGCTCGCTACAAGCGACTCTGCGGGTACAATGTGCTGCACCCAATGGGCTTTGATGCCTTTGGATTGCCGGCCGAGCAATATGCGCTGGAGACAGGGCAGCACCCTGCTGTGACTACAGAAAAAAATATAGCCCGCTACCGTGAGCAGCTAGACAACATTGGTTTCTGCTACGATTGGAGCCGCGAAGTGCGCACCAGTGACCCAAATTATTATAAATGGACCCAGTGGATTTTCCTGCAGCTGTTTCAAAGCTGGTATGACCGGAAAGAAAACAAGGCAAGGCCGATAAAGGAACTGGTTGCGATTTTTGAAACTGAGGGGAATGGTAGTGTGCCTTGTCCGGGAGAGGAAAAACTACACTTTGATAGCGCACGGTGGAAAAACTACTCTGAAAAAGAACAGCGCGATGTGCTGATGCAGTACCGGCTTGCCTACCAGGGATATGCCCAGGTGTGGTGGTGCGAAGCACTGGGCACGGTGCTGGCCAATGACGAAGTGGTAAATGGTGTATCTGAACGTGGTAGCCACCCGGTAGAACGCAAAAATATGCGCCAGTGGTTTTTGCGCATAACAGAATATGCGGAACGACTAATCGATTCGCTGGATAAGCTGGAATGGAGCGATGCGATGAAGGAAATGCAGCGCAACTGGATAGGGAAAAGTAATGGTGCGGAGGTGCGGTTTGACCTCTCGCCGGCCATCTCTGTCTCTGTTTTCACCACACGCCCAGACACAATTTTCGGGGTAGATTTTCTTGTGCTTGCGCCGGAACATGCGCTGGTAGATGATATTACCACTCCTGAGCAGAAGGCAGCCATAGAAGAATACAAAACTTACGTAAAAAGTCGCTCTGAGCGTGAGCGGATGAGCGAGGTGAAGCAGGTGACCGGATGTTTTACGGGAGCTTATGCCATACACCCGATCACGGAGAAGCAGGTACCCGTTTGGATATCGGAATATGTGCTTGCCGGCTATGGCACAGGGGCTATAATGGCCGTGCCGAGTGGTGATGAGCGCGACCATGCGTTTGCAAAGCATTTCAGTATTCCTGTTACCAATATTTTTGGCGACAAGTATACGGGCGAGGAGGCCTACAGCTCAAAGACGGGTATAATTGAAAACAGTGATTTCCTTAGTGGCATGAGTGTGGCAGATGCCACTGAGTCCCTAATTAAGAAGCTGGAAGAACTTGGCTCGGGAACCCGGAAAATAAACTATCGCCTTCGCGATGCGGGCTTTAGCCGCCAGCGCTACTGGGGAGAGCCCTTCCCCATTATTTATATTGATGGTATACCCTATGGCACTGACGAGCCGGTGATACACAACGAGCATAAGCTGGGTACACTGCCCGTGGAGCTGCCGCATGTAGACAACTACAAGCCGGGACCGGAAGGACAGGGACCACTTGCTAATATTGAAGACTGGGTAGAAACAGATGCAGGCGAACGTGAAACCAATACTATGCCGGGCTACGCAGGCAGCAGCTGGTATTTCTTACGGTATATGGACCCGCATAATGATACAGAGTTTGCGAGCCGCAAAGCCACAGACTACTGGAACCAGGTGGACCTGTACATAGGCGGCACCGAGCATGCAGTGGGGCACCTGCTATATAGCCGCATGTGGACTAAGGCGCTGCATGACCTGGGGTATTTGAGTTTTGACGAACCTTTTAAGAAGCTGTTGAATCAGGGGATGATACAGGGGAGTTCCAGATTTGTGCACAAAATTGATTTGTTTTTTTACACTGGCCCAAGCGGCAATGCGACTCCATTACCAGTTCACAATTACAATATATTTATTTCGTACGGAAAGAAGAAAGAAGCTGAATCCAACAACAACGTTGCACGCGAACTTATGGTTGAAGTTTGTAGGCTTGCGAATATTGAAATTGAATGTCTAGATAATAACGTAAGCATTAACACATCTTCTTCCCGTGTTGCGGTCGATTTGGTCGACGGACTAGAATTGAAAATGGAATCATTTAAAGAATGGAGAACCGAAAATTTGAGCGCGAAGTTCATTACTGAAGATGATGGTAAGTTTATATGCGGTGCGGAAGTCGAAAAGATGTCCAAATCAAAGTACAATGTGGTAAACCCGGATGACATTGTAGCGCAGTATGGAGCGGATACCTTCAGGATGTATGAGATGTTTTTGGGGCCGATAGATGTGAGTAAGCCGTGGGATACGAAAGGGATCGAGGGAGTACATCGGTTTCTGAAAAAACTGTGGCGCTTGTATGCTGATGAGCAACAGGGATTGATAGTTACTGACGAAGCAGCAACAGAGGCAGAGCTGCGCACACTGCACAAGACCATAAAAAAGATAGGAGAAGACATAGAGCGTTTCTCTTTCAATACTTCAGTGAGCCAGTTTATGATATGTGTAAATGAGCTGAGTGGCTGCCACAAGCGTGCCGTACTGGAGCCACTGGCAGTGGTGATATGCCCGTTCGCTCCGCACATAGCAGAAGAACTATGGCTGAAGCTGGGAAATACAGGAAGTGTGGTAAATGCGGCATTCCCAAAATATGAGGAACGCTACGTAGCCGAGAACAGTAAGAAATACCCTGTGGCAGTCAATGGCAAGACCCGTGCTGAAATGGAATTTCAGCTGGATGCTGAGCAGTCGGCGATAGAGCAGGCTGTGCTGGCAGACGAAGCAATAGTGAAATGGATGGAGGGCAAGCCGGTGAAGAAGTTTATTTATGTAAAGAATAAGATGATAAATGTGGTGGTGTAGCGCCCTCCCCATAAGGAGTTGCCGCTGTAGCTGTGGTTATTAGATTCAGGCGGCGTGAGGGATTTAGCAATTTTATTTTTTACGTAACTTTGAAGCATGACAACCACTTATCATTTAAACGTAAATGAGCTATCAGTTGAGGTAATCAACTCAATTAAGGCTGCTTTTAAAGATAAAGTAGTGGATATTACTGTTTCTGAAGCAATGGATGAAACGGAATACCTGTTATCTTCTCCTGCCAATAGGGAAAGTTTGGAGCGTTCAATTCAGGATTTGAAAGAAGGCAAAGGCATCACGTTTACTTTGGAAGAATTTCAAAAAAAGTACGGTAACGATGAAGGCGATAACCTTTAGCCCCAAAGCCTTGGTCCATTTGGAAGAATGGAAGAAAGCTGATCCGAAAATACTGGCAAGAATCGTTTCTCTGATTACAGATATTGCGTCTACTCCATATACAGGAATTGGCAAGCCTGAACCACTGAAACATAATTTGAAGGGAGCCTGGTCGAGGAGAATCAATGAAGAACATCGTATAGTTTATGAAATTAAGGATACTGCTATCCTGGTTTTATCGTGTAGGTATCACTATTAGCTACTGCCAAAAATCAGCTCTGGATATTATGCCCGAAACCAACGCGGAAACTCTTTCCAAACACTTGGCGTTTCTTGCTTAATTTTGCGCCATGAAAAACAAAAAAGTAACCATTTTCCTTACCGCATTTTTCATGTTGCTGGGTATTTGTTTTATAGGATATATTTATCCCAAAATTAAGGATCAGCAGAAAAAGCAGCCTGTGCTGCCAATAGTAGGCAATGATCAGAACCATCATATATCACCGTTCTCCTTTGTAAACCAGGAAGGCAAAACGATAACCAACGACGACGTAAAGGGCAAGATATGCGTGGTAGAATACTTTTTCGCCACCTGCAAGGGTATGTGCCCAAAGATGAATGAGAACATGGTAAAGGTGTACAAGGCATTCCTGGGCAATAAAAATGTACTGATACTCTCTCATACGGTAGACCCAATGAAGGATACTGTAAAAGCACTTAAAGAATACAGCCTTCGCTTTGATGCAGACCCTACGCAGTGGATGTTTCTTACCGGCGACAAAAAGCAGCTATATGATATGGCGCGCTACAGCTACCTCATAAGCGCGCAAGATGATACAACAGGTGTAAGCATAGACAAAGATTTCATACACGACAAGCATTTTTCACTGGTAGACGGCTATGGTCGCGTGCGTGGTTTCTATGATGGGCTTTCTCCGGGTGATGTATCAAGAATGATAGGTGATATAAATGCGCTGCTGAAGGAAAATAACCAGTAAAGCCATCCACCATAAAGGGGCTTCATCAAGGTTAGGTCTGAGATTCAAATCTATAAAGTAGTCCACCCGAGCAATAACCAACCCAGTACTATGAGTGGTGCGGGAATTTTGGTAAAGTAGAGGAGGCAGAAGGTGATTATCACCACTACCAGCATGCTCCATTCAAATGAGAAATGGTCAGTTCTGTCGAACGCGATGGACTGGAACAAAACGAGACCGGATGCCCAGATAATTCCTACCACAGCCGAGTTAATTCCTTCCAGCGCACGGAAGATGATAACGTGATGCTTTAGATTGTGATACACCGGAAAAAGGAAAAACAATAGTAGTGTGCTGGGCAGAAAAACTGCGATAGTGGCCACCAGGCAACCAACACTTTGCCATACCGGGCCGTACTGGCTCATGGCTACCCCACCTACAAATGAACAGATGGAAAATACCGGACCGGGAACAGCCTGCACCATACCGTAGCCGGTGAGCAACCTGCCTGCATCAAGATTGGGATAATTTGCATTGTTCACAAACTGGTAGAGCATCATGGGTAGCAGGGCTTGCCCACCACCAAATACAAAAGTGCCGAACCGATAAAAGTTCTCAAAAATGTGAAAAATGACACCGTGGTTCCACCCCGGTTGGGATCTCGCCAATTCACTAAAAATACCTGCAACTATAAAGATGAGCGCAAACAACCAGAGATGCATCCAATTGATCTTCTTTGGTTTCTCCAGTGGCTTAGGGATACGATTGTTACTAAAGTTACTAATAGAACCAGCCACTAACAAAAGGGCAGGAAACACCCACGGAGAGCGAAAAAACAGCGTAACGATAAGACTCCCGATCATTATCGCTGCGGTTGCTTTATACTTAATGGTTGTCTGCATCATTTTTGCAGCTGCATAAAACACAAAGCCCACTGACATGGGTATTACAAATTTGAATAAATTGAGCGGAACAAGCTTACTTCCGTGTGTTGAATTAAAATATAATACTATAAACGAAAACAGCCCCATGATGAGTGCTGCCGGGAACACCCATAACAATAAGGTAATAATAGCCAAAGGTACCCCACCCCGCTTCAGCGCAATAAGCATTACCGTTTGAGTGGAAGAAGGACCCGGCAACATCTGGCAGAAGGCGTTAAATTCGAGCAGCTCATCTTCAGTTATGTCCTTTCGCTTTTGCACGAACGTTTTCACCATCATGCCCATATGCCCCTGCGGCCCGCCAAAAGCCGTAAAAGAATACAGGAAAACCGATCGCAGGAACGGGACATGCCTTAAGAGCATCCGTGGGTGAATTTTGAATGAAAGTAGCAAGAAAAGTCAAAAGATTAAAGCGCGCAACGAAAACAGGCACTACAGGCAAAATAAGATCGCTTCATTCCTGCATCTTTTGCCTTTCCGCTTTTAACTTTTGACTTATTAATGTATCTTGCATCGCAAATTTACTTTCATGAATCACCTCTTACTTAGTGCATTTTACGACAACGTAAACAAAAATGTTGGCCCAACCCTGATGTGGATATTTTTCCTGCTGATGATCATTGAGCTGCTTTATGTAATGGCGAAGTACCTTGATTTTTAATCACTCAACCTAATAACCTTGCCTGAAAAAGCGCTAAATATTGCTGATATCCGGCAGGACTACAGGCTTTCGGCCCTTGACGAGACCGCGACAGGAGCAGATCCTATCGCTTTTTTCGAAAAGTGGTTTGCTGAAGCCAGTACAGCACAGATAAATGATGTGAATGCCATGACGCTGGCAACAGCCGAAAGCAATGGTATGCCACATGCCCGCACCGTGCTGCTGAAAGGTGTAGATGGCGCAGACTTTATTTTCTACACCAACTACGATAGCTCAAAAGGCAGGGAAATAAGTGAGAATCCTAAAGTAGCCCTGGTTTTCTATTGGAAAGAACTGGAGCGGCAGGTACGTATAGAAGGTACCGTTGAAAAAGTAACTGCAGCCGAAAGCGACGCCTACTTCATATCCCGACCTGAAGGTAGCCGCATAGGAGCATGGGCATCTCCGCAGAGCCAACCGATTACCGACCGCGAAATACTGGATACCAATTACGCTAAGTATACCGAACAATTCGCCGTAACAGGAATACCAAGGCCGCCGCATTGGGGTGGCTACAGGGTAACTCCAAACCTTATAGAATTCTGGCAAGGCCGCAGCAGCCGTATGCATGACCGCATATTATTAAAAAAGAACGATACAGGAACTTGGGATAAGAGCCGCCTGGCACCGTAGATTGTAACTTTTGAAGTCTATTTTTCGACTGGGGTTGTCTGTATGGGCTTACCCGCTTCGGAATCTGCAGATTTCCTTTTCCACCTTATACCATAGCTTAGATACACGTTCAGGTCAAAGGCTACGTTTTTATCGCCCTTGCCATAGCCCGCAATGTTCAGCGGTGCCAGATCATTGAATGAGCGGCTGTTCAGCATGAATTTACCACGAACATTCCAGCCTGCATATATTCCTTTCCAGAACTCTACACGCATACCGCCGGTTACTTCGGCCCAGCAGGCAAGAAAACTCTTTGCTGCACTATTCCCTGTACTGTTGCCCCATACGCTGTCGATAACCGTAAAAGTAGCCACGCCACGATTCACATCGGCAACGGCGGCACGGAAACCGATAAACAACATATCCCAATCGTTGGGCCGGTCGCGGCTGAGTATGCTACGGTTGAAGCCAAAACGGAGAAAGTGATTGTTTGTAGTGTACTTCAGATCGGTATAATCAACTGTAGAGCCACCCCAGCCTGCCTCTGCTGCCAAGTAGAGTTCATTGCGAGTGTAAAAATCTGCGTGAAACTCATAACCGTATCGGTTAGTTGAAAAGAAGTTAGCTACCGGGTGTACCAGATCTACACCAATGCACAACTGGCGGCCTGCATGCGGCTTCCTGGGGGCAGCCGCAGCAACAGTGTCTGTCGCTGTGGTATCAGCTGCCTGGGCAGATACCCGGGCAGCCGCGCACAGCATGCCTGCGCTAAAAAGCAGGATGAATGAATATTTGCAGATGCTTTGTATTGACATTGTTGGTAACGCTGGTATTAATAATCTGGGCAGAGTCTATGTTGAAATGAGTTGTATGCAACGAATCAAGCGTATAAAAATAAGTGAGCCCGCAGGCATTTGAAATGAATTGCAACTTGCGCTCATAAAAAAATGTAAGCGTATCAAATGGCTGTCTTAAAGAATCGGTAGTGAACAACCATTGACATACAGTACTATCGGGCGAAAGCGAAATTGTGAAATTAGACTGCTGCGGATAGATAGTACCTGCGTTATTAGCCGTATTAGTTAATGGTGCGAAAATGGCTTCAGGAAGGGCTGTATCTACAAATACGGTGGATGTGTCCAGTTGACGATGCAGGCACTCTATATTGAGGCTGGCTATTTTAGGCGTGAGGCATGGAGAGCGCTCCTGCGTGCATGACAGCCAGCCGGCACCACACAAAGCGAGCAATATCATTGCAACATACTTACCTGTTCTAGTCATTCAGTGTATTCAATATTTTATCTATTTCGGCAATCACATTATCCAGCTGCCTGCGCATATTTTCCTTTTCCTCTTCATTATCCGTAGTGTTGCCCAGGCGCACACTCACCATTCCATGCTCCAGCGAGGTCAGCTTCTTGGTTAGCACCTCCACTGTCTTGCTTTGCTCGGACACAGTCTCTTTGAGCCGTTTATTCTCCGCCTCTATTACCGCGTACTGCCTTAGCATTGCATCCAGTTTTTTACCCAGTTGGTCCAGTGCTTCCATTATTCTCTTATTTGTGCGCTAAGCTTGTTTTTGTATACGTCCATGAGCCGCTTCATTAACTGCTCAGTTTCCGTATCCGTCAAAGTACGGTCTTGCAGCTGAAAAGTATAATTCAGGGCATAGGATCTTTTTCCTTTACCCAGCTTCTCACTCTCAAACACATCAAACAAACCAAATGATTGCAGCGCATCAAGCCGCAGCTGTTCAGTGGCATCCTGCACCTGTTTATAAGAAACGCTATTATCTATAATTATTGCAAGGTCGCGCTGTACTGCCGGGAATTTTGGCACTTCTTTATAGCTTATTTTATTTGCAGCCATTGCCTTCAACCACAGTTCCCAGGTGATCTCTGCAAAATAAACATCTTGCCGGATATCGAATTCCGCCACCCGCGCTGCAGTAACTTTCTTTGCAGACCACAACACCTGGTTCTTCCACTTGCCGGTAAGCTCATAGTCTTCGGAATAGGTAACCGAAACATTCCGGATGCCGCAATAATCCATGAGATTCGCCAGGAGGCCTTTGAGGTGAAAAATATTGGCTGGCTGCGCTTTCTGGTCCCACTGAGGCACCCGTGCATTGCCGGTAACCCAAAGCGCAAGTTTTGCATCCTGCACATATTTATCATCCTGCTTCGCATATATATTCCCTAACTCAAACAGGCTCAGGTCGCTGCTCTTGCGATTACAGTTATACTGTATCACCTCCAGGCCACCTTCCAGTAGCGACGGCCGCATAACATCAAGTTCGCTGCTAAGGCTATTGATCATCTGCACCAGGTTGGTGCGGCCGGGATAGTACTTACTGTTTACAATAGAATTGGTAACTATCTCCTGCAGCCCCATGCCGCAGAGCAGTTCCGAAATTCGTTCCCGCTCACTTCTGTCATTTGGCAATCCTTTCGTCAGCGCAATATTGAGCCTGCCGGATAGCTCTATATTGTCGAGCCCATCTATGCGCAGTACCTCTTCTACAAGGTCCGCAGGCTGGGACACATCCGTTTTATTTGAAGGAACGACTACGGTGAACCCTTCGGATGTTTCCTTCTCAATTTCAAAGCCCGATGCTGTGAGTATATTTTTTATCGCTGCCGGACTATATTCCTTGCCACTGAGCATTTGTATATAGGCATAAGTAGCTGTAACCTTCACCGGCTGCAATGGCTGCGGATATTCGTCTGTTATGCCAGACGCAATCTTGCCGCCTGCTATATCTACTATAAGTTGAGCGGCACGCATAAGCGCCGGCAGCACATTGTTGATATCCACACCCTTTTCGAAATGGGTAGCTGCGTCGGTACGCAAACCATGATGCAGCGATGTGCGGCGGATATGCTTAGGATCGAAATAAGCGCTCTCTAAAAAAACATTTGTTGTAGCTGCAGTAATACCACTTTCAGCGCCTCCAAAAACGCCGCCCATGGCTAGGGGTGTTTGGGCATCGCAAATCATAAGATCATCAGCACGCAATTTACGCTCTTTACCATCAAGCCCGGTGAAGCCAGTGCCTTCGGGTAGCAAGCGCACGTTTATTTCGCCACCCTTTATTTTATCTGCATCAAAGGCATGTAGTGGCTGGCCGTATTCGTGAAGCACATAATTAGTGATGTCTACGATATTGTTGATACTGCGTACCTCTATGGTTTGCAGCCTTTGCTGCAGCCATTCCGGCGACGGACCAACGGTTACATTTTCCAGGCTGATTCCTGTGTAGCGTGGACAGGCCACAGGTGCCTGGATGTTCACTTTAATATTGCTTCCCTGCATTTGCTGACCAAGCCCGGGAACTACAGGCGTCTTAATAGAATAGCGAGTTCCCCGGTGATGGGACAAATAGGCGCAAACATCGCGGGCAACCCCTATGTGGCTGTTGGCATCAGACCGGTTGGGCGTAAGGCCTATATGTATTGCAAAGTCCGTCTTCGGGATATTAAAATATTCTTTTGCTAACGTGCCCACCACTGCATCTGCAGGCAGTACCATAATACCTGCATGACTTTTGCCGAGGCCTATTTCATCTTCAGCACATATCATACCTGAGCTTTCCTCACCCCTTATCTTAGCCTTTTTAATAGCAAAAGGCTCGCCATCAGTTGGGTGTACAGTGGCGCCAACCGGCGCTACTACTACTTTTTGCCCTGCTGCTACATTGGGCGCTCCGCACACTATTTGTACCGGCTCACCACCAAGGCTCACCGTGGTCACACTCAGCTTATCAGCGTTCGGGTGTTTCTGGCAGGTTAGTACCTCTCCTATTACCAGCCCTTCCAGGCCTCCCCGGATACTTTCTACCGGCTCCACAGCCTCAACCTCAAGCCCAATAGAAGTGAGAATTTTACTTAATTCGTTTACTGGCAAGGGTTCCTGCTGGCCTTCCTGACCAGCAGGCAGGTATTCAAGAAGCCATTGGTACGATACGATCATTGAATCAATAATTTTGGCAAAGATAACTCGTGATTATAGCAAAAAGCAGGTTCTGTATAAAACCATTAACAAAACCATTTTTACAGTTGATAAATAATGTTCTTTGTGGATTACTGTGGAAAGTGCGACCTTTATGTTGATAATGTGGTGGTAACCTAAAAAAACATGTGGATAAGACTCGGTGATCAAGGGAAAAGTAAACAATTAAAAAAGAATTCCTCTCTCAAATTTCCGTTTACATTCGCTCTCCCCGGTAGGTTAATGGCCAATACTGAAACAATGGCGTTTCAATAAAATGCATGTTGATTTCGCCAGACAAAAGCCCGGGTACAATAAAAAGAACATCACAACTTACTATATAACATTTTAACTAACAATGGCAGTAAATATTAAAAAAGATTTTGGCGGTACACGAAACCGGAAACCAGACCTTACAAACCTGGTTTATGGTAAGATACCGCCACAGTCTCCTGAACTCGAAGAAGCAGTTCTGGGGGCATCTATGCTTGAAAAAGACACTTTTGCGCAGGTTTTGGAAATCATTCAGAGCGAGGACTGTTTTTATGTGGATGCACATCAAAAAATATACTCTGCAATGCGCCGCCTTTTTGATAAGGGCACACCGGTGGACCTGCTGACCATAACTGAGGAATTACGCAAGACAAATGAACTTGAGATAATAGGCGGTGCATACTACCTTACCCGCCTTACAATGAGCGTTCTCTCCAGCGCACACGTAGAAGCGCATGCACGCATCGTGATGGAGAAATTCATTCAGCGCGAACTTATCCGTATCAGCGGGTCAGTCATCAGCGATGCTTATGAAGACAGCACGGACGTGTTTGACCTGCTGGATAAAGCCGAATCGGGCCTATACGAGATCACGGACAAACACCTGCGTAAGAACTTTAAGAGCCTGAACGAAGTATTAATAAAAACAGTAGCTGAAATAGAGGAGAACAGGAAAAAAACTGATGATATTACCGGCGTGCCATCGCTGTTTAAAGAGCTGGATGCACTTACCGGCGGCTGGCAAAAAACCGATCTTATCATACTTGCCGCCCGTCCGGCGGTGGGTAAAACGGCATTCACCCTGAACCTGGCCATGAATGCTGCCATGAATGCCGGCAAGCAGTTTCCGGTGGCACTTTTCTCGCTTGAAATGGGTGCAGGCCAGATAGTAAAAAGGATGCTGAGCTGTGTAAGCGAAGTGCATATGGAGGCCATAACCCGTGGTAAAATGGCAGAGCATGAGTTTGTGCAGATGTCGCAACGTATGACCAAGCTGGCGCAGGCCAAGATATTTATTGATGACCAGGCGGCGCTGAACATATTTGAGCTCCGTGCCAAAGCCAGGAGGCTGAAGCAAAAGCACAATATACAGATGATACTGATCGACTACCTGCAGCTGATGCAGGCCAGTATAGAGAAAGGCGGCAACCGTGAGCAGGAAATCAGTAAGATATCGCGCGACCTGAAGGCACTTGCAAAAGAGCTGGAAGTGCCTATAATAGCGCTGTCTCAGCTTAACCGTTCCGTAGAAACAAGAAAGGAATCGAAAGTACCCCAGCTGAGTGACCTGCGTGAATCGGGCGCGATAGAGCAGGATGCGGATATGGTTATGTTCCTGTATCGCCCGGAATATTACGGCATCAACAATGATGAAATGGGACAGACCATAGAGGGTGAAACCCATATACATATTGCAAAACACAGAAATGGTAGCACAGGCACTGTGAAGGTGCGCTTCATAAAAGAATACCAGAAATTTGTAGACCTGGAAGATAACCGCTTCAATCAACTAGGAGCTGGCGGCGGCGGCTTCAATGGTGGCGGCAGTGGCGGCAACCAGGGCGGACCTACCCCACCGCGGGAAAACCCAAGTGCAGGCATACGCCGCGATACCAGCGACTTTGGCGGCTCAAAGCTATATGTACCAGCCAGCGGCTTTCAGACATTACAGTCGAAAGTAAATGACACCAACTGGGACGACGATGATTTTGGCAGCGGCACACCGTTCAAGAAGACGCCGCCACCGGATGAGGATGCGCCGTTTTAATAACAAGGAAAATTAGAAAGCGAAGAGCGATAGCTGCTTCGCTTTTTTTTGCTAAAACGCGCCAAAAACAAAAAAGACAAACCAGCTAATCCGATTTGTCTTTTTTTGTGCGCGTGGGTTGCCAAACTTCGAACTTTTTCATGGAAGATTTGAGGGCAATTGAGCAGTTTTTAACAGGTTTTAAATAACACGAACACTATCCAGCATTACTATTAGTGGAGACGATAAGACATTTAATTATCTTGCCTATCTTCACTGCATGAACTTGTTCCATTTAAATACGGGCGTTGAAAACTGGGTTCTGCGAAATGCAAACCATGATATTAATCGATACACTGATTTTATCACAAAGTCCATTGATTTCCTGAAAAAAGAAACGTTAGCGATAAAAGTGAGCCGGGTAACAATAAATGGGGAAACAAGATATATCCCCAATCCCCAAGTTGATAAGAGAACGGAAAAAGCTGTTGAAACACTATTTAGTGAGAATACTAAAATAGTTTATGATCAAAACAAGTCTTTTCTTTTTTCTGACGGAATAAACATAAAAGATCAAAACGAAGATGAAAATTATCTAATACTCGAAGCAGACATTGAAGGGGACACCATTTACTTAAAGCCGGATACATACCAACTTGAGCAACAAAAAAGAGCACTTGACACCCTTCGTTATCAGCCATTAAGCGAACACCGACCACTTCTTAACTTATTCGGTTCACCCGACGATAATTTTTGGCGGCAAGATTACGAGCCGAGTGAGTGCATTTGGCAAATTCTAACTGATGGAGCAAAAAGTGGAGTGTCCCAACAACAAGAATTTGTTTTAAAGAGTTTACAAACAAACGATTTCGCACTTCTTGAAGGTCCACCGGGTTCGGGCAAGACCACTACAATCATTGAACTAATCTGGCAGTTGGCAGCAGAAGGAAAAAGAATCTTACTTTGCTCAGCAACGCACGCAGCAATCGATAATGTTATTGAAAGAGTAAAAGGCAGATATAAGGATATATGCGACAAAGAAATTGTTCCAGTCAGAATAAGCAGATATGATAAGCCAGTAAAGGAAAGTGTTAGACCCTATCTGCTTAATAATCTTGTTGCGACATACAAATCCGAAATCGAGAAACACGTACTTAAGAATCAGGAACTTGAAAGTCAAAAATTTCTTTTAGAAAATCTCTTTTCTAAAGATGGCAGAGGAACAGATCCTGTCGAAAAAATAATCCTTGATTCCGCAAATCTTGTTGCAGGAACGATGATTGGAATACTACAACACCCTGATATTCGAGCTAACAAACAAGGGGCAAGTTTTGATGTGCTAGTAGTCGATGAAGCATCAAAAGTAACGTTCTCCGACTTTATCGTTCCTGCGCTTCACGCGAAAAAATGGATTTTAGTCGGAGATGTAAAACAACTCTCACCTTATGTAGAAAGTGATTATGTCTCTGAAAATATTGCACGAATGTTGGATGAAGAGACTCAAAAAGCAATCGTAAGGCAGTTTGAAATTAAAGCAAAATTAGACGATGGAAAATTTAACGATTGTCTAAAAGTTTATTTCACAGACCAAAATCCTGACATTGAACGAACACTAATTGATAATGGTGAACTAATCATTGAAACTGTAAACAAAGATTGGGAAGCTGACGAAAATAGCGTGACCAAAATCAATTCCTCCGATGTAATAATTGCAAGTTCCGACAGAATTACCCGAGAGCGTTTACTGAGTAACGTTCAAGTAAAATGCATTTTCATTAATGCCGACACAGTCGGGAATACACAGAGATATCGGCAAAATTACCTTAGAAAAACTTTTAAAATCCCTCCTCACTATGTTTTTGATTGCAGACAAGAAGAGTGGGCTGACATGGTCGCGAGCCGATTAAACCAGAGCTTTAGTTTCAGAAGTGCCGGTGCAGAATTTCAAAACATAGAAAATGAGTTAAACTACCTTATTCCGTTTAAAATTCGGAATGATATTAACCAAATAAAGCGGTTAGTATTTCCTTCCATACTAGAATTATTACAAAATGGAATCGGCAAGGGAGAAGGGCAGCGAAACAACAGAGTGCTGAGTGATGGGTTTCATGCTGAGTATAAAAAGAGCAGGTTTGTATCACTTAGTTACCAACATAGGATGCACCCTGACATAGCAAGAACATCAAGGGAGAACTTTTATCAAAACAATCTACAATCAGCCAACACGGTTTTACAAGATAGAGGTTGGAAATATTTGGCAAATCAACCTGTTGTAAAATGGATCCACAATAATTATGATTGTACCCTCCCATTCGAGAAAAACCATCGTGAATTAGAAAATTGGTTTTTAAAATATAACAATCAGCATAATAAGTTCTTTAAAAGAGAGTTAAGTAATTTTCTCAATTGGACTAACGGCAAAATTTTTAATCCACGCGAAGTCGATGATATGTGCTTTGAACTTGAGAAATTTTTAGATTGGACTCGAGAAAATCCCAAGTTGAATGGTGAAAAATATGAAGTGGCAGTGCTAACCTTCTATTTGAATCAAGAAAATGAACTAAGAAAAAGAATCAGAAGAATTACTAATCAGGGCTATTTCTCAAAGTTTCATAAGTATAACGCAGATATTTTTCTTTACACGGTTGACAAATTTCAGGGGCAGGAAGCAGACTATGTATTACTTGGTTTTACGAAATATACCAAAGACGCACACTTCAATAGCCCTAACAGGTTGAATGTGGCATTGACAAGAGCAAGACACAAATTACTTTTATTTGGGAATAGGAGGTGGTTTGAAGAAAAGGCAAAATTGCCTGCCCTTAGAGAATTAGCATTAAATTTTGAATCAAATATTCGTTATTAGAAATGATATTGTTAAAGCGAGACGAGAAAATTGATAGGTATCAGGTTGAGATTGCTCTGAGGCAAAAAGCAAAACAAAGCCCCTTCATTGCAATATTGATTCTCGCTCACGAGCAGGGAAAGGTATCTTCTGAATCTTTGAGACAAACTCTGCTGCCTGCATTGCCTAAGAGAGCTTGTTACAATCTACTATCTCGGCTAGAGCAACAAGGCTATTTGGAATCTGATGAAGAACTTGAAATTACTGATGATATGTTTAGGGATGCACTTCTAAGAAATGGACGCAACATCGACAGAGCCAAGAAATATCTCGATAGTATAGTCAATTCAAAAAGGAACACCGAAGCAAATTTCATACTAACAGATCAAGGCAAAGCGTGTGCATCGGACAAATCAATTTGGGTCGGAGAAAAAGGATTATTTAATGTATTTGTGTGTAATTCAAGTTTCATCGATCAATCAGTAATCAAGATCGAAAAAGTTCAGAGACCGGAAGATGATAAGGGTGAAGATAGAGTTACCCCTACACCGACCAAAATCAGTCAACTTGAAAATCAAATTCTGTCGATAGATGGATCCGAAATTCAATTTGAGAGTATCGAAGGGAAGTGTTTTCGATTACAGCCTATAAGTTGCGACTTGCAAATTCGTTCCATTGGGAACGATAGTTCTATTAATATTAATAGAGATGGCCAGCTATTGCTTCGAACAAACATTGAAATAAGTGAGCAAAATTTGGAGGAACAGTTATTGGTGAACTCAGAAGAGCTTGATTACTATCAAGAGCAAAAGGCTGTTTTAGTAGAATTCGACAAGGACGATCTTAGCTTTAAGCGAAGTGTCACAATCCAAAGGCCCATTTTTAAAGGAATAGTATTCAAACAAGTCGATCTTGAAAATGTCTCCCATATACCAAGCGATCGGGAAAGTGCTGAATTATGGCTTAGAGAGCTTCTATTTAGAAATATTGACGCGTACTTTTTTGACGAAAATTCGTTTTCTGATTTTGCAAATGATTTGGCATCGCCGCTTAAGTCATACTACGACATTGTTACTCCCGGTAGAAAAGAACTAATCGAATTGTTTACCATGAGAAATGATGCCTTTTATCAATCCGCTAAACTTGAAGCCATAGAATACTTGAATTACTAAAATGAAAGCACTAACAAAAGAACTGTTTATACTAAATGAGGGACTGATCCAGTTCCCGATATTGCCGAACGGACCCGGTTGGAAGTCCACCGAGAAAAAAGAGCTGCCAATAATTGAATCGGGAGAAGAGGGAGTTTTCCTATCAAAAATACTTACTGCTATAAAGCAATCAAAAGAAATGATTTGCTTGCAATCATTTCTCATTCAAGATACAGAGGTAATTAGTGCTTTATTAAACGCAGTTGAAAGGCATGTAAGAGTTTTTGTGTTGAGTTCTGTCGAGGCCAGGTTGAAGGAAACAATTGAGGAAGAACAAAGTTTTATTAAATTAGAATACATTCAGCTTCTGGACAAGAAATTCAAGAATCACTTTATCCATAGATCCGCAAAGAATTTTCATGCAAAATATATCCTGATAGACCCAAGAACAAATCCTATTGGCTTTATCTGTACCAACAATTTTACAGAAAACGGATTCACAAAGAATCCTGAACTTGCGATGCAGCTTACCATTAAGCAATGCACAGAGCTGTATAAGATATTTGTGTATCACTTTTGGGAACATGCAAGTGATGAGCAAACATCAAGTACTGAATTCACCAAAGTCAGGCCAGCAGGGAAATTTTCGCTGCCTAAAATGGAATCCGTTTTGTTGACTTCTCCTAACGAAAAGAATAATACGCTCGCAGCTTCTTTGTTGGATGCCGTTAAAAATGCAAAAAAATCTATTTCTCTTTCAACTTTTCAGTTGGATAAAAGTGAGGAAATTGTAAAGCAAATTATCGTGAAGGCCCAAGATGGTATTGCTGTTACGATATTTTGTCGTCCCGTTGAAATATTACTTAATGAACAATTAAAACCTCTCCTTACAGCAGGTGCCGAAATATTTTTTCACCCCCTTATGCATGCTAAATCCTTGTTGATCGATGAAAGTATAGGCTATTTGTTTACTGCCAACCTGATGAGAGACGGTCTGCTGAACGGATTTGAAGTAGGAGTAAAGTTATCGCTGGTGCAGGCTGAGGCACTTTGCAAAATTTATCACTGCTGGAGAAGTCTTTTTCCTATGAAAGTGTTGCGGCAGGCAGCAATACAAGAAATTAGCCAGCATTACATTTTCAAGAATGGTAAACTGACGAATAAGGTATTGATTAATGATCATCGAGACCGAAAGCAAAGGATTAATAGCGTTGCGGACCTGTGTCGATTTTTTGAACAACAACCCAGTATAAACGATCATAGTATAAAATCAATTGCCTTAAAGCTTGTCGCCGAGATAAATGTCACCCAAGATAATTATAGACCTATCGGAAAATACGAGATAGTCGAGAAAGGACATAATGAAAAGTGGGTGATTATTAATGAAGAATTTAATCCAGCAGATATTGAACTTCTCTCTCCGTATAAGGAAGCAAAAATATTTTATGCTAACCGTCACTCTATTTTGAGCAACTCTTTAAATAAGTGAGCTATACCCGTTTCCAACTATGTGAGATACTACAACTGTTTATCAAATCGCTCGTTATTGTTCGCATAAAGGCTAGTAAGAACCGCGACTAAATACATACGGTTTTCCTGGTGGAGCTGGGTGCCGTTTTTGTCCTAGCTAGGTACCTTTTCTATCTCTATTTTTCTCAACCACTTGATTTTGAGGCTAATATTAGACTCGTGAGCTGGGTACTTTTTTCATCATTTCGATTTCTCAAAACGAATAGAATGTCACCATTTTCTAAAATATAGTGACATTCATTCGGTTAAAAGTCACTATATTTGCAAAATTGGTGACAAATGGAAAAAGTGCATACACATATTAGGAACGCCATTACCCGTATGAAAAAGGGCGAATTAATATTTCCCTCGGACTTCTATGGAAGCGGCACCGATATGGCTATCAAAAAAGCCTTATCACGGTTATGCGAGGAAGGGCTGATAAAACGGCTCGCCCATGGGGTTTATTATGTACCGCAAGTTGATCCAGATTTAGGAGAACTTAGACCTGGCGCAGATGATGTTGTTAAAATGCTTGCTGAAAAAGAAAAAATTAAGGTTCGGCCAGCGGGCGCTTACGCGTTGCATAAACTCGGCCTGACAACCCAAGTCCCTACACGACGAGTATATATTACGGATGGACACCCGCGCCAATTTACATTTGGACGGTTGCAAATCAAGTTTAAATCAACCAGTCACAAGCGACTGGAGCAAAAGGGAAAGATCAGCAGCCTTGCTATTCAGGCAATAGAAGAACTCGGAGTGGGAAAAATTGATGAAGCAACAAAAGAAAAGCTGCGATCACTGCTTCTACAGGAAGATTACCCCACACTATTACATGACCTGAAGTTGACAACAGTGAAAGTCAACAACTTTATTGTAAAACTCCTCAAAAAAGACAAAAAATGATTGGCTGGTTGAATTTAACGGACGTGCAAAGAAAAGCAGTAATAGATGAAGCCGAAATAATCAGCGGTATTCAGGCAAAAGCAATAGAAAAAGACTGGTGGGTAACACTCACATTGAAAGCACTTTTTCAGTCTGCATACCGTCAGCACATGGTTTTTAAAGGCGGTACATCGCTAAGTAAATGTTGGAATCTTATTGCTCGCTTTTCGGAAGATATAGACATAGCCCTTGACCCTGCTGCATTTAACATGGCTTATGTGGAAAACCCTACACGCAAGCAATTGGGTGACCTGAAAAGAGCTGGCTGCACTTTTACAAGTAACCAACTCCGGGATGAACTGGCAAACCAGTTGAGAAACCTTGGGTTGCCTGAAGGCACGGTAAGGATTGAAGCAGCTCCCGTACCAGATAACATGCCGGATACCGACCCACAAACTTTACTTGTTCATTATCCATCCCTGTACGAGCCTAATGAATATATTGCCGATACAGTAAAAATTGAGGTAAGTGTCCGGTCTATGCGCATACCCTTCACAACGGTTAACATTCAGTCCATCTTGCACACATTTAATGCTAAGCAAGCATACTCGGAAATTCCGTTTCCAGTTGAGGTAGTAGAACCGCGAAAAACCTTTCTTGAGAAAATCTTTTTGCTACACGAAGAATTTGGCAAACCTGATAGGGCAAGAATTCGAGCTGAGCGTATGTCACGCCATTTATATGATCTTTATAAAATCATGAATTCGCTGGCTGGTATTGCGGCTCTAACAGACCATCAACTATATGATGACCTAATTCAGCACAGGCAATGGTACAGCCGCATTTCATGGGTTGATTACGCATCTTTGTCAAACGCGACAGTCTCGTTTATTCCGATTGAGGATGTAATAGAGGATTATCAGCAAGACTACGAAAGGATGCGTGAACAAATGATCTACGATGAAGCTCCAGCCTTTGATGAAATTATATCTTCACTCAAAATGCTCCGGGGCCGTATTAGACTGAAACACGAACAAAAGACACTTGATGAAGTTATCAATTTGGCTATTGCGACAATTGAGGCGTGGCCTGCATTTGAACGGCGAAACGGAGCAAGCTATTCAACACCCGTGATTTATGTATCCGATCCTTATTTGCCTGCTGGACCAGGTAATAAGACTATCACTTTTGAGGTTTTGTTCAACTACCGTAATGACCAACTGAATTTTGAAAGTATTTCAATTCAGCCGCAAGCATGATCACAGTCTGTCATTTAAGTTTAGCCTTTTTTCTCATGGATTCACCTTTAAGTTCTACGCGATGTGATTGGTGTATAATCCTGTCGAGAATAGCGTCGGCCATTGTTTTATCCCCAATAATATCATACCATTTACTAACCGGCAATTGAGAAGTAACTATTACTGAACCCTTCCCATGCCGGTCTTCAATGATTTCCATGAGCATGGCTCTGCCGGCTGCATCAAACGGTTGAATGCCAAAATCATCGAGAATAAGTAAATCTTGCTTTTCTATTTTGGCCATTTCCTTAATGTACGAGCCATCAGCTTTTGCAATTTTCAATTTACTCATCAGTTTTGGCGCACTGTGGTAAAGCACCCTATAACCGAGGCAACAAGCCTGATGACCAATTGCAGTAGCAATGTAACTTTTACCAATGCCAGTGCTTCCGGTAATTAAAATATTCTCGTACTTGCCAATAAATGAGCAATCAGCAAAACGCATTAGCTGGTTCTTATCAATATTTCGATCTCCCTCAAATTGAAGCTCTTCCACGGATGCTTTATATCTAAATCTGGCATTTTTCAGTTGTCGCTCAATACTGCGATTTTTTCTGTCATCCCATTCAGAATCTATAAGATGACTGGCCATCTCATCAGGTGTATAATTGTCCGTTTTACCTGATTCGATGCTTGTTTTGAATGCCCGGTGCATTCCGAAGAGATTCATCTTCCGCATTTTTTCTAGTGTTGCTTCGTTCATTGTCTATCTTTTTTATTTATAATAATCACCGCCCCTGATATTATCATGTGGTGGCATTTCAATTTCATCGCAATCTTCTTCAACCAATGTGTCCAAACCGCCTTCAAGAATCTTCTTTACTATGCGGTAGTTGTAAATACCAAATATTAAACTACGTTGACAGGCTTTTGTCAAGCGTTCAGCACCATATTTTCTTGAAAGGCTTAAAACTCCCATACAAATTCTATACAACTGTTCTGGATGTTGTTTGAGTTCCAGAATTTTTGCTATATATAGTTTTACGTCTCTGTGAATCTCATCTGCCATTGACAAAAATCTATCTGGTTCGAGTTCAGCAACAAAACGGTGAGCCGGGGGCAGATGCTCCTTGTCTGTGGTATACTTAAATGGGCTTTGCAATCGTTTGTGAATTGCAACCCTTTGATAGTTGTCAAAGATTTCAACGTTGTAATTCGTAAATAACACTTTCACTCTCTTTCCAATACAGGTATATGGAACGCTGTAATAATGCTTATCGGGACTCAACGCAACATGTCCATTTTTTCCGACTGTCGCAAAGAGTTGCTTTTTAAACTCATAACGTATTGCAGGCAACGGAACTAATGCTGCTTTTTCAATCTCCTCATATTTCTGTCGCCGACTAAAATCCTTCCCGGTAATAATTACATTATTGTGCTCTTCAAGAGAAACAGCAATTGCGTTATTTAGTTGATCAAGCGAATAGAATGTTTGGTCTCTCAATTTCGCATAAACCCTGCTGTAGATAATCTTAATGGTGTTTTCCACAACCGCCTTATCAGTTGGCCGGTAAGCTCTCGCAGGTAAAACCGTGGTATTATAATGCTCCGCGAAGTCGGCAAATGTCTCATTTATGGTAGGCTCGTATTTATCACTTTTTGTTACAGCCGATCTAAGGGTATCAGGTACTATAGCGGCGGGCACACCCCCTAAATAGTGGAGAGCATTCTCACAGGCTGAAATAAAGTCTTCTTTTCGTTGGGTCATCACTGCCTCTATGAAGGTCAACTGGCTTGCCCCTAATACCGCAACGAAAACCTCAACTGGCTTTTCTTTACCTGATTCTTTATCTATAATTATTAACTTTTCGCCGGCAAAGTCAATAAACAGCTTGTCTCCCGCTTTGTGATTTTGCCGCATGACGGGAATTTTTCTAGATTTCCATTGTGAAAAATGGAATCGAAAGGCAGTGCTACTGGCACCATCGGGATATTTTTTCTTATACTCTTCCCACAATAGAGCTTTAGTGACCCCTGTCTTTCTAAGCTCTCTGTCTATCTGGGGAAATAAACTATATAAGGTTTGCAATCTCGGACTTAGAGCATCTTCAACCGGTTTTTTGAACAATTCCTCCAGGTCTTTATCAGCAAGCTCATTTATCTCAGCAAAACTTAATTTGCTTTCCTTAAAATCACTAATTATCTTTTTTAATGTAGCACGCCGAATTCCGGTCTGAACAATAATTTCAGACATGGTCTGGTTTTGTGTATGTAAGCGTAATATGTGCCTAATATTTAGCATGATATTCGATCTTTATCAGGGGCACAAAAGTAGGCTGACGTTTTAGCCTGTAATTGTAAAAAATCGTTGCTTTTTATTTCCGTCTGAAATATTGTTCAGGCGTAATGCCTGTAAAAGATTTAAAATCTTTTATAAAGTGAGCTTGGTCAAAAAAACCAGCTTCTAAGCCAAGCTGCGTCATGCTCCTTTCACCGTGGGCTATGTTTAATACGTTTCTGAATCGGACAATTGAAGCGAACTTCTTGGGTGACGCTCCAACTATTTTCCGGAAGCGCTTCTCAAGTTGGCATTGGCTAATTTTCAACTGTTGAGCGAGCATAGTGATTTTCAGATTCCCTGCGTGTTTCTTAATAATCTCAACAGCTAAGATTATTTGTCGTTGATTTAGCCTGATATTCAGTCTCTGAATAAGAAAACTCTCAACTACTATCAACCGGTCCAAGTCTGATTTTGCTGTTGTTAGTTCCCGTATAATAGCGTCTATCTGGGTAGGCGGCATAAGTGCCTCCAGCAAGACACATTTGCCGAAAATCTTGTGCATTGGATAATTAAAGAATGCACCGGCACCTGTTTCGGAGAAAAAAACGAAAAACGTTTTCGAGTTGCCAGTGTTTTGATAAATTCTAATTGTTTCAGTTAGCCCTGTAATTCAGGATGAACTCAAAGAAATTACATCCCCGAAATTTAAATAAGACAATTCCCCGGAATATTGGAAACCAATCGTTATACAGGTATCCGGCAATACCTGATAAACACTCGCTTTCATCTTGCGACTAATTACAAATGACTTAATGAAAGGTTTTAACGCATCACAAGGCTGAAAAATATCTTCCATAAAAAGACAGCGAATGATTCGACTCGAATACTAAAAGTTGACACCATTAAAACTGATAACTGTATTGCTGCTGACTCGAATTCCCAATTAATAAAACACTTCATCTAAAAACGCAACCCGGTTTTCCCACAAGCCAATTTCAAATTTATTACTTGGCTTTGTGCTATTAAACCACGGCGAACTATGAACCATTTTGAGAAATCGGATATACCCTTCTATTGTCTCAAGTGAAGCTTTGGGCACTTCCAGTATTTCTGCTAGATTATGACGCAGTGTTGGTGCTGAGAAAGTACAGAATAGATCAGGACGAGTAATTGTCAAAAATCTACCCCACACTTTTATTGGGAGTGTAAATTGAACTGTGTCAGCTAATAAATTTACTACATTTAGCCTGTCAGGAAAAACGGAGATTGGCTCTGCTGAGGAGCAACCAATCAAGGGATATCCCGACCCGATAGAATAGAGCCAATTCAAAGTAATTTGAGTTGGC
>CANFHA010000020.1 GCA_947446645.1 Chitinophagaceae bacterium | reverse complement strand
CACAGGCCTCAGCAATATGCATGTATATACGGTGCCGCCAGACAGCTTTTATGTGTGCCTGATGGTGTATGGCCCCTGTGGCGCGGATACGGTATGCCAGTGGGTGCATACGGTGGCGTGCACGGTGCCGGCGGCTACCTTCACCAGCAGCCCGGCAGGCGGGTATACACAAACGATTGCCTATACCGGCAGCACGCTGTATGTGGATAGTGTGATATGGCAGATGGGTGATGGCAGCAAGCGCTATGGCAGCCTGCCATTTGTCTATACCTATGCCGGCAGCGGTGTATATACGGTATGTGCTATAGCCTATAGTCGTTGCGGTAATGATACGGGCTGCCAGGTAGTGAACCTGACATTGGGAACCTCTCTCCAGCCCTGGTTCGGCTCCGCTCAGCATGACATCAATGAGATAAGTGTGTGGCCCAACCCTGCAGGTAATGAGGTGCATGTAGATGGAGCCGGAGATGCAACATACCGGGTGATGAGTATGACTGGTGTGTGCATACAGGAAGGTGTTTTAACTAAAGCAGTAAACACGTTTTCTCTCAAAAACTATCCGTCAGGAGTTTATATTCTTGAGCTAACAGGTGGGGGCGGAATGCGTAGTGTGGTGAGGTTGCTTCATACTTCGCAGTGACCTTTTGGCAACGCTCTGGAGGCTCAGTAACGATTGGAACGTACAAGCGTGCCATGGCCACTGACGATGATAGTAGCAACCAGGCCGGGACAAAAAATTATTTTTCCATTCGCACCACTTTCACAAAGCGCTGCATGTAGCGGTCGTCAAGCGTAGTAATGATGACGGCGTTTTCTTTGCCGGAGGAGGCGTGTATGAATTGAATGCCTTCGGCATTGTTGGCTACGATCATGCCTATATGCCCTACTGCTCTCAGGTTGCTGTTGGTGCCGGTAAAGAGGATGAGGTCGCCGGGCAGGGCTTCGTGTAGTGGTATGGTGGTGCCGGCATTTGTAAAGTCGACCGAGGAGCGAGGCACCGTGATGTTGAAGTGATCAAAAATGTGGTTGATAAAGCCGGAGCAGTCGAACCCGATGGAGGGTGCAGAGCAGCCAAATACATAGCGGGTGCCAAGTAGCGTTTTGGCATAGGCAACCATGCGTGTGGGCAATGGTGTGTCTCGCGCAGGCAAAATGAGCAGGCTATCTGTGGGCGAACCGGTAGTGCTGTACATGTTTTTATTTGGCGCCGGGCGGCAGCATATAAATATGACCAGTAGTATGAGATACGTGTATCGCATACTGGTAGGGGACTAAAAATCAGTCCATGAGGTGTGACCGTAGATCTTTTGAGCCATTTGTTGTGATAAATTTAGTTATCCCGGTAGCCCGCATTAACGGTTACTTTCTTTCCACACTCCATGCCTGCGGGGGGGCTGCAAACAGGGCTTTGGTGCGGCCCCAGGTATCTTTAAAAAATTCGGAAAAGCGATAGTGATCCAGGTGGGCATCGCTCTGCCAGTGGCTGTAGGTGAAAAATATGTTTGGGTTTTTGGTGTCTTGCCACAGCTCCAGGTGGGTGCAGCCGGGAAAGCCTTTTATGGTTTCTTTACGATCTTCAAACAGGGCCGTGAAGTCGCTGACCGCCTCGGGGCGAAAGGTCATTTGTACTATGCGGATGATCATTCAAAAGTTATTTTCAGGTTGTTGTTCTTACCGCCCAGGCGCAGGCCAAAGAGGCTGGCAGCCTTGCCGCGGTTGATGCATATCTCAAGATAGCCATTGCTGTTGAACCGGCATAGCTTAAAGCCCTCGCGTACATCGTGGTAGTTGTCGCTTACTTCGTTTATCTCTTCCATATCTTTAAAGCGCAGGCGAAAGTGGCGGCCACCGCTCCAGTCGAAGAACTGGCGGCGGGTGATGTTGATGACCACGTTCTCATAATGGTCTATGTGTATCACTTCGCAGTATATGGTGCCGGCATCGGGGTGGGGCATACTTTTATCGGCTATCAGTTTCAGCTGCACGGGTGGCAGGCCTAGTTCTGCTGGCTGCCGCGTTTGCAGCTGGCTGGCCGCCTTGCCTGCCTCGCTGAGCCATGTGGCAAAGGTCTGGTCATTGGTAAACTCGCAGCATTGCCATGCGGCTATGGTAGCGGTTTTCAGGGCCAGCGGCAGTATGCCGTTGTCAGGCGTCAGAAAGTAGTGACCATTGTGCTCGCACAGTACCAGCTGCGGTAGTGTTTGGGAAAAGAGGTCGAACAGTATAATATGGATAGTGCCAACCGGGAACCTGCTATAGGCGGCGCTGAGCAGGTAGGCCGCCTGGCCGGTATGAAAGGGTTTTATATCGTGGCTGATATCCACTATGGTTGCATCTGTATGCTGCATAAGCACTCCCCTGGCAATAGCCACGGAGGCATCTTGCAGGCCAAAATCGGAAAGGAGGGTGATACATGCTGCCATCGGGACCACAAAAGTACGTCTGAACCTTGATTTTCCTGATAAATGGATTTTACTGATGTGGCAATACTAATATTCTTGTGAAAGCGTTATGGATGCAGTTTGTTATTTTTACAATCTAACCAAAATCAATGCGCATAAAAGCATCACATATAGTACTCATTATTGTAGCGCTCTTTGGCACGCTAATGGGTGCCGCCTGCAAGAAGAAGAGGGTACAGACAGTAGGTGGGATAGTAAAGTTTTCGGTAGATACGCTGAAATTTGATACGGTATTTACCGCTGCAGGCAGCTATACTACCGGCCTGCTCATACACAATCCGCAAAACGAAGAGGTGGTGCTGAGCTCTGTGCGCCTGGTGGGTGGTGCAAAGTCTTACTTTCACCTGAATGTGGATGGCTTCCCGGGTAACGATATTGCCAATATAAAGATACCGGCGCATGACAGTGTATACGTATTTGCAACGGTGAAGATAGACCCGACCAATAAACTGACTCCCTTCCTGGTGACCGACTCGCTGATAGCAACGCTGAACGGCACTGACTTTTTTGTAGGCTTTACGGCCTATGGGCAGAATGCGCACTACATAGTAGACAGCGCACTGAACACAAACAGCACTGTGCACTGGGACAATGCGCTGCCCTACGTGATCATATGGACAGGCGATACCAGCAAGCCACACGGGCTGCAGGTAAACCCTGGCACTACCCTGGTGCTGGATGCGGGTTGCCGTGTGTATATGCACCAGAATGCGGCAATGGCTGTGTTTGGTAAGCTTATATCCAATGGCACTAAAACAGACAGCGTCATATTGCAGGGCGACAGGCTGGACCGGTATTACTTTGGCTACATGGGCTACCCGGGCGAGTGGGGCGGGCTCTACTTCGACTCAAGGAGCGCTGGCAATAAGCTCACCTATACTATTATAGAGAATTGTGGCAATGGTGCGCTCACTAATGTGCCTGCCGCTATACACCTTGCCAAAGATTCGCTGAAAACCACAGGCAGTCCTCAGCTGACACTGGACCATACGATCATTCAAAACTCCTATGGCTACGGTGTGTATAGCTTTGGCGGCACACTGGTGGCTAAAAGCTGCCTTGTTAATACGACAGGGCAGGAGGCATTAGCGGTGGTGCTGGGCGGAAATTATGACATAACAAACTGCACCTTTGCCAACTATGGCACATCGGCAGTAACCCACTCCAACTACGGTACGGTAACCATACTGGACTACTACTGGGATGGGGTAATAGGTGACCCCACCTACTACGACAGCCTGAATGCAGTGATGCGCAACTGCATAGTTTACGGCTCGCTGGACAGTGAAATAATTTGTGATGCTACCAATACGCCTGCCGGCATAAATCCGAGTGTAACCCTGAGCCACTGCCTGCTAAAGATGGGCACTGTGCGTGAGAGCTTCGTGAATTTCGACAACTGCATTTTTAATGAAGATCCTTTATTCAGGGATAAGTCTGTAGCAGATTTTCACCTTAAATCCGGCTCCCCTGCTATTGGCAAGTCAGACTCCACATTGACCACTGGCTCAGGCTTTAAAGACCTTGATGGCAATTATTGGAACGGAGGAGATATTGGCTGCTACCGGCACTAAATTAAAAGTGAAAAGTAAAAAGCTCAAAGTTGCGCGATACCAAAAAAACAGGAATATTTTTTGCTGTGATCTCCTGCATATTTGTGGGGATATGGATAGTGGCCAGGCTAACCGGGGCTTTACAATGGTTCGCAATATCTACGGCATCTGACGCGCCGACTTTGAAAGTAGGATCAAATCTATTTGCTACAAATTTGAAAAAACCAGCGCGGCTGGATTTTATATGTTATAAGGCGTATGACTCAGCCTCTAAGAGGTACGATACCTACATACACCGCCTGTGCGCCATAGCGGGCGACAAGGTGGAGATCAAAGATGGATTGCTTTATGTTAACAACGACAGGATAGATAGTGCAATAAACCTTTGTCAGCAATACTTTGTATCTCAAAAGGAACTAAACAGGATAGGTAAGCAGGATGAAAATATGACCGTTGAGATGGATCTCGGCGACTCATCGGTGATCTGTGCTGACGAAAAATTCATTTTAAAACACGGTATTACGGCAACACGCTATGTGCATCAGAAGGGAGCAGTAAATGAGTACATTCAGCGGATATATGGCAAGGACTGGAACGAAGATCAGTTTGGGCCAATAATAGTGCCACAGGGTTACTATTTTGTACTGGGAGATAACCGCCACAATGCCATGGACTCAAGATACACCGGCTTCATTCCCGTCAGCGACTGGAAATACACGGCGTTGAGGTAGCAATAGTACTACCGCCCCAACCACTCCATAGCATTCTTAAATAGCAGTTGCTCCTTCACTTCGTTAGCATAATTCATGCTCTCTATAAGCTTGCCCGGATGGTGCTCACCCAAGGGGAAAGGGTAGTCGCTGCCCATGCATATCTTATCGTGGCCCATTATGTCTATTACAAAGTCCAGCGCTTTGGGGTCGTGCACCAGCGCATCTATCCAGAACTTGCCTATATAGTCGCGCGGGTTATTTTTATTGTCTATCGCGCAGAGATCGGGCCGCACATTAAAGCCATGCTCTATACGACCAATAGTTAATGGAAAGCTGCCGCCACCATGAGCAAAAGCAACTCTGAGTTTAGGGAATTTTTCAAAAACACCGCCAAATATCATAGAGCATATGGCGCGGCTTGTTTCGGCCGGCATGCCCACCAGCCAGGGCAGCCAGTATTTCTGCATATCGTTTTCGCCCATCATCTCCCACGGATGCACAAATATGCTGCACCCCAGCTGCTCCGCAGCCTCCCAGAAGGGTGTGAATGAAGGATCGCTTAGATTCTTTGTATTTATGTTAGAGCCTATTTCCAGTCCGGGCATTTTTAGCTCCGTTACGCATCGTTCCATTTCCTTTATGGCCGTGTCCACATCCTGCATGGGCACAGTGCCTATGCCTATAAAGCGATCGGGATGATGGTCTACGCACTGTGCTATATGATCGTTGAAAAAGCGGGATGTTTCCAGCGCATGTTCCGGCTTCGCAAAGTAGTTGAACAGTACCGGGATGGTAGAAAGTACCTGCTTGTCTACCGCGGTCATATCCATCTCGCGGGTACGCACCTTAGGGTCCCAGCAGTTTTCCTCTATTTCGCGAAACACCTTGTCCCCCTTTATCATGCGGGCGCAGCACGGCTTGTGATGCTCCAGCCTTATAAATTCACCATACCCAAATTTCTGAAACCAGTTGGGAATGTGCTCCGGCATTATATGCGTGTGTATGTCTATTTTCAAGGTCGTAGATTATTGTAAGAAATGCGATACCTTAAAGGTACTATGTAGCGCCGATTGTACCAACGTACCTAAGGCTACACAGCTGCGGTATAATTTGCGATGTCCCTGACCGTATTACGCTCCACGTTAACCGCAATTTCTTTCAGAAAATGTACGAGCAGGCTGTACTCATTTGGCTTGGTGAAAAACAAAAGTGCCCCCAGGTCGTGGGCTATTTCTTTATCGCGGCTGTGCGATGATGTTGAGTACATAATAACCGGCACATCCTTATATGCTATGTGCCTTTTAAGCCAGCTAAGGCACTCCCATCCGCTCATTACCGGCAGGTTTATGTCCAGGAAAATAACGTCCGGTTTTGCTATCGCTTTGGATTCCAGTTTGTCAATGGCTTCGCGCGCATCTTCGCACACAGTGCAGCTCACGGTTTTATCAGCCGCTGCAAGTGCTTCCACAAATAACTCCCGGTCGTCAATGTCATCGTCTACAAGTAAAAAATGTGGTGTCAAAGGCATCTGTTTTTAAGATTCGGTTTCTTCATTCTGAGCGGGTAGCAATATGGTAAATACCGCGCCCTTGCCTAAAGCCCGGGTAGCAAATATTTTTCCATGGTGCCGCTCTGCTATCTTCTTGCAAAGCGCCAGCCCCAGTCCCGTGCCCTCATATTTATCTTTCGAGTTCAGCCTGGTAAAAGTATCGAAAATTTTACCGGCGTGCACCGCGTCAAAGCCAATGCCATTGTCAGCTATGGTTATGCTTATCATACGGGGCTGCTCCCTCGTTACGGTCGATTTTATTTCTATCACCGGGTCTTCACCATCCTTTGAAAACTTAAGCGAATTATTGATAAGATTATAGAATAGCTGGTATATCAATACTTCGTTTCCAAATATGGCAGGTAGATTCTCGCTCCTGATCTGCGCCTGCTTTTGGAGCATAGCCAGCTCCAGGTCAGATTTTATATCTTCGATCACCTTGTTCAGGTCCACCCATTCCGGTTCATATTCAGCCGTGTTAAAGGTAGAGTAGCGCAGTACCCCGTCTATCATAGAAAAAGCCCTGTCAGTGGCGTGGTGCATCTTGTTAAGGAACAGCTGGCCGCGCTCTGGCAGCAGGTGCCCGTACTCATCTTGCAGGCGTCCACCAAATGTCTTTATCTTTCTTACGGGCTCTTTAAGGTCGTGGCTGGCCACATGGGCAAACTGCTGCAGGTCTTCATTAGATTGCTGCAGTGCCGCATTCAGCAGACGCAGCTCCTGAGTACGTTCTATTACTTCCTCTTCTATTTTTTTTCGGGCCAGCACCTGGCTGGTTACGTCCACACCTACAGACATAATGGATGTAGTTTCATTATGCTCGTTCCTTAGTGGTGTATATACCAGGTTGCGATAGCTGGTTTCTGTTTTTCCATGGCGTGTTACTGTCAGCGGCACTTCTGTGCCTGTGTAAGTGAACCCTGTTTTATAAACACGCTCCAGCATCTCACCGAATCCCTGCGCTATAAAATCAGGGAACACGTCCAGCACCGGCCTGTTGATCACCTCATCGTAATTTTTGCCCCATATTTCCAGCACCTTTTCATTTACCATTTCTACAACGAATTCAGGGCCGCGAAACAGGGCCATTGCAGCCGGTGCCTTCATCATCATTTCCCTCAGATTATTTTCGCTGGCCATCCGGCTCCGGGCGATCTTGATATTCGCATCTACGCGGGCCAAAAGTTCCTTCGCAGAAAATGGTTTCACCAGGTAATCATCTGCACCTGCATCCAGGCCTTCCACTTTTGCTTCCTCGCCCGCCCGTGCGGAAAGGAAAATGACGGGTATATTTTTGGAGTCGGGATGTGTCCGCAATTTTTTCAGCAGTCCAAATCCGTCCAGCTTTGGCATCATTATATCTGTAAGCACAAGCGCAGGTTTGTCTTTGAGCGCCCGCTCATAAGCATCTTCTCCATTCACAGCAGTAACTACATGAAATGAGGGGGATAGTAGCCGCCTTACATAATTTCTCATATCGGCATTGTCATCAGCCAATAGTATTGTTGGTCTGCCTGTAGTATTCTCAGCAGGCTCTTCAGCATCCCCATTTTTTGCATGCTCATCTTCCGGAAGCCATTTCATGGCCTCTTCCACAAACGAAGCTGATATTTTCGACCTTTTGCGTTCCTGCGTTTCAGACAACTTGTCGGCAGGTATATGCGCAATACATACCGGTATAGTTACTGTGAATGTAGAACCAATACCCGGAGTGCTTTTTACATTTATAGTACCCTGGTGTATTTTCACAAGTTCTTTCACCATCGCCAGGCCTATGCCCGTGCCTTCCTGGCTGCGCCCTTCTATATTTTCTACGCGGTGAAACCGGTGAAATATTTTTTCCACCTGGTCTTCAGGTATGCCCATGCCGGTATCAGATACAGATACCGCAAGGTCATCACCTGCCTGCTTTACAACAACTTTTATTGTCCCATTCCTGCTATACTTAAATGCATTCGATACGAGGTTCAGAATGATCTTCTCCCACATATCCACATCCACATATACCTCCCCATGCACGTCTTCACAGATCATTTCCAGCTCCATGCCGGCTTTTTCAATAGCCGACCGGAACAGGCTGGTGAAATCTGTAGTTAACGTACAGATATCCACACGCTCAAAATGCCCTTCCAGCTTACCAGCTTCTATCTTCGAAAACTGCAGCAGGTTGTTCACCAGTTTTTGCATGCGCAGTGCGTTGCGGTAGGCAACATCCATGCGCGCTTTATTTTCTGCATTGGTGTCGCCGTCTGAAAGCGCGTCTTCTATGGGCCCCAGCAGCAGGCTAAGCGGGGTGCGGAATTCATGACTGATATTCGAGAAGAAGAGCGTCTTTGCCCTGTCCAGCTCTGCCAGTGCTTCCAGTCGCTTTCTTTCTTCCTGCATCGCGTTTACATTTCTGAAGCTGGTAGTTACCAGGTCGTTTATTAACGAGAAAAAACTCCGGTACTTGTCATCGGGCAGGCGGTAGGGGTTCAGCCCTAAAAAAAGAAAACCGTAAGGCGCACTTATGCTGTTAGGAACTATAGGGAGTATGATAGCCTTGTCCGGAAATACTGACCAGGCGCCGGGAGATAAGCGACCTATTTTATTTTGTACATCATCAATAATGCACATTGCTTTTGTGTCTGCAGCCTTCCTTACCAAGGCACACAGTTCATCCTCGCCCTTAAGGTCTATTTCATTGGGTAAAATATTTTCTTTTTCGCTGCCGCTAAAGGCAATTGCCTTATCCTCTGAAAGCGTGTAAAACGATACGGATGGGAAATCATGGGCATTATCGCGAAGTGTGGCTATGGTGCGGGTAACTACTTCCACATTTGTTTTCGACTCAGTCAGGTTTTTACCCAGGTCCGTGAGGGTTTTAAGTTGCCGTTCACTGATGATGCGCTCGGTATCAGCCGAGTTGGCGCAGATCATTCCCGCGGTCTTGCCGTCATCGCCTGGTATCGGTGTGTAGGAGAATGTATAGTACGTTTCTTCCGGGTACCCATTACGTTCCATGATCAGGAGCTGAGATTCCACATAGGTCCCCTCGTTCTCCAGCATCACCGTATTGAGCATTGCCTCAATGTCCTTCCATATATCTTTCCACACCTCAGATGCAGGCTTGCCAAGCGCCCATGGATGCTTGCCGCCTACTCTTGCCTTATAAGGGTCATTATACAGTTTTGTAAGCTCCTTTCCCCATCCTATCCATATTGGTTGCCGGGAGGTGAGCATAATACGCACGCAGGTACGCAGGCTCTGGGGCCAGCTGTCTAATGGACCCAGCGGTGTTTGCGACCAGTCGTAGTCGCGAATGCGCTGACCCATTTCTCCTCCACCCGACACAAATTCGGGAACAGGCATTCCTCCACTCTCTTCTGCAGATGTACCCATATTATCAACTGATTATGATAATTAAACGCACTGAGTTTGCAACAATTATACCGAAAATTGAAAAATTCACTAAAATAAAAATCGTGCCAACACTAGAACATAAGAACATTCAGGGAAATATCTCTTGCACTATTCCTTCAATTATTTTTTAAGCTAATGGCGAAAAGCCGGAGGTGCAACCCAGCGCTTCCTGACAGATTAAAAGGGTTCTACAGCGGAAAAGAAATATTTTTGGGCTATACCCAAGAAATCCATCAGAAAACCCGTCTAATAATGAGAACACTCCACGTAATGATAAAATTAATTACCCTCGCCTCCACTGGTATCCTGGCCTTTTGCACCGTTGCCCATGCACAGCAAAACAGGTTCAGCACAGATCGCCCGGTCAGTCACGGCCGTCATAACGCACATCGAACCACTGTAGCAGACGTGGCCGAGGACCAGTACGATGTTAAGTACCTGAAATTTGACCTGAATGTAACCAATACGTCTACAGCCATAAGCGGCAGCGTGGCAACTACAGCAAAGGTGGTAGCACCTTCAATGCCGGCCTACGTTTTTGAGCTGGATACTTCCTACACCATAGACTCTGCAAAAATTGATGGGGTACTTTATAGTTTAACTGGTGATAGCATACGATCAATAATGCTTGGCACACCACTGATTGCCGGATCTACATTTACCGCGGAGGTTTTTTATCACGGGGCGGTTACTTCGTCCGATCTGTATTCCCTGGGCGGTCTGTACCTCATGCCCGATCCTGACTGGAGCGCCACTACGCTCTTCACCGTTAGTGAAGCATATCACGCATACCGGTGGTGGCCTGCTAAGCAATCTCTGCGGGACAAGATAGACTCTGTAGACATGTGGCTCACCGTGCCAGACTCGCTGAAAGCCGGTAGCAATGGATTACTGCAGGCAGTAACACCGGTTGATGCTACCCACAACCGCTATGAATGGAAGGAACGCGCCCCTATAGATTACTATCTTATTTCCATAGCCGTAGGTGCATACGCAGAATACTCGTACTACATGCATTTTACGGGCAGCACAGACTCCATGCTCATGCAGAACTATGTTTATGACCGACCCGGGTTCATGACTGCCTACCAAAGTTACTTCGATAGCACGGCGCTCGCAGTAAATTATCTGTCAAGCCTTTTCGGCCTGTATCCTTTCGCAAAGGAAAAATATGGCCATAGCATAGTGTACTGGGGTGGAGCCGAGGAAAACCAGACGATGACAACGCTGGGATCTGTAGCTATTGATATGGGTACAATTTCCCACGAGCTGGGTCATCAATGGTTTGGTGATAATGTAACCTGCGGCACCTGGCGCGATATAATGATGAATGAGGGTGCCGCGAGCTACGTGAGCTACCTGTATTACGATCACTTTTACGATCATCCCAATGCAGTGAGCTATATGCTCTGGCAGCAGAACTACATAAAGTCTGTTGATACCGGCTCGGTGTACGTAGACGATACCACAAACGAAGACCGGATATTTGACGGAAGGCTCACCTATGGCAAGGGAGGAGCGGTGTTGCACACATTGCGTTCGGTCGTCAACGACGACAGCAGCTACTTTCACATATTCCGCAATTATCAACAGGTATACGCCGGCGGAAACGGAACCGTAGAGGATTTTAAAAACACGGCAAAAGCGCTTGTGGGGCCCGTGGTGAATGGGATAAACCTGGACACCTTCTTTAACCAGTGGGTGTACCAGCAGGGCTTCCCTAAATATGCCATGAGCTGGAACCAGCTAGGCGACAATGTCTATGTACACCTGGCACAAACCACTTCTGTTCCCGCATCAGTATCGTTATTCAAAGTGCCGCTGGAACTGCGCCTGCGTTCAGCAGCCGGAGACACTATAGTGCGTGTGCTTAATGACCAGTCGGCACAGAATTTCCATTTTACCTGGAGCAAGACACTAACAGGCGTATTCATGGATCCTAATGCCTGGCTGATATACAAGCTAATAGCAAACATCCATGATATGGCGCTTGGTTTTGAGAACCAGCTACAGGGAGGAGTAACGATCACGCCCAACCCAACAACTAACGGATGGCAGGTGACCAATGTTTCTGCGAACAGCGACCTGACACTAACAGATATGACCGGTCGGGTATTGTGGAAACAAAGTATCGGAAATGCACAGAACATCTCAATACCCGCTGGTGACCTTTCTCCGGGAATGTATGTGTTGAGCATAGCTGTTCCGGGTACAGACCGTGCAGTATATAAGCTGGTGAAAAACTAACTGGAAGCCCTTCGTGAGGTTAGGGCTTTGGCGTTGTTATCGCTTGCTGAAGGTCATTTATTATATCCTCAATATTCTCTATCCCTACACTCATTCTTATTAACCCATCAGTAATGCCAAAGGCCAGCCTTTGCTCTCTTGCCACGCCCAGGTGAGTGGTAGATGCTGCATGGCATACCAGCGTATCGCAGGTACCGAGAGATACGGCATTGGTACACATCTTTAGCTTGTTGATGAAGTTCACTCCTGCATCAAAACCACCTTTAAGCTCAAAGCTGAGCATGGCGCCGCCATTCTTCATTTGCTTTTTGCATGTGGCATGATCAGGGTGGGATACGAGCCCCAGGTAATTCACTTTTTCAACACCGGCATTACCTTGCAGGAATTCCGCTACCCTTTGTGCGTTGCTGCAGTGCCGGTCCATTCGCAGCCCGAAGGTACGCAGGCCATTCACCAGCAGAAAGGCTTCAAATGCATTACTGTTGCCACCCAGCAGGCGGTGTGTTTTTGTAATGCCCTTGCTCATCTTTTCTATGTCCCTTCCTATCACTACGCCGCCAATAAGTGTGCCGTGGCCATTCAGGAATTTGGTAGTGGAGTGCATTACATAGTCTACATCGTACCGGAACGGTTGCTGCAGGTAGGGTGTTGCAAAGGTATTGTCAACACATACCGTTAGTCCGCAGCGCTTACCTAAGGCGGCCAGCGCTTCCAGGTCCACACATTGGAGGGTAGGGTTGGCCGGAGTTTCTATATGCATCAGCGAAATGCTCTTATCCGCCTTTATTGCTTCCTCTACTTTTTCCAGGTCATGAAAGTCTACTATCATGGCTTCAATGCCAAGGTCGGGCAGTATTTTTTCTACCAGTTCATGTGTGCCGCCATACAGTGAGTAGTGCGTAATTATCTTTTGCCCTGCCTTTATATTGCCCAGCAGCATAGTGCACATAGCTGCCATGCCCGATGCATGCAGCAAAGCTTTTAATTGCAGCGGCTCCCCGTTTTTATCCTTTATGCCATACGCCTCCAGCAGGGCTATTTTTTCCTCTGCCTCCGTTACAGTTGGGTTGCCCCAGCGGCCGTAAATATATCCCTCTTCCTGGCCTTTGAACACCGCTATGGCCTGCTCTGCATTGTCGAACGTGTATGTGCTGGATGCATAGATAGGCGTAAGGTGTGCGCGGTTGCTTTCCTGCGTATGCCCGCCACGGATACAGGTGGTGTCAAATCCTAAAGAATTATTTTTATCAGCCATTTTACCTTTAATTTAGAGCCAAAGATAAGATACCATGAAGGATTTGCTGCTACAGTACGCCCAATATAATCAGTGGGCCAATAAGCTGATGATAGATGCGATTTTGCAGTTGAAAGCGGGCGCTGCGGACAAAGAGATCAACAGCAGCTTTCCATCTGTGCGGCGCACCGTATTGCATAGCTGGGGTGCAGAATCTATATGGCTGCAACGTCTGCTGCTGGCCGAGCATCCTGTATGGCATGGCGATGATCTTGCTATAACAATCGAAGACGCCTGCAAGCGCTGGCAGGCTGACTCTGCAAGCCTCGTCAATTTTGTGGAGCGCCAATACGATGACCGTGCACTTCAGCATGTAGTTGAGTTCTACGACCGGCAGAAGAAGACTTATAAGATGCCGGTTTACCATGTGCTGCAGCATGTGTTTAACCATGCCACCTATCATCGCGGCCAGCTGGTCACCATGTTGCGGCAGCTAGGTGTTACTAAGATACCTGCAACAGATTTTGAGGCATTTGTATGGCAGCGATAAAGTAATAAGCGATAAGTTACAAGTGATAAGTTACGAGCGATAAGATAGATCTGAACTTATAGGTGCCTGGAGGTGTACCACACCTCCAATGTTAGGGACACCTATGCAGAGCGGTTTTATCCAATTATCTTTGCACAAAAAAAATCGTAATGAAACGTATCGTATCCGGCCTTTTTATAGCCACCGCGCTTTTCTTTGCTACATCATGTAACAACAATACAAGCGATAAGCCAGCAGATGTCGAAAAGGCAAAAGCAACCACGGGTATAGGCCAGGCCACATGGCTCATTGGTGCATGGAAGAGTGCACAACCTGAGGGGATAGCCTATGAGGTCTGGAGCAAGGAAAATGATACATGCCTTGCGGGCAAGAGCTTCCTGGTGAGAGGTAAAGACACGATACCCATGGAGACCATGAAGCTGAAACAAAGTGGAAACGATCTGCAATACATACCTACCGTAAACGGCCAGAACGGCGGACAACCTGTCTCATTTACGCTAACATCCGGCGCCAGTGAAGAAATGATATTCGAGAACCCTGCCCACGATTTTCCACAAAAGATCACCTATAAGCACGTAACTCCTGATTCTCTATTCGCCGCTATCTCTGGCAAGATCGGCGGGCAGATACATACTGAGAGTTTCCCCATGGGGAGGGCTAAGTAGCTCCTTGTTAGTTATTGTGGGAGAGCTGTCTTTTTTCAAGGAATTCGGACGTCTTAAATAGTTCGGAGAGGTCAAGCGAAAAGCCGGGTAAAATACCGGTTGTTACAGTATTGCCACTCACCAAAGGACGACTTGCATTGAATTGCCCGTTAGTCGCTTTATATACTACTATTGCCTTTTCGTTCGTAAAAACGACCCAGTATTCTTTTACACCTGCTTTCTGATAAGCATAAAACTTATCATTGAGATCAACTGTATTATTTCCCGGAGATAATATCTCCACTACAATGTCCGGAGTGCCTATGCCACCCCGGTCGTCAAGTTTATTTTTATCCAGGATCACACAAATATCTGGCTGTACAACAGTAAAGACATCGGCATCTCTGATTGATCTCCCTGGCAAGCGAACATCAAAAATTCCACTAAATACACAATGATCGTGATGCTCAAAGTGGCTATACAGCATAAAGGTAATATGGCCGCAGTAGAGCTGGTGTATTGTATTTGGTACCTGAGGCTCTTTTCTGAAAATCTTGCCATCAATTAATTCTAAACGGTCTTTAAATGTCCACGTGTAGTAGTCGGCGTAGCTATAAGTTTTATTTAAATCAAGGTCTGCCAGTTCCATTGTTTCAGTTTTTACAAATTTAGGAATGAAAAATCAAATGGCAACCCGGTGCGAAAGCAAAAAGGGCCAGTGTTTCCACCAGCCGTTTTAACTATTTTACCAATTAACTGATCAACCAGTTAACCTTACTTCACTTCTTCATACTCGGCATCAGCTACATTGCCATCGTGTCCGGCATGCTGTGGCTGCTCACCACCCTGTGGAGCACCATCACCACCTGGTGTCTGGCCTGCTTTGTACATTTCTTCGCTTGCCGCCATCCACGCTGCATTCAGTTCTTCTTCAGCTTTATCTATGCCGTCAAGGTCTTCAGCCTTGTGTACAGACTTCAGCTTGTTCAGCGCTTCTTCAATCCTGCCTTTCTTATCAGCAGGTATCTTGTCGCCATATTCCTTCAGCTGTTTTTCTGACTGGAATACAAGGCCGTCAGCTTTGTTCAGCTTTTCTACACGCTCACGCACTTTCTTATCTTCTTCCTCGTTGGCTTTCGCCTCGTTCTTCATGCGTTCTACTTCTTCCTTGTTCAGGCCGCTGCCTGCTTCTATGCGGATATTCTGCGTTTTGCCGGTGCCCTTGTCTTTAGCGGTAACATGCAACATGCCGTTAGCGTCAATATCAAAGATCACTTCCACCTGCGGTACTCCGCGTGGTGCGGGTGGTATACCGTCCAGTATAAAGCGGCCCAGGTTCTTATTGTCCTTAGCCATTGGGCGCTCACCCTGTAGTACATTTATTTCTACACTTGGCTGGCTGTCGCTGGCCGTAGAAAAGGTCTCGCTTTTCTTTGTAGGAATTGTTGTGTTAGACTCGATCAGGCGTGTCATTACACCACCCATTGTTTCTATACCCAGGGAAAGTGGAGTTACGTCAAGCAGCAACACATCTTTCACATCGCCGGTAAGTACACCACCCTGTATAGCTGCGCCTATAGCTACCACCTCATCAGGGTTTACACCCTTATGCGGCTTCTTGCCAAAGAACTTTTCTACTACTTCCTGCACCTTAGGAATACGTGTGGAACCACCTACCAGTATCACTTCGTCTATTTCTGCTGCAGTTATGCCTGCATCTTTAAGTGCTTTGCGGCATGGCTCCAGCGTGCGCTCTATCAGCTTGTCTGCAAGCTGTTCGAATTTCGCACGGCTCATTTTGCGTACCAGGTGCTTAGGTGCACCGTCTACTGCTGTTATGTATGGCAGGTTGATCTCTGTTTCCTGTGAAGAAGACAGTTCGATCTTTGCTTTTTCAGCAGCTTCTTTCAGGCGCTGCCATGCCATAGGGTCCTTGCGCAGGTCTATCGCTTCGTCTTTTTTGAATTCCTCTGCCAGCCAGTCCATTACCACTTTATCAAAGTCATCACCACCCAGGTGCGTATCACCGTTGGTAGATTTTACTTCAAATACGCCGTCACCCAGTTCCAGTACTGATACGTCGAACGTACCACCACCAAGGTCAAATACTGCGATCTTGCTGTCTTTGTGCTGCTTGTCAAGGCCGTAGGCAAGCGCTGCTGCTGTAGGCTCGTTTATGATACGGCGCACATTCAGGCCTGCTATTTCGCCTGCTTCTTTCGTTGCCTGGCGCTGTGCATCGTTGAAGTATGCCGGTACTGTGATTACAGCTTCTTTCACCTCATAGCCCAGGAAGTCTTCTGCGGTTTTCTTCATTTTCTGAAGCACCATTGCAGATATTTCCTGTGGTGTGTACATGCGGCCATCAATATCCACACGTGGGGTGTTGTTGTCTCCCTTTACCAGTTTGTACGTAAAATGCGACATTTCGTTTGTAACCTCATCAAAACGACGGCCCATAAAACGCTTTATGGACTGTATCGTGTTTATTGGGTTAGTGATAGCCTGGCGTTTTGCCGGGTCGCCCACTTTACGTTCCCCGTTTTTCAAAAACGCGACAACTGAAGGCGTGGTGCGGCGCCCTTCATCATTTGCAATTACCACAGGCTCATTGCCTTCCATTACAGACACACATGAGTTGGTGGTTCCTAAGTCGATTCCGATAATTTTTGCCATAGTATTTTCTAATTATAATATTTTACGTTTTTATAGATCTTTGCAGACACAGTAACCTAATCAATGAATATGCCATTCTTGTTTTTCTGTAAATATGGCAGAAAGGGCGCTTTTTTTGGCATAAAATGCTCCATACATGAGCCCTGGTTGTCATTGTTCCGGCTGTATATGCCGTTTAAGGCTACCTTTATACGCACAGCATAACATTAAATAAAAATATCAATTTACACTATGAAGAAGAATTGGCACGAAGCGCACACGGATACGCTAAGTTTCGGGCAGCGCCTGGCAGACCGTGTGGCGAATGGTATGGGCTCGTGGAGCTTTATTATAATACAGTCCCTGATAGTGGTTGTCTGGATGACCCTGAACGTGATAGGGATATGCCGTCACTGGGATGCTTATCCTTTTATCCTGCTTAATCTGTTGTTTTCTACCCAGGCTGCTTATGCCGCACCTATTATAATGATGGCCCAGAACAGGCAGAGCGAACGCGACAGGGCCCAGGCTCAGGCCGACTACCAGACCAATATAGATGCTAAAGTTGAAATAGAAGCGCTGCAGGTGAAACTGAACCAATTGGAGACTGAAAAGCTCGACAAGATCATTGGTATGCTGGAAGAGATGAAAAAAGCGAAAAACTAATCGGCTGAAAATGTGGGAATTTCTATCTTTTTTTACTCATGTCTGGCGCATTTATTGTGGTACAAGGGGTATGAAGAAGGATGACTCTGTTCTGAGTTGTTTCCTCGGAATAAGTTAGCTTACTGACCGCATTGTCACAAGCCACCATTTCCGGCACCGGAAAAAACCGGAAACAGAAAATCAGCTAATTGTATGATTTACAATGCAAACGTGCGCCAAACCGATTTTTTAGCCAACCGGAAATCCGGGATCAGCGACATTTGGCCATCGGCACAAGCAGACCATTTCCGGTACCGGAAAAAACCAGAAATAAAAAACAGCTAACTGTCTGATTTACACTAAGAATGTGTGCAGAAAACAGATTTCGCCTAAACGGAAATACAGGGTCTGTGACTTCTGGCCATCGGGACAAGCAGGTCATTTCCGGTACCGGAAAAAATCGGAAATGAAAAACTGCTAACTGTATGATTTACAATAAGAATGGGCGCAAAAAACAAATTTCGCTCAACCGGAAATAAGGTAGCCGGTTATGTAAATCTTTACCTTAGTACGCTTTGCCTCTTATTTTAATATCTGTGAGGCGTGAACTCACGACCAGGGAGTCTAAAGTTTCATCCTCTATAGGAATACTACCAAAGCGCGTGCCCTTAGATGCAAAGAGGCCAAGCACATTAGCGCCTTTTATGTTAGTGTAGATCGGCTCTATCTCGTTGCCGGTAAGCCCGGTGCCCTGGTTAGCTTGTATCTGCTCATAGGTATAGTAGTCGGGTGTAGCCAGGTAAGCGAAAAGAGTGCACCTGTCCATCAGGCGGTACACGTTTGCCTGGGCTGGGCCAAGTGTGGACCGTACGGCTGTGTACATATCTACATTGTTGATAGTGAAGTTGAATGCACCGCCCTTCACGGTAGTGAAACCCAAATTGTAGTCGCCTGAATGGCTTGTACGTGTTGTTGACCCGGCTACAGAATCTACCCAGTTGAACCTTACGACCATTTGGCATACGCCCGCAGGGCTGGTTTGCCCGTAAAAGTTGTAGGTACCATAAGTAGTTGGTGCGAAATACAGGCAGCCTATGTCGATCGTATTGTTTGTATTTACTGGCGTGTGTACAAAGGCAAGACCTGCATGGTTAAGGGGAAACTCGTCGAGGTAAGGGACATTAAATACGGTTGGATCAGTATCTACGATCACTGGCGCCTCTGCCGAATCGGTTTCGCCGGTTGCAGGGTTATAAACCACTATGCGGTAAGAATAGCGCGGGTCAAGGTTATCGGTAAATTTGTACGCGTAGTTAGGTGCATTAAAGAACGCCCCGGTTTCTTTAGGATAGCCTTCCAGGTTCAGATCTACGCGCTTTACATTTAGTATAGTATCATGCACGCCACCAGTAGTGTATAAGTTTATGCGCTCTATTTTCACCCGCAGGCTGGCATAGAAGCTGGAGTCTGGGGTTTGTGCCATGGTGATAGCACTCTTGTTGTTGTCCAGAAAAGCCTTTTGCACACGTATGTAGTGCGCAGTATCAGCCTGGTCAAGGAAACCGTAGATGACCGTAATGTTTTTATAAGGAGCGGCAACATTAAACTTTGTGGAGCAGCTGTTCATCACAAACAAAGCAACAACTGCCAACGACAGGAAAATTAATTTTTTCATGAATCTTTCTTATTATAAAGCGGACAAAGATAAGGGGTTTTGGTCATTGGGTAGTAAGGGGAAATGTTATAAGTTGATAAGTTAGTATGGGTGTAGGTTTAAGGGTGATATTATGGGCTAGCCAGTATTTTCTTATCGTAATTCAACGCATCACTTATCAATTTGTTTTAAGTATTTTCACATTCTATGGCCATTATTACTGTAGGCACACCGTTTAACATAGACCTTGAATTCAGGGTAGCGCCCTTTGGCAAACGGCTGCTTGCATGGTTCATTGATATTACGATCATTTGCCTTTACTACGTCCTCGTGTTACTTTTTGTGGCGCCACTGCTCGGGTTTGGAGATGGCATCCGCACAGCCACTATGCTGCTGGTAGTGGTGTTGCCGGTAATACTTTACCAGCTGGCAGCCGAGCTGCTAATGAACGGGCAGACACTGGGTAAGAAGATAGCCGGCATACAAGTGATAGATATGGAGGGCCATGAGCCTACCTGGGGACAGTATATAAGCCGGTGGATGCTGTGTATAGGCAACCTGTTTATCTTCATCATTCCATACTATATACTCACTAATTTTTTGGTGTTGTTCGTATGCATGATCGTTTACCTGCCAGATTTTCTTTCTGTTATGATATCGGCTAAGAACCAGCGCCTTGGCGACCTGGCGGCAGGCACTGTGGTTATTGACAAAAAGTACCGGCCGGGCATTAATGAAACCATATACCTGGAGATAGATGAGGCAGAGTACCAGCCGGTGTTCCCGCAGGTAATGCGCCTCTCTGACCGCGACATAAACGGTATACGAAACCTGCTGAATACCAAAAATAAATCGACCGGTACAGACAACTACGTGATCAATATCGCTCATAAGATAAAGACCGTACTGGGCATAGAATCTGATTTGTATCCTATAGATTTTCTGGAGCAGTTGCTTAAGGACTACAATTATTTTAGTTCAAAGAAAACAAAGTCATGAGGCCATGATAAGATCTTCTAACAGTAAAATCCGATGAAATAGCAGTTCAAAAATGTTAGACGATGAAAATCGATTCACCAGCAAAACCCTTTAGGGGTTCTGGGTTTTAATAATAATTGTTCACTTTTCTAAAAAAGCCACTATGTCAAAAACGATAACACTCTCAGTAAAAGATGCGTCAGAAATGAACGCTTATGTGTCCATACCATGGGGCTTAGGCCCGTTTCCGGCGGTTATGCTCTTCCAGGAGGCCTGGGGAGTTAATAACCATATTCGTAAGCTGGCAGACAGGCTAGCGGCAGAAGGCTACCTGGTTGTTGCGCCCGAGCTTTTTCACCGCACTGCTCCCGCAGGTTTTGAGGCTCCTTACGGGGATTTTGACAAAGTGGCACCTCATTTTCAGGCTATTACTACTGATGGGCTAATGGACGATGTACAGGCGGTGTACGATTGGCTCGCCTCGCAGGATAATGTTCGTAAGAACAGGATAGGTTGTATTGGTTTCTGCCTGGGAGGCAGGGTGGCCTTTGTCGCTAATACGGCAGTGCCGCTGGCTGCATCTGTGTCGTTCTACGGTGGGGGTATGCACACGGTAGCAGACCGGGCAGATAAACTGCATGGACCGCAGCTGCTGTTCTGGGCAGGTAAAGACCAGCACATAAAGCCGGAACATGTGCAGGCGGTTACAGATGCTTTAAAGAGGTCAGGCAAGGATCATATCAACGTAGAAATATCCTATGCAGATCATGCTTACTTCAACGATGAACGCCCCGCTTACCACCCGCAGGCAGCGCTTGAATCCTGGGGTTTAACCAAATCATTCTTTAAAAACAAATTGCAACACCCTTAGTCAATATGCGCTGAATGCAGATGGCAGGGCTGGTAACAGTCTCAAGCCGAACGAAATGGCAAAGATTACTTTTTTAATAAATACCTATATCTTTATAGGCTAGTGTTGTCTATTCAACTGATTTTATGAAACCAGGAAAATACCTTTCGTTTATATTGCTGGCTTCAATGGGTTTTTGTTCTTCCCCGTTGAGCGCTCAGGTCATCAATACTTTTGCAGGCTCAGGTATAGGTGGCTATGCCGGGGACAATGGCCCGGCATGGCTCGCAGCCTTCAACAGGTGTTCCGGTGTGTCGTTCGATGGTGCAGGCAATGTATATATCGCTGACAAGAACAATAACGTGATACGAAAGATAAATTCCCTTGGTATTGTCACCACTTTCGCTGGCAACGACACTGCGGGGTACAGCGGCGACGGTGGTTCTGCAATATCGGCAAAGTTAAGTGCGCCATGCGCTGTTGCTACAGATGCTGCCGGCAATGTATACATAGCTGACAATGGTAATAATGTGATACGCATAGTAGATGTAGCGGGCACCATTAATACCTATGCTGGTAACGATACTGCCGGTTACACTGGCGATGGCTTATCTGCAGACCATGCATCGCTGAACAGCCCGCAGGGCATAGCGTTGGATGCAGCGGGCAATCTGTATATAGCAGATGCCATGAACCATGTAATACGCAGGGTAGATGCGGGCGGTATCATTAATACTATAGCCGGTAACGGAAGCTATGGGTTTAGTGGTAATGGCGGCGCAGCCGTTGATGCGGCATTGTCCAATCCATCAGGCGTGGCCCTGGATGCTGCCGGCAATCTCTATATCGCAGACCTTAACAATAATGTGGTCAGGAAGATGGATATGACTACCGGCGATATCAATGCGTTCGCAGGCAACCACACTGCCGGCTCCGGTGGCGATGGTGCTGCTGCAACAGCAGCACAGCTGTCCTTTCCATCCAGCGTATCTGTAGATAATGCGGGCAGCATATACATCACGGACCAGGGAAATAACACAGTGCGCCGCGTAGACTCTCTTGGTGTGATCTCGCTTTTTGCGGGTAATCACACCAACGGTTACACTGGCGATGGGTTAGCGCCAACTTCAGCCAAACTGAACTCACCAACCTCAGTAGCCGCAGATGGCTGGGGAAAGATATATATAGCAGACAATGGTAACAACGTGATCAGGGCAGTTACATATGGTGTTGCGGCGGTAAGCCCTTTGCCGGCTACAGCAGCTGGTATAAAGGTGTTCCCAAATCCATCAACAGGCGTATTTACCCTGCAGCTGCCACAAACCGGCAACGCTGCCACAGTAACAGTGCTGGATGTTTTAGGCTGCATAGTAGCCACTAAATCGGTTGATAATAGCATACAAACCACAACCATTGACGTGGCTAAAATGCCAGCAGGCAGCTATCTGCTGCAGGTAAGTACCGCTAGCAAAACATACAAAGAGAAGCTGGTAATTGCTGACTGATAAAGGGGCTCGTTGCATGCAGTGGTGTCACAACTTTCATTGAGACTTAATCTCTGAAAAGCACAAAATATAAAGCGCCGGGAATGACCCCGGCGCTTTATATTCTCATCTCTTTTCTAAGGCCTACCAAAGGTGCACACGCTGGTCTTCCGGCAGGTACATTTTATCTCCCGGCTTTATATTGAACGCTTCATAAAACTCAGGCACATTCGGGAAAGGTCCGTTCACACGGTATTTGGCAGGTGAGTGCACATCGGTATGCAACTGGTTGGCAATTTTCTCCGGGCGTTCCGCCATAAGCCAGCCCAGTGAGTAGCCCAGGAAGAAGCGCTGCAGTGGCGTAAGACCGGCTATCTTTTCTCCCTTCTTGTAGGCGTCAGTTTTCTTAAAGGCATCAAGGCCTATGAGTATACCTCCGAGGTCTGCAAGGTTTTCTCCCAGTGTAGCGGAGCCGTTTATATGCATAGTGTCCAGTGGCATCATCCTGTTGAACTGCTGAACCAGCACATCGGCACGCTGCATAAACTGCACAGTGTCTGCTACCGACCACCAGCTGCACAGGTTGCCATGCTCGTCAAACTTATGGCCCTGGTCATCAAAGCCATGGGTTATCTCGTGGCCTACGGTTGAGGCTGAGGTATAACCATAAACAAGGGCATCATCAAGCTCTGCATCTTTAAAGCCGGGTACCGTCATCATTGCTGCAGGCAGCACTATCTCGTTATTCGATTCGTTGTAGTACGCGTTGTAGCTCTGTGGTGTCATATCCCATTCATCGCGGTCCACATTCTGGCCCAGCTTGCTTATCTGGTAGTTGTTCCACCATTGGTTTGCGCGCATCACATTCAGCACATAGGGTCCGCGGTCTATCTTCAGTTTTGAGAAGTCTTTCCATTTATCAGGGAAGCCCACTTTCTTGCGGATAGCGGCAAGCTTATGTATGGCTTTCTGCTTTGTGCTGTCGCTCATCCAGGTTAGCTTTTCTATGCGCGATACATAGGCCTTACGCACATTTTCCACTACTACCTCGTAGCGGGCCTTTGCTGTCACGGGGAAGTATTCGCGCACAAAAAGCTGGCCCAGTGCCTCGCCTATAGCGCCCTCTTCAGCATTCAGCGCACGCCGCCAGCGCGGGTGCTGCTCCTGTATGCCACGTATTGTTTTTGAGTAAAAATCGAAAGTAGCATCTGCATAGGGTTTGCTGAGTGATCCTGAGAATGTAGCTACCAGGTGAAAGGTCATATAGTCTTTCAGCGTCTGAATGTCAGTGGTTGCCATTGCTCTGCCAAGCGCACTATAAAACTCCGGCTGCCCTACAATAACACTATCCACATGGCGCACTCCCATCACTGCCAGGTATTTTGGCCACTCTATGCCGGGAGACAAGCTACCCAATCGGCTGATAGCTATTTTGTGGTAGTTGCTGTATGGGTCCCGCAGGTCGGCCAGCTTGCGCGATGATTTGGCTAGCTCAGTCTCCAGGGCAATGATAGCGGCGGCCTTTTTATCAGCTTCTTTGCTTTCCGTTCCCATCAATCGGAAAAGGCTGGCAATATATCCAGGGTAGGCCGCGCGTACCTTAGCGGTCCGTTCATCATTATTGAAATAGTAATCTCGGTTTGGCATACCCAGTCCGCCCTGCTGCATATTATACGCCTCTATATCGCTGCGCTTCGGGTCCTGCGACACTCCTTCGTCAAAAAACACACCAACACCAAATGTGTGCATGTGTGCCGCCTGGCCCATTACTTCATCGCGTGTTTTTACTGCGGCTATTTTGTTTAGTTCCTCGCGCAGCGGCTCTATGCCGTTCTTTTCAATGGCCACAGTGTCCATGGCGCTGAACCAGAAATCACCTATTTGCTGTCCGGTGCCGGTTTTTTCTCCCTTAGCCAGGGCTTCCTCGTTTATCTTGCGTAGCTTTTCGTAAAGTTCTCTCTGCACCAGCTCACCCACACCCCAGGTGGTCTCATCTGCGGGTATCGGGTTGTTCTTCATCCAGCCATTGTTGGCATATGCGAAAAAGTCGTCACCCGGCTTTATGGTGGTGTCCATGTGCGCCCTGAGTACATCTTCCTTTACCGCATTCTTAGGGTCGGGTTGGTTGCACGCTGCCACTAAAGCAGTAGCAGCCAATATGCCAATGAACTTTCTGTTCATAAATATTAAATTGATTTGGCGTAAAAGTAGGCGGTTTTTATTTGTTTCACACGCTCCAAAAGGGGTATTTTATAAGTATTCTATTAATTTCCGGATGCGTTTGCCATGCCGCGGAAACAGCCGTATCACGCCTGGGCTAATGCGTAAGATGCACATTACATTGTTGTTCCCACATTTTAAAATTAAAGAGAAGGCATTCTGCGGCGAAATGAAGGAATTAATTAACGCTTGTAGCATAGATATTGCCGGACTTTACTAAATTTATCCACCCCAAGACAAAAACATCATGAAAAGATACTTACTGTTTGTTTCTCTTATTGTAGCCACTTTTTGCCTGCCGGCTTGCGGAGATAAGGTGATCAGGGGCGAAGGTTCACAGACCACTCAGTCGCCGAAGTTAGGTGCCTTTGGAGCCGTGCAGGTAGAGATGCCGCTGAAAGTAATCATAACGGTGAGAAAGGGTGCCAGGCCATCAGTAAAATACAGCGGATATTATAATCTGCTCGTGCACATAAAAACCAAAGTGGAGAACAATACACTGTTCATAGGGTCTGACCTGGAGAACCGCATGGGTATTGATTGCAAAGATGTGGTTGCTGAGATAACACTGCCATCGCTAAGCGAGCTATATCTATCATCCAACGCAGGCGCTGATGTATTCGGCAACATTACCGGCGAGGCATTCAAAGCCACTATTTCCGGTAATGGGAAAGTGATGATTGATAGTGTTAATACGGAACATTTCAGCTATTCTTCTACCGGCAGCTCCAAACTGGAGATCATGAATGGTACTGCGCGGCTGGCCAGCTTTTCTGCTAATGGCGATTTCACTATAAAGGCATTCCCGTTCCAGGTAGAAGAATCAAGCGTATCTGCACAGGGGCAGGGCACATGCGAGGTAACAGCCATAAACAATCTGAACACGAACATTGGCCAGTCCTGTGGCTTGAAGTATAAGGGCCATCCGCAAATGGTGAAGAACCCGGAGGGTGGTACAGTATACGATGCAAACTAATTACCGGTGCATCGCCTGACAAATTTAGCGGGTGATATCTGCATAAAAAAAGATAGTGCTACGGGTGCAGCACTATCTTTTTTATTTTTATCTCCTTATTTCGATTTTTGCGCCTCAGTGGCTGCAGGCGCTATTTTTTCCTGCATGGGTGCGCGCACAGCCTGTGCTTTCGGTTTGTTATCATCGGCCTTTGCTGGCGGAGCTAACTTTACCGGTGAGGCAGTACGAAGCCTTCCGGTTTGGCTTGGAGCTGCTGCCCTTGCCGGTTCTGCTAATGCCGGGCTTTCAACGCTGGCTGCATTTGTGGCAGGGGCCTTTTTTCTTCCGGCAGGCTTCGGTGCATCCTGCGCAAGTAAAGTTGACCCCATTGTGGCAACTGCTAAAAGTGTTAATGTCAGTTGTTTTTTCATACTTATTTCAATTATGAGTGGATATCTTATGTTTCAATCAAAGATAGGATACATTTAAATATTTCGTTCCGCTTTTAGTTTCTATTTTTATTCTTCTAATCAGGATTTGCTCATGTACATAAAGCTTGCACTTACCCTTGCCGGATTGCTTCTGGGAATTAGCCTTGGTGCTCAACTATACGACCCTTCACCACGGCCTGTAGTTGTGGCAGACAATGACTACCGCAGCAGGGACAACAAATATTACTGGCGCAACCGCATGCCCGATGCGGCTTACTGGCAACAGGATGTAGCCTATACCATAGGCGCTAAAATGATGGAAGAAGATAACAGGATTGACGGTACTGAAACCCTGACCTACTGGAACAATTCGCCTGATACGCTCACCTATGTATATTTTCACCTGTACCAGAATGCTTTCATAAAAGGATCGCACCTGCATGACCTGGAAGCAGCAAACAAAGTGAAGGTGCGGATGGGTAAAAAGGAGGCCGCCGGGCTGGGCATAGTGCTGGATAATATTACTACGGACGGTCAGGTAGCTAAGACAGAACTGGACAATACGATAATGAAAGTATACCTCGGAAAGCCCCTGCTTCCGGGTGGCAAGGTGCAAATAAAAATGAGCTTTAATACGCACTATGACAACGGGGCAACCCGGCGCAGAATGCAAATGTATAATGCCTGGGGCTTCAAGCACTACAATGGTTGCCAGTGGTTTCCCAAGATATGTGTGTACGACCGCGTACATGGATGGGATACTTACCAGCACCTGAACCGCGAATTTTACGGAGATTTCGGGCTATATGATGTGACGCTTGACTTCCCTTCAAACTACATACTCGAAGCCAGCGGTGTACTCGAAAACCGCCAGGAGGTGCTGCCGGACACACTGCGCGCGAAACTCGACATTAAAAATTTTGCAACCAAAAAATGGAATGAACCACCGTCTACCATCATTCCTTATGAGAAGGGTAGCAGGAAACAGTGGCACTTTGTGGCTAATAATGTGCATGATTTCGCCTTTACCGCAGATCCGTCTTTCCGTATAGGGACTACATACTGGAATGGGGTAGAGTGCGTAGCCATAGTGCAGGAACCCCATGCAGCTGGCTGGCAAAATGCGCCTGAGTATGTAAGCAAAGTAATAAAGACTTTCTCTGAAACAATAGGTATGTATTGCTATCCAAAAATGGTAGCTGCCGACGCACAGGATGGCATGGAATACCCTATGATAACCATGGATGGCGGCAGCGAGCCCGGTTACCGTGGACTATTTGTACATGAGATTGGCCACAACTGGTTTTACGGGCAGGTAGGCAGCAACGAAACCTACCGCGCAGCTATGGACGAAGGCTTTACGCAGTTCCTTACCGCCTGGGGCGAACGGCTGATAGATGGAGACACCATGATCGCAGGAAAGTCCAGATCGGCATACCGGAGACATTTTGCGGAGCCTGCACTTGTGCTGGACCGTACCATACTTGGCAGCTACACCTATAATGCGCTAAGCAAAACGGAGTTACCACTCAATACTCATTCCGATGATTTTCATAGTGCACTGGGGCAGGGTGGAGGATATGGCACCGTTTATTACAAAACGGCATCCATGCTTTATAATCTGCAGTATGTGCTTGGAGATTCGCTGTTTGCAGCCACACTACACCATTACTTTGAGCAATGGAAGTTTGCCCATCCTTATTTTGAAGATTTTCGGGCCTCTGTGATCCAATTTACGCACGTAGATCTTTCTTGGTTTTTCGATGAGTGGTTTGAAACAACAAAGACGCTCGATTATGGTATATGTGGCATTCATAAAATTCATGGCACAGATAACTATGAGATCAACTTTCGCCGTAAGGGTGAAATGCAGATGCCGCTGGATTTTACAGTGACGGCAAAGGACGGGACAAAGCACAGCTACTACATACCAAATACGTGGTTTCAGAAACAAACAGCTGCCACAACCTTACCAAAGTGGTATGGCTGGGGAAAGCTGGCTCCCGAATATACTGCTACAGTACAGGCTACAGCCGGCATCAGGAATGTGCAGATAGACACAACTAACCGCTTTGCTGACCGCGACATGCTGGACAACTATAATACCCGTGGCCTCTGCATAAGTCCCTTATCGATAACGGCAAAGCTGGATGGTGGTCTCAATGCACCATTCGACCGCAAAAAGTACAGGCTTTATATAAGGCCGGACCTGTGGTGGAACCCGGTAGATGGAATTAAAGCAGGTGTGCATTTTGAAGGTGACTACTTGTTTACCCTGCACAAGCTGGACGCAACGATCTGGTGGAATACCCATGCACTGCAGGAGAACCCTTACCTGGCGTACAAGGGTGAAAATCTGTATTCACGGTATGCGCCGGTAAATTATTCACTCAACTACATTTCGCCGCTTACGCGCAATACACCAAAAGTGCAGGTACAGCTGAATAGCCGCTACCTGGACGGGCTGTGGTATCACCGGCTGGGTTTGAACTGGCTTGCTGATGAAAGCAACACGCTCCAGCTCTACGCGCAAACCATGTGGCGGCCTACCGTTAGTGATTTCGACTACCTGACAGACCCGGCGGACTGGAGCAGTGTTCCCGGCCGAAAGAACAATTCGCTAAACCTGCAGTGGGCTCACCGTTATAACTATTACAATGGCGTGGGTCGCTACGCATTCAGCTTCCGTGCGCCTTTCCTTGAAAAGGATGAGTTGCCGTTTACTTATGCCTATGCTCAATTTGAGTCGGTTAACGATAACTATATAGGCCGGTTGGAAGTGAAGACGCGTGTGTTTGGCCGCTTTGGCCTTGGCAACCAATTACCCTACGAAAGCGCCTTGTACATGGCAGGCTCAAATCCTGAGGAGCAAATGGAAAATAAATATACCCGCAGCATAGGCTTTATACCTGAAAAGTGGGAAGGCAACTCCCGTTATAATGTCAACCACTTTGAGCAGGGTGGTGGCCTTGGCCTCCGTGGCTATGCGGGCTATTTTGCGCCAGATAATCATAATGGCACTGAGATGGTTGGTTATAAAGGACGCAGTGGTGCATCGGTGAATCTGGAGCTGGGATTTGAGAATTACATGCCCTGGAGACCACGTGCACTGCGCAGCTGGCTGCATGCCAATGTTTACGCTTTTGGTGATGCAGGTATTATGGAGCTTAGCTATTTTAATTCACCAAACCAGTATTTTATCATTCCCAGTACCACGTGGGGTTCCGTGCATGTGGATGCCGGCATTGGCTGCGCATTCACCATAAAAAACTGGGGCGTATTTGAGAAGGCAAAACCATTGACCATTCGCCTCGATTTGCCGATATTCCTAAATCGCCCGCCCTATGGAAACGATCAGTATGCTACGTTCAGGTATGTGATTGGCGTGAACAGGGCGTTTTAGACAATGCGACATTAATCTGATTCGAAGTGTCTGCGATCGTGCAATATATTCATGATCACAATAAGTTTTTCGGGAGTGTCGATATAAAAATGAATGCTAAAGGGAAATCTATCGGTGTGAGCAATTCGCACGTTTTTATATCGTACTGCAAACGCCTCTGGATGAACCTGTACGCGATTGATTGCTTTCTTTACAGAACTGGCGAAATCCTTTTCCAGTACATTCTGCTGGCGCTTATACCATGCCATCGCTTCTTTTAGATGTGAAACCGTATTGCGCCGATAGACAATTTTATATGGCATAATCGGTTTTAATCTTCTTTATCCAGTTCTGCGAATAATTCATCAATTGGACGAAGGCAATTTGGATCAGCTGCGATTTCTGCCAGGTCTTTGTCTATGATGTCCTTTTGCCATTGAGGTAAGTCGCCTTCAACAGGATATTTATCCCTCATCTTATTCCATTCATCAATTGGAATAACAACGGCGGTTCTATGTCCTGAGTCGTCAGAAATGTATTGTAACATGTGGTAAAGTTAAGATATCAGGCTGATTTTTCGTGTTAAAATGGCGAGTAGGTTGCAGAGATTTCTTTACTTTTTCCATACAATAGCCGCATTGCAACCGCCAAAACCTGATGCTGTTTTTAACGCATAGTTTATCCCTGCAGGTTGCAGCGTGCGGGTTACGTTTATTGGTTTTGGCACGCCCAGGTCTTCATATCCTGCGGAAGGGATAAGCATTTGATGGCGCAGGCTCTCAAGTACCATGGCACTTTCGAGCACACCGGCCGCTCCCAGCGTATGTCCTATGTATCCTTTAAGGCTGTGTACCGGGCTATTTAGCAGTCCCGCATGCTCAAAACCCCTCGCTTCCATTTCATCATTGTAAAGGGTAGCTGTGCCGTGTGCCGAGATCATGCCAATGTCCGCCGGAGCGATGCCGGCTTCCGTAATGGCCCTGCTTATGGCCGCTGCCAGTTCCTCACCCGTGCGCGATGGACCCGAAATATGGTTGGCATCATTCGATGTTGCACCGCTAACCAGCTCTCCCGCTCCTTGTTCTGTATTGTTTACGGATAGTACTATAGTTGCTGCTGCTTCGCCCAGTGTTATGCCTTTGCGTGCAGCATCGAAAGGGCGGCAAGGCTCGTCAGATATAGCCTGGAACGACTGAAAACCACTCAAAACAAACTTAGAAAACCGGTCGCAGCCGGTAACAACAGCATGCTGGTAGCGCCCCGATTGCAGCATACGCAAACCATACTGTAAGGCAATAACACCCGACACGCATGCGTGTGATATGACTATTGGCTTCGTTCTGATATTATTGTGCACTGCTATTAGTCGCGCTGACCGGTGCAGCAGTAATCGTTCATCTGGCACCTGGCCCAGCAGTTCTATATTTCCCTTTGTAGTGCCAAGAATAAAAACAGTTTTGCTCAGGTCTAGTGCATCGTCCAGGTTTCCCAGTGCTTTCTTTACAGAGCAAGAGGCCAGTTGCTCAAAGGGCGTAAGTGCCTCCTCTGCCCTGGTTTGTGCCTGTATGGCCTGCCATTGTGCAGGGTCTATCTTTGATGCCAGAAAAGCTCCATTGCTCAGGGTTTGATCTTCGTAACGCCGGATGCCGGTTCGCCCGGCACTCACAGATTGCCAGTGTGCTGCCACATCCATCCCCAGCGAAGAGATAATGTTAGATGCTATTGCATATACGCGTGGCAACTAAGATGCGTTTGGTTGATCAGGATTCACAAATATTTTGAACTCACAGCTGGCTATTTCCTGCTCACCGGCCAGCACCCGACCCTTCACCTGGTGAAAGTTCATTACCGTTTGTCCGAAGAGGATTTCGGTTCTTATTGTATCATTTATTTTAGGCAGTGCGTGTACCGTTACATTCTTTAGTGCTGCAATGTATCCCATGGGTGTAGGCTTGCCGGCTTCCATGGCTATGTAGCCGGTACCGGCTCCTGCTGTTTGCGCCATATTTTCTACAAGTCCACCTTCGGTGAATACGCCATTATCCACCATTATGTTATCTGGCAAAATAGTGAATGTAGTTGTCGTATGTTGTTTGTCGACGCTCACTATCTCATCTATCATCACAAAGGGTGGGCGCTGGGGAATGTATTTCATATAGTAGTTTGTTTCTGCCTTCAATCCGAAGGGCAAAAGTATTTTATTTAGCAATACGGATAACAATATAGGCAACTACCGCCAGTAATAGTATCACCCCTATTGCGATCAGGACATTATAGTCCGTTTTTAGCGGCCTGCGTTTTCGCTTCTTGCCTACTATTGTCCTGCGTAGCTCATGCTTTAGTTTATTTACTGTTTGTTTCGTTTCTTCCGGTTCCAGTGCCTGCAGTCCTTGCAGTGCATCACTCTCCATACCGTCTTCAGCCAGCCATTGCTCTACCTCATGTTGCTCCGCTGGTGATAGTTTCCCTTCCAGGTATGCCATAAGGGTTTCCTCAGGAAGTTTTTCCTTTCCACCATTGGTTTCAAAGGGCGATATGTAGTTCTGGTCGCTCATAAACGGAGTTCACCTTGCTTTTTTTGTAAAATGGCTTTCAGGTTTCTCTTTCCATTCTGGATAAAGCTCTTTACCTGCATAAAGGTATAACCGGTTTCGGCAATTATCTGCTCATAGCTTTTCTTCTCCAGGTAAAAAAGTACTACTGTTTTTCGTTGTTGTTCATTCAGCTCAGTTATGGCGGTTTCCATTTGCTGTAGTGTTTTATCCCGAAGCAGCATATAATCTTTATCGTCATCCGCGGCAGGTAGACAGCTGAGTGCTGTATCATCCGTGTTATGGGTTTTGTCGCGCAGCTGCTGCAGGCAGTAGTTGCGGGTCAGTATATATAGCCATCCTTTAAAGTTTAGTATTTCTTCTTTGGGTATGCTGGTGAGCACCTTCACAAATACCTGTTGCACCGCGTCTTCAGCCTGTGTTTTGTTTTTAAGGTATTTCATAGCCACGCCAAAAAGCAGTGTAGTATAGCGCAGCAGCAGGTATCCCAGCCATTGGTTATCACCATCGGCCCGGTAATTACGAAGTAATTCTTCATCCGTGAGGTTGCTGTTCATAAGTGTTCCTGCGAAAACCTTTTGCCTGCAATTTACAATGGGTTATCGGTAAAGACACACGGTAGAATATATTCCATAAAAAAACAGCCCCGTTTGCGGAGGCTGTTCTTCGTACATCTCAAAGTGATAAGAAATGAATTGGTAAAAGATCAGTGTGATAGTAACAGTTTAAAAAAATTTCATAGTGAACTGTGTGGTTTAATTCTTCATAGTGATATATGCATTCAAAAGCAGAGCAAATAAGGGCTGTCTTTTTGGGCATTCAATACTAAAAGCAAAAAAATCATAGTGATAGGACAGGAGCTTAATGGAAACTTCCACAAAGGAAAGACATCTTTCTGGCTGTTTGTACGGGGAAAACACCCTAAAAAAAAGGGTGTTTTCCCCGTATTTCTAAATTGGGAATGATGCCAAATTGAGCGTAACTTGCTTATTCACAACTAAAACCATATTCTATGCCAACAAATCCAATGGTCGTTAATCTTACTCAGTTCAATACCATGAGAACTCAGTTTCAGCAGCATTATTTCCTGGCCAACTGCGGTACAGGTTTTGGCGGTCAGGATATCCAGATCTCCGTGTCTTCTCTTATTACCGCTGTTCAGGCGTATATGGCTGCATCTGGTACAGCTGCTAATAATGTAGCGCTCAGGTTCGTGCTCTGTTACGATACATCAACATCGGCCCTTTACCTCCGCCTACAGATATGTGCGATGACCGCTACTTCCGATCCCAAGAAGTATGACCTGGTCGCAACAAACTGCGCCTGGTACAAAATACAGGGTACGTCTATTACCACCACCACTGTTACAGACCTTTACGATCAGAACTACCTGAACAGTTTTTACTATACCAGCTCTGGTACCTGCAGCTCAAGTACAGCAGTACATCTTTCCTCCGACAGTAGCGCAACTATTTTTGTGCGCAACGTTGTTTTCCCGGGCAGTGAGCTACTTTCGATTTATTCAGACAATGGCAATCCGCAGGGGGCGAAAATTTGTTTTGCGTCAATTTCCTATGCAGCAAACAATCCATCCCCTGCCGTGGCTTACCCCCACAGCCTGGCAATATATCTACGCGACAGCAGTGGTACAGCTTTGCTGGACGACACAACCTATACGCAGGATTTCAAGATGAAGGCAGGGGATTATGCTACTACCTGCCCGCCTCATTGTAATGTATATATATATCCTTAATTAAAAAATGATGTTGTAACGGAAGCGGAATATAACAGTAAGTTTGTGAGGCTTTTATAATTTGGCTGTACAAACCGAATCTTGATATGCAATTGCTTCTACCTCTGCTTGTTGGAAAATTGTTTGCAATAATAATCGGCATATATTATTTCAGGTATTTGCCCCGACCTTACAAATGGGTATTGCTTACAGTAGCATTGTCTGCGTTTGCCGACGGTTATGGAAGATATATCGCATTGCAATTACATCAGCACAATTCATGGATGTTCAACATCTATATGATCATTGATTTTGGGTTGAATAGTATCATCGCAATTTTATTGACAAAAGGAAGTTCAGCTAAGAGAATTTTTGCAGCGCTAATAGTTGTTTACTGTATAGGATGGGCAACCGAAATAATGATTGATTCGATCTATATACTGGCAAATTTCGCCATTGTTCTTGGGTCGATATTGCTGACAGTTATGTATTTTTTCGTTCTTATTAATAATAGTATTTTTTCAAATAAAGACATTTTGAAACAGCCGGTTTTTTGGTTATCTGCGTCAACTATATTGTTTTGCGCTCCAGGCATTCCATATTGGGGCCTCCATAATTATCTGAATAATAATGCTCTAAAGCTCGCTGCCCAACTAAGTTATATAAATGTTGTACTGGATGCATTGCGTCACCCACTTGCTGCCATTAGCTTTATCTTGCTGGGGCGTCAAAAAACAGCTGTTCTTAACACTGCTTAGCCTATGCTTTCAAATCCTATTTTCTTAACGGTCATTCTCGCCACCCTCCTTATTCTTCTGCTGGTAGCGGTTGTGGTCATAACTATGGTACTATCTAACAAAAAAAATGTGCAGCAAATCATGAAGATGGCCGAGCTGCAGCGCGACTACGAAAAGGGCGTAAGGGAAGTGCAGGAGCAGGTAATGACTGAGGTGGCCCGGGAGCTGCATGATAATGTAGGTTCGCGCCTCACATTTGTGAAAACACACCTGCAGCAGTTGAAAATAGTGAACCCCTCACTCAGCGAGTCCCTGCAGCCGGTAGGCGAGGCAGTCATAAATACTATAGAAGAGGTGCGTATGCTGGGCCGTAGCCTTAACAGCGACCATATAGAAAAAAATGGTCTTGTTTATACTATTGAAAAGGAAATAGAGCGGCTGCGCCTGCTCAATAAGTACCAGGTACAGTGGGAACAGGATGCAGAGCCTGAGCTCAACCGCGACCAGAAAGTGATCGTATTCCGGATGTTCCAGGAAATGCTGAACAATGCAATAAAGCATGCCGATGCCGGTACGTTCTCTATTGGCCTGCACGGTAGAAATGGATTTAAGTTGGTGGTAGCCGATGACGGCAAAGGCTTTGATCTTGGGGAGATGCTTGCTTCGGCCAAAGGCGCGGGTTTGAAAAATATTATGAAGCGTGCAGAGCTCGCAGGCCTGAAATGCAGGATTGACACTGCACCTAAAGCTGCCGGTGGCAATGGAACTACCTTTACGCTGGAAAAGTAAAAATTGGAGACAAATTTATGAGTGTATCTATATCTATAGCGCTGGTTGACGACCACACGGTTGTGCGAAATGGCTTGAAATCGCTGATTGAAGTGCTGGGCAATTTTAAAGTCACAGCCCAGTACAGCAGCGGTAAGGATTTTGTATTTAATTCGCCAAACGTTACGGACCCCGATATCGTGATAATGGACCTCAACATGCCGGAAATGAATGGTACAGATACCACCCGGTGGATACGGCAATACAAGCCAGATCTCAAAGTACTGATCCTGACACTTGATAACGATGAAAAGACGGTCATAGAGTTATTCCGCCTCGGTGTGCGTGGTTATTTGCCCAAAAGTTGCACAGAAGATGAACTGCGGAAAGCCATTGAAGATATCTCAACCTCCGGCTACTACCACAGCGAGATATCGCACAATGCCCTGCTAAAAGGTATTAGCAGGCATGCCACAAATGATTACCAGGCCATATTGAGCAGCCTGAACGAGCGGGAAACAGCTTTCCTGCTGCTTGTCTGCGATGAAAAGGAATACAAATACGACCAGATGGCATCCATTATGCAGGTATCAGCACGCACCATAGATGGCTATCGCGAATCACTCTTTGCCAAACTTAATATTAAGTCTAAAACAGGCCTGGTGCTTTTTGCTATTAAACATGGTCTCGTAAGGCTTTAATAATAAATAGATATACCCTATCTGCATATAGCCACCCCCGGTTTTTTCCACCAGTGTTAATGAGTTACCTTTGCAATCCCGATTCCTAATTACAAATTCCTAATTTCAAAAAGAATGAATAACGCATATTTCGATTTCGTTGAACCAAAGAATGAGCCGGTATTAAGCTACGCCCCGGGCAGCGCTGAGCGCAAAGCATTGAAGAAAGCCGTAGCGGATTTAAAGAGCCAGCAATGCGATATTCCGGCCTATATTGGCGGTAAGGAAGTGCGCAGCGGCAACAAAAAAGAGATACGTCCGCCGCACGAAACCGGTCATTTGCTCGGCTACTTTCATGCGTCAGATGAGCAGCAGGTTCATGATGCTATTAATGCTGCGCTGGCAGCCCGTGAAAGCTGGGCAGCTACCAGTTGGGAGCACCGTGCTGCCATCTTTATGAAAGCGGCAGAATTGCTGGCTACTAAGTATCGCTTTAAAATGAACGCGGCCACTATGCTGGGCCAGAGCAAAAATGCTTACCAGGCAGAGATTGACAGCGCATGCGAATTAATAGATTTTCTGCGTTTCAATGTGCATTTTCTCAGCCAGGTCTATAAGCAGCAGCCGCTCTCGCCGCAGGGTATGGATAACCGTATGGAGTATCGCCCGCTCGAAGGGTTTGTACTCGCCGTTACTCCGTTCAACTTTACGGCCATCGGTGGCAACCTGCCCACGGCTCCGGCTATGTGCGGCAACGTAATAGTGTGGAAGCCAGCCAACACACAGGTTTATTCGGCCAATGTATTTATGGAGATACTTATTGAGGCTGGCCTGCCCGCAGGTGTTATCAATCTTATCTATCCTTCCGGTCCTGTTGTTGGCGACATTTGTTATGCACACCCATATTTTGCAGGTGTTCACTTCACCGGCTCTACGGGTGTATTCCAAAGCATGTGGAAGAGCATAGGCAACAACATTGCCAAATACAAATCTTACCCACGCATAGTAGGAGAGACTGGTGGTAAAGACTTTGTGTTCGTGCATCCTTCTTCCAATGTAGATGCAGTGGTTGCAGGCCTTGCTCGCGGCTCTTTTGAATACCAGGGTCAGAAATGTTCTGCGGCATCGCGTGCTTATCTTCCTGCCAACCTGGCCGAGGAAATTAAAACAAAGCTTGTAGCGGAAGTAAAGACTATGAAAATGGGTGTGGTTGATGATTTCACCAACTTCATAAATGCGGTTATTGATGAGAAATCTTTCGAGAGCATCTCTAAGTATATAGATGGAGTAAAGAACAGCAACGGTGCTGCAAAGATCATCTGTGGTGGTAAGTGCGACCGCACTAAAGGCTGGTTTGTGGAGCCTACTATTATTGAAACTACTGATCCGTCTTATGTCACCATGTGCGAGGAGATATTCGGCCCGGTGCTTACCATTTACGTGTACGAAGCCGACCAGTGGATACAGACACTCGATGTGCTGGACAAAACTTCACCTTACGCGCTCACAGGTGCTATTTTCTCGCAAGATCGTCATGCTATTGAGTACATGACCAAAGCGCTGGTGAACAGTGCTGGTAACTTCTATATCAACGATAAGCCTACAGGTGCTGTAGTCGGACAGCAGCCTTTCGGCGGCGCACGTGCTTCAGGTACCAACGATAAGGCCGGATCTATCCTCAATCTTTATCGCTGGCTGAGCGCAAGAACGATCAAGGAAACCTACGTTCCTCCCACCGATTACAGGTATGCTTTCCACCAGGCGGACTAAGAGCAGATTTGTTTAACTTAAAATAAACCGGCAGCCGTAAAAGCTGCCGGTTTTGTTAATAGCTCCTTCTTAACATATTTTATAGGATATTGCCCATGTTAAAGCGTATCTTTATAAAGAGGCCTTTACAAAGCCTAATACCTTAGCTGCATTATTTCTTCTCTACGCTTTCTGCCTGACGCAAAATCTCCGGCATTTTTTTGTTCACTACCTCTTTGCCATTGTTTTTGCAGAGTGATTAAATTGATAGGGCATGAAATCCATATCGTCAAACGTGCCTTTGAACATTCTCCTCGCAGATGATGACAAGGACGATCGTTATTTTTTTGAAAAGGCACTTAGATCAGTGCCAATACAGGCGCTCCTAACTACGGTAAATGATGGTGCGCAACTGATGAAGTACCTTTTTGCAAATACAGACAATCTTCCTGACGTACTTTTTCTTGACAATAACATGCCCCGCAAAAACGGCGCGGAATGTCTTGTGGAAATAAAGAGAGACGAGAAACTGAAAAAGATACCGGTGATCATCTGCTCTACTTCTCTTGGCGATGACTTCGCAAATGAATTGTACGATAATGGAGCGCACTACTATCTGCACAAATGCGACTTCCCCGAACTTATAAAGTGCATACAGATGGCACTTGAGTTTCTGGAGAAAAATCCATATCAGCCTGCAAGGGGTAAATTCATGCTCAACCTCCAGGAAGTATAAGTTCAACACCGATCTATGTTAAAAGTAAGTATGCAGAACGAGGAAAAGAAGTCAGGTTCGAAAGGTGCAACATTCCCTATTGTGGCCATTGGTGCTTCGTCCGGGGGATTAGAGGCCGTTACTGAGCTTTTGCAAAACCTTCCCCCTGATACGGGAATGGCGTTCATATTTGTCCAGCATCTCAGCCCTGATTATAAAAGCATGCTTGTATCACTTTTAGCGAAGTCTACAAAGATGGTGGTGCAGGAAATAGAGGATATGGACCGGATGGAGCCTAATAACCTATATGTCATTCCATACAACAAGGGCATTGAAGTAACGGACGGGCATATACAACTGATTCCGCGTTCAAAGAACGGACCCGCAATGTCCATCGATATATTGTTTACATCGCTTGCCGAAACTCATAAAGAAGATGCAATCGGCGTTGTGCTTTCCGGAAATGCATCCGATGGTACACAGGGGCTAAAGATGATAAAGCAGGAAGGCGGCATCACCTTTGCCCAGGATAATTCGGCTAAATATAGCAGCATGCCGGAGTCTGCGATAAACGAAGGAGTGGCCGACTTTATCCTTTCACCAAAGGAGATAGCGCTGGAACTGGGCCGTATTGCCAGGCACATTGTTGGTAAAAATAAGTCTCGTAAAGCATGGGACGGAACCATAATTGAAGATGATAGTACCGATCTGAAAATAGTGCTGAAATTACTCTGCGAAGGCGTGGGTGTAGACTTTACTCACTACAAAATGAATACAATAAAGAGGCGCATTCTGCGAAGAATGTTTTTCTATAAGTTTACTACACTCCGGCAATATGTAAAACTACTTAAGGCAAACGAACGGGAAATAAGAGTACTCTACAATGACCTCCTGATCAATTTTACCGATTTTTTCAGGGATGCTGATGCGTTCCAGTATTTTAAGACAACTTTATTTCCTCGCCTGCTGAAAGGCAAGGCACCAAACGAAACGCTGAGAATATGGGTGGCAGCATGCTCCACCGGTCAGGAGGCATATTCAATGGCAATGTTGCTTATAGAGATATTGGGCGATAAGTATTCTGGCAAGCAGGTGCAGATTTTCGCTACAGATCTTAGTGAGGATGCTATAAGAAAGGCAAGGCTTGGGGTGTATTCAAAACAGGAGGTGTCCGGCATATCTCCCAAACGCTTGCAGCGCTTTTTTACGGAAGATAGTGGCAACTATAAGGTCATTAAATCTGTTCGTGATCTTTGCACCTTTGCGCCACACAACATTCTCAGCAATCCGCCTTTTTCGCGCATTGACTTCATCAGCTGCTGCAACCTGTTCATTTATCTCGAAGCAGCTATGCAGCGCAAAGCACTCACAACCTTTCACTATGCGCTGAATGATGGCGGTTTTCTTATACTTGGCAAGTCGGAAAATATGGCCTCGTCCAAGCTGTTTTCAAGCAAGGACAGGCAACATAAAATATATACACGAAAAGATGGTTTCCGTAGTCTGCCCGATCTGAATATGCCTGCCCCTCATCCTCTAATTGCGGTTCGGGAGGAACAGCCGCAGAAAATGGATCAGGATCAGCAGTTTGCAGATTTGCCCGATACAACAATTAACTCTATCCTCTTTTCCCGTTATCTCCCGGCTTATGTTGTCATCAACTATGCAATGAATATAGTGGAGTTCAAAGGGGCAACCGAAAAATTCCTTCAGCACACCACGGGTAAGGCTACATTGCATATACTGAACATGGCGCGTGCCGAGATCGCCTTTGAGTTGCTGGACGGGATCAATAAAGCCGTTCAGACGAAGCGGGAAATTCGCAAATCCGGAATTGAGCTGAAGGATGGCGCAGAATCATCGGTTGTTTCAATCGATATTTTGCCATTGAAACTGGTAGGAGAGGAGCCTATGCTCCTTATCGTATTTACTGAGCAGTTGCATGTCGCAGTGCATATCGGCAATACTAATAAAACTGCACTGACGCAGAAGAATACGAACATTAAAAGGCTTAAAGAAGAGCTGGTCGTGGTTCGTGCTGAGTTGGTATCTGTGAGCGAGGAAAAGGAAAAATCTAATAAAGTACTGCAGGCAGCTCAGGAGGAGATACTTTCCAGCAACGAAGAATTTCAGTGTATGAATGAAGAGCTGGAAACTTCAAAGGAAGAAATCGAATCAGCAAATGAGGAGCTGATCACAACTAACCAGGAGCTGCAGACGCGCAATGACCAGGTGGTGGAAGCTTACGAACTGTCTGAAGCCATTGTAACGACACTGCATGAGCCCATGCTGATATTAGACAAGAATCTTCGTGTAAAGTCGGCTAACAATGCGTTCTATAAAAATTTTCAGGTGCAGCAGCAGGATACAGAGGGTAAGCTGCTCTACGAACTGGGCAATCACCAGTGGGATATACCGCAGCTTCGGGAGCTGCTGGAGGACATTATTCCTAAAGAAAGCTTCTTCTACGACTATGAGATAACCCATATGTTTCCCCATATAGGTAAGAAGACGATGCTGCTCAACGGGCGCCAGATTGTTCAGAAACTGCAGCATGAACAATTGATATTACTGGCCTTTACTGACACCACCGAGCGCAACCGAAAAGGCAAGGCAGAGCTCGAAGGCCTTGAAGAGATCATCAGCGACCGTACGGCAGAATTGAAACAGAGCTACCAGTCGCTGGAGGAGAAGAATATCAGTCTCGAAAAAATGAACAAAGAGCTGGAAACCTTTACTTTTTTGTCCAGTCATGATCTGCAGGAGCCACTGCGTAAGATCAAGAATTTTTCTTCCATCCTGCTCGATGAGGAGCAAAAGAAATTGTCCGCTACCGGTAAGGACTATCTGCAGAGAATGCATGACACCGCAAAACGCATGCAGCAACTAATCGAAGACCTGCTTACCTATTCCAGGGTTAAGAATACGATCCATAGTTTTGAGAAAACTGAACTCGGGACCATTGTTGCCGGGCTGGTATCAGATTTTAAGGAAGAGCTCGTGGAAAAGAAAGCGGTAATAAAGGTGGGGAAGCTTTGCGAAGCCAGTATTATACCTTTTCAATTTCGCCAGCTTATATTCAATCTTATCAGTAATTCTTTGAAATTTGCAGATCCCGGAAGAAATCTGAGGATGGTGCTCAAATGTAAAACAGCCGCAGGAAGTAAACTCAATATCAGTGAGCTCATGCCAGACGTAAATTATTGCCACCTTTCGCTATCGGATAATGGGATTGGTTTTGAGCCGCAGTATAAGGAAAGAATATTCAATGTTTTTGAGCGCCTCCACGAGTACAATGAATATAAGGGAACCGGCATAGGGTTGGCCATCTGCAAAAGAATAGTAGAAAACCACAAAGGCATTATAACCGCAACGGGTAAACCAAATCATGGTGCTACATTTGATATTTATATTCCGGTAGCTATATAGGTGTTTTGTGCCTTTATGCCAGTATCTAACTGCGATAGATGAGTGAAATATAATTTTCGATAACTTTAGCACATGCCATGGAAAGACATTATTGTTTCTGATATGGGTACCAAAAATTGGTAGTGATGTTTCCAACAAAAAAAAGCCCGATAAGGCAATATTGCTTGATGATTCTACTTGGGCGGTATACGGTTCTGTCCGAACGAAAAAAGGTGGTTCTCCCGAAACCTATATTCAAAGGAAGGACGGTAAGGTCGTTAAATTGATACAGACGAAATAATTGGCCCGGAACAACGATAGTTGACCAAAATTAATCCCAAAGTTGAAGAGGTATTCTCAAGCGAAGCCCCTTTAGGGGTTTGGGTTTTTACTTATTACACTCCGTCATTGCCTTACCTATTCCCTGGCTTGCAAAGCATTCTATCGCATCTACGCTTTTTAGCAGCATTTCTTTTACCATAGCCACTTCCGATGGTTTCCATTTACCCAGTACAAATTCTACCTGGCGGCCCTTTGGGAAGTCACTGCCTATTCCAAATCGTAAACGGGGATACTTATCATTGGTGAGCACCAGTTGAATATTTTTAAGGCCATTGTGCCCGGCATCGCTGCCGGAGGCTCGCAGGCGCAGTGTGCCCAGCGGCAACGCAAGGTCATCTACTATCACCAGTACATTTTCTACCGGAATCTTTTCTTTATCCATCCAGTACTTCAGCGCTTTGCCGCTGAGGTTCATATAGGTCGTTGGCTTTATCACTACAAATGTTTTACCCTTCCACTTCACCTCGGCCACATGGGCATGGCGGTCCAGCCGGTAGGTGCCGCCGTTCTTTATCACAAAGGTATCTGCAACTTCAAAGCCTATATTATGGCGGGTAGCATCATATTCCATGCCTATATTTCCCAGCCCGACGATCAGAAATTTCATGTTGCAAATATAGCACGCGAAACTTCGCCGGAGAATTGGCCAGATTGGGTATAATTGCTAGCTTACCAATCCGGCTTCATAAGTTTGTAGAATTGTATATGTGTAGACGCGACATTTATTATACAAAATGCCACGGGCTTTAGTACGGCGGTAGGTTAAATTATCAATTAAAAGCTATTTTTGTTCTTATGGACCTGGAATTCAACAAAAATGATGATGCTATGCGGCTGGCTGTAAGCCAGATGAAACAACGACATGGCGTAATAAGCATGGGCGGGGGCAAAAAGGCAATGGACAAAGCCCGCGAGAAAGGTAAAATGAGCCCGCGTGAGCGTATTCAATATCTCATAGACAAAGGCAGTGTGTTTACGGAGATAGGTGCGTTTGTGGGCTATGAGATGTATAAGGAACATGGTGGCTGCCCTGCCGGCGGCACTGTTGCGGGTCTTGGTTATGTACACGGTCGCCAGTGCGTCATCGTTGCAAATGATAATACAGTAAAGGCGGGTGCATGGTTCCCCATCACGGGCAAGAAGAACTTGCGCATGCAGGAGATCGCTATGGAGAACCACCTGCCGGTAATTTATATAGTAGATAGCGCAGGCGTATACCTGCCTATGCAGGATGAGATATTCCCGGATAAGGAGCACTTCGGCCGCATATTCCGCAACAATGCGCAGATGAGCGCAATGGGCATTACGCAGATAGCTGCTGTGATGGGTAGTTGTGTAGCAGGCGGTGCTTACCTGCCCATCATGAGCGATGAGACGCTGATGGTGGAAGGTAACGGCTCCATTTTCCTTGCAGGTCCATACCTGGTAAAGGCAGCCATAGGGGAAGATGTAGACATACAAACGCTGGGTGGCGCTAAAATGCATACAGAGGTAAGCGGTATTGCCGATTATAAATTTGATACCGAGCAGGAGTGCCTGGACCAGGTGCGCCGCATAATGGACAAGATAGGTGAGCAGCCACGCATGGGCTACGATCGTATAAAGCCCGTTGCACCTAAGAAGGAAGCCAACGAAATATATGGTCTCGTATCTCCGCAAAACAATAAGCAATACGATGTAGTAGACGTCATCAAGTGCATCGTTGACGGTTCGGAATTCGACCAGTTTAAAGAAGATTATGGCAAGACTATTGTATGTGGCTATGCACGGGTAGATGGCTGGGCGGTAGGTATTGTAGCCAACCAGCGCAAGATTGTGAAGAGTGGCAAAGGTGAAATGCAGCTTGGCGGTGTCATCTACAACGACAGCGCAGACAAGGCTGCCCGCTTTATTATGAACTGTAACCAGAAGAAAATACCACTCGTATTTCTGCAGGATGTTACCGGCTTCATGGTAGGCAGCCGCAGTGAGCATTCCGGCATCATAAAAGATGGCGCAAAGCTGGTTAATGCAGTTGCTAACTCAATAGTGCCAAAAATTACGATCATAATAGGCAATTCTTACGGCGCAGGCAACTATGCTATGTGTGGCAAGGCATACGATCCCCGCTTCATTTATGCATGGCCAAATGCTAAGATAGCAGTGATGGGTGGTGAGCAGGCTGCGAAAACATTGCTCCAGATTCAGGTAGCTTCTCTGAAGGCAAAGGGTGAGGAAATAGACCCTGAAAAGGAAAAAGCAATGCTCAAAGAAATTGTGGACCGCTACGAAAGCCAGACCTCATCTTACTACGCAGCCGCAAGGCTTTGGGTAGATGAGATCATAGATCCGGCTGAGACGCGCTCAGTGATCTCTGAAGGCATTAATGCCTCAAATCACGCACAGACGAACAAGGAATTTAAAATGGGCGTGTTCCAGGTGTAACCGGGCTGTTAGCTATGAGATCAATACCTGCGTTTTGCTGCCTGCTTTTACTTTGTTCTTGTCGGCAAAATCATCCGGCATTGCAGCTCAGTACTTTTCGCGAGGTGCCGAAAGAAATAAATGCCGGGTCTTTTTTTGCACAAAACGGGTCTGACCTCGAAAAGGGAAACTACCTCTTTGTGCAGGACTATGACAGCGTGGCATTTGTTTTTATTAATGATAAGCTGGTTCGCATGCGCCTCAGCGCCTGCATCATTGATTCCGTAGCAAATACCATGGATGAAACCTATGAGCAAAATGACCTTACTGTAAAGCTCAATGCAAAATATGTGAATGATGCAGGCGACAAGGAGCATGACTTTGAAGGGCGGATAACAGTTAAGAATAGCAAGGGCGACAGTGTTGCAAAAAATGTAGTTGGCTATGATCTTGTAGAATAGCAGAGCCAATTCAGGACAGTTACTAAATAAGGAGAACCCGTTCAGGGGTGGGGCATATGATCGAAGTAAAAAACGTAAGGAAGAGTTTTGATGGCAAGGTAGTGTTGCAGGATGTATCCGCGAAGATGGAACCCGGCAAGACCAGCCTTATCATTGGTACCAGCGGTAGTGGCAAAACCGTTTTTATGAAAGTGCTGATAGGCCTCTATGCGCCAGACTCAGGGGAGATTTTATTCGAAGGCCGGGACATTACAAAAATGGACATTAAGGAGCTCAAGGAATTGCGCAAGCAGATCGGCATGCTCTTTCAGGGTAGTGCCTTGTTTGATAGTAAGACGGTCGAGGCCAATGTAATGTTCCCGCTGGACATGTTCACCCAAATGAACCACGGGGAAAAGCTGAAACGCGTAAACGAAGTACTGGACCGGGTAAACCTTAAAGATGCAAATAGCAAATACCCTGCTGAAATAAGCGGAGGTATGAAGAAGCGTGTAGCATTGGCACGGGCCATTGTTCAGAATCCGAAATACCTTTTCTGCGACGAGCCTAATTCCGGCCTCGATCCGCAAACCTCGCTTGTTATCGACAAGCTGGTAAAAGAGATCACTACCGAGTTCAATATAACCACAGTTATCAATACCCATGACATGAACACGGTTATGGAAAGCGGTGATCATATTGTATACCTCTATCAGGGCAAAAAGCAATGGGAAGGCTCCAACAAAGACATCATTTTCAGTAAAGATGAAAAGCTGAATCAGTTCATCTTTGCGTCTGAATTCCTTACCAAAGCCAAGGAAATGACTATGCTTCAGGCAAAGGAGAAGGGCAGAGAATAGTATTAACGGCTATTGCAATAACAGATCAGCCCGCGTTTGCGGGCTGATCTGTTATTAGGGGTCAATCGTTTTTTACTTCGGTTGTTACACGTGTGGTGCGCGTCACCTCCTGGCGGCTATCGGTGTTGCCACCTCTCACCATAAGTACTATGAGCAGCAGTACCACTGCACCCACGGCTACCCATATCCACGGCGACATATACCACATAGCTTGTCCATTGTCAGCAACTGCAGTAGTATTGTGTGTCACTGTCGTTTGCGATGTGGAGCTACCTGCTTCCTGGGCAAATGCCGTCGTACCGGTAAGTAACGCCAGCTGTAAAGCAGGTAATTTGTATCGGATATTTCTCATTAAGGTTTTCATATTTGTGTTTGTTTGTTTTTATCTGGAGTAAAAACAATGCCATCAAAAATATATGTTCGAAAACCCTGGACTAAAAGGCGAAGTTGATTTCTATGAAAAAGGCAGATAGTAACGACTAGCTATTATTGTTGGTTGTATCAGGCGCATCTTCTTTGCGCCAGTTATCTCTCCAGTATCTGTAGCTTATGTATACCATGCCGAGCACCAGCAAAGTGAAAATAACGCCCGAGAAGTGAATGTTATAGATCGTCTTGGTGTGTTCGGGTAACGTAAGAGAGTAGGCTGATTCAGGCAGTATTGCATCCGTCATCTTCACGGTGTCACTGCCATTTGCCACCGAATCCGATTGCCCATAGGCAAAAGTGCCCGTCAGCATCGTCAAAAACAAGAAATATATTTTGCAATACTTGCTTACCATCATCCTTTTTTGAGTGATATATAATTGCTATCTCTTGTAAATCTACTCAAACAATCAATTTATTAACACTATTAGGGCATTTTTTTTCGTACCTCAAATATAATGCCAGATAAATTTATTTTCTGTATTCGTACGTAAAATCAGTCAGAATATGTTTTTCAGCGATCATTTATCAATTATCTTCGCACCCTCAAAAGCAAAAAAATATGGCAGATCAGAAGATTACAATGGGAAAAGACGGATTGCTGAACGTCCCCGATCAACCCGTTATCCCGTTTATAGAAGGCGATGGCATTGGTCCTGATGTGTGGAACGCAAGCAGGCAGGTACTGGATGCTGCAGTGGAAAAAGTATATGGTGGCAAGCGGAAGATCGAATGGAAAGAAATATTAGCTGGAGAGAAAGCATTTAATAAAACAGGGGAGTGGCTGCCCGCAGAAACGCTGGCTGCAGCCCGTGAATACCTGGTGTCTATAAAAGGCCCGCTTACTACACCAGTAGGTGGTGGCATACGCTCGCTCAATGTAGCTATGCGCCAGGAGCTGGACCTGTATGTGTGCCTGCGCCCTGTAAAGTGGTACAAAGGTGTACCCTCACCCGTAGTGCATCCTGAAAATATGAACATGGTCATCTTCCGCGAAAACACGGAAGACATATATGCCGGCATAGAGTTTGCCGCGGGCAGTCCGGAGGCAAAGAAGTTACTTGATTTCCTTACTAACGAGCTAAATGCCGGCAAGAAGATCCGTTTCCCCGAATCTTCAGCTTTTGGTATTAAGCCGGTTTCAAAAGAAGGATCTGAGCGCCTCGTAAGAGCTGCAATAAAATTCGCATTGGAGCAAAAGCTGCCTACTGTTACCATCGTGCACAAGGGTAATATTATGAAGTATACTGAGGGTGGCTTTAAGCAATGGGGTTATGAGCTGGCTGAGCGCGAGTTTGGCGACCAGGTATATACATGGGGCCAGTGGGAAAACGCCAAGAAAACCCAGGGCGAAGATGAAGCCAATGCCAGCCTTAAGAAAGCACAGGCGCAGGGTAAGCTCATTGTAAATGATGTGATAGCGGACAACTTCCTGCAGCAGATACTCATCTCTCCTAAAGATTATTCGGTTGTTGCAACCCTTAACCTTAATGGCGACTATATTTCTGATGCTGCGGCTGCCGCTGTGGGTGGCATAGGCATAGCGCCGGGTGCCAATATCAACTACCTCACCGGCCATGCCGTGTTTGAGGCTACTCACGGCACTGCACCGCGTTTCGCCAATACCAATACCATGAACCCGTCTTCCCTGCTCCTTAGCGGCGTTATGATGCTGGAATACATGGGCTGGCACGAAGCTGCTGCATGCATTGAGGAATCGCTGGCTACTACTATCATGCGCAAGCGGGTGACTATAGATTTCTATAACCTTATGAACGATGCCACTCTGCTAAAGACCAGCGAATTTGCCCTGGAAATAATAAAAAATATGAAGACAAGCTAATGATGCAAATGAGTAATAGTTTACTTCTTTTATAAATGATGCATTAGTTTATTAAAATAAAATTAATTTTACCCTGCTTTTTGCATCATGCCTCTTTTCATGCCCCTTGATATTGCTTCATATATAGACCATACTATACTTAAGCAGGCCACCACGCTTGCTGAGGTAGACCGCCTCTGTGTGGAGGCTTCCATGGAAAACTTTGTGGCAGTATGTGTGCCGCCTAAATATGTGCCCAACGTAAAGAAAATGCTTGATGGCTCAAGGGTGCGGGTGGCAACGGTTATTGGCTTTCCCTTGGGTTTCAATACGCTGGAGATCAAGGTAAAGGAAATAGAGAATGCCCTTGATATGGGCGCCGACGAGGTAGATATGGTCATCAACCTGTGTTCACTGAAAAGCGGCGACTGGAAGTACCTGGAAGAAGAAATGGCGGCATGCCTGGCCCCCGTGTACGCACAGGGCAAAGTGATAAAGGTGATCGTAGAGAGCGGTATGCTCACAGATAGCGAACTGGTATCGTGCTGTGAGCTCTATGGCAACTTTGAGATCAATTTCATGAAAACTTCCACAGGCTATGCTGATAATGGCGCTACAGTGCATGCGGTAAAGCTGATGCGTGAGCACCTTCCCAAAAGAATAGGGATAAAAGCCTCTGGCGGCATACGCACCTACGCATTTGCAAAGGAGCTGATAGATGCCGGCGCCACCCGTATCGGTTGCTCTTCCAGCATACAGATCATGAAGGAGAGCAGGAACTAATGCTTCACGGCACAATATTTTTTCCTGGTTTAGCATCATAAAAATATTTTGTGTTTCTCGTTTTTCCGTTGCGTAATTTTGCGCATCAGGAAAAACTATTCTTACGAAGAATAATTAATGAGCATCAGGGTTTATATAGCGGCTGCATTACTTTCAATGTCTTTGTCAGGCAGTGCTTATGCGCAGTTTGGGCATGTAGTGGTGCATTCCGATCCACGCCTTGCAGTTCTCCTTAAGAAAAATCCTACGGCTACGCCTCCCCCCACTCCTGTTCCAAATGGGGATGCTAAGGCAGGCAAAAAACTCCCTGCACCCACTGCGTCTGCTACTGGTGAAAAGCCGGAGCCGGGCGCTGAAGCGCCGCACCATTTCGTTCCCGTGTCCAGCCACAGGGATGGCAAGGTCATCTATTCGGGCAAGGGCTTCCGGGTGCAGATATATAATGGCAGCGACCGTGATAAGGCTATAAAAGTAAGGGCGGAGTTTATGCGTTCCAATCCCGGGGTGCAGGCCTATCTCAACTATATTGCTCCCTGCTTCAGGGTAAAGGTGGGCGACTACCGCACCCGCGACCAGGCCGCAGGCATGCTTCGCGAAGCCCATTCAAAATACGGCAACCCCTCTATGATCGTTCCCGATATGGTTACGGTGCATGCTAATTAGTCATAAGTCATAAGTGGTGAGTCGTAAGTCTGTGAGTACTGCGCTTTCCTGATCTGGTAGTATTTAAGAATACATCTTACACCAAAATATGCACTACGTCACCCCTTTGCGGCCTTTAAACCCTCACATGAGGACTGCGCCTTTGCGCCTTTGCGAGAGATTCTTACCTTGCCATTAATACTTCGCAGACTTACGACACGCACACTCATGACTCAAGACTTAAAGTCCATAATCCTCAGCCGCTCAGAGCAATACTTCTCTGAAGTACAGGCCATACGTCATCATATACATGCCAATCCTGAGCTGTCGTTTCATGAGCACAATACGGCTGCCTTTGTAGCTAAGAAGCTTACTGAATGGGGCATCACCAATCAACAGAGCATAGCGGGCACCGGCATAGTGGCGCTGATAGAGGGCAAGAACCCCGGCAAGCGTTGCATAGCCCTGCGTGCGGATATGGACGCACTGCCCATATACGAGGCCAACGATGTACCCTACCGTTCGGTGAATGATGGTGTAATGCATGCCTGCGGACACGATGTACATACCAGCTGCCTGCTGGGTGCGGCTAAGATATTAAAGGACGTCAGCGATAATTTTGAAGGCACGGTAAAGCTCATCTTTCAGCCGGGTGAGGAGAAGCATCCCGGTGGTGCCAGCATTATGATAAAAGAGGGTGTGCTGGAAAATCCGAAGCCTGAAGCCATCTTTGCGCTGCACGTATACCCCGCATTGCCTGCCGGTCACACCGGGTTCAGGCCCGGCCTTTATATGGCCAGTGCCGATGAGGTATACATAACCATAGAGGGCACTGGGGGCCATGCTGCCATGCCGCACCAGACCATTGATCCCATAGCTATATCTGCGCTCGTTATCTCCGGGCTACAGCAGATCATATCGCGCAAGGGCAACCCGCTCATACCTTCCGTACTCACCTTTGGAAAGATAGCCGGCGGACATGCCACCAATGTTATACCTGATAAAGTGGAGATACTCGGCACCTTCCGCACTATGAATGAAAAGTGGCGGTACGAGGCACACCGCTGGATCAAAGAATTTACGGAGCAGACCTGCGCGGCCTATGGCGCCAGGGGCATTGTGGAAATACCCGTAGGCTATCCCGTTCTTGCGAATGATCCCGCGCTAACTACCAGGTCCGAAGCATGGGCCAAAGAATTTGTAGGCGAGGCTAAAGTGCATGAGCTGGATATGCGTATGGCAGCAGAAGACTTTAGCTTCTACACCCAGCATATACCCGGCTGCTTCTTCCGCATAGGCACCAGCCGCGACGGTAAGGAGTTCCTTGCCCCTGTTCACAACGCCCATTTTAATATTGATGAAGAGGCGCTGAAAACAGGCATGGGCATGATGGCGTGGTGCGCGGTGAAGGCATTGGAGTAATCCAGTTAAGGAGGTATACTTTGCAAGTGTAACCATTGATATTGGTGGTTTTGCGGGTTTGCGGAAAAAATTGTTTCTGGATAGGTTGTGTGTATATTTTATTGGTTTTCAATGATTTATTGGAATCTGAATTGCGGGATTTCTGCGGGATTTTGCGGGGTTGGGAAACGTGAATTTGAACACCATAGACAAATAGGTTAAATAGATTTAGTTGTTTCGTGAGTTGCCTTTTTTCCGGTATGCTGAAAATTGCTTTTTGCCCACATTGTTATTGAATATCAACGGTTTAGTTTTCAGAATTTTCCGGTTTTTTCCGGTACCGGAAATTTGTGCTTTTACCAACATGCCCAACTCTCTGAAAAATAAAAAAAGTGGGCAAATGGGGCTATTGAAAAAATATTGTTTATTGAAAATCAATTTGGTATGCAACTCCCGTCATGTTCAAAAATGCCCCATTATGCCCCCTCGTTGTCCACATTGTCCGGGTTCCATTATCTGATTTCACGGATTGCACCATGGGTAATGTTATGCCACGTTTTACCCGTTTATGCCACAAAATGCCCCACTGCCTGTACTTCGGCGACGTTGAGGATGACAAACCTGTATCGTCCTGATTTTAGTGGAGTTTCTGCAAAATAGTTTCCGGTTTTGCAGTTTTTTTCCGGTGGGCGGAAACGGTCCCAGTCATTGTTTTTTGTGTTATCCGGAGACGGGAAGCATCCCGTCTCTACAAACGCGCAATTCAGAAAAACGAAAATGCAAAAATAAATTCGTCGAAATCGTCGAGAATGTTGGTTACTTCGGCAGGCTCAGTACAGGTTATGCTGCTAATGAGAACTTATATCATCCGGAGTGTTCTTACTAAATGGGGCAATTGTCATAGGGTTACTTTTTTGGCCCAAAGGTAGGATGAGACAATGGATCGGCGAAGGTTTTGTGGATATCTTGTATGTGGATCAGTTGTGTTGCAGGAGTGGCGCGAGAAGTAATTTTGGGAAATATCCACAAAGTCATTCTTTTATTATTTTCTTTACTGTTTTTCTGCCTTCATAGTCTATTAGCTTGAGGATGTGGATGCCGTTGGTTAGTGATTTTACTGAGATAGAGTTATTGTCTTCTTTGAGCGTTCCGCTTTGTTCTATAGTGCCTGTTATGTTGAGTATAGCGTAATTTGTTACCGCTGATACTCCGTTTATGTTCAGTTCCGAGGTCGCGGGGTTCGGGTAGATGGATGGTTCAGGGGTGGCTGTTTCCGGCACTCTTGCAGGGATGCAGGTAGGGTTGAATAAGACTTTGCGGATATATGGCGGGCTGCCTACTTCACCTATAAACAAGTTGCCACACTCGTCAAAAGCAAGGCCACTAGGTTGCCAAATTTCAGCATCTATGGCAGGAAATCCATCGCCACTATGGGAACCTACTCCATTTCCTGCAATGGTATGAATGATACCTAGCCCATCAATCTTACGAACACGATCATTATAGGTGTCGGATATGTATATATTGTTATCCGAATCGAAGGATATAAAGCTAGGATTAAGATGGGCATCATGTGCAGGAATGTCGTCGCCATTGTACATGTATAAAGAAGTATCTCCGGCAATTTTAGATATTATTCCTAACGAATTTATTTTTCTTATTTTGTTAATACTACTTCCATTTTCTGTAAAATAAATGTTACCTGTATTATCTACATGTATATCGCCATTTGGTGAACATTCTGCTAAGAAAGCAGGTCCATCATCTCCCGTCGAGCCATGAGTCCCGTTTCCCGCTATTGTGTTTATAATTCCGGTAATATCTATTTTTCGGATTCGTCTATTCAAACCATCAGCAACATATAAATTTCCCGTTTTATCAAAACAAATGCTACTGGGGCAGTTAAGCGCGGCCGCAGATGCTAACCCTCCGTCTCCTGAATATGCACCTGTTGAATAGCCGCCGGGCCCTTTACCGGCTATTGTGGAAATGATACCTGTAGAAATATCGATTTTACGTACCCTTTGGTTCATTACGTCTGCAAAAAATATGTTACCCACGGTGTCTGTGGCTATTCCACAAGGCTGATCCAATTGGGCCGCAATAGCAGGCCCACCATCTCCTGAAAATCCAGCGCTACCTGTACCGGCAACAACTGTAATCACTCCACCAGTGTCCATTTTCTTGACCTGATTCCCGAGTAGAGTCGTAAAATAAAGATTTCCGTTGTTGTCAAACATCAAATCGTTTGGATCATAAACTCCAGAGCTCGCAACTGTAATAATATTTTGGGCATCTAATGAAAAAGACCAAAGTATCGTAAAGATGAAGAAACGTATTTTGTACATCGCATTTATATAAGTTACTAAAGCGAAATTATGGAACTATATAAAGAGGTAACGACCCGGGATATATTCCATTTCCGGCAGCATCCATTCTATAAATATTTTCAGACGGTAAAGAGCCTAGGACCCAAACGGGTGTACTAGAAGTATTGAGGCAATTCGTGGTTATACATTTCATAGGTGTATTTCTATTTATCAAAAATACTCAATATATAGTTGACGGCAATAGGTATAAATACTGATTTTTTAAAAACTTCCATCAAGTCCCCTTCGCTAATCATCCCGATAGCTGTCGGGACTAAACTATGCGCAGAGCCGAGTGGTTCAGTGTGCTCTTAATGTCTATCAGTATTAACCTGCATGCCGTGCAGTAAGGAGTTAACAAAAGGTTTGTACTACATAAATTGATTAATTTTGTAAAAAGTATTTTATGTCGGTACTGGATAAATATGTGGTTGTAGATAAAGAAATTGCTGCAGGAGCACCTGTATTTAAAGGAACCCGTGTTACTGTAAAAACACTTTTTGATCATCTTGAGGATAGTTCGTTAGATGAGTTTTTAAGAGGGTTTCCTTCAGTTTCCCGTGAGCAGGCAGAGGCCGTTATCGAACAAGCCGCTACAAATATTTTGTCTGAATTTGTAGCATGAAAATATTACTGGACGAAAATATCGATGTAAAATTCAAATCACTTTTCCCGGCGGGGATGCATGAGGTATACACTGTACGTGATATGCAATGGAACGGTGTAAAGAATGGTGCATTACTCAAACTCTTAAAGGAACACAATTTTGATTGCTGGATAGTAGTTGATAAGAACCTCCCCTATCAGCAGAACATCGCTTCACTACCTTGTACAATTATTGTACTGGATGTATTCAGAAATACTTATAAACATATTAGCCCGTTAATTCTAGTGGTACTGGCCCGTATAGCAGATACCAAGGGCGAAAAGATCATTGTTATAGGAGAAGGATAACCGATGCAGGTGTCCCTTAAATACAACCATCACAGTTCTATATTGGTCATAAAGATTATGTTTGTATCTCATAGAAAAAGTATGCAGAAGAGATTTTTATTTTTCATTTTGATAGCCTTGATCAGTTTTATGGATGCCAATGCCAAACTGCCCGCCCCTGATATGAATACTCGCTTTGACCAATACAAAGAACACTTTGTGCTGGATATGTGGAAGGTATATCCGGGCTGGGCAAGCAGTGTAGGCTATCACATGTATGACTCTGTACTGGTGGTGCCGGATGATGCTTCAAGAGCTAAAGAACTCTCATTCTGCAAAGCCAACCTGGATTCACTTAAAAAGTTCAGTATTGCCGGGCTGTCTGATGCCAATAAGATAGACTACTACCTTATTGAGAACCAGTTGAAATATGCGGAGTGGGGTATAAAGGAAGAAAAGGCCTGGGAGTGGAACCCTGCCAGCTACAATGTATCTGAGGGCTTTGCCAATATGCTGGGCAACGACTATGCCGATATCAACGCACGCCTACGCAGTTTCTATGCAAGAATGGCCTATGTAGAAGACTACTATGCGGCGGCTAAAAAGAATATTAAGAACCCTACTAAGGAGCATACCCAACTTGGCATGGAGCAGAACTCAGGCGGCATGTCTGTATTCTCAGAAGACCTTGAAGAGGCATTGAAAAAATCTACGTTGCCAGATGCTGAAAAGGCAGCAATAAAAGACCGCGCAGCGCAGGTAATATCTGCTATAAGAAGGTATTCATCGTGGCTGGGGAAATTTCCGCATAGCAGCCCGCGCAGTTTCAGGCTGGGCAAGGAGCTGTACGATAAGAAGTTCGCATTTGAGATACAGTCAGGCTATACCGCTGAGCAGATATATAAGAAAGCGATAGTGCACAAAAATGAGCTGCATGCCAGTATGTATGACATCACAAAAAAGCTATGGCCTAAGTATATGGCTGCAAAGGCGTTGCCTGCCGATAAATCGGTAGCCATTAAGCAGCTGATAGATGTGCTCTCTGCAAAGCATACAGAGCCAGATTCCTTCCAGGCGGCGATAGAGCACCAGATGCCTGAGCTGGTTGCATTTATCAAAAACAAAGACCTGATATACATAGACCCTTCCAAGCCGCTTGTGGTACGCCGTGAGCCGGCCTATATGGCAGGTGTGGCAGGTGCATCTATAAGCGCGCCCGGCCCATATGATAAGAACGGCAACACCTACTACAATGTGGGCAGCCTTAGCGGCTGGGACAAAGACAAGGCCGAAAGCTACCTGCGCGAGTACAACCACTACATACTGCAGATACTCAACATTCACGAGGCTATTCCGGGCCACTATACGCAGCTGGTATATGCCAACCAGTCGCCCAGTATCATCAAGTCCATATTCGGCAACAACGCCATGATAGAGGGCTGGGCGGTATATGGTGAGCGCATGATGCTGGAAAGCGGCTATGATGGCGACCGTGGAGTGAACTCCACTGAGGCCTCACCTGAAATGTGGCTGATGTACTATAAATGGAACCTGCGCAGCACCTGCAACACCATACTGGACTACAGTGTGCATACCCGGAATATGAGCAAGGAAGATGCCATGAAACTACTGGTGGATGAGGCCTTTCAGCAGCAGGCCGAGGCTGAGGGCAAGTGGAAGCGTGTATCTGTAACCCAGGTGCAGCTCGACTGCTACTTTACCGGCTACACCGAGATCTATGATTTTCGTGAAGAGCTGAAAAAGAAGATGGGCGCAAAATTCAGCCTCAAGCAATTTCATGAGCAATTCCTGAGTTATGGTAGTGCTCCAGTAAAATATATTAAACAGCTGATGTTGGAGAAAAAGTAGTTATTATGGATAGTTCATGCAGTCACGACAATCATAATGATGAGGCTAGAAAAAAGGTGTCTTCCGATATTGAACAATATGGATGTCATATCATCTACGTCTTGGAAACTGACTATTTGCCTGGTTTTGCATATACCATAGGTCTCCATGAAAATTATGGTGCTCCAGAGATCATTTGTTTTGGATTGAAAAACAGCGTTCTGGGCGCAGTGCTCAACGATGCCTGCAAACTGATAAAGAATGGTAAGCAGTTTGCAACAGGGGAGGATTATGACGCTTTTTTAGAAGGATACGATGTTCAGTTCTTAACCGTTAATAAAGCCTTTTACAAAGACTATCTTGGTTACGGGCTATGGTACAAAGGCGGCGATGATTTTCCTGTACAGCAAATTGTTTGGCCGGATAAACAAAGACATTTTCCATGGGATAAAGGTTTTAATCCTGATTGGAAATTTAAACAACCCCTCCTTGACCTGAATACTGATTTTAAATTCTACGAGGAGAGGGATACCGCAGTGTTTACCACTCGCGAAGTACTGGACGGGTCTCCTGTATTGTTTGTTTATCATAATGAAGACGGTGACTGGCAGTTTCACAGCGAGCAATATCCGAAAATTGAAGATGGGAAAATTTTAGCCTTCGATCAAATAACCAAGATCGATCCGTTGCTCAACGGTCTTTTTGACCTGGGGTTGGGTTGGCGGGCATGGAGAGACGCTACAGGTGGCGATTGGCAAAGAGAAGAATATGTGAGTGAAGAAGATTAACGAAATTTAAAGCAACAATATATGTCACTAAATCTGCAAGGTCTCCGCACCGTTGGCTGCAAAGTAGCCGACCTTACTAAAGCAAAAGAATGGTACACCAAAGTACTGGGCATAGAGCCGTATTTTGATGAGCCTTTTTATGTAGGCTTCAACGTGGCCGGCTACGAGCTGGGCCTGCAGCCAGAAGAAGGTGAGCCCACACCCCAAGGCGAGAATGTAGTAACCTACTGGGGCGTGCAGGATGTGCATGCAGGATATGCACTGCTGCTGGCAAACGGCGCTGCGGCGCTGGAAGAGCCCACCGAGGTAGGCAGCGGCATAGTTGTTGCCTCTGTGAAAGATCCGTGGGGCAATGCTTTCGGCATTATTTATAACCCGCATTTTAAGCTGTAAATAGTTAATGAGAACATCCGGAAGGTATGTGTGTGTATTGCTGGCTGGCGTCAGCCTGCTGTTCTCGTCCTGCCATGTGGGCCGTTTCTTCATTTACAACTTTGCCGATATACGGGACTATAAGAAGTTTCCCAAAATAGATATACCCAGGCAGGATAAGCCGTTTCTCTTCGCTGCCAAAGCTGCGACAGATTCAGTAAAGACACCTAAGTCGATCGCTATAAAAAAGAAGGAGTATGATTTCACGGGCTTTTTAGATAAGACAAAATCCGTAGCGTTCCTTATCATTCGCAACGACAGCCTTCTTTACCAGTACTATGGGCAGGGCTATACCGAATCATCCATAGTGCCATCATTTTCCATGGCCAAGTCTTTTGTATCTGTGCTGCTGGGCATAGCTATAGATGAGGGCGCAATAAAGGATGTGCATGAGCCGATAACCAAATACCTGCCGGAGCTGACCAACGCAGGTCTTGAGAAAGTAACCATCGAAGACCTGCTGAATATGCGCTCGGGCATCAGGTTCAATGAAGGGTACGTGAATCCTTTTGGTGATGTTGCCAAGTACTACTACGGGCTAAACCTGAAAAAGTACATTACAAAGCTGGGTGTGGAGAGCGAGCCGGATCAGGGATTTAAATATAAGAGCGTGAATACCCAGTTGCTATGCATGATAGTAGAGCGGGCAGTGCATAAGTCGCTAGCGGACTATATGGAAGACAAGGTGTGGCGGTACATAGGGGCTGAGTACGATGCATCGTGGAGTATAGACAGTAAGAAGGATAAAGAAATAAAGGGCTTCTGTTGCTTCAATGCACGCGCCAGAGACTTTGCCAAAATAGGCAGGCTATACCTCCACAATGGCAACTGGAATGGCAGACAGATTGTATCAGAAAAATGGGTAAAGAAGTCGGTAGATGCCAGGAACAAAAACGGTGGCTTCTACTCCTACCAGTGGTGGCATACCACAGACAGGGATGCAAGCGGCAAAGTCTCCATTTCGGGAGACTACTATGCCGATGGCCTTTTAGGGCAGTACATATATGTATACCCACAGAAGAACATCATCATAGTGCGCCTGGGCAAAAAAGAAGGGGCCAATATATGGCCCACTCTTATGAAAGAAATTGCGAGAGCTATGTAGCCTTATTTAAAGAGACCTTTTAGCTTCTTTTTGGCATCATCAGCCGCGTTATTCAGTACATCATTTTTCTTCTTGCTGGTATCGCCTTTATTGCCCAGCAGTTGCTTCTGCAGCTCATCTTTGGCAGCATTTACAGCCTGGGTCTTTATGGCTTTTACGGTATCTCTTACCACGGCCTTTACGCTGTCTACTTTCTTTTCTACTTCTTTCTTTATTTCGGCCTTTACATTAGATACAGCATCGCCTACTACGTTCTTCAGGTCGGTCTCTATTTTGGGGCTGGTAGTTGTTCCGGTGATCTTTACTGCCAGGCTTATTTTGTCGCCGGGGTTCACATTTACACCCTTGCTGGCTGCCTGGCTTACCAGGTTGTTCACCATGCTGGTGCCTGCACTGCCCAGTGCTGTACGCGGCACAGAGAGGTTTACGCCGTAGTTAATGGTCTGATCAAACCCATGACTTCCGGCTATCTCTGCATCTATATCGCCGATCTTGGTTTTGTAAGGCTCCACAGTCATACGGCCATTTGCAAACGAGAAGAACAGCTTCATATCCTTGAGCGAAATGCTCTTGAATTGAGTGAGGTGCAGTTTGTCGGCTAGCTGGTCAGTAACCGGGAAGTTACTAAGCACGCCACTCAGCAGCATCAGGGTGCCTTTGCCGGACAGTGTGTTCATAACCGGCGACATATCAGGGCCTATTTTGCCAGTCATGCTCAGGTTAGATGTTACTTTGCCGTTCACGTACTTGCCTGCAGGCATCATCTTCTTCACCATATCTATGGTGGTATATGTCTTCTGCACGTCTACATTTGTTACGTCGTAGTCAAATGCGATATCGGGGTTCTTCTTGTCTGATTTGGTAGAGTAGAGACCGTCTATGTTCAGTGTGCCGTCCAGTGCTTTACCCGTAAGGTTCTTCAGGCTCACGATCTCGTTGCGGATGATGAGGGCTCCCTGCACGCCGGTCAGCAGTATGTTGTCATACTTCACGGTGCCTACGTTAACATGCAGTTCCACATCCAAGTTAGCAGGCACCAGGAAGGCCTGTGTAGATGGCGTCTCTTTTGCAGCAGGCGTGGGCGATGGCGGGCCCATAAACTTATTTACGTCCACCTTGTCGGCGTTAAAGTTGAACGCCCCGCTAAGCGCCTCATTGTGCAGGTAGTAGCCAAGCAGGTTGTTGATACTGCCGTCGCCGCTGAAGTTGGTCTGCATATAGGTGCCCTTCAGGTTAGATACGGTTACATTCTTCGGATTGAATGTGAGCAGCAGGCTGGCTATCGCCACACCATCCGGATAGTCTTTAGAGGCATAGTTGAGGTTGTTGATGCCAATAGTGCCTGCAGCATATAGCTGGTCAAACTGCTTCTTTTGTGCAGCGGCTATAGAGCCCTTCACCGATACGTCAGCTGCGATAACACCGGTCATTTTAGTACCTGCCTCCATCTGCATGAACTTCTGCATCTGCGAAAGGTCTATAGTGCCCTTTGCAGTTGCATCTACCCATTGGTTAGACACGGGTGTCTTCATCAGCATACGCAGGTCAAACGGTTGTGTGCCCAGCACAAGGTGACACTTTTCAAGGTTCACAACTGTATGGTCGGTAATCCCATCAGGATTGTTAACTGCCAGCTTCACCTGTATATCAGATACTTTCTGTGGCAGGCTTGGATACTGGAACGAACCGTCCTGTATACCCAGGTTCAGCTGGTAGGCTGGCATTTGCTTCTTGTTATAGGTGCCTTTTACAAAGCCGGCAAGAGTTAGCTTACCCGTAGTCTTTATGTCTTTGAAATTGCTCTGGTAAATGCCCGGTACAAGTGAGAGGATATCCTTAAAGTCGTTGGATGGCGTGCTGAACTGTATGTCCATCATCATATTGTTGGTGTCCGGCATCTGCACAAAGCCTTTGGTAGAGAGCTTCAGGCCGTTCATCTGTATCTTGTCAGTGTTAAAGGTATACTTGCTGGTTTTGTTGTCCACCTGCAGGTCCAGGTCGGCAGAGGTTTTTACTTTGTACAGGTAGGTGATATTACCATCAATAAAGGTCATGGCATCGATCGAGGTGGTGGTAGCGAGTGTAAAGGCATCGCAGGAGAAGTCGCCCGATCCCTTGTGGTCAAGCTTTTCTATGATCACGTGCATCTTGCCCTGTTCATCGTTATACTCTATAAAGGCATTTTCAATAGAGTACTTGCGCAGCTTCATAGCAAATGGCTTACTGGGCGCTGTGGTAGTGGTGGGTGGTGCTGGTTTGGTTATATCCCAGTTTGCCTTGCCGTCTGAGTGTACCAGGGCATGTATACGTGGTGTTACAAGACCTATATTCAGTATGTCGTAAGTACCATTGATGGCCTTCATTAGATCCAGAGATACATCAACGCTCTTTGCAGACAGCAGGGTATCGTTCTTAAAAGATTCAATGCCCACGATGCTCAGGTCCTCAATACTTACAGACAGCTGCGGGAAATGATGGAAGAGCGACAGGCTTACGTCCTTAAAGTCTGTTTTGGCATTAAGCTGCTCGTTTAGCTCTTTTTTTACTACGGCCATTATCTTGTCTTTAAAGAAGATAGGTACCAGGATGGCTGTAAGCAGGAACAGGCCAATGATAATGCCGATGACAATAAAGAAGCGTTTGAACAGTTTTCCAACATTCATGAGTGTATCAATTATTTAGCTGCAAAAATAACATTGTAGAATTTAATAATGAAAAATGAACGCGTTATGTTTTAAACTTTAAGTTTTCATGTTGGTCAAAGTGAGTACGTTGGTATTAACTTCGTCCATTCTTCGTTATATCTATGTATCGGCGCATTATTAATTTCGCGGTATTCACTGCTTCTGTTTGTATAGCTTTATCTTGCAGCAGCTCCAAGCACTCCGGTAGCAAGCGGCTCCCCGGCACCTGGCAGGTTTCCCCGGTAACTATAGACGGCAGTAACAAAGACTGGCCGTCGCCATACCCCGACTATGATGAGAAGGCACAGATTGGCTATGCCGTATCCAATGACAAAGACAACCTGTATATAACCGTAGAGACCGGCGACCCAGCTACACAGTTGAAGATATTGCACGAAGGACTAACGGTATGGATAGACCGGACGGCTGAGAAAGAAGAAGTAACTGCAATCAACTACCCAATACCTGTGAACGCCGGCCAAAAGGATCAGCGGCCTGCTCGCCAGAAAGTGGAACAGGGGCAAGGCCAGCAAGGGCTTGGCAGCGACTGGCTGCAAAAGCAGCGCATGGAGCTTGAAGACCGGGTAAGGGCTACGATGGATGGAGCAAAAGAGTATTCGTTACAAGGCTTCAAAGGGTGTAACCTGCAGTTTCCAATTTCAGAGACGGATACTTGCGGCATAGTGGTGCGCATGAGCCTTGATGCGGACAATGAGCTGGTGTGGGAAGCGAAGGTGCCGTTCCGCTCGTTCTACTTTAAGCCACAGCTGGCACGGCCAGACAAAGGGAAAGCGATCAGTATTTGCATAGAAACAACTGCGATGAAAAGACCTCAGGGTCAGCCGGCTAGCGGAGGAAACGGTCGCGGCGGAGGATTCAGGCCGAGTGTAGGATTTGGTGGTATGGGCATGAGCATGGGTGGCGGACCCATGTATCGCAGTGGCAGCAGAAGCACGCCTCCAGGCAGCAGCATCATGGAGCCAGCGTACAAAAGCACCAAAACCTACAAGAAGACGGGGTTAGCCTACCAGGAGTAGCAAGAGGTGGAAGTCTTTATAAAATCTTTATGCCGAAAAGGTTGTCTGCAAATGGTGGAGACAGTAAGCCATTGTAACTTTGCGCACCCAAACACTAATACTTGGGGACAATGGACTCAGGTCATATTAAAAAAGTTACATTCGCGGGACTGTTAATTACATTAGGGATCATTTTTGGTGACATCGGTACCTCCCCCTTATATACTTTTCAAACCATACTGAAAGAAGGTGGGGCGGCTACTGAAGAGCTGGTGCTGGGTGCCATATCCTGCGTCTTCTGGACACTTACGCTTCAGACAACGTTTAAGTACATACTTATCACCCTGCAGGCTGATAATAAGGGTGAGGGTGGTATATTCTCGCTCTATGCTCTTGTTCGTCGTTATGGCAAGAAGTTGATGTTCCCGGCCATGATAGGTGCGGGCACACTGCTGGCCGATGGTATAATAACGCCGCCAATATCGGTAACCTCTGCCATAGAAGGCCTCAACGGTGTGAAGGGCCTGGAGGGGATGATAGTGCCGGGCAATGACCTTGTTATTACCCTTGTCCTTACAATTTTGGTGCTGCTGTTCATTTTTCAGCGGTTTGGCGCAAAAGTGGTGGGCGGAGCCTTTGGGCCAATCATGTTTATCTGGTTCCTGATGCTGGGTGCGCTTGGTCTAAACCAGATAGTACACTATCCACAGATATTTAAGGCACTAAGCCCGGTTTATGGGTTTAAGTTGCTCGTTTTGCATCCCAAAGGGTTCTGGCTGCTTGGTGCAGTTTTCCTCTGTACTACAGGTGCTGAAGCACTTTACTCAGATCTCGGGCACTGTGGCCGCAGAAACATACAGGTAAGCTGGATATTTGTAAAGACCACGCTGGTGCTCAACTACCTGGGGCAAGGTGCCTGGGTACTTTTGCAGCACAAAGAAAACCTTCAGAATGTAAATCCGTTCTTTGCCATAGTGCCTCATGGGTTCCTGCTGCCGTCTATCATTGTTGCTACAGCGGCTACTATTATAGCCAGCCAGGCACTTATCAGTGGGTCCTTTACACTCATCAGCGAGGCCATTAGTCTTAATTTCTGGCCCAAGGTGCGTGTGAAATACCCGACTACCGTGCGTGGGCAGATATACATACCCAGCATTAACTGGATACTATGCATAGGTTGTGTACTCGTAGTGCTTTATTTCAAGACTTCAGAAAACATGACTGCCGCATATGGTTTTTCCATTACCATTGCAATGCTCATGACTACGGTGCTGGTATATTATTTCATGCGCTATGTGAAGCATTGGCCTTTGTGGCTGATCGTTGTGATCATGTGCGTATTTATCACCGTGGAGTCTTCGTTCTTTATTACCAATGCAGTGAAGATATTAAAGCGGTTGTTCTTCCTGGTGTTTGAAGTAGGGCTGATATTTACCATGTATATCTGGTACAGGGCGCGCAAGATCACCAACCGTTTCCTCAGCTTTGGGAGTATGAAGGAGTACCTGCCGCTATTGGAAGATCTTAGTAAAGATGAGCGGGTTACAAAGTTTGCTACACATGCCATATTCCTTACCAAGGCAAATAACACATTCCAGATAGAAGACAGGATCATTTATTCCATATTCAGCCGTAAGCCAAAGCGGGCAGATATGTATTGGTTTGTGCATGTAGAGCGCACCGACGAGCCATATACAATGGAGTATACAGTAGAAGAGCTTAAGAAAGATAAGGTGATACGTGTAGAGTTCAGGCTGGGGTTCAGGGTACAGCCAAGAATTAACCTGATGATGAGAAAAGTGGTGCAGGAGATGATCGCGAACAAAGAGCTTGAACTTGCTCAGCCATACCCTGCACTGGCCAAACATAACCTTGCGGCTGACTTTGTATTCGTGATCCTGGAAACCTTCCTTTCTTCAGATAATGAATTTAAAGCATCGGATGGTTTCATTCTCAATAGCTATTTCTTTCTCAAGAATCTCTCCCTGTCCGATGCCAAATCCTTTGGCCTGGACACCAGCGAGACACGTACGGAAAAAATACCAATGGTTGTCAATCCCTACTCAAAGATGGAGCTAAAGCGTACATTTTTTAAGATATACGAGTAGAACTGTGGGGTGAAAAAATATACTTTATCTTTAGCGCCGGAAAGCCTGTTGTAATGACGGGCAGGTATCCTATATGAGTAAAAAGTATAAAATACTGCTTGTCGTTGCTGCGATCATTTATGTTATTTATCACCTGGCAACACTGATCTACTCACCCTTACCCTGGTTCGACGAGATATCTTTTACCTCTATCACTAACTCTTACCTCAACCACCGCACGTTTTACGAAGAGGCGCGGATCATTGTGTTGCCTGATCAAAAACTTGACTATGGTCCGGTTTACTTTATGCTGCAGGCTGGGCTTATGAAATTGCTTGGCTTCACTATGTTCCATTTCAGGTTGACAAGCCTGGTATTTGGTTTCATAGATCTGTTCCTGATTTACAAGATCTGCAGGCACCTGAAGTTTAATACAGGCGCTACTATAGTAACCCTTCTGCTGGTAGCACTGGAACCTAACTTCAACCAATTTCTGCACTCAGGGAGAATGGATTTTGTTACGTTGTTTTTCTTCTTCCTTTCCTATCTCGCATTTGTTAAGATAAATGAGGATGTGAATCCTCGTAGTATAGTATCTGCATTTTCTGTGGGTATTTTACTGGCTTTGGCTATACTTACAACACCTCGCATCATCTTTGCGTTTTCGTTTTATGTCTGTTATTTCATTTATGAATTTACTGCTAAAAGCAAGGATTGGAAAGCGCTGTTTCTCAAATACCTGCTAGTGCTGACAGGCTTTGCTGTTGTTTATGGTATATGGATATACTCAGCATTTGGCAGTATAAACAACTTTATTTATTACTATACTCATTCGGCAGTGATCAAAGAACATACCGGTATAGACGCAGGTGGGAAGGCAATTAAGTACAACTTGTTCATTTACCTGTTTACGTTACTTGCATTTGGCATTGTGGTAGCGAAGAAATGGGCTAAGGCAAATATAAATCTTGTCCTTTTCACTGTGCCGCTTGTCCTGTCGTTTGTGGTTATTGTAACCGGTGCGCTCTGGGGCAGGTACTTTGCTTTGGTAGCACCGTTCACCTACTTGCTTATTGGTGGTGTAGTGGTGGGTATGGACACCAACAGGGTGTTGAAATACGTAGCGTATACCATTCCTTGCCTGTTTGCCATGATATTCGTGTTTAAGGGAGCGTATATTGCAGGCACATTACAGCAACATGATCCACACCATAACGAAGCTGTTATTTCCCGGTATCTGTCAAAGGATGCAGTTGTTGCAGGAGACTTTCGGTATTATTACATAGCAAGGAATAATAATTGCAACTTCCTTAGCCTTGAGGAGAATGGACCCTGGGAGGATAAGATGAAGTACTTCTTTGACCACAAGGTGAACTACTTTATCATCAGTAAAGACAACCCTAATCTCGACTCTTACGATAAGGTACTTCTAAACAATCAATACCAGCTCGTGACCAAAGTAGATGCGGACAATAATTCAGGATTCTTTCACAAGGTCATTCAAAAGCTGCCGTACAAGATCAGTGAAAATTATTCTTGTTATATTTATAAGTACATAGGCGGGTAATTATTTTTCAAGTCCGGCAAGGTTCATTTTTGACTTTTGACTTTTTAATCCAGATGCAATCAGTAACATACTTTTACAGGGAGCCTAGAAAGACCGGGGTATCTATTGAGGGCATTTTCAGTCTTGTAAAAAGCTGCCTGAGAGACCGGGTGGATATAAAAGAATTTTACTGTGATCCGAAAGCGTCTAGAGTGCAGAATATACGGAAGGCCGGGAAGCATGCAGATGTCGTTAATCATATTACGGGAGATGTAAACTTTCTTGCGCTCGGTCTCAAAAAAGGCAAAACGATCCTTACCATTCACGACTTTGGTTTTTATGAGAATCCGGTACATTCCAGGTTAGTAAAGCTGATCTACCAGACCTTTTGGTTCTCGTTGCCGTTGAAACGCGTAGACATTGTGACTGTGGTATCGGAGTTTACGAAGGAGAAGCTGATCCGTTATTTTAATTTTCCTGAAAGTAAGATCAGGGTAATTCATGATCCGGTGAAGCCGGTTTTCAGGAGCGTAGGTAAGCAGCTTATTAATGAGCCGCCTGTTATCCTTATGTTGGGAACCGGCAAGCATAAGAACCTGGATAACCTTATAGAAGCGGCACGTGGAACCAATTTCCACCTTGATATAGTAGGTTGGCCTGCCTCGGATGAACTCGGCAAAATGCAGGAATATGGTATATCGCACTCTATTTATAATAACCTGACTGACGAGCAGGTATTTGAGCGGTATGTGGCCTGCGATGTGCTGTTTATGGCCTCATTATACGAAGGGTTTGGAATGCCTATTATAGAGGCCCAGGCCGTGGGCAGGCCGGTTGTTACCAGCAACATAGGTGCGATGCTTGAAGTAGGAGAACACTCTGCGTTGATGGTGGATCCGCTGGACCCGGAGGAAATAAGGTGGTCTATAAATTCATTGCTCACTAACAGGCAGCTGTATGAAGACACGGTGAAGCTGGGGTATGAAAATGCCGCGAAATACAATTATGAAAGGATAGCTGAACAATACCTTGCTGTGTATGAAGAGCTGGCAGGGACTTGTATGAGGCGAAAATAAAAAAAGCGAATGGTACTTATTTTTTGGCAAGGGATCATAAGCCTGCATCAAAAGACTTTCCTTGAGGCACTTGCCAGGCAACCGTCTGTGAGCAAAGTGCTGATGGTGGTGGAGCAGGATATAACGCCATACCGGAAAAATATGGGGTGGGAAGTGCCGGTGATAGACGGCGTGGAAATAATCAAAGCTCCCACTAAAGAACAACTAGCCGGGATATTCTCTACCTACAAAGATGCGGTGCATGTATTAGGTGGGGTGCGTGTAGGTAAAATGATGACAATGGCCTACGATGAATGTGTGCGGCAGAAAGGAAGAATGGGCTCGCTGTCAGAATCATACAATAAGGCAGGTGTAAAAGGTAAACTGAGGCATCTAAAATATTTCTGGCACAAGCTGAGGTATTATAAGCATATTGATTTCTTCCTTGCCGTGGGGAAGGAGGGTGTAAATACCTATACAAGTCTGGGTTTCGACCCTAAGCGTGTATTTCCATGGGCTTATTTTGTAAGTGTGAAAGTGCCGGTGGTAAAGCCTCAACCCGGCGATGTAAAACGAATAATATATGCGGGGCGTATAGAAGAAGGCAAAGGCATTTCGCGCTTTGTTGCAGAGCTGGCAACGAGCAGTAAGCCCTACCTTATGGATATATACGGCGGCGGGCCGGAAGAGGAGGCATTAAAGAACTTTGTAGCAGATAAAGGTCTTGCGGATAAGATACATTTTTACCCGTTTCTGAAATATGATGAACTCGTAACCCGGTATGTGAATTACGATTGGGTGGTGCTGCCCAGTACCAAAAAGGACGGATGGGGAGTGATAGTAAGCGAGGGCCTGCTAAATGGCCTGAAAGCGATATGCAGTAATATTTGCGGTGTGCACTGGGCAATAAAAAGTAATTTTAATGGTGTAGTGTTCAGCTGGAGCGAAGAAGGCAACTGTGCAGCAGCCATTGACAAGGCGCTTGAGGATAAAGGTTTTGCAGATAGCAATACAATCAGATCGTGGGCAGAAGGGGCTGTAAGTGCGGAGGCGGGTGCGCAATATTATCTGAAGATCATAGACAGTGTGTATAACGGGAAGGCAATGCCGGATGTACCGTGGGAAAACAAATAATTTAATGAAAAGTGCTTAAAAGAATGGACGATAAATTTATCACGAAATACCAGGAACTGCAGCATTCTAAAAAGAGGACGGTGCGGGGTATGGTACGTGATGTTGCGCTCACGGGCCTGGCGCTTGGTGCCAGCGAAAAATACTTGGATAAGCCGCGAGTGCAGTTTCTCTATATCCACCATATATTCAAAGATGAAGAAAAGCCGTTTGACCTGCTGCTGAAAAAGCTGGGCAGGCAACACGAGTTCATCAGTTATAACGACGCTGTGGAGAAGGTGCTGTCGGGAACTATTGATCGCCCATACATTACTTTTAGTTCTGACGATGGGCTGAAAAATAATCTGAAGGCGGCTGAGATCATGAATGAGTATGGCGCAAAGGGGTGTTTCTTTATAAACCCGGGCATTGTGGGAGTGACAGATTTTGAGAGACTAAAGAGGTATTGCACAGAAATATTAGACTTTCCCGCAGCCGAGTTTCTGACCTGGGAGGAAGTGGGCCAGTTGCAGAAGTGGGGGCATGAAATAGGCAGCCATACCATGATGCACATGAACATTGCAAAAGCATCTGCAAAAGAAATTGCTGATGATATGGCAGAGACATTCAGCATACTTAAAGACAGATGTGGCACGGTAAAGCACTTCGCTTTTCCGTTCGGCCGTTTTTTTCATTTCAGCGAAACCGGCAGAAAGGCTGTATTTGATGCGGGCTTTACTACCTGCGCTACAGCAGAGCGCGGCTGCCATATAAATCCGGAAGCGCCAATGAACGCAGCTGACCTGTGCATAAGGCGAGACCACACGGTGCTGGGCTGGGATATGAGGCACATCCTTTACTTTCTCATCAACAACGCGAAGCGTGCTTCCTTGATCAATAATTTTTACCCGGCTGATTTCAAATGAAAGTAATCATCTTAACAACTTCGGTTTACGGCACCACAGGGCATCACTTACCTGCTCTCTATGCAGCCAGCGGCGTAGATATTGCCATGGTGGTAGTAAGCGAAGGGCAGGCGGCTAACAGGAAGAAGCAATACCTGAAGCGGATAAGAAAGATATTAACCATAGGTCTGCGTGGCGCTATGAACGGAGTGCGGATGCGAAAGTGGTATAATGAGGATGTGGCAAAATATTGCAAGATCGGGGATGCAGAAGAATTTTGCAGGCAACACCATATCCCGTTTAAAAGAGTGCCTTTCACAAACAGCCAGGAAACCGTAGCACTCTTCCAGGAAGCCAATGCAGATGTGGGCCTTAGCCTGGGTAATGGATACATCTCGAAGAAAGTATTCAGTGTGCCGAAATTCGGAATGCTCAACATTCATCACGAGGTGCTTCCAGAGTACCAGAATGCGCAGAGCATTTTATGGCAGATATACAACGGATCGCCCGAAACAGGATATACGATACATAAAATAGACCGGCATATAGATACCGGAGAAATAGTGCTGCAGGAAAAGATACCCATTGTTTTCAGGAAGACACTGGAAGATACGGTGGCGTACAATTATGCACGTTTGTTTGATGCCTCGGTGATAGGGCTTGTACGTGTGTTGCAGCATTTTGAGCAATATTTTAGTGGTGCGAAGCATCAGGGTAAAGGAACGTCGTATACGACGCCTTCGTACCGGCAGTTTAGGAAAATGGAAAGGCAATTTGAGCAACTTAAAAAGCAGCAAAACGAAAAATGATCCTCATTGATGCTTTGTACATAAATAAGGGTGGTGGCGCAGTATTGCTGCAGTACCTGATCGAAAAAATACTCGCCCATTCTAAAAGGGAACAGTTCTTTTTTCTGCTGGATCCCCGTTTTCAGCGACCAGCGCAGCTTGACAGAAACTACCTGGTGATCCCGAACAGCATGAAAGACCGCCTGAAGTTTTATAAGCAGAACAGGGGTAAGTATACCAAGGTTTTCTGCTTTGCAAATACACCGCCACCCATAAATATGGGTGTGCCTGCATATACCTATTTTCATAACCAGAAACTGCTTGAGGCGCCTAAGCGGAAATTTACTAAGATGTATTTCAAACAATATTTGAAGTACCTGGTAGTAAAGAGATTTAATATGAACACGGATTATTACATAGTGCAGACACCGCATATGGCATCAGAGCTTACTGCGCTGGGTTTAAAGGATAATGCGCATTGTCTTTCAATCCCCTTCTACGATAACAAAAAATATAGCGGTGGGTACAAGCCATTTGATCAGCGGGTAAAAGATGAGTTCGTATTTATAAGTAATCCCTCTCCTCAGAAGAATTACCCGACGTTGCTTGATGCATGGGAATATCTGTTGAGCCAAGGCCAGACGCCGAAACTACACGTGACGATAGACAACACAGCACCACAGTTTATAGCAAGAGTGAATGAGCTGAATGCACGTGGCGCACGTATAGTAAACCATGTGTATGTAGATCCGCGAGCGCTTTATTTCACCTGTCCCTACCTTATTTTTCCTTCTATTATAGAGAGTTTTGGGTTGCCGCTTATTGAAGCGGCAGACAGTGGCATGAAGGTTCTGGCATCCAATTTGCCCTATGTTTATGATGTGGTTAAACCCAGTCTTGCTTTTGAACCCTATGATAAGTTATCAATAGCTGATGCTGTGATGAAGGCGCTGAGCACTGATCTGCCATTTCCGGAAGTTGTTACCCGAAATGAAGCAGATAAATTGGTTGATTTGTTGAGTGGTTGATTGGAATTTTGCAATCAGTGTATGCAGACTTCGATGTGTGTTCTGGTAATGCTAAGCATATGGATACTATCTGGACTTGACCTGTAAAGCATTAGTATAACGCTGTTTTCAGCCCATCCAGGCTTACTCGATTTTTTTGCTTCTTGTATGCATCCAGTCCCTCTGCACCTTTCTTTATGGCCCATTTCTCTGCGTGGTCTCGTTCGCCCGCATAATCATATAATGGCACGCTGAAACCACAAGAGGTTTGAATCTCATAGATATCTGCAACAATGATCTGCCTGGTGGCTATATGTATTTCAAAATTTGCCGCAAGCTCATCCCACCCGCTGTCTGAAGGAAGAACGGTACGCCCATTGCCATACAGGCGCAAGATATTAGGCGGCTCATCGAACGCGCAGAACATAAAAGTGATTCGTCCGTTCTGTAGTATGTGCGCAGATGTTTCGTTACCGCTGCCAACAATGTCGAGGTAAGCCACCTGGGTCGCCGATAGTACCCGGAAGCTGTCCATCCCCTTTGGTGATAAATTGATGTGCGTGCCTGCCTCCAAAGGTGCCGTAGCAACAAAGAACATTTTTTGGCGCTCTATGAACTTTTTATCCTGCTCACGAATGCTTTTATGAAAGTTTCCCATCTGAGTAGTTTATTAGTGTTGTACATGCAGGCTATCAAACAGGTGCTCTTTCAGGAGCAGCCCGCAGATCACTACATCTTCGGCAAGTTCATCGTCAAGCGTTGAGAGCCCATTGAAATTGAATTTTATTTCTTTCTGTGGCCAGCAAATACCTCCGTAGTTTCCTATAGCTCCCCTGAGGATGTCAGATAGCATGGATATCTCCACTTCTCTTTTATTTTCTTTGTCTTCGCCATAATACAGATCGTATGTTAACTGAAAGCCGTCGCCGGGTGACTTTTTGTCGTTGTAGTTCACCATTACCTGCAGCTCATCACAATCAGGGTAGCCGTCGTATGACTCTGTTGCTATGGATATTTTGCTATCCAGCTTCAGGCTGACTAGCAATTCTTTTAAGGGGGTGATAATTTTATTTTCAATCTCTATTTGAAATCTTTCAAAAAGTAAATCATGAAGCATAAACAAAAATGTTTGATGCGCTAAGGTATTGAAATATACAGCTTGTTCACAAAAGTGGCACTCCGGGCTACATTGAGGGCCTGCCTTGACACCGGTTTTTTCCCCCTGACGCGGGTCACAATGCAATTCAACGAGATTAGCTATATTCGTTACCTTTGCAAACTGAAAAAGCAAACAGATAGAATATGTGCATATGCGTATTTTAATAAGCTTTGCTGCTAAGCAATAAATATTTTGAAACAAATAATTCAGTCTTTTAAGAATGGGGAAACAGTGCTGGAGGAAGTGCCTGCGCCGAAAGTTAAGCGTGGCTGCATTCTCATAAAAACCACGCGTACTCTGGTGTCTGTAGGTACCGAGCGAATGCTGGTTGAGTTTGGGCGTGCAAACATGCTGCAGAAGGCTATGCAGCAACCAGACAGAGTGAAGCAGGTGATTGCCAAGGTAAAGACCGAGGGATTGAAGCCAACCCTTACAGCGGTGTTTAATAAGTTGGGGCAGCCACTGCCGCTGGGCTACTGTAATGTGGGTAAAGTAATAGCTGTTGGCGACGGGGTTACGGATTTCAAAACCGGGGACAGGGTGGCCAGCAATGGCCAGCATGCCGAGTTTGTGTGCGTTCCTAAAAATCTTTGTGCTCATATACCTGATAATGTAAGCGACGAAGAAGCTGCGTTTACCGTTATTGGTTCCATAGGATTACAGGGTATACGGCTGTGCGATCCGCAATTGGGGGAAACTATAGTTGTAGTTGGGTTAGGCCTTATTGGGCTGATAACAGCTGAGTTGCTTGTAGCTAATGGCTGCCGCGTAATAGGAATTGACCTTGATGCAGGTAAAATTGAAATAGCAAAGAAGAAGGGAATTATAGCAATAAACCCCAGGGATGGAGTAGACGCTGTAAAGCATATAACAGAACTGACTGACAATATTGGCGCTGATGGTGTGATCATAACTGCTTCGGCGAAGACAGATGAGATCATCTCGGATGCAGCCAGGATGAGCAGGAAGCGAGGGCGTATCATACTTGTTGGTGTAATTGGTCTCAATGTAAGTCGCGCTGATTTTTATGAGAAGGAGCTGACATTCCAGGTGTCCTGCTCTTACGGCCCCGGCCGGTACGACGACAATTATGAGAAGGCAGGCATAGATTATCCGCTACCCTTTGTGCGCTGGACGGAACAGCGAAATTTTAAAGCCTTGCTGCAAACTATTAGCAGTGGCAAGCTGGAAGTGAAATCGCTGATAACGGAGCGTGTGCCGCTCAATGAGTATAACAAGATATATGCGAATATCAGTAGCGGCTCATCAATAGCGTCTATACTCGAGTACCCGGAAGACAGCAATAATGCTGATACAGTACAGATAACGAGCGGAAGTTTTGCAGCAGGAAAGGGAGGCGTCGGAATTATTGGTGCAGGAAACTTTACTGCAATGACGATGTTGCCAGTGCTGGGAGCCATTGGCGCGCCGCTATATTCCATAGCAAGTGCATCAGGTCTTACGGGCACATCGCTTGCGAAAAAATATAAGATAGGAAAGAGTACCACGGATTATAAAAGTATCATTAACGATCCTTCAGTTGATCTGGTAATGATAACCACACGGCACAATGAGCATGCGCATATGGTGGTGGAAAGTCTGCAGGCAGGAAAGCATGTGTTTGTAGAAAAGCCACTGGCACTCAGCCGGGCTGAACTTGATGAAATACTTGCTGTATATAACGGTACTAAAACGCTTACGGTTGGGTTCAACCGGCGATTCTCGCCGCATATGCAACGCGTGAAACAACTTGTTGGCGAGGCCCAGATGAATGTTATAGCTACAATGAATGCAGGTAATATTCCGGCAAGCGTGTGGGTGCATGATCTGAAAGTAGGCGGTGGAAGGATAGTAGGAGAGGCCTGCCATTACATGGACCTCATCACCTTCCTCACCGGTAGTAAAATAACGGCAGTGTGTATGAATGCAATGGGCGCAAACCCACAGGCAAATACCGACAACGCTTCTATCTTACTGCAGTACGAAAATGGAAGTACAGGGGTGATCAATTATTTTGCAAATGGCTCAAAGGCGTACTCAAAAGAAAGGATAGAAGTGTATGCGCAGGAACGTACAATCATAACAGACAATTTTGTACTTACCGAGGGATTCGGAACGAAGGGATTCTCTAAGCTGAAAACGAACCTTGATAAGGGGCATAACGCCCAGTTTAAATTGCTGGTAGACCGGGTAAAGTCCGGTGGGGCACCGCTGATACCAATGGATGAGATCGTGAACACGACACTTGCCAGTTTTGCGGCACTTGAGAGTTTGATGAAAAGGGAATGGATTTCAGTAAATAGTTAGAGTTTTTATAAAGGAAAATAACAGCAGCAGATGTTAGTAGATATAATAGCAGGGGCAAGGCCGAATTTTATAAAAATAGCGCCGATAATAGAGGCGATAAATGCAGCTGGTAAGGCTGGTGTAAACATTCAGTTCCGGCTGGTGCACACAGGGCAGCACTATGATAAGAAGATGAGCGGTGATTTTTTTGAACAATTGGGTATACCGGAGCCGCACCACAACCTTGAGGCGGGCTCTGGCACGCAAGCAGAGCAGACCGGTAAAATAATGATAGGGTATGAAAGGCTGCTGCTGGAAAAACCTTGTGATTTGTGCGTAGTAGTGGGTGATGTTACCTCTACAATGGCATGCTCTATTGCCGCAAAAAAGGTGAACAATATAAAGGTGGCACACGTAGAGGGTGGGATCAGATCGGGCGACTGGACGATGCCGGAGGAAATAAACAGGATCGTAACAGATGCGATCACAGATTATTTTTTTACCACCTCAGAGGTTGCGAATAATAATCTCCGCAAATCGGGAGTAAAAGAAGAGCAAATTTATTTCGTAGGCAATACAATGATAGACACATTGTATAAGCAAATGCCCAGGTTTTCGCAGCCGGCGTTGTGGAGCGAATACGGCCTTACATCCGGCGGATATATAATTATGACACTGCACCGGCCTGCTAACGTTGATGATAAGGACAAGCTTAAAGAATTGATAACAGAGATCGTTACCAATTCACGGGGTTTACCTGTTATCTTTCCTGTACATCCGCGCACTGCCAAGATCCTGCAAACTATTGGTGTGAACGCAGATAATCTTCATGTTATTGATCCGTTAGGATATCTTGAGTTCAACTACCTGGTGAAGAATGCAAAAGCTGTGATCACGGATTCAGGTGGCATTACAGAGGAGGCAACCGTAATGGCTGTGCCTTGTATGACACTCAGAGATAGTACGGAACGGCCGGAAACGTGCACGGTAGGTACCAATGAGCTTTTGGGCACAGATCCAAAGAGTATTCAGCCTGCCTTTGAGAGATTATTTGCCGGGCAGTGGAAAGAAGGCGCTATTCCGGCATTGTGGGATGGAAAAACAGCAGATAGAATAGTAAGTAGCATAACCCGGATTTTTGGTTTAAATTGAGTTGCTAAATGACCGGAAGTCTCACCAGGGATATTGAAATCATTGCAAATGCATTACTGCAGTTGTGCGACCTTCTCGTGGAGGTTTCGCATGAGCATGTTGTTACAAAGATCTGGGAGGGTAGCGAGTATAAGATCAGCGATCAAAAAAGGTATCTCGGCAAGCCGATATTAGATGCCGGAAACGACAATATTTTCCGGCACATAGATGACCTGGTTACTGAAGCGTTTCAGCAGGGTAAAACCGGGAGCATTGACTATTACGTCTCAAACGCAATATTCGCCGGTACGTTCAACATTAAAGTGATGCTGGTACATCCGGATAAGGATTTTATTTTTGTAGCCATCAGAAAGCAAGTCCAACAGACCATTGCCCCGCTGATAGAAGATAAATGGAAACTTGCGCTTGATGCTGCAGGCGATGGTATGTGGGACGTAAACCTCCAGACGGATAAAATATATTTTTCTGACAGGTGGCACGAAGAATTTGGATATATAGCGGAAGAGATATCAACCCGTACACAGTGGGCGGCAAAGGTACATCCGGATGATATGCTCCGTTATGAACAGACAAGGGAGCAGTACCTTGCCGGAGAAATACCTGTTTTCTCTGTCGAATTCAGGTATCTGTGCAAAGATGGCACTTATAAATGGATACTGAGCCGTGGTATAGCTGTCTCTTATATGGAGCATGGCAGACCATTAAGATTCATTGGCACCCAGACGAATATAACTGACCGGAAAATATCGGAAGAGCGATATTCGGGTTCAGCACAGCTATTGGCCAAGCTTATCAATAATCTTCATAGCGGGATATTGGTGACAGATGAATATAGAAGGATAATTTTCGCGAACCAGATGTTTTGTGATATGTACAGCATCAGCGGGTCGGCTGACCAGTTGGTGGGAAAGGATATCAGCAAAAGACTTGGGGTAACAAAATACTTTTATAAATACCCGGAGAAATTCCCTAAGCGTACAGATGAGATACTGGAGAAGAATGAGATAGTGCTGAAAGAGGAGTGGGAACTTGCAGATGGCAGGATCTTTACGCGCGACTACATACCACTGACTTTTGGTAATAATAACAAAGTTGGTATATGGAAGTTCAGCGATGTTACTAACCAGAAATATGCGGAGAAGAGACTGGAAGATCAGCGCATATTTTATGAGCGGGTACTTAATTCCATTGCGGCAGATATTGTAGTCTTCGATGCGCAGCACAGGTATCTGTTCATTAACCCTGTGGCAATTAGGGATAATGAGCTGCGACATTGGCTAATTGGTAAAACTGACGAGGACTACTGCAGGGCGAAAAATAAACCTATGTCTATAGCAGAGCGGAGACGGCAGATCTTCAATACGGCTGAAAGTGAAAGGCACCCGATACAGTGGGAGGAGAAGTTGCATAACGCCACCGGCGAGATAGAGCATCATTTGCGGAATATGTTCCCTGTTTTTGATGAAAAAGGTGAACTGCAGATGATGATCGGTTACGGGCTTAATATTACGGATCGTATACTTGCGGAGCAGGCGCTTAAGACCAGCCGTGATACTTTTGCAAGCGCGTTTGATTATTCCGGTATCGGTATGGCTTTGATAAGTCCTGAAGGCAAGTGGTTTGATGTGAATAATGTATTGTGTGAGATGACCGGCTATCCAAAGACTGAACTGGTTGAGCTTTCATTACGGGATATTACTTACTCAGACGACCGGAAGCTGGACTTTGCACTGGTGAAAAAATTACTCACAAGGGAGATATCGACCTATAATATCGAGAAGCGGTATGTTTCAAAGAAGAAGAAAATAGTGCTGGTATCACAGACTGTATCGGTGGTGTGGGGCAGCGACGATAATCCTCGCTTTTTTATAGCGCAGGTTGTGGATGTCACTAAGAGTAAGGAGCTGGAAAATGAGATTGGAAGGAAGAATGCAGAGATGGAAGCAACCAGGATAAACCTGCTGAACAAAGTAAACCAGCTTGAAGAACTAAGTCATATAATTGCCCATAACCTGCGCGGACCGGCAGCAAACATAAAGATGCTTTCCGGGGTGCTTAGGGCTAAGAATAACAAGGATAGCTCCGAATCAGATAACTCACTCAGTGAGCTGTTTACAACTGATGAGGCCCTGGAAATGATTGAAGAGAGCAGCTCAGCATTGATGAGCAGCCTGGCAACGTTAATGGAGATCACCAAGATCAAGCTGGATAAGGAGATATCTTATGACGATTGTGATGTAAAGGCTACTGTAAACGATATTACTACACAGCTGTATAGTACAATATTCGAGAAGCATGCGCGGATAATACTAAACCTGGAAGTGACCTGCCTGAAATATCCGAGAGCATACCTGGAAAACATACTCTATAATTTTATCAGCAACTCATTGAAGTATTGCAGAACCGATGTTGTGCCTGAAATTGTAGTAAGCACGCGAAAGAAAAATGATAAAGTGCAGCTGATAGTGAAAGATAATGGCTTGGGTATAGATATGGAAAAGTATGGCAACCGGATATTTAAACTGAACGCAGTTTTTCACCAGGGGTACGATAGTAAGGGAGTGGGTCTGTATATTACCAAGACACAGGTAGAATCTCTTGGCGGAAAGATAGAGGTGAAGAGCAGAGTGAATGAGGGTACCGAGTTTATAGTAACGCTTTAGGCAGCTGAGATCGTGGGCAGAATAAGTAACATCTTTAACCTTTTGGGAAACATGGGATGGCGATATGCCAGTTTCCGCGGCCGCTACGAACTGATGCGAAGAACGGGGCTGTATAAAAAGAAATTCCCCGCAAACCCTCCTTACAAACAGTTTATTTCGCTTGTCCGGTGGAAGCAACAAAAGGCGCAATTCTTCTTTACAGACCGGGAATCGCTTACAATTGCCAGGAACCCCCAACAGGGTCTCAAAGACACCTTTGACAATATAAAGAAAGGTAAGTTTTTACTATTCAACAGCGTGCTTACGGACCTCGGTATAAACTATGACTGGGTTACCAATCCGGATTCCGGGTTTCACTATGATGCTAACAGACACTGGACGGAGATAGCAGATTATTCAAAGGAGGCAGGGGATATAAAGTTTGTTTGGGAAAAATCGCGCTTTTCGTATTTGTACGATATAATCCGCTACGACTACCACCACAGTCATGATTGCGCGGAATTTGTTTTTAATGATATTCTCTCGTGGATAAGAAGCAACCCTATAAACTGCGGGCCTAATTACCGCTGCAGCCAGGAAATGTCCTTGCGGGTGCTGAACTGGACCTTTGCATTATACTACTACCGCAACTCCTCCTTTCTCACGGAAGAAGTATTTGACCAGATGCAGCATGTGATATACTGGCATATGGACCATGTCTATAAAAACATTGATTTTTCAAGGATAGCGGTTAGAAATAATCATGCAATTACGGAGACACTGACCTTATACCTTGCCGGCATCTTTTTCCCCACTATGCCAGGTGCAGATATCTGGAAGAAAAAGGGCAAAGCCTGGTTTGAGGAAGAGATAGCTTACCAGGTATATGAAGACGGCACTTTCCTTCAGTTTTCCATGAACTACCATCGCATTGTCGTGCAGTTGCTCACCTGGGGTATTGCTCTGTCTGAAAAGAACAGCGAGCGGTTTAGCCCTGTTGTTTATGACCGTGCCCGTAAGTCACTAATGTTTTTGAGAACATGCATGGTAGAGGAAAATGGCTGGCTGCCAAATTATGGGGCTAATGATGGTGCATTGTTCTTTAAACTCAGCGGCGCACACTTTCGCGACTACAGGCCGCAACTGCAGGCATTGGCAGGCGTGCTTGGCATGGATGCCGGGCTGGATACTTACGAAGATCACCAATGGTATGGACTAAACGCAGGCGCGTCGGATATATGGTCTCCGGCACATGGCATACACCAGTTTGCAAACGGAGGCTATTACATTATCAGGGAGCCGGAGACGCTCACTTTTATAAAATGCGGCAGCTATAAAGACAGGCCCTCGCAGGCCGATAATCTGCACCTGGATATTTGGTACAGGGGAGAAAATATTTTGCTGGACGGTGGCAGTTATAAATACAATACTGATGAAGAGACGGTCCGCTATTTTTCCGGAACGGCATCGCATAACACAGTAATGATCGCATATCCCGATGATAAAGATCAGATGCTGAAAGGTGGGCGTTTTATCTGGTATTACTGGACGCAGCGTATAGATGCATTACTACAGGAAGCCAAAGAAAACTTTTTGTTTAACGGCGCCATACATGTATTTACCTATATCGATAAAGGGATCGTGCACAAAAGAAAAATCGTAAAGAAAAGGGGGATACCTGAATGGGTTATAACCGATGAAGTATCAGGGCCGTTAGGGATAGTAACAAAGCAGCTTTGGCATGCTCCGGTTGCAGCGCAGCAGAAAATGGAGATTGAAGCATTCGGGCTGGATGGCGAATCAAAACGGACAAAATTGCCTTTATGTGTACAGGACGGTTGGTACTCTTCGCTCTATGGACAAAAGGAAAAAACAGTGGAAAGCTATTTTCTTGCAGAAACTAAAGTTATTGAAACCACCATACATATTCTGTAGTATATAGAAATCATATTTAATTACATCTGTTTTTAAGTAGTTGTTATTTTACCTTTGCGCCTCGATGAACATACTACTCATACACCAGTACTTTCTTGAAGAAAATGATCCCGGCGGTTCCCGCTGGAATGAGTTTACACGTGTATGGACTGCTGAAGGACATACAGTTACAGTGCTTGGCGGTATGATGCATTATAACGGTAAAGAGAAAATTGCTGAATACAAGGGAAAGCGTTTTGTAAAGAAGCAACAGGGTGCAGTTACTGTTTGGCGCTGCCATGTATCTGAGGCCTATAACAAGCATTTTATTGGCAGGCTATGGGGATATTTTTCTTTTATGTTCTCCTCTTTATATGCTGGTTTGTTCAAGATTAAAGGGAAATTTGATGTAGTTATTGTTACCTCGCCGCCTTTATTTGTTGGTGCCACAGGTTACCTGATCTCACGTTTGCGCCGTATGCCCTTTGTGTTCGAGGTGCGTGATCTCTGGCCGGAATCGGCGATTGATACAGGGGTGCTTACCAATAAGCTGGTAATAAAACTGGCTTATTGGGTGGAAGGTTTTATCTATAAGCGGTCTGCGCTTATCAATGTTTTAACGCCGGCTTTTTATACTGCATTAAAAGAAAAGAAAGGAATTCCGGAAAAGAAATTGATACAGATATCCAATGCATCAGATTTTAGTTTGTCAGAAAAATTACTGAATACTTTTGACCGTGAAGCGTTTCGTAAACAACATGGGTTAGACGGTAAGTTTGTAATAACATATGTAGGTGCGCATGGCGTGGCCAACTACCTGGAGCAGTTGCTGGATGCGGGCGAAGTACTAAGCGATACCAACGTGCTCTTCCTGCTTATAGGCCAGGGCATGGAAAAGGACAGGCTGAAAAAAATGGCGGAAGACCGGAGAATCACTAACGTGCGTTTCCTGGATTCGGTGCCTAAGGCAGAGGTGTTTTGTTATATACTGGCATCCGAAATGGGTGCCTCGGTGCTTAAGCGGGTAGATACTTTTAAAACGGTATACTCCAATAAAACCTTTGATTATATGTCGTGCAAGCGACCTATATTGATGGCTATAGATGGCGTTTCCAGGGAGTTGGTAGAGGCTGCCGGCGCCGGCACATACGTAGAACCAGAGAACATAGCTGAATACAACAGGGTGATAAGGGGGTATCTTAGCGATCCGGCACGAATAGTAACGGAGGGCGAAAGTGGCTACCGGTTTGCAAAGGAAAACTTTGACCGCGAAGTGTTGGCAGATAAATACCTGGGATACATAAAGCAGCTAACAGCTAAAAAATAGCCGTACTTTGTTTCTAAAATTAGTTGCCGTTATTGGTCTCTTAATGGCAACTGCATTGCATCAATACTAAAATGGCAAAAAACCTTGCAACATCTGTGTACGCAAATTTTTTTAAAAGGGTCATTGATCTTTTAGTGGCACTGATCATTTTTTCTGTCCTATCCCCGGTATTCATCGTCGTTACAATACTGCTCGCTTTTGCAAACGGTGGTAAGCCATTCTTTTTCCAAAGCCGCCCCGGCCGCTATGAACGAATATTCAAGGTGATAAAGTTTAAGACGATGAATGACCGTAAGGACAAGAACGGGGAGCTGCTGCCAGATGCTGACAGGCTAACCCCGGTTGGCAGCTTTATACGGCGAACTTCTCTTGATGAACTTCCCCAGATGCTCAACGTTATCAAGGGTGATATGAGCCTTATAGGTCCGCGACCGTTACTTATTGAATATCTGCCGAGGTATAGCGAAACGCAACGGCACAGGCATGAAGTGCGGCCCGGCATCACCGGGTGGGCCCAGGTAAACGGGCGTAATACCATTAGCTGGCAGCAGAAATTTGAATACGATGTCTGGTACGTGAATCACATTAGTTTTCCGCTCGACTTCAGGATATTTTTTCTCACTATAAGGAATATTGTGAAATCTGAGGGGATTAGCTCAGACACCTCTGCCACTATGGAGAAATTTATGGGAAATCCCTAGCGTGTACCTTCAGCCTTTAAACTACTACGTTATGAATGGGTTAGTGCCGTTTATCATCATTTTTTGTACGCTGCCCCTTATCGTAGTCCTGACAACGACAGTGCATGAAGCAGGGCACGCGCTTGTGGCCTGCATCTACACAAATGATAAGGTTATTGTGTTCTTAGGTTCCTATGGCGAAGAAAAGGGAAGCAGATGCCTGTCATTTGGGAGGTTTGTTGTCTGGTTCCGGTTAAATATATTGAGGTGGCGGGGAGGGCTGTGTACTTATTCAGCGGCTGATGTTTCATTCAGGCAGGCATTTGCTATTATTCTTGCAGGTCCCCTGGCCTCGCTATTGCAATTCTCGTTTCTCCTAACAATACTGCTGGCAGCCCATCCTTCAGGTCTGTGGGCGCCTTTCTTGTGTATTTTCTGTATTTGGGCGGGCCTCGTTTTTCTATACAATATAGTACCGAGGGCTGGCCGCATAGATACCGGGGGAAGCGACATGCTTCGTAGTGACGGGACGAAACTACAGATGATGCTTGAGGCGCGGAAAATGCCGGATGATTATGCTCATGCGGTGCAATTATTAAATGAAGGGAATTTTGCGGAGGCTGCTGCGATATTTGACAAAATTATAGGGCACGGTACAAAGAGTGCGCAGGTATACCGGCAGGCAGTAGATGCTTACATTAAATTGAAGAACTATCGCAGGGCGGATCAGATACAGAGAGAGAAGGTGGCTAAAATTGGAAACCTGGATGCGCATGACCGCATACACATGGCTTTGCTGAAAGTGTACATGGGGAAGTATGATGAAGCCATCAGCTATTACAGGCATCTGCTGCAGATGGGTGGTGGCAACAAATACAATCTCAACAATTTCGGATACACGCTGAACAGGGTGGAAGAGTTTGAAGATGCGATACCTTACCTGGACCAGGCTATTTCGATGGACAAAGAATTTGCCGGCGCATACAGTAACCGTGCTTATGCTAAACTGATGGCTGGGCAAATTGAAGAAGGTAAGACTGATAACGACCTATCATTGCGCCTGGATAATTCTAATTCGGAGGTGTATCGAAATGACGGGATATACTTGTTTAAGACAGGCGATTATTCCGGCGCTCTTGAGCAACTAAACAAAGCAAAAGCAATGGATCCTGACACCTGGATGGTAGACCATTTTATACAAAGGACCATGAATTGGGTAGGCAAAGTATAAGTTTTAAACAATCTATAGTGTATATTAATTACTGCTTCAATAGTTATCTTTGTTCGCAAAGCTTTGATTTAGATCTATGATTGTATATGGCGCAAGCGGACATGGCAAAGTGATCATCGAGATACTCGAAAGCATTAATACGCCCCACATCGAAATATGGGACGATGCCGACCGGGCACCTGTGTGGGATTACATAATAAAACGTCCCGTGCCCCTGGGAACTGAGATCACGGACACGGTGGTCATCGGCATTGGGGTAAACGAGACTCGAAAGAAAATAGCACTCAAGCTTAGCGACTTCGCTACATTTGGCACCGCCATACACGCTAATACATTTATTTCAAAGCGATCAACAATCGGTGAGGGCACTGTGGTGATGGCAGGTGTTACCTTAAATGCCGATACCGCTGTTGCCCGGCATTGCATAGTTAACACTTGTGCCTCTATAGATCATGATTGCGTGCTTGCAGACTATGTGCACATTTCGCCCAACGCAACGCTCAGTGGCGATGTGCAGGTGGGAGAGGGTACCCACATCGGTGCGGGCGCTGTAGTGATACAGGGAATAAGGATTGGTAAGTGGTGCACTATAGGCGCCGGGGCCGTAATAATAAAGGATGTGCCGGATTTTGCAACGGCTGTGGGCAATCCTGCCCGTATTATAAAATATAAAGAACCGAAAAAATGAAGTCAAAGATATGGTTGTCGTCACCCCACATGGGTGGAACGGAGCAGCAGTTTGTAAATGAAGCCTTTGAGACCAACTGGATAGCGCCACTGGGGCCAAATGTCAATGGGTTTGAAAAGGATCTTGAATTGTTCCTGGGTGAGAGCAGTCATGTGGCTGCCCTGAGTTCAGGTACTGCCGGTCTGCACCTGGGGCTGGTATTACTTGGCGTTAAAGCCGGCGACGAAGTGCTGTGCCAGAGTATGACGTTTTCTGCAACAGCCAACCCTATCACCTATGTAGGCGCTACGCCCATATTTGTAGATAGCGAGAAGGATACCTGGAACATGTCCCCCGTATTGCTGGAGCAGGCCATAAAAGACCGTATTGCAAATGGCAGGAAGCCTAAAGCGATCATACCCGTGCACCTCTATGGTATGCCTGCAAAAATGGGGGCCATATCTGTAATTTCGAAACATTATAAGATACCTATACTGGAAGATGCAGCAGAGGCACTGGGGTCGTCTATAGACGGTCGTAAATGCGGCACATTTGGCGATATCTCTGTTCTGTCTTTTAATGGAAATAAAATAATAACTACCTCAGGTGGGGGCGCATTGGTTTCGCAAAATGAATCCATTGTGAAAGATGCACGGTTTCTGTCCACACAGGCCAGGGATGAAGCGCCCCACTACCAGCACTCCCGTATAGGCTATAATTACCGGATGAGCAATCTTTCGGCAGGCGTGGGCCGGGGGCAAATGGAGGTGCTTGCAAAACGAATTGAGAAGCGCAGGGAGATATACAGTCAGTATGTGGAGAAGCTAAAGGGTAAAAAGGGCATTCATTTTCTTGAAGAACCTTATTGGTATGTCAGCAACAGGTGGCTTAGCACCATATTGATAGATCCCGCAGAGGCTGGCTTTAGCAGGGAGGATCTGCGACTGGCACTGGAGAAAGAAAATATAGAGTCACGGCCGCTATGGAAGCCTATGCATCTGCAGCCGGTATTTGAGGAATATCCGTTTTATGGAGACGGAACATCCGAGACATTGTTTCAAAATGGCCTATGCCTGCCATCTGGTTCTAATTTGGAATCTGAAGATTTGTTTAGGATATTTGCCGTCTTCGATGAGGTCATGCGCTGATGCTCATTTTGCGCTATCTTTCCTACACTAATTTTATAATCACAATTTTTGAGCATAAGTATTTCATGAGTATAACTTCAGCGAAGCCTGTAAGGTTTCATTTTTTAGATGGGTTAAGGGCCGTAGCAGCTTCAATGGTGGTTATTCTTCATGCCTTCGCTTCTAATATTATGAAGTTTTCTGATAAGGCGAATATGCACATTTTGGGGTCAATATTCAATTATATTGATGGGTATGGAGTAGATCTTTTCTTTGTACTTAGTGGGGTTGTATTGTTAAGGCCATACTTAAGAAACCAGCGCGACTTTAAGGTGATCGAATACTTCAGGCGCAGATTCTGGCGCATTTACCCGCCTTATTTTGTTGCCTTGCTTTTCGCAGCTGTGGTCATCTGGTTCATGAATACCTATCCCACCTGGTACAATGCTACAGGCGGCATGAACATGCAGTTTTCATGGCGGGAGATCATTCACGAGATGCCCATCATTAATCTCGATGGCAATTATTACAACCTGGCATGGTGGAGCCTTGGTACAGAGATACTTTTTTATCTTTTGGTTCCTGTAGTGGTATTCATTTATCCAAAGAGAGCAAATCTGACGGACGGAAAGCTCCTGATGGTTATAGCAGGCGGTGTTATTTTCACCGCATTGCTTATGATATTTGTGAGCGGCTGGTTTTCGACCATCTATTCATTCACTTACATTGTTCTCAACATAGGCAGGTTTGTTGAGTACCCTGTTTGTTTCCTGATGGGTGTGCTGATAGCAGCAAGGGATTTTGATATGAAGCACGGCTGGGCCTTTTTTCTTTCCGGGGCATTCCTGGTGTTCTGTTCGTCAGTTTATCCGTCTGTTCTTACCCCGGCCACCGGCGCCGGTGGATGGCTGTCGGCTCAAAACTACCCGCCGTTTTTTCTTCATTCTGGCTATGGTCTTATTTTCGGAGGCCTTATTGTGTTTGCATTTAACAAGAAGGCACTGAGAACCATTCTTAGCAAACCTTTCATGCTGTGGCTGGGCGAACGTTCCTATTCGCTTTTCGTGGTCCACTTCTCTGTATTCTACCTGGTCGATAATATTATTTCCCGTTTTATTCCCAGCAGAACTACTTTTTATGCAATACTTACCCGTGGTATAGGGTTGCCCGCGGCTCTTTTTGTTGCCATGCTACTATTCCATTTTGTGGAAAGAAAGTTTGCACGTGGACTTGTTACAGCCAATATGTTCTGGCCATGGCAGACAAAGTCTCTTAGAGAGATAGGGGAGTAGTATCTGTGCGATCAGTTTAGATACCTCTGCGTTTTATTTCCTTCTTTATCAGCGACAATTCTCGTCCGGTCTGTCCGGCCACTGACGTGTTCTCCTGTGCGCGGCGCATCAGGTACGGTATCACGTCCTTCACGGGGCCGTAAGGCAGGTATTTAGCTACATGATACCCTTCGTGTGAAAGATTGAATGAAATGTTATCACTCATACCATAAAGCTGTGAGAAGAATACTTTGTCCGTATTTACGGGGATATTATTATCGAGCATAGCCTTTGCCACCTTCAGGCAACTTGCCTCATTGTGAGTGCCTACAAATAAAGACAACCCTTCCAGGTGCTGCACGCAGAAAAGAGCCGCCTCGTCATAGTCTTTATCCGTTGCCTCTTTACTTGGCTGTATAGGTGATGGATATCCTTTTTCGATTGCGCGCGCACGTTCTTTTTCCATATATGCGCCTCGTACCAGCTTAGCTCCCAGTTGGTATCCTTTTGCCTGTGCTGTCTTGTAAGATTCTTTGAGAAAGACCAGCCTGTCGTGACGGTATAGCTGAAAGGTATTGAACACAACAGCTTTCGATTTGTTGTAGCGCTCCATCATCATGTCCGTGAGGTCGTCTACGGGCTTTTGTATCCAGCTTTCTTCAGCGTCTACCAATACCATTATCTGGTTTTCAGCGGCAGCTTTGCAGATGCTGTCAATGCGATCATAAACCCTTTTCCATGCGGCTTCTTCATCTTTGCTAAGCGTATAGCCGGCGTGTATCTTATCAAGTAAGGAGAAGTAGGCGAAGCCGGTGATCTTTAAACTGATGAACGGTATGTTCTTATTGGCAGATGCGTATTTGATGGCCTTTATAAATTCCGGAACTGCCTTATCAAAATCTTCTTCACTTTCTTTTCCTTCTACACCATAGTCCAGGATGGTGTTCACGCCATATTTGCTTATGACCGCAGCAGTCTTCGCGGCGTCTTCCATTGTTTCACCGCCACAAAAGTGATCGAATAAGGTGCTTTTAATTATGCTTTTTACCGGAAGGTGAAGGGATAACGCCAGGCCTGTCATCTTTATCCCGATACTGGTGAGCATGGGTGAGCTCATGGATGAAAAGAGGAAACGCGCATGCTTTAATTCTTTATCACTGCGATACTGGAAAGCAACCTCTGTATTGTCAAATTCTGGGAGCATAATGTCTTTTAACGCTGGCAAAGGTAATACCAATTGGATTTTGAAAATGTATAAACAATTATTTTTTGAGCGCGACTATGAATGATGCAAGCGCAAAATTTTGCAGATGAGACAATATAGCGATGCCTCCTGCGTTATTATTTTAGGTCGCGATTCTGTTTCTCCGCACATATTTGCATATAATATTGTTACTATGCAGGCGGAATATTTTTTAGAAATGTTATTACTGAATTAATCAAAAACCCGTATCTTTACCTCAACCATTTATTATCTAAAAAAAATCTCGAAAATGAAAAAGTTATTTCTACTCTTAGCAGCCAGCTCTATGGCAATGTCAGCGGGCGCACAGCAGCGCGGTGCAAGTGTTGTGTTTAACCGCAACGAAAACTCTGTCACAAACAAAACTAAACATGCAGCAAACACTGATCGCGTGTCTAACAAACTTTCTTCAGAAAGGACTACAGCCGGAGCAGGTGGTGGACGTTGGTATGATTACGCTGATAGCGTAATGAATGTGAAAATCCTGAATGGTACTTATGGTACTTCAACTCAGCTGGGATTTATACAGCTGAACCTTTGGAATGATACTACAGCAGTGTTTGGTTTTGACAACGCTGGTACACCATCTTATTCTATAAACACATGGACCTCAGTAGGCCTGTCACTTGATCCGGTTTCTTCTAACTGGAATGATACTTCTTTGTTCTATGGCGAAATCGGTATCACAGGTACTGAGTCTTATGTTGTTGACTCTGTATTAGTGTTCGGTTCTTACCTCCGTCCAGCTGTTGCCGGTACTTACACAGACCAGCTTCGTATCTCTTTGGTTTACGGTGATGGTTCAGGCACATCTGACTTACCAGCATACTATTTCACTGGCATGTCTGACTATGGTACTGACACTCTTAACTTCATCGACCTGCTGCACGATAGCTTAAACAACCAGGCGGGTGTTACCACTGCTCCAGGTAGCGTAGTTTCTTATACTTTCAACCTGAATGCAGCTGATACTGCTACTAGCTTTGGCAGGGCTTACCCTGTTAATCTTGCAGTGCCTGCAGGCAACTTTGCAGCAGCATCATTAGGTTTCAAAAGCGGAGATCCATCTTATGTTCCTTTCGATACGGTTCAGTATGCTGATGGTACTAATAAGCATGGTAATTTTTCTGCTGACATCATCTTTGGCGGAGACGCTTCTCAGACTGCACAGTTCCCAGTTTACAACGTTAAGGACCAGACTAACGGTTATTTCAAGAGGGAAGGTTCAGGTGATGCCGGCTGGGGTGGTAACTATATTCCTAACTGGGCATGGACTAATGCTACGACCGGTGGTGCGAGCTACCTTCAGTATCCTTACATTCTGTTCCACGTTACTTGTGCTACTTGTAACCTGCTGCAGCCAGCTGTCAACGGCGTTAAGAACGTAAAGAACATTACTTCTGTTTCTGCAGTTCCTAACCCTGCTTCAAACCAGGTTACTATCAATTTCAGCCTTGCATCTACTTCTGATGTGAAGGTAACTGTAACTGATATGCTGGGTAATGTAGTAGCTATGCAGAATGCATCTAACCTGAACAACGGTAAAGCAGTTGTAAATACAACTAACTTTGCTTCAGGTGTGTACATGTACACTGTTACAGCTAATGGCGAGCGCTCTACAGGCCGCATCGTTGTAGCTCACTAATATTTTTAAGCATTGATTTTAAAAGGGGCAACTTCGGTTGTCCCTTTTTGTTTTATATAGGGTTGCATTGACATTCCAAATTCCATATTGTTAAATGCGTGGTGATAATTGTGGGAGGCGGCGGCAGTAACGGGAATATGCCTCACTATATAGATGCTGATTTGGTAGAGGCATGCGGTTATTTGTAAACATAAGTGCATACGCTGAATGTGTAAGAGATCATATTTATGTATCACATTAAGGAATTAATTAAATTTTAGGTTAAAAAGGTCTGCGATTTTCGCTACCCTTTTTTCTTTATGGAAACAATATTCTATTATTGCACACGCTTAAAAAGTCATGAGTGCTAAATAGTGAGTGGCAAGTAGTGGGTCGTTGCCTTCAATTTTCGGTTATTGGTTGTGGTTATGGTATTTTTTTAAGTTTTTATTTTTTAAGTTTTTATTTTTATAAAGGGAATGGCAAAGCATTTGTTGATAGTGGAGTCGCCTGCGAAGGCAAAGACCATTGAAAAGATATTGGGTAGTGATTTTGAAGTGAAATCATGCTACGGGCATATACGTGATCTTGAGAAAGAGGACATGGGTATAGACATCAAGAACGGATATAAGCCCAAGTACATTGTATCTGAGGATAAGCAGAAAGTGGTAAAAGAGCTTAAATCACTTGCAAAGAAGTCTGGCGACGTGTGGCTGGCAACGGATGAGGACCGTGAGGGTGAGGCCATTTCATGGCATTTGTGTGAAGTACTAGACCTTGATCCGTATACTACAAAGCGTATCGTTTTCCATGAGATCACCAAGCCCGCAATTGAAAAAGCAGTGGCATCGCCGCGCTTTGTGAATATGGACCTGGTGAATGCCCAGCAGGCACGCAGGATACTGGATCGAATAGTAGGCTTTGAATTGTCTCCTGTACTGTGGCGCAAGATGAGTATGCGTAACAATCTGTCTGCAGGTCGTGTGCAGTCTGTATCTGTAAGATTGCTGGTAGAGCGCGAAAGGGATATTAACCGCTTCAACATAGTAAGTAGCTTTAAGGTAGATGCATTATTTGCAGCTGACGATATTAATAAGAAGAAGGTAACCTTTAAAGCTGATGGCCCGGACAAGATTAATGATGCTGCGGGTGCAGAAAGCTACCTTGAAAAGTGCATAGGTGCTACATATACGGTAAGAGATGTGCAGGTGAAACCCGGCAAAAAGTCTCCCTCAGCACCGTTTACCACATCTACGCTGCAGCAGGAGGCGAGCCGTAAGCTTGGCTATTCAGTATCGAAAACGATGCTGCTGGCGCAAAAGCTGTATGAGAATGGGCATATAACCTATATGCGTACCGACTCAGTAAACCTGTCTGAAACAGCTATAGAAGGTGCACGTGCAGCTATCATAGCGCAGTATGGTGAGAAGTATCACCAGCAGCGTGCTTATAAGACGAAGAACGAAAGTGCACAAGAGGCGCACGAAGCCATTCGCCCTACAGATATGAATGCGACAACAGCGGGCGATGCAGACACTACCCGGCTCTATGAGCTGATCTGGAAAAGGACAATGGCCTGCCAGATGGCTGATGCACAGCTGGAGCGTACTATAGCCAAGATCACGGTGTCGACGCAACCAGACCCGCTTACTGCAACCGGCGAGGTAATGCGCTTTGATGGCTTCCTGAAAGTGTATAGCGAAGGACGTGACGAAGAGGACGGTGAAGACGAAAACGAAGGTATGCTGCCCCCACTGGTAGCCGGGCAGAAGCTTGATATGCAGCGCCTGCAGGCGACCGAGCGTTTCACAAGGCCTTCGCCGAGGTATACGGAAGCCTCGCTGGTGAAGAAACTGGAAGAGCTGGGCATAGGCAGGCCGTCTACTTACGCACCAACCATTAGTACTATACAGGCAAGAGGATATGTAGAGAAGAGGGATAAAGATGGCGTTAAGCGCGCATTCCAGGTGCTGACGTTAAAAGACGATAAGATATCCAAGCAGACAGACAGCGAGAATTTTGGTGCTGAAAAGAGTAAACTGTTCCCAACTGATCTGGGTATGGTGGTGAATGATTTTCTGCGTGAGCACTTTTCTAAGGTGATGGATTATGACTTTACGGCAAAGATCGAAGCACAGTTTGACAGCATTGCCGATGGCAAGCAGCTTTGGAATAAAATGATCGATGATTTCTACCTGCCTTTTCACGAGTCGGTAGAGCATACTATAGAGAATGCAAGCCGTGCCAAAGGTGAGCGTGAGCTGGGTGTAGACCCTGCAAGCGGCAAGCCGGTGGTAGCACGCCTGGGCCGTTTCGGGCCTATGGTGCAGATAGGTGCTGCGGGTACGCCAGGCAGTGAGACCGAAGAAAAGCCACGCTTTGCAAAACTGCGCACCAACCAGAGTATTGAGACTATAACCTTTGATGAGGCTATGGAGCTCTTCCGCCTGCCGCGCAACCTGGGCCAGTTTGAAGGTGAAGACGTAACGCTGAACATAGGCCGCTTTGGGCCATACGCACAGCATGCAGGGCTGTTTTACTCGCTGAAGAAGGAAATGGACCCATATACGGTGGAGATGGAAGAAATAGCCCCGCTGATAGAGGAAAAAAGAAAGGCAAAAGCGGAGAGTGAGATAAAGGTGTTTGAGAAAGAGAAGATAAGGATACTGAAGGGCCCTTATGGACCCTACATAAAGCAAGGCCTGCGCAACTACAAGATACCAAAGGAGCAGGCCGAGAAACCCGAAGCGCTGACCATAGAAGATGTGAAGGCGATAATTGAAGATGTAAAAGCAAACCCGCCCAAGAAGTCGGCAAAGGGGAAATTCAAGAGCAAGAAATAAGTGATTACTTTATTCGATTTGATCGCCCTGGCTTTTAATGGCCGGGGCGATTTTGTGTTTGGAGCGTTCATAAAGGTGAAGGTTGGAGGATTTACAATATTGGTGGTTTTTCTGGTTGGGGGTGAAAAATGGATTTTGCGCATGTTGGTGTTCCCCCGTTGCATAAAGCTTTGGCGGACAATGTGATAATCAATTGTTTACTGTTTATTCGTTTCCGGTTTTGTCCGTCCTTCGGCAAGCTCAGGATGACAATTATTTTCCGGTTTTTTCAGCCTGTGCCTAGCGGTTTTTTTAACCGCTAAGACCCGGAGTCGCAAAGTTTCGAGCGTTCACTGCGGTAAGTACGGTACAGGATCTATACCCCGTTTGCTTCAAATAAAAAATGTGATTATATGGGGCATTTTATTTTGTGGATAATCGCAGTATGCCACGGCTGTATTGGTTTATTGTAATTTTATTTAATTTCCCTAATTGCCTTACTTTTACCCATGTGGGTAATTGTCTGAACTTTGATTCATTTGATTTTTATGATTAACCTGATTCAATTTTTTGCGGGTAATTTCATGCCTCATTTTTACCCGTTGTGCCCCATCCTTCGCTGAAGCTTCGGCTTTGCGAGATAATCCTGTTTTTAGTTTTCTGCGTTGCTTGTTTTTTAGGTATCCCACACCCTGGAGGTGTGGGATACCGGCTTTCTTCATTTTTTGGCGTAAAGGTCTGAACAGATGATGACTTTGTGAAATTGAAATTACGTGATAGCGCACTTTGTGCGCTATCATATTCGGCTACGCGCTTATCATTAAAATTTCTTTGCGCCATGGGCGCGGGTTTGGGGGTGGATTTGGGCTTTGGATTTGGGGACTTTGAAAAATAGGCGAGGATAATGGTTCATAACCCAACACAGTACTCATTGAATTAATGTGAATTGCCCTTTTAGGACAACCGGAACTGATAAGAGACCAAAACGCGGCGAAAGATGCACTCGCTAAAAAAGTTACTGCCTGATAATTTTATCTTGTTTTAATAGAAGGCCTTGCTGGTTGAAGATGGATATGAAGTACATGCCAGGCGGGCAATCTGCTATGGAAATGGTGGTGGTGTTATGCTCCTCTTTTATAGGCTGGCCGAGGATGT
>CANFHA010000019.1 GCA_947446645.1 Chitinophagaceae bacterium | reverse complement strand
ACATCCTCGGCCAGCCTATAAAAGAGGAGCATAACACCACCACCATTTCCATAGCAGATTGCCCGCCTGGCATGTACTTCATATCCATCTTCAACCAGCAAGGCCTTCTATTAAAACAAGATAAAATTATCAGGCAGTAACTTTTTTAGGCAGTGCATCTTTCGCCGCGTTTTGGTCTCTTATCCGTTTCGGTTGGCCTAAAAGGGCAATTCACATTAATTCAATTAGTACTGTGTTCGGTTTTGAACCATTATCGTGGCCTATTTTCCAAAGCCCCCCAAACCAAAGCCCAAATCCACCCCCAAACCCGCGCCCATGGCGCAAAGAAATTTTAATGATAAGCGCGTAGCCGAATATGATAGCGCACAAAGTGCGCTATCATATAATTTCAATTTCACAAAGTCATCATCTGTTCAGACCTTTGGGCCAAAAAATGAAAAAAGCCGGTATCTCACACCTCAAGGGTGTGGGATACCTAAGAAGCAGGCAACGCAGTAAACTTAAAACAGGATTATCTAACCAACGTATACCTATTTCAGGACGAGGCAGAGGCATATATGAGGCATAGATGGGGCATGAGTGGGGCATTTTGGGGCATACAGGTAATTAGACAACATATTGATTTTCAATAAAATAATGATTTTTCAATGCCACAATTGCCCTGTTTTTTTCTTTTCCGAAAGTGGGGCACAGATCCGCTACTGAGCCTCTAAGTGAATATCATTAACTTTGCGCCTCCTAGCGGTAACCCACTTTTCCCTTATCGGAAAAAACCAGAAAAACCGGAAACAGCGAGTCATCCACGATCAACCCAAAAATCAGAACGTGGCACTTTCTTCCTGAGCTAATCGAAAGTTCCGGCTACTGCAAAAAACCAGAAAAAACCGGAAATCCAAAAACAATAAACAATTGATTATCACATTGTCCGCCAAAGCTTTATGCGACGGAGGAATACCAACCTGTGTAAAACAAGTTTTTCGTACAGACCAGAAAACTACTACCAGAAGAGATTTACAGAAGCATAAATAATATATGTAAAAGGCACCCCACGACTTACGACTTATCACTTATCACTTATCACTTATCACTTATCAACTTATAACTATCTCCCTCCCCTCAAGGTATGGTACAACAGGGTGCAGATCAGGTGTCACGCAGTACTCCATCTCCTGCTCCAGGCCATACACAGAGAGGCGCTTGTAGTGCGAGCTGTCCTTAAGAAACTCGATCAGGTTTTCGCCACCTGAGGAGCGGTAAAGATGCCGGGCAGACCTTGCGCTGTCATCGGCCACTTCAAAGGCGTGTTGCAGCTTGTCTACTACGGCCCCGGCAAACAGGGTATCTTCCAGGTTATACTTATCCTTCCACGATGCGCAGCCCAGCAGCACACGCTTATTACGGGCCAGCAGATAGTCACACAGGGCAGTAAGGTTCAGGAAGGAGCCAATTACTATTTGCGCAGCGCCTTCTACCATATGCAGCAGTCGCGTACCATTAGTAGTTGTAAGCACCAGCGTCTTATCCCTGATAAACTCACCCGGATATTCCAGCGGAGAGTTGCCATGCTGCAGGCCGGGGGCAATTTTGCCATCGCGCTCACCCGCAGTCACACTATTGGAGGTAGCCGCACCTATGGTAATGCACTCTGCTACAGAGGCCACAGGTATCACACATTTAGCACCATTGTGCAGCGCAGACGTGATGGTAGATGTGGCCCTGAAAATGTCTATGATCACGACTATTGCGTCATTAGTATCATACAGGTGCAGCAGTGCCGGCGACAGACATACTTCCAGTGTTGGTTTTACTCCGCTCATCAGGTATCAGAAGATAAAAAGTTCAGTTATAAAGAAGCCCCCGATAGCGGGGGCTTCAAATATTATTCACAATATGTAAATCGCAGATTTACACCACGATTCATGCCACGATTAATAAACCCACATATCCACTTCCTTGTTGAAGATCTCCTCAGCAGCGTGCTTGCTGTCGTAAAGAGACTCCATAGAACCATATGGGCTCTGCTCATGTGTATCCTTGAACTCTGTGCCAAAAGGATTGCTCACCTTAGTGATCTTGCTTGCAAACTGGCGGCTTTCAAAGAATTCATCCCAGGTATAACGAGCGATATCATTCTGTGGATTGTACACTTCGTACTGTGCCAGCAGGTTGCGGATATCCGGATAATACAACCAGAACATAGCCTGCGAACCACGGTAAACTCCGTCATCACCTACCACGTCTTTTACAGGTGCTATACCAATGATCCTTACCACCATTTGGCCCTGGTTACGATCGAAAATCCAATCTTCCTTGATCCTATACTTGCGTATGCCGTTAGGATCGAAATCTCGGTGAACGATCATTTGCTTTTCTTCGTTGGTAGTAGGATCCACAACGAGTGTGGTATCTGTTTTACCAGCTACAGACTCCATGATCTCCTCTTTGCTAAGCTGAGTAGTAAAGCGGTCATCAAACTGCTTGTAGCCTTTGATTTTACCCGTTTTCAGGCCGTCCACCAAAATTTCTATGAACATACCACCGCCAGAACTTTCATCTCCTGCATAGCGGAAAGCAACGTTCTGTTTCTCACGTGTATCTATTTCACGCCAAACACGCTTTTTCCATAGGATATCGTCTTCACGAATGCGCTGCCAGGTAATAGGCACGCTTTCATGCCGTACCCGGTCGAAAGCACCATCATTGGTCTGGGAACGCTGCCAGGTAGCATTTACCACCTTCTGGCTTGCTGCTACGGACGGATCAGTAGCAGTGCCCTGGGCAGAAACGGAGCCAGAGGCAAGCAATAATATTGCTGCGGCAGTCAATTTGTATGAATTCAGGATGGTCATGTCCTTAAGATTTATTTGCTAAATTAATTAATTCGTCAATAAGTAGGTCAAAGAGCCGATACTTCTACTAGCTCCGTCTGGTCCTATAGCTTTGATGTTGTCAATAAACACCCTATCACCGGCTTTCAAACGTCCCATCATCTGCATCACGCTTGCATTTTCGGTGAAACGAGCGCCATTGCCATTTTTAACAGTAATAGGCCCTTGATAGTCGCCACCTTTTGGTAACACAGCAAAGTCGAACTGAGTGATCTTGAATTTGGCATCGAAGTCGAAATTATCGAGGGTAGCTACAGGTGCGATCTGAACCCTGAAAGTAGCTGCGGGGAAACTTCCCGAAATTTTGCCACCAACTTTTGCAACCGGATCTGGTATACGTTTTACGCGTACCGGCATTCCGCCTACATTCTTCTTTGAACCTTCCTTTGTCTTAGCCATGATAGCCACCTGTACAGTGCCTATCTTGTCTACTGTGATAGAATAGTGGCCTTTCTCACCAGTCACTACTGCACCCGGAATCTCCAATGATACGTCTTCCACTGAGTAACCTGCCGCTGCTACTGTAACAGGGTTTGGTACGCCTATGTAGAATACGTTCATCTTATCAAGCTGCATAGAAGCACCTGTGGTACCCACCATGTATTCAAACTTAAATGGTTTCCTTTGTACATCCTTATCAGTTTTCAGCTCTATCACACCCTGAACGGTCTGAAGGCCTGTACCATGTGCGATAGTTTCCCAAGGTATTACACCATTCACAGCAGGCTTAGTAGATCCACCACCGCTCATGCTGGCGATAGTTGGTTTCAGCTGCTTGTTAAATGCCGCCAGAAGTAACGATGCTTCCACTTTATCGCCTTCAAGCACGTAGCTGTTCTTAGGTATAGCAACGGCAGCAAGCGTATCAAATTTCAGGTCTTTACCGTGTGCTTCTTCAAAAAGCTTATTCATTACCAACGCTTCACTTGCACGAACGTCATTCTCATATTTAGAGAAGAGCGCCAATGCAGCAACCGCAGGCATATGCTCGAAGTTACCAATGCTCCAGTCGCCTGTAGGATTGTGTTCGTTCTTCTTGGCATTTGTGATTTTCAGTGGCATCAGCGGGCTGATGGCTGCTTTATCTGACTCAAAAACCTGGCTTAACATGAATGTACGCAGATCTTCGATTCTCTTCTTAATTGTATCGCCACCCTTCTTTTCAACAAGCAATGATGTTGTCGCATCAATGTTATCCAACCTGTCAGGAAAGTGAGTGTCCTCAGAGTCATCTTTGTAGGGTGCATATCCACCAGACTCCATTACTATCCTCTTTTTCCAGTCCTCAAGGTATTTCACCATATCGTCGGCCTGCTTTACCACCTCATCGGCTTTCACACGGAAAGGATGAACTTTTTCAGCCTGCCCTGGTGCAGCTTCGTTGGCAATAATCTCCGCATGAATATCCGAGTTCTTCTGATCAATAGAAGTATTGGATTTATCAATGCTCGAGCTTAGCGTCCGGAAGGCGTTAAGGATCTCATTTGATACGTTTAGGGCCAGCAGGGCGGTCAACACCAGATACATCAGGTTGATCATTATCTGCCGCGGCTCTTTAGGTATAGACATTCTTTAATTTTTACTATAGTTAGAACTAAAATATTGTTTACTTAACTCTACCGGCTTAGACTAGCGGCCCTGCATAGCAGACAACATGTTGCCATATATCTGGTTCAGCGTGGTCAGGTTCTTAGCAAGCAGGCCTATCTGGTCCTTAGCTGCAGTTGCATCCTTAGCGCTTGAAGCCATAGCATCAGAAGCATTTACGAGGTTGCTATAGAACTTGTTCATTGCTTTCAGGTGGTTGTTCGCATCCTGCAGTTCCACTTCATAAATCTGGTTAAGTGTACCGAGGTTCTTAGACAATACTACTACCTGCTGGTGGAATTTAGTTGTGTCATCAGCAGCAGCGTTGAATGCGCTCATTGTTTTGGTAGCACCCATGAATGTATTTTTCATCTGGCCCAAAGCATCAGCAGCTTCGCGGGCACTCTGAGAGTATACACCTGTAGCAGCGGTAACATCAGTGATGTCTTTCATTTGCTCTACTGTCTGGCCGAACTTCTGGAAATTGTCGCTAAGGCGGCGCAGATTAGCAGGGTTGATTTGTGCTTCTTCCATCATCTTATCGAGAGATTTAGAAGGAGCATCACCTGAAGAAGCAGCTGCTTTATGTGGCTCTTTCAGGCCTTTTTCATAAGCTTCAACGTGAGGATTGATAGTGATGTCCGGGTAAAAACGCTCCCAATAGTAATCAGCATGTGGGGGGAGAAGACCAAGCAACGCAAAGATGAACACCTCGGTGAACATGCCTATGTTAAGCATGATGCTGGCTCCGGGATAGTGCTGGATCTTAAAAAGAGCTCCCAACAGTACCACCGAGGCACCCATGCCGATGATCAGATTTTTGATGTACTTACCTTGTTTCTTCTCAAAAAAAAGTGCTATCGAATTCATTGTTGCTGATTTTTTGCTTGATTTATAAAAAGTGTGTTATGAATTTAAGTTCTTATTTCCTTACAGGGCGCCTGTTGCTCAATGCAGGAACTGTTTCAGTGTACACGCAACGGAAACCAATGTATGCCTTAGGCGTATCCTGGTATTCGTAATCGCGGGTGCTCACCTGCAGGAAGTAAGCTACATCGCGCCAGCTACCACCGCGAACCACTTTGCGGGACATATATGGCTTGTCTTTCTTCTCGCCTTCCTGTACATTATAAGTTACGCTTGGGTTGATATCTGCCATCTGGTTGTAGCTGCCACCGAAGTAAGCTGACTCAGTCCACTCAGATACGTTGCCTGACATATTTTTTAGACCGTAATCGTTTGCAGCATACCAATCAACCGGTACTGTGTAAAGACCTCCATCGGCAGCATAGTTGCCACGCTGTGGTTTGAAGTTTGCAAGGTAACAGCCTTTTTTGTTGATGATGTAAGGACCGCCCCATGGATAAGGAGATTCGTTACGGCCACCACGTGCAGCCCATTCCCACTCTTCTTCTGTTGGCAGGCGGAAATAGCTTTCCGTATACATCCTTTGTTTCAGGCGCTCATTTTTCCACATCCTTGTACGCCAGTCGCAGAACGCATGAGCCTGCAACCAGTTGATACCCACAACCGGATATTTATTAAAGCCCGGGAACCAGAAATACTGCTGAGCGATAGGCTCATTGAATGCATAGTTGAACTGGCGAACCCAAACTGTAGTATCAGGATAGATAGACCTTTCCGTGCTACCTGCAATACCATGCTCGATCATGAACTTCGTCTTAGGTTCGTTAGGATGCTGAACCGCGCTTACGTAGTCATAAGTTGAGTAATGATAGTATAATTTGCTTGCATCTATCTCTTTTACACCCCAGCCAGACTGCTCAGCAGGGACATACATAGCTGCCAGCTGGTCCTGCAATTCTGGATCTTTGTAGTTAGGGTGCTTCATATCCAGGCGTTGTGTACCGTCCGGATTATCCTTGAAATTACCAAGGATAGTATTGGCGATCGAATCTCTTACGTAGTTGGTAAACTGGCGATATTCCTGGTTAGAAATCTCAGTAGCATCCATATAGAAGCCCAGCAGCTGCACGGTGTGTATCGTCGCGTCATTTCTGCCACGGATATCCTCGTCACTGGCTCCCATTTTATAAGAACCGGATGGTACGTATACCATGCCGATAGGGAGCGGAGCCCTGTAATTCATTCTTGTCTGATCACCTACTAACTGGCCATTGGAGCCCGCTTGTCCACAGCTCGAAGCAAGTGCTAGCAATGCTAAAGCTGCGACCTTCAGGGAAGTTTTTTTCATACTACTGTGTATTATTTTTGCAATTTTGCAAGTAAATATTCTCATGATTATCTCTTCACGATGCCTTACGGACGCACAATATTCAAAGTTTTTTTCAAAAATACAAGTTTCGGCAAAAAAATGTTAATAATTCGCCCCATAATTTGAATAAAAATAAGCTTAATCTTTCAGGGTCCGTCCCGTTAGTTTATGAGCGCTAATGCTTCAGCCACGCTGTTTACAGGCGCCAGACAGGCCTGCTCAGTGCAAACAAATATAGACAATCTGGCCCCAAAAATTTTGTTTTCGAGTATTGGTATTTTATATATTTCTTTTTGTGAATTGAGCAAAAATACCTCTGGGATATACTTTTTGAGCAGATGGGGATATGTGGCGGCTCCATCCTCACCGGTACATATCATTGTTTTAAGCCCTTCGGTATGGCGCTGCAGCAAAACGGCCCAGTAGCCGAATGAACTGCTATACCTGGTTGCCGTATCCGCCATGTTATTTACCATAACCACGGCTTGTTCCACCCAATTGCTTTTTTCCATACACATTCCTGCCGTCCACAGGCTGTGCGCTATTACCGCATTTGCTGATGGCGTAGCCCCGTCGTACAGATCTACCTTACGTACAGGAATATCTGCCTGCGCCGCGGGTGTGTAATAAAAGAAGCCGTCATCGCGACCAAAGTCACCGATAATTGTTGTCAGCAGGTCATTTGCTTTCAACAGCCACCTATTTTCGCCGGTTGCAGATGCCAGCTGCAGCATAGCCTGTGCCAGGTATGCGTAGTCATCCAGCTTTGCCGGAATTTTCGCTATTCCATTTTTCCAGGTATGAAGTAGCCCCTGATCCGTAAGGAATTCGCTTACCATCCACTGCATATGAACGGTAGCACGATCCAGATATGCTGCATTACCAAATGCAGTTCCGGCCTTGCACAGAGCGACGCTGAATAGCGCATTCCATGACAGCAGGCATTTATCGTCGGTCTGTGGCCGTACCATGTGGCTCCGCGCGGCCATCAGCATGCCTTTCACCGCATTTATACGTACCTGCACTTCGTCAATTGTCAACCCGAATTCACCTGCTACTTCCTGTACGCTTTTAGCTACATGCAGTATGTTGGTTTCCTCCCAGTTGCCATGCTCTGTGACACCAAAATATGCGGCTGCAACATCCTCATTTTTACCGAGCGCCTCAGTCCATTCGTCCCATGTCCAGGTATAAAATTTACCTTCCACGCCTTCACTATCTGCATCCAGCGCACAGTAATATCCACCGCTTTCATCCTTCAGCTCACGCTCTGCAAAAGCCAGTGTTTCCTCTGCGGTAATTCTATATCGTTCATCGCGGGTAATGCTATATGCATCGCACAGGCAGCTGACGAGCAGGGCATTGTCGTACAGCATTTTTTCGAAATGAGGTATAAGCCAGTTCCTGTCGGTAGCGTAGCGCGAGAAACCGCCACCAGCCTGGTCGTATATGCCACCCGCCGTCATTGCATCAAGGCTGTGCAATGCGTGTTTTAGAGCTGGCTCGTAGCCGGTAAAGTGGTAATGCTCCAGTAAATAAGTGATTGCCATTGTACCCGGGAATTTGGGCGCGTTGCCAAACCCACCCTTCTCTTTATCTCCGTGTTTCAGCAGATTGTCGGCTATTTTCCGGCAGGTTTCCTTACTGGCCTGCGCTGCATCTTTTTTCGCCAACGTTATGCGTTCCGATGCATTGCGGAGGTGCTGCAACATTTGATCGGCCTGCTGGGCTACCTCGTCATACTGGTCTGTCCACAGTGTTTCCATGCGCTGCAGCAGTTGCATCCACGATGGCCTGTTGTATGCGGCACGCGGTGGATAGTAAGTGCCGCCATAAAACGGTGCCCGCTCCGGTGTTACAAACACATTCAGCGGCCAGCCTCCACTACCCCCTATAGCCTGCACGGCATCCATGTATATATGGTCTACATCCGGATGCTCTTCACGGTCCACTTTTATACATATAAAGTGCTCATTCATGTAAGTTGCCACTGCTTCATTCTCAAAGCTCTCATGCTCCATAACATGGCACCAGTGGCAGGCAGCATACCCTATACTCACCAGCACAGGTTTGTTTTCCGCTTTAGCTTTCTCAAATGCTTCATCGCCCCACGGATACCAGTCTACAGGATTATTGGCATGCTGTAGCAGGTAAGGACTCTGCTCGTTTATCAGTTTGTTTGGCATAATATAAAATCCAATTACCCCCTGGAGGAAAAACACAGGAATGCGCCGCTTTGGGCCTTGCAATTTAGCCAAAATAGCCTTCCTATCAAGGCTCTTTGAAGTTAATATTCCTATCAGGAATACTAACTTTCAATTAATAATTCGGTTATCGAAAATTCAACGGGTGAGATGGAAGAACCAGGGCTGTTTTCTCGCTACTTTTTGATAGTAGCCAAAAACAATTCTAATGCAGACACCATTGAAGGCGCATTAGCTGCCGGAGCCTTAATGTCGAGGCGCAGGCCACTGTCTTCTACTGCCTTTGCCGTAGTGGGACCAAAAGCACCTATCATGGTACCATTCTGCTTAAAGGCAGGATCATGATCAAACAAGGTTTGCACGCTGTACGGGCTGAAGAAGACAATAAGGTCGTACCCCAGCTTCATAACCGGCGCAATATCATTAGACACCATGCGATACAACACGGCCTCTGCGTATTTTATACTATGCTTTACCAGGTATTGCGCTATATCGTTCTTGGCGGTATCAGTAACCGGCAAAATATACTTTTCAATTTTGTGCTTGCCAATAACATCCAGCAGACCTGAGTTGCTGCCATCCGCAGAGAAAAATACTTTGCGCTTCCGATAAAGGATGAATTTCTGGAGATAAAGCGCCACAGCTTCTGTAATGCAGAAGTATTTCATATCCTGCGATACCTTCACCTTGAGCTCTTCACATATCCTGAAAAAGTGATCTACAGCATAGCGACTGGTGAATATAATGGCCGTATACTCTGTAATGTCCACACGCTGTTTACGAAAATCCTTGCCGCTTAACCCTTCCACACGAATGAACGCATGAAAATCCAGTTTCATGTTATATTTTTTAGCAAGGTCGAAGTAAGGTGATTTTTCCGTTTCAGGACGAGGCTGAGTAATCAATATGCTGTCTACTTTCAGTTCCTTTTTCTCAGCACCCTTCTTTTGTGAACGAACAACTTTGGCCATATTCAAGGATTATCGGAAATCAATACAAAAAATGGCTCAATCAACACTGGAAATTAATTAATAAAACATAAGTCCTTTAACTAATAACTTCATCAAAACAGCCAACGGTAGCAATTCCGAGGCGCAAAGGTACATAAAAAAATGGAATTTACTATACTGGAAGAACGAACCAAATACCTGCCATGACCTCAGGTACCTGTTCAGCAGCAGTATACCGGCTGTAACAAAAGAAATGATAACCACCTGCTGTGCCCACTGATGATCGGCAAACGCCAGCACAATGATGAACGGTATAAGCGCTACTGCGAGCACCTTGTTGATAAGAAACACATTGAACAGGTAGTGCTCTGTAATACCCTCAACCCGGAACGCCCAGCCGCTGAACCGGACCGCGGCATATTTTGCCAGGTATATAAATCCGGTACCGGCAATGAGCATGATAATGAGCAGCGAAGGTGGTATGACGCCTGAATGATGCGGAGTAAAAAACTTAACGATGTAGTAAATATAGGCCCCACCTGCAAAGGTGAAAAATATATTCATCAGCAGGTTAGGAAGACCCGCACCCTGCAACTGTTCCTTCAGCTGGCGGTTACTTAGAGTAGGATTCCAGAAGGCGCGCCAGAGATTAAGAAAATAACGGGTATCTATGAACCTGATGAGCCCGAGTATAAGGCAGAGCGACAGCAATAAGTAGAAGTCTGCTGTTTTTGACTCGGCAATGTGCGGAAGCTCAATATCGCTGATCACATAAGTAGTGGCCATCATAGGGTGAGCCTGCATGAAGCTATCGGCATAAGCGGCACTTGTACGAGCACGCGTGGCACTGTCTGCCAGCGTATAAATACCATAGGCTGCCGGGCGCACCTGCGCCTGTGCTGCAAAACACAGGGACAAAACAACAACAGAGACAAGCAAACGACGAAAAAGCATAAACAATGCGCAAAAATAGCTGTAAATTACGAGGTGGTGTAGCGGTAAAGAAAAAGGTGGATAATATTTTATCCACCTCTTAAAAAAAACCTATGTGAATATCACGAAGCTTACTTCCCTTTAAACACAGGCTTCCTTTTTTCAAGAAAAGCCATCACACCCTCTTTGAAATCGGCTGTGGCACCAGCTTCCTTCTGCACACTCTTTTCCATACTCAGCTGTTCCTGCAGGTCGTTGCTGAACGAGCGGTTAAGTAACCGCTTGGTAAGACCTATTCCCTTTGTAGGCATCTGCGCCAGCATCATAGCCATCTTTTTACTCTCGGCTTCAAATACATCATCAGCAAAGCTTTTATAGATCATGCCCATTGACACCGCATCAGCAGCCATCACTTTTTCTGCAGTCATCATAAGCGCAGCAGCACGCTGCATGCCCACCAGGCGTGGCAAAAAGAAAGTTCCACCGCTATCCGGTATGAGGCCTATCTTGCTGAAAGCCTGTATGAAAGAGGCGCTTTCTGCAGCCAGCACTATGTCGCAGGCCAGTGCTATGTTAGCCCCTGCTCCTGCTGCCACACCATTCACTGCAGCTATTACGGGCTTTTCTATTTTCCGGATACGATTGATGGTAGCATTATAATGCTCTTCTACCATGCGCTCGAACTCTTCAGGAGTCGGGTTCATCGCTTCGCTTAGGTCCTGGCCAGAGCAGAAACCCTTACCAGCGCCAGTGAGGTAAATACACCTTACTGCATCATCAGCTTCGCAGTCATCCAGGTAGCCTTGCAATGCCAGGGCCATCTCGCGGTTATAACTATTGTACTTATCAGGACGGTTAAGGGTTATATACCCCACCCCATTTTCTTTATGAAGAAGAACGCTGCTCATTTTTAAAATTCAAAAGTTAAAAATCAAAAAACAAAAAACTTCGTGAAAAAACATATTCACCCTTACGGGTTTGGGGTATCTATAATCGCTATACACTTCAGCTCTATAGCTATTGCTGTGGGCAGTGAGTTAATGCCTACAGTGGTTCTGCAAGGTTGGTTATCCTTGAAGTATTCGGCATATACCTTGTTATAGGTCTGGAAGTCGCGCTTCATATCTACCAGGAAGACGGTAACGTCTATTAATTTGTCCCAGCTGCTCCCGCTTTCCTCGAGTATAACACGCACATTGTCAAATACACTGCGGCACTGTTCTGCAAAGTCGAACTCAATATAGTTGCCGTGCTTGTCTGTTTTTAGTCCGGGAATCTCATCTGTACCGGCCTTACGCGGGCCCACACCCGAAAGAAAAAGTAAATTTCCTGCACGCCTCGCATGCGGATATAGTCCTACCGGCTTCGGTGCCTTATCTGTAGAGAATTGCATTGTGCTCATTGACGTAAAAGTAGCAAAATTATATCTGTATGTGCTAGTGGGTCATAAAGCCCATCAGCAGGAATACACAACCGGCTACCGCCAGCAGCAAGCTCACATACCACATCAGTTTTTTACGGGTAAGTATGGCAATAGCCGAAATAGCGATAGCGATCTGGAAAATAGTGACAGAACGGGATAGAACCACGTGCTGACGCATATGTTTTTCAGAGCTTTCATGCGCCTCTTCGGCCTCTTTTCTTATCTCTGCTTTTTCCTCAGCGTACTGCTTTTTCTTTTCTTCTGATTCCGCAGGCAGTGGCTTATCTAAAGCACTTAGTATTTGGGATGTAGCTGCAGTGATCTCAGACTTGATACTCTTAGACTGGTAGTAAGCCCACTGATCAGAGGATTTGATCTGGTCCAGCATGGCCTCATTGGCATGGTGATTACCATAAAGACCAGCTATCGCAGCAAGCACTGCAATAATAGCCGTAGATAGCGCCACGCTCAGGGTCCACCTTTCCTTTTGCTCTTCCGCGGCCTCCATCGTTTCCCTCAGGCGCTCCGTCGGATCTTCTAACTCTTCCATAAGTGCATTAAATAAAAACCAAACTATTGCCTGGTAAAGTCGCTCAGTGTAAACGACATTGATGGTTTAGTTGTATCCGAGGAGGATGCAACCAGGTGCACGGAAGCGTTAGTGCCGTTAATATTACCGCTGCCTCTGAATGTGTAGTTGTTCCAGCCTGGTGTGCCCTGGGTAGACAACACTTCAAAAGTAGACCCTGTAGCGCTGTTGTTAGTGAGCTTAACGATAGTCTGCAACATCTGAACGCCCCTATTCTCCCAAACCAGTTGCAGATGGCTATAATCCGTATCGCTAAGTACTGTAAATTTCAATTTGTTGTCAATAGCGGTATAGTTAACATATCCTGTATCTATGACCGGGCTATCCAGAGAACCGTAGCTAACCACCGCATTTCCTCCATAATTGTTCTTATACAGGTCTCTGTAAATAATTTCGCAGTTCTGGCCGCCCAGCCCGGAATCAATGCAGGTACAGCTGCTACCTGAGCATATACCCTTATGCAGGCAGGTAACTCCCTTGCAGGCATCCTTAGTGCAGGAAGAAGTGTACATAACTGCACAGAATATGCCCAGGGACATTAATACAGCAAGCGTCACGTACTTTATTGATTTCATAGATACTATTTTAGCTTATCGCGAATGATGACACCAAAGGTATGTTTTAGTGGCAATTACAGCAAATGGAATGACCACCTGCCAGCAATTATAACGTTTTTGCAATGCAAAAAGTATGTAGCTCAAAAGATGGCGACCATCATAGAAATTAATTTACGGTACCAGGTTGAAATTGGTGCATATGTAGGTAGTATCGGCACCGGCAGCAGGTGTTTTATAAAGCGTGAGGGACGCCTGCTTGGCGTATAAAATGCCGGTTCCGCTGTAGGTAAATCCCCCAACGGTAGTAGGGGTGATATTAAAATTTGCATTTGTAGCAGTAGATGTGCTGTTCAGCACTACCGGCAATACAGGTATAGTTGTAGATCCATTTGAGCTTTTTACAACAGATAGCGACATGGAGAGGAAGCTTGTAGTGGTAGCTGGCACCGAAAAAATAAGCGTATAGCCAATATGCGCTGTATTTACGTTTGCAGAGCCCGCATACTTATTGTCATACAAATTGCAAAAAATAGTCTGGCAGGTATCCCCGCCTACCCCGCTGGGGCACATACAAAAGCCATCGCCGCACTTCCCGTTATGCTGGCACACTACCCCGGCACAATTATCAGTCTTTTTGCACGAGGAATGCATAATAACCCCGGCTATTGCAAAAACCAATACCATAAACAAACCTGCCGGCAGAACTGAACGCATAAATTCCCAGACGTTTTAACGATTTCAAAGTTACAGCTTTCAGGTGTGTGTTTTGGAAATGTGAAAATCCCCGGTGGCAACAAAGTTTTTTATTATGCCGCGTTCAGTTCTAAAATAATAGCAATATTTTTGCACCAACTAAAAAAAGCAATAGTAATGAAAAAACAATTCTTATTCTTAGCTGGCAGCGCCATTATACTGGCTTCCTGCGGCAGCAATAATAACCAGCCTGCAGCGCCTACCGCAGCTCAGACAGACTCTGCAATGAACGCAAAATTAGCTGAGCATGATGCTGCAAATGCAGCAAAGAATGACTCAACGCTGAAAGCTATAGAAAAAGAAAAGGCTGACGCTGCGATGAAAGAACACCATGGTGAAGGTAAAAAGCATGAAGGCGGTAAAGAGACAAAGCCTGCTACCACCCCAACTGTAGCACCTACTCCTGCTCCAGGCGGACTAAGAGGGCATTCTGACCAAACTCAGAACAAAACGACCACTCCAAACAATGCTACAACTACAGGAAAATCAGGTGGCGGCTTAAGGGGACATTCAGACCAAAACCAAGGTCACTAATCAATAATCTTATTAAAAAAATAAAACCCCACAATTGTGGGGTTTTATTTTTTTAATAAGAAAAGCGAAATTATTGTTTAGCCATATTAGTGAACGTATAAACCGTTACAGCCGATGTGGTATTGTTAGTCTCTGTAAGAGACAATGCAGCAATCGTATTTGTTACTGTACCTGTACCTGTGTATGTATAACCACCTGATGAAGTAGAAGTGATTGTAAATACAGTAGAACCTGATGCTGAAGTAGAAATAGTAGATAATGTAATTGGCACTGCAACCACAGGAGCTGTAGTATTATCTTCAAGTACAAGCTGCATGCTGGTTACACCAGTACCAACGTTAGTAAATACCATAGACCAGTTTGTATAAGTATTTGCCGGAGTTGCATTGTCATTACCATTTCCTTTATAAGTTCCTACATACAGGCTACGGTAAGTGCTATCGCAACTTGTTCCATAATATCCTGTTGCACAAGTACAATTACCATCACTACAAACACCTCCGTTCTGGCAGGTTACATCTTTACACTTATCCTTCGTGCAAGAAGTAGAATACATAACTGCGCTTGAAGCGCCAACAGCTAACATTGCAGCTAATGCAATACGTTTAATTAATTTCATAGACTTTTTTTTTAATTAAGTAAATAATTTTGCCAAAGATATGTTTTAACGGCAATCAAAGCAAATGATATAATAATCTTGCCTGCCCTTTTTTACTCAGTTTTAACAATCCCTGTTTATCATTATTGTGTTAGTTTCACCTTTCCTACTGCCACTTATACAGTAGCTGCTATGTATGCCGTACAGGGCGTTGATAATTTTTATATTGTTGTTATTCGTGCAGCACGCTATAGCGGCTGCCGGATCTTATGACTATAACGATAATTGCCGCCAGGCCTACCAGCAATTTATGTCGCTGCACACGCAGGAGGGCCGCCATTTTATTCTGGAGGAAAAGAAAGTCAACCCGCGTAACCTGATGGCTGAATACATCGCTGACTATGACGATTGCATTCAGCTGCTGATGAACTGTGACCAGGCTGAATATGATCGCAGTAGATCAAACTTCGAAGATCGTCTTAAGGCATTGGAAACAGGCGATAAAACATCACCCTGGTATCGATTCTGTATTGCCGGCCTCTATATTCACCGGGCTATAATTAATGTACGGTTTGGAGAGCAGTACAAAGCCGCTCTCAACTTCCGCAAATCGTTCTCGCTACTGGAAGAGAACACCCGCTTGTTTCCCCAATTTGAGTACAACCGAGTCTTCCTGGGGCTGGAGCAGGCAGTCGTTGGTTCTCTACCGGGTAGCTATAAATGGCTGGCATCGGTGCTGGGGATGAGTGGCAGTGTAAGGAAGGGAACGGATCAGCTTACGACTTTTGTAAATACACATACAAACTTGCAGCCTATCTATGCGGAATCGGTATTGTACTATGTATTCGCCCGGTTTTACCTGCTATCTGAACAAAAAGAAACCTGGGAATTTCTTAACGGCCCACGGTTCTCTACAAATAATGACCTGCTAAACACCTTCGCTAAGGTGAACATTGCCCTAGACTATCGCCAGGCGAACGCTGCAAGTGAAATATTGTCTGCCGCAGCAGCAAATCCTGAGTATAACAAGTATCCAATCTTTGACTACCAAATAGGCGCAGCCATGCTCACAAGGCTTGATAGCGGTTGTACATTCTATTTTGGTCGCTACCTTGAAAAAAACAAAAGCGATATCTATATAAAAGATACCTGGCAAAAAATGGCTTTCGCATGGTATACCAACAACAATATGCCTAAAGCAAATTACTGCATAGCCCAGGCCAGGACAAAAGGCACCGCAAGACTGGATGCGGATAAACAGGCTGGTCGCTTTGCGGAAACTGAAGTGTGGCCATTGCCTAAATTACTACAGGCAAGGCTGCTGATAGATGGTGGTTATAGCGACCGCGCGTTATTTGTTTTACAAAGTGTTGATTCTTCCAGTCTGAAGCGAACGGCTGAAAAAGCAGAATACTACTACAGGCTGGGGCGCGCGTACCAGTCAAAAGCGGATAATAACGAAGGGAAACAATTCTTCGTACAAGCTATTAATAACTATACGTCCACTATAAATGCAGGCAAGGAAAGTCATGATCAATTCGCCGCCCGTGCGGCGCTGCAAATGGGCAAAATGTATGAATATATAGGTATGAGTGCTGAAGCCATGATGAAGTACAAAGAATGCCTGGCCATGCCTTCGCACGACTTCCAGAATTCAATAGATCAGCAGGCAAAGGCTGGTATCAACAGGGTTGAGGGGAAGTAACACCCTCCAATATTTGCGAGATAGCTTTTATCCATCGCTCAAACAACTTGTTCTCCACTTCACACATATCGTTGGCAAGCCTTTCCCATTCCGGGTGAAAAACTTCCAGCATCTTCTGCATCTCTTCCAGGTGCCCTTCTTCTTCCAGAATAATGGATTTTACATTCACTTTCGATGCATGCTTTGTAAGCGCTTCCTGGTATATGCCGTATAGCATGTCTGCACGCACTTCTATAGCGTAGGTTACCAGCAGGTAGGCACCATGTTTCATTTCGCGGCCGCTGAGGTTAAGCTTCGTTTTCACGTATCTGCAGGCGTCTACATCCAGCTGATTCAGATAATGATAGCTTTCTATTGGCGCAAGCAAGTAAGAGTAAGAGTAATCGGGGCATGCATTGGGGTCCAGTTTGCCGATCTGCTTTTTCAGGTAGTATGCGTGACGCGCTTCTTCTGCCGCATGTTTCAGGACTATCAGGTTGGTGTATACAGGATGTTCGTATTTAGATATTTTCCGCGCCCCGGTGTTTTCCATCATAGACAGGCTGTTCAGCCATTTGGCGTGCATGTCGTCATTGGCTACTATCCGGTCCGTTATCTTACTAAGCAGTTCACTTTGTTCCATCGGTGCAAATTTATGTGTTTAACCCATTCACCCCATAAAAAGCATAGAGGCGCAAAAAATTGCGCCTCTAGCTAACATTATATAACAACATTATTAATAGCCGAATATTTCACTAAGCGTCAGTGTCTTTACCGCACCAAGCTTTTCCATATCGTTCTGGCTTACCTTTTTATCTGATGCCAGTATACAGTAGGTATACGGCTTGTTGGCCATATTGTCTGTGTGAAACTTTTTCAGATCATTATAGCCAAGCGCGTCCGCATTCTGGTATATCTGCTTGCGTATGTCTTCGTTAAGGCCTTTACGCTCGGCAGCTATATAGTTATTTATGATCTCATCTTCTGTTATGCGCTCAGTTTCTATACCCTTCTTCAATTCCGAACGTGCATTGAGCATATTATTTTCTACCGATGGCAGGTCATTCAGCAGCTCATTCATTGCCTTTGCTGCATCATTGAACTTATCTGCCTGGCAACCTACATAGGCCGATATGAAGTACGGATCTTCTTTCTTCTCTGGTGTGATGACATAGGAACTCGTAGAGTAAGCGAGTGCCTTGCTTTCGCGTATGGTCTGGAACACCAGTGAACCCATGCCGCCACCAAAATAATTGTTGAACATGTTAATGGAAGGCTGCTTAAGAGGATCATAACCCGGAATATTTCTTACCCAGCGTATCTCGCTTTGCACCATGTCATAGTTTGTAAATAATACCTGGTTTTGTGCCTGGCTCGTAAAGTTGAATGTCTTTGCCGCAGCAAAAGGCTTAAACATTTCCGGCATCTTGTGTGTGCTTCTCAAATCTGCAGTAAGTTCGGTAAGCGATTTAGGACCGTAATATATTATCCTGTGGCTATAGTTGTTTAAGCTATGCAGCAGGTCTACAAGTTCTGCACTGGTCATATTTTTCAGCTCATCGTTGCTCAGCACATTGTTGAATGGATTATCTGCCCCGTAACGTGCGTAGGCTACCAGTCCGCTCATTATCTGTCCTTTGTTATTCTTGGCATCAGCCCTGCTCTTACTTATGCGCGCTTTCAGCGAGGTAAGTGCGGTTTCATCTGCTACGCATTGGCTGAGCAGGTTTTCTACCAGCGCCGTTGCTTTGCCGAAATTTTCCTGCAAGCCTTCAATGCTGAGTATAGTATACTCACCCTCTGCCCTCATATTAAAGCTGCAGGCCAGTTTGTACATCTCTTTAGAGATATTTTCCGAGCTCATTTTATCTGTTCCCAGGAATTGCAGATACTGTGCCGCTATGGCCAGCTTTTTATCATTCCAGCTGCCCATTTTATAGCGGTAAGACATGCGGAACAATCCGTTCTCATCGTTATGCACGTACAGTACTTCTGCCGGACCCAGGCTGCCTTTCTGCATGTCTTTACCATAGTCCAGCCATACGGGTTGCACCGGAGTCACAGGCGAGTTGATCACATCTTTCACAAATGCAGACTGGGCATTGGCGTTTGTCTCCACAGGCGTAATAGGTGGCTTTGCTACCTTCAGCACATTCTTGTCCTCGCCTTTCCTCTTATAAACCACCACATAGTTCTCGCCAAAGTATTTGTTGGCAAAATCCACAATGTTCTGCTTTGTGAGCTTAGACAGTTTATCGGTATACGACACATCGTCCAGCCAGTCTTCTTCACCGGTAAATGCACCCATGAGCGCGCTGGCGCGTGAGCCGTATTTTTCCGTCTGCTGCATCATCGCCTTTTTCTGGTTGTTCACTATAGACTCCAGCAGGCTGTTATCAAAATTGCCTTGTTTCAGGTTATTTATCTCGCCCATCATCAGCGTTCTTACCTCATCCAGGTTCTGGCCCAGCGTCGGTGTGCCTTGCAATGTCATAAAGCCATGATCTATCAGTATATCTGCGCTGGCAAATGCTCGCAGCAACTTTTGCTTTTTTACCAGGTTCAGGTCTATAAGTCCTGCTCGGCCATTGGTTAGTATCTGCCCTACCAGGTCGGCCAGCAGTGCGTCCTTATCATGTATACCCGGCATTCGGTAACCAATGCTCACAAACTCCGCATCAGGACCATACACTTCTTTTACTATCGGGGCAGCTATTGGCGCCTCTTCTTTAAAGGTATACTTAGACACGGTTTTGGAGTGCATCTTTGAAAAGTAGTGATCTATCTTGCTGATCATTTCATCCGGTTCAAAGTCGCCGGCCACTATTACGCCCATGTTGTTAGGCACATAGTAGGTATCAAAGTACTTCCTGATCTCCAGCAGCGATGGGTTTTTAAGATGTTCTATGGTACCTATGGTTGTTTGCTTACCATAGGTATGATTAAGGAACAGGTTTGCCAGCAACAGCTCAGATACCTTGCGGCCATCATTATCCAGTGTGCGGTTTTTCTCTTCATACACTGCCTCCAGCTCGGTATGGAATATGCGGAACACAGGGTCGCGGAAACGCTCTGCCTGCACCTTCAGAAACTTGTCTACCGCATTGGCAGGCACGTCTTCAGTATACACAGTCTGCTCAAATGAGGTAAAGGCATTAGTGCCTTTCGCACCCATGGATGACATCATCTTATCATACTCATTGGCTATAGCAAACTTAGCAGCCAGGCCCGATACCGAATCTATCTTATGATAGATCACTTTCCGTTTCGCCTCATCGGTAGTGTGGTTATACTCTTCATAGAGTGCGTTTATCTTATTGAGCATTGGCTCTTCTTTGCTCCAGTCAAGCGAGCCATATTGCTGCGTACCTTTAAACATCATATGCTCCAGGTAGTGCGCCAGGCCGGTATGGTCAGCCGGGTCAGTTTTGCTGCCTGCCTTGGTAGCTATAAAAAAGTGCATGCGCGGCTCCTTGTGCGTAGGGCTCAATATCACCGTAAGGCCGTTGCCCAGCGTATAGAACCTGGCCTGCATAGGGTCATTGCTTACATATTTGTAGCTATACCCTCCAGACTTTGCACTTTTCCACTCATGACCGGCCTCGCTTTCCTTATCCTTACCCAGCACTACGCCAGACACCAGCACGCATGCCGTTATCAAGTACAATTTAACTGATCTCATTTCTATATTGTTTTAAGAGGCTACAAATTAGAAAAAATATGTTGAAAACCCCTGTCTATAATTTGATAGCGGATTCGCAATTAAATTAAAAAATATTTTCTATATAATCATAATCGTTAACAAAGTGTTTATTATAGAAAACGCACTATATTTAAAGCACAATTCGCCCCAATGTTTTTTATTGTATGTCTGTACACACATGTGCAGACATAAAACCGGGTGTATTTTGTACACGTTTTCTTGAACTATGCTATACGATCTGACTGAATTAAAATCACTGTTTGGCGACGACCTGGAGGCACTTAATGAATTGTTGGCCAACTTCACCGCTGATGCTGCCGTTTCATTAGATAAAATCAATGAAGCCTGCATGTCGGGCAATGTGTCGGTTATTGAAGGTGAGCTTCATAAGTTTGCCGGAATGGTTACAAGCCTTCATGTAACCAGCATTAAGGGTATACTAAAAAACATAGAAAAGGAAATTCACGAAAATGGGCTCGACGCAGCTAATCTCAGCAATATTAAATTGATAACCAACACGATAGGAAGCGTGATCGACCATCTTAAAACAGAAATAACAGCCTAGAACGATATGAAAATACAACAGCACACCTGCATCAACGGCACCTGGAACGACATTGCTTCTGCCGGCATGCCAGATAAAGATAAAGCAAATCTTGTACTTGTGTTTGGTAACGCTGCGCTGCTCACGCAAAGCGCCAACTTCGACTTTCTGAGAAATAAATATCCGAATGCCGACCTCGTGTTTGCATCCACAGCAGGCGAGATAGCACAGGGGCACGTGCTCGATGACAGCATTATTGCCACTGCAATGGCATTTGATAAGACACGCACACGCGCTCTTTCGCTGGCACTTGGCAACGACTGTAATAGCTATGAAGCAGGACAACGGCTTTTTGATCAATTGCAAAGCGATGATCTGTGCTACATGTTCGTAGTTAGCGATGGTATTAATATAAATGGAAGCGAACTGGTGTCTGGCCTCAATAGTGCTAATAATAAGCGTATCCCTGTTACCGGTGGCTTGGCCGGAGATGAGGACAAGTTCAAATCAACTGTAACCGGGCTGAACTGCATTCCCGGGGAAGGCAACGTGGTTGCAGTTGGATTTTATGGTAAAGACCTGCTGATCGGGCATGGTTCCTTAGGTGGCTGGGATGAATTTGGCTATGAAAGAACTATTACCAAATCACACAAAAATGTACTGTACCAGATCGATGGCAAAAGTGCGCTTAGCCTGTACAAAGAATACCTGGGTGACTATGTGAAAGAACTCCCGGGTTCTGCATTGCTTTTCCCGCTTTCCCTAAAAGATGCTGGCAGCGAAATGTCATTAGTGCGGACCATTCTTGCAGTAAATGAAGAAGAAGATAGCATGACGTTTGCCGGCAACATGCCTGAAGGAAGCAAAGTAAAATTGATGAAAGGGAATTTCGGCAAGCTGATACAAGCTGCCGCAGATGCTTCTGAGACTTCTATTGCAAAATTCAACGATACAGAGCCGGACCTGGTGATACTGATAAGCTGCGTGGGTAGAAAGATAATCCTGCAAAAACGAATTGATGAAGAGGTGGAAGCTACGGGTGATGTTTTCGGTCCCGGCGTAAGTATTGCGGGTTTCTATTCTTATGGCGAAATCACTCCGCTGAAATCAGATACACGTTGTGAATTGCACAACCAGACAATGACTATTACGGCTTTTAAAGAATTCTAAAAACAAAGTACAGATGTCGTACAATAAAATACTTAAGAAGCAAATAGCACGCTACCTCCCCAAGGATTATCAGGATGCAAAAGAACTCACTGAGTTCCTGGAGTCGGTAAGTGATAACTATGACTCCTTTGACAGGGATAAGAAAATTATCGAAAATGCCTTTATTGTCAGCGAAAAAGAATTCAATGAAGTAGTTGAGAATTTAAAAAGTCAGAATGAGATCAGGCTTAAGTCAATATCTGAGCTAAAGGATGCAATTTCGGCGATAGACGCCAATTTGTCCCATGGAATGACAGATGCTGATGATGACATCCTTAACATAATCACATTCCTCAAAGAGCAGATCCGCAAAACAAAAGAGCTGGAAAAGCACCTTACTGAGGCTAAAAATATTGCTGAAAAGACAGCCCGTGCAAAGGGAGATTTCCTCTCTACCATGAGCCACGAGATCAGGACTCCACTGAATGCCATTATAGGTTACATTCATCTGCTGAAGCAGGAAAACCCAATGCCTTCACAGGTAGAATATCTCGATATCCTGCAGATCTCTTCTAAAAACCTGCTTTCGCTGGTCAACGACATTCTTGACTTCAACAAAATAGAAGAAAACAAAATAGTATTTGCCAGCAGCGACATCGAGATCCGTAAGCTGCTCAACGAGATAAAGATGGCCAATAAGATAATGGCCGATGAGCATGGCGACACAATAAAAATAATGGTAGATGAGGATATACCTAAGTATCTGGTAGGTGATACCACCCGGCTGGCACAGGTATTCAACAATCTTATATCGAATGCCATTAAGTTTACTAACCAGGGGCGTATCACCGTTGAACTGCAACTAAAAGCGCAGGAAGGAAATAATTGTGTGATCGACTTTTCGATTTCCGATACCGGAATTGGCATTAGCAAAGAAAGTCAGAAACACATATTTCACCGGTTTACACAGGCCCATAAGTATATAACGCGCGAGTATGGTGGCACCGGCCTTGGTCTCGCTATTATCCAGAAACTACTCAAGCTAATGGGTAGTGAGATAAAGGTAAAGAGCACCATCGGTGAAGGATCAACTTTCTATTTTACCCTCACGCTGCCGAAGAGCACACTGCAGGAAGGTGTAGAAATAGATATAGGTTCAGAAAAGCTGCTGCTCGAAGGCGTGCGGATTTTGCTGGTTGAAGATATTACCTACAATGCGCTGCTCGCCAAAAAAATGCTTAGCAACTGGAACGCACATGTAACGGTAGTGGATAACGGGCTTAAAGCGGTAGAAAAAGCCAAGATCGAGGAATTTGATATCATACTGATGGACGTGCAGATGCCCATAATGGACGGAATAACCGCCACGAAGGAGATCAGGAAATTCAACCCGGATATCAATATATTTCCGCTCACAGCTGCTGTAGATGCCGAGATACAGGCCGAATTTGCAGAGCTGGGCGCCAAGGAGTTTATTCTGAAACCCATAAATCCTGATGCACTCCGTAAAACATTGCTGAAATGGTATACTACATGGGCTATTAAAAATAAGGTATAAATTTCAGGCTTTAAAACCTGCCAGGGCCTACCCCTCTGCTCCCTCACCGGGTATTGAGGCAAGTACACTCTCCTTACATATGCCAAACGTGCGCCGATGATAAGGTGACAGGCCTATGCTGGTTATCTGCCGCCGGTGATAGGCCGTACCATAGCCCTTGTTTTCGTTCCAGCCATAGTGCGGATATTCATGGTGCAGTCGCAGCATGTATTCATCGCGGTGAGTCTTAGCAAGTATGCTGGCTGCAGCAATAGATGAATAGATGGCGTCGCCGCCTATCACACACTGGTGCACTATACCAAAATAAGGAGGAAATATATGCCCGTCTATCAACAACAGTTCCGGGCGGGTATGCAGCTGGTCTATGGCCATGTGCATGGCCTTAAAAGAGGCCTTTAGAATATTAATTAGGTCAATTTCAGTATGATCTATCATAGCCACTGCCCAGGCTACTGCTTTCTTCTCAATTATGGGCCGCAGCTTGTTCCGGTCATCTTCGGTCACTTGCTTGCTGTCATTCAGCAAAGGGTGGCGAAAACCCGCAGGTAATATTACAGACGCAGCAAAGACCGGCCCTGCAAGACACCCCCTACCCGCTTCATCACATCCTGCCTCTGTAAGGCCTTTTTTAAAGAATTTCTTCAAAACCGCATTTTCTATCATCAAAAGTAACGCATGGCGCGAAAATGCAAACCATCATTTTTACAGATTATAGAACTATGACAAATAAATAATCTATTGTTTTGTGCTATGACACAATTCTGCTAAGTTTGGTAAGCATCAGCTGTTGCACTGCAATTCCTATTGAAATTTAAACTGCCACCAATGAACAATGACACAGTAAAGCTTCCTTTTTATGCACGCCTGGCACTTATATTGCTTTCTGTCGTGCTGGTGGTTGCCATACTTATCTCAGCCAGTAATATTTTCATACCCCTGGTCTTCGGACTCCTCATATCTATACTCTTATTTCCGCTCTCACGCCTTTTGGAAAACAAGTTGCATATGGGTCGCGCCACAGCGGCCATGCTCTGTGTACTTGCTTTTGTGTCAGTAATGGCGGGCTTTATTTACTTCCTTGCCGGCCAGATCATCAACTTCTCGAGTGATTTGCCAAAACTCAGAAAGCGTTTTGAAGAAATGTTCACTGATCTGCAGCACTGGTTCTCTTACAAATTCCACGTTACCACCCGTGAGCAGACAGATTACATAAACAAATCTGTAAACGGATTCATGGGTACTGTAGGCCATTCACTCAGCAATATATTTGTTTCAGTGACGGGCATGCTGCTGCTTACTATATTCATTCTCATCTTCACCTTCTTCATGCTATATCACCGCAAGCACCTCATGAAGTTTGTGCTTTACCTGTTCTCTGAGCAGAACAGGCCCAAGGTGAGCGAGGTAGTAATGGAAACAAAAAACATGATCAATGCCTATGTGCTGGGGCTGGTGATTGAAATGGTGGTAGTAGGCATCGTTAATAGCACCATGTTCCTCATTATGGGAGTACCGTATGCCTTGCTTTTGGGTGTCATGGCAGCCGTGCTCAATATTATCCCATACCTGGGCATTTATACAAGTATAGTTATTTGCATGCTGGTCACTGTTGCCAATAACTCCGGCAGTATGGCACTTGAAGTTGGAGTTGGTCTGTTCATAGTTCACCTTCTTGATTCGAATGTTTTATTCCCGCGCATCATTGGTGGCCGCGTCAAGATGAATCCCTTCATTACTATTCTTGCAGTTATTATCGGAGAGTTTGTATGGGGTGTGCCCGGCATGTTCCTGTTCATACCCCTGGCCGGCATCATAAAGCTAGTCTGTGAGCGGGTAGAAGGACTTGAGGCATGGGCATTACTGATAGGCATAGAGGAGGGAGAAGAAAAGAAACCGGTGAAAAAAATTAAAATAAAGGCAAAGTAGATTAGCCTTTCTGGCTCCAACACCTATAAACAAAAGAATGGTTTACAACTCATATAAACCTCCGGCTATCCATGTTAAAGAAAATTAAAATCATATCTTTCCGCTGCACTAGTAACGGGCTATCCGTTTAAATTTGTGTTTTTCTACCTTTATGTACCAATTTCAGCATATAAACTATTTATACGCACTTGCAGTTGTGCCGCTGCTGGTGATACTGTTCATCGGTGTCATATACTGGAGAACAAGGAAATTAAAGAAACTGGGCGAAGAAAAACTGGTGATGAGCCAGGTGCAGGGCTATATACCGGGACGCAATGCAACGCGTTTCATACTCGCGGCCGTCGCCTTGTCTGCTATTATTATTGGCTGGGCTAACCTGCGCGCCGGAGATAAGAGCGAAAAAAGCGAACGCAAAGGCGTAGACGTGATAATAGCACTCGACGTGAGCAAGAGCATGCTGGCAAAGGACATACAGCCAGACCGGCTTACCCGCGCCAAGCAGCTGATAATGCGCATGACGGATAAGCTGCATAACGATCGCGTGGCGCTTATTGTATTTGCCGGCAAAAGTTACCTGCAGGTGCCGCTTACAGTGGATTATACTTCTGTAAAAATGCTGCTGTCCAATGTATCACCTGAGATGGTACCTACACAAGGCACTGTAATAGCTGATGCCATAGATATGGCCATGCAGACATTTACACAGAATGAAAAGAAATACAAATCACTCATAGTTATTACCGATGGTGAAGACCACGATGATAAAGCTATTGACAAAACACGTGAAGCCGCTGATGCGGGTGTAGTGGTACACACAGTAGGTATAGGCTCCCCGCAGGGATCAACCCTTTATGACCCCGAGACAAAATCTGTGAAGCTGGACGAAAATGGCAGCCCGGTAATCAGTAAGCTGAATGAAGAAGAACTGCGCACTATAGCCAACACAGGGCATGGCACCTATAGCCTGCTGCAAAACTCTGATGAGGTTGCCGATAAGCTGGCTAGCTCGCTGGAAGGCATGGAACAAAAAAGTCTGGGCTCCGTTGTGTATACAGACTTCACCAGCTACTTCCAGTATTTCCTGTTGGCTGGCTTTATATTGCTCGTTATAGAGTGGCTGCTGCCCGGAAAAAGAAAAGCTAAAAAACATGTGATGATCCATCTTGCAGATAGGCCTAATCCATTAGCATCTGAAAGGACGACGGAGAAAAAAACCGTTGCTGCGAACACAGCAGCTGCAGTGCTCTTAGTATGCATCGCAAGTACCGCTTTTGGGCAGACTAATGGTCTGCTAAAACAAGGGAATGCACTGTATGACCAGCAAAAGTATGATGAGGCAGCACGCGCATATGCCAAAGCAGTGGCTAAGGATCCAAACAATGCATCGGGCCTTTTTAACCTGGGCAACTCGCTTTACCAGCAAAAGAAATTTGACGACTCAAGAAAACTGATGACAGAGTCTGCCAAGCTTGCTAAAGACAAGGGAGGCAAAGCAGCGGCCAACTATAACATTGGCAACACCTACATGTCGCAACAGAAATGGGAAGATGCGGTTAATGCATACAAACAAACATTGCGCAACAATCCGCAGGATGTAGATGCTAAATACAATTTGTCTTATGCGGAGCAGATGCTGAAGAAACAGCAGCAGCAACAACAACAGCAAAACAAAGACAAAAAGAAAGATCAGAAAGAACAAAAGGACCAGAAAGATCAGAAGGATAAAAAAGACGACAAAAAGGACGATAAGAAAGACGACCAGAATAAAAAAGACGATAAGAAAGAGGAAAACAAGAATGATCAGCAAAAGGATGCTAAGCAACCGCAAAGCCAGCCAAGCAAGCTTTCTCAGCAGCAAGCCGAGCAACTGCTTGACGCATTGCAGCAGGAAGAAAAAAAGCTGCAGGATAAAATGAAGAAAGAAAAAGGCACCACCGTGAAGATGCAGAAAGACTGGTAGCTTAAAAAATAAAAAAGCAAAACTTAAAAATTAAACCATCCCAACCTCGCTAATATTGTTGCATGCCATCCTTTGATTCGATCAATTGCGATTTTTATTTTTGGTTTTTTACTTTTGATTTTGCAACAGTTGTCAACATCTTTTCAACATTCTGAAAATTTTTAGAAATATTTTTTTTAGTAGCAGAAATTCTTTTTAATATTGTGTAAGGATTGTGCTTACTAACCCATCCTTTATAAGAGTCCGGCAGCCCACAACCTCGCCGGACTTTTTTTTATACCTGCTCAAAGCCTTTACTGGCGCATGTTTCAAGCGTCACTACTTTTTTATGTCGCAGTACATTATTTTCAACAAGCCTTATCATGTGCTTTCACAATTTTCTGCTGAAGGTGATAAAAAAACGCTCGCTTATTTTTTCCCGCGCATTTCTAAAAATATTTATCCGGTAGGAAGACTTGATTATGATAGTGAAGGATTGTTGTTGCTCACCGATGATAAAGCACTCACGCATCAGTTACTCGATCCCTCGTTCGCGCACCCGCGCACATACTGGGTGCAGGTAGAGGGCGCAATAACTGATGAGGCAATACAACAACTGCAACAGGGAGTAACGATAAGCATAGACGGGAAAAAGTACAACACAAAAAAAGCAATCGCAAAAATATTATCACCTGCACCTGTTGTTGCAGATCGCAATCCGCCCATCCGCTTCAGAAAAGAGATACCTACTTCATGGTTGTCACTCACACTTACGGAAGGAAAAAACAGGCAGGTACGCAGGATGACCGCCGCTACCGGCTACCCTACGCTTCGCCTTATAAGATATTCAATTGGCAAGGTTACACTCGATGACTTAACCCCCGGAAATTTTATAGTTGCTGGTGATGGTATAAAAGATCTGCTGTTGAATAAATAGCCGTGTTGTCAAAAGATTAACACGAAACGGGGTGCATTTGTATTAACATAGCCATAACCGGGCCAAATAAATGCCAACTATTTCGCAAGGATGGTTATTTTTGCGCTGATCAATTATTACATTACATGTTCAACTTAGTGTTATTCGGCCCTCCAGGAAGCGGCAAAGGCACACAATCGGAAAATATTTTAACGACCTACGATCTTCAGCACATTTCTACAGGCGACCTGCTGCGCGATGAAGTAAGCAGGCACACACCACTAGGTACAGAGGCTAAGAAGTATATGGACCAGGGAATGCTGGTGCCAGACGAAGTAGTGATAGGCATGATCAGCGGCAAGATAGATGACACCCCTGATGCACGCGGTTTTATATTTGACGGCTTTCCACGCACACGCCCGCAAGCTGATGCGCTGGACAAGCTGCTGGAATTTAAGAATACCAAGATACACCTGGTGCTGGCACTTGATGTGCCAGAGCATGAATTGATAAAGCGCCTTGTGCATCGTGGCACTACTTCAGGTCGCAGCGACGATACAGAAGAAGTGATAACCAAGCGTATCAAAGAGTACCATGCAAAGACAAAGCCCGTTGCTGATTATTATAATGAGCACGGCAAGCTGGAGCATGTGATTGGCGACCATACCATAGAAGAGACATTCAAGACGCTCTCGAAGCACATAAATAAATACCTCTTACCGGTAACATAGTGGAGAAAGGAAATTTTGTAGATCATATCCGTATATTTTGCCGGTCCGGAAAAGGCGGGGCAGGCAGCTCACATTTCGAGCGCAACAAGTTTGATTCAATGGCCGGGCCTGACGGCGGCAATGGTGGCCGTGGAGGGCATATAATACTAAGAGGCAACGGCCAGCTATGGACGTTGCTGCACATGCGGTATTATAAGAACGTACACGCAAAGGATGGCCAGAACGGAATGAAGAACAACTCCTCAGGCCACGATGGTGATGATATAATTCTGGAAGTGCCGCTCGGTACTGTGGCGCGCGATGAAGAGACTGGTGAAACTGAAGTAGAAATACTGGAAGAGGGCCAGCAGGTAATATGGATCAAAGGCGGCAGAGGCGGACTGGGTAATGCCAATTTTGCTACGCCTACCAACCAGGCCCCGGACTATGCCCAGCCCGGTGAAATGGGCAGCGAAGGCTGGAAGGTGCTGGAATTGAAAATACTTGCGGATGTGGGCCTTGTGGGCTTTCCTAATGCAGGTAAGTCTACCCTTCTCTCTGTAGTAAGCGCGGCTAAGCCTAAGATAGCTAACTACGCCTTCACCACTCTTACTCCGCAATTAGGCATCGTTTCTTACCGCGACAATAAGTCGTTTTGTATGGCCGACTTGCCGGGAATAATAGAGGGTGCTGCGGAAGGTAAAGGCCTTGGGCACCGCTTTTTGCGCCATATAGAGCGCAACTCTGTGCTTTTGTTCATGATACCGGCAGACAGTGATGACCACGCAAAAGAGTTTGATATACTCCTCAATGAGCTGGAGCAATATAACCCTGAGCTGCTGCATAAAAAGATAATCATAGCCATAAGCAAAAGCGATATGCTGGATGATGAGCTGAAACAAGCCATCGCAGAAACCCTGCCTGAGGGCATTCCGCATGTATTCATTGCCTCTTACGCTAACCAGGGAATTGTAGAGCTCAAAGACATGCTCTGGAAAGCGCTTACCGAGGAGTAACCGTTTTCTATGAACCAGGTAACCGCCACAGAACTTAAAGAATGGATGGCCGTCAGCAAAGACTTTTTGCTGGTCGATATCCGTGAGGATATAGAACGCGAGGCCTACCATATAGGCGGTGAGCACATACCTATGGGCGAACTTATTAGCAGGCTGGATGAAATGCCAAAAGACAAAGACATCGTGCTATACTGCGAAAAAGGGATACGCAGTGTTATAGCTATACAACGGCTGGAAACGTTCGGCTTTAATAATTTATTCAATCTTTCAGGAGGAATGACTGCCTGGAAACAATCTCATTAACAGCAACTATTTAAAACAGAACCACCCGGCTCCATAGCTTTTGCTATGCAACCGGGTGGCCAATTATTTTTAAATGAGTCTGAGGTTATACAGAGCTTTTCTCAAAGGGGCGCTTTACGCTATTCCTTTCCTCCTGTGCTTCCTTGGCGGCCTTCACAAAGGCTACAAACAGCGGGTGGGGATTCTCAACCGTACTCTTATATTCGGGGTGAAACTGCACACCAATATAGAACGGATGATCTGTAAGCTCTACTATTTCTACCAGGTCGCTCTTGGGATTCTTACCTACCGGTATCATACCCGCGTTCTCAAAGCTCTGCAGATATTCGTTGTTAAACTCGTAGCGGTGACGATGACGCTCTGCTATTGTAGTGCCGCCATAAATAGCCGCAGTAGCTGAGTTACTTTGCAGCTCGCAGGAATAGCTGCCCAGACGCATGGTGCCTCCCATTTGCGTAATGGCTTTTTGCTCTTCCATCATACAAATAACACCTTGGTCCGTATCAGGGTCCATTTCAGTAGAGTGCGCTTTAGGCATGTTCAGCACGTTGCGGGCAAACTCCACACAGGCCATTTGCATGCCAAGGCATATACCAAAGAAAGGAATCTTATTTACACGCGCGTAGCGTATCGCATCTATCTTGCCTTCTATGCCGCGGCTGCCAAAGCCCGGCGCTACCAATATGGCATCTACGTTATGCAGCTTTTCTTTCGCGTTCTCCTTAGTAAGGAATTCAGAATGTATGTTGCGCACTTCTACCTTGCACTCATTCATAGCACCGGCATGTATCAGTGCTTCCAGTATTGATTTATAGGCATCCTGCAGCTCCACATATTTTCCTATAAGACCAATGGTCACTTTACTCTTTGGATATCGCAACTTGTTCAGGAACTCTTTCCATTTTGTCAGATCTGGTTCGTTGCCCATTGGCAGCTGCAGCTTTTCAAGGCAGATCACATCCAGGCGCTCGCGCATCATTTCCAGCGGCACACCGTATATGGTGTCAGCATCAAGGGCTTCTATTACCGCATCCTGCGTCACGTTGCAGAACAGGGCTATTTTTCTTTTCAGATCTTTATAGAGCGGTTCCTCGGTGCGGCAGACCAGCACATCAGGTAGCAGTCCATGCTCGCTCATCATTTTTACCGAGTGCTGTGTCGGCTTCGTTTTCAATTCCTTTGCCGCCTTCAGGTATGGTATCAACGTCAGGTGCACTACCAGGCAGTTTTCAGTACCCATTTCCCACTTCAGCTGGCGTACCGCTTCTATGTATGGCAGCGATTCAATATCGCCAACTGTACCGCCAAGCTCGGTAATAACTATATCAAACTTGCCATCCTCTCCCAGCAGCAGCATGCGCCTTTTTATCTCATCAGTAATATGCGGGATAACCTGTACTGTTTTGCCCAGGTAAGCGCCCTCACGTTCTTTGGTTATCACGTGCTGATATATACGGCCGGTTGTAACGTTGTTTGCCTGCGATGTATAAGTATTCAGGTAACGTTCGTAGTGGCCAAGATCCAGGTCAGTCTCTGCACCATCCTCCGTCACATAGCACTCACCATGCTCGTATGGGTTCAGTGTGCCCGGATCTACATTGATATAAGGATCGAATTTTTGTATGGTTGTAGTAAACCCACGTGCCTGCAGTAATTTGGCTAAAGATGCCGCAATAATGCCTTTTCCTAATGATGATGTAACCCCACCGGTTACAAAAATGTACTTTGTCATAACGCTCCGTTTTTAAAGACCGGTGCGCAGCCCTATATATTCAAAATAAATAAAAAGAGGAAACTGTAGCGGTCACACAAAGATACAGTTATTTGGGTGGAAAACAGAAATGAGAATATGCAGCTGTGGATAAGTTATTGAGGTTTTGATTTGGTTTGTGTGACATTCGTATCACCTACTGCACTATCCATATTGTCACAGACAAAATCCATGTCTTGACATCTTTTAGAAGCCATGAAGTCTTTGTCCAACTAACCAACGCAGTCATCTCTCCTAGCATCAAGGTTGTAAATGCCACATCCTTCTTTTATGGCCTTCGTATCTATCACGACAAAAGTCGGCTAAAAACCAAATGCCGGATATTGATGCCTGTCAATTCTGTGTTGCATCTCCAGCAACAGTTCTTCTTTTACTTCGTGAGGGTCGCGGTTTTTCACCTCTTTCAGGAAGCGTCTGTCTTCATCTCCGCAAAAATGATCTACGGCATTCTCGCTGCCCAGTCGTAACACTCTGCCTATCAATAGAAGTTTATGGGCCAGCAGCTCCATATGGTGTATATGTTCATCCCTGTTGTGTAAATGTTCCATAGTCGTTTCGTTTTTTTCGTTCCAATCTCTCAGGTATATATGCAAATCCATGCCACGCCATGCCGGAATTGTTGTGAATTTTGTAAAATGACAATCGGATATCTAAGCCTGGTTTGGGCGGTGCACGAAGCTCATACATGGAGACCCCTTTTAACTAATTCGCAATTCCTCCGTTTCTCCGTAAACCCTACCTTTGCATCCTATGTTGCAGCAATATTGCGCTTCGCTTACCGGCTATTTGCGCTTGCCCACCCGCGAGGTGAAAATTGGCGGCTTGTCTATAGGAAATGGCAATCCCATTCGTATACAGACAATGACCACTACAGATACCATGGATACTGCAGCCACTGTGGCGCAGACCATTCGCTGCATTGAGGCAGGGGCCGAACTGGTGCGCATAACCGCACCCAGTAAAAAAGAGGCTGAAAACCTGCTTAATATAAAAAATGAATTGCGGGCAAAGGGATATGACACACCCCTTATTGCAGATATCCATTTTACCCCGAATGCCGCAGAGATAGCCGCAAGGATAGTAGAGAAAGTGAGGGTAAACCCCGGCAACTATATTGATAAAAAGAAGTTTGACGTTATTGACTATACCGACGACGAATATGCAAGTGAGGTATTGCGCATAAAAGACCGGTTCACACCGCTGGTGCGTATATGCAAAGAATATGGAACTGCCATGCGCATTGGCACTAACCATGGCTCCCTCAGCGACCGCATTATGAGCCGATACGGCGATACGCCTATAGGCATGGTAGAGAGTGCCATGGAGTTTTTGCGCATAGCCAGGTACGAGAGTTATCACCAGGTAGTGCTGAGCATGAAATCGAGCAACCCGCTGGTGATGGTGCAGGCATACCGCTTGCTGGTGCAGAAAATGGATGAAGAGTTCGGCGAATGCTATCCGCTGCACCTGGGAGTTACCGAAGCAGGCGACGGCGAAGACGGCCGCATAAAGAGCGCCATAGGTATAGGTACGTTGCTGGAAGATGGGATTGGTGATACCATAAGGGTCTCGCTTACTGAAGACCCCGAATTCGAGATACCTGTATGCCGCGACATCGTGAAACGTTATAGCACACGGACCATTCAGACAACAGCACCGCCTGCTGATTCTGCGCGCCTGCCTTACGACCCGTTTGCCTATAAAAGACGTGAAACGATTGCAGTACAAAATATTGGCGGCCAGCATGTGCCGGTGGTAGTGGCAGACTATAGCCATGAGACCGTTCTGAGCACTAAAAGCCTCGAAAGGATAGGATATACCTATAACGAAGTCTCCGACAAATGGAGCATCAGCGATGCAGCAGCAGATTATGTGTATACAGGTAACAGGCATTTCGACTTTGCGCTTCCGGGCACGCTACAGGTTATTTGCGACTACGAAAGCTGGGAGAATGCTGAAGACAAAACCAAGTACCATCCGCTACAGCCAGCCGTTTCCGGCTTACAGTCTGCAGTTCAGTTTATTAGTGTAGATGCTGATGTGGTCAATCTTGCATTCCTTGAATCGCTTAAGAGCTATGACAATGTTGTTTTAGTAGCAAGCAGCTCAGGCGTTTGCGCGCTGCAATCTATACGCAACTTTCTTTCGCAGCTGATGACCCAGGGAATAAAATGCCCCGTAATACTAAAAACAGAAAGTAAGGATAACACGGTCGATGAACAATTGATTCATTTTGCAACTGATACCGGCGGGCTGTTGCTCGATGGATTCGGTGACGGCTTGTGGCTTGCAAATGCAAGTACCCGGCTTGAAAATGGCAAGGTAAGCGGGCGTACTTACCTGGAAGTAAAAAGTAACGAACAGTTCCTGAACAACACTGCATTTTCCATTTTACAGGCTGCCCGTACCCGCATCAGTAAAACTGAGTACATCAGCTGCCCCAGCTGTGGCCGCACTCTCTTCGATCTGCAGGAGACCACAGCAAAAATAAGGGCGGCTACAAACCATCTGAAGGGCGTAAAGATCGCCATTATGGGCTGTATAGTAAATGGCCCCGGCGAAATGGCCGATGCTGATTTCGGCTACGTAGGCAGCGGCCCGGGTAAGATAACGCTGTACAAGGGTAAAGAGGTGGTAAAGAGAAATGTGCCCAGCGATATAGCCGTGGATGAGCTCATCAGCCTGCTGAAAGAGAATGAAGCCTGGATAGAAATTGAATAGTACCCGCCGGTTTCGGTGATGCCAATAAAAAAAGGTTAGCATTTGCAGCTAACCTTTTTTCAAAACCATTTATACCTGATATTAAAGCGCAATAAAATTAAGGGCGGAACCTATCTGTACGCCACCACTTGTGTGCGCTACGGCCTGTACAATCTGCGACGAAGTTGCGGGATTGCCAATCTGCCAGTTTGTTTGAGCGTAGCCGTTGCTATTAGTAGTTACTGAGTAGTAAGACAACAAACCACCGCCTGAAGTCACTGTGAAATCAACAGTAACGTTTGCCTGCCCAACGCCAAAGTTATCAACTACCTGCACTACCAGTGGAGATGCGAGGTATTGGTAAGCAGCGCCGATCTGGCCGTCACCTGATATCTTCATAAAGTTTGATCCGGTTGTGTTTATTACCTGGTAGCTGATCGTGTCTGTATTGCGTGTAAAGCTGTTATCAGGAACGTTGTAACCAAGGATACTACCTGAAATGCTGTAAGTCTGCTGCTCTGTAAAGCCTGCAGTGAAGCCGCTTCCTGAGGCTGACTCAATGGTATTGAGCGCATTAGAGGTAGAAGGGCAAACGATGCCATATATTTTCACAACCATTTGCGGAACAATGCTGCATAACAGATTATAGCCTGCAGTAGCACTGTCCATCAGCGTAGAAGTGTGCGTATAGCTGTACTGGTTGTTCCATGATCCCGCGGCATAAGTATCGCCGAGTGTATAAGTATCATTGGTTGTATACGCAAGATTATGATTTACACTGCCCGATACGCTACCCGATACATTAGCAGCAAACGAGAGCGAAGTAGAAACAACGATTGGTAACTGGCCTATCCAGATGATATTGCGGCCGGAAACAGAATTAAGTGTTTTTGAACCTGAGATGCTGCCTGCCGCATTTGCAGTCACAGCCAGCTGTACATTGGCATTCATGGTAGCATTGTTGCAGGTAGCAGATGCACCGGTCATAGCACCATTCAGGAATTGCAGGTTGAAATTCCAGTTAGGATTGATAGCAATACTTCCGCCGGTGATCGCTACAGAAGCGTTCCCGTCAGAGAATAATGACACATTGCTGAGATTATATTGATAGCCGCCTTCAGTCTTGCGCATCATGTTAGATAAATCAGTCGTGAAGTTCAGGTTTGCCTGCATAAATACATCTTCAAGCCTTGCCTGGGTAGTAGTAAGCGTTACCTGGCCCGACTGGCTAACAACAGAAGTTACTTTTCTGAGGTAGCCCTCTCCGGTCATACCAATGATGATGTCTTCAGAAATAAAAGAAGGAAAACCCGTGCTGCTCTTATAAACGTAGGTACCGGAAGCCAGCTGATCTGAAGAAGAAACAAGCGTGAGACGGGTAGAATCAATAACAATAACACCTGGTTTTAAAACAACAGAATCAGGAGTAGCTACCGGCGGAAAGCCTGTGTTAATGACATTTGTTTGCTTGCTCAGCTTGTTGCACGATGCGAAAATCGAAAGCGTTGCAACCAGGCCAAGCGAAAGTATAGAGAAAATATTTTTTTTCATTTCGTTTTTGTTTGATGTAATGGGTGTGCCTTAGTAAAGCGTATTATCTGAACAGCAGAACACTGGCCCTTGCGCCATAGCTAAGTACGTTCTGGGTAAGGCCATCAACTTTAGACATGTTTGTGAAAACATAACCTACATAAGGGCCAAACAGGAAAGTATTGGTCCTGGTCTTTAAAGCAAGACCTGCGCTCAGGTAGTGATGCAGCATCACCGTAGTGTACTGGTCATTTACATCATTCCATGAGTTATTGCCCTGTATGCTATACACATCCAGCATATCTACCTTGAAACCAAGAGATACGCCAAACTGTGCATAAAAGCCGACGTCATTGAAATGGCCCACAGCGTGAGGAACATTTACAACGCTGAACATCACCGGAACGCTGGCGTACCAGTAGTGGTAATTATCATAAGCAGTGCTGCCTTCGCCATCTGCGCTGGACAGTGTGCCGTTAAAATTCCTTAGCTCCAGTCCATATGATAAGAACATACGGGTAGAAGGGCTTTTAATTTTAAATTCATGAACCAACTGGCCGGATACTGCCCACGAAAGACCGGTGGCAGATGTAGTAGCCCCGTTCATTGAGCTAAAAATTGTAGAGCCTCCGAAATCGGAATAGATCATGAACTTATTATCGTTACTGCGCTTGTCGCAGCAGCCTGCTTCTTCGCTTAGTGGCGCATCATGGTCCATATCATCATCAGGTGATTCAGCCTGCGTTTGCTGCGGCGCGGGTGCTGTAGGCGTAGTTTGAGCCACAGAGATAACAGACCAACCCAGTGCAGCGCTTGCAAGGATTATTTTCTTGAGATCCAGATACTTATGTAGTATTTTTTTCATGTAAAAAGTTAGTTCGTGTGCAATAAGCGGGCTAAATTTACTACAAATTTTAACAGTTAAAAATAATTGGCGATTTTTTTTTGGAGCTTCTCCATTATTTCAAATTCGGATATCCACAATTAACATGTTGTAAATCGCGAATATTACCTGGTAATTAATTATCGCAGAATTTTACCCCATGTATAAATAATTTCACCCAAAAGATTTTGCTAAGAATGAAGGAAAATCTAATTTCATCTTCCGGGTTTATGTGTTTGATTGAATTTTAAGCCTGGTTTGCTTAATAGAGGGTCGAATCCGTTCCTTAAAATTTATGAAAAGAATACCTGCCTATCTGCGCTTACTCTTGTTGCCGGCAATTTTATTGCTGTGCGGGAGCAGCGCATACGCAAATCACGTAGTAGGCGTAGATCTGCTGTACACATGGGTCAGTGGCAATGACTACCGGATTACGCTAGTAATCTATGGAGACTGCGGATCCAGTGCCGGTTCTACAGCTTTTTCACACCTGCCTTCGGCCACACCTGCAATATGTGTTAATGATGGCAATACACAAGTAGCAACGATCACCCTTGCAATACAGGCACCATCAGCAGGAGTAGAGGTAACACCGGTTTGCCCTGCAGATGTGAGCCTTACACAATGTACTGACGTTTCATTTTCGATCCCCGGCATCAAAAAGTTTGTTTACAGCGCTATATATACCGTGCCTTATACGTCAAACAAATGGCGGTTCCTGTTTATGGGCGATCTCGGTGTAGGATTTATCGCCGGCCGCGCGCTGTCCATTACTAACATTGCCACAGGCACCTCTTCGAGTACCATTCAGCTGGTTGATACCCTGAATAATTTAACCGGGCACAATTCCAGCCCCGTGCTGAACGTAATACCTACACCATTTTTTTGCGCTAACAACCCGGATAATTATAGTCCGGGGGCTATTGACCCTGATGTCGACAGCCTGACGTTTGCGCTGGTTAATGGCATGGATGCATCAACCAGTACCACTGCCTGCGTTCCAGGCGGATCGGTAACCTACCTGGGTGGTGCTACGGGTACTTCTCCGTTAACAGCGGGCTCCTTTTCGTTTGATCCCACCAACGGGCAAATTACATTTAATACCAGTGTACTTCAGCGCTCATTAGTTGTCTATAATATTGAAGAGCGCCGTGGGGGCGTACTTGTTGGCACCTGCCAGCGGGAAATGACTTTTCTTGTACAAACCTGTACCAACGTACCTGCCTCCGGTGCACTCTCCGGTGCCAGTTCCGGCACTATAACGGATTCCACACACTTCCAGATCTGCCAGAATTCAGGTGCTTTTTCATTCAATATCAATCCAACGGAACCGGCAACGTCTAATAATATTACGGTAACCTTCGCGGGCTTGCCTGCCGGGGCTACGTTTACCACCACAGGTAACGGTACACCAACACCGCACTGCACATTTAGCTGGAATTCTACCGGCGTTGCACCCGGTAGCTATACATTCTTTGTTACGTACACAGACAATAATTGCCCGCTGGCAGGTGTGCAGTCCATAGCTTATACGGTAACTATATTACCAATCCCAACTATTGCCTGGTCTTTGATTTCACCGGCCACCTGTACCAAAAAGGCGGCAATATCTGTTATACCCGGTGGCGGCGGCATATCATGGACAATAGATCTGTCTAGTGCAGGAGATACACTGCAAACATGGATATATCACGGCGCACCATTTACCGATAGCCTGGTACCCGGCACCTACACACTTACCATTTATACAAACCCCGCTCACCTTTGCAAGGCATACGTCTCCTTTACAATTGCCAACCCCGCAACCATCGTTCCAACTGCAACGTTTACCAATCCAACCTATTGCGGCAATAACGATGGTACCATAACCTTGCGCCACCTCCCCGCTCTTACTACAGATACCATCAAATACCTTTTCAATGGCGTAGTGCAGCCTCCGCTGGTGCGCGTAATCGCTGCAGATAGCACCACCGTATTAACCGGTCTTATTGCTGGCAATTATACCGGCATTACTGCTACTTACGGCAATTGCCTCTCGTCATCCACAAGTGCTACGCTGGTAAATCCCCCGTTCACCATGAGGGCAATATCCTCCGTAAACCCTACCTGGTGCGGGTTCTGCGATGGCTCCATTACTTTGTATGGCTTACGCCCGGGGCAGACCGATACGATCAACTATATCTATGGCGGTGGTGCCGCAACTCCTATAGTGCGAACTATTGCTGCTGACAGTACCGTAGTACTTACCGGCCTCTGCCAGGGGGCTTATGCGAATTTCGTTGCAAAGACTGCAGGGGTTTGTGTATCTAATGCTTTAGGGCCGGTAAACCTTAGTCCCCCGCCATTCACCATGCGCGCAATTACCTTTACTAACCCAAGCTATTGCGGCATATGCGATGGCACAGTAAAGCTCTATGGCCTGCATCCGGGCCAGCTGGATACCATAACTTACATACATGACGGTGGCACAGCCACCCCATATGTGCAACTGGTGGGTGCTGACAGCACGATAACGCTTACCGGGCTATGCTCCGGAGTATATGTAAATTTTGTAGCCCATACAGGGGGCGTTTGTGTATCAAATGCGCTTGGTCCTGTCGTACTAACAGCGCCACCATTTACCATGCGGGCGCTCACTTCTACAAATCCTGATTATTGCGGCATTTGCAATGGCACAATTAAATTGTATGGCCTGCATCCCGGCCAGCTGGATACGGTAACTTTTACAAAAGACGGTGTTTCGCAACCACAGATCATCCAATTGATTGGTGCGGATAGTACCATAACTATTACCGGCCTTTGCGCAGGTACTTACGCCAACTTCGTGGCACATACTGCCGGCACCTGTATTTCTAATACACTGGGACCGGTTACACTTACCGTTCCTCCGTTTACTATTCGCTCCCTTACTGCTACCAATCCTTCCTATTGCGGTATCTGCAATGGTACGGTCACGCTCCACGGCGTTCACCCCGGCGAGACAGACACGATCACCTATACCCTTGGTGGTGTGGCGCAGCCTCCTGTTATTCATTTGATCGGAGCAGACAGTACTGTTACAATTACCGGTTTATGCGCTGGCACATACGACAATTTCGTGGCGCATACCGGGGGAATTTGCGTATCAAATAGCTTAGGGCCGGTAACGCTCTCCGTACCGCCATTCACCGTCCGTACATTCAGCTTCACAAACCCTGATTATTGCGGCATTTGCAACGGCACCGTAACAATATATGGTGTGCACCCTGACGAATTAGACACGGTTAATTATACACTGGGTGGCGTGCCTCAGCCTCCTTTCATTCAGTTTGTAGGTGCCGACAGTTTGATTCATATCACCGGGCTTTGCGCTGGTGTTTACAACAACTTCGTTGTCAATACAGGTGGTGTTTGTTTTTCATCTCCTTTGGGACCAGCAACACTTACAGTGCCACCCTTCAATATACGGGCGCTTACCTTCACTAATCCTGACTATTGCGGTATCTGTAATGGAACGATTACCATCTTTGGCCTGCACCCCGGGCAACTGGATACTATTACATTTACAAAAGACGGTGTTGCCCAACCCCCTGTTATACAAGTGATACCACTCGATAGCACAGTGCATATTACAGGGCTTTGCGCTGGCCTCTATGATAACTTTGTTGCACATACAGGCGGCGTATGTGTATCTAACACCCTTGGCCCGGCAAACCTTGTCGTTCCGCCATTTACAATGCGCGCACTCAGTTTCACTAACCCGGATTTCTGCGGCATATGCAATGGCACCATTACGCTGTACGGGCTGCATCCCGGGCAAACGGACACGATCAGCTACACCTATAACGGTATTGCACAAACACCGATAGTTGCTGTAATACCTGCCGACAGCACCGTACACCTCACCGGCCTTTGCTTTGGCTTGTACGGCAACTTCATAGCCCACACGGGTGGTATATGTGTATCCAATTCGCTAGGCCCGGCAGACCTTGTTGTACCGCCATTTACCATGCGTAAAGCTGTCTATACTAATCCAACTAAATGCGGTTTCTGCGACGGCACTATAAAACTGTATGGCCTGCACCCGGGACAAACAGACACGATCACTTATTCCTTCAATGGCGCACCGCAACCTGGCGGATCGTACCTGATCCCTGCTGACAGCACCGTGCTGCTGACTAATTTATGCGAAGGCATATACGCCAATATAATTGCAAAAACCGGCGGTGTGTGCGTATCAAATGCCCTGGGGCCAGACACACTTGTTGCGCCACCAATCATTGATAGCTTTACCTATGTAGTGCATGAAGGTTGTGGTGGTGATACTGTCGTTTGCACTAACCATTCGTGGCCGGCGGCTGATCTCACGTATACCTGGTTCTTCGGCGATGGCGGAACATCAACTGATCCAAACCCAACCCACATATATCATACGCCCGGCACATTCACCATAAAGCTGCTGATAAACAACACACGTTGTTTCGACAGCTCAAAACAGAATGTAACGCTGAACAACCTGATCGTTGGCAGCTTTACAGCTGTGCCGGACAGCTTCCTTTGCCAGGGCAACCCGGTAGTGTTTACCAATACTTCGCTTGGCACGTCGCTCACCTACAACTGGTATTTTGGTGACGGTGTTACAGCTGCAACTACCGATGCTAACCACATTTTTTACAAGTCCGGCACCTATGACGTAATGCTGGTGGTAACTAACTATGTGCCCTGCTATGACACCGTGACCATGCCCATAACAGTTGACTCACTCAGCGCAATCAGCATTAAGGCTACTGATACAGTTATGTGCGGCGGGCATGACATCACCTTCACCGGCGATTACACCTCCATCGGCAACACCGGTGTCATATGGACTTTCAGCGACGGCGGCACGATACACAATGAAAATCCCGTAGTCCATGGGTTTAGCTCCACAGGCATATTTACTGTATCAGTAGAGGCCACTTACCGCGCATGCCCCGATACTGCTACAACAAAGGTTGTCACCATATTTGGCTATCCTAGCGTTAACCTTGGTCCGGATACCACTATATGCGCCGGCAGCACAGGTATTACTATCATGGACAACATCAATGCAAACAATCCTATAGCAAGGTTTATTTGGAGTGATGGAAGTACTAAGCCCTATACATCGGTAGTAGAAGCGGGCGTGTACTATGTAACCGTAAATGTTGGTGGTTGCACATCTACAGACACAATAACTGTAGAAAACGGTTGTTTCCTCGATATACCAAATGCATTCACGCCCAACGGCGATGGCGTTAATGATTACTTCCTTCCCCGCCCGCTACTGGCAAAAGGACTGTCATCGTTCACCATGAATATCTATAACCGCTGGGGAGAGCTTATTTTCCAGACCAGCAATGTAGAAGGCCGCGGATGGGATGGTCGCTTTAATGAGGTTATGCAACCCGAAGGTGTTTACATATTCGTTATAGACGCAACCTTTGTTGATGGAGAAAAAGAACATCACCAGGGTAATGTGACACTACTCAAATAAGCTGCTGAATCCCCTTACTACACCAAATTCATTGTATTCAGTCACTTTAGTAATATGTCCTTAGCTGATAAACAGCTTATTTGGGGGTGAATGTTATTTTTGTTGGGGTAAATTGTAAAATGTGGAAAAAATTGCATAAATTTAAAATGCAAATTCCCACCATGAAGAAGATATTTACCCTGTTTCTTATTTGTTCACTGCTCTCCTTTAAGTGTTTCTCGCAGATATCAGTGATACTTTCCGGCTATCCGCTGGACGCTACAGGATGGAACATTGGCGGCTACGCAGCTGTAGTAGATAGTGGTGTACGCCTGACCACAGCAGGCACAAATGAGAATGGATATGTCTATTATGATTCAGCCATCAACCTCACCGCCTGTGCGCAGTTCACCGTAAAATACGATTACAAGATTGATGTCACTGCCGGTGTAGGCATAGGCGTAGCGGATGGCATAGCATTCTTTTATATCAGCACACCGCCCAGCGGGTTTATAACCGGTGGCGGCCTTGGCCTACCTACTCCTATGACGGGCATGGTGTTTACCTTAGATACTTATGACAATGACGGAGACGCACTGAACCCCGAAAGCCAGATATATGGCTACACTGCTGCATCTACTTATTCTGAAGCTAACCGCAGTGAGATGATAGGCCCAATAAATCCGCACCTTGGTTTTGTGGATGATAATACATGGCACCATGTAGAAATCGATTACAACGCCGGAAATATCAACATATACTACGATTACAGTACAGTGCCCGGCATGACTGGCTATTACCTGATCACTATTCCTTCAGGCTACTTTGGTTTCAGTTCCAGCACAGGTGGTGGCTATAGCATACAGAGTGTAAAGAACCTGTCCATTTATGCGGTAGGCCTGGCAACACCGCCCACAGTTGTTTCTCCGGTCACATATTGCCAGGGAGCAACGGCTGATACGTTGCATGCAACGGGTGATCCCGGCAACCCAATCCGCTGGTTCACTACCGATACGGCAACAGTGGTTTCATTGCCCGGCAGCCCCACGCCAAATACTTCTGTTCCCGGCACCTATACCTACTACGTACGGCAGGGAAATAACCCCTGTATGAGTTTTCCTGACTCTATAAAAGTTATTGTAAATCCGCTGCCGCTTGCGCCTGTCATTACTGGTGTTAATACATATTGCACCGGTGAAACAGCATTGCCTTTCACAGTTACGGGCGCCACCGGCAGCACTATACTCTGGTACACTTCTGGTACAGGTGGGGTAGGCACCACTACAACACCTATTGCCAATACTGCTGTAGCAGGCACCACTACCTACTGGGGCAGCCAAACGGTGTTGGGTTGTGAAGGCCCGCGCGATTCCATTACCGTTACAGTACGCACTACTCCTCCACTTCCGGTTATCTCAGGCACTTCTGTTTATTGCCAGTATGTGAGCTATGTGCCTCCTACCGCTACCGGCGCTTCCGTATTGTGGTATACTACAGCTACCGGCGGCACAGGTTCTGCTACTGTTCCGACCATCAATACAAGCATTGCAGGTACTTACACGTTATACGCCACACAAAGCGATTCCGGCTGCACAAGCGCGCGTGCACCATTCGTTATTACAGTAAATCCAAAGCCGGTACCACCAACCATTGTTGATGCGCCGGACCACTATTGTCCCGGGCAGGCGTTCGTTCCGTTCACCATTGTTTCAGGTACCAGTGTGCTATGGTACACCGCTGCTACCGGCGGTGCAGGCAGCGGTACATCCCCAACCATCAATACAAGCACAACGGGCACCTACACCGTATGGGCCACCCAAACATTGCTTGGCTGCGAAAGCGATCGTGTCGCGACTGTCGTCACTGTTTATCCATCCGTCACCTCTGGCTTTAACCTTGCTATAAAGTACGGCTGCGGCACTGATACCGTGGAGCTGAGCAATACATCCACCGGCACTACAATTTATACATGGGATTATGGCGATGGTAATTCATCCAATCTTACAAATCCTGAGCACATCTACACAGTTCAGGGCGTTTATACTATTACACTCACCTCGTCGTCTGGTCCGTGCTCTGATACCAGCATACGTGTAGCCAATTTGTTGCACCCGCTGCAGGCAAGCTTTTCTGTGGATACTAATCTGATCTGCCAGGGTAAATCAGTTTCTTTTACCGACGCATCAACGGGCACCTCAATTACAAATTTCTGGAATTTTGGTGATGGGTCTATAGCAACAGGAGCCAACCCTACTCACGTATTCCTGAATACAGGTGTATACCAGGTTTATGAGGTTATAACCGACTTCGTACCCTGTCATGATACTATGTATAAGACCGTATATGTTGATACCATAAGCGGGATAGACTTTGCAATAACTGACACGGTAATGTGCCAGGGAACTTATGTTACTTACTCCGGATTTTATTCAGCCACTGGCAGTGCCGGCAATATCTGGAACTTCGGGGACGGTAGCACCATTACAAATACCAATCCGGTAGTGCATGGCTTTAATGCTGCGGGTATATACACAGTAACGCTTACCGCACAATACCGCGCCTGCCCGGACACAACAATAAGCAAAGTAGTGACGGTTCTCCCCCAGCCGTATGTCAACATTGGTGCAGATACTTCCATATGCAAAGGCAGCACATCTGTAATACTGGGAGATATGCTTAACTTGAACAATCCGCTGGCCAGCTGGAAATGGAGCACAGGTCAGACAGGTTCTTCAATCGCCGTTACAGAACCAGGCTATTACTATACTACGGTGAGTATAAACAATTGCACTGCTTCAGATACTATTTGGGTTCAAGACGGTTGCTATATGGCTGTACCAAATGTATTTACACCTAATGGCGATGGCGTGAATGACTATTTCTTTCCGCGCCAGCTGCTCAGCCGGGGGCTTACAGCTTTTACTATGAATATTTACAACCGCTGGGGTGAGCTGATTTTTACAACCACAACGACAGATGGCCGCGGATGGGATGGCCGCTTCAACAATGCAGTACAGCCCGAAGGCGTATTTGTTTACGTGATTGATGCCACATTCATCGACGGCCAGAAAGAGCATCACCAGGGCAATGTGACGCTGCTGAGGTAACTTATTCACAAATGAGACATAGCATATTTTAGGTTGCTATACCCTTAACATACTACCAGGCTGCGTTTTTTTTGGCAAAATTTTTTGCCTTAAAATCCGGAAATTTGTAAAGGTTGTTTTGTTAGCCGTGTCTCCGACTCCCGGACTTACGACTCTCGGACTTACGACTTACGACTTACGACTAAAATGAAATTCAACATACAAAGCCCATACGAACCAGCCGGTGATCAACCGGAAGCTATAAAAGAGCTTGTGGCTGGTATAAACCAGGGTGAGAAATTCCAGGCACTGCTGGGAGTCACTGGCTCAGGGAAAACCTTTACGGTAGCTAATGTGATACAGCAGGTCCAGAAACCCACGCTTATCCTTACCCACAATAAAACACTGGTAGCACAGCTTTATGGCGAGTTCCGCCAGTTCTTCCCCGACAATGCGGTAGAGTATTTTGTGTCCTACTACGACTATTACCAGCCGGAGGCATACATGCCGGTATCAAATACGTACATAGAGAAAGACCTTTCCATAAATGAAGAGCTGGAGAAGCTGAGACTGAGAGCTACATCCAGCTTGCTGAGCGGCAGGAGCGATATTATTGTTGTGGCATCTGTATCTTGCATCTACGGTATTGGTAACCCTACGGAGTATGAGAATAGCATTATACGCTTTAAAAAAGGCGACAACATAGGGCGCAACCATTTCCTGCACCAGCTGGTCAATTCATTGTACAACCGCAGCCAGGGCGACTTTACGAGGGGTACATTTCGTGTTAATGGAGATACCGTGGACGTAAACCTGCCCTACGTAGATTATGGCTACCGCATCACCTTCTTCGGCGATGAAGTGGAAGAAATAGAAAGTTTTGAGCCGGAGACGGGCAAGCGTATTCTTATTATGGAGAATGCAGCCATCTTCCCTGCCAACCTGTACATAGCGCCGCGCGATCAGATGACACAGATCATCTACGAGATACAAGACGAGATGAATGCGCAGGTGGAATACTTTAAGCGCATGGGCAAGCACATAGAAGCACAGCGTATAAAAGAGCGGGTAAGCTACGACCTGGAGATGATACAGGAACTTGGCTACTGCAGTGGTATTGAAAACTATTCACGCTTTCTCGACCGGCGCAAGCCCGGTGCTCGGCCATTCTGCCTGCTCGACTATTTTCCTGATGATTTTCTACTGGTCATCGATGAAAGCCACGTAACCATTCCGCAGATCAGCGGCATGTATGGCGGCGACAGATCGCGAAAGATAACGCTTGTTGACTTTGGCTTCCGCCTCCCTTCCGCCCTGGACAATCGCCCGCTCAATTTTTATGAGTTTGAAAACCTGCTGTCGCAGGCGTTGTTCATAAGTGCAACGCCCGGCAAGTACGAGCTGGAACATACCGGCGGCGTAGTGGTAGAGCAGATAGTACGACCTACTGGCCTGCTGGAACCCCCAATAGAAGTGCGCCCAAGCATAAACCAGATAGATGACCTGCTGGATGAAATAGATAAGCGTGTGAAGCGTGGCGACCGTATACTGGTAACCACACTCACCAAGCGCATGGCCGAAGAGCTGGATAAATACCTGAAGCGCATCAACATTGCATCAAAATACATTCACTCAGAAGTGGACACGCTGGAACGAGTAGAGATACTGAGGGATCTGAGATTGGGAAACATAAATGTGCTGGTTGGCGTAAACCTGCTGCGCGAAGGGCTTGACCTGCCCGAGGTGTCGCTGATGGCTATATTAGATGCAGACAAGGAAGGCTTCCTGAGAGACGAGCGCTCGTTGACACAGATGGCCGGCCGCGCCGCACGAAATGTAGAAGGCCTGGTAATATTTTATGCAGATAAAATAACGGACAGCATGCAGCGCACTATTGACGAGACCGACCGCCGGCGCGAAAAACAGGTGAAGTACAACATAGAGCACAACATAATCCCGACAACGATAAAAAAATCCATACAGGAGATAATGCGGCAAGGCTCCGTGCTTGACATAAAGGGATACGATGAGAACAGTAAGTATGCGATACCCGATGCCGCGCTGCCTATTGCTGCAGAGGAAGAGGGCGGCTACCGCTCTGCTGCCCAGCTTGACAAGATCATCGCCCGAACAAAAAAAGCCATGGAAAAAGCTGCAAAGGAACTGGACTTTATGGAAGCAGCCCGGCTAAGGGATGAGTTGCTGAGATTTCAAAAGGAACTGGAAGGAATGAAATAAATTCATCCCTTCCGGCACGAAAATAGTCAACGCTTTTCGTGGCCTACTCAACCACAAAGTGCAATACCTTCAATACACCCTCGCAACGAATAGAAAGTAGGTAATGCCCGGCAGGCAACCCGTTGCCTGCCTGCATCTGTTCATTAATTGATCCGTCTGCAACCTTGGTACTCCTGGAATAAAGTTTCTTTCCTGACATATCCGAGATTTCAAACGTCACCGTTCTATCGGCTATACTTCCTAATGAACCTACTACACTGAATGATCCGTTATTCGGATTAGGGACGATTTTTACTTCCGGCTGCAATTCATTAGAGGCTGTGATTCCTGTAGAAATTTCACTGGCGCTTGCAGCAGCATTATCCGCTGTAAGTGTATTGGCGGCTCCGCCATGGTCACGCGGTGCAGCGCTGGCCGTCATCACTTTTGTGACTGATGCCGCACACCCTGCAGCGGTAGTTACTTTGTAACTGATCGTAGTAGTACCGGCAGAAGCAATAGCTGTTACTAACCCTGTACCGGAACCAACAGTTGCTACCGAAGGTACCGTACTGCTCCACACACCACCCGCTGTGGCGTCACTAAGCAGCACACCACTGCCTGCATGCGAAACCAGCGACGGACCTGATATGGCGCCAACTACCGGTAATGCATTAACCGTAACTACTGCAGTTGCAACGCAGCCGGATGACACCGTATACGTGATAGTAGTTGTACCTGGGGCAATACCTGTTACCACAGCCGAGAGTGAGATAGTAGCTATAGACGGAGCGCTGCTCGTCCAGTTAGTACCTCCTGCTGTAACGTCTGACAGCCGTGTCGTAGATCCGGCACAAATGGCAAGTGTACCGGAAATAGCTGCCGGTACTTCTTTTACTGTAAGGGGATATACTCTGTAACAACCGGTGGCCAGTGAATAAGTAACGGTGGCAGCACCGGCAGATAAGCCAGTTACGGTTGTTGTTGTGGTCCCATTGGTCACTGAAAATCCAGGTGTGCTCGTCCATGCACCGCCCGCTACAAAGTCACTCATTGTTACAGAAGCCCCGACACACACAGAACCAGACGAGGGTCCTCCTATGCCAGAGGGGTTGGGATTCACTACAACGTTGACCGTTGTAGTTACACCCGCCACGGTATAAGAAATTGTTGCTGTTCCTGCGGCAGATCCGGTTACCAGCCCGGTGCCGCTTACAGATGCCACCAATACATTGCTGCTGTGCCATACGCCGCCGGGTGTTGCATCTGTTAGTGCTGTAGTAGCATCAATGCACACACTCGGGTTCCCGGTGATTCCTGTCCCGCTTGAGGGATTTACAGTTAGCGCCCGGGTTGCATAAAAAGATCCGCAACCATTGGTTAGTGTATAGCTAATGGTAACTGTACCCGGTACCATTCCCGTCACTACCCCAACAGGCGAAACGGTAACATTGCTATTACCGGCCAGCCATACGCCACCTGCCACTGCATCGGTTAAAGTAATAGTTGAGCCGGCAGCTACTGTCACAGGCCCTCCGATGGTGCCGGCTGTAGTGCCGGTAACGTTTATAACAGCAGTAACAGCCACGCCAGCCACGGTATACGAAATAGTAGCATTTCCTGCACTCATACCTGTCACTGTTCCGGTTGAGCCCACCGTCGCTACAGCGGTGTTGGTGCTATACCATGTACCGCCAGGGGTTACATCGGTTAGTGAGGTTGTAGCTCCCGCACATACGTTGGTCGTACCTGTTATCGCAGCTACACTTGAAGTATAGACGGTAACCAAACTCGTTGCCGCAACTGTCCCGCAGCCGTTTGTAACCGTATAGCTTATTATTACTGTTCCAGGCGTAATACCGGTAACCAGCCCCCCGGTTGAGATCGTTGCATTGCTATTGCTTGCCGACCATATGCCACCCGCAGCAACATCAGATAATGTGATTGCCGTTCCCGTAGCCACGGTTGCCGTCCCGCTTATAGCACCCGCTGTGAAAGGGCTGACCGTAACAACCTTTGTCGCCCGTACGCTTGCGCAGCTATTAGACACAGTGTAAGATATGGTAGTTGTTCCGCCGGCTACACCAGTCAGCACTCCGGTGCTACCCACAGTTCCTACCAGTGGCGCGCTGCTGCTCCACACCCCACTTGCTACAGCGTCCGTAAGTGCCGTTGCAGCTCCTGCGCATACTGTCGCGACACCTGTAATAGAGCCCGCCGTCGGCATCGGATTTACCGTTACTATTGCAGTTGACTTACATCCGTTGGTAAGTGAAAAAGTTATTGTCGTCGTTCCCGTAGAAATCGCACCTACGGCTCCTGATGCTACTACAGTCGCCACCGAAGGTGTGCTGCTCGTCCACGACAACGCAGGTGTTGTGGCATCACTCAGGTAAGTATACATTCCGGTACATACGGATAAGTTGCCGCTTATTGGCGCAGGCAAAGGATTTATAGTTACCGTAAGTTTCGCTGTACAACCGTTAACGGCCGTATAAGTGATTCTGGTGGTGCCGATGGCAAGACCTGTTACATTACCCGAGCCATCTATTGCCGCATGAATATCAGAACCAGCCCAGGTACCGCCAGGTGAAACATTATTAACCATCATAGTTGAGCCAAGGCAAACGCTGGTAGGTCCCGCTATCGTAGGCGCATACGGCAGCACAGTTACGATATAGGTGGCTCTGCAGCCTACTGGTGACAATGTGTAATAAAATGTAGCCACACCATGATTTATGCCATATACACTACCATTAGTGCCTATGGATGCCAGTGAAGGTATTCCAGTGCTCCACGTGCCTCCGGGCGTGGGATCCGACAACAAAACAGAGTCCCATTTGCATACACTTGTTGGTCCTGTAATAGCTGCTGGCGTTGGATATACTGTAACAACTGCGGTAGCAGAAGCAGACCCTATAGTATAGCTGAGGCGTGCAGTTCCCGCACCTATTCCCGATACAACCCCCGTCGCCGATACACTAGCAACGCCGGCATCAGCAGGGTTAATTGTCCAGGCACCGCCTGGTGAGCCGTTAAAAAAAGGGGCGGTCGCTCCGCTGCATAAGTAGAAATAGTAACCGGTAATAATAGAAACAGCCGGCGATTTGGCCATCGAAATATTGGTCGATAAAAGAAGAACGAAAAAGGCTAATAGATTTCTCATAAAAACATTGGGTTTAAAATGTGCCGAAAGATATAAAAAAATATTTCTGTGAAACTTATTATTTGTGAATTCGCCAAAAAGTTCAAATGCGGCGAAATCAGTTTATTTTTGGATAGTTATGTTCAAAATATACACAAAGACAGGCGACAAGGGCGGTACAAGCCTTATTGGGGGTGTGCGCGTGCCCAAAAACCATATACGCATAGAAAGCTACGGAACAGTAGATGAGCTCAATTCTTTCATAGGAATGATACGCGATCTGGCACAAAACGAGGATATCAATACCGCACTTCGTGAGGTTCAGGATCGATTGTTCACTATCGGGTCTATACTGGCAACAACGCCCGACAAGGATGTAAAAATGAAATTGCCTGACCTCCACGATGCAGACGTAACCTGGCTGGAACAACGCATAGATGAGATGAATGAAGTGCTCCCGGAGATGCGCGCATTCATATTGCCGGGTGGCAATCTCGCCTCATCTACCTGCCATGTAGCTCGCTGTGTATGCCGCAGGGCAGAGCGCATCTGCGTTGACATGCAGGAACACCAGGAACCGGTAAGTCCGCTGGTCATTCAATACCTCAATCGCCTCTCCGATTATTTATTTGTGCTGGCCCGCTACATAGGCCATATCAACAACGCGCCCGAAACGGAGTGGCGTGCAAGGATCTAATAAAAAAATGTGCAAATTTGAAAATGCCGGTACAACCAGCCGCAATTTTCAAATTTGCACATTTTAATTCGCTCATTCACCTACAGGTGCCACCACTCGCGGCTCCTGCTCAGCACTTTGTAATAGAAGGTAATGCTGATTGTAGAGTAAGATTCGTTACCGCCATTGCCTCTCAGGTTGCCCGCGGGGTTAGCAAGTTGGTTATTATTATACTGCTCTTTATCCGCCACTGATGCTGCAAGCGCAGCCTGGTCAGCCGGCATGTGGCTGTAGAAAGCTTTCTGATCCACATATTTACCGCTCACACCATCCAGGTATTTGCAGAAAGTATAGCGATACATATACTCTATACCCAGGTTCAGGTGCTTGCCTATGTCCCAGCGCCAGCCAATAGCCAGTGGTATACATGGCTGCCACAGAGAATATTGCTTGGGATAGTCTCCGCCCCAGCCTTGTCCTTCCAGGTGCAGATCATGAGTTTTCACCCAGGCTCCGCTGTTGCCTGCAGTGCTGTAGGGCGTAAAATGGAAAACACCAAGACCAGCGCCAATAAACGGCTGCCCTCTTTTATGAGCTGCCTTGCTCTCCGGGTTGGAGCGAAAAAATGTATACTCAAACAGGAAGGAACCCTCCACAGTCAGTGCTTTTGCATCCTGCGAACGCAGATAGCGCTGTATATAGTCATTACCCTCAGCCAGGCTACCCGATTTAGTGCCGTCCTCGTTCCATTTGTCTGTAGCATACAATGTACCAAAGTTCACCATCATTCTTACTGCCAGGCAGGGATGTATGGAATAACGGCCGAATAGACCACCCATAAAACAGGTCTTATCCAGGTAGTGGCTATTGGTATAATGGTCCGTTATCGACTGTGTACCTACATTCCCCCAAAGGTCGGTCATGCCGAAAGTGGTACCTATGGACCACCCATCCGGCTCTACATAGACTCTGGAGGCATTTTGCGCGCTGCTGTTAAAAGCAACCGCAATACAGATACAAAAAACCAATAAGGTACGGATAAACCTGGCCTGCATGTATTGAAAATTTTAAGGATGAAGATATAAATTATTTTCCTTTAAACACAGGTTTTCTTTTTTCTACAAAAGCTGTTGTGCCCTCTTTCATATCTTCAGTAATGAAACATGCGCCGAAATGTGCAATTTCATTATCAAACCCTGCAGGATCACATTTCGCTGCGTCATTTACGCAGGCTATCACCTTAGCCACAGCTATTGGTGCTTTAGTATGCACTTTTTGTAATATTTCTTTTGTCTTTGCCAGTAGTTCTTCCTGTGGCACTACATGATTTACCAGGCCTATCGCCTTTGCGTCATCTGCGCCTACCATGTCAGCAGTCATCATCAGTTCCATTGCTTTGCCCTTGCCTACCAGCTGGGTAAGGCGCTGGGTGCCACCGTAGCCAGGTATCAGGCCCAGGTTCACTTCCGGCTGACCAAACTTAGCGTTTGCCGATGCTATACGGAAATGGCAGGACATAGCCAGTTCGCAGCCGCCACCTAGTGCAAAGCCGTTTACTGCAGCCACAATTGGCTTAGGGCTGTTCTCTATTTTATTAAATACATGGTCTTGTCCCAGTTTTGCAAGTGCAGCACCGCCTTCTGCACCCAATGAAAGGAACTCACTGATGTCCGCACCAGCCACAAACGCCTTCTCACCGGCTCCGGTAATGATGGCGCTCTTTATTTCATTATTACTATATACTTCGTCAAGCACTTTGCCCAGCTCTGATATCACGTCCTTGTTCAGAGCGTTCATTTTGTCAGGGCGATTCACTGTTATTACTAAAGTGCCTTTGTCTAATTCTGTAAGTAAAGTCTGGTACATTTTAAGGAATTTGTAATTGGTTATTTATAATGGAGATCGTTATTTGCTTAAAATTCGAATTTAGAAATTGCGGTGTTCTGCTACCCAGCCTCTTATGTAATCTGCTATTTCAGCAGTAGGGGCGCTTGGCGGGAAAAGCTTGCCTACACCCATATCCTGTAATTCCTTCATGTCGGCATCGGGTATTATACCTCCGCCTGTCAGCAGCACGTCAGAAAGCCCCTTATCTTTCATCAGTTGCATTACCTTAGGGAATACGGTCATGTGCGCACCGCTCAGAATGCTTATGCCTATTGCATCCACATCTTCCTGCAGTGCTGTATTTACCACCATTTCAGCCGTTTGGCGCAGGCCGGTATATATTACCTCCATGCCTGCATCGCGTAGCGAGGTAGCCACCACCTTTGCTCCCCGGTCGTGCCCGTCCAGGCCTACCTTTGCTACCAGCACACGCACAGGGCGTTTCAGATCATTGCTCATCAGTTGCTAAAATTGCCGCAAAAGTAAAGATTTATAGCGCAGTATCATAACGTTAATAAAATTAGATACGCTTCGATCAACTTACGCGGCAGTTTGAACTATTAGTATTTTATTATATTACGCATTATTCCCCATTTATGAAGAAAACTCTTTGCAACATCCTGTTTATATTGGCTTTTGCCTCCATTGATAAAAAAGTACTGGCCCAAATAGATACCAATGCCCGCGAAACTCCCTGGACACCTATAAAAGACGAGAATATCCTCTGGACAAAGCGGGTATGGCGCGAGATAGCCGTATACGAAAGACAAAACGTTGCGCTGACTGATCTTCCGCAGTCGCCGCCGGGAAATGTTTTTGCAAACGTTTTACTGAGTGGAATAAATGCGGGACAGTTTCAGGCATTCGCTGAAAACCTTTTTGCGGGAAAAGCACACAATGAAGAACACATGGAAGATTATTGGGATTATGGAGATACTATAAATAAAGGTGCTGCAAAACCAGTCATACTCAGGCATCCGCTGACGAAAGAAGACATAAAAAAAATAATTGCTTGCGAGGCAAAAGATCTTTCCACCAACACAAGGAAATATCAGAATTATTACGCGCTGCATAAAAATGATTCTTTGTTATTTCCGGCTGAGCAGGCAGAGACAAAAAAAACAAAAAGGAAAAAACGGAAACAGGATCCGGATATGGAGCAGGGAGTTTTAATCAACGACACTACAGCCCTTTTGTCCTGCAGTTATCCCCAGCAGGTAAGTCATTATGCAATAATAGAGGATTGGATATTTGATAGAGACCAGGGACAGATGGTGGTACATATAGTAGCATTAGCACCAATGGCGAATGGCAAAGCACTCTATTGGTTGTCATACCCTGATATAAGACGATATATAGCACGTTATCAGGCCTACAATGGAAAAGTAAAGACTGGCTATAACTGGGACGAATATTTTGAATCGAGACAGTTTGCTTCAAAAATTACAAGAGTTGGAAATCCCTCCTTGTCACATGAACAAAAAAAATAAGCCGCCTGCCAATAATAATTTCGCGCATCATACAACCCTTCTTCGCAAAACGGCATATATTAATACAGTAAGGACGCAATCGATGCACTTTTAAGTTTCAACTTTTGACTTTTAACTTAATTAATTGACCACACAAAAGGCCATAGAAGGTTATAAAAAACAAGACCGCATCGCACAGAAATACCTGTTTGATAAATATTCAGATGGTATGCTGGTAGTTTGTATGCGTTATGTAAAAAAACTGCCCGATGCGGAAGAACTGATGCTAAATGGCTTTTATAATTTTTTCAAAACCATTGATCGCTTTGTTTACAGCCAGGAAAGCAGTGTAGGGGCGTGGCTTAAAAAAATAATGATTAATGAGTGCCTGATGTTCCTGAGAAAAGGCGGCAACTTAAAGTTGGTAGAAGAAGAACATGCAGCCGGAGTGGAGGTGGATGAGGCAACAATGGCAAAACTGAATGCTAATGAAATATTCCGGTTGGTCATGACGTTGCCACCAGGCTATCGCACAGTGTTTAACCTGTTTGTGATTGAGGGCTACAGCCATAAAGAAATTGCAGAGATGCTGCGGATTACAGAGGGAACATCGAAATCACAGCTGAATAAGGCGCGCATGCAGCTGCAGGAAGTAATGAAACAAAACGGACACCACTATGCAAAATGATAGAGCCACGGACGAACTGAGGAAAAAGATAGATGGCCTGGATACACTCTCAGGCGGCATAGTGTATGGTAAGGAGGAAGCCTGGGAGAAACTGCAGCAGCGTATAGAGCGCAAGCCTGCGATGCGCATAGCAATAAAGCCCATTGCAGCCGCAGCAGCTATGTTATTGCTGCTGGTTATAGCTGCAGGCATTTATCTCACATCGGCATCACATGATAATAGTACAATCACACAGAGCAACAATACTGTAGTAAATACACCTGCAACGCAACCAACCACACAGCCAGTCGATGAGTTGACGAGTCCGGTGGTGATTGAAAAAGCAACTGGTAATTCAGAGCGTTACAAAACTGAGCTAAGTGTGGCAAAAGATGATCCGAAACAAATAGAAACAGAGACGCAGCAGGCACCTCCAACTGACGAAGCTAGATTGACCACGGCACCAAATGTAGTACCCGTTGCTATAGCAGCAACGGCTGTTCCGAAAAAAATGCGCGTAGTGCATATCAATGATTTGAATCGGGAACAAGATACCAACGACGAGCCTCAGGAAGTTGCCGCAAATAACATCATTGATATCAGCAAGCTCCCAATGGTACACATCAGTGAAGTGGTGCATGAGGAGTATGAAGTACAACGGCTGCGACAGGAAAACAGGCTGGGAATAGAGCATAAGTTCTTCCTTTGGAAAAACAGGATGGATGCGGGAAGCAATCGCAGTGATGATAACAATGTAATGTACCGGCCGAGGAACTGGCGAAAAGCCGAATCTGCATACCAGGACAGCTATTAAACATACAGGCACACACAATTATTTTCTCACAGAAACAATAAAACATGAAACGATCATTAGTGATGACCGTGCTTATACTCATAAGCATGCAGCTGGCTCTTTTTGCCCAAAATGAAACACTGGACTTCTATAACACAGTGTATGGCTGGAGTAAAACTAAAAAAACATTCAACGTAACTCCGTTGCCAAACGTTGAGGACTTTGTATACCTGAAAAACGGTAAAATGATCGTAGAGATGCAACAGATAGGCGACTATAAGTATCTGGCTAAGCTGGATTCGATACTCACACAGTTTACCACCGATATCGCATTTTATAAAGACTCTCTGGAAAATGGAACCGGCAATGTGAGAATTGATTATTCACTGGAACATGGCAAGGACTACAGGCAGATACGTTTTTTGAAACATAACCCTGAAGGAGACATTTATGTGAACAGGCATGGCGAAACCGAACGGCTAAAACTGGAACAGGATACCGTAAGAATAATATTGCAACTCATACCAGGTACAACCATATCTACATCCCGTTGGCTACGGTCAATGCAGGTTACTTTTGTATTGAATAACTACCGGGACATAGAAAAAATAGTGTCCGAAAAAACTGTTATGCTTCACGCCATTGATACACTGGCATCTGTGCGTGGTCCGGCGGAACTAGACAGGGCCTTCACCCATCCGTCATCATGCATCTATAGGCCCTATTTCGCTCGGCTTACCAATGACAGTACGCCTAAATTTTTTCTTAAGAATCATATTATAGATAAAATGTATTTTGTCAAGTTTGACCATATCCTGAAAAAAGAATATGGCCAGTACGCCGATGTGGCAGGTACACCTACGCACCGGTTTGCTGCATATGGTAATATCGGAGTAGGAATAGTGCGTAATACTATCTCTCCGAATGCTGAGCTTGGCATCTCCTACTTTAATTACGGCAGTTATAGAAACGGCAAAGACTACGACTACTATACCCTATTCGCCTCACCTTATTTCTTTTTCGACCGGAAACCTGATGGAGAATACCTGGTTAGTGATAATTGGTTCATTAACCTGCAGGCTGGCAGCAGCTATGATGAGGAAATGCTGGGGGTAAAGATTCGGGGCTTCTCCGTAGGAATCGGTTACCTGGCTGTTGAGAAAGGAAACTATTTCAAGGCAAATACTTTTAAAGCATTCTGTACCGTAAGGTTAATGAGTGGAGTGAGCATCTGCCCTGAACTGATCGCCACCAATAACTTTAAGCAGGTTTTCCCGGGCATTACATTCAAGATATTCGGAGTAAAAAGAGAGAAGTATTAGACATTGCAGCTAGTGTACGTAAGTGGCACGCAGTCTCTTTTTTTGCGTTATTTTTACATACATCAATACCGCAACAATCAGAAATGAAGTGCTACATACTTTTTATGCTCCTGTTCACTGCTTCCATCAGTCACGCACAGCAGTTTGGCTGCTTCAAAACCGCAACAGATAACACGCTGGAATTATCAATCGACAGCAACATTCGCTTTGACAAATACGATGCGTTTTTCCTGGGTGAGTTTCACGGAGTATATGGTGTATCAGAAGTGAAGCTGGCGTTACTGAAATACCTGAACAAAAACTTTGGCCTGACCGATGTATTTATGGAGATTGGCCGCAGCGCGGCCTATCTTTATAATCTGTACCTGTCCACCGGAGATACTACCCTTTTTACTAGTCCGGTGCTCATCTATGCACAGAAAAAACCCAACCGCGATTTTTGGAAAAACCTTTACCGCTACAACAAAACCCTGGAACATAAGATAACCATAAGGGGTATGGACTTCGAAAGGGCTGAATTCCTGAAAGTGCTGAAAATGCTGGCACCTAAAGACAAAGAAAAGCCATTGGATATCTACACTACCCTTTCCTTTATTGATACGGTTACTATTGATACCATAGGCTGGCTTCATGGCGATATTCAAAGATCCTACGGCTCTCTATACGAAGACATACGCGCCGAGATAGATGATAACAGGAGCGCGTTTGAGCAGTATTTCGGCGACAACATGAAGCAGGTAGATGAGATAATGTACAATGAAGATACCTACAGCAGGTTTGGCAAGCGCAACAAAACCATGTACACCAATGTCGTAAATGAGATTGAGCGCGACAGCATCAAAAAGTTCATTGTTTTCGCCGGCCTCAACCATGGAAATATGGCCCATAAAAAAACGTTGGCAGGGTCTATAAAAAAGAAGACCGGGTTTAAAGGACGGTTTGTGAACATTGCTATGACCTGCAAAAATTGCTACGACTGGCAGCTGAAACCTCAGTATCGCTTTGCCCCAAACCGCGCCCCATACACTTACTATCTCAATCGGTCGTTGATGGATGATATCTACAAAGAATACTTCAATAGCTCATGCAAGTACACGCTGCTCCCATCAGCTGAAGTTGATGACCCTACCGTGAAGCGTTTCTCGAACTATATCGTCCTCATGAAAGATCAGCCTGAGTTTTAGTTGGTCTTAGTCACACGGAAATAGTTTCAGAGAAACCCTGGTTACTTCGGCAAAGAACGAGCATTAGCAGTTGCTTGATATCTTTATACCTCCCTGACTTTGAGCACAATACCTTCGGTGGTACGGTTTTATAGGGCGTTAACTACAATCATATATTTATGGATGCACCCCACCCGGTAAAAGAGATAAAAACATACCCTTTCTATATAAAAGCCACGGTAATCCTATTGGGGCTTATCCTTTTCTTTTTTGCGCTTAAGGTGCTTGGTGATATACTTATGCCAGTATCAATGGCGTGCCTGCTGGCCATTTTATTAAACCCACTTAATAATAAGCTCGAGCGCAGAGTACCCAGGGGGCTGGCTGCATTTATATCTGTAATGATCGCGGTAGGAGTAGGCGGCATAGTATTATACTTCCTGTCCACACAGATTGCCTCCTTTTCAGAAACGATACCTGCGCTGAAAGCCAGGTCTATGCTTATAGCTACAGATACCCAGCAGTGGATTTACCATCGCTTCGGCATTGGCACTGATAAGCAAATGGAAATAGTAAAGAACGCCATACAGGGCAGCCAGGCATATGTAGGGCAGACACTCAACACTATCCTCGGTATCACCAGCATTGTTGTCCTTATCCCCATTTACGTTTATTTCCTGCTTTATTACAAACCGCTCATCCTCGATTTCCTGTTCCAGGTTTTCGCTGAGAAAGACTCATTACGTGTTGCAGAGGTGCTCAGTGAAACCAAAACATCTATACAGAGCTTCATCGTGGGGCTAATGATAGAAATGGTTATCGTTTCGGCTATGAATAGTGCTGCGTTGCTCGCACTCGGCGTGCGGTCAGCAATACTCATCGGCTTTATTGGCGGCTTGCTCAATATTTTACCTTACCTCGGCGGTCTCGTTGCTATAGCATTGCCCATCCTTATGGCTACTGTCACTAAAGAGGGCTACTCTACCCAGCTTGGCATACTCGCCAGCTACCTCGTTATCCAGTTTATAGATAACAATATTATTATGACCAAAATCGTCTCATCCAAAGTGCAGATCAATGCCCTCATATCCATTATCATAGTACTTATGGGCGGCGCTTTGTGGGGCTTTTCGGGCATGTTCCTTTCTATACCTTTTGTAGCTATACTCAAGATCATTTGCGACCGCGTAGAACCGCTAAAGCCTTGGGGCCATCTGCTCGGAGAAAAAATACCCGAGGTCCATGCCGGTGTAAAATTTCAGGCCCAGTGGGCGCGCATTTTCAAGCGTCGTGAAAAAAAAGCAGCGCTCGAGCAAAAAGAGCATACTGAATAACCAGCTGCGCTACGGCTGCCTTTTAAGCTTGTAAGTTGTCTTCACAAATCCGTTTGCCTCGTAAAAACGATGGGCATCCACACGCTTAAAGCTGGAGCATACTTCCAGCAATACGTAATTGTCATCCTTTATGCGGTCAAGTAGCGCATGCAGCAACATCTTGCCTATGCCTTTGCTTCTGTATTTAGGAAGCACATACATTTCCTGTATTTCATACACCAACCCGCAATGGTGCAGCAACACCTGCCCGTGACAACTGATAAAGCCTATCGCCCTGTTTTCCTCAATTGCAATTAAGTAATGGTAATGGTGCTTGTCCAGGTTTCCATAAAAAAAGGCAGCAAAGGTAGCCATATCAAATGCTTCATTCTCTAACCCGCAAACGAACTCATAAACTGCATTAACGTCAGCTGTGGTCGCTTCTCGTGTTACTATATTCATACTGTCCATTCCTAAATATAGAAAAAGCCCCCAATCTCTCGGGGGCTCTGTATATCTACTGTTTTGAAAACAATCCCAATTTCAAAGGACTAATTCCCAAATACTAATTTTTAAACTGTGGTATCAGCTCCTGGGCCAGCTTTGTGAGCTTTTCAAGTCCGGCTTCCGGAAGATTTCCCTTCTTGAATTCCTTAAGCACATCGCTATGCCTGGCTTCCATCTGCTGCAGAAATACCTCTTCAAATGCTCTTACATTTTTCACGGGTACTTCACGGATCAGGTTATTGGTACCCAGGTACAGGATAGCAACCTGCTTTTCTACGCTATACGGATTGAACTGTAACTGCTTAAGGATTTCCACGTTGCGGCTTCCCTTATCAATTACGTTTTTCGTTGCAGCATCAAGGTCACCACCGAACTTAGAGAACGCTTCCATTTCTCGGTAGAGCGCCTGGTCCAGCTTCAGCGTACCCGCCACTTTCTTCATCGATTTGATCTGTGCATTACCACCCACTCGGCTTACAGAGATACCCACGTTTATCGCCGGGCGGATACCGGAGTTGAACAGGTTCGACTCAAGGAATATCTGCCCGTCTGTGATCGAGATCACATTCGTTGGAATGTATGCAGATACGTCACCCGCCTGTGTTTCGATGATTGGTAGCGCTGTAAGCGAACCACCACCCTTTACCAGGTGCCTGATGCTCTCAGGCAGGTCGTTCATTTGCCTGGCTACCTCATTGTTATTGATAACTTTCGCAGCGCGCTCCAGCAAACGGCTATGCAGGTAGAATACATCACCCGGATAAGCCTCACGTCCTGGGGGACGACGCAGTAGCAGCGACACCTCACGGTAAGCCACAGCCTGCTTTGAAAGGTCATCATATATGATCAGAGCTGGACGGCCTGTATCACGGAAGAACTCCCCGATAGCAGCACCGGCAAACGGAGCATAGAACTGTAGTGGAGCAGGCTCAGACGCAGAAGCCGCAACTATGGTAGTATAACCCATAGCGCCATTGTCTTCCAGGGTCTTCATTACCTGTGCCACCGTAGATGCTTTCTGCCCGATAGCTACATATATGCAATAAACCGTATTACCGGCAGCATGAAATTCTTTTTGATTGATGATGGTATCTATACAGATAGCCGTCTTGCCTGTCTGGCGGTCACCGATCACCAGCTCACGCTGTCCGCGACCTATCGGGATCATAGCATCGATCGCCTTGATACCGGTCTGCAGTGGCTCTTTTACAGGCTCACGGAAGATAACGCCTGGGGCCTTACGCTCCAGTGGCATTTCATACAGCTCACCTTTTATTGGGCCTTTACCGTCTATAGGCTCGCCCAGTGTGTTTACCACTCGGCCTGCCATACCATCGCCCACCATAATAGAGGCGATCTTGTTGGTACGCTTTACCTTATCGCCTTCTTTGATCTGCATGTAGTCACCCATCAATACCACACCTACATTGTCTTCTTCAAGGTTAAGCGCGATAGCTTTTACACCGTTGCCAAATTCAACGAGCTCACCCTGGCGCACGCTTGTCAAGCCATACACACGGGCTATACCGTCTCCTATCTGCAATACGGTACCTACTTCTTCAAGAGTGGCCGCGTTGTCTACGTGGCTCAGCTGCTGGCGGAGGATCGCCGATATTTCATCCGGTTTAATATCAACCATAATTATAAATTAAAAAGTCAAAATTTAAAATTTTAAAACTCAAAATCCGGTGAATTTTCAAATTTGCACATCTGCAAATTGAAAATTAACCTACATCTTCGTCACATAACTGGTGTCTATTACCGCATTCCTTATATCATTCAGGCTCGTTTTCACACTTGCATCATATAGCCTGTCCTCAACCTCCAGCACAAATCCGCCAATCAGGCTTTCATCAACCTCAGTCTTCAATTCTATTTTATCAGTAGGCATATACCCCGCCACCTTTGCGGAGATACTGTTCTTGATCGTATCGTTCATTGGCACTGCAGTGGTGATCTTCACTGTGCGAATGTTCTTAAGCAAATTATATTGTTCAATAAATGCAGGCGCAATCTCCGGCAGGTTCAGCTCGCGGCCCTTAGCCACCAGCAGGTTAATAAGCGCTGTTGTGAACGGGTTCACATTGAATCGCTTCAACACCTCCGAAATAACAGAAAGCTTCTTTTCAGCACTGATAACAGGGCTGCGCAGCATTACGTCAAAATCGCGGCTCTGAGCGCAAATGCTCTTCAGCACCTGCATATCCTGGAGCACTGCATCCAGGCAGTTTTTTTCAACTGCCAGGTCCAGCAATGATTTTGCATAACGAGACGCAAGACGTGGATTTTGCATTGTTTCTAATTTGAAAATGTGAAGATTTGAAAATTTGAAAATGCCGTACTGGCCTTTCAAAGCCTCTACCTTCTTTATTCTTTAAAATTATTTCTTTTCGTCTAATTTGAGTTGTGGCATTTAAAATTTCTCACTGAGAGCGATTTTCAAATTTGCACACTTTCAAATTTTCAAATTAATTAAGCTTAATGTCTTCAGCAAGCATCTTCATGTATGCGTCCTGGCCTTCCGCAGCATTCAGTTGCTTACGGAGTATCCTGCCCGCCACTTCTACCGCCAGGTTGCCTATCTCATTCTTCACTTCAGTAAGCGCGGCATTCTTCTGTTGTATTATCTGCTGCTGGGCATCCACTATTATCTTATTAGCTTCTACTTTAGCCTGCTCTTTAGCCTCTCCTATTATGCGGTCTTTCATCTCCTTAGCTTCTTTCAGCATTGTAGTGCGCTCCTCACGGGCCTGTACCAGCAGCTTTTCGTTTTCTGCCTGTAGTTGGCTCATTTCGCTCTTTACGCGCTCCGCAGTCGCTATCGAATCTGCAATGCCTTTCTCACGCTCACCAAGTGAGTTAAGTATTGGTTTCCACGCAAATTTTTTCAGGATTAGAAAAACCGCTAGAAACGCTATCAGTGTCCAGAAGAATAAACCGAGTTCCGGGGTCAGTAAATCCATTTTAATTCAATTATTTGGTTAAAGTTATTTGGTTGAAGGCCAAAACTAAGAATGCAATGCACACTTGCGATTTTGACTTTTGATTTTGATTTAAAAATAACTGCATCCTCTGCCCTCTGCGTCGGATGCAGTTATTACGTTCTTGGCCTGGCTACTATACAAAGATAGCGAGGATGCCTGCGATAACCGCAAACAGTGCCACGCCCTCAATGAAGGCAGCAGTCAGGATCATGTTAGCGCGGATGTCGCTCATAGCTTCGGGCTGGCGTGCAATAGCTTCTACTGCACCTTTACCGATCTGGCCGATACCTAAGCCTGCACCAAGTGCGGCAATACCTGCGCCAATAGCACCACCGGCCTTAGCCGTGTCGCCTGCTAACATAATTGTGTTCATTAATACTGACATGTTACTATGGTTTTTGATTAAAAAAAACTGCTTTACTCTATTTGTATTTCTTTAAATTGATTTCCTGTTTGCTCAACTATTAGTGACCAGCACCTTCACCCACGGCCACATGGTCATGATCATGGTCGCCCTCTACTGCTTGACCGATAAAAACTGCCGTAAGGTTTACAAAGATGAATGCCTGTATCACTGCCACCAGCAACTCCAACATAAACATAAATATAGAGAATGCCAAAGATACGATCACAAACCCACCACCCACATATACATTCAAAATCGCAAATATAAATATCAAACATATAACGCTGAGAATTACAATATGGCCAGCTAGCATATTTGCAAAAAGACGTATCATCAATGCAATAGGCTTGATAAAGAGAGACATAACTTCTATCAGTACCAGCAGGCATTTCACCAGGAACGGAAGGCCCTGGGGGTTTAGCAGGTGGCTCCAGAAATGCTTGTTACTGTTTGCCAGCATCACCACAAACGATATAAGAGCCAAACAAGCCGTCACGGCGATATTACCCGTGAAGTTAGCACCGCCGGGCAACAACCCCAGCAGGTTGTTGATCCAGATAAAAAAGAAAATAGTAAGCAGCAGTGGCAGGAATTTCTTGTATTTAGCGCCTAGGTTGGGCCTTGCTACCTCATCCCTGATAAATATGATGAGCACTTCCAGTCCGTTCTGAAACCCGCGCGGGGCGGTCATGGATTTGTATTTCCGTGCTGCAGATGTCATAGCCCAAAGCAGAAGGACAACACCTATCAGCATCGAAAGGACATTTTTAGTAATAGAGAAATCGTAAACTTTGGAACCATCAGTAGCCAATACTTTCTCTTTCATTACCTTCTCCATATAAAAGCCTTCATGCTCATTGCTGATCATTTTACCCTCAGCATCTTTGTGCCATTCTTCAAAGTGTGAAGATGAAAATATCTTCAGGCCCGTACTTGGCTGGTAAATGATCATAGGCAGAGGAAGAGCAATTGCCTTTTCCTGACCATTTTCCTTCTTCAGGCTAAAAAGATGCCACTCGTGCGAATCTGACACGTGGCCAAAAACTAATTCTGTTATATTTATGCCTTTTTTTTCTTCGTGGGCCGGCGCTGCACCTTCAGCAGGCACATTTTCATGATTTCCCGGCTCCTGTGCAAAAGAAGAATTTACAATGCCGGACAACCCGAAAACCAATACTAATAAGGAAAAGAGACGTTTTAAGCTCAACACCGCTGTGAAATTTTGCGCAAAGATAGAATTTTCACGTTCAAAAAAAAGTTTCTTTTAAGTATTTGATGCCGGAAAATACATCAATCAGTTGCCCATGCCTTCGCGCATAGGTGAGAACTAACTAAGATCTGATTTAGTAAAAATTAAATATAACAGTCTGAAAAAATATGGCTGAAGCCGGTTTGTTTGTCTTTAGCGCCTTAAGCGGAAGACCGGAAACTCACCTATCGTATCAATTTTGTGTTTTTCCCGCTTCTTTTACTTTTACTTTTTACTTTTACCCTCCAGCATGTTCACCAGCATTTATAACAAATTTCGCCGCATTACCACAAACCAGGTCTATTTCCCCGAGATTGATGGCATCCGGTTCCTGGCTATCATGCTGGTAATACTATTCCATACACATGGCTATTTCATGGGCAAGTCAACCATGCATTTCGCCGATGCCCATAACAGCTACCGTTTACTCAATACGTTCCTTATCAATGGTGACCGTGGAGTGGAGCTCTTTTTTGTCCTCAGCGGCTTTATCCTTTGTCTGCCCTTTGCCCACCATTATATAAATAGTGGCAAGAAAGTGCTCCTGAAAAAATACTATCTCCGCCGTGTTACACGCCTTGAGCCTCCTTACCTTATCGCCATGACGGCCATTTTCCTCATGCAGCTGGCTATGCACCTGAAGCCCGTCAGCGTATTGTTACCGCACTGGCTTGCATCTCTTGCCTACAGCCACGATCTCATTTATCATCAGACCCCTATGCTTACCGTCGTAGCATGGTCGCTTGAGATCGAGATCCAGTTCTACCTGCTGGCCCCGTTATTATTCCGCTTGCTCACACTCCATAAGACTACCCGTAGAGTTATCCTCATTGCCGCCACCATTGCTATCATCATCGCCCAGGCGTTTTATACACCTCCATTTCTCAGCATCTACGGTTTTGCCCAGTATTTCTTCATCGGCATACTCCTGGCCGATTTGTACGTTAGCGATGCAGCAGCCACAGTTCTGAATAAGAAATGGATAGCCCCTGCAGCACTGCTTTGCCTTGCGATAATTATTTTCCTTCCCATAAAAGATGAAACGCTGCCCTCAGGCACCTTATTACTCGTGCGGCTTGCCTTCCCCTTCCTGCTGTGTGTATTTTACTATACCATTTTTAAGAACGAAAAGCTTAAGAAAATCTTCAGCTACAAATTCATTCCCATTATAGGCGGTATGTGCTATTCTATCTATCTGCTGCACTATACCATTATCTCCATGCTTGGCCGGTTCACAATGCGTCTGCACATTACCAACTATTACCTGCCTAATCTCTTTGCTCAGATAATACTGCTATGCATTCCGGTGCTGCTCATTTCATCAGCCTTTTACCTGGCCGTTGAGCAACCATTTATGTCTAAAAAATGGGTGGATAAGCTTATGAAAAAGGAGAAGAAAAGCTAACCGAGACAGCGGTCACGAAAAGAGATTTATTTCATTTATTCATTAGTTAACCTTGCAAATTTAATATTTCGTGTTAAATTTGCATGGATGATTGAGCGAAGGCTAGAAAATGAAGTGAAGCAGGCATTAGTGCGAAGTGCCTCTGTAGCACTGATGGGCCCACGTCAGGTAGGTAAAACAACTATAGCACTGAATCTATCTGAGCAGGTGTCGGCTATTTACCTTGACCTTGAGAACAGCCTTGATACCTCGAAAGTACAGGATATTATAGCTTTTCACTCCCAAAATAGAGCCTCACTTATTATACTCGATGAGGTACAACGCGCTCCGGAAATATTCGCTCCGCTACGTGGCATCATCGATAAGGAGCGTCGTGCGGGCCATAAAGCAGGGCTTTTTTTGTTTCTTGGTTCTGCATCTATGGAATTGTTACAGCAATCGGGCGAATCCCTCGCCGGCCGTATTGCCTACCTTGAGTTATTTGGTATAGACACCTTGGAGTTTGCGGAAAACAATATAGAATCCCTGAATCAGCTGTGGCTGCGGGGCGGTTTTCCCGAAAGCCTCTTGGCCTCCTCTGATACCAAAAGTATTCGGTGGCGCCGCGACTTTATTAGAACATACCTGGAAAGGGATATTCCACAATTGGGTCCACGCATTCCGGCGCAAACTCTGGAGCGTTTTTGGACGATGTTGGCCCACAACCAGGGAGGCATTCTAAATGCATCGCAATTAGGAAGGAATCTTGAAGTAAGTAGCGTAACTATTAACCGATACCTTGATTTGATGGTTGACCTTTTACTCGTGCGCCGACTCCAACCTTGGGCGGCAAACGCCGGAAAACGTCTTGTGCGGGCGCCTAAAATTTACGTTCGGGATAGTGGATTAGTACATGCCCTGCTCAATATTTCTGCCTATAACGACCTCGTAAGCCATCCGGTAGTTGGCGGAAGTTGGGAAGGATTCGTGATTGAAAATATAATGTCGGTGGTCAGGAACATGGCGCTTCCATATTATTATAGAACAGCTGCAGGAGCGGAAATTGATCTTATTCTTGAATTTTCGGGTCAGGAAAAATGGGCAATCGAAATCAAACGCAGTTCATTTCCTGCATTATCAAAAGGCTTTCATATTGCATGCCAAGACATAAACGCAGATAAAAAATTTGCCGTTTATTCAGGTACAGAAAAATTTCCCCTCGGTGAAAATGTAATAGCTATTTCGTTAGCCGGCATTATGCGCGAGATCTTGATTAAAATTGAGGATTAGCGCTACGAAGTTTGAAAATAATAACACAAACCGTGGCGATGAATTTAGCAAGCAACTAAAAATACTTCTTATAGCAAAGTCTTGGGCACAAAGTCCCACTCTTTTAGCAGCAGGCTGTGGAAGCTGCAACTCTGATTACCTGAAAAATCCGGGGCAACGAGTCTTGATATACTCCTTAGGGTTACCAAACGCGCGGAAGAAGATAGTAACCGTCAGGTTACCATACCAATACCAATCGTTCGATTTGCTGTCGCCGCGCTGAAAGCCATAGTTAGGATTGTTACCATCCCAGTTCTTCACCTTGTTACCACGGTAAGACATCTGGCGGGCAATCTTTCCTTTGTAAGCCTGCAGTGTATCCAGGTTCACGTAAGACTTGCTCACATCATCAATATAGTCAGTATTCGTGTAGCGGAAACCAATCTCCGGAGTAATAACAATAGTCTTGCCGATCAGGAACTTAAATCCACCACCAAACGGGAAAGCCATATTCACAAGGCTATACTGTTTGCGGTCAGGATACATAGGCAATCCTTCACCCTCGGTGCTTAATGGCCTCAGGTATACCATATCTCCCGCATCTGTCTGTGCTCTTGGATTAAAATAAAATGCGGCAATACCACCAAATATGTAAGGTGTTGCCTTGTGGCGCATTATTTCAATCGGAACAAAATTAAATTCTAATCCACCCTGGAACTCAAATAAGTGAGTGGTAAACGTAAGGTTGCGCGCCCTGTTAAGTGGTATGCTGCTAAGGCTGTCACCCGCGCCCAGGTTGGTATACGAGGCTCCTACCCTGAAGCCCAAACGGGGGCTCATGAAGTATTTATACATGATGCCTACCATCGGCTGGTAGCCATAATTGGCAAACAGTTTTGGCTGTAGGTCTCCCCAATAGTTTGCAACACCTGTCGATATGCCTATTTCATGATGTTCGGTAGCACCAATGTGAGCAAACTCAGACGACTGAGCTTGTACAAGCATTGGCAGACACAGAGCTAATGAGAGTATAATTCGTTTCAACGTTTTAATTTTTGTGGGTATTAATCCAAAGTAGTAGCGAAAGGTAGAAACAAATATCGGAATAATAAAACAAATCAAAAATGAAATTAATGCAATTAAGGATATATCGTCAAAATTACAAATGCAACAGAATCTTTCCGCTCACATCCAAATCTGCTGTTTAAAGATGCGCTATGAGTCAAAGTCTTTAACCCCGGCCTTCCACAGGTAGGTTTGCGACGGATTCTCTATTTTTGCCGCCTTACACAATTATATGCTTTCAAATTTAATAGCTGAATTACAGGAGCGGAACATGTTGCAGGACATAATGCCGGGCACCGAAGATCAACTGAATAAGGAAATGACCTCGGCCTATATAGGCTTCGACCCAACTGCCGATAGCCTGCACGTGGGCAACCTGGTGCCTATCACACTGCTCATGCGCCTGCAGCGTGCCGGCCACAAGCCCTATGCTCTAGTAGGCGGGGCAACCGGTATGATCGGCGATCCGTCTGGCAAATCGCAGGAACGTAACCTGCTTGATCTCGCAAGCATACAGCATAATTCTGATTGCATCCGCAAACAAATGGAAAAATTTATAGACTTTAACGGCTCTGTACCCAATGCTGCGGTCATGGTCAATAACTATGACTGGTTTAAGGATATCTCTTTTCTCAGTTTCATTCGCGATGTAGGAAAGCACATATCCGTGAACTACATGATGGCAAAAGATTCTGTGAAAAATCGCCTGGAAACCGGTATGTCATTTACGGAATTTACCTACCAGCTTATCCAGGGCTATGATTTCTACCACCTCAATACAACACAAAATGTGCGCTTACAGGTAGGCGGAGCAGACCAATGGGGCAATATCGTAACTGGCACAGAACTCATTCGCCGCAAAGGCGGCAGCGATGCTTTTGCATTTACATGCAGGCTCATCACCAAGGCCGATGGCACCAAGTTCGGGAAGTCAGAAAGCGGTAATGTATGGCTGGATAGAGAAAAAACATCCCCGTATCAGTTCTACCAGTTCTGGTTGAAAATGGCCGATGCTGATGCCGTAAAAATGGCGCTGGTATTTTCCTTTAAGCCGGTTCCCGAGATCAAAGCGCTTACCGCAGAACACGAGACAGCCCCACACCTTCGTAAGCTACAAAAAGAGCTCGCCGAAGAGATGACGATAATGGTTCATAGCGAAGAAGATCTTGCATTCGCAAAGCAGGCTTCTGAGATATTGTTTGGCCAGTCGTCGGTAGAGGTACTGCGCTCGCTGAATGAAAAGCAACTGCTGGAAGTAATGGACGGCGTACCACAGGTGACGGGCGTTCGTGATTCACTCAGCGCTGGCATAGACATCATTTCGTTCCTTGCCGACAGGGGCGTGTTTCCCTCAAAAGGAGAAGCAAAAAAAATGCTGCAGAATGGCGGCATCAGCATCAACAAAGAAAAGGTAACGACGCTCGATTTTAAACTAACACAGGAACACTTGTTGAATGGCAAATATCTGCTGGTGCAAAAGGGAAAATCTAATTATACGTTAGCAATGTTTACATAAGTCACGTGAATTTTTTCGTAACTTTATAGGTGAATAAAAACATGGAATATGGAAAGAATAGTGTTGGAGGTTGATGACGCAACCGGGAAAGCATACCAGCAATTTAGCACAAAAGCTAAAGACGAATTTAACCGGGTCATTAATCTTTTTTTAAAGAAAGCAATAAATGACTCAGACTTGAATAATTATAAAAAATTTCTGGATGAAATGAGCAAAGAAGCGGAAGCCAATGGCCTTACACCTGAAATTCTTGCTGAACTGCTGAGGACAGATGAGTAATTATGTTTTTGATACTAATAGCATAATTAGTGCTAATCTTTTAGCGGCATCTGTCACCCGACAAGCATATGACAAAGCTTTGGAGGAAGGTGTTTTGCTCTATTCGAAAGAAACGCTTAGTGAATTAGCCGAAGTATTTTTTCGCACCAAATTTGATAAATATCTTTCGATTGAAAAACGGGTCAAAGAATTTGAGACATTTGAGAAAAAAGGCATTGCAGTTGATGTATTCATAAAAGTAAATGCCTGCCGCGATTCTAAAGACAACAAATTTCTTGAATTAGCTTTAACCGGAAAAGCCAATTGTATTATCACTGGTGACAAGGATCTTTTGGTCTTGCATCCTTTTCAAGGAATTTCCATTTTGACTCCGGGTGATTTCTTAAAATCATTTTCGAATGTGCCGCTTACATAGCGGATAATGATTTTCGGGACCAAACCGAGCTTCTTCTCTTTTTGCCGCTGGTTATTAAAGAATCGAAAAACCTTAATCATTTCCTATTTTTGAAGTTAATGCGTGTCCGCTTACTCCGAAAAATATCACTCACACTTGCTCTGTTCGCCATAACACTGCCCGCGTTTTTTTGCAATACCCCTGCGGCCAGTGTTGATGACGAAGTTGTACAGCCTACCTCTTTATGGAAAAATGTGTATGATACCAGCGCGCACTATGTAGGTATGGAAACATGCCGCACCTGCCATGAGGGTGTATACCAGACTTTCATACAAACAGGCATGGGCCAGTCTTTCGGCTTCGCAACCAAAGAGAAGTCGGCCGCCGACTTCTCCCCTGCCCATGCACTGGTTTACGACTCATCGCTCGACTATTACTACAAACCATACTGGACCAACGATTCATTCTACATCATGGAGTTTCGTGTAGAGGATGGAGATACGGTGCACAAACGCATTCAGCGGGTAGACTACGTAGTAGGCTCAGGCCAGCATACCAACTCCCATATATTCAGCACCAACGGTTATTTGTTCCAGGCACCCATCACATTTTACACGCAAAAACATAAGTGGGATCTTGCCCCGGGCTTCGAAAAAGGTGCTAGTACCCGTTTCCAGCGCCTTATACAAATAGAGTGCATGAGTTGCCACAATGGCTACCCGGACTTTGTCAGCAATAGTGAGAACAAATACAATTTGCTCAAGACCGGTATTGATTGTGAGCGGTGCCATGGGCCGGGCAGTATACATGTGCTGGAGCGCCAGACAAAACCACTTGTGGACACTTCAAAAGGACCAGACTATTCCATCGTCAATCCCCGCAGGCTTCCCACGGAATTGCAGAACAATGTATGTCAACGCTGTCACTTGCAGGGCATAGCTGTGCTCAATGATGGCAAAACATTTTTCGACTTCCATCCGGGTATGAAACTTTCAGAGGTGATGAACGTTTTTATGCCTGAATATGAAGGCGCGAAAGACAAAATGATAATGGCTTCCCACGTGGAACGCATGAAAAAAAGCCGGTGCTTTGCAGAATCAGGTAAGCTCAGCTGCATTACTTGTCACAACCCGCACATAAGCGTAAAATTCACTCCGCGAAGCCAATACATTACGGCCTGCCAGGGCTGCCATACTGCCGCGCCGGGTCAGCACCCGTGCACAGAATCGGCACAGGCCCGCGCAGCAAAAAATAATGATTGTGTTAGCTGCCACATGCCACACAATAGCAGCATAGATATACCGCACGTTGCAGTCACCGACCACTACATTCGCAGGCGCCCCGCCGCCGATACTGCAAACCGCAAGATCACGGCCTTCCTGGGCATGAAGTGTTTCAACAATGATAAGCCGGATGCCATCACCACGGCCCGTGGCTACATGGAATTTTACGAGCGTTATGCACAATCAAGAGCCCTGCTTGATTCCGCCATCATGTATCTCGACCGTCAAAAGTCAGTTGAATCTGCAAAAAAGCAGAACCGGGACTACATACGTGTGTATTACCTGCTTAAGGACTACGCAAAAATGACCACCTATTCCAGCCAGCTAAAACCTGCAGAGATAAAAGATGCCTGGACCGCTTACCGCATTGGCGAAGCCTACTACCAGCTCCACCAGCCCGATAGTGCCCTACCCTGGTACCAGCGGGCTACGGAAATCTGGAAATACTCGCTCGACTTTGAAAACAAATATGGTATTTGCCTGCTCGCCCTTGGCAAGATGCCGGATGCTCAAAAAGTCTTTGAATTTGTAATCGGTGAAAACCGCAATCACGTTAGCGCTAACACTAATCTCGGCTACATATATATGCAGCAGGGCAATAGCACCATGGCATACGATTACCTGACCCGCGCCTACAACCTGGACCCTGACTACGAACAGAATCTTATAAACCTTGCAGTCTGGTATCACGGCAACCAAAAACCGGCCCTTGCCCAAAAAAGCCTGGAGCGCCTCCTAAAAAAACACCCTGCCAACGAACAGGCAAAGGCTATGCTCCTGGACCTTGAAGGCCACTGATAATGTGGCATCCTGATTTGAAAGAACTCCGCTTTGCAGGAAATTTTATGCCACTAGCTATACAATTGGTTTTATTCAATATTTTTACGCTAATCCTGATAATGCTATTATGAAGAGACTCACTTTTTTAGCGATTTCCATTCTTATTTGCACCAGCGCATTCGCACAGCAATCCGCTGGCAGCAGCAAAGACAAGACAAAACACGCAAAGGCTGAAGTAAAATCACGTGGCCGCTGCCCGCTTGTGTTTTTAAATGCCAGCTCCGGGCTCAACAATAATACAGGAATGCTTGGCGTCGGGGTAGATTTCGCTTTTGCTCCCCACGGTTCTGTTGATCTGGGTATCGGCTTGGGCACTTGGGGCGAGAAAGCCTACCTGGGAGCAAAATACTATCTCAAACATTGCCACACTGGCTGGGCCTTTGGCGGCGGCGTTACTTATTCCACCGGCGAAAAAAATTTCGTCTACAACCTGGAAACTGTTTACGGCAACACAGAGCCAGTTAATCTTAATCTCCTGTCTCAGACAAATATTTTCATTGCCGCATATAAATACTGCAGTGTAGGGAAAAGGCACAACCGTTTTTATCTCGAAATGGGCTGGTCCGTTCCCGTTACCCCTGTAAGTTTCGAGCAGACTACAGGCGATCCGCTGAGTGACAACTCGGTAAAAACGGTCAACTTCATATCCCCGGGGGGCCTTATCATAGGTGCCGGTTTCTCATTCGGTGTTCCACGTAAAAAGTAACCAACTTCGAACGTAGAGTTTCCATTGACGAAAGTACGGGTACGCGTTAGAACGCTTGCCTGCTAACGTTTTGAGGCCGAATTAAACCTTGGTGCTAAAACCGGTAATGGAGAAAAACCCGCTGAGTAAGATTACCCGAATCAAAATCAACCGTGGCATCAGTTGAATGGTGGGGAAGGCTTACAGACCGGTAACTCACATAGTTGAGAAATTCGGTTCCAATAGTGAATCTTCTCAACCTGAGCTCTAAGCCAAACGAAGGCGTAAACCCTGCGTAAAACATACTCGCAGTAACACCGTCTTTAGTTTGCTCAGTAGAATAGAGTCCCATAAGACCCGGGCCACCCACCGGCGTAGACAGCGGCTTGTTATACTCCCTAACAATTGACGTATCCTGCGTCCCACTCCCATAACCGGCACGCAGCTCCAGGCCTGCAAAGAAGTATAGTTTCCGGTAAAACTGCCGGTCATACTTTACTCCCGCACCTATCACGCCCAGCTTTATATCTAAAACATTCCGTTTAATCACTAATGTATCATTGCTTATGCTGCTGCTCCCACCATGGTCGCGTTCACTATAGTTGCCCATTCCCAGCATCAACTTATAGCTAAAATGCTTCCTGTTCCACCTGTTATATTGTATCCCGGCCGTAAACATCGTCGACACATTATTACCTGAGAACATACCGTTTGTTTCCCCATAAATACCAATAGCATTTCGTGCGCTATCACCACGCTGAGCAAATGACGAGGTAGCAAGCAAAACCAGGGATATCAGAAAAGAGTACTTCATAAGTAGTTTTGCCTATAACGGAAAACAGAGTTATTTATTTTCGAAAATACAATCTATTCCGGTTGTACCATTGAGCCATTGAGCAATTCTGCCATTGAGCCATTATTTTACTACTTTTGCCACAATGAAGCATTTGCCAAACCTGCTCACGCTGGCCAACCTGTTCTGTGGCTGTATTGCCATAGCATACATACTTACCGCGCAGCCCTTTACCAGCCTCAACATACAAAATGGTATGCCCAGCTGGCGTTGGGTAAATGGTGCCGAGCAGATGTACTACGGCAGTATATTTATAGGCCTGGCCGCTATCTTTGATATGCTCGATGGTATGGTAGCCCGCGCGCTCAATGTATTCTCCCCTATCGGCAAAGACCTCGACTCACTCGCAGATGTTGTTTCCTTCGGCGTTGCTCCCTCTGTTATTATGTTCAAGCTCCTTTGGGATTCCCTTATGGGCGAAAAAAACGCATTCGATGTAAGTATGCTGGGTATGGTACCAGCTTTCCTTATTGCCTGCTTTGCCGCGCTCCGTCTAGCTAAGTTCAACATCACTTCCGCCCAGCAGAAAAACTACTTCATCGGCATGCCGGTTCCCGCAGTAGGCATTTTTGTTGGTTCCTTCCCGCTCATTTTATGGTACAATCCTTACAATATTGCCGTCTTTTTTCAGAATAAATGGGTACTCTACGCAATCATTGCGCTGGTATGCTGGCTCATGGTGTCCGGCGTCAAATTTATTAAGATGATACCCTCCCGCTTCAACCTCACATCTATGTGGCCCCAGCTTATCGTGCTCATAGTTGGCGTGGCCGGCTTCCTGTTTCTTAGTGTAGCCGCCATACCATTGGCTTTCCTGGTCTATGTTGTTTTGTCCCTTATTTATAAACAGCCTGAACTCACCGAAAACACCCATTAACTATTAATTTTGTGGTGTTTCGCCGCTATGGCAAAGGAACAAAGCATATTTTGGTTTTCACTTTTAACTTTTAACTTCTTATGAAATATACCGCACACATCAACGTAATGCCGCTTAAAGAATTGCTGGACCCGCAAGGAAAAGCAGTGAACAACAGCCTCCACAACCTGGGTCTTACTAGTGTAAACAATGTTCGTGTAGGCAAGCACATCACCCTGCAGCTCGAAGCCGCAAGCAAAGAAGATGCCGACAAGCTGGCCCGCGAAGCCTGCAAGAAACTACTCGCCAACCAGGTAATGGAATCCTTCGATTTCACCCTGACCGAAGGGTAGTTTGTGGAATTTGGAATTAGTATTTTGGAATTTAGATTGTAGTTGTTCCATTTACTCATCTCAATTTGCACATTTTCAAATCTGCACATTTTCAAATTAAAAATGCTCTACCTCATACCATCACCCATCGGCAACCTGGGAGACATAACCTACCGGGCAGTAGAAATACTCCACCGTGCCGATGTGGTATTGTGTGAAGACACACGCACCAGCAGCGTGCTTATGCGGCATTACAACATCACCAAACCTCTTACACCCTATCACCAGCACAATGAGCACAAAGTCCTGTCCCACCTCATCGATCAGCTGGCCGCGGGCAAAACATTTGCATTGATCACCGATGCAGGCACACCCGGCATTTCCGACCCCGGCTTTTTATTGGTTAGGGAGTGTATGCGCAACAACATTCGCGTAGAGTGCCTGCCTGGCGCTACAGCATTTGTTCCTGCATTAGTGCAGTCCGGTATTCCGTCCAACAGGTTTGTATTCGAGGGGTTCCTCCCCCTAAAAAAAGGTCGCCAGACCATGTTCAAAATACTGGCAGAAGAAGACCGTACTATCATACTCTATGAATCGCCCCACCGCCTCGTAAAAACACTGAATGAGCTTGCCAACTACCTCGGCGCAGACCGCCAGGCCGCAGTTTGTCGCGAACTCACAAAAATGTTTGAAGAGACCAATAAGAACACGCTTACCGCATTAGCCGCCCACTACAAAAAGACACCACCCAAAGGTGAGATCGTCATCGTTATCTCCGGCAAAGACACTTCCCGCACCAAAAAAGAAGAAGACCCGGAATAAGAATATTCGGAAGTTCACCAGTCCCGGTCATTTTCAAATTCCCAAATTATCAAATTTTCAAATTAACTACCCCGTCTGGTGTTTGTATAGCTTCGCATACCGCCCGTTAAGCGTCATCAGTTCATCATGGGTACCCTGCTCTGCTATAGTACCATTATCGAGTATTATTATCCGGTCAAAAACCCAGCTGGTAAATATCCGGTGCGTAATTACAAACGTTGTTTTTCCTTTCAGATACCCCTGTAGATTGGCCAGTATCGTCTTCTCCGTTTTCGTATCTACGGCCGACAAGCACTCATCCAGCAGCAGTATATTGCTGTTCTTTAAAATAGCCCTGGCCAGCACCATGCGCTGCTTTTGCCCGCCGGATAGCATCACCCCACGCTCACCTATCATCGTCTCGTAGCCTTGTGCAAACGACACTATATCCTTGTCCAGGTCGGCCATGCGTGCCGCTTCCTTCACCTCATCCATCGTTGCCTCATCCTTGCCAAACTTAATGTTGTTGAAGATTGTATCAGAAAACAGGTACGCCTCCTGTGGCGCATAAGCTATGCCCTTGCGTAGCTCCTGCAGGTCATAGTTCCTTATGTTCACGCCATCCAGCAGCAGTTCTCCGCTGGTGGTATCATACATGCGCAGCAGCATATGCGCCAGCGTAGTTTTCCCCGATCCGGTCTTACCTATTATAGCCACCTTCTCCCCTGCCCTTACATGCAGCGAAAAATGCTGCAGCGCCGTTATGCCTGTATGCGGATAGGTAAACGTAACATCATTAAACGCCACAGTACCCTTAGGTTGTTCCTTTACTGCCCCCGGCTGGGTTCTTATCTCCGGCTCGGTATGCATAAACTCATCTATCCTTTTCTGGGAAGCTCCCGCCCGTTGCGTCATGCTTGCCACCATGCCTATGCTCGATATCGGGAACATAAGTATGTTTATATAGATCACAAACTGGGCAATATTCCCCGTGGTTATCTGCCCCTGTATGGCAAAGTACCCTCCTATCAGTATTGTGCATATCATGCTCAGCCCTATGAACAGGTTCATTGCCGGAAAATAAACCGCCTCTGTCAGCGACAGGTTGATAGAGCTCTTCCGGTACTCCTCCGAGTTGGCCATGAAAAAGCGCATCATATTTTTCTCCTGCACAAAAGACTTCACCACCCGCACACCCGAATACGATTCCTGGGCCGTAGTAGTGAGCAGCGACAGCTGCGCCTGTATCTTACCACTTTTTTTAAAAATGATCCTGTTCACATAGTATATCGCAAATGCCAGCAGCGGCAGCGGCGCCACCACGCACAGGGTCAGCATCACATTCACCTTCAGCATATCCACCACACAGAAGATCACCAACGCCAGCATCGATGTAAAGTACATCACCGATGGCCCTGTATACATCCTCACCCGCGACACATCTTCAGATATGCGGTTCATCAGGTCACCGGTATAGTGTGTTTTGTAAAAGTGTGTATTCAGTGCCTGGTAGTGGTTATATATTTCGTTCTTTTGGTCATACTCTATGTACCGCGACATCACGATCAGTGTCTGTCGCGACAGGTACATGAAAAACCCTCGCAGCAGTGCCAGGCCCAGCAAACTAAGTCCCTGTACCACCACCCGCGACATGATCTCCGATTTAGGCGCATGCTCACCCATCATATTTTTCACCTCGTCCAGCACATCCCGCACCACAGATCCGGGCATCTCTGCAAACTTGCTCGACACCGCCACAAACAGCAATCCCAGCAACAGCCGCCACTTATACTTTACAAAATACTTGTTCAGAGAACCCAGGTTCTTCATAGCCCGCAAATGTCGGGGATTTTAGTTATAACTTTGGACAGAGACATTAAATGGCGATGCAACTGGTATCAGTAAAAGGAGGCGACTTCGAACTGAGCTTTTTGCACGACAATATGTTTTTGACGATTGTAGCGCTGAAGACGGGAATATGATGGCGCCTTTTTTTTGTCGTAGATACGTGAAATCGAAGCCAGATCAAGGCTCAAGGTGCATGCGCTTGATGTAGTTAAATGGTAGCACGGATAGACAAAAAAGCCAGCGCTATGATGCTGACGAGCGAACTGCGCAAACAGAGTAGAGCTATTTTTTGGCCGGCGGAGCCTTTGGCCAATCCTGAGCGTAGTCGAAGGGGCCTTTTCTTTTGTTACTTTTCTTTTGGCGAAGCAAAAGAAAAGTAAACATAGCAAGAGCAGGAAATGTAGGTTTTTAATATTGTATAAATAGCGAAAAGTAATGAAAGTAGCAGTAGTAGGCGCCACAGGCCTCGTTGGCAGCACCATGTTAAAAATACTTGCGGAGCGCAACTTCCCAGTCACTGAGCTCATCCCGGTCGCCTCACCAAAGTCCGTAGGCACTATGGTCAGCTTTAACGGACAGGAATACCCAGTTGTCTCAGCCGATACTGCAATCTCCATGAAGCCGGCACTTGCACTGTTCTCCGCGGGTGGCGCATTATCATTAGAGCTCGCACCGCAGTTTGCCGCTATCGGTTGCCGCGTTGTCGACAACTCTTCAGCCTGGCGCATGAACAAAGACATAAAACTAGTAGTGCCGGAAGTCAACGGTCACGTGCTCACCGCTAATGATCTTATTATTGCCAATCCAAACTGCTCTACTATACAAATGGTAATGGTGCTTGCGCCCATTCACAAGCATTATGGTATCAAACGCGTAGTGGTCAGCACCTACCAGTCCGTTAGCGGCACCGGCCAAAAAGCTGTAAAAGAGCTTATGGACCAGCGCGCTGGCCGCAAAGAGCATCAGGTATATCCGCACCAGATCGACCTCAACGTCCTCCCCCATATCGATGTGTTCCAGGACAACGGCTACACCAAAGAAGAAATGAAAATGGCCCTTGAAACTTGCAAGATCATGGGCGATGACGCCATCCGCGTCACAGCTACTACAGTTCGCGTGCCGGTAATAGGTGGCCATAGCGAGAGCGTAAACATAGAGCTCAGCAAAGACTTCCATGAATCTGATATTAAGGAGCTGCTCTCCAACCAGTCAGGTGTTGTAGTTGTCGACAATCCCGCCATGAACGGCTACCCTATGCCCATAGATGCCGAAGGAAAAGACGAAGTATTTGTAGGCCGTATAAGAAGAGACTACTCAAACCCAAACACGCTCAACTGCTGGATCGTTTCCGACAACCTCCGCAAAGGCGCCGCAACAAATGCAGTCCAGATCGCAAAGCTCTTACATAATAATGGGTGGATATAAAACCAAGGGGCATCCCCTTATTTTCCTGGCAATTGCATGAAATAATACCAGTGCTGAGCGTAGGTCTTGCTGAGCGTAGTCGAACCATGACAATGTCGGGCCAATGTACTTCAGTAGAAGTATACGTAACACACTCCCCTCCTTTTTTCAAGGAGGGGATGGCGAGCGCCAGCGCCCGCCTGGGGTGGTTGGCTCGCACTTATCACTTATCACTTATCACTTATCACTTATCACTTATCACTTATCACTTTTGACTTTCAAAGCTACCGCATCCAGCGCCTCATAAAACTCCTCACCATACTTACGTACCAGCGCATCCTTCAGAAATTTGTATACCGGCACCTTTAGCTGCTTGCCAAGTTTGCACGCAGGCCGGCACAGTGTTTCGCGCGGCTCATAGTTCAGCGCCTCATACCCCGGGTGCTCTATCACCCTTATCGGGAACAAGTGACAGGATATCGGCTTACGAAACGTCACCTTACCTTCCCTCCATGCTTTCTCTATACCGCACTTCACTACCCCCAGCTCATCCGTTATGCCATATACGCATATACCCCCATTTACGGTAGGCGTCACAGGACCATACTGGTCATCCATCACATGCGTCCCTTGCCTTTCTATTTCACCAATGTACTCAGCAGTCAGCGACTGTTTTATTTTTGGGTAGATGTCTGCTATTATTTTTGTCTCCTCATCCGTAAGAGGTGCCCCGCAGTCTCCATCCACGCAGCACCCGCCCTTGCACTTATCCAGGTCGCACACAAACTGCTCCTCCACTATCTCATCACTCAGCAGTACATTATCTATCGCTATCATCAACTAAAGTTAAAAGTCAAAATAAGAATTCTGGAGGCAAAGTTAAACGTAAAAAGTGAGCTGCAACATTTCTGCGCAGCTCACTTTTGGCTTTTGAATTTTAACTTTTGACTTAAAGAGTTACATGTTCAGGTAGTTCATCAGCAGCTTGTACTTGTCCATTATGTCATCCTTCTTGCTCTCATCGCCATACACCTCTTTCACTATGTAGTTGTGTCGCTCAAACGAAGACACTACAGCATCCAGCGTAGTCCGGTTCAGCTTCAGCGTCACCTCCAGCTGTCCCTGCTCATTGGTATACACCTGCAGGTTCATTATTATCACATCTTCGTTCTCACATATCCTTGCTATTTCATACAGCGTATAGTTGCGGGGCTGTATTTCCAGCACTATTATCCCTCCCGGATTATTGATACCGCTGTTTTCGGTCATGTACTTCAGCAGGCTCTCGGTTGTTGCGCACCCTACATATTTCAGCTCATGGTCTATTATCGGCAGCACCCCCAGGTTCATCTGGTGCATTATCTTCATCGCTTCAAATGGGTGGCTCGATGCAGGTATAGCAGGCTTGTAGTTCAGCAATGCTGATGCCGATAGCGGATGCTCAGGCGTGTCCCAGCCCAGCAGATCATCCTCTTGTATCAGCGCCACATAGTTATCTTCCAGCACCACCGGCAGTTCTGTAAATCCGCTCTCCTCCATCACCTCCAGCGCACGGTCACCCGTATCTTTCGGGGTCAGCGCAGGTACCGCAGGCGAAATAAATTGGTCTATATTCATTTGTATTCCAAATGTAGTATTTGTACCTCAAAACCCACACCCAATTATTTTATAAAATTAACTGACACCTATATGCAATCCCTTTCACACAAATGTCCCACACCTCCAGGGTGTGGGACATTTATTTACACGCGCTGAGATACACAACGCTCCTGCGGTCTTAAAAACACAACAGGGAGACAGCGCCTCTGCGCCTTTGCGAGAGACCCCTATTTCTTACACTTATCCAGGAACGTCGACAATATCGTATTAAACTCTCCCGGCACCTCCATCATTGGCGCGTGGCCGCATTTGTCTATCCAGTGCAGTTCAGAGTTCGGCAGCAGTTTATGAAATTCCTCTGCTACCATTGGTGGCGTTATCGTATCATTCTTGCCCCATATCAGGCAGGTAGGTATCTTTATTTCTTTTAGCTCCTCGCCCAGGTTATGCCTTATCGCACTCCTCGCCAGCGCTATTATCTTCAGCGCCTTCATGCGGTTGTTTATTATCCCAAACACCTCATCCACCAGCTCCTTTGTTGCCACATTGGGGTCATAAAACGTAAGCGCAGTCTTCTTCGCTACATAGTCATAGTCACCGCGCTTGGGGTACGTTTCACCCATGCCGTTCTCAAACAATCCTGAGCTGCCCGTTAGCGTTATGCTGCGTATCAGTTCCTGGTGTTTCAGTGTATATACCAGGCCCACATGCCCGCCCAGCGAGTTGCCCAGCAGGTGTATGTCCCTTAGCTTTTGGTGCTCTATAAACTTCGTTACATACCTCGACAGGCCCGAAACACTGGTCTCTATCAGCGTCAGGTCATACAGCGGCAGTAGCGGTATTATTACCCGGTACCTGTCCTTGAAGCCATCTACCAGGTCTTTAAAATTGCTGAGAGCGCCAAACAAGCCATGGAGCAAAACCAGTGGCTCGCCCTTACCTTCCTCTACATATTTAAATTTACCTGTTTGCTTTATTTCGTATTCCATTCACAATGAGTGTAGTAATTCTGCTAAAATACTACTGTTTCCTTAAAAAAAACAAACTTGCTTTCCACACCCTATACAAATCAGGTTAAAGGCTTTGGGGTTCAGGCGTTTCCACTGCTATCACCTACGTTGCCACGCTCGCTTGTACCTCCGGTTCACTATTGGCCTTTTCTTGTTATTAAATTTTGTTTTTCATAAAACGTATTATAACTTTATTTTGCTCAATAAATGAAATCTCCTGTCATACTACTTTCTTTACCCTGAAATTATTTTTGCATTGGCAACATTTAGTGTTTTTTGCGAACCCGTTGACTCACTACCTCAGTCGGGCACTTGTGGTTTCACATATAGCTTTATCGGTGGCGGTACTAGAAATAGTATTGATGATGCCGCTGCTGCAACATCCTTCGGTGTAGTAGGCGGTGGACAAGCCAACACCATCTGCGCCGGCACCAACCACTCTTCCATTTTCAGCGGCAATGGTAATATTGTTTCTGGTTCTTGCTCATCAATTCTCGGGGGTAGTGGGAATAATGATAATGGATTCCCTTATACAGGTATGTACGGAAATGGGTTAATAGCCGCAGCCGTACCTGGTGCCCCAAGTTCTTTTTGGGTAGATACACTTGTAGCGCCTAATATTCCTGTAGTTAACGCGATAACATTCATTGGGCTGCCCTTTGGCGCGTTGTATACTAATGTAGCTGCTGGCGCACCGTTTTTAGGCAGACCAATCTATGTAAAATAGCTTCTTTTAATTCAATCATCAAAAGGTTTCGCTATGAAAAAAACATTCGGTCTATTTATCATTATTTTCTGTGCCTATCTCACGTCAGGACAAATAATCACCACTGTAGCAGGTGGGGCAACAGGTCATGGTGGATATTGGGGCGAAGGCGGATTAGCGACAGCAGCACAATTAAATATTTTTGGCGGCATTGCTGTGGATAAGTTTGGCAATATATATATAGCACAAAGCAGCCGTATAGTAAAAGTGGATGCAGCAACCGGTCTGATACATACAGTCGCGGGGACAGGCATTAGTGGCTTTAATGGGGATGGCATACTCGCGACTACTGCACAAATCAACGGTGGAGATATAGTCGTTGTAGATACTATTGGTAATTTTTACATAGGCGACGGTAATAATTTTCGGATCAGGAAAGTGGATGTGGCTACCGGTATTATAACTACGTTTGCAGGTAATGGTATTAATGGCTTTACTGGCGATGGGGGGCCTGCAACTGCTGCGGATTTCGATTTTGGCGCTTTTACTTTTGATATATTTGGCAATATGATAGTACAAGCCGTTCCAGATCATAGAATCCGTAAAATTGACCCATCGGGTATCATTACTACTATTGCAGGCACGGGGCTAACCGGCAATACCGGAGACGGAGGGCCTGCTATATCGGCTACAATGACACCGGATGCTGGGGGTATTTGTACTGATAGGTATGGAAACATTTATTTTTCAGATAGTTTTGCGGCTGTGCGCAAAATTAATGTGAGCACAGGCATCATCACAAAAGTGGCGGGCGCAGGGGATTTTATGGCCACTCCATATTTGGGAGAGGGAGGCCCTGCAACAGATGCACATATAAATCCTTTTGCAGTTGCAGTAGATGATAGCGGCAATCTTTATATTGATGACGATGGTAATTCCTTAATAGAAAAAGTAGATGCTTTCGGAATAATTCATAGTATAGCGGGTACTGGTATCCATGGTTATAGCGGCGATGGTGGCCCTGCCACCTCGGCTAAAATAAATTATCCTGAAAATGTGGTATTAGATGGTTGTGGCAACGTATATATTGCTGACTTTAACAATGCACGGGTGCGCAAAATAAGCTACCCACCTACCCCCATCTCTCTCTCCAATTCCATTTCCACCCTGGTCCCTACCGCCTGCACTGGCACGCCTGCTACCTTCATAGCAGCCGCTGCTGCAAGCGCCGGCACTATCGCTTATCAATGGTATGTGAATGGCAGTCCTGTAGCGGGTGCCACCTCGGGTAGCTACACCTACACCCCGGCAGATGCTGACAGCATACGCTGCGTGGCCACAGCTACCAGCCCCTGCACCAGTGCACTTACCAGTAGCAATACCATCTTCATGTCGGTAATACCCGTCACTACACCCACTATCACCATCGCCGCGCCTGCCTCAGCGCCTGTTGGCAGCACGGTCACCGTCAATGCTACAGTTTCGGGCGCAGGTACAGGCTATGGCCTGCACTGGTATAACAATGCGGTGCTTTTCAGCACCACCAGTGTACCCTCCGCTACCTACACCAAGCCACCGGGTACAGACCATATTACAGCAACCGTAGTGCCCGGAGAGGGCTGCTACGATAGTACCACCGCAGCAGAATGGCTCGTTTCTGCAAGTACTACGGGCGTAGGCTCTTTCACCTCCCTGTCCTCCGGAGAGCGCCAGGCTGCGGCCATCTATCCAAACCCGGTAAGAGATATACTGCATATAGATGCAGGCAATGGCGAGGCTTACAGCATACAGAGTATGGTTGGCCAGGTGTTGCGGCAAGGTATATTGCAGCAAGGTGAAAACTTGCTACCCGTAATCGAACTACCGGCAGGTGTGTACATACTTGAAATAGTAGAGGCTACAGGAATCCGGTCAATAAATAAGATCATTAAGCAATAGGGCAGGCACCCGAAGGGCTGCGCTACACACTCCCCGCCTTTTTTCAAGGAGGGGATGCTCAAAGGCATAGCGAAGCATGCTTTTGAGCTGGGGTGGTCAAACTCGCGCAAAACACCCGCTCTCCATTCTTCCCAATGTTAGCAAAGCCTATATAATGTTCTCGGTAGTAAGATCATACTCGCGAAGAGCAACACTACACACTCCCCACCTCCCGATATCCAGCCTATTGGGATCAAGGAACGTATGCTCAAAAGCATAGCGAAGCATGTTTTTAAGCTCGGGTAATCAAGATTCCGCAAAACACAACGACCGTGAAAATCGACCGTTGCCGACCACAGGTGTGCCACACCTTTTTCCGGTGTGGGACACCTAGGCAAAGCTTCTAATGCGATACAGCCCCCTATCACTAATCCCAATTCCAACATAAACAAATCGTCTTGCCCCGCATCATATCCGTTCGTAAATTTGTCCTGGAAAAAGAGATTTTTAGTTTCAAATCCGGTCTCCTGAATGTTTGCCAAACCATCATCTGTAGTATTTGTGAAATCCAACAATCCGTGATCAGACGGGGCAAAAGCGGGTAACCGCGAGGTGTAAATTGGGACATTTTGAGTTCTTAGTATTTACCTTACAAATGTGCACAGCGCACCCTAAGCAAACTGCATTCTGAGAACTGCCGGCTAATGGCGAAAACCGATTCAGGTTAATCATGAAAATCAAACGAATCACAGTTCAGACAAAATGCCCCACCCCGCAATAATGGGGCAAAATGGGAAATTTTAAAATTCACCATATCACCACACAATCAATTAAAAAACAGGAACTTAGCATAAAAATCGCCAAAACAAAATACCCCATATAAGAGACATTTTAATTTAAAAACCATGGGGCATTTCAATAAAAGACGTGAACATACCCAATCCACCTGCACAGCTGGCAGCAAAAACGGGAAAGTAAGACTCCGGACCAAAACCCTGCCTCACCTTGTGCTCTTCCTTCTCTCCCGACTCGCAGACTTACGACTCACCACTTACGACTCAAGTAAAATGTTAAAACAAAACCCTTATTTATTTCTTAGCTACATTTGGTACAGATGTTGCATTACCAGCCCATATGAAAAGAACGCTCCTGTTTCTCGCATTCATTTTTACAGTACTAGGTGCCTACGCTCAGTCCGCTACCGACACGCTTAAAACAGATACCGCCTACAGCGTAGAGCTTAAGGAAATTAAAGTTACTGCCCGCTGGAAAAATGATACCGACCGTTATCATTACAACCAGATGAAGTTCTACGTCACCACCATACTACCCTACCTCAATGCCGGCACTACGCTGTTCAACGATATAAATACCAAAATAAATGAGCCCGGTACCAGCCGCAAAGAGCGCCGTCAGTACATAAACACCCGCGAAGATGAAGTCCGCGATCAGTTTGAAGACAAAATCAAAAAGCTGAACGTCACCCAGGCTACCCTACTTATGAAATTAGTGGCCCGGCAAACGAACGTGAATATTTATAGTATGTTAACCGAATTCAAAAACCCGCTTACCGCCGTAAAATGGCAGGTATGGGCCCGCCTCAACGGCATGAACCTGGATAAGAAATACAATCCATCAGAAGAGCCTGATTTGGAGAACATTATGTACGAATTAGGCTACCCCCTCCCCGCCAGCTACGCCACAAACTAGGGCACCAAATTGTTATATGTTAACAAAGTTAATCGCATGTTAATATTGCGATTTTTTCATATCAATTCGTTTGCATATTCTAAATTGGGCTATCAAAACCTCTCGCTATGAAAGCCGCTCCTTACACTCTGCCCGAGGCAGAGAAGATTTGCACCGAATACCAATACCTTGTTGGCAAGCCATTCAGTAAAAACGACAGTGCAGTTATCAGCTGCGTAGCCATAGCTCCGTTCGATGAGAACAGCAAGAACAAGTTCACCATCTTCTACCTCCTTTTCGATGATGCCGAAACCGCACTCAGCCACGACTATAAAGGCTTACTCTACAATGTAGTGGTCATAGCTAGTGCCCCCCACGACCGCAACGATCTCAAGCAGGACAGTGTTGCGCTCTGGCTGACCTCAAACAAAGAATACATTAAGGCCCATGACCCATCTCATTCCTGAGCAGCACATATAAAGTACCCCTGGCTTCCCCCTGCCCAATACCTTGTCTCGCATTGCCCGCGAGATCCAGCACGCCGGCGCAGCCCTGCTTCAGGATTGTACCGATGTTGCCGGGTGTACTTAAAAAACCTGCATGAGCTTGGCGTTCTTCGCATGCCATACCCCCTGTCGCACTATATTCCAGTTGGTATAACTACTGATACAAAACCACACGAGACGACACAAAAAAAGCCGCCGTTACGGCAGCTTTTTAATTTTTTATTTTTAATTTTTTACTTTTTAACCTGCACTTTAAATGTCTCTTTACCACCTTCTTCGTCCCTCAGCACCACTATGTAGTTGCCATCAGGCAGGTAAGAAAGGTCAGCCTCATGGTGAGTGCTCTTCACTATATCTGCATGTAGCACGCCCTGTCCTATTATGTTATACACATCCATTTTCATGCTCACCTCGTGCGCCCACTCTATGTTCAGTATGCCGGTCGTAGGGTTAGGATATACCTTCATGTCAGCTCCACTTATATCGCTCACACCCAGCAGCGATATATAGATCACGTTCGAAGGTGCAGAGTTGCAATAACCTGTATCCCTTATAGCGTAGTAGTACCCAAGCGTATATGGGTGAAAAGTTTGCGCGGTTGCTCCTGGTATTACATTGCCATTGCGGTACCATGTATAGGTACCTGCACTGTTAGCCACAAGCAGGTTGCCTATAAGCGATACAAGCGGAGCCACAGGCGTGCTGTCACGTATCATAAGCACTGCTGGCGTCACCACAGTATCGCGGTAGTAGCAGCCGTTGTCAGTTATGTTAAACTGTGCCTCTACCAGGTCTCCATTATTATAAGTGTGGGTAAAAGTCGCTGTGTTAGTAGCCACGGTCACTCCATTCACCAGCCATGCTGATGCAGGTGCAGTGCCAAAATTGCTAAAGCTGGCCGTAAAAGTCACTGCAGAGTCCAGGCAGCCGGGGTTAGAACCTGCGCTCAGCAATACGCTAAGCGTGGGGTCCAGCAGTGGTATAGCTGTTATCGTTATCAGGTTCGATACTGTTGTATGATTTACCACACATGCGTCATTGTCGGTAAGTATGCAATACACCTTCGATCCGTCATGCAGGCTGTCTGTAATAAAGATTGGCCCAACAGCAGATGGGATGAGCACTGTATCTACATACCACGCTATTGAGTAGCCCGAGAGGCCCGGTGCATAGATATTCGCATAAAAAGTATCCAGTGTACCAAAACAGATCGGGTTGCGGGTTACGCTTATTGAGTTTGTCGCTATCAGTGAATCATGAATAATACCCACTTTCCAGGAGAAAGCACTGTCTGTAGGAAACGCACACGGAGAGTTGGAAACCATCAGCAGAGATACACTGTCACCGGCATTAAAATAGCGTGTTATAGTTGAGCTGTCTGCCCCTGCAATTACGGTATCATTCACCATCCATTGGTAGGTAGGTGCGGTACCCCCGTTTACCGGATAAGCGGTAAAGGTCAGTGGTGCGGCCCCACACCCCGGGTTGCTGCCTTCTGTCAGCGATATCAGCACCCTTGGCGGTATTGCACTGCTGCGGTGCACTATTATTACGTTCGATTTTGCGCTGTCCAGCAGGCCCAGGTCATTGATATACAGTATCTCGCAATACACGCTGTCGCCGTCATTCAGCGCCGTTGTGTAAAAGGTATCAATGATCACACCCGTGAAAACGTTGTCAGTATACCAGTGATATTCCGTGGTCGAAAAAGTATCATTGCTCTGCACAGCCGTAAACGTCAGCTGTATGCCGGGGCAAGTAGTATCAGTACCATAGGGAATATAGATACTTACAGAATCCAGTACTTGTGCATTTGCCGCATATTGCATGCCAAAACACAATAAAAACAAAAGAGTAAGTTTACGTAGCATATATAATAACATTTTAAGCCACCCATTGAAATGTGTGGATAGAATTAGTTCGTGTAAAAATAACATATTCATTCAATAATCTAAAACAATTTTGAAAAGGTCCATTGCAGTTTGCCTCATCCGTCATAGTCGCAATTTCCCGCAATTAGAACCTTGCCAGATCTTCCATTCATTTACAAACAAATTGCAGTAATTTGTTAAGCGCCAATCAGGGAATTCTAACTTTGAATTAATATTGTAAAACAAATTGGCTATTTTCTGAGATCGAACACAATAAAATGACCTTCTACAACTTTAAGGACTACTAATATTATATTCTAAATCAAAAAAATACAAATTACAAATTATTATAAGTGCATAAATTTTACTCAATAAGCTCTTCGATATCGTTTATTTATTATCTTCACTAACTATTTAATAACAAATTGGCACATTGAAATTTTTAGCAGGCAGCTTATTTCTTATCATGTTCCTGGTCTCTTCTTGCCATTACGGCGAAGAGGATACCCCTGCTGCTAATCCTGCTTTTGACCAAGCGCTGAAAAGAGCTGCGGAGTTGTCCGATTCGGGATATAAGACAAAGGGGCTGGAGCTGCTTATTGCTGCCCATAATCAAGCAGGCAAGCTAAGCCTGGCAAATCAACTCGACTATTTCGCCTTTTGCAATGACGCCTATCGCCGCAACCTGCCAGACAATGATAAGTGCCTGGCTTATGCCGATAGTATGATACTTACGCTAAATGCGAGTAAGCAAGGCCGCCGGGAAAAAAACAGGTACGTTCAGGCCTACAATATGAAAGCCGACGCACTCTTCGCCAAAGGCTTCTACAACGAATCATACGACTTCTATTATAAAGCCAGAATGCAGGCACGTGAAAATGGCGATAGCTGCTCTATGAGCAAGTATAGCTATAGCCTTGGAATGGCACTTTATCGCCAGCAGAACTATCTCAACAGCGCTAACTATTTTACCGAAGCATTCACGGAGTCATCCCATTGCGACGATAATTTCGGCAACTTTTACCATAGGCAGGAGCTGCTGGATAATATTGGGCTATGCTACTTCAAAAATCTCCGGTACGATAGGGCATTGTCATATTACGAGCGCGACCTGAAATATATAGACTCAAACATGTCCCGTTTTGACAAGCCTGCAAGTGTATTTATAGGTGCGCAAGGCGTGGTTTATGGCAACATGGCAGATGTTTATGTAGCCATGAAAAACTTCGATACGGCTAAATCATTATATAAAAAAAGCATAGAGATCAACCTGCAGAAGGGTTATATGAATGAAGATGCCCTGCTCACCCAGGTAAAACTGGCAACACTTTTCTTCAAAACCGAGCGCATTGCAGAGATGAACGAGGTGCTGGGGCTCATAAAAGCAGAGCTGGACACAATACCTAATAAAAGCACTGCCCTTTCATGGAACAAGTTAATGTGGCAATACCACAACCGCCTCAATGATTCAATTGAGGCCTACCGCTACTACCTTGCCTACAACACACTCAACGATTCTGCACTGGCCATGAATAAAACACTCATGGCTTCCGATATAGATGGCAGGATCAGAGACATGGAGCGCCAGTACGAAATAAACCTGCTCAACCGCAATAGCGAACATGAGCATATATATATTATTGTTCTTACCGTCATCGCCGTTATGGCACTCATGATCATTATGCTTGTGCTGAGGAACATGAAGAAATCGGATGAAAATGTAGTGATGCTGAAACGCCTGAACAACCAGGTAAATGAGCAAAAAGACAAATTGGAAAAAGCTGTGGCTCAGCTCAACCAGAAGGAACGCGACAAAACAAGGATCCTTCGCTCTGTTGCACACGATGTTATGAACCCCATTTCATCCATCATAGCCCTTGCCGATATACTTTCGCGCGATGCAGACGAGTACTCCGAAGAAACTCGCGAAATAATAGAATTGATAAAAGAAGCATGTAAAAAATCTCTTAGCCTTAGCAAGAATATCATTGAGGCTGCCATGGACATTGATGAAGGCAACATGGGCAAGGAGTGGGTAGATATGAAGAAACTTGTGGCGAATTGTGTCGAATTACTCAATTTCCGTGCAAACGCAAAGAATCAGAAGATCAGGCTTGAAATAACCAGCGAAGACGTTCTAGCCTTTGTGAACAAGGAAAAAATATGGCGCGTTATCAACAATCTCATCGCCAATGCAATTAAATTCAGTTATGAAAATTCCGAAATTCTTGTTAGTGTTTCATTGGTAAGGGAAATTGTGCATATCGATGTCAAGGATTCCGGCGTTGGCATATCAGACAAAAACAAACCGTATGTTTTTGACATGTTCACCCAGGCCAAGATACCCGGTACCTCCGGTGAAGTCCCCTACGGGCTTGGCTTATCCATATCGCTACAGATTGCAAGGGCACACCATGGCAATATCTGGTTCGAAACGGAGGAAGGAAAAGGCACAATTTTCCATTTCGAGCTTCCCAAAAAAGGTATGGCCTGATTTTAGTACCGCATTTAACCAGTGTCCAGTATCAAATATGTATAAACAATATATTTTTTGTCGATGTTAATGACAAATGATACGTTAATGTATCATTTCTCTAGTATATTTGAAAATAAAGACTGATATTTACAGTCTGAAAAAAAGAAGTCCATTTGTTAAATTTGCCGAAAATTTCGGTTTAGTATTTTTACTTATTTATTGCCATGGCAAGTATTCTGGTTATTGAAGACGACGACATAATGCTCAAAGCTGTCAGGAACATTCTTGGTAAGGATGGCTATACTATTCTTACTGCTAAAGATGGAAAAGAAGCTTTCGACAAGCTTGAGAATGAAACTTATGACGTGGTGGTTACAGATCTGATGATGCCCTATGCTAATGGGCTTGAGGTTGTGAGCAGACTGCGCAGCGATGAAACCAAGCGGCATATAGGTATTATTGTTATTTCCTCTGTAGGGAATGAAGAGACAATTACAGAAGCATTCCGCCTGGGTGCGGATGACTATCTCAAAAAACCCATCATGGCCGGCGAATTGCTTATTCGCATCCGCAAATTGCTATCAAACAAGAATAGTTCATCACAGCTGGTTACCAGAAAAAAATAAACGCTCATGTGGAAAGATCTGATCGACCTCTTATTCCAGGCATATGAGCAATTCAGCCTGCTGCCTCTGTTCATTGAGATCGCATTGGCATTCATTTTTATTGCCATTTTGTCTACGCTGGTCGCGTATTCTGCTATCTTGTACAAACGATATAGGGCTTATATTTACGATAAACGTATGGCTTACATAAGCCCAAAGATTGAAGATATGATCACCGACCAGGTGCTGCTCAATCCAAATCTCGGTATGGACATCCCGCTGGAGAACATCGAATTTGACGAGCAGACGCTAAGCGACAAAATGTATCGCAAGCCCTTCGTGCGCCAGATGCTTATTGATACGCTTATCTCCTATCGCAAGAACTTCAGGGGCGAGGTAGGCGATCTGCTTAGGAAGCTGTACATCGATATGGGTCTTGAAAAAGACTCTTTCGGTAAAATGAAAACGCTGCGCTGGGAGCGCAAGATCAAAGCAGTTGTAGAGCTGACGCAAATGGATATCTCTATATCTGACGTTACCATTCTTCCGCTAACCAACAGTAGCAATCCCGCGCTTCGTGCAGCGGCCCGCAATGCTTACATACAGCTGAGTAAGAATGAACCTTTTAAATTCTTCGACATAGCCACCGAACCGCTGCTGCCATGGGACCAGCTCGAAATGTTCAAGATCATTACTACAACCAAGGATATTGCTATACCTAACTTTTCCCGTTGGGTCAGCTACTCTACCAATAAAAGTATTGTTTCGTTCTGCCTGAAGCTGATTGCTCACTACGACCAGCAGAGCGCCATCCCTGCAGTTATGGACCTTCTGGCCAATAAAGACCACTATTTCCGTGCAGATGCTATAAACTGCCTGGGTAAATTGTCTGCCGAGGTTGCTGAAGACAAGCTGGTAAAAATATACAACAACCAGCCTCTTAACTGCCAGATAGAAATACTGCAGGCTCTCGGGCGCATTGCATCCGGCAAGCACCTTGAATTTTTGAAATCAGAGTTCCTGTATTCATCCAACTTCGACATACGGATGAATGCTGCCCGTTCCATAATTAAGCACAATACTCAAAACTCCCGCTTAATGGTGGAAGAACTGATGGAAGTGACAGACGACGAAAACCAGCTGATCATAAAACATTGTCTGAACCCACTAATTAAGTATTAATGGTTAAAACTTTTTTCGAATATCTTGCTTTAGGGTTTGAAAAAACCGTATTTATGTACGGTGTTCTGCTGCTGGTTATATACGCCATCCTGGCGCTAATGTCATTTTATGGTATCCGCAGGTTCCTTAAAAAAGAAAGCTATACTGATTATAAGGTGATCGTCGGTTCTGAGCTTGCGCCTGGCATCTCCGTTATTGCACCTGCTTTCAATGAAGGTCTTACCATCATAAGCAATGTTAGGTCACTGCTCACTTTCGATTACCCTAAGTATGAGGTAATCATCATAAATGATGGTAGTACAGATGACACGCTTGAAAAAGTAATTAAGGAGTTTTCCCTTGTGAAAGTGGATTTCGCTTACAACATCAAAATTGCATCCAAGCCTATCCGCGGCATTTACAAGTCTACAGATGATGCGTATGCAAAGCTGGTGATTGTAGATAAGGAAAACGGTAAGTCAAAAGCAGATGCGACTAACGCCGGAATAAACATCTCTTCGTTCCCTTATTTCCTGTGTACCGATGTGGATTGCATCCTGCATGAGCAGACACTGCAGAAGCTGATCAGGCCCATAATGGAGGAAGAGAACAGCAGGGTTATAGCTACAGGAGCCACATTGAGAATGGCTAATTCCTGCGAGATAGACAAGGGTGTTATCATAAAAATAAAAGCCCCCCGGCCTATACTTGCCCGCTTCCAGGAGATGGAGTACATCCGCTCTTTCGTACTTGGTAAAATGGGCTGGAGCCAGGTGAACTGCGTACCAAACGTATCCGGAGGTTTGGGTATGTTCGATAAAGAAATTGCAGTAAAAGCCGGCGGTTACGATCCTACCTCTTTCGGTGAGGATATGGAGCTGCTAATGCGAATGTCACGCTATGTACATGACAATAAGATAAAGTCTGCTGTACGGTACATACCCGTTACGCTTTGCTGGACAGAAGGACCGACTTCGCTAAAGGTATTTATGAGACAGCGTACCCGCTGGGGACGTGGTCTTGTGCAGCTGATGGTTACCCACCGCAAAATGTTCTTTAATCCTAAGTATGGAAGGATCGGGATGATTGTATTTCCTTACAACTTCTTCTTTGAGCTTATCGCACCACTGGTTGAAATACTAGGTATCATTTACTACATCATACAAGCATACCTGGGTCTTGTGAACTGGCCGTATGCCATCATACTGCTCATTTTTATTTACACTTTTGCAGTCATGATATCCACCATTGCAGTATTGTGGGATCAGCTTACCACACAGTACTATAAGTCGTGGACAGATGTGGCAAGGATAGCTTTAATGGCGTTCATTGAGATGATTATTTACCATCCGCTGATAGTTGTCTTTGCACTTAGGGGATATTTCTTTCACCTTGCCGGTAAGAAACATACATGGGGTAACATGCAAAGGCGTGGTTTCAAATCAAGCACTGCAAATCCAACTACTGCTGCAACATAATTAATATACAGAACAACAACTGATGAGGGCAATTATTGAATTTTTCAGCAAAGGAGTGTTTTGGGACAACTTAGGTTCCTACTACCAGTCGGCGGTGTTCGTCTACGGTACCACTTTGCTTGTTGCATACGCTTCGCTTGCCATCATGTCCCTCATCTCTATACGGAGGTACATGAAAAAGAATGCCTCTGTTGATTATAATGTGATTGTTGAGTCTCCTCTTGCACCAGGTATTTCGGTAATAGCTCCGGCCTACAATGAGGGTGTTACCATCATCTCGAACGTTCGCTCACTGCTTACTTTTAACTACCCTAAGTTCGAAGTCATCATCATTAACGATGGTAGTACGGATGATACACTGGAGAAGCTGATCAATGAGTTTGAGCTGGTTCACGTTGACTATGCATTCAAGGAAAAGTTGAACTGTGAACCTATAAAAAGGATATTCAAATCTACTAACCGCGCTTACGACAAGCTTATTGTAATTGATAAGATAAATGGTAAGAGTAAGGCTGATGCATCTAATGCAGGCATCAATATCTCATCTTACGAATACTTCCTGTGTACGGACGTGGATTGTATCCTTGAAAAGGATACGCTCATTAAGCTTATCAAGCCTTTCATGGACGAAGAGATGTCCAAGATCAAGGAAATAGGCACACCGTGTACAGAGTGTGGCTATGTGCATGTGAAAGAAGATTTCAGGAAAGTAATAGCTACCGGTGCTACGCTGAGAATGGTAAATTCCTGCGATGTAGACGAAGGGCTCATGATACGTGTGCGTCCTCCCGTTAAGTTCCTGCCACGCTTCCAGGAAATGGAGTACATCCGTGCGTTTGTGCTGGGTAAAATGGGCTGGGACCTTATCAATGCCGTTCCCAACGTTTCCGGCGGTCTGGGTATGTTCGATAAGGAAGTTGCAGTAAAGGCCGGTGGCTATGACTCCAAATCCTTTGGTGAGGATATGGACCTCATTACCCGCATGTGCTGCCTTATGAAGGACAATAAGCGGAAATATTCTGTGAAGTATGTGCCTATCACCCTCTGCTGGACGGAAGGCCCTACCACTCTCAAAGTGTTTGGGCGTCAGCGCAGCCGCTGGGGCCGTGGTATCGCGCAGATCATGAGCATACACCGTAAAGTGATATTCAACCCCCGCTACGGCAGGCTTGGCCTTATCGTTTTTCCTTACAACTTTCTGTTCGAGCTATGTGCTCCGGTGATAGAATTTACAGGGATTCTTTTTTACATTTACCTCATATTGACAGGGCAAATAAACTGGCCTTTCGCCATCATCCTGCTGACATTTGTTTATACCTATTCCGTAATGATCACCACGCTGGCGTTGTTATGGGATCAGATCACATTTAAGTACTATAAAACCTGGGGCGAGACGATTGGATTGTGCCTTATGGCTTTCATTGAGCCATTCGTGTACCATCCGCTTATCATGTTCTTTGCCATCAAAGGTTATTTCAACTTTGTTACAGGCCGGAAACACGTGTGGGGGAATATGCAGCGGCAAGGATTTGGCGGCCAGAAGAGGAAAAGTGCTGTTAAAGCCGGCTAAGTATAGAATGAACTTTGAATAACGGTATATGAAAACAGATACTGCTTATTTGATGAATACCTGACATGAAAACAAATAGAGGATAGAGATATACCCCATTTCTATCTTCACTAGTTAACCATAAAATATCCCCAAAAATGAGATCAACCCCAAGGTTGGTAATATTGGCATTGCTTGTTTTTCTGAGCTTCGGAGCAAATGCCCAGTGGCTTAAAATGATCGAATCGTCTGATAACTTATACAAAGACGCCAAACGCGAGATCGATCTGAAGCACTACCAGAAAGCCATTATTCTCTGCAACAAAGCCAAAGACATATCGCCACGCAACCTCGATATTCACCTGCTGCTGGGCCGGGCATATTCACTTGCCGGTAAAATGGATAGTGCCCGCTTTGAGTTGAACTATGTGATCGAGAAAAATCCAAAGTACAGGGATGCATACATATACCTGGTAAACCTGGAATCAGCAGCGTGTAACTACCTGCAGGCGCTGGAATATGCCGATATGGGGCTCAAGTACTTCCCCATAGACCGCGACATCCTGTTAAAGAAACTGGACATTTACATAAAAGAGGGCGACTACATGGAAGCCAACAAAATGGCTGACTACCTGTATGAGCGGTTTTCTAATGACGCCTATATCCGAAGTGTCTACCTCGACTTTAAACTGACCTTGGCGAGGCAATACTCCCACAGGGGCTATATAGAAATAGCCAAAAGGGCCTACGAAGCGGTGCTGGAGCAAGACCCCATGAACAAAGAGGCGATGCAGGCCATCTTTGCGCTTGATGTAAGGTCTGGTAACTACGAGAGCTCTCTGGACTATACCAATCGTGCGCTGCAGGCTACGCCTAACTCATACGAGTTCCTGATGAAGAAAGTGAGCATTCTTGATGCCATGTCCCGTTACGTAGAAGCAATCGAGGTGGTAGAGAAACTGATGAAGCTGTACAAGAACAACCCTGAAGTGCAGAAACTGAACATCTATGTACGCATGGAAGCCGGAAGGTTCTTCATGAATACCGACCCATACCTGCAGTTCCAGATGGTGCTGGACCGCGACCCGGGAAACCAGGAGGCACTTAATTATGTAATAAACATTGCCTATAGCAGGGGGCTGCTCAGTGACGCCCTTATGTGGATGAATGTAGGCCTGAAACGTAACCCAAATGACCACGAGCTCCTGAAGAAAAAGATGGGTACGCTCGAGTCACTCAGGAATTACGGTGCAGCCGCTTCAATCGCTGAGCGTTTCTACAAAGAGTCTCCCAACCAGGGAACCAAGGAACATTTCCTCGAAATGAAATTGCTGAGCGCAAAGGCTTATATGAATGACCAGGCTTATGATACTGCTATCAAGGCGCTAAGAGTTATACTGTATTACGACCACAATAACATGACCGCCATCAACTACCTGGTGAGCTGCTACCTGCAGGAAAAAAGGTATGATGACGCATTGCAAGTGATTGACGATGCACTGGAGCGCAACCATGATGACGAACAGCTGCTTTTCAAAAAAGCCGGCATCCTAGAAAGCAACCAGCGTTACGAAGACGCGGCTGCTATATCCGGCAGGCTGCTACAGAAGCACCACGACAACAGGCAATACCTTGTGAGCCTCGTAGAGCAGTCGCTTGCTGCGGGCCGCCAGTCCATGCAGTACGATGACTACTACAATACACTGAAAATACTTAAAGAAGTACTGGATGCCCAGCCAGACAATGTAGACGCGTTAAACTACATGATCAACATTCAAACAGCGCTGAAGCAATATCCTGCCGCATTGCAATTTGTTGACCAGGCTTTGCGCTACTACCCTGAGTCTACTGACTTCCTGTTTAAGAAATCAGTAGTACTCGCAGATGCCAGGCAATTTCAGGAAGCATACGCTATATCCGGACAGCTATACGGCAACTTCCCCTACAACGTTCGATTCAAAACAGCATATGTTGACCAGCTGATTGGCTCAGGCAGGCAGTACCTTTCTAACAACAATGCCGACAGCGCGTTGATAGAATTCAGGAAAGCGCTTGCTGAAGCTCCCGCTGATACCATTCCGTTGTACTATACCATTAACCTGCTTACGCAGACAAAGCAATATGACAGCGCGCTGCTGCTCATTTACCATGGTCGTTTCTTCTACCCTACCAATCCGTACTTCCTCACCAAGAGGGCGCTGATAATGGAAGACCTGAAAAGATGGAACGAGGCCTGGCTGTCAGAAGACACGTTATTAAAAATGAACCCATTTGACCAGAAGGTGGCGGATTATGACCTCTATTTGTACAGCCATACACTGAAAAATGAGATAGGACTTATGTACCTGCACTCTGTATTGCAGGACTCTCTTGGTAAGCGGCAGGTAAGTGGTATCGCAACCATACAGTACACCCGAAGATGGAACGGAGGCCAGATTACAGGCAGAATAAACTATTCCGGGCGATTTAATGGTACCGGCTTCCAGTACGAGGCTGAGGCAAACATAAATCATAAAAAGAAGTCGTATTCCTGGATAGATGCGGCCTTCTCACCAAACACTCGTATTTTCCCTGACTTCAGGTTCGGTTATTCTTTTTACCATAGTTTCAAGCATGACTATACAGGTGAGATCGGTATCAGGTACATGTATACATCCAACTATAACGGCGCAAGCTATATTACCCCGGTGATAGGTCTGTCGAAAGAGATCAATGACTTTTATATGAATCTTCGCGTGTCACCTATTTTTGCTAATTATACGGGTACACCCAACAAAACTTATTTCTCGGCAGTATATACTGCAAGGTGCTATCTAAGGGAAAACAGGACAGAGTTCTTTAGTTTCCTTGCGGGTTATGGCAATGCTCCTGATGACATTTCAAGGGAAGCTTTTTTTGTGGTAAAACCACTTGCCAGCAGTAACCAGAACTTCAACACAATAAGTGTAGGCGCAGGTTACCAGCGGCAATTATTTTACCGTACTACTATAGCTATAAATGGAACATGGTACAACCTGCAGTCTAATGGCCAAAACTATTTCCAGAATCAGTATAACATATTCGTAACCTTGTTGCGCAGGTTTTAAATAATAGTGAAAATGGCTAAAGGATGGCTTTATGGGTACCTGTTACTGCTCATATCACTAAGTGCCTGCCATGGCAATGCCCAGGAATTAATTTTAGCCAGTAACAATGCTTCGGAGTATAAAATAGTCATCCCGGCTAAAGCCTCAAAGCTGGAGCTGCGCGCTGCCTCTGTTTTACAGGATTACTTTCAGCGCGTGTCCGGCGTGCAGTTACCCATAATTGCTGATGCTGCAAAGCCGGGAACTCCGGCCATTTACATCGGGCATACCTCCAAAGAGAAAAAGATACCGGTTAACCTTCCGGCCGAAGGTAGCCTGCTCATCACTGATGGTAAAGACCTGGTGATCTATGGCGGTAGTGGCAAAGGGCTCATCTACGGGGTATACGGCTTTATAGAAAAGTACCTGCATTGCAAAAAGCTAAGCGATGGACCAGCTATTATCACCACTGCAAAACAAGTATTGGTACCCGGCTCTATAAGAGATGAAAGCAAGCCCCAGTTCATCTACCGCGAAGTATACTACCCAGCCAGCCAAGACCCTGAATACCTGGAGTGGAACCGCCTGCAGCAGTTCGAAGATCTGTGGGGACTGTGGGGACATTCTTACGATAAACTCGCACCTGCCAAAACCTACTTTAGCACGCACCCAGAATACTATGCCGAGGTAAAAGGCAAAAGGCAACCCACACAACTATGCCTCAGTAACGAAAATGTGTACAAAATAGTGGTAGACGGACTAAAAACCCGCATGGCCCAAAACCCTGATGCCATATACTGGTCAGTAAGCCCGAACGATGATATAGACGACTGCGCGTGTGACAAATGCAAAGCGGCAAATGATGAGCAGGGCAGCCCATCCGGCTCGCTCATAAAGTTTGTGAACCGCGTTGCCGGCGCATTCCCGGATAAGGTCATCACTACCCTTGCATACGGCTACACCCACCGTGCGCCAAAAAGCCTTAAACCGCTGAACAATGTCTACATCTTCCTGAGCAACATTGATGCCTACCGAGACAAGCCACTTGCTACTGAAGGCTCTGCAGCTGCTTTCAGGAATGACCTGAAAGCCTGGCGGGCGCTTACGCCCAACCTGTTCGTATGGGACTACATCACCCAGTTCACTAATTACCTTGCCCCGTTCCCGAACTTTCATACCCTGCAACCCAATATGCAGTTCATGAAAGAAAACGGCGTAAAGGGAATGTTTGTGCAAGGCAGTGGCGACACCTATGGCGAATGGGCCGAACTGAGGAGTTATGTGACCGCTAAACTCCTGCAGAACGACACCGCAAATGTAAAAGAACTCACCGCCGGATTTCTTAAAGACTACTACGGAGCAGCTGCCCCCTTTCTGCAGCAATACATAGACCTGATCCAGGAAAAAATGATAGCATCCCACCGCAAGCTGGATATCTACGGCAACCCGGTGAACGAATGGAACTCCTACCTGACGCCCGAGCTGCTGGACGAATACAGTGCTATCTTCGACAAGGCGGAGGCTGCGACCGATGGCAATGGTACCCTGCAGGAAAGAGTAACCCGCGCCCGCCTGCCACTTGAATATACGGTGCTGCAGGAAATGCGCTTTTACGGCATAGAGAAGTATGGCATATTCATACGCGAAAAAAATGGCGACTGGTCGCTGAGGCCCAACCTGGAGAAGAAAGTAAGCCGCTTTGTAGACAACTGCAAAAAGGCAGGTGTTAAAGAAATGTCTGAAGGCGGTGTAAACCCCGATCAGTACCAAGCTGAGTGGGACTCAATATACAAGGCCGGCGTAACGCCAACCAAGGCAACGGGAACCACAGTTACCCTTCAATATCCGTTTGCCGAGGACTACCCCGCCAAAGGCAACCGCACCCTGGTAGATGGCACACCCGGCTACACAGACTTCAGCTACAACTGGCTTTGCTTTTATGGCGTGCCTATGGTGGCCACCATAGATCTGGGCAGAATACAGTCGGTTGAAAAAGTGAAAATGCACTTTCTCGACGATCCACGCCATTGGATATTTCTGCCGGAGCGTGTACTAGTAGAGCTATCTGCAGACGGTATGAACTACCGCACCATAGGCGACCTCACTGCCACTGTAAACGAAGAGCACTATAACCGGTCGATAAAAGAATACAACATACAAAATACAAATGCTGCAAGCCAGGTGCGCTATATAAGGGTGACCGCGAATAACCTAACTACCCTGCCCGAATGGCGCTTCCGCGAAAATAAAAAACCAATGATCGCCTGCGACGAGATATTCGTGCAATAGGTGGACACCTTTTTTCGTTGTAGTTTTGCGCTAATCTTATCGTATGAGGACTGTTGTCTGCCTTATTGTTGTTCCGCTGCTGCTCCTTGTTATGTGCTTTGGGTGTAAAAAATCAGTGTCCGATTTTCCGCAGCGGTACATAGCAAAGATGACCAATGTAAGGGGCTGGCACGGCAAAGACTACGGCTACTACAACACTACTGTAGATACAGGTGTGCTGGTCACAAACTTCACCAATAACCACCGCGATACATTTGCCATGCGGGCCGTCGGACTGAATGTGTCTTTCAACGACCCAAAGTTCCAGGACCGCTATGGCTGCTTCAGCGGCAGCTTTGCTTATGATGCTCGCTCTTCTGACGACAAACTAAGGTATCTCACCTTTGTAAATACCAGTGGCGCTCAGGTGCGCTACTACTATGCTGCCGACAGCATTATCATAAAGGGCGCCTGCGGCGGTGCTCAGGGACAACAGTCGGTATACCTTCAGTCGGACTGGTAATGCTTCTTATTGCCAACTCTGTATCTTTGTTGCTTACCTCCACCATATATGAATGATACCGGTAAAGTTCTGTCTACCATGCTGGACAAAGACAACTTCAGCAAATGGATGGGCATTGTTGTAGATGAGTACCGTGAGGGCTACTGCAAACTTCACTATACCATAACTGAAGAAATGCTCAACGGCTTTGGCATCGTACATGGTGGTATAGTATTCTCTGGTGCCGACAGCGCCTTTGCTTTCGCCTGCAATTCGCACGGTGTACTGAGTTTGGCGCTTGATGTACATATCAGCTTTATCAGAGCAGCTAAGGCAGGTGATAGAATGATTGTAGAAGCCGAAGAAATACACACTGGCAACAAAACCAGCTTCTACAACGTAACCACCAAAAACGATGCGGGTGAGATAGTTGCCATGTTTAAAGGCACTGCCTACAGAACCGGGAAACCGGTTTACGAATCATAGTTTAATTAATTTTATGATTTTCATCAGTATTTCATCTACGGTTTTTGGTTTACTTTTGGTATAATCTATCTTAGAGTGGTAAAGAAAATATTATTATTTGCGTTGGTTGCGATCCTAATAGGTGTAGGTACAGGTATCTATCTGTGGACATTGCCAGAGAAGAAGGTAGAGAACTCCGTGGGTATGGACATATCCGCAGCGGCCCTTGCAAAAGAGTATGCTGCAAATGAAGCGGCTGCAAATACCAAATACCTGAACAAGGCCATAAAAGTGACCGGTGTAGTAAAGGAAACAGAGAAAAACAGCGAAGGTGGTATAATGGTGATACTCGACACGGGCGACCCAATGGCTGATGTGCAGTGCGCCCTGCGCGATAAAAATGTGAGCCCGGCTGTAGGCCAGAGTGTCGTGATAAAGGGATTTTGCTCGGGCAGTGGGATAACGGGTGTATCGCTTACTGCATGTGTAATAAGTAACTAGTTTTTGTAAACCATAATTCTGTTTTGAATGAAAAAAATAATGTTGGCGGCTATTATGCTCGTGGCCTTTGCAGGGTGTTACAACGACAAGTACGATAAACTATACCCGGCCACTACTTGTGATACTACTACGGTAAGCTATGCCCATGACATAGCCCCAATAATGAATGCCAGCTGCAACACGGCCGGCTGTCACGGTGCGGGTGGAGGTACCAGTGGTCTTGACTTTACAATATTTTTACAGTTGCAAGGCCAAGCGACGGCTGACATTTTACTGAACGATATTAACGGCACACTTGGCAGGGGCAATCATGCTATGCCCAAGGATTTGCCTAAACTGGTCCAGTGCGACATTAACAAAATAACACGCTGGGTAAACCAGGGTGCGCAGAGCAACTAATCAAAGCAATAATTTTAAACATACTCTAACAAGCATACAATGAAAAAGCTCATTCTTACAAGTTGTTTTCTGCTCGCAGGCGCTACATCAATCTTCGCGCAGAAGTATATGACGCGCACCGGCAAAATATCTTTCAGCGCTACCGCGCCTAAGTCGCCGGAAAAGATAGAGGCGGTGAATAACGAAGTAGCCAATATACTGGATGCTAAAACCGGCGATATTGTTTTCCAGGTACTCATTAAGAGCTTCAAATTTGAGCGAGAGCTGATGAAGGAGCACTTTGATGAAAACTATATGGAAAGCGACAAATTTCCCAAATCTGAATTCAAAGGAAATGTGACGGACATAGCCCAGGTGAACTTTGCTAAAGATGGTACTTACAATGTGAAGGTAAGCGGCAAGCTCACCATGCATGGCGTAACCAAGGACGTAGCAGTGCCCGGCACGCTGACTGTAAGCGGTAAAAACGTGAGCGCAAAAGCAAAGTTTGTAGTAGTGCTTAAGGACTACGGTATCACTGTGCCCGCGCTGGTTGCAGATAAGCTGAGCAAAGAAGCAACCATTGCTTTAGAGAGTACCCTTACACAAAAATAATTTCCAAAAATAATCCCACACTGGTTCAACCATTTTTTATGCGCAGAATCTTTACCGCTTTATTACTGTCATGTGGGTTTGCAAATGCAGCACATGCCCAGGCCGACAGCCTTATGAATATGCTTAACGATGCGCCTGTAAAGAAAGAGGCGGTATCTGCTACCTTTAAAGCAACACGCATCATAAACGGCAGCAGCGTGGAAAACCTGGGTGCAGGTGTGCTCGACTTCCGTATCTCCCACAGGTTTGGCCAGCTGAACCAGGGCGCTGAGAACTTCTTTGGCCTGGACAATGCAACCACCCGCCTGGGCCTGGACTATGGCATTACAAAATGGCTGATGATAGGCCTTGGCCATAGTACGCTGAACAAAGAAAATGATGGTTTTCTGAAAGCAAGAATTCTGAGCCAGAAAAACGCGGGCATGCCTGTGACACTTAGCTATGCCGGCTCTGTATCTGTACAAACCACCAAGGCACCTACCCTGCCTGCGGGTGACAAATGGCTATTCACTAACCGCCTTTACTACACCAACCAGGTGCTTATTGCGCGCAAGATAAGTAATGCGCTCTCGCTGCAGCTGATGCCCACCCTTGTACACTATAACCTGGTAGACAGCACCAAATTCTCTAACAACACACTGGCCATAGGTATAGGCGGCCGCATAAAGGTGAGCAAGCGTATAGCCATTACCGGCGAATACTACTACCGTGTTACCAATGCCGATCTGTTCTATTCGGGCCAGAAGACCTATAATGCACTGGCAATAGGCGTAGACATAGAAACCGGAGGCCACGTGTTCCAGATGATGCTTACTAACTCTCCCGGTATAACCGACCGCACTTTTATAGGCCAGACCACTGATAGCTGGGAAAAGGGCGCACTACACTTCGGCTTTAATATCTCCAGGGTGTTCACTATTGTGAAGCCACGCGAATTCAGAGATAAGGCTGAGGAGCCGCGCAGCTGGTAATGGTTTCGTTAAAGTATGGAAATTATGTACTTTAACTGTGCATGAAAACCAATGGCACGCATAACTACTATGCTTACATTCTTACGAATGCAGCCAAAAATGTGCTTTATACTGGTGTTACCAATTCTATCGAAACCAGGTTAGCTCAACACAGAGCAGATGCGTATGGAGAGAAGAAAACCTTTGCAGGAAAATACAATTGGGTTTTCCTGCTTTATGTTGAGCGATTTCAATATATCCAGGACGCAATTGCCCGCGAAAAAGAAATAAAAAGCTGGTCCAGAGCCAAGAAGGAGGTACTTATAACGAGTGTGAACCCGAACTGGGACTTCCTGAATAAGGAACTGGATATATAACTTCTTTCCTTTTCGTGAGTATAGATGTCTGCAGCAAAAACTATAAGTCTCATTATGTGCTGTGAATGGTAGTTATCAAGTGCTCTCACGAGTATAGATGCCTACGGCATGACAAAGTTTCAGTTACACAACTGCGTAGCATTAGCGAGTTACCCTTCCTTCGCAGGTATAGATGCTTACGACAAGAAATGCGCTGCTGCCGCCTACCCGATTGTAACAACGAACAAAGTTGCCGCGCGGGCGCGGCAACTAATATGAGCATAACAATATGAGGTTTGTAACGATTATCTTGAAGCAACAGCTGATGCAGCCTTAACGGTAGATGCATTGCTGGCCATTGGCGAAGCTGGTGCGGCATCATCGTAATAGGCAACCAGGATCTTGTAGCCTGCGCATTTTTCGCCCAGGGGGCTGGCATCGCAGCCGGCATAGCCTACAAACTTCTGCTCCTTAGGGCCTATCTTTTCTATAACTTTAATTCTCTTCTGCAGAAAATCGTTTACAGTTACAGACTCTTCGATACGCACTGTGATGGCACGATCGGCAGATTTGTTGGTGATGGCACAGGCCTTACGGTCTGGCAAAACTTTAGCGCCGATAGCAGGAACAAGGGCAGCTTCTTTTGCTGCGTTCTCTACGAGGCGCTTTTGCGCGAATGTGGTGTTTGCACCTAAGATTGCGATTGCGAGGAAGAAGATTTGCTTTTTCATATTGTTACGTGTTTGCTAATCGTTTACTAATGATTTGTTAATACAAATGTAGAACGGATTTTTGAATCTGCAAAACAATTTTTCAAATATTTTTCAAATATTTTTATACCTTATTTTTATTTCGTTGTTTATAAGTTATTTATTCGGTTTTAAGACGTTTAAAATATTTTACAAAAGATATACTGATATAGCAGGATAAGCTATTTACACATTCTGGCATACCGTTTGCAACTGCTTAACAAAAGGATGCGTATGTTTTACAACATTATTACTCTCGGAAAAACACTGCAGATAGTTGTGAGCTTAAAGCTATGGACCACATGGGCAGTGTATTTTGAATGCTATAAGCTGATACATATGGCGGCGCAGCACTGGCCTGGCAAGCACTGAGTTGTGCAGGCGTTTATCTTCTACCTAACTTTGGTAAAAAATGCTCATGCGCTTTATTCGTACCCCAAAGCAACTGCTGCTTATTATACTGCTAGTCACCAGTGGCCTGCTAGTAAATAAACCCGTAAGTGCGCAAGTGCATGAGCCGGAGCTGGACCACCCTGAATGGAAGCAGGCGTATGAACCCTTTCGCATAGCGGGCAACCTATATTATGTAGGCACTTACGACCTCGCCTCTTATCTTATTACTACAAGCAAGGGGCATATTCTCATCAATACGGGCCTGGCATCATCGGCTGATATGATAGCGAAGAACATTGCTGCACTTGGCTTTAAAGCGGCTGATATAAAAATACTGCTTACTAACCAGGCGCACTTTGACCACATGGGCGGCATGGCTGCTATGCAAAAAATGAGCGGTGCACAAATGATGGCTGACGAAGGTGATGTGCAGGTAATAGAAGACGGCGGCAGCAGCGACTATATAATGGGTGGCAAGGGCAGCCTGTATGAGCCGGTAAAAGTAAGCCGCGTACTACACAATGGTGATAAGATAACACTGGGTGATATGGAGCTTACCCTGCTGCACCATCCTGGCCATACCAAGGGCTCCTGCAGCTATTTGTTTACCGTAAAAGATGCCAAACGCAGCTACCGCGTGCTGATAGCCAATATGCCTACGGCGCTGGAAGAAGTGATTCCTTCGGGCATGCCTACCTATCCGGATGTGGGTAAGGATTTCGCCTATACCTATAGCACCATGCCTAAGGTGAAGTTTGATATATGGTTTGCGGCCCACGCCAGCCAGTATGAACTGCACAAAAAACACAAACCGGGGGATAAGTATAATCCCGAAGTATTCAGAGACCGGAAAGGATACGATGCCGCAGTGGCGCGGCTACACAAAGATTACCTGAAGCGGGCGAAAAAGTGAGCATTATGCAGTGTCTGCGCTTTGAGCTATTCCAGGTATATCTGAATAAGTCACGAAAAAAATCTCTCGAAGAGGCGCAAAGGCGTTCCCAGTAGCTATCGGGACCATTTAATGTTTAAAGATCGTCAAGGAGTTGAACCACCAGTCGTTTTGCTTATTTAAGCAGCTCATCGTAGCGACGAATGGTGTCGCTCATTTTTACGTATTGCATGTAGTTTTCGAGATCGTCGGGATGATTGACCCAGATGGTGTTTCCTTCGCGAAAGGGGGATGGACGTTTTGCCGGCGGGAGTGTGATGAAATACTGAGATGTAAACGTAAACGGGATCTCGTCTTCAGGCTTATCCTGTTCCTGATTATCTTCTACTGTATTATCGCTGATGGCAGGAACAGGGGAAGGCAGGTCTGGGATTTGTGGTGTTATGAGTTGCTGTTCCTGGGGTTCACTGACCTCGCTGATGTGCTGATCATTGCGGGAAATTTCCGGTTCCCGCAAGCTGGCAGCAACCGGCTGAATGTCTTCTGTATCAATGCTTTCAGGGCTTTCATCTTCCTGTTTTGCGGGTACTTGTGCAAAACCATTTATTGCGGTTTCCGCAGGCGCAGCAGTTGCCTGCGCCGGAACTTCGCTATCAAAAACAGAGAACGGAGAAACGTTGTACGGATAGTATTCCATTTCGTAAGGCTTGTAGCCATTTATGGCTCTTGCTTCCAGATACTCCTCGCCAAACTTGTGAATAGTGCTACAGGCGGCCTGGCTCTTTGTGCGGGCAAAACGGGTGAATGATTCTATCATCTGTATGTTTTGAGCGAGTGATGTAGACTTCTTCACTTTCTCGAGACAACAAATAAGCTTGCGGGTTGTTTCTGCTTCCTGCAATGTAGGAAAGCGCTTGCCGGGCTCGCGCTCTGCGATGGTGCTTTGCAGCTCAACTATCTGGCTACACAGATGGTCTGCAATGATGGCGGGTGCATGGAAGGCCGCTTGCTTGAGCTTGTCCCAGGCATGCTGCTTGATCCAGCCGTGTATGGTGCGTTCGCAAACGCCGACAATGGCGGCTATTTCCTTTTGTGTTTTGCCCTCGTTCATATAGAGATCGCGAGCACGGGACATTTTTTCTTCGTTCATAATGATAGGGTATTAGGAATTTATGATTGGGGATTGGGATTGATGCTTATAAGTGTTGCGGTTAGTTCATTTCTGTTTTTTGGGGACAAAGTTGAGCTGGGAAAACGGGATCTGCAAAATGACTTTTTATGATAGCGCACTTTTTGCGCTATCATAATCAGCCTGGTGAATATGATGTAACTTTTTTCGGAGGTAAATGATTGATTCTTGGAGGGTTATATGTTATGTATGACCGGAGCGGGTATGAAGTATGTTTTTGTGGATAAAAACGGGTGGAAAAGGGATGTGTTAGTGATTTTTTAAATGGAAAGCCTCTCCCCGACCATCCCCAAAGGGAGAGAGGTGTTGCGTAAGTGTTGTGCGACTTTTGAAGAAACGCCGGTTATAAATTGGCCAATTTAGGCAGGCACGAGTTGGCTACTCTGTGGCTAGGCGTCAAACTCGCGCCAGTGTGAGCCTGCCAGTGTACGTGAGCAGAGTTGTCCGTTCAAGAGGCTTTACCCCAAACACTCGCGAGATGGGAAGAATTTCAATAAATTAGTAGCGACTTTATGGGAGCGATACGAAAATTGATTGTTTGTCTTTTAGTATGGTTAACTACCGAACAACTGGCGGCTCAGGATCAACCTCTTATGACAAGAGACCATCCGATTTACAAGCTTGATGCCCGTTTGAGGATTGGGGACAAATCTGCATTGTCTGAGATAGCACCCTACTTCGACAGCAAAAAAAAGGTAATTGAATTACTGGGTTACCACCGGATTGAGACTACTGAATCAGCAGTTGCCAAACGCGTTGTTCGTGAAAATTCTTTATTTACTAGTGAAGAGTTCATAATTACTGACTCTTCTTCAACAAAGCTGTTCACCAACTTTCTTAATGCGAACAAAGACAAAGTTGGGTTCTCCAAACTGGCTACTTCTTTTTTAATCACTCCCCTGGATAAAAGGGCTGTAGCTTTTGAAATCCGCGCGATATCTGAAAACGAGAAGAAAGAGCTCCAGGATAGCGCCAACTCACTATTACAACCTCGCTGGATAAAATATCCTAAAATTGACTCCCTAGTGAAAGAGAAAAGCCCATTAGCTTTATTAATAATCTCATCGGAATTCTACAGGTTCAGAAACAGATTTAATGAGTACTATTATCATGAGGAGGAGTTTATCAACCTACTTAAATTCTTAACGGGAACTGAAATAGGAGTAGAAAATGAGAAGAAGAAAATATCCTGGCATATTGACAAGGATTATTACTCTGAATCAAGGTTGAACCTGTTAATATATTTTTCAAAATTTTATGCTCAATATACCTGGGATGATAGGCAATCTGTTTTTTTAAAGCCCAACAGTGCGGTGAAGCTACCTAAAGAGGAAAATATACTTTTTCAATTACTCAACAATAAGAATGACTCGATTGCAATTAATGCCTTCGTTCAATTATCAGTTTGCGATACCGAAAAGGTATCCCAGCTTATAAATGAATATGAAGAGCAACAAATTGAGCAAAGCCGCGCCATTCGGGAGTGTAAATTGAACTGTGTCAGCTAATAAATTTACTACATTTAGCCTGTCAGGAAAAACGGAGATTGGCTCTGCTGAGGAGCAACCAATCAAGGGATATCCCGACCCGATAGAATAGAGCCAATTCAAAGTAATTTGAGTTGGCTT
>CANFHA010000018.1 GCA_947446645.1 Chitinophagaceae bacterium | reverse complement strand
CCGCTGCCGGCCTGGCTTAAAGTTTCTACCTCTCCGCTGGATAGTGCTCTCTGTCACAACACGCCTGTTACGCTCTCCACTACGGATTCTAATGCAGGCGCACCAACATTTGTGTGGAAACTGTTTGGCACTATCTACATGGGCACAGGTCCTACGCTTACCTACAACCCGCAGCATGGCGACTTCATTACTGTAACCATGACCACACACAGTGTATGCGCATCGCCTGCTGTAATAGCTAAAGATGTGGTGCTGAATGTATGGCCGGAGGTTGGTCCTATAGTAGACATATCCTGCACACAGGCAGATACTATTTCTTACATCGGTGAGGTGTATACTTTCTACAGCGTGGTTACCTATGGTGGTCCTGCTCCGCTGTACCAGTGGTATATCAACAATGTAGCTGTGGCAGGTGCAAATGCTCCTGTATTTACTACCCACATCTACAATGACAATGACACCATCTACTGCAAGGTTACCGGCAACTCACCGTGCGACACCGGTTCCTTCATAGGCTACAGCAATACCAAAGTTGTCTATGGATTGGGCTTCCTGGCTGTAGACAAAGTGGCGGGTACAGCTAACGATCTTACACTGTTCCCTAACCCTAACAATGGTGCGTTTGTGCTGAACGGTACACTGGGCAATAGCACAGACACTGAAGTGGCGCTGGAAGTGGTAGACATGCTGGGTCGCACAGTATACACCGGCACTACTACACCGCAAAGCGGAAAGCTACATGCCGAGATAAAACTGAATACGGAAGCCTCCGGCAACTACCTGCTGCGTGTACACACAGAAAGCGGGAATGAAACATTCCACTTCGTGGTGGGTAAATAGTTCTAAATACATCAGATACAACAAAGGGCGAAGCGCGTGCTTCGCCCTTTGTTTTTCTAACAAGATACCTGGATGCAATAATCATTAATTTTTCTCAGCCGCTTTTGCGAAAAACTTTGCGACCTTTGCGTGAAATACTACTACAATACCACTCATGACCGCAGACAAACTCACCATGTTCTATAACCGCCTGCAAAAGGTGTACAAGCACTATAGCAAGTTGGCTAAGCGCCAGGAGGTGGCCTGCTTCCGTTTTTACGATCACGATCTGCCCGAATTTCCGTTTGCTATAGACCTGTACAATGGGGTGGTGCATGCTGCTGAGTACAAGCGCAGGCATGGTATGGAAGATGCCGAGCACGAAGCCTGGCTGCAAAGCTGCAAAGAGGTTTTGGCAAATGTGCTGGAGATATCGCCCGACAATATTTTCATGAAAGTGCGGCAGCGTAAAGCCGGCAGGCAGGGGCAGTACGAAAAATTTGATGAGCAGAAAGTGGAGCGCATAGTTCCTGAAGGCGGCCTTAATTTCATCATCAATCTTACCGACTACCTGGACACAGGCCTTTTCCTCGATCACCGCATTACCCGCGATATGGTGCGGGAAGAAGCGAAGGGAATGAACGTGCTCAACCTGTTTTGCTATACGGGTTCATTCAGTGTGTATGCAGCAGATGGCGGCGCCAGCACAGTTACTTCAGTAGATCTTTCCAAGACCTACCTCAACTGGGCCAAGCGAAACATGCAGTACAACAAGCTCTATAAAGATACCCAGCACGATTTTGTACATGGCGATGTTATAGAATGGCTGGAGTATATGCCCGCAAATGCCTACGACCTTATCATTTGCGATCCGCCCACTTTCTCTAACAGCAAGCGTATGGAAGACAATTTCGATGTGCAGCGCGACCATGTATTCCTGCTCAAAAAGCTGCTCAAAGGCTGCACCGATGGCGGCAGGATCTACTTCAGCAACAACTACCGCGACTTCGTCCTCGACCGCGACAGCATACCCGCCCTCACCGTCAAAGACATCACCGGCGCCACCACTCCCTTCGACTTCCAGGGCAAACTAAACCGGAAATGTTTTATGATTGAGAAGTAAGTATCACGAACTTATCCGATAGTGATGCGGTCAGTACCGCTTTTAGTGGTCAGACCGCATAGCGTTGAAATACGCGGTAATAAAAAGAGAACTATTCTAATACTTGCTCTTAGTGTAATTAACCGCTCTAAGCACCACTCTCTTTAGATCATACTTATCAAATGGATTATTTTCCGGATGCGGTTGCAGAGCCGATAATCCTGTTTTATTGTTGTCCTGTAATACAGGCCCCTTGGTGACTTGCGCGTTATAAGTTGTACTTACTAAAATGTTTTTTTGCTGGCGCAGTTCATTCTTATAGGTATTCCACTCCGCCTCCTTTTTTACATTATCATACGCAGGCGACGCGTTCATTTTCGAATCTTGTGCGTAAGTAGCAACAGAAAAGCAAATCGATAACAGTGTAAGTACTTCGGTCTTTTTCATAAAGCTGAGGGATAAACATTCATGGATTTTTGGGCCTTAACTCAAAACTAGCGATTGTTTCCTAATCCATATCACAATTTACAGACACATTCACGCAGACTTACGACTCACGACTCACGACTTACGACTTAAAGCTCCACATGCGCCCTGAACGACACCACATTCACAGGTCCCCTATCAGCATTATACCCCGGATTCAGACCAAACTGGTAGTCCAGCGTCAGCCATATCCCTGACGATACCGGCTTAAAGCTATAATAGAATTCAGCAACCGTTTCCGGCGCATAGCTCAGTCGTCCGTCGCCCAGCTGAAAGCCCAGTCCGCCAGCATTAAGGTAATCCCTGTGCGCCTTTGAAATACCATTGGCTACCACGGCAAAGCCTGCATTATCCTCTTTGCGTTTCCATGCTGTTCCTTTTAAAATTGCAACTACAGATATGGTTCTGTCCACCTCTGTAAAACACCATGTTTCATTTTGTCCGTCGTTCCAGCCTGCACGTGCAAACACGCCCAGTGCATCTGTTATTTCCTGGTCTATGTTTAGCCCTATTCCTGTTTTGCTTCTGCCGTATTTCCGGTTTAGTGTGGCATCTGGTTGCCACCCGGCAGGTACATTCTCTGTTGCTTTCTTATAGTTGCCCATATGCCCGCTGTTGTAGTAGGCCAGCAGCCGTATATGTCCTTCCCGTTTACGCCATGTATGGGTACGCGTAGCCTCCGCATTTATACTGTACTCCTGCGCAGGATTTGTGTTTAGTTCAGGCCCATTTGCAGTTATGGGTAGTGCGGCAAGCCCGGCCTTATAGGTCATATTATCCCATTGCAGTGCCGTGGTGAAGCTATAGGTATATCCCCGCACATTGGCGGCATAGTCCCAGGCGCCATTGTTCATAAAGCACCAGTTCAGGAAAGATGTACGAGGTCCCGCAGCATATTCATTGTTATCAAAGATATCTCCCAGGCAGAATTTCCCCAGGTAAAACGATAGCGACCGTGCTGCATACAATGTGTTCAGTTGATTTATTCCTTCTTCAGCCGGCTCGCTTTTACCACCCAGCGCTATGGTTTGTTTCACGTATGCGCGGGCCAGGTAAAGTGTTGGCGCAGGGTTTCCCACACGAAAAGTTTCGCCGTTGGTAGATGCACCCATGCCAAATGCACCACTAAGCCCGCTGCCACCCGCCAGCTCAGGGTTTATATATAGCTCCGCTCCCTGCCACAGGCGCACACCCAGGAAGAGCGTAGCAGTCAGCGAGTTTTGCCTTTCCTCATCTGTCACCAGGCTGTTAGGCCCACTGTATTTAGCGCCGAATTCCGGCTTGTACTGGTATATATAGGTTGTCTGAAAGTGCAGATTAAAACGGCTTGAAAGGCTGTCCTTAGCGCCCTTATTTTTCGAATCATCACCCTGCGCAAAAGCGTGGTAAGGTAGTAGTGAAATAAGTACCAACAGCAACCGGTATATTTTGATCATGGTGTTTTTATTGAAAGCAAATGAAATGGACTAACTTGTTTTTCTTTTATCAGGACGCTCTGAATATATATTCCGAACGCAGCAGGCAAACTTATTTTATTTATTCGACAAATCAAAAAAATATAATTAGGCATGTCTAATTTTTGGATTATCCATATTTGCTTACATTTACGAAATGAGCACCGGCAGCCACTTACAAACGCTTTCTGAAGAAAACTACCTGAAAGTAATTTATCACCTCGGCAAAGATGCTAAGCTGAAGATCAGCCCTACTGCTATATCTGAAGCGCTGAGCAACAACCCGGCATCTGTGGTAGATATGCTCAAGAAGCTGGTTGATAAAAAGCTGATACAATACGAAAAAGCTAAGGGGGTAAAGCTTACGGAAAAAGGAAAGAAGATCGCATTACTCATCGTGCGTAAGCACAGGCTATGGGAAGTATTCCTGCTGGAAAAGCTGGAATACTCGTGGGATGAAGTACACGAAATAGCCGAACAGCTGGAACATATACATAATCCCCAGCTCGCCGACCGCCTCGATAAGTTCCTCGGCTTCCCCCAGTTCGACCCTCATGGCGACCCAATACCAAAGGCCAACGGTGAGATGGCCGAAATTTACAGGACCATACTATCAGAAGTAGCAGAGGGCAGCACCTGCCAGGTAGTAGGTGTAAAAGACACCAGCTCCTCATTTCTACAATACCTTAAAAAGCTGGACATTGGCATAGGCACAAAAATAACTCTCGTAGAAAAGATCCCCTTCGACAACTCTGCCATCATCGCCATCAAAGGCGGCCCCAGCACGACTGTGTCAAAGATTTTTGCGGATAGCCTGCTGGTGCATGACTAGATCATTCATTTGATGGGCATCATAGTGAATGAGGAGTGATGAGCTAAGTTCTGTCATGGTGAGCGGAGTCGAACCATGACATTGCTGACTCAAGCACTAAGCCTGGTCTGAGTTCATTGCTTGGTCCTTGTGAAAAACATGAGAAGTCTCATTTTTGCATTTCGCATGTTCATGCAAGGAGGTGATGTTTTCCGCAATGAGTGCCTCCTTCTTCTTGCGTGACCATCTCTTTATTTGTTTCTCACGGTCAATGGCATAGCGGACATCAAAAAAATAGGCACTATAAACCAGTTCTACCGGCCGCCTTTTAAAAGTGTAGCATTCAATATCGATGCCAGCATCGTGTTCACTGATTCTTCTTTGCAGATTGTTGGTAACACCGGTATAGTATGAGCCATCGCTACATTTCACGATGTACACATAATAATACATCAACGTGCTCATTCTGAATTATAGGTTAGCTATCTTTAACTTTACTCGGCTAAAAACTAAGTCTCAACAATGTCATGGTTCGACTCCGCTCACCATGACATATTTGCTTTGTTCGGCGTTTAAAATCTTGTTACACTAAGCACGAACATCTCACTTATCAACCTACCCCTAATTCGCATACTCGCTCATAAACTTTATCCGCATCATTTTTAGATGCTCTATGCTTACATCGCGGTCTTTGAATTCTTCAAATGCGCTCTCCATATCATCATCGCTGCTGCTACGGAAGTAGTCGAAGATATCGTCTTGCTCGTTATCGTCCAGTTCCTGTTCCAGTATATAGTCCAGGTTCAGGCGGGTGCCACTGGCCACTATGGTTTCCATCTCCACCAGCAGGTCGGGTAGCGACAATCCTTTGTTCTTAGCTATGGTCTCCAGCGGTATTTTCTTATCTATGTTCTGAATGATGAACACCTTCATGCCGCTCTTATTCACCACGCTCTTCATCACAAAGTCATCCGGCTTCTCTATTTCATTTTCCTCTACATATTTGGCTATCAGCTCTACAAATTTTCGGCCATAGCGCAGCGCCTTACCCTTGCTCACACCCTGTATTTTTTCCAGTTCCTCAAGCGTAGTAGGGTAGTTCGTCGCCATATCCTCCAGCGAGTTCTCCAGGAATATCACAAACGGCGGCAGGTTCTTATCCTTGGCTGTCTGCTTGCGCAGGTCCTTCAGCATTTCAAACAGTACCGGGTCAGTGGTAGATGATGCATTGCTGCCCGCATCTTCCTCTTCCGCAGTGCTCTCTTCATACTTATGATTCAGCGCCACCATTATCGAGAATGGCTTTTTCAGAAATTTGTGCCCCTTGTCTGTTATTTTCAACAGGCCATATTCCTCTATATCCTTCCGTATCATGCCTTCCAGCATCATCTGGCGTATCAGCGAGTTCCAGAAGTTAGCATCCATTTCCATTATCAGCCCCGCGCCAAACGACTTCAGCTTATCGTGGCGGAACGTCTGAATCTGCGGATTTGTTTTGCCCAGTATTATGTTCACCAGGTAGTCTATGCCAAACCGCTCATCCAGTTCCTTTATAGCGTCCAGCGTTATCTTCACGCTGTCCTTTACTTCCAGCTTCTCTTTAGGGTGATTGCAGTTGTCGCAGTTGCCGCAGTTTGCCTGCTTGTATTCCTCGCCAAAGTAGTGCAGTAGCAGTCGCCTGCGGCATACACCGCTTTCCACATAGGCCAGTGTTTCACTTATCAGCTGTCCACCCATTTCGCGCTCACTCAGCGGTTTGTCGCGCATCAGGTGCTCCAGTTTCTGTACATCTTTATGGCTATACAGCAGCATGCACTTGCCTTCCAGTCCGTCCCTGCCGGCGCGGCCTGTTTCCTGGTAGTAGTTTTCCAGGCTCTTGGGTATGTTGTAGTGTATTACAAAGCGCACATCAGGCTTGTCTATACCCATACCAAAGGCTATTGTAGCCACTATCACATCCACCTTTTCCATCAGAAACTGGTCCTGCCTTTGCGACCTCAGGGGCCCCTCCAGCCCTGCATGGTAGGCCACGGCGCTTATGCCATTGGCTACCAGCGTCTGTGCCAGCTCTTCGGTAGTTTTCCGGTTCAGTGTGTATATGATGCCGCTTTTGCCCTTCATGGAGTTTATAAACTTCACCATGTTCTTCAGCGTCTGCTCCTTGGTTCCTTTCGGCACTATTTCGTAGTACAGGTTGGGCCTGTTAAACGAGTCTATGAATATATTCGCATCCTGCAGTTCCAGGTTTTTCACTATATCGTCCTGCACCTTGGGTGTTGCCGTAGCGGTCAGCGCTATTATCGGCAGCTCAGGATTGATCATATTGATCATATCGCGCAGCTTCCGGTATTCAGGGCGAAAGTCATGACCCCATTCCGATATACAGTGCGCCTCATCTACCGCTATGAACGAGATAGGCAGATCGGCGAAAAATGCTATGTTTTCCTGCTTGGTCAGTGTTTCCGGTGCCACATACAACATTTTGGTGCTGCCATCCGTCAGGTCGGCTTTTACCTTTTTCTGCTGTGCCTTGCTTAGTGTGCTATTAAGAAAATGTGCTATGTTGTCACTGCTGCTGTAGCCCCTTATCAGGTCTACCTGGTTTTTCATCAGAGCTATCAAAGGTGAAACTATTATGGCCACGCCCTCGCTCAGCAATGCCGGCAGCTGGTAGCAAAGCGATTTGCCGCCGCCTGTGGGCATGATCACAAAAGTGTCCCTTCCGCTAAGTATGCTGCTTATTATCTGCTCCTGCTCCCCTTTAAAGGTGTCGAATCCGAAATATTGCTGTAAATCTTTTTTTAGATTGCGTTTTGTACTACTAAGAGTCTTATCAAGAGCTTCCATACACGTTTTTTAACTATAAGTTACCTAATCAATCTGACAGCGAATTCTTTCGGGGCTGGATTTTTTAAAGGATTGCGAATTTACACCTTTAAATTAAACAAAATACAATTAAGCTGCAAGTATTTTGTTATAAAATTGTCTTTTTTGAGGCGGGAATAATGTTCTATTAAAATCTTAACTCTGTTGAAAAGAAGACTGCAATGCTTATGTGATCTTATAATTTTCGGTTAGTGAGCACGGTTATAGCATCCCGGTATTGTTCACTTACTGGCAATTCCAATTCCTTAAGAAATAAAGAATTTTTACGTACAGCGGTTATACATGTTGCATTAATGATATAAGATTTATGTATCCTGATGAATTTTGACGAAGGAAATATCTCTTCAATTCCCTTCATACTATGACGCACCAATAGCGGTTTCTTATTAATTGTATAGTGTATTTTGACATAGTCTTTAACACCCTCTACATATAGTACTTCGTCAAGTAGTACTTTTATTAAGCTATAGTCCGCATGAAAGAAAACATGGTCAGCTATTTGTACGTTCTTCTGCTGAGCATTATAATGCGCCAATGCTTTATTACACGCCTTCACAAATCGCTCATAGGATACCGGCTTCAAAAGGTAATCAATCACATCCAGTTCGTATCCTTCTGATGCATATGTTTTATATGCTGTGATCATAATGAACATCGGTTTTACCGGAAGCGTTTTAATAAGTTGCATACCATTAAGTCCCTGCATTTCTATATCTGAAAAAATGAGGTCAATATTCTGCTTCGATGCAGCATCCATCGCATCCATGGCATTATTGCATCGTTTTATTAGTTTTAGAAATGGTATATTCCGAATATAGTCTTCCAGAAGATCCAGTGCTAATTTTTCATCATCGACTATTATACAGCTTAACATTAAGAGAGATTTATGCCCAAGGTACTGATATACCATCCATCGTTCTTTTCCACGCTTAAAGAATGTTTAAAAGGATAAAGTAGTTTTAGTCTTTTATTCACGTTTATAAGTCCTATACCATTTGTCTCTTCTTTGCTTCGACCGAGTATTGGCAGATATTTATTTTTTACGGTCATGGTAAGCATGTTCGGCTCAAAGTGTATATTAATATCAATCACGGGGGTTATTATTGTGCCAATGCCATGTTTAAATGCGTTTTCAATAAAGGGTATTAGCAGCATTGGTTCAATTGTGTTTGTCTTATTCGTTTTATTCGATATGTATATGTTCGAGGTTACTTTAACTTCGGTGCCAAATCTCAAATTTTGCAAATCAATATAGCTTTGAAGATATTCTGCTTCCCGTTCTATAGAAACTTTATGTTCATCGGTTTCATATAGCATATAACGCATAAGATTAGAAAGGTTTAGAAGCATCCCTTCTAATTTCTCAGATCTTAACCGTGCCAGCGATACCATATTATTGAGCACATTGAATAGAAAGTGAGGACTTATTTGCCAACGGAGAAACGATAATTCCGTGCGCAATGCTTCATTCTCATTCTCTTTCTGCAGGCGATCTACTCTGATATTTTCGGTGATAAGACTATAACATAAACTTACAAGGAGAACGATCATATAATTGAATACCTGCATAACAAGTGGTATTCGAAAGTTATTAGCTAGTGCGAGGAAAGTGACTGATTTTATTAGAAGATAAAAAAACAGAGTGGTTGCTATCTGGATTAGAAAATATTGCCCATATCTCTTTTCTTTTGTAAAGATGGGTGCAATCAGCAAAATATTCAGGTAAAAAACTGCAACAATGGTGATATTCGTGAATATAGACAAATATAACATGGCATTGTTTTCGGGCATAGGCGGGGGAGGAAAATGTGGGTCGAAATGCCTGTGCTCATTACCTGAGATAAGCGGAATAGAAAAAAACAGTATCCAACCTAAAAAATGTGCGATTGGTATAATCCATCGTTTGTTCTGAAATACCATAGTTTTTGCCATATGCGTTACTCTTTATCCACCTGCAGAAATAGTGTATCCGAATTAATACCGGTAAATATCCCTACTCCGTTAGTAATCCCCGTTGACGGGGTTGATAAATTCTGAGAGCTATTATTATTGTTGTCGTATAAAGAAGCATAGTCTGGATTTATATGAAACAGAACTACCCTGTGTTTACCAAAATAGGTGAAGTTTACGGTATTTATGTCTTGGGATGATGATATAGTAGGTCTGTTCCGAAATGTTGACAAAGAATTGGTCGTTGTGGATGTCGTATCAATGATGCGAACTCTGAATGTTTCGAGATTTTGTACAACTATTAAATAGTATGAAGCATCATCATTGCTCCACTCCAGTGTTATTGGGTCAGTGAATGCAGGAGGAAATGAACTTGTTGTAGAAGAAGTAACCTGCGCTATTGAAATTTCCGTCGCTGACTGGGTAACATTGGCGGGTCTTGAAGGAATTGTTGCAGATGCCGTTACTATCTTCCCATTGTAGGCAAACCGAAGATCATACAGACTGCCTGACCTAAGTACAAGCAATGAATCGGTATATAAACCATTCCCCTTAGGGACCAGATGGTAAACCGTATCATTAGTTGTAATAGTTATATCCAAAGAATCAAGAGATGGCGTTGAAAATGTTGCAGAGGATGTGGATTGCTGGTGTGCTAATTGTAACGTGAAAGCCACTCCCGGGCTCAGGTATGCAGTAACAACAGGATCGAAATTATATTCGGGCAAAGATGCGTCTTTATTGCAGGAAGATAACGCTAACAGAAGTGAGATGAAGGCTATTTTTTTCATTATTTGAGCTTGAGAGATAAAGTAAGATTAGGGGTGAAACCCAGGTAATTAACATTGGTTTCAACTACATGGTTATCTGCTACTGTAAACTCTTTGTACCATACATTTTCGCGTGCGTATACATTAAATAATGAAATGCCTACATAGCCTACATCTTTTTTTGCCTCATTATAAAAATGATAGTTTACGGAAACATCCATTCTGTGGTAATCGGGTAACCGCAGTGAGTTCTTTGAGGTTACTGTCACATAGTTCTCTGCTGTTCCGTCAAGCAAAGTCACGCTATAACTTCCTCCCGGTGCAGTGTAGGGTTTGCCACTTGCGTATATCCATGTTGCTGCAAAATCCCAATGTTTCAACTTATACATAGTTACTATTTTAAACTCATGCCGCACATCCTGATCTGCTGGAAAATCCTCTGTCGAAAAAACTGCAAAATGATTCATCGTCTTTGCCAAAGTATAACTTACCCATCCTGTAAATTTGCCTGCCTTTTTTTGCGCAGAAAATTCTACGCCTTGCGAATAACCGCTTCCTACATGAAAATTCTGGCTATAGCTTGATCCCGATGTATTAGTGGAAAATCGTTCGGTGTATTGAGTAATGTTGTTTAGGGACTTATAATATCCTTCAATGCCTAATAAATAACCAGATGTTTCATAGCTAACACCCGTTATATAGTGTGTGGCACTGCTAACGGGCACAGTAGTTTTATCAGATAATACCCAAAATTCACTGCTGCCGGCTGAGATATCCTCTCTGGTAATCCGGTTAGCAAATTGATAGTAATCACCGTATGCCGCTTTAAAGGTAATCTGGTCTGTGATATTATAATTTAATGCCAGTCTTGGTTCTATATATGGCTTTTGGGTTGTGCCGAAATAGCTTAACCTTATTCCAGGTGTAAATACGAGCTTATTCTTGAAAAATGTAAACTGGTCTTGCAAGTACCCACCAATGAGCATGCTGGTATTGTGGTTGTCTACAAGGAGTGCTGTGTCATTTTGTGAATAAGTATACTTAATGTCATATTCTGTGCCAAAGAAACCAAACCCGATATGATTCCATTTGGATAAAGTGAAATCGTAGTCAGACCTTAACGATAGATCTTTGAGATTATTATGCTCAAATATGCCGGTTTTTGTGGTTGTTGTGTTGCCAGGCCCACCAAAAGTACCATTGGTAACACGGTTACGATCACTGTAATAATTTGAATAGCTAAGCACGGTATTGCTGTGTAATTTTTCATTCCATTTCCTCTGCCAGCCCATACTCATGCCTGTATTGCCATAAGTTGTCACATCAGTCGTACCAAAATTCAGTGTTATCCCCATATTCGCAAGGAACGAAGGAGTATTTACTGTAAAACTGTTATTAAGGTCATCACTCCCATTAAAGAAGCTATAAGTAAACACATCTTTATTAGTCGGCCTGAATGTAAGGCGTGTATTAATGTCATAGAAGTAAGACTTTGCTTTGGTTACGCCATCAGCGCCGCCAGGGCCACGACCGCTGCCTCCATTTGTCTGTTGGGAAGACCCTGAGTTTTTATTAAATGAATTAAATATCCAGTTGTAGATGGGGCCATTCCACGAACGTCTGGCGGCAGCCACCAAAGAAAGATTTTCGGTTATAGGTATTTCCGTAAAAAGATTCGCACTTAATAAGCTCACATCTCCGCCAAGGTTAAACTGCTTTGTACTTCCCTCTTTACCAATAATATCGGTTACGCTTGAAAGTCGTCCGCCATATTTTGCCTCAAATCCTCCTTTGTATAGTTCCACTTCCTTTACAGCATTTGCATTGAATGCACTGAAGAAACCGTATAAATGGTCAACCTGGTAAACCGTAAATCCATCATATATTACCAGGTTTTGGTCAGGAGTGCCACCACGCACATATAATCCTGAAGATGATTCATTAGCTGCGCTTATCCCTGGCATAAGCTGGAAAGTCCGCATAATATCCTTTTCACCGACATTGGGTATTTGCGCTAATTTTTCCGGCGATAGTTTTATGGTACTGATTGTAGTACCCGACATTTTCATGAGATCTGCTTTGTTAGCCGTGATAATGGTCTCATCCAGCATATGGGGTTGCTGATGAAGCCCGATAGTGAGACTATTTTTATCCGTTTTAGGAGTCAGATATATATCCGTTGGCGTGTACCCGATCAAAGAAACAGATAGGGTAACGGTATCAGAAGGAACGTCATTTATCGTGTAAGCACCGTCTTTATCTGTTATAGTACCCAGGGAAGTACCCTTTATAGATACGTATGCGCCTGCTAGTAGCTCATTAGTCGAATCATCTGCGACATATCCTGACAGATTGAATTTCATTGTTTGTGGAGTGCCTTGATATTTTTGTGTGCTATTTGAGAATGCAAGTGTGCGTTTTTTGATATTGTGTTTATGCTTAGTCTTTACATAGATTGCTGAAGTACTATCTATCGTGTAGGAGAGGTCATTATCCCTGGCTGTAACCTCTATAGCCATTGGTGCCGCTGTGCCAACAAACCAATAATCAAATAGTATTGTATTGCAATAGGCCGTGTCATAAATGATTTTCAATCCATAATGCTTACACAGAAAATTATACACAGAATCTAAAGGCTCCATCCTGAAATGTTCGCTGATTTTAACGTTATCTAAAGGCGATGGTAATTTTTTTACCTGTTTTTTAAAAATCTGTGATTCTGCATTAAACATACATAGCACAGCAATTAAAAAAGAAAGTGTTCGCTTCATTTATACTATTTGACAGTACAAATTGCAAATAAATCTTCCTGAATAATCTTAAAAGAGGCGTTTGGATAAAATGGTGAGACCAAAACGAAATTTTATCGGGTATTTATACGCCCCGCGTTGTTCCTTATGTTCCGCAGGGCATCAGGAACACTAAATAAAATCCGATTTGCAATCGGCATTCAACGATCTAAAGCTCAATGGTTGTCCCACCCACGGTTGCTCGTAGTCTTTCAAAAGAACAAGTCTTGGGTCAGCCTACATTATTTCTTCTTTCCACCAAGAAATCCACAATCTGCCTATAAATAAATCGTCTTGCCACGTATCACATCCCTTAGTAAATTTGTACCGCAAATTGAGCTTTTGATCCTCAGTACTCTCACCTTTCACCATCTCGCCATTCTACCACTCAGGAAATCAGGAAACACAATCAGTGAAATCTGTGTTATCCGATTGATCCGTGATTCAGATATACAAAGCGCAATGAAAAAAACGCCACACACAGCCTGCACTGAGCTAGTCGAAGTGGGTAGGAATGGGGCATAACGGGAAATGTGATAAAATGCTAATGTAATCACATAAGACATTGACAACGTTGTATTTAAGAAATTGGCGCTCGAAAGAAATGCCCCATTTACCCCTATTTTTTTGTTTTTAAAAGTGGGGCATTTTTAATGGTATCGCGTGACTTTGCGCCTTTGCGTCTTTGAGGTTAAAAAAATTTCCGCCACCAGAAAAAACCGGAAATCCTTTGAAAGCAAACCCATTGATAATCAACACAAACCTGTGCAAAAGCAAATTTTTACCCACCGGAAAAGCAAGAAAAAACATGAAAACAACCCCAGAACAACACGCCCCCAATCAAGGCTCCACCGCCCAATCCGGCCACCGTGCTGCGGGGCCAAATTGTATTCCCACGATAGCAGAGTAGAGCTATTCCTTGGCCGGCGGAGCCTTTGGCCAATCCTGAGCGTAGTCGAAGGGGCCTTTCTTTTTGTTACTTTTATTTTGCCTGTCCCGATGCCAATCGGGAGCGAAGCAAAGAAAAAGTAAGACAACGCGGGCACGCCACACCGACAATAAAAAACCGGAAAAAACATGAAAACAACGAAACACTCGCAGAGTTGCGGTTACTGAAGCCTAATGGGCCACACTCAGCGGACCTGCCCACCTGCGGTGCCTGGATGCACCCTTAATGTAGTAAAGACCCGCCGGCTCTATATTCAGCTTCAGTCGCTTGTTGGTAAATGCCGTTGTGCTGATCACTATTCTGCCGGCCATGTTTACCACGGTTACCTTCACGGTTTCCTCAGTGGTAGATGAGAAGATACACTCCGCCTGGCCATTAAATGTGGGATTGGGGTACACAGTCAGTTGTTGGCCCGTAATACCGCTGGTATATACATACCGCACAGACTGCGCTCCTTCAGATACGTTGTTACCCTCAGAAACGTAGATGTCACCATAGCTGTCCAGGGCTAGTCCGTAAGGCGTATCAAACTGCGCATCCACAGCAGATCCGCCGTCGCCGCCGTGTGCAGCTACACCGTTGCCCGCTATTGTAGTTATAAGGCCGGTAGCCGCATCTACCTTACGCACACGGTAGGTTTTAGAGTCAGCAATGTACATGTTGTCAGCCTCGTCAAATTTCACATCTGAGGGGTTGAAAAGGGTAGCCGCTGTAGCAGGGCCATTGTCGCCACCAAAGCCGCCAAACAGCGCGCCGCCGCCCGCATAGGTGCTGATGATACCCGTTTTCACGTCTATCTTGCGTACACGGTTATTAAAGTAGTCAGCTACGTATACATTGCCTGCATGGTCTGTAGCCAGGCCATAGGGCTTATCCAGCAGTGCCAATGTGGCTGGTCCACCGTCGCCATAAGAGCCCGGTTGCCCCTTACCTGTAAGCGTAGTAATTATGCCGTCCTTTGTCACCTTACGAACACGCAGGTTGAACATATCTGAGATGTAGAGCGTGCCGGCGGTATCAAAAGCAAGCCCTGCCGGGTTGCTGAGCCCCGCGGCTGTTGCCGGGCCTTTATCGCCTGAGAAACCGCCTATACCATCACCTGCATAGGTAGTTATTATACCTGCCCTGCTTACTTTACGCACACGGTTGTTTCTGCTGTCAGATATGTATACATTCCCCGCAGCATCAACAGTTACAAATTTAGGATAGTGCAGTTTTGCCTTCTCGGCAGGTCCGCCATCGCCACTGTAGCCAGCTACACCCGTGCCGGCAAAAGTGCTGATAACACCATAGGCATCTACTCTTCTTACACAATTATTAAACTCATCGGCTATGAAAAGATTACCCTCAGCATCCACCACCATTCCCGCAGGACCATACAGCTCACCAAACGGAGCCGGACCACCATCTCCGCTATAGCCCTGGGCTGTGCCCGTGCCCACTACCGTGGTAATGATCTGCGCCCGCACCAGGTATGAGTTACCCAGCACGCACAGCGCGAACAACAGGAGGAAATGTTTTTTAGTAAAGAAGGCAATACTCATAACTTACTGTTTTTTTAACCTCAAACCCTTATACAGGCATAAGCCCCACTCACTTCGTATTCGCTTAGCGTATTTCCAGCTTGCCGGTTACCTTGCCTTTCGGTGAGGTGGCCGTTATAAAGTAGATACCTGCTGCTGCGTTAATATTTAGATCTGTTGGCGCATTAGTTTCAGAGTCTACCTCTTTCACCTTCAGGCCGGTAACATTGGTCACCACAATATGTAAAGGCTCTTTAAGGGCCGATGCCACGCTAACTGTAAATGCACCAGTAGTGGGGTTTGGGAATACATCCATATCCGTAAGCGATCCGGCCACTTCCTTCACCGCGGTAATAGTCGAGGTGATGTAGTTTACACGGTTGTTCTGCCAGTCGGTAAAGTAGATGTTCCCGGAAAGGTCCACAGCCAATCCTCTGCAGCTACCTATGAGCGCATTAATAGCCATTCCGGTATCGCCGTTAAAGCCTGACACACCATGGGTTCCCGCTATAGTTACAGATGTGTTGGAATTGTGATTCACCTTCCTGATCATATAATTGAGCTGGTCAGAAACGTATATGTTACCATATCCATCCACCGCCACGCCATTAGGCTGGTATATTTCGGCATGTGTAGCGTCGCCGCCATCGGCAGTATACCCTGCTACTCCATTACCAAATACGGTGCTGATCTTATTAAAGGTATCTACCTTCCTGATACGGTTATTATTTTCGTCGGCTATGAATACGTTGCCCGCATTATCTACAGCTACCGCAGATGGGTTGTACAGGTTGGCAAGCGTAGCAGATGGCCACGTATCACCGTTGAAACCAGTGTTGCCTGTGCCAGCTATAGTTGTAATGGTGCCGCTGAAGTCAATTTTACGCACCGCATTGTTAGACCTGTCAGCTATATATACATTGCCCCAGTTGTCCACCGCCACGCCTGTAGGGCCCGATAGCCGCGCAGAGGTAGCAGGGCCATTGTCGCCGGTATAACCTGCTGTTCCGTTGCCGGCAATAGTGGTTATGTTACCTGCCACGTCTATTTTACGTATCCGGTTGTTCCCCTTGTCTGCAATGTAAATATTGCCAAAAGCATCTGCTGCAAGACCCATTGGATTGTTAAGGCGGGTTGTAGTGCCGTTCACATTGTCGCCGGTATAGCCTGCGGTGCCATTGCCGGCCACAGTTGTTATGCTGCCTGAGCTGCTTATCTTACGTATCCGCTGATTGTAATAGTCAGAAAAATAGGTGTTACCTGCTCCGTCAACGGCTATACCCGTGGGGCCATATATTTTGGCACTGGTAGCCACTAAAGTATCGCCATTATACCCGGATACTCCTGTACCTGCAATTGTGTATATGGACTGTGCTTTCACATTTCCATAATTAACAAATGCACACAGCAGACTAAGTAGAACTATTTTTTTCATATGGCCAATTTGCCACTAAGGTATTGATTTTTTGTTGATTTTTTCTGCGCGGTGGCCATTTTTGTCATACGATAATCTACATGTAATACGCAGCCAACTTCATGACTTCCAGGGATCGGCGCAAGTTCAACCAGATGGATTATACTACATATATGAAACAGGGGGTAAAAGATCGTACCTTTACAGGTTCTTACTAAGCTGTAAATATAATATGCGAAAAAATCCATCTGAATCTTCCCGCGGCAAACGGCCCGATGACTCTTTTTCCGGCGGTGCACCGCGCGGAGGCGGAAAGCCCTTTAAAAAGAAGAACTATGATGGGCGCAGCAGCTCAGGAGATGGTCCTTCGCGCCCGGCCAGGCCTTATTCCGGCCGCACGGCAGACGGCGCCAGATCTGACAAGCCATTTAGCAAAGAACCGAGAAAGGGAGCCAGCAAAGAGTTTGACAAACCGCGTAAGCCCTTTGGCGACAAGCCATTCTCAGACCGGCCGAAGCGCGAGTTTGGCAATGCAGAAGGCGGAGACCGCAAGCCCCGTAAAGATTTCGACCGTAAACCATTTGGTGACAAGCCATACTCAGACCGGCCGAAGCGCGAGTTTGGCAATGCTGAAGGCGGAGAGCGCAAGCCCCGTAAAGACTTTGACCGCAAACCATTTGGTGATAAGCCATACTCAGACAGGCCAAAGCGCGAGTTTGGCAATGCTGAAGGCGGAGAGCGCAAGCCCCGTAAAGACTTTGATCGCAAACCATTTGGCGACAAACCATACTCAGACAGGCCAAAACGCGAGTTTGATAATAAAGAAAGTGGAGAGCGTAAGCCCCGTAAAGACTTTGATCGCAAGCCATACGCCGACCGAGTAGGTAAAGATGGAGATGCTGAAGGCGGTGAGCGTAAACCAAGAAGAGACTTCGATAAATCAGGCAAAGGCCCCAGGGATGGCAAGTCATTCTCTGACCGGCCTAAGAAGGACTTTGGGAAATCATCGTTTAAGAAAGATGGAGATGCAAGGCCCGGAAAGACAGGCGACTCACGGCCATTCAGAGACCGCCCAAAGACTGCGCCAAAGTTCGAAAGGATACCGGACAACATAACCTTCTCAAAAGATATTGACGATGAAAGCAATGAGAAGTATGATATGGTAAGCCCGGAGATAAAATATGATAAGCCTAAGCGTGCTCCCCGCAAAGACGCGCCTCCTGCTGAGAAGAAGCCAAGAACGGCATCGGGCAAGAAGAAGCACTACCATAATCATGATGACGACGACGATGACTATGATGAAGAAGACCGTGAAATAAACCAGACCAACGGGCCAAGGCTGGAAATGCCGCTGAACAAGTACATAGCCCATAGCGGCGAGTGCAGCCGCAGAGACGCAGCAGAGCTGGTGCGGGCCGGCAAGGTGAAAGTGAACGCCGAACTGGTGCTGGACCCCGGATACAGAGTGCAAAGCGATGATAAGGTGACTCTCAGCGGCAAGAAACTGACCCCGCAAAAGGGCATGGTGTACATACTGCTGAACAAACCAAAAGGATTTATAACCACTAACGAAGACCCGCAAGGCCGCAAAACCGTGATGGAACTTGTGGCTAGCTCTGGTGTAGAGCGCCTCTTCCCGGTGGGAAGGCTGGACAGGGATACATCCGGCCTGCTGCTGATGACCAATGACGGCGACCTTACCCAAAAGCTCTGCCACCCGTCCTTCAACATAAAAAAGGTATACCAGGTGACACTGGACAAGCCGCTGACCAAGGCAGACTTTGAGAAGATAGTAGCAGGTGTGGAGCTTGAAGATGGCAAAGCCATAGTAGATGAGATAGCTTACCTGGAAAAGAAGAACGAAATAGGACTGGAGATACACAGCGGGCGCAACCGCATAGTACGGCGCATCTTTGAGTCGCTAGGATATGTGGTGGACAAGCTGGACCGCGTGATGTATGCGGGGCTTACCAAGAAGAACCTGCCGCGCAGCAAGTGGCGCTATCTTGATGAGCGTGAAATAGTGTTGCTGAAACATTTTAAACAATAATTTTTTGTTGAACCATTAAGGCTCAAAGACGCTAAGAACAAAGGCTTAGCGTCTTTGCCGTTAAAAGAAAACGATAGGCATGGCTTTCGTTACCGCAGATCAGATTCATAATGGGCATGGATGGCTACCTCCTGGCACCGTAATAGAGGTAGATGATGATGGTACGATCTTAGCCATCTCCCAAACCCCACAACCCAATGCTGTACACTACAATGGTTTGCTGGCTCCGGGTTTTGTAAATGTGCACTGCCACCTGGAACTATCGCATATGAAGGGGCTTGTACCGGAGCATACCGGACTTATACCCTTCCTGAAGACGATACCAAAGCACCGTAACGACTTTACTGAAGAGCAGAAGAAAGCTGCCCGGTATGAAGCCTATAGCGAACTGGTGCGCAATGGTGTGGTTGCCGTAGGTGATATAGCCAACACCGCCGATACGCTGGATATACGCGGGCTTAACCAGCTTCACTACTATACGTTTGTTGAATCCATAGGGTTTACTGAAGCCTTTGCCCAGCGGGCATTTGACTATGCTACGGCCACCTACAACACTTTTGCCTCGCAACCCGGCGCACACCTGAAACAGGCAATTATCCCTCATGCGCCATACTCGGTGTCCAGCGCCTTGTTCCGGCTTATAGATGCGCATAGGGGCGATGCTGTGGTCTCTATACACAACCAGGAAAGCGAGGAGGAGAACAAGTTCTACACGCACAAGGAAGGTCATGTGCGCGACCTGCTCAGCACGCTTGGCGTTGATGACAGTTTCTTTAGGCCATCGGGCCGCACGTCCCTGCAGAGTTACCTGGAGTGGCTCTCCGCTACCCATCCATTCATCTTTGTACACAATACCTATACGCGTAGAGATGATGTACAGTTTGCCCATAGCCGCCTCGGCGAGGTATACTGGTGCCTGTGCCCTAATGCCAATCTATACATTGAGAACACGCTGCCTGACATTGATATGTTCGTGAGCGAGGGTGCCAAAATCTGCATCGGTACGGATAGTCTTGCATCTAATCATCAGCTTTCTGTGCTAGCGGAGCTGTCTGCCATACATTCACGCTACCCGCATATAGGTTGGGAGGCACTGCTAGGCTGGGGCACCAGCAATGGTGCCAGGGCACTGGGTTTTGATGATATCGGGACTATTGAGGTTGGGAAAAAGCCGGGCATCTTACAAATAACCGGACTTGACCAGGAGCCCATAGTGAAGCGACTTTACTAACTAAGAGAATCGCTACTATCCTTTTTTATCATAGCTTATATCATCATCAGATACAGGCTCTTGTAGGTTCACCTTCTTGGCGGAGGGCTTGCGCAGCTTCATATTCAGTATCTCTACACCGAAAGAGAATGCCATAGCGAAGTAGATATATCCCTTGGGTATTTCCTGGTGGTGAATGGGCTTGAGACCCTCAAAGAACAATGTGAAGCCGACCATTACCAGGAAACTGAGTGCCAGCATTTTGAGCGTGGGATGCTTATGTATGAATGCTGATATGCGGCCGGAAAACAGGAACATGATAAACATGGCTATAACCACAGCTACTATCATCACCTGTATCTGCCGGGCCAGGCCTACGGCGGTGATCATACTGTCGAATGAGAATACGAGGTCTATAAGTATTATCTGCAGTATGGCATTAGCGAATGAGGTGCCCACTTTCTCCTTGCCTGTCTGCTCCCGTTCTTCCTCGTCCCCTTCCAGCTTATGGTGTATCTCCGATACTGTTTTAACGATGAGGAACAGTCCACCGGCCAGCATGATGAGGTTGCCTAGTTCAAATGTGTATTGGCCTATGTTTATCTTCAACGGGTTGTGTACCAGCCAGCCAAGGCATACCAGCAGCAGCACACGTACTGCAATACCGGTAAACATCCATACACGGCGAGCCTGGGGTTGCCTGGCGGCAGGAAGGCGCCCCATGACTATGGATACAAATATTACATTGTCGATACCCAGCACTATTTCCAGGAGGGTAAGTGTGACAAGGCTGATCAATGAGTCAATGGTGAATAGTTCGGTCATTTTGTTGTTTTGTATGGGTTGTCAAATATAATCAGGATTTCAGGATTAAAGGATTTGCAGGATTATTTCTGGTGGTTGAAAAATTCATTCTTGCATAGGTTTGTATTGATAATCAATGGTTTTGTGTGCAGTTCATTTTCGGTTTTTTCGGTGTCGGAAATCGGCAGCTATTTATTGCCATTGTCCTAAGATTGTTACTCATTTAGCGCATCCTAGTGTTACCTTACTTTTCTTTTGCTTCGCTCCCGATAGGCATCGGGACAGGCAAAAGAAAAGTAACAAAAGAAAAGGCCCCTTCGACTACGCTCAGGATTGGCCAAAGGCTCCGCCGGCCAAGGAATAGCTCTACTCTGCTATTGTGGGGAATACAATTTGGCCCCGCAACACGTGCGGCCCGATTGGGCAGCGGAGCCTTGATTGGGGGCGTGACGTTTTTTGCTTGTTTTCATAGTTTTCGATCAGGATTTACAGAATTTAAGAATTAGAAATATTGTTGTTTGTAACCCCATTATTGGCTTTCATTTTCATGGTTTTCCGGTTTGTGAGAAATTGTTTTTTTACAGGTTGGTGTTGATTATCAATGTTTTTCTTGCAGAAATTTTCTGGTTTTTTCCGGTGCCGAGTCAGTCGATTACGTTCAGTGTTATGCCCTTATTTGGGTTGATTTTTTTCTAGTTTTTGCGGGAAATTTCTGGTACCCGCAATTTGGATCGTCATGCATTGGAGGTTTGCCGGGGAGGGGAAATGCCTCGAAATCCCGGGAATTTTATTTTCAAGCGTATAAAAACGATAATTGGTTGATATACAGTTGATTGGCTGATAATTAGGGTTCTAAAATGCCTCAAAAATGCCCCATTAATGCCCCACTATTTTCCCGTTTTTTCCCGCTGTGGTAAAATCGGAGTTTGGTTGCCTGCTGCCGGAATATTCATCTCCGGAGGTTGCGGAACCGCGTGGCTGAAATATTAAAGGCGTTGAATAATTTTTGTGATAGTTGGGTAAATTAACGGGATACAAGGATCGAAATTCAGCACAAATTTACGAATGGCTTTGATGCGACGCAAGACGATTTGTCTATGGTGGTATTGTGGATAACTTGGGTTTCTAAGGGAGGTGTGTTTTTGTGCCTTGCGTGAAAATCTAACCGGTGGAAACATGGTGGTGATAGCTATTGAGTGTTGGCGAGATTTGTGGTGAAGAAAAGCAACAACGGCGAAACGGAGCGCTTATCAGTCGCCAATCTGAAGTTTGGCATCCGCTAGGACGTAGCCGGAGGCTACGCCCAACGGGGGATATAAAAATGTCTCATAGGAGCAATGGCGAATTTTATTGGTTAATGAACATCTAGCTAAATAGATATCCGCATATGAATGGAGCCAACGCCACTGGAGCCTAATAGTAGCTAACAAGTTTGGACAGTAATGTTGCTAACACACCCCTAACCCCTCTCTGAGAGGGGAAGTGTTACCTTTCCTTCGCGAGTGAAGTGGAGAATAGGAAGCTTTTTTATTACGTAAGATCGCTTCGTGCCTCGCGATGACGTTTTTGGTCAATCCTTCGGCGAGGGTCAGGAAGATGAAGAATTTGCCATCTTCTATTATCTTTAATGCACTAATGAAACTTATGAGTATAAGCAAAGTATATATGCTCCCGATAGCTATCGGGACGCTGTTGGGTATATCGGTAGTGTGTGTGGCGCAGGAGAAGAAAGAGGAGAAGAAGAAGTGGGACGTGAATAATCCGGGTGGGCCGTATAAGGATGTGGCGTTTAGTGTGAATGAGGGTACGTGGATGAACCTGGATGTGTCGCCGGATGGGAAGGAGTTGGTGTTTGATCTGCTGGGGGATATTTATACTATGCCAATACCGGGTCCCGCCTTCGCTGAACCTTCGGCGGGCAAGGGCGTTGCTAAGGTGCTTCGCGCGGGCATGGCTATGGAGGTGCAGCCGAGGTATAGTCCGGATGGGAGGAAGATACTATTTACGAGTGATGCGGGTGGTGGCGATAATATATGGGTGATGGACAGGGATGGCAGCAATGCGCGGCAGGTGACGAAGGAGAGTTTCCGACTGCTGAACAATGCGGTGTGGACACCCGATGGACAGTACATAGTAGCGCGTAAGCACTTTACATCGGGCAGATCGCTGGGGGCGGGTGAACTGTGGCTATACCACATAAGCGGTGGTGGCGGGCTGCAGCTGACGCCCAGGAAGAACGATCAGCAGGACCTTAACGAGCCTTCGATATCGCCGGACGGACGCTATGTATACTACAGCGAGGATATGTACCCGGGTGGTTTCTTCCAGTACAACAAAGACCCGAACAGCCAGATATTTGCGATCAAGAGGTTTGACCGAGAGAAGGGTATAAGCGAGACTGTGACGGGTGGACCGGGCGGCGCTATGCGGCCACAGGTGAGCCATGATGGCAAGCTGCTGGCGTTTGTGAAGCGGGTGAGGACAAAGACTGTGCTGTACCTGCGCGACCTGGAAACGGGCGAGGAATGGCCGGTGTATGACAAGCTATCGAAAGACCAGAGCGAGGCGTGGACGATATTCGGATCGTACACGGGCTTTGCATGGATGCCGGGAGATAAGCAGGTGGTGCTGTGGGCTAATGGTAAAATAATGAAGGTAGATGTGACTACCGGTACGGCTATCGAAATACCATTTACCTGCAATGTGAAGCAACGTATAACAGATGCGGTACGGTTTAAGCAGGACCTTAACCAGGACGAGTTTAACGTGAATGTGATACGCAATGCAGTGACATCGCCTGATGGAAAGTGGCTGGTGTTTAACGCAGTAGGGCATCTATATAAAAAGCACTTGCCGGATGGCAAGCCGGAGCGCCTGACGACCAGCAATGACTTTGAATTTGAGCCTGCGTTTTCGCCTGATGGTAAAGAGCTGGTGTATGTGACCTGGAATGACAGTACCACCGGCGCCATTTATAAAATGAGCATGGAGGAAGGAAAGAAGAAGGGTGCAGCAAAGCCATACCGGATAACGCTGAAGAAGGGTATGTACCGCACGCCCGCATTTTGCAATGATGGTCCGTTTATAGCCTATACCGCCGAGGGTAGCAATGACATAATGGGGAATACCTATACCGTGAAGCCCGGTATATACCTGATGAATAAACTGGGTGGTGACGGAAGGTTTGTAACAGACAACGGAGGCAACCCGGAGTTCAATAAAGACGATAGCCGGATATACTACCAGTCGGGCAATTCGTTTGGCAGTTGCAAGCTGGATGGCAGTGATGAGCGACCAGTGTTCAAGAGTAAGTACAGCAGCCAGTTTACGGTATCGCCGGATGGCGCATGGGTGGCCTTTGTGAACCTGCACTCGGTATACGTAGCAGCCTTTCCACACACGGGTAAGGAGATAGACCTGGATGCGGAGAGCACGGATTTTCCGATGAAAAAAGTATCGCTGGATGCGGGCATAAACCTGCACTGGAGCAGCGATAATAAGCAGCTGCACTATACGCTGGGCGATCAGTACTATACTATAAATATCAACGAGGCGTTTGAGTGGTCGCGGTTCGACTCCGCTCACCGTGACAATACAGGAAAACCGCGGTTCGACTCCGCTCACCGTGACAGTGCAGGCAAACCGCGGCTCGACTCCGCTCGGGATGACAGCAGTTTTAAGGCACCAGATCACGGCATAAGTGTAGGGCTGAAGATGAAGGCTGATAAGCCTGCGGGAAGTATAGCCTTCACGCATGCACGCATTATAACCATGAATGGCGATGAGGTGATAGAAGATGGGACAATAGTGGTAGAAGGTAACCTGATAAAAGCTGTGGGCAAGGGTAGTGCAGTGGCAATAGCTGCCGGTGCAAAGGTGATAGACTGCAGCGGAAAAACAATAATGCCGGGCTTTGTAGATGCGCATGCACATGGCAACCACTTCAGGTATGGGCTGACGCCACAGAAGCACTGGCCATACTATGCTGCGCTGGCCTATGGTACCACTACCATGCACGACCCATCGGCAAATAGCGAAATGGTGTTTGCACAGAGCGAGCTGGTGAAGGCGGGGCTGATGGTGGGGCCACGCGTATTCTCCACCGGTACTATACTATATGGTGCGGATGGCGATTTTAAAGCGGTGATCAATAACTATGAAGATGCGAAGAGCGCACTGCGGCGCACCAAAGCCTACGGGGCCTTCAGTGTGAAGAGCTACAACCAGCCAAGGCGTGAGCAGAACCAGATGGTAATAGAAGCTGCGCGTGAGCTGAAGATGGAGGTAGTACCGGAGGGTGGTTCATTCTTCTTTCATAACATGGGGATGATACTGGACGGGCATACCACTATAGAGCACAACATACCTGTGGCGCCACTGTACAATGATGTGGTGCAGCTATGGAAGAACTCGCAGACGGCGAATACGCCTACGCTTATCGTTTGCTATGGGGCAATGAGTGGAGAGGACTACTGGTACCAGCATAGCAATGTGTGGGAGAAGGAGCGCCTGCTGCGCTATACGCCACGGGCGGTGATAGACCCCCGCAGCCGCCACCGCACTATGGTGCCAGACGAGGAATATGATAATGGGCACATACTGGTATCTAAAAGCCTGAAGAAGCTAACAGATGCTGGTGTGAAAATAAATATGGGTGCTCACGGCCAGCTGCAGGGGCTGGGCGCACACTGGGAGATATGGATGCTGGCGCAAGGCGGCATGACGCCGATGGAAGCACTACGTGCGGCTACTTATAACTCTGCAGCAAGCCTGGGCCTCGACAACTGGGTAGGATCGCTGCAGGGAGGCAAGCTGGCAGACCTGCTGGTGATGGATAAGAACCCGCTGGAGGATATACACAATACGGAGAGCCTGCACTACACCATGGTGAACGGCAGGCTGTATGATTGTGAAACCATGAATGAGGTAGGTAATTATGATGTGAAGCGTGGTAAGTTCTTTTGGGAGCTGAGTAAGAATGCCGAGTCTTATCCGTGGCATGCTGAGAGTGTGGAGTTGGGGGATTAGGTGATAAGTGATAAGTGATAAGCGATAGGTGATAGGTGATAAGTTGGTAAGAGATAGGTGATAGTGATAGTTAATTGGTTTGAATAAATGCACACAACGATAATTGATGGCAAAGGGTAAGAAAAATAGTGTTGTTGTTGAGAAGACTGTTGCGCAGGCGGAGGTGGTGGCTGCACCGGCGGTGGAGCTTGGTCGGCCTGCGTGGCTGCATGAATTCAGGGTGCAGGCTGTAGTAGTGGCTTTGCTGGCGCTGATGTTTTACTGCAATACTTTTAAGAATGAGTCTGCGCTGGATGATACACTGTTGATCACGTATAATGAGAGCGTGTATGAGGGCTTTGCGGGCATTCCTGATATTCTTAGCAACGATGCCTATGCTGGATATTACAAGTTTATGGGCGTAGGCAATCAGCTGAATGGTGGGCGCTACAGGCCACTATCTATTGTGAACTTTGCGGTGGAGCAGCAGTTTATGGGTGCGGTGCCTAAGGAGGCTGTAGACAGCGTGATGCGCAAGGCTACCATAGATGGCCCGCAGAAGGATAAGCTGGTGCACGATATGCATGTACGGCATGTGTGGAATGTGGTGTGGTTCACATTGTCGGTGGTTGTGTTGCTGTATTTTTTGAGGCTTATTGTTTTTCGTAGTCAGCCGGTGATGGCATTTCTTGCAGCCATATTGTTTACCATACACCCCATACATACTGAGGTGGTGGCTAATGTAAAAAGCAGGGATGAGATACTCTCTCTGTTGTTTATTTGCCTCACCTTTATTTGCGCATTTAAATACCGTGAGCAGAAAAAAATATGGTTGCTTGTAGCAGGGCTCATCAGTTATTTCCTTGCGTTTCTTTCTAAGGAGTATGCTATTGCCTTGGTGGTATTGCTGCCTGTGGCGTTCTATGTTTTTAATAAGGAAACACTGTCAAAGAGTATTACTGCGTCGCTGCCTTACATAGGTGTTGCGTTGCTGTACCTGGGCATTCGCAGCCAGGTGGTGCCATATGGTGGAGATCCTGGTATTTTAGATATACTCAACAATCCATACGCCTATGCAGAGGGTCAGCAGCGTATGGCAACTACGATAGCAACTATGCTGAATTACGTAAAGCTACTGGTGTTCCCGCATCCGCTTTCTTCAGACTATTCTTACAATTCGATTCCGTACAAGGACTTTGCAAATCCTTTGGTGTGGCTCTCTTTGGTGGTGCATGGCGCGCTGGTGTGGCTGTGTATCCGTTACCTGAGGCAGCGCCATGTTATTGGTTTTGCGATAGCGTTTTACCTCGTTAATCTTGCGCTGGTTTGTAACCTGTTCTTTAATATCGGCGCTACAATGTCTGAGCGTCTTATCTATCATTCATCGGTGGGTTTTTGTATTGCACTAGGGTATCTGCTTTATAAAGGAATGGAATCGGTGAAGCCGTTAGCAGCTGGCAAGGGCCTGTTGGCGGCATTGATGGTGTTGCTGGTGGTGGTTTGTGGCGCTAAAACGATAACACGAAATGCAGAATGGAAAACGAACTATACTTTGTTTCCTGCTGATCTGAAAGTGTCGCCGAATAGTGTGATGCTGAATGCTTATGTGGCGGCTGCAATGCTGGACAAGGCCGCAGGGGAGAAAGGCGCAGAGCAGAAGGCAGACCTGAGGGAATCGCTACGACTGTATAACAAAGCAATAGCGCTGGATAGTGTGTATGTTACGGCTTACATTAACAGGGGACGGGTGTACTACCAGATGGGTGAACCAGATAGCAGCTACAGCAACCTGGATGCTGCGCGGAGACTACTACCGAACCATGCGCAACTGCCTGAGCTGTTTTATAATAATGCCGTGCTGTACATAAACAAGCAGCAATATGCAAAGGCAATGAACTCACTACAGGTATCGCTGAAGTTGAATCCAAACTATGGTCTTTCGAAGAATGCGGTGCAGCAGCTGATGGCAGCGGGAGTGAAGTAGGTGTTGGTTGAATGGTTGAATGGTTGATTGGTTACTTTATAACTAGTTCGGCATTACTAACACTTTGCTTTCAGCGGGAGGCATGCAGTTGGGGTGAAAACGGGTTTCATGGTGGTGTGTGGCTGAAAAAGCTTAATAACATTTTGTACTTTGGTGGTGCCAGCTAAAAACACACACATGGACTTGCACAAAAACAGATCGCTGATCGTAGAAAAAGAAAAGATGCTTTTAACGGCATTTACAAACTGTGATATAGATACGATAGATGATCTGCTTCATGAAGATGTTGTGTACATAATCCCCAATGGCAGGCTGCTCAGCAAAGCTAAAGTGCTGCAAAACTATAGCTCGGGCGGCACCGCTATAAGCTCTATAAGATCAGAAGAGCAGTCCGTACACTTTGTAGATGACTGTGCTGTAGTAGCCATGATACTGAACCTTAGCGGCAAATACTACGACCAGGTGGTAGACAGGAAGTTCAGGTATCTGCGGGTTTGGAAATTGCTTGAAGGTCAATGGAAGGTAATCACTATCAGTAGTGTGCCGATACTAGAGTAGTGAGTAACGGAAGAGAGTAATGAAGTGTAAGCGTTACTTATTTTTTTTTCTTTGCAAAAAGCCGTTTGAAAAATCCTTTTTTAGGTTTGTCGCCAGGGTGGGTTTCGCGACCGTCAGCGATGGTTATTATTGCCTGTTCGCGCACTGCTGTCTTCTTTGCCGCTCTGAACATGTGTTGCCATAGTGTGCCTATAAACCCTTTGGTAGTTTGAAAATAAATTCTTTAAACCGCACTTTTCCCGATAATGCGTACAGGAATACGCTGGTATCCTGGTTCTTGTCATTGTTGTAAATAAAGTTGTGGAGCAGGGCGGTGCCTCCTTTCATAAAGCAATCAAAATGTTCCTTTGGTCCCTTGAAATGATAGGTAATGTCGGGGTTGGAAAAGTGCACATTCGCAGCGGTTATCCGGCTAATGGCCGGGCTCTTTTTTTTATCGTGCGTGAAGAGTGAGTCGCCGGGGTGTGGAGTGCAATTCATTATCCATTTAAGGTCATGCACATCCACCTGTCCACAGTCTAATGTTCTCTTCTTAACTATATTTCCCCAATCGATTCCGTAGGCCTCTATTCTTGGTATGGTAACGTCTGAAAGGGTAGGGGGAATGTAGTGTTTCCGGGCCGCAGCGCTGCTGTCTGCTTTTCATCGGCCTTTAGTTTGATGTCGGTTATTGTAACCGTGTGGTCTTTGAGGCTCACCGAGACATCGCTAAACGAGATATGATAAATACTATCGGAGGACTTGGCGACCATTTCCGGCAGCCGCTCCATAATTAGTTGCTTATAATGATGCGATAACCAGAAAGCGAAGCCCGCGCAGCCAAGGATAAGGAGCGCGACAACAGAAAGAATAACACGTAAAACTTTGTTTGCTTTGCGTTCAGGCATGATCTAGCAGGAATGCAAAATCATGCCACATATACTAACCGCCATGTGCCTGCCTGCCGGCTCCGGCAAAGTATTTGTGCCAGTAATCCTCGTTAAGATTGCTTATCATAACCCCGCCGGATGTAGATGCATGTATGAAGTAATCGTTGGCGAGGTAAATGCCTACGTGGGTAATGCGTTTACGGCTGCGGATATGAAAGAATACCAGGTCACCTTCCTCGGCATCCTTTATGTGTTTGATGTGCCTGCAGTTAGCGTATTGTTCCATAGAAGTGCGCAGTAGTTCGGTACCGTATACTTCGCCGTAAAGTTTCTGTGCAAAGCCTGAACAGTCAATTCCGGCTTTGCTGCAGCCGCCAAGGCGGTAGTTTGCCCCCAGCCATTTATCTATGAATTCATACAAAGTACTGTTGCTGATATCTCCGGGGGCGACGCCTATCATCTCCGCATATTTTTTAACGATGCGTGTTTCCTCCTTTTTTGAATAAGTGTTCTTTTTGAAGACAGGCTCTATGGCGCATTTCTCCATTGGCACCGTTTCCTCCAACTGGTCGGCTTCTTCCTGCACTTCTTTAGGCGGTGCTTTGGGTTTTGGTTGGGGTTTGGGTTTTGGCCTGGTTGGGTCTATGGCATTTGCAGTTGCATTAGTTTTTTTGTGCCCGCCTATGTATATATCGTCAATAAACCTGGGCTGCCTGGAAGATTTATGCACAACGGCTTTTTTGGCAGGATGACAGCCAGATATCAGAATACTTACAATAAAGCATGCTACTGCGAGTATAGGTAGCCGTCTCCTCATTGGCATGTTTTAAGGGGTGCAAAGGTAAGTATATATCAGGAAAAATATTGAGATTTAGGATGTTTCAGCTAGCAACGGTTACGAAGATAAAATATCGCAATGTGGCATATTCTGTATTTGCCGAAAACGATGTTTTATTTAAGTTTTTCTTACGAATTAATATCTCCCAAACGCTGAAGATTGTTAATCCACTTCGGGAAACTTTTTATTTTCCTGTTTATAAACGATTTGTTAATTTTCGACGATTTTTTGTAAAAGTTAAAATAAAAAACATATAAATAGGTGCGGTTTTAATTTTAGTGAAATGATGAATATTATTAATTTCATTTACATATATTATATAAAAAAAATATAAAAATATGCAATTCACCAGTATAATCAACGCTCAAGAAGAACGGTCACACACTTATTGTATTTTTATTTTGCACAATTTACGCTAAATAAAGCGATTATACTTAACCGTATACTAAATCGATTCTCTATATTTTGAAGGTCATTGCTATAAGAAAAAGTATAAATAGTTTACATACAATTAAAACAAAATAAAATCCTAACTTTGTTAATAACCGTATGTTAACTATGTATGTACATGGTCCTGGATACTTTTGTTTATTGGTCTCCCCCGACTGGTAGTTATTCATAATTAATTCAATTACATATGAATGACGATATTTCATGATTTTAATCAATGAAATATATGTAAATGTGCATTTAGAGATAAGAGCAAGAAACGATTTGTAGGAGGAGAATGCGCAGGAACAACTATTTGGAGAATATAAATAAAATTTATATGGGGATACAATTACTTAAGATTACCAGGCTTTTTCTATGCACCGTACTGCTCCTATCTTTTTGTACGCGCGGCTATTCTACCACTTATTACAATAAATCTTCGGGCGTAGCCTCGCTGCAGGCAACTGCTAACTGGGGTACGGCTACCAATGGTACCGGTACCTCTCCAGCAAACTTTACTACGGCAGGAGACGTTTTCAACCTGTATAACGGCAGCACGGGCACAATAAGTGCCGCGTGGGTAATGACCGGCGTGACCCTGAATGTGGGTAATGGCGCGGCTATGAATCTGACTATCCCTTCAGGTTTTAGCCTCACCGGTACCGGAGTAGTGAATGTAAGTGCGGCGGCAACGCTGACGCTTCAGAACACCGCCAACCCCACACTGGGAACGTTGAATGCTACCAGTACCGTGAACTATAACGGAACCGGTGCGCAGACCATTGCGTTAGGCACTTATGGCAATCTTACCCTATCCGGTGCAAGAACCGGAACACCCGCCATTACCCTTGCATCAGGAACGATAAATATAGCGGGCAGTTTTTCAGTAACATATACCGGGGCTGTGACTTTTACAACGACCGGAAGCACCGTAATTTATAACACACTTACCGGCGGATCTACTGTGGGCGGTATTACCTACAATAATCTTACACTGAGCAATACCAGTGGTACCAATACTGCGGGCGGCAACATAACAGTAGGCGCTACGCTTACCACCACTGCCGGGGGCACCCTTGACATGGGTACGAATGTACTCAGCTCAGTAACTACGCTTACAAACAACGGCACATTAAAAACATCGAACACAAGCGCTACGCCTATTCCGGGTGGCAAGGCGATAGCAGGAACGGTAGTGTATGGCGCAGCTGCGGGAGGGCAAACAATAGTTGCAGAAACAAGTTACAACAACCTTACTCTGGGTAATACGAGCGGCACTAATACCGCAGGAGGCAACCTGGTGGTAAATGGTACATTGACTACTACAGCCGGTGGTACTATGGATATGACCAGCGCCTACACACTCGCGGGTACGCTGGCTACAATTACTAACAACGGGACAATAAGCACTTCGGTTGCCACTGTAACGAGCGCTACACCAATTGCATCGGGTAAGACGTGGGGAGGCAGTGGACAGGTAGAGTTTGCTGCGGCAACCGGCGCACAAACTATTATGGCCGGTACTTACAACTGTGGGCTGAAATTGTCTAATACAAGTGGTACGAACACCGCCAGTGCAGCTATAACAGTAAATGGAACGCTTACCACTACATCCGGAGGTATACTTGATATGGGCGCAAGCGCCCTAGCTGGTACAACTACACCTGTAAACAATGGTACTATCTATACATCGTCAGTAACAAATCCAGCAATACCGTCTGGAAAAAACTGGACAGGAACAACCGGTGTAGTTGAGTTTACGCGTTTAACCGGAGGACAGTTTATTCCGGCAGGTACCTACGGAACGCTGGCGCTTGACAATACATCCGGAACGAATACGGCCGTGGGAGCGATAACGGCAAGTGCTACACTGACAACTACTGCTGGCGGAACGCTTGCGATGGCTACTTTCCAATTGCTGGGCGCTGCTGCAATAACCAATAATGGAACGGTAACAACAACCTGTACATTAAATCCTGCGATCCCGGCAGGTAAAAACTGGGACGGTACAACAGGAAATGTAACCTTTGCCCTAACCACGGGAGGGCAATTTATACCCGCCGGTACTTTTGGTACCCTCAAGGTAAGTAACACCAGCTCAACGACCACAGCTGCAGGTGCACTTACTGTAAATACTTCCCTGATAACAACTGCCGGCGGAACGCTGGATATGAGTTCTTATCAATTGCTCGGCGCGTTTGTACCAACCGATAATGGTACCTTGCTTACGAGCTGTACTGTAAATCCCGCAATACCGGCGGGTGCAACCTGGACTGGCACAAATGGAATAGTGAAATTCGGTCTGATTACAGGTGGCCAGTATGTACCAGCCGGATCTTATAAAACGCTTACATTCAGTAATACAAGCGGCACTGATTTTGCCGTTGGCAATATTGCTATGACGGGTGGCATATTTACCACTACGGCAGGCGGCACGCTGGACATGGGCGTTACAAGTATACTAAGCGGCACGGGTACTGTAACTAATGGCGGTACCGTAAAAACATCTGTGCTTACAAGTACGAGTGCCACGCCCATCATTGCGGCCAAAGCATGGGGTGGAACGGTGATATATGGATCGCTGACAGGTGGGCAAACCATTGTACAGGAGACTAGTTATACCAACCTTACATTAAATAATACCAGTGGTACAAATACATCTGCGGCAGCTTTAGTAGTTAACGGCAACCTTACAACGACTGCAGGTGGTACCCTGGATATGACGTCGGCATTTCGTATCACAACTCTTGGCGGCACGATAACAAATAATGGTATTATCTCTACATCCGTGCCTACTGCTACCAGTTCAACTCCGCTCCCTACAGGTAAAACATGGGGAGGTACCGGAACTGTGTTATATGCAGCGACAGCCGGCCTTCAGACCGTGATGGCAGGCACTTATAATTGTGGCCTGAAACTAGGCAACACCAGTGGTACCAGCACGGCGAGTGGTGTGATCACCGCTAATGGCGCCATTACCACTACATCAGGCGGTACGCTCAACATGAATACCTTCCAGCTTGCAGGAACACCTGCATCAGTTATTAATAATGGTACCATTACCAGTTCGGCCATCGCCAATCCGGCCATTCCAGCCGGGCTTAACTGGACGGGTACTACGGGTAACGTTACCTTTGCGCGCACGACCGGAGGGCAATTCGTTCCCCTGGGTACTTATGGCACACTGAAATTCAGCAATACCAGCGGTATTGATACGGCAGTGGGTGCAATAACGGTAAATACATCTCTTGTCACCACATCAGGCGGCAAGGTAGATATGGTTACTAACCAGTTGCTTGGTACTGCTACGCCAACACATAACGGTACCATTCTTACATCATGTACTGTAAACCCAGCAATACCTGCCGGTCAGACATGGACGGGTACTACCGGCCTGGTCACTTTTGCGCTTACTACAGGCGGACAGTATGTGCCACTTGGTTCATATAAAACGCTTACGTTCAGCGCCACGAGCGGTACTAATACAGCCGTAGGCAATATAACAATGACAGGTGTAATGACCATTACTGCAGGTGGCACACTTGACATGGGCACTGCAAATACATTAAGCGGGTCCGGAACTTTCACAAACAATGGTACGTTAAAAACATCAGTGCCAACAACAACGAGCGCCACACCAATACCAGCCGGAAAGACATGGGCAGGTACAGTAAATTATGCGGCCACAGCAGGTGGGCAAACCGTGATGAACGGAACTTATACTAACCTGTTGCTCTCCAATACCAGCGGCACAAATACCGCTGCGGGCAATCTGGTAGTGAATACAGGCTCACTAACAACAACTGCCGGCGGTACTCTGGATATGGGTACTACGGCATTATTAAGCGGATCAGCAACATTTACCAATAATGGTACTATAAAGACATCGGTGCCGACTACTACAAGCGCATTGCCCATTCCTGCTGCAAAGACCTGGGCAGGTACTATAATCTATGGATCGGCTACCGGGGCACAAACTATTGTTTCAGCAACATCTTACAATAACCTTACCCTGAGCAATGCAAGTGGTACGAACACATCTGCCGGTAACCTTGTTGTGAACGGAACGCTGACCACTACAGCGGGCGGGGTGACCAATATGGCCGCAACGACGCTGAGCGGCACGCTTGCCACCATAACAGGCGGGGGTACCATACAAACTCAAAATACAACTGCAGCGCCTATAGCTTCGGGAAAAACCTGGACACAGACTATAGAATACAATAAAACAACCGGTGTGCAAACCATAGTAAGCGGAACATATGCCGGACTTACGAACAGCAATACCAGCGGTACTAACCTGGTGGTGGCTGCAGGAACAGTAACCGTAACCGGTACGCTTACGTTGAACACTGGTTCTACTATGAGCGACAATGGAGTTGCTATCTCCCTGGGGGGCAATATAGCAGGTACAGGTACCCATACCGGTGCAGGCTCAATAACCATGACAGGAAGTGGCGCAACAATTTCCGGCGCTACGCTGACCAATCTTACCCTGAACAACGCAGGCGGATTTAGCCTGACTGGCAACGCAACGATAAACGGGACGTTACGGTTGACTGCCGGTAAACTGAATATAGGCACCAGCAATCTTATTTTCGGTACAGTAGCTCCCGCAGTTGCCGGAACGCCGTCATCATCAAATATGATCATTGCCAATGGCGGCGGACAGGTACAGAAAAAGTACAGCGCCATTGGTTCATTCTTATTCCCTGTTGGCGACAACGGGTCAAACTATTCGCCGATAACCCTCAATTTTACAGCAGGCACATTTGCCGGTGGCGCGTATGCAGGTGTTAAGGTTAATAGCGTTAAACATCCTCAGAATTCCAATACTACTGATTACCTGAAACGCTACTGGAATATTGCCACATCGGGCATAACTGTGATGACCTACAGTGCTACTGCAACCTATGTAACAGGTGATGTAACTGGCACAGAAGCAAATCTATCGATGGGAGAGTACACAGGTGCGCTGCCATGGGTGAAGTTTGGCGCCACGAATACCGGGACGCACACGCTCTCGTCGGGTAGTGTATCCGTATCTCCAATTGACTTTACGGGAATCTCTACTGCCCAGCCTACAGTAACTATATCACCGGCAACTGCTACTATCTGTAATGGTTCATCAACGACATTGACCGCGAGCGGCAGCGGAAATCCTACGCTTACTTATTCCTGGTCTCCGGCAACCGGCCTGTCGGCAACTACAGGCTCCTCGGTTACTGCCTCACCAGTTGCGTCAGGATCGGTTTCTGCTACTGCTGTATATACCGTTACCATTACAGATGGAAATGGATTTACAAGGACTGCAACCAGTACGATAACTGTAAACCCTACGCCTGCGATAACAGGAACTTTGACCGCTTGTGTTGGCAATACCTCAACATTGTCTGATCCGCTTGGCGGCACATGGAGTAGCGGTAATCTCACTATTGCCACCATTGGTTCTACAACCGGTGTAGTATCTGGTGTATCAACGGGTACTGCGACTATCACTTTTAACCTTACCACGGGTTGCAAATCAACAGCGCAGATCACGATAAATGTGGTGCCTTCCGCGATCACCGGCCTTACCAATATTTGTACGGGTTCGCTGTCTCAACTTACGGAATCAGCAACTGGCGGCGCATGGAGCAGCGGTAATGCTGCTGTAGCCACAGTGGGGAGCGCCGGATTAGTAAGCGGTGTAACAACCGGTGGAGCTGTTATATCCTATATATCGGGACCTGGTTGCTACGTGACCACTAACGTATCTGTGTCTCCGATCGCCGCAGTAACGGGAACGCCAAATGCATGTATTGGCCTTACAACGTCCCTTAGTGATGCATCTACGGGAGGCACCTGGGCGAGCAGCAATACCGCAATAGGTACTGTAGGCTCCACCTCCGGCATCGTTCGAGGTATATCTGCCGGGGTAACAAATATTACCTATACGCTCAGTGCAGGCTGTAATCGCATTACTGCTGTTACAATAAATGCCGTGCCGGCGGCCATAACAGGCACGGCGACCGTATGTGCAGGCCTTAATACTACTTTGTCTGAATCGGTACCAGGCGGCACCTGGAGCAGCAGCAACGTTACGGTTGGCACGGTAGATGCTGCCGGAGTTGTTGCAGGTCTAACCGCGGGTACATCTGTTATATCTTATATTTCCGGTCCTTCCTGCAATGTGACGGCGACAATAACAGTAAATCCGCTTCCGGCTGTTATCACCGGAACTTCAACAGTTTGTGTAGGTGCAACGACGGCGCTTACCGATGCAACTCCGGGCGGTACCTGGGTCAGCAGTAATGGAAATGCCTCTATAGGCTCCGGCAGCGGCGTAGTGACGGGTGCAGTTGCGGGCAATTCAAATATTACATATACACTGCCAACCGGATGCTTTACTACTACTATTGCGACCATTAATGCGATTCCCGCGGCAATAACGGGAACTGCAGTGTTGTGTGCCGGATCTACAACCAAGCTCAGCAATGCAACACCCGGCGGTACCTGGAGTAGCAGCAATGTGTTGGTGGGAACGATAGATGCGGTTACCGGTGTGTTTTCAGGAATTGGAGCAGGTAACCCGGTTATTACTTATACAATAGCAACAGGCTGTTTTGTAACAATAGTGGCAACTGTGAATCCATGGCCAGCGAGTATCGCAGGTACCCCTGTAGTGTGTGCAGGGCTAACCACTACATTAACTGATGCTTCGGCAGGCGGTACCTGGAGCAGCAGTAACGGCAACGCTACAATTGGTTCTGCGTCTGGTGTGGTAAGCGCAGTTTCGGCAGGTATTTCTACGATCACATATACACTACCAACAGGATGTATCAATACCGTTGATGTTACTGTTAATCCGTTGCCCGCAGCAATAACCGGTACCACGGTTGTTTGCGTTAATGATGTTACATCTCTTGATAATGGGGACATCGGCGGCTCGTGGAGCAGCAGCAACATTGTATTGGGTTCTGTGGATGTCTCAACCGGAGATGTGACAGGCATAAGCGCCGGGACACTCGTTATCACTTATACATTGCCTACCGGTTGTATAGCGACTACTGCTGTTACAGTGAATCCAATTCCGTCTGCTATTCTTGGTATTACCGTGATGTGTGACGGGGATAACGCAACCCTCAGCGACGCTACACCCGGTGGAACATGGGTCAGCAGTGACATTACCAATGTGATCATAGGGTCTGCCTCCGGAGCAGTTTCTGCTGTGTCGTCTGGAACTGCAACCATTTCTTATCAGTTTACGAGCACCGGCTGCGCTAATACTTCTACCATACTGGTAAATGATGTTCCATCACCGATAAATGGAAATGGCGCGATATGCAACGGCTCAACTTCCCAGCTTAGTGACGATGATGCAGGTGGGACATGGAGCAGTAATAATACGGGTATTGCAACAATAGGCTCAACTGATGGTATTGTACATGCACTTTCAACCGGGCTAACGGTTATTAGTTATACGTTTATAACAACGGGTTGTTCGGCCGCAGTAGGTGTTGCTGTTGACTCAACACCGACGACAATTTCGGGCAACAATATTGTATGCTTAGGCTTTACTGCCGCTCTGTCCGATCTGTCGGTTAATGGTACGTGGGGTAGCGCGAATACAGCAGCGGCAACAATTGATACCTTTGGCACTGTAACGGCCATTACAGCCGATACTACCACGATTTCATACGCTTATGACAATGGGTGTGCTGCGATAGTTGTGGTTACTGTAAGCGCTATACCATCCTCTTCAGGCGTAACCAATAACAGCCCATCCTGCTCAGGTGCGGGCGTCACGCTCGATCCACATTCTTCAGACGCAACCGCATGGTCGTGGATAGGCTCCGATGGCTATACTTCTACTTTACAAAATCCTGTAACAACGCCAACAGTCAATACTACCTATTCTGTTACAGTAAGCAATTCCGGAGTAGGATGCGCCCCGGGTACAATATATACAACAGTAGTTACGGTAAACCCGTTGCCGTCATCAACAGGTGCTACAAACAACAGCCCTATATGCATTGGCAGTACCGTTACGCTCAATGACCATTCCAGCAATGCGACAGCATGGTCGTGGAGCGGCCCCGGCGGCTATACTTCTACGCAGCAAACGCCAACGCTTTCTCCAACAGTAACCGGAGTTTATTCTTTAACGGTGAGCAGGCCGGGAACCGGCTGCAGCCCCGCCACGGTTTATACTACATTAGTTACAGTTAACTCTGTGCCAACTTCTACGGGTGCTACTAATAACGGACCTATCTGCGTAGGTGGTACCGTAACTTTTGACGATCATAGCACAGGTGCTACTGCGTGGTTGTGGACAGGCCCGGCTGGCTTTACATCGACTTTGCAGACACCATCGGCCACACCTACGGTTACCGGCACTTATTCCCTGGTAGTTAGCAGCACGGGCAGCGGTTGTGCTCCTGCTACTGTATATACAACATCAGCAACAGTTAATGCTGTGCCAACCTCAACAGGTGCTACAAATAATGGCCCCATTTGTTCGGGTGGTACGGTGACATTTAATGACCACAGCACCGGCGCTACAGCATGGTTGTGGACAGGCCCTGGCGCATTCAATTCTACGTTACAAACGCCTTCTGCTACACCAACTATTACCGGTACTTACTCATTGGCAGTAAGCCGCACAGGAAGTGGTTGCAGTCCGGCTACAGTTTACACAACATCAGTTACCGTAAATGTCGTACCAACTTCTACAGGCGCGACAAATAACAGCCCAATATGTGCGGGTGGTACAGTGACATTTAATGATCACAGTACAGGCGCTACCATATGGTCATGGACTGGCCCGGCTGGCTTTACTTCAACCTTACAAACACCAACAGCAACGCCTACTATCACAGGTACTTACTCGCTGGTAGTGAGCAGCACCGGCAGCGGTTGTAACCCAGGTACGGTATATACAACATCGGTAACGGTTAATGCAGTACCAACTTCTACAGGTGCTACCAATAACGGACCTATCTGTGTGAGTGGTACAGTAACCTTTAACGATCATAGTACAGGCGCTACCGCTTGGTCGTGGACAGGTCCGGGCGGCTTTACCTCCACTTTGCAGACACCATCAGCCACTCCTACTGTTACCGGCACTTACTCATTGATGGTAAGCCGCACAGGCAGTGGTTGTGCTCCTGCTACAATTTACACTACGTCAGTAACAGTTAATGCAGTGCCCACCTCAACCGGGGCTACCAACAATGGTCCTATATGTGTTGGTGCTACAGTAACATTTAATGATCATAGCACGGGAGCCGCTGCATGGACCTGGACAGGCCCTTCTGGCTTCGGCTCTACACTTCAGACCCCAACTGCGACGCCAACGATAACCGGTACCTACTCATTGGTAGTAAGCCGCACAGGCAGTGGTTGCAGCCCGGTAACTGTATACACGACATCGGTAACTGTAAATCCGGTTCCAACATCTACGGGTGCTACGAATACCAGCCCTGCCTGTGCATATAATAATGTGACCCTGAACGATAATTCCAGCAATGCAACGGCATGGGCGTGGTCAGGTCCTTCTGGGTATAGTTCTACAGTGCAAAGCCCTGTGATCACACCATCTGTGAGTAGTGTGTATTCATTAACCGTGAGCAGGACAGGCATTGGCTGCAGCCCCGCTATAGTTTATACAACTTCAATTACCATGAACGCAGGCCCTGCACCTATCAGTGGAGTCGCCTCTGTTTGTATAGGTTATACTACTGCATTAACTGATGTTACTGCAGGTGGAGTCTGGACCAGTGTTACACCTTCTGTTGCCACTGTAGGTACAAATGGCGTGGTTACTGCCGTGAGTGTAGGAACCACACAGATTTCTTATACGATTGCCGGCTGTACTGCTGCTGTAGTAGTGACAGTAAGTTCGAACCCATCGGCGATCAGTGGTGCTACTAATATATGTTACGGCGCATCTGCTACACTCACTAATGCAATAGGCGGCGGCACATGGGCATCAAGCAACACGTTGATCGCAACAGTGGGCTCGGGATCGGGTGTTGTGAGCAGCGTATCAGCGGGTGTTGTTACGATAACGTATCAGCTTGGAACCGGCTGTTTATCTACCACCAATATTGTGATTAGCCCTGTGGCAGCTCCCGTAACGGGCACACTTAGTGTATGCGTGGGAGGAACTACTGCTTTGACGGACGCAACAGCGGGTGGAAGCTGGATCAGCAGTAACAGTGCAGTTGCCACGATCAGTTTATTTACCGGGGTTGTTACCGGGTCATCTGCCGGTACCTCTACGATCAGTTATACTCTTACAAGCGGTTGTAACGCAATTGCCGTAGTTACTGTAAATAGCGTGGCCCCTGCGATCAGCGGAACCAACTACATGTGCAGCGGAGCCGGTACAACCCTTAGCGATGCTACTGGTGGTGGTACATGGAGCAGCAGCGATGTTGCCGTGGCTACGATCGGGTCTGGCAGCGGGGTAGTGAGTAGTGTAGGTCCGGGTACGGCTACAGTTACTTATACTTTGCCCAGCGGCTGTGCTACTACAAGGACGATCAGTGTAAACGCACTGCCGGCAACGGTTACCGTTAGCGGTAGCGGCGCATACTGCGTGAGCACAACAGTGCTGGCGGGCAATGGAGATGACGGCATTATTTACTACCAGGGCCTTGTATCCGGTGGAACATCAACGGTAACTCCGTCTGTATCAGAGGTGGCTACGGTTACAGGTACTTATTATTTCAGGGCACAATCAACAGCAGGTTGCTGGGGAACGGAAGGAAGCGCTTCTGTAACTATTAATCCATTGCCGGCAGCGATCAGCGGGGCGACATCCGTATGCGTAGGCGCATCAGCAACACTTACTGATGGCACGGCAGGCGGTACGTGGAGCAGCAGTGCACCTGCAAAAGCAACGATTGGTTCTGCTACAGGATCCGTAACCGGTATAGCTGCGGGTACCACCATAATTACATACACAGCAGCGACCGGCTGCAAGGCAATGAGTACAATTTCTGTGAATGGCATAAGTGCGATAAACGGGACGGGCTCAGTTTGTGCCGGAACGACAACAACGCTAACAGACGGCACTCCAGGTGGAACATGGATAAGCAGTGATCCGTCGACTGCTACAATAGGCTCTGCGAGTGGCCTTGTAACGGGAGTTGCTGCCGGAACTGCTGATATTATTTATACGCTTGGCACAGGCTGCGAGGCAGCGACAACAGTAACAGTAAACACACTCCCTTCAACAATAACCGGAGTAGCTACGGTATGCGCAGGGCTTACAACTAACCTAACCAATGCTGTAACCGGTGGTACATGGACCAGCAGTAATACTTCCAGCGCAACGATAGGTTCTGCCACAGGTATCGTAACCGGCGTAGCTGCAGGTACTTCAACTATAACTTATGTGGCTGGTACTGGTTGCAAAACAACTTCTGTTGTAACAGTAAATGCACTTCCGGGAAATATCAATGGTACTGCGAGCGTTTGCGTTGGTTTAACCACCACTCTGAGCAGTGCAACAGCGGGTGGTAGATGGAGCAGCAGCGATCTCTTGCTGGCTACAGTGGGCTCCACGGGTATAGTTACTGGTGTAGCATCAGGCAATCCTATTATTACCTATGTGCTTGGCACAGGCTGCCTGAAGACGGCGACAATAACAGTTAATCCATTAACAGCGGTAACCGGATCAAGCCCGGTATGCGTGGCGGGATCGGTGACACTAGCTAATGCCACTTCCGGTGGTACGTGGAGCAGCAGTGCTGCAGGTACAGCATCAGTTGTCACCGGTACAGGCATTGTGACTGGTGTGGCTGCAGGTACTGCAACAATTACATATTTATTACCAACGGGTTGCAGGTCTACAACTGTGGTTACAGTGAATGCAATACCGGGTGTAATTAACGGAACGTCTACAGTATGCGCAGGTTTGACAACTACATTAACTAACGCGACTGCAGGCGGTACCTGGAGCAGCAGTGACGGAGCTCTGGCGACGATCGGCACATCCGGAATTGTAACCGGTGTTGCAGCAGGCAACCCGGTGATCACTTACATACTGGGAACAGGTTGTGCAAGGACGGCAACACTTACAGTGAATGCCCTTGCGGCAATAACCGGTAATACCCCGGTTTGTATTTCTTCTACAGTAGCGTTAAATGATGCAGCCAGCGGCGGAACGTGGACCAGCATTGCAGCAGGTGTAGCTTCTGTCATCGGTTCTACTGGTGTGGTTTCGGGAGTAGCAGCAGGAACTGCAACTATAAGCTATACTTTAGGTACGGGATGTCGCGCAACTGCAATCGTTACGGTAAACTCACTGCCTTTGGCAATTACAGGTTCTGGGAATGTATGTGTCGGCTCTTCGCTGGCACTTACAGATGCCACTACGGGCGGCACATGGAGTAGCAGTAACGGTACTTTGGCAACGGTGGACGGCGCAGGCAGCGTTACAGGCGTAGGAGCGGGTATACCCCAGATCACCTATACGCTGGCTACTGGTTGTTACAAGACGAGCCAGGTAACGGTGAACCCGGTACCTACAACTATTACCGGCACTATGACGATGTGTGCGGGTTCTTCGGTAAGCCTCGCGAATGCGGTTGGCGGTGGTCTATGGACCAGCAGCACCACTGCGGTTGCGACCGTAGGCTCTGCGAACGGAATAGTGACAGGTGTAACCGGTGGTACATCTACAATTACCTATACAATGGCAGCGGGTTGTTATACAACTGCCGTGGTAACCGTTAATGCTGTTAATCCGATAACCGGATTTTTGGGCGCATGTGTAGGATCAACAACCTCACTGGCTGATGCTACAATAGGCGGTACCTGGGCAAGCAGCAATCCGGGTGTGGCAACTATTGGTACCAATGGCCTGGTAACTGGTATTGCAGTTGGGTCTTCAATGATCATCTATACAATACCTTCCGGTTGTGTGCGCACAGCAGTGGTACCGGTAGCCAATACACCATCTGCAATACTTGGCAATACCAGTGCATGTGTGGGATATACTACCACACTCAGCGATGCGGTAAGTGGGGGCACCTGGAGCAGCAGCAATATTTTCAATGCTACCGTAGGATCGCTTACTGGTATTGTGTCCGGTGTTGCATCTGGAACAGCGCGTATCTCTTATGTCTCCGGCTTTGGGTGCTATGTTACCCAAGTGGTATCAATAAATGCGGTGCCTACAGGTATAGGTGGCCCGACCCTGGTTTGTCCCGGCTCAACAATTAATCTTACAGACTTTACAGCCGGCGGCGCATGGACCAGCAGTAATTCAAATGCTACAATAGACGGCTCGGCCCACGTTACAGGCGTGTCAGCGGGTCCGGCCACAATAAGCTATACCATACCAACTACTGGTTGTTTTGTAGTCTATAATATAACTGTTAATTCGGCACCGCAGCCTATCACAGGTGCAACTTCGCTATGTGCTACTGCTGTATCATTCCTTACAGATGCTACTACCGGTGGTATTGCCTGGACAAGTGACAATACTTCTGTAGCTACAGTAAGCGGCAGCGGCGGCGTAACCGGCATTTCTGCAGGTACTGCTAATATCACGTACACGATAAGCAATAACTGTTCGGCAACTACGGTAGTAACGGTTAATCCGCTGCCTGGTGCTATCACCAATAATATACCTGTATGCACCGGTCTTAGCACTACACTGAGTAATGCTACTACGGCAGGTGCCTGGAGCAGCAGTAATGCATCAATAGCCACCATAGGGTCTTTAAATGGTACCGTAACCGGGGTTGCCGGCGGAACGGCTATAATAACTTACTTGCTTAACACAGGGTGTAAGGCGACGGCAGTTGTTACGATTAACGCCATCTCAGCAATTACCGGAAACATACCAACTTGTATTGGTAACAACCTGATACTTACTGATGCCAGCAGCGGCGGCACATGGAGCAGCGATAATACAGGCGTAGCCACTGTTGGCTCTACAGGAATTGTAAGTGGTGCAGGCACTGGTGGAAATGCGACTATATCTTATGTGCTTCCTTCAGGCTGCGTCAGCAGTGTAGTTGTTACATTTAATCAGGCACCATCCTCAATAACCGGAACCAGCACAATGTGCTTTGGTTTCACCACGGTATTGACCGATGCTACAAGCGGCGGCATATGGAGCAGTAATGCAGGCTTTATAGCTACTGTTGGCAGCACTGGTGTTGTTACTGGCGTACTAGCCGGAACTGCAACGATTTCTTATACTACGGCTGCGGGCTGCTATGCCACAGCTCTGGTTACTGTAAACCCTCAGCCGTCCAATATAGGAGGCTCGGCTGCAGTATGTTTAGGTAGCACGATAACGCTAAGTGATTTTGTAGCCGGTGGTACCTGGAGCAGCAGTAACAGCAATACCTCTGTTGATGGTTCAGGACATGTAAACGGACTTGTAGTTGGAAGCAGCATTATTACGTACACGCTGCCTACATCTTGTTATGTTACTTTCGGTGAGCAGGTTAATCCATTACCAACATCAATCGGAGGGCAACTGGTAGTATGTGCCGGCTCCCAGGCCCTGGTAACAGATGCTACTACGCCTGGCCTTTCCTGGTCCAGCAGCAATACTTCCGTAGCCACAATTATCAACTCAGGCGTGGCCACGGGCGTTGCGGCAGGAACAACCACGCTTACATACACCTTACCTACAGGATGTGCAACCACTGGTGTTATGACCGTGTTGCCAACGCCTGCGGCAGTAACGGGCAATGCACCTGTTTGTCTCGGTGGGTCACTTACGCTTAATGATATTACCGCAAGTGGCACCTGGAGCAGCCTTGATAACTCAATTGCAACCATCGGTTCTACGACTGGTGTTGTTAACACAGTTACCGCAGGCTTTGTGTACATGCAGTATACGACAGCAAATGGCTGCAGCAGTTCTGCATTTGTAACGGTGAATCCAATATATGCGATTACGGGCAATGGACCCATATGTATGGGCCAGACGCTGACTCTTTCAGATGCGGCGACAGGTGGAGCATGGAGTACAGGCGATCCATCGATAGCTACGGTGGATGCAGCAAGCGGTATCGTTACGCCTGTAATTCCGGGAACAGCTACTATCAGCTATTTGCTGAGCACTGGTTGCAGCGCCACGACTGTAGTTACAGTTACCGGTGCGATAGCCAGTGTAACCGGTGCTGCCGAAACTTGCTCAGGTCCTTATACCACAATAACGCTTGGCGATGTAACGCCCGTCGGAACATGGACGAGCAGTAACTCAGGCATCGCTACAGTAGGAAGCGCAGATGGTATTGTGACCGGAGTATCAGCAGGTATCGTCGACATCACCTATTCTATAGGAATGGGATGTGTGGCAAGTGCTACTGTAACGATTGACCAGGCACCTTCTGCGGTGCTTGGCGCAAATTTGATTTGCGCAGGTCTTACGACGACGCTTACAAACAGCTATCCTGATGGCAGCTGGACAACGGGCAACAGCTCAGTTGCACAGGTAAGCGCCTTTACCGGCCTGGTTACCGGTATGTCAGGTGGTACAGCCAATATATCATATACCTTGCTTAACGGATGTTACAATTTTGCAACAGTAACGGTAAATCCGTTGCTATCATCAATAACAGGAACAACGACGGTTTGTATAGGAGGTGTAGTAAACCTTACGAATGCTGATGCCGGAGGTAGCTGGAGTAGCAGCAATGTAAGCGTTGCAACAACTGGTACTGATGGTGCTGTAAACGGAGTTTCAGGCGGGCCTGCAACTATCACCTATACAGCGTCTACCGGTTGTTTGACTACGTTCGACATTGTAGTTAATCCATACGCAGGTAATCTTACCGGCGTATCAAATGTTAACGTAGCCGCAGTAACACACCTCAGTGACCTGACAGGCGGCGGAACATGGACCAGCAGTAATGGTCACGCTACTGTGGATGGCTCGGGTAATGTTACCGGCGTTACGTCGGGAACAGTAACAATTTCCTATACGGTAGTTAATATATGCGGATCGGCAACGGCTACTATGATAGTAACCGTGAACTCAGGCCCGACCCCGGTAACAGTAACAGCCAGTGGCGCATACTGCGGCAGCACTACCATAACTGCTGATAACGGTAGTGACGGTGTCATCTACTACCAGGGTACAACATCTGGCGGCACTTCGCTAGCTACACCATCCACTTCCCAGTTAATTACAGTATCAGGCACTTATTATTTCAGGGCTTACCTCGGCGGCTTATGGGGCGCAGAGGGGAGTGCTACCGTAACTATTAATCCCCTGGCATCAGCAATAACCGGTACGGCCATAGTTTGCACGGGAGCTAATACGAGCCTTACCGATGCGGGCGGGGGTACATGGGCAAGCAGCGATGTAAGCAAAGCCACCGTAGGCACATCAGGCATTGTAACTGGTGTAGCCACAGGTACTGCGGTGATCACTTACACATTGCCTGCAGGTTGCACCGCAACCAGAAATGTAACTGTAATTGCAGCACCATCTGCCATTACAGGCACGGCTGTAGTTTGTGAAGGGTCTACTACCAATCTTACCGATGCTGGCGGTGGTACATGGAGCAGCAACAATACTCTTACGGCAACTGTTGGGAGTACCGGAGTAGTTACCGGCGTTGCGGCAGGCAATACCACAATTACATATACTATAGGCAACGGTTGCGTAGCTACCAAAGCGCTCACCGTTAGCAGTCTGCCTGCATTGATAGCCGGAAATAACAGTGTTTGCCTCGGGGCATCATCAACGCTTAGTGATGCAACAGCCGGTGGCGCCTGGAGCAGCAGTGATATTGCTGTGGCGACGATCAGCACGGCGGGCTCGGTTACGGGCCTTGCAACAGGAACAGCGTCAATCACATACACTACCGGTGCCGGCTGTATCATAACCGCTCCGATTACTGTAAATTCTTTACCTGCAGCCATTTCCGGTGCTGTGAGTGGCATATGCGCGGGCGGTGTTTCTGCGCTTACAGATGTCACAATTGGTGGTGTATGGAGCAGCGGCAATAGTGCTATAGCAACAATAGGTTCTTCTACAGGTATTGCTACGGCGGTGGCTGCAGGAGTTACCCAGATAACCTATACACTAACCACAGGTTGCATTGCAGCAACAAACTTCTCCGTGATATCTGCACCGGCGGCAGTTTCGGTTAGCGGGGCAGGGGCATTCTGCAATAACACTACAATCACCGCATCAGGTGGCAGCGGAGGTTCTATATACTTCCAGGGTACCAACTCAGGTGGTACTTCTACCGCTTCATTGGGTACATCGCAAGTCATTTCTTCAACTGGCACTTACTACTTCAGGGCACTTTCGTTTTCTGGTTGCTGGGGTCCGGAAGGTAGTGTGACCGTTACGATCAACGCTTCTCCTGCGGCCATTACCGGCACCAACGCAGTATGTGTTGGATCAACAACATCGTTGACGGACGCTGTGAGCGGTGGTACATGGAGCAGCAGCGATGTAAGCAAGGCGACCGTTGGCTCTACAGGTATTGTGAGTGGTGTAGCCTCAGGGACTGCAACAATTACGTATGCTTCCGGAGCCGGCTGTATCACAACCATCCTGGTTGCAATAGATCCACTACCAGGAGCAATCAGTGGTGCTTCAAATATTTGTGCAGGTTCTGCCAGCGCTCTCAGCACTTCATCCACTGGTGGCCTGTGGAGCAGCAGCAATCTATCTGCAGTAACAATCGGATCTGCTACAGGTATAGCCTCGGCAGTTGCGGCAGGTACGGCAGTTGTTACTTATACGCTGCCAACAGGCTGCATAACTACTTCGGCTGTAACTGTGAATGCTTTGCCGGCAACTGTTATTGCAAGTGGCGGCGGTTCGTTCTGCGGCAGTACAACAATAACGGCAGCTAACGGAGGAGACGGTACAATATATTACCAGGGTACCACATCCGGCGGAACTTCTACAGCCACACCGTCATCTTCACAGATAATAGCTACATCCGGCACTTACTATTTCCGAGCACTATCTGCTTCCGGATGCTGGGGTACACAGGGTAGCGTTACCGTTACCATAAATGCTCTTCCGGCATCAATATCAGGTTCCACTGCCATTTGTGTTGGTTCCGGCGGCACGCTGAGTGATGTTACCGCAGGTGGCACATGGACCAGCAGCAATAGTTCGGTGGCAATTATCGGGTCAGCGAATGGAGTTATATCTGCGCTCACTACCGGCACTTCCAGAATCAGCTATACGCTTGCTACTGGTTGTTCGGTATCAACTACAATTACAGTTAATCCGGTGCCTTCTGCGATCACGGGCACTGCAACAGTATGTGTTGGGTCTTCAACAGGCCTTACAGATGCAACGACAGGCGGTACCTGGAGTAGTGGAAATACTTTTGTGGCAACTGTGGGTTCTACAGGTATAGTGTCAGGCGTTATTTCCGGCAATGCCGTGATTACTTACTCTTCGGGCACTGGTTGTATAGCAACAGCTACAGTTACAGTAAACGCCATTCCTTCAGCAATCATAGGCACTGTAAGTATGTGTCTCGGCAATACCTATAATCTTACGGATGGGGTAGCAGGTGGTTCATGGACGAGTGGTACAGGATCGGTTGCCACAATTGGCAGCACAGGTATCGTATCCACGCTTGCTGCCGGTACATCAATAGTTAGCTACGCATTGCCTAGCGGCTGTGCAGCATCGACAACGATTACTGTAAATTCAGCACCGGCAGCGATAACAGGCACTGCTACCGTGTGTGAAGGAGCAACAACCAGCCTTACCGATGCTACAGCAGGCGGTAACTGGAGCTCCAATGATGCTGGCATTGCAACTGTTTCTGCCGGATCGGCGACGGGCATTGCCGCAGGTGTAACTACAATTACTTATACATTGGGAACAGGTTGTTATGCTGTAAAATCAATTACTGTAACGGTGTCACCCGCAGCCATTACCGGAAGCACTGGCATTTGCCAGGGATTGACTACGGTACTTGCCAACCCCGGGGCTGGCGGTGCCTGGACCAGCAGCAACGGCAGTATAGCCTCAATAGGTACGACTGGCATTGTGACTGGTGTTGCTGGTGGTACAGCTACTATTTCATATTTAGTGGGTAGTTGTGCGGCAACAACAACGGTTACTGTATATCCTGTTGCTGCAATAACCGGCAATGCCCCTGTATGTGGGAACAGCACAATTGCGCTGACTGACGCTGTCGCGGGTGGAACATGGACCAGTGAAAGCATTTCCATCGCGTCTATTGGTACTGACGGCGTAGTTACGGGTCTGAATGCAGGTACGTCTGCTATTACGTATTCAATGCCTGGCGGATGTAACTCAATATCGGTTGTGACGGTGAACCAGTTGCCCCAGATCATACTTGGCAGTATAACGGTTTGTAACGGGCAATCTATTGTTCTGAGCGACCTTACCATTGGCGGTATGTGGGCAAGTAATAATGTGACGATAGCTACAGCCGGTTCTGCATCGGGTGTCATATCAGGTACATCAGCAGGAAATACGACCATAACTTATACACTTGCAACGGGTTGTTATGCAACCCGGAATATTACAGTTAACGCATTGTCTCCGATCACCGGTAACGCTGCGATATGTGCTGGTGGTACGTCGGCATTAACCGATGCCAGCGCGGGAGGTACTTGGAGTTGCGCAGGTACTTCAGTAGCTACTGTTGGTACCAGCGGGATACTCACAGGTATAGCGGCAGGAACTGCTACTGTATCCTATACACTGGCAAGCGGCTGTATGGCAACAGTAGTTGCCACAGTAAATGCGCAGCCATCTGCTATCTCCGGCACTTTAGTAGCCTGTGTTGGTTCGACAACTGCGCTAACTGATGCTGGCGGTGGAACGTGGGCGTCTGGTGCACCGGGTGTTGCTACAGTGGGTACAAGCGGATTGGTAACTGGTGCAGGAACAGGAACGGCTATCATATCTTATACGCTTCCTACGGGTTGCGGTACCGGAGTAGTCGTAACGATCAACGGAGTGCCGACATCAATAAACGGCACATTGGTTTTATGTGCCGGATCTACTACAACGCTGACGAATGCAGTAGCAGGTGGTACATGGAGCAGCAGTAATACTGCAAACGCAACGATAGGTACCTCCAGTGGTATTGTTACCGGTGTTGCAGGTGGTACAGCTGTTATCTCTTATGCTACGGCAGCAGGCTGTTTTGTAACTGCAGTAGTAACAGTGAATTCAATATCTCCTATTACCGGCGTACTGAGCGCCTGCTTAGGTTATACAACGACACTTGCAAACGGAACGCCTGGCGGTACATGGAGCAGCAGTAATACTGCGGTTGCTACAGTTGGTGCAACAACGGGAGTGGTTTCAGGCATTGCGGGCGGCACAGTTACCATTATTTACTCAATACCTTCCGGTTGTATACGCACTGCGATAGTTGCAGTCAACGCACTGGCAGGCACGGTGAATGGTGTGGCAACATTATGCGTAGGCACAACTACCACGTTGACCAACACGGCAACAGGCGGTACATGGAGCAGCAGCAACCTGAGTGTTGCCACTGTACTTTCTGGTAGCGGCGTTGTAACAGGTGTTGCAGCAGGTACGGCTAACATTACTTATACGGTAGGATCAGGCTGTGCAGTTACCAGCACAGTTACCATTAACGCGTCCCCGTCGTCTATTGGTGGTGCCTCAGCGGTATGTGTTGGGTCGAGTGTTACACTTAGCAACTTTGTTGCAGGTGGCACCTGGAGCAGCAGTAACGGCAATGCAACTATAGGCGTTGGCAATGGGATAGTCAATGGTGTAGCAGCCGGTACGAGCACCATGACCTACACACTTGCCAGCACTGGTTGCTACCGCACCTATAATATAACGATCAATGGCGTGCCCGCTCCTATTACCGGCGCAGCCACAGTATGTGTTGGCGCCACCGGGTTTGAAAATAGTGTTACCGGAGGCGGAATCTCATGGTCCAGCAGCAACACCTCCGTTGCTACCATTACTAATTCCGGCGCCATTACGGGTGTTGCCGCTGGCACTACTACCATTACTTATACCATCTCAACCGGTTGTTACACCACAGCTATTGTAACGGTGAATTCATTTGCTCCTGACATTACAGGCAACACGCCGGTTTGTGCAGGATCGACAATCACGCTTACAGATGCCCAGCCGGGAGGAACATGGACAAGCAACAATGCCTCTATAGCTACAGTAGGAACTGGCTCAGGTATAGTAACGGGAGTTGCAGGCGGAACAGTAGTTATCAACTATCTGGTAAACGGTGGCTGTAATCTTTCAACAACTGTCACGGTGAACCCGATACAGGCCATCACCGGCAATACCAGCGCATGCGTGGGTTCATCATCCGCGCTCGCCGATGGTACTGCAGGTGGCACCTGGAGCAGCGCTAACACGGGTGTAGCTGCAGTAGGTTCTTCCTCCGGTGTAGTTGTGGGAGCAGCAGCAGGTACTACAACCATAACTTACACGCTTTCCAGCGGCTGCACTAGAACTACAATAGTAACAATCAACGCAATGACGCTGATAACCGGAACTGCCGGTGTGTGTGCGGGTTCTGTAACGGCGCTCACTAATGCTACGGCAGGTGGTGTATGGAGCACCAGTTCTCCGTTTACCGCAACAGTGGGCACCTCCGGAATAGTTACAGGTGTAGCTGCCGGTGTTGTAAATATTACCTATGCTATTTCCGGATGCAACCAGGTGAAAGTAGTAACTGTAAATGCCGTACCGTCAGTAATTGGTGGATCTTCATCGGTTTGTACAGGTTCAAGTGTTACCCTGAGCGATTTTCTTCCGGGGGGTACCTGGAGCTTCAGCAACAGCAATGCTGCGGTTGGCTCTTCCTCCGGTAGTGTTATCGGGTTGAGTGCCGGTACAGGTACTGTTACTTATATGATGCCCAGCACAGGTTGTTTCAGCACATTTGGTATGGTAATCACCCAGAGTCCTTCGGCGATTGCCGGCGCTGCGACAGTAGCAGTCGGTGCAGTTGCATTCGTGTCTGATCCAAGCCCGGGAGGTATTTCATGGACCAGCAGTAATACTGCCGTGGCTACCGTTTCGAACTCGGGTGCAGTAACAGGTGTGGCTGCGGGAACTACAACACTTACTTATACTGTGTCTACCGGTTGCTTTGCTACCGGGGAGTTCTCGGTTACGCCGTCTGCTCCGCATACTGCCGCTAACGTCACTAATATTTGTGTAGGTTCAACTGTTGTGTTTGAAGAAGCGAGCACAGGTGGCTCATGGAGCACCAGCGATAATAATGTAGCAATAGTAGATGCGGCGAGCGGCCACGTGACGGGCACTGCTCCGGGTAATGCAACCATCACTTATTGGCTGGTAAGTGGTTTTGGTACATTCGTAGATCACAAGGCTGTTCATGTTGACGCGCTGCCAAACGGGGTCACTATCTCAGCTGAACCTGGATTGAATATTTCCGCGGGAGAGACACTGACCCTTAATGCAGATGTAAGCAGTGGAGGCGATGCCCCTGCATATCAGTGGCTGGTGAATGGAACACCGGTGGATGGCGCTACCTCGCCAACATTTGTGAGCAACACAATTGCAGACAATGATTCGGTTACCTGCCAGGTGATAAGCAGTGGCACTTGCAGTGGCTACGTGGTGGATAACACAGTAGTAGTGAAGGTGACGAGCCTTGGAATTACCACCGGCCTGACAATGGAACAGGGTATCCGCATTCAGCCTAACCCGAGCAAGGGCGAGTTTACTGTGAGAGGTACTTTGGCAACTTCAGAGAACGCCGCAGTAAACATAGAAGTGACTGACGTTCTTGGTCAGCAGATATACAAGAAAACGGCAACAGCGCCAGGTGGCAGAATCAATGAAAAGGTTGTGCTGGAAGGGACACTGGCAAATGGTATGTACATTCTTAATATCAGGACAGGAAATGAGCGCAAGACGTTCCATTTCGTGATTGAAAAATAGGAGTTTTTAGTTGCGATGCAAATGGCCGGTAAGCCGGCCATTTGCATTTTGTGAATATAAGTTTTTTAGCTTTTAGCGTAACACTGAAAATGATTAAATTTGCAGGTCATAAATTACTAAAATGAACGACCAGGTACGTGAGTTAATACCGTTAGCACTATGGGGACACTTCGCAGACCTCAACGCTGTGCCGCGCCCATCAAAAAAAGAAACAAGAGTAATTGCTTTCATAAAAGCTTTTGGTGAAAGCCTGAATCTTGAAACAGTAGTAGATGAAGCAGGGAATGTTATCATACGGAAGCCAGCCACCAGTGGTATGGAAAACCGCCAGCCTATAGTGTTGCAAAGTCACCTGGATATGGTGCACCAGAAAAACAGCGATACTGTTTTTGATTTTGACACACAAGGCATAGATATGTATGTGGAGGGCGACTGGGTAAAGGCCAGGGGCACTACACTTGGCGCGGACAATGGTATTGGTGTGGCTGCAATTATGGCTTTGCTTGCGTCAACAGATATTCCGCATCCGTCCATGGAAGCACTATTCACTATTGATGAAGAGACGGGAATGTCTGGCGCCTTTGCGCTAAAGGGTGGATTGCTGCACGGCACTATGTTGCTTAACCTGGATACAGAAGAGGATACAGAGCTTACTATAGGATGTGCCGGAGGTATAGATGTTACAGCCGCTGGTGTATATAATCACGGCGCACCCAAGGGTACCAAATCATTTAAAATAACGGTAAAAGGCCTGACAGGCGGCCACTCCGGGGGAGATATACACCTGGGAAGGGCAAATGCAAACAAGGTGATGAACCGCATATTGCTGATGCTTACCCGCGAGTTCAATATTTGTATCGGTAGTATTAACGGGGGCAGTTTGCGAAACGCCATACCTCGTGAATCAGTTGCTACTATAGTAACTTATGAGAAGGCTGCACCTAAACTGAAGGATACGCTGACTGCGCTGGTGCGTACCATACAGGACGAATACAAGATCACAGATCCTGACCTTTCTGTAACGATAACCACAACCGAGATGCCGGAGCATGTGCTGGACAGCGCTTTTCAGCAGAAGCTGCTTCGCGCGGTATATGCCTGCCCAAATGGGATATACCGTATGAGCCCAGAGATAAAGGGTCTTGTACAAAGCTCAAATAACCTGGCCCGCGTGGTGGTTAAAGACGGCGCCTATAATATCCAGTGCCTCACCAGAAGTTCGGTAGAAAGTGAGAAAACAGATCTTGCAAATGCGATAGGTAGCTCCTTTGAGCTTATGGAAGCAAATATGACCTATACCGGTTCTTATCCGGGCTGGCAGCCACTTCCTGATGCGCCTATAGTAAAGTTAATGAGCGATCTATACCTGGAATTGTTTCATGCACCTGCGAATGTGGATGCGGTGCACGCCGGCCTGGAGTGCGGAATCCTTGGCGCTAACTATCCTGAAATGCAGATGATATCTTTCGGACCTAATATATTCGGCGCACATTCGCCGGATGAAAGGGCGAAGATAAGTTCTGTACAGAAATTCTGGTCGTTCCTGTTAGAGACGCTAAAACGCATACCTGCAAAGGCTTCGCATTAGCCGGGTAGAGCACACGACCTAACAAAGCTGCAATTTTCATAACCTGCAATTTGCCGAGTGAGGTTATGAAAAGTTATGCGGTTGGCGTAGAGAGCGTTTTGATCAACTCATTATTAAATGCATCAAGATCTGCGGGTTTCCTGCTGGTGATCAGGTTGCCATCGTGTACCATTTCCTTATCTATCCAGTTTACTCCTGCATTTTTCAGATCTGTTTGCAATGACGGAAATGACGTCATTGTTTTGCCTTCCAGCATGCCGGTTTCGATCAGGGTTTGCGGCCCATGGCATATAGCGGCTACCGGTTTGCCCGATTCAAGAAAGTCTTTAGCGAATTTTACTGCATCTTTATTCTGGCGCAGCGTATCAGGGTTCATTACTCCGCCTGGAAGCACAAGTGCTTCGTATGCTGATGGTTCGGCATCTGCAAGGTTTTTGTCTACATTAATTTCTATTCCCCAGTCCGTATGTTTCCAGGCTTTCACCTTGCCCTTCTGAGGTGATACGATATCTACCTTCGCGCCAGCTTTTTCCAGTGCTTCCTTTGGGCTCGTTAGCTCTTCCTGCTCAAATCCATTTTCTGTTAGTATGGCGATCTTAATATTGTTTAACTGTTGCATAGTAGCTGTTTGCTGTTTTTGCTACAAAACCATGCCGATAAACTATTTGTAATAGAGATCCTTAACAATTGCCGGAGCATCTGTAGTCATAAATTTGGTGATGAGCCAGGAATGTCAGGCGTTAACGCAAGCTTTGTATGCACCAGGTGTTATGCCTTCGGTTTTCTTAAATAACCGAACAAAATAATTCACATCGCTGAATCCGCAATAGCTGCTCACCTGCGATACAGTGTACCGGCTATCCGCTAGTAGCTGCTTACTCAGTTTTAGCCGTTCACTGTTGATATAGTCTACGGGTGTAATGCCAAATTGCTCTTTGAACCATTTAAAGAATTCATTCCTGCTGAGATAGGCTTTCCTGCACAGATCATTGATGAGTATTTTATCGCTGATGTGCTCATGAATATGATGAAGGACAAATTGCAACCTTCCTTCATTGCCGCTTGTTACAGATTCGGCTCTTACCTGCTGCAGGTGCTGGCTTTGCACAAGGCGGATCAGTAATTCTTTAAGATTAAGGTCCGCGAAAATATTTTTGGCTACCTCTCCGCTGCTGCAGACCCTTATAAGTTTGTTGATGAGGTCGGTGATCTCCGTATCATTATCAAAATGGTATTGGTTGAACTGGAGTTGCCATTTGTGCTTTTCGCTGCCGCCACTGTTATAGAATTCATTAAGGTAGTTTAGCGTGTTGTCTATATAGCGGGCATCGACAGCCAGCGCAATGCACTGTGAAGGCGTTTCGGTGCTCGCCTCCGGAAAATCAATGATCATGGTTTCATTGGCAGGTACTATTACGGTTTCGCCGGGCAGGTAATCAAAGCCGGTTTTGTTGAACAGGTGCATCACTTTTTTACCCCTTACCATACTGGTGATCACAAAGTCGCTGAACGTCAGCGGTACCCGGTATGTTTGCTCGTAAGATTCAAAAATGTTCAGTTCACTGTTATTGAGGTTAAAGATGCGCCTGTTTTCCACCAGCGACTGCAGCGAATTTGGATTTGTGAGATTAATTTTCTTTAATTGGTTGCGTGCAGACATTACCAGCGCATTTTTAGCTACTTAAAGATATTGCCATTCACAATTCGTAACAAACAAAAGGTACGATTGTGCTATTTATTTTACACAATTCTGCTACCCGTTTGTATTCGTACTCATGATCTTTAGAGATCAGTTCACTTAAAATCTGGAAAACATGAGTAATGAAACAGTTGCGGCGTCTAAGAAAAACCTGGCTGCCCGCCCGCAGTTCAAGTCACGTTATGAGCACTATATAAATGGCCAGTGGAGCCCGCCATCTGGTGGCGAATACTTTGATAATGTCTCTCCGATCGACGGCAAGGTATTTACGCAGGCAGCACGCGGTAACGCTAAGGATATAGATCTGGCTGTAGATGCCGCATGTACTGCATTTACTACATGGAGCAAAACCTCTGCTGCCAGCCGCAGCAATATTATGCTGAAGATAGCACAGCGCATAGAAAATAACCTGGAGTACCTGGCTACCGTAGAGACAATAGATAATGGTAAAGCTATTCGTGAAACACGTGCTGCAGATATCCCACTGACTGTTGATCATTTTCGCTACTTCGCCGGGGTTATAAGGGCAGAAGAAGGCTCAATAAGTGAGCACGATGAAACGACCGTGAGCATTCAGATTCATGAGCCGATAGGTGTAGTAGGGCAGATAATACCCTGGAACTTTCCGTTATTGATGGCGGCTTGGAAAATTGCACCTGCGCTGGCGGCAGGTTGCTGTGTTGTAGTGAAACCTGCCGAGCAAACGCCTACGAGTCTTATTATATTAATGGAGCTGATAGGTGACCTGCTACCAGCCGGAGTGCTTAATGTGGTAACCGGTTTTGGCATAGAAGCAGGCAAGCCGCTTGCTACCTCTACCCGTATCAACAAGGTTGCTTTTACGGGGGAAACCACAACGGGGAGGCTGATTATGCAGTACGCATCTGAAAACCTGATACCAGTAACAATGGAGCTGGGTGGTAAAAGCCCAAACATCTTCTTTAAATCAGTGGCAGATGCAGACGATGACTTTTTTGATAAGGCGGTGGAAGGTGCGGTGATGTTTGCACTTAACCAGGGCGAAGTATGTACCTGTCCCAGCCGGATGCTGGTGCATGAAGATATTTACGACCGCTTTATGGAAAAAGTAGTGCAGCGCACCCGCGCTATAAAAATGGGAAACCCGCTGGATGGTGATGTGATGATGGGTGCGCAGGCCAGCGAAGACCAGTACCAGAAAATACTGAGCTACTTTGATATAGGTAAGCAGGAAGGGGCAAAAGTACTGTGTGGTGGTGAGGCCTTCCATCAGAACAGCGGACTGGAATCAGGGTACTACATACAACCTACCATCTTCTACGGGCACAACAAAATGAGGATTTTTCAGGAAGAGATTTTTGGCCCGGTAACTTCTGTGACCACATTTAAGACCACGGAAGAGGCTATTGCCATAGCCAATGATACACTTTACGGCCTGGGTGCGGGCGTATGGACACGCGACGCGCACGAGCTTTACCAGGTGCCCCGTGCCATACAGGCCGGCAGGGTATGGGTAAACTGCTACCATGCATACCCGGCTCATGCTCCTTTTGGAGGATACAAGAAATCGGGTTTTGGCAGGGAGACACATAAAATGATGCTTAGTCACTACAGGCAAACCAAGAATATGCTGATCTCCTACAGCAAAAGCAAACTTGGTTTCTTTTGATCAGTGCTAAAATTTTTAGTGGCGGCGGCTTGTTGCCGTCGCCATTTTTCACAAAAAAAGAACATATGTCTATTAAGCGAGTTACAGCCACAGAAGAAGCACTTACCTTAATTGACAAACTCATGCAGGCCTACGGATCGCTTATGTTTCACCAAAGCGGGGGGTGTTGCGACGGCTCCTCGCCTATGTGTTTTGTTGACGGTGAGTTTAAAACCGGCGACAGCGACGTATTGATGGGTTACATAGGGGGCATGCCGTTCTATATGAGCGGAGACCAGTTTGAATATTGGAAGCATACCCAAATAATAATCGATGTAACGAAAGGGCGGGGTAGCAGCTTCAGCCTTGAGATACCGCTTGGGGTGCGTTTCCTTACCAGGTCGCGGATTTTTACGGAAGAAGAACTGAAAGCGCTGGACGTGCTGAATAGAAGATGACTGGTATATGGGAATGTTACTATTGTTCGCTTAAGGCAAGATAATGCCCCACCTCGATCATGATATTTTCAAACGTAAAATAGAAACCGAAGCTGTCGCGTATCTTCTTAGGTTCTGGCCCCACCTCGAAACCGGCGTTTTTTAGCTTTGAATGGATTTCATTTACCTCTTCTATTGTTTCCCGCATAAAGCCAATATGAAACGCCTGCGGATATACCAGCTCGTTGTCTTTTGCGCTCATAAGCACTAACGTGAAGTCGTCAGCACCCTTTAATACAGCAACCGCGTTATTGCCCTTGGTTTCAATACATGTGAACCCGAAATATTTCCCGAATAGATCAATGGCTGTCAAAACATTTATAACTACAAGATTGATGTGATTTAGTTTCATGGTTCGCGGCGTACACGGTGACCTAAGTCGTTATAGAGGAAAGCTCTTCCCGGTGAAGATAATGCAATTTCATCTGCTCCAAAAGTGGGATATCTCAAGCCTAAAACAATTATTCGTTCTCTTTTTTTATTGAACTTATTTCTCCATTCCGTTCCATATATACACATTTTATTTTCGTCATATCCTCTGTAAGGGCCGACTTTCTTACTCCCTGCATCAGATCCTCCTCGCACACAAGTGCTTTGTCCATGTTCTCTTTAATAAATGTATTGTTTTCAAAGAGGCATATCCTGTGCCCTTCTATAAGCTTACCTGCCACTTTGCTATGTGAGATCAGCCAGCCCAGTGATCTGTGGATCAGTACAATTACAAAACTGGCACCGACAACCGACCAGAAAGGCGAAGCGCCCACAATAGCCCTGCTCAGCAGTGCCCCGAGCAGAATTACGATTATATTATCCAAAGGTGTGCGCACGCCAAATGATCGCCTGCCTGATATCCTGATCATAACCAGCGTAATCAGGAACACGATCACCGCGCGGCAGCACATTTGCAGCATATTCAGGTCTTTTCCTGTACCGAATGCAACTTCAATCAGATTTGTCATAATAGGTTCTTTGAGTGTCGTGCTAATAAATGTGTACCAGCATTTGGATGGCATTATTCTCCTCTGTCCATCTTTTGGTTACAAATCCATTTTCAAAATCCATGTCCAGGGATACAGATAAGCAGAATTTTTATTGCGGCACCAGCAATGTGGTGCTGCCGGTACCCAATAAAACACACTTTCCGCCGGAGTATCAATGTAAAAGCCGGCTTTGTTACTATTCTTCTTTGTTTAATACCGTGGAAATCAACAGTTCCTTTTATAAAATCCCGATGCGGAAGACGGTTGAGAAGTGGGCTTCCGAAGTCGAAGGTGATTTCCTGTTCACATTCAAACTCTGGCGGGGCATTACTCACGAAAAAAATCTGGCCTTTAACAGTGAAGATATCAGCAGATTTATGCACGCGATAAACGGGGCCGGTGATAAGAAGGGATGTTTACTCATCCAGTTTCCGGCAAGTATTAAATTCTCGCTATTCGCCAAAGTCCGCCATTTGCTTCAGGCTCTTTACCATGTTCCCGATACCGCAACCTGGAAAGTCGCCATTGAATTCAGGGACAGATCGTGGTACAATGATACTACCTATGAACTGCTCGATGCCCATGATTGTGCTATCGTGCACCATGATATGCCTGCGGCTGCAACGCCGTCAATAGATATGGACTCTTCATTTTGCTACTATCGTTTTCATGGGGAGAACGGTGATTACCGGGGATCATATCCCGAGGATGTGCTAGCTGACACCGCATTAAGTATTAAATATGAGCTGGACAATGACAAACCCGTTTTCGCTTATTTCAATAACACCATGGGTGCAGCGGTTGCTAATGCAGATGAATTAGGCATATATGTCAGGTCATAAAGGTGTATCTGGTCAGAATAGAACAGGCGCATAAAAAAAAGCACCCTGTTTTGGAGTGCTTATTATCCGTAAGACGAATTTTAATAAAATCAGATGTTTTATGCAGGTTGTGCAACCGGATTTTTGGTAGCTGCCCTGTATGGGAATGATGTATATATATGCCTGCGGGCAAATCGGCCCAAAGCCGGTGCATTCACCATCTTTATATACAATGGTTTTGGTATCCCAAACCATTCGTAGCTGGTGCCATCCACATAATTGATCTGAAGCGTTTCGTCCTTGTAGTCAAAGTTTAGAATTCCAGATGTAGTAGTGGTAGCAGTAAATTCAGCAAAGGTTAATGCCCGTGTCTCAGGTGCTATGCTCACCAGGAAATGGTAGGCTTCAATAATGTGCCGGCTTTTTGCTTCCGCCAATTCCGGATTATCCGGAAATTTGTCGGGATGCCATTCTTTCATCAGGTTGCGGTATATCGTCTTCAGTTCCTGCAACTCCACCTTTTCAGTTACACCCAATAGCTTTCGGTAGCCAATAATTTTTTTCATCTGTATATTTCTTATTAACAAAAATCGCCCAAGGGCGATATAAAACCTCTAAATACAAAAGGAACGCACTTGCGTTCCTTTTGGTTGGTAGCGAGAACAGGGATCGAACCTGTGACCTTCGGGTTATGAGCCCGACGAGCTACCGCTGCTCTATCTCGCGATGTGGATGCAAATGTACAGTATGCAACCTTAGCAAACAAACTTATTCTTAATTGAAAACGTTAAAGTGGCTTTAACAGATAATCAGTTGGGTGGAATGCTTTTTAAGAATTAATTAATACGGAATTCTTAACTTTACCTAAACTGATTGTATGTCCGTAACATACCACATAAAAATTAAAAAGGACTACGCAGCTGCCGTTATCGCAGACCTTGAAAAAATGAAAGCAGTGGAGTTGACTATGGAGGAAAATAGCGACGTACCGGACTGGCAAAAAAAAGAGGTGCTGAAGCGGGCTAAAGAGTCTAAAAAAAATCCATCTATATTGGTAGAAGAAGCAATTGTTTTTAATATACTCAAAAACAAGTAATGGCTTATTTGCTTGGCTTTCATCCTGGTTTTATTAGTGAACTGGAAAAGGCAATTTTATATTACAGTAGTGAATCCGGTAAGTTGGCTGAAAAATTCAAAATTGCCACCCGCAAACAGCTAACTGGTTTAAAGAGAAACCCCCACCTAAGAGCGGTCCGGTATGCAGATGTACGTTTTGCCCGAATAGAAAAATTCCCCTATGCGATTCACTACTCAATAGATGACACCAGAAAAGAGGTATATATTTATGCGTTGCTATCAGATTATCAGAACCCCGACTCATATCACAGAAAACGATGGTAACATCCACATAATAATAATTCCTATTACCAAAAAACAAATAATGCCAAAAAATACAAAGAAAAAGAATAAAAATCCTGACGCCGGAAAGCATATCTATACGGGTAAGCTGGAAGTAACTCGTAGCGGAATGGGGTTTGTAGTGGTCGAAGGACTGGAGAAAGACATAATGATAGAGCGCGATAATATGCATAATGCATTTAATGGCGACGAAGTGAGAGTAGAAGTAAAGGGTCATGCCGATAACAATAGACGGGTAAAAGGTACGGTGCTGGAAGTAGTACGCAGGAAGCAATCAGAATTCAGCGGCAGGGTAGAAGTTCATCCTCATTTTGCCTTCCTGGTGCCGGATAGCGATAAGATACCTGTAGACATTTTTCTACCCCTGCACCTGCTCAATGGTGCAAAGCATGGCGATTCGGCCATGGCGAGAATAGTAGAGTGGACCGGAAAAACAAAGAATCCGGTAGGCGAAATAATAAGTGTGCTCACTCATGAGTCGGTAAATGAGGTGGCCATGCAGGGCCTGCTGGTCGAGAGTGGATTTCCGCTTACCTTCCCCGATGATGTGCTGGAGGAAGCCGCAAGGTATAATGAGCATATAGATGAAGATGAGGTAGCGAAGCGAAAGGATATGCGCGATACGCTCACTATTACCATAGATCCCATAGACGCACGCGACTTTGATGATGCTATTTCTTTCCGCGAACTGAAAGGTGGCTGGTACGAGATTGGCGTACATATTGCAGATGTTAGTCATTTTATCACTCCCGGCTCAGAGCTGGACAAGGAGGCTTACAGGCGCGCAACTAGTGTATACCTGCCAGACCGTGTATCTCCTATGCTGCCGGAGCGGCTCTCTAATGAGCTTTGTTCATTACGCCCGCATGAAGACAAATACACATTCTCTGCTGTTTTCCAGATCAATAAACAAGGCAAGGTGAAGGAATTTTGGTTGGGAAAGACCATTATACACTCCGATCGGCGCTTTGCTTACGAAGATGTACAGGAAATTATAGAGGGAGCCAACGGTGACCACGCCGACGAAATTCACGTGCTCAACGAGATAGCAAAAACTCTTCGTGGTCAGCGTTTTAAGAAGGGAGCCATCAACTTTTCTTCACAGGAATTGAGGTTTAAGCTCGATGAGAACGCTGTTCCCATAGGTATAGTGATTAAGGAAAGTAAGGAAGCGCACCAGCTTATAGAAGAATTTATGCTGCTCGCCAACCGTACCGTGGCAGAATATGTGGGTGGATTGACCTTCAAGGGCGACAAAGTGCCCTTCCCCTACCGTGTGCATGATGTGCCGGACGAGGATAAGCTAAAGTTGTTCTCTCTTTTCGCAGGCCGTTTCGGTGTTAAGTTCGATCTCAGTTCGCCGGAGAGTATATCCCGGTCATTCAATGCCATGCTGGAAAGTGTGAAGGGAAAGCCGGAGCAGCACGTGCTGGAGCAGTTGGGCATCCGTACTATGTCTAAAGCGGTATATACTACTGATAATATAGGGCATTATGGGCTTGGCTTCAAGCATTACTGTCACTTCACATCGCCCATACGCCGCTATCCCGATGTGCTGGTGCATCGTATATTGCAGCAGTGCCTGGAAAACAATATTCAGCCTATAAAACACCTCGAAAACCAGTGCCGCCACTGCAGCGACCAGGAACGCCGCGCTATGGAAACAGAGCGGGCTGCCAATAAATACAAGCAGGTTGAGTTTATGCAATCCTATGTAGGTGATGACTTTGATGCGGTTATAAGCGGGGTTTCTACGTACGGTTTCTGGGCAGAAACAGTGGAGCATAAATGCGAGGGCATGGTCTCGGCCAATGACCTTGCCGAGTTTGATGATTTTGAATTTAATGAGCATGAGTATGCGCTGATAGGCCATAATACCGGCCTGCGCTTCGGAATGGGAGACAAGGTGCGTGTGCGGGTGGCTGCGACTAACCTGGCTAAGCGGCAGATAGATTACGCCATTATGAACCTACCCGAGATGCCGGCAAGGAGGAAAAAGGCCCCGGAGAAGAGTGCAGGCAGGGGAGAGTCATTCGATTTCCCTAAGTACAACAAGAAAAAAGACAATACGAAACGCAAAAAGAAATAAATGCACTCCTTTACCGATCTCGTTCCCGCTTTTGAAGAGCGGTTCACTGCTTCTTTACCCTTTTCTCAGTTCCCGGCTACCCTTTATGAGCCCTGCAGGTATTTTCTGCAGCTAGGTGGTAAGCGCATTCGGCCAGTCATGTGCCTGATGGCTAATGAGCTGTTTACTGACATCGGTGAAGATGCGTGGCATGGTGCCTTTGGTATAGAGTTGTTTCACAACTTCACGCTTATTCATGACGATATAATGGATAAGGCACCCCTGCGCCGGGGTAAGCCTACACTGCATACAAAATACGATATGACGGCTGGCATACTATGTGGCGACGTAATGAGTATTTATGCATATGATGAGATAGCTAAAATAAAAACCGCCTTGCCACTCGTGCTACGTGCGTTTAATAAAACTGCAATAGAGGTCTGTGAAGGGCAGCAGCTGGATATGGATTTTGAGCAGCGGAACGATGTACATATTGGCGAATACCTGCACATGATATCGCTTAAAACCTCGGTGCTGTTAGCGTGTAGCCTCAAAATAGGAGCGCTTGTGAGCGGTGCCATGGGAGATAATGCCAACAAGTTGTATTCATTTGGTGCTAATTTGGGTGTAGCATTCCAGCTACAGGACGATTTTCTCGATGCTTTTGGGAAAACAGAACTCCTGGGCAAGCAGAATGGTGGAGACATAATTGCCAATAAGAAGACATTTTTACACCTTAAGGCCATGGAACTTGCCAATGCTGCCCAGCGCAAAGAGATAGAAGAACTGCTCAAGTACGACGGTGCTGATAAAGTACCGGCTATGTTAGCACTATTTACAGCTACCGGTGCCGATGCTCATTGTCGCGAAGCCGTGGCCAATTATTCGCAACTGGCATACAGTTGCCTGGAAGATGTAGCTATCCAGTCTAAGCGGAAGGAGCCACTCATGGAATTGGCCGACTATCTGTTACTAAGAGATAGGTAGGATCACTAAACAAGTTTTGAATTTTCACTTCTGCATTTTATTTTTGAAATATGAACTACTGGCTCGTTAAATCAGAACCCTTCAAATATAGCTGGGATCAATTTTTGAAAGATAAAAAAACCATATGGGATGGTGTGCGCAACTATGCGGCACGCAACAACATGCGGGAAATGAAGAAAGGCGACCATGTCTTCTTCTATCATAGCAATGAGGGGCTGGCCATAGTAGGCATAGCAGAGGTGACAAAAGAAGCCTACCAGGATCCTACCACGGATGACACTAACTGGGTGGTGGTAGAGCTTAAACCGCTGAAAACGATCCCTAATCCCGTTACCCTTGCTGATCTGAAGGCGGATAAGGGCTTCGAAAACATGGATCTTGTTCGTTTAGGTCGCTTATCTGTAGGTAGAGTGACGGACGATGAATATGAGAAGATAATGAAGATGGGTGGGGTGAAATGACCAACGCTTAGCCCTTTAAGCCAGTTTCCGATTCCCGCTGAAGCTCCCGCGAGGTCTTGCTGCTTCCGTCATGGCTCCAGCCGGGTGCACTGATGAGATACCTTAGCTTTGTTGCTATAGGTACTTTCTTTTTCAGGTCTTTGCCTATTTCCTGCCATTCATGGGTAATGATGCGGATAGGGTGGTGCGGATTTTCCAACGGCTTGGTAATGCCATAGTGGGGTATTTCCTCAGGCATTTCCTCTGCGAATGTGCCAAATATCCGATCCCATATAATGAAGGTCATACCCATGTTCTTATCCAGGTAGGGTATGTTACTGGCGTGGTGTACACGGTGGTGAGATGGTGTTACGAATATATATTCTATCCACCGTGGCAGTTTCCTAATATGTTGCGTATGTATGAGTATGCCATATATTTGGGTCACAGAATACATAAATATCGCATCTATAGGATTAAAGCCGATCAATACCAACGGTATAAAGTACAGATACTTGTACACCGGCATCAGGACAGATGACCGGAAACCGGTAGTCAGGTTAAACTCAGGCGACGAATGATGGGTAACATGCACTGCCCAGAATAGCCGGCAACTATGGTCAACGTAATGCTCCACCCAAAAAAGCAGGTCTTGTGCAAAAAGCAATATAGTCCAGTATATGATTGGATTCCAATTGTTTATGACGTGATATTTGTAAAAAAAATTAAGAACAAAGAGGCCAACAATTACACGAAGCAGCAAATCGAGACCGGTATTAAGCCCATTAAGATAAACATTCATTAGTGTCTCCTTCCAGCTGTAGAATCTCTTGTGCCTGTAGTTGCTGAGGAGTATCTCAATAGGGATAATTATGGCATATATGGGCGTAGAAAGCAGTAATAATATATTGTTATAAACCTGATCCATCCAATGAGCTCCCGTATTTATTCAACTTTCGTTGTGTAAAGTTCCGATAGGTTTTCGAAACAAAAAAATACAGATTCTCATTTTTAACAACTCATGGCATAGAATTACATACCTCATTAGTGGCCAACTTAAATAGCCGCATCATGAAAAAGGTAATATTACTGTCCGGAATGTGTATGATTTTTATGAGTAGTTATGCACAAGAGATTTTAAAATATAATAACATAGGTGACAAACATGGTAAGTGTATGGTAGACCCCGGTATGCCGGCAAATGCAAAATTAGCATGGCCAAAGAGTGATTATACACCTTTGCAGGATTCGGCATGCCCACCATGCTACACCTATACATCTAACTTTGGAACACCGATCATGGAGTGCCCCTTTCTCACTTTTGCGCCCGAAAAGAAAGAGGGTGGGGTGGTGGCCGCAGATGCCACGGCTAACCCACCGGCATTAGAAGAGGTGAGAGCTAAACAACAAAATGCCTATTCTGGCTACTATCCAAAGGTCTGCAAGCGTGATCCGCACATGCCGGCTAACGCAAAACCATCTTGGCCTGAGAGTCCTTATGTATCACTTGTAGGGCCACAATGCGCCCCTTGTTACACATATACAAATAAGCATGGTTTAGAGATAATGGAGTGCCCTGGACTTATCTTCTTACCTGAGAAAAAATAACTGCGTAATATATGCGGTTAAACTATTGAAATAGAGTAAATAGCATCGATTAATTGATGCTATTTTTATGCATAAATTTCAACCTGTTTTCTCACAGAAAAAGCCGCTCGTGTGTCATTGTGGCAGAAAAATACGCTTTTTAATATTATGAATTAGTTAAGTTGATGAAATTTTGATTTAAGCGAAAATATTGGTAAGTAATTTGTTGTTTGTACGCTGATTATTAATAAATTAGCATCTTTATCTAAAATTAAATTTCGATTTAATAAGCGGCCATTTACTATGTATAAGTTAAAGTCATCTTTGTATATTTTTTCTATATGTCTGAGTTAGAAATACCCATTCAAATTGAGGTGCTTCCCATGCAAGATGAATTTCGCCTTAGATAATCATCGTGCCCCCAAGAACTCAACCATTTGTCAAAGAGCTCTGTTTTTTATAATATTTTTTAGTATATGTTTCGCTGGATCAAAATACTAATTGGTATCAGGTACTTAAATAGAAATTGAATACATGTATTTAAGCTAAATCCAGATTTGCTCGCACAAAAAAAATATGCGATGTATCGAGGTGCCATATAGGTAAAATACAAGCGCAGTTTTTTATTAATGTTTTGTTTCCGGAAAATTAAAAATTATATTTACAATGTTTTCAATTGATGCCGTTAACTTGCTGTAAATATTTTTATATGCGTATTAGTAACACAAAAGATGAGATAGTTATTTCTTATATGACATTCCGAAAGGCAATTGGTTGGCTTGGCGTATTGCTTCCGTTCGTTCTGGTTATTGGTACGTTACTGTTGGGCAGTTGTTCCGGCATACAGTATTCTATTAGCCATTATTATTATACCATCATGGGCGATGTTTTTGTGGGCACACTCTGTTGCCTCGGCCTTTTCCTGCTTACCTACAGATATGAGAAAATGGACAATATTGCGTCTAACATCGCAGGTGTCTTTGCTATTTGCGTTGCCTTCTTTCCCACCACTGATATTTCAACAGATTGTTCCTTTCGTTGCCTCACTCCTCTTTCCACCTCGCTCTGTCATATAAGAACCATTTTTTATTTTATATCTGCAGCTATTTTCCTGGTTACGCTCGCCTGCATATCGCTTTTCCTATTCACAAAAACCAACAAGTCTAATCCTGCACCCCGGAAAAAGGTTAGAAATATTATATACATCATTTGGGGTGTCACTATGCTTGTTTCGGTGGGTGCTGTTGCTCTTATTAGTTTTTCACCCGCCATGCAGTCGGCGCTTGCCAGGTATCACTACATTTTTTGGGGCGAGTGCCTGGCGCTTTGGGCGTTTGGTATCTCCTGGCTTATAAAAGGTGAGGTATTATTAGCCGACTAGTTTTCTATCTGATATTGTGTTTTTTATTACATTTATCATCCAAACCAATTTAATGTCTGATACTACCACGTTTTTAGCCTTGGGCTTCTGCGCTGTTGCGTTTGCAAGCTGCAGCCAGTCAACAACTCAATCTGCTGACACTTTTAATAAAGACAGTCTTCTGAGCCACATCAAGGTGCTGGCATCTGATGAGTTCATGGGCCGCAGGCCATTCTCGCTAGGAGAGGAGAAAACAGTGGCCTACATGCAGCAGACTTTCACCCGTCTGGGTCTGGAGCCGGCCAATGGTGCTAGCTATGTGCAGGAAGTGCCGCTGGTAGACATAACGGTAAATGCTGATCCGAAAATGGAGGTAAAGGGTCCTAAGGGCAACTTTGATCTCAGGAACATAGATGACTATATCGTGGCCACTGAACGTACGGACTCTATAATAAGGCTCGAAAATGATGAAGTTGTGTTTGCGGGCTATGGGGTTGTGGCTCCGGAATATGGATGGAACGACTATGCCGGTATAGATGTAAAAGGAAAAATAGTGCTGGTATTGGTCAATGATCCCGGGTTTAATGCAGGCGATACGACCATTTTTAAAGGCCGCACCATGACGTACTATGGTCGCTGGACCTATAAGTATGAAGAGGCGGCCAGGCAGGGTGCAAAAGCCTGCTTTATAGTGCACAATACCGCGGCAGCATCCTATCCCTATAGCGTAGTGCAAAATTCATGGGGCAAATCGAATCTATATCTTGATACACGTGGCGACAACCAATATCGCTGTGCGCTAAACGGATGGGTTACAGGAGATGCTGCAAGGAAAATGCTTACAGCTGCCGGCCAGGATACAACTCTGCTCTCGCAGGCTGACAAGAAAGGTTTCAAGGCCGTGTCGCTTGGTCTGAAATTATCTACAGGGGTAAAAGTGACTACGGTATATAATAAGTCTAAAAATGTGACTGCAAAAATAACCGGCAGTAAGCATCCTGATGAATATATTGTGTACACAGCTCACTGGGATCACCTCGGTGTGGGCAAGCCGGATGCTAAAGGAGACACGATCTACAACGGCGCTATAGACAATTCCAGTGGTTCCGCCGCGCTGCTGGAAATGGCGCGTGCGTTTAAAAATCAGAAAGGTAAGCCGGACCGCACGGTTATTTTTCTGTCTGTAACCTCAGAGGAGCAGGGGTTGCTGGGCTCAAAATATTATGCAGAGCATCCCATCTACCCACTGTCCAAGACAGTAGCGGAAATAAACATGGATGGGGTAAATAGTATGGGCAAAAGAAAAGATGTAAGCATTTCGGGGCAGGGACAGTCTACACTTGAGGATTATTTTGTAGAAGCGGCCAAAGCCCAGGGTCGCTATCTTTCACCTGAGGATAAACCTGAAGCCGGTGGTTATTTCCGCTCAGACCATTTCAATTTTGCTAAAAAAGGAGTTCCAGCCCTAAATGCCGGCGGTGGCATAGACGATGTGGTAGGCGGTAAAAAGGAAGGCGAGCGCCAGCGCGATGAGTACACAGATAAGCATTACCACCAGCCGTCAGACGAATATGACCCATCCTGGACTTTTGAGGGCGGGCTTGACGATTTAAGGTTACTCTATAATGTGGGTAAGCGTGTTGCTTATGGCAGTGAGTGGCCGGTATGGAAAGAAGGGTCTGAATTTAAGGCATTGAGAAAGTAGTAGCTGAGAAATAGTATTGAAAAAAGTTGGTATGAATTTTTCTGCGTTATCTGAAAATTAATACTATGCGACCGCTTTTTCTCACATTCATTTTCTTATCAGCATTCTTTATGATATCGCTGATACCTGATGGCGACCTGGCTGTGACCAGTGAGGCGTTTAGAAATAACTCGATAATACCCACTAAGTACTCATGTGAAGGTAAGGAGACAAATCCCCCGCTTAAGGTAAGCAATGTGCCATCTGCGGCAAAAAGCCTGGCCTTGATCGTGCATGATCCGGATGCGCCTATGAAGGGTGGCTTCACCCATTGGGTTATGTGGAACATAGATGTAAATGGTGAAATACCTGAAGGATTCAAAAATGCAGTAGAAGGGCTCAACGGGGCAAAAAAGAAAGGGTATAGCGGCATGTGTCCTCCGTCTGGTCCCCATCATTATCATTTTATGGTCTACGCGCTCGATGCGCGGCTTGAGCTGGATCCGGCTTCAACCGACAAGGGCGTACTTGAGCGGGCTATGGAAGGTCATATTCTCGCCAAAGGTGGGATCACCGGTTTATACATGAAAACAAAATAGCCTGTGAACACGTTTTGTAAATCTTGCTTGTTATTACTTTGCCTAAATTGTGCATCTTGCTTTGCTAAAGCACAGGCCCCATATCCATACCCGGTTAGATACCTTTCACTATCCATAGAGCAGCAGAATATTAAAAGTGGCCTATATGGACGTTGCTGCACAAGGAAAGGCAAAGGGCTCGGTTATATTATTTCATGGTAAAAACTTCAATGGTTATTACTGGAAGAATGTTGCCGCTTTCTTGTCCGGTAAGGGCTATCGGGTTATTATACCGGACCAGGTAGGGTGGGGTAAGTCAGACCCTGCCGATTTGCATTATAGTTTCCCTATGCTTGCTGCAAATAATAAGGCCTTGCTTGATTCACTCCAGATTTCTAAGGTTATCGTCATCGGGCATTCAATGGGCGGCATGCTGGCTACAAGATTTGCGCTAATGTATCCGGGTGTAGTGGAAAAGCTTGTATTGGAAAACCCCATCGGCCTGGAAGACTATCGCACCTTTGTGCCTTATATCAATATTGACAGCCAATACAAAACGGAACTTTCTGCCTCCTTCGCGTCTTATAAAAAATATATGCAATCTTACTTCCCCGAGTGGAGGCCAGAATATGACGAACTGGTAAGTCAGCAGGCTGCCGCCTTAGGTAGCCCCGCGTTCAAGCAGGTGGCCTGGGCTAATGCCCTTACTTACGACATGATCTTTGGGCAACCCATCTGTTATGAGTTCAAAAATCTGCAGGTCCCGACACTGCTCATTATAGGCCAGGAAGACCGGACCATAGTTGGTAAAGACAAACTATCGGAAGTTGCCAAATCTGCTCACGGGCAGTATCCTTCATTAGGAAGAGCGGTAAAGGCTCAGATAAAGAATTTCAAATTGGTAGAATTTCCCGGGGTAGGCCATATTCCCCACATTCAGCAGTTGGAACCTTTCACTTCCACTCTTTCCGATTTTATGGACAACTGATATTACGCAACCTTCACAAAGGTGTACTTGCCCTTAATATTTTTGTTCAGGTATGTCCCTTTCGACCGGGCTGCTATCATTTCTGTATACACTTCGTCAGGCACCTTCAGATAATCGTATACTGCGCCCGACAGGTATACTACGGTCAGTTTCTCCTGTTCCTTGTTATAATGCATTGATGCAATTACTGACGATGGCATAGCGCACGTAATAAAAAGAGTATGCCGTAGGATCATTACGCTGGCATGATAATTTTTATATGATAGTAAAGCCCATGAGATCGATATTATATTTCATCGCCCCGGTACTGGTTATATGCTGGCTACTCGGTGCCTTTATCTGGCATGCAGGTAGTCTCGTTTATATCCTGCTTGTTATTGCTGTAGTGTCATTTTTGTTTGGCGTCATCAGGCGGGGAAATGTCTGAATGGAGCATAGGCACATCCGGGAATAGTCAATAAATAATAAAGCGCCCGTTTACGAGCGCTTTATTTTAAATAAATAAATTAGTTATATTTCGGAATATTAAGTCTAGTAGTTTTCCTCAAGATCAAGTGCATTGATCATTTCGTCGTTGAACGCATCCGGGTCCAGCGGCTGCGGATACATCACTCGTGCCCGCGCATTATCCAGTCTTTTATTCACCCAGCTTTTATATGCCTGCATCAATGCTTCTTTAGGGCTGGTTATCCTTAGTGCTTCGGCACCAGTCTGATAATTATTTGAGTTTTGCATAGAATTTGGGGATTTAAATAGAAAAATGGCCGCTTCGTAATATGGTGTAAAAACTATGCCAACAAAATTAGCGCGCCAAAATGAACTCCATATTAAGAATGGTATCTAAAAGAAATGCCGGGGAAGTAGCCCCGGCATTTCAATATCATTTGGATATTACCCATTACACAGTCATTATCTCTTTGTCCTTATCCTTGCAGTGCTGGTCTACCAGCGCTATAAATTTATCGGTAATTCCCTGTATCCGGGTTTCTGCGTCCTTTGCAATGTCTTCGCTCAGCCCATCTTTTTGCAGTTTTTTCACTTGCTCTATACACTCACGGCGTATGCTACGCACCGCCACTTTTGCTTGTTCCCCTTCCCCAAGCACACGCTTTACAAGTTCCTTGCGGCGTTCTTCGGTTAGTGGTGGCAGGAACAGGCGAATGTAATTGCCGTCGTTTTGAGGGTTCAATCCTATGTTAGATGCAATAATTGCCTTTTCTATGGGGTGCAGCATGTTTTTTTCCCATGGCTGTATGCTCAGTGTACGGGCATCTGCTACCATTACGTTGGCAACCTGGCTTAGGGGAGTGGGGTTACCATAGTAGTCTACGTATATTCCGTCCACTATTTGTGGTGTTGCTTTGCCGGCGCGTATTTTGCTTATCTCAGTTTCAAGATGTGCTATGGCCTTTTTCATTTGCACAGACACATCGTCAATTACCATTTCTAATGCTTCGCTCATAAAAGGGTGTTTTTTGCAGGAAGCAAATGTAATAAAAATCTCTCCCCAAATCACACCCAAAACAGGCAAATGACCTTTCTCCATCATTTAGTTTAGCGTGCATTTAATATTTAAAGACGAAATATGTTAAAGCGATGAAAATATATTTCCAACTTAAGCCCCTTTAGGGGTTTGGGGTTTAACTTTGTAATATGGAAACTATGATAAGCACCCCCGTGAAACTGACTCCAAATGCTATTGCAGAACTTAGGAGACTTATGTCCGTTCCGGAGTTCGATGCTACACAGCGTTTACGTATAGGTGTCAAGGGCGGCGGTTGTTCGGGCCTTAGTTATGTACTTGGTTTCGATAAGCCGGAGGCAGATGATGAGATGCATGAAATTGAAGGAATACCTGTGGTTATGAAAAATGCGCACGGTATATACCTCTTTGGTATGGAGGTCGACTATTCTGACGGGCTCAATGCTCGTGGATTTGTTTTCAATAACCCTAATGCCAGCAGCTCTTGCGGGTGCGGCAGTTCTTTTGCTGTATAGTCAACTTCAACAGTAATATTTGACCATGGATTATACTCCCTTCACACTGGAGGACGCAGAAGAAGTTCGCGAGGATTTTGAAGACCTTGTAGATACCGATTTTAAGATAGGCACTTCTCCCGAGATGTTTGTGGAGAATGTAGTTATTGCCCCTTTCCCAGCCGCTGAGCGCGAGGTTTTTTTCGAAAAATATTATGCTTCGAAAGACTGCGGCACTGCACTTGCCGCCTACAACGGAAAAGATTACGATGTGATCCTCGTAACGTGTGAAACACAAAATGATTCAAATTATTCCCACATCGGGATCAGGGAATTTGCCGGACTAAGGGGCATTAAGTACGACTTCCCTTAACGATGCTATTCAACTGAAACAAAAAAGCCGGTAATGATTACCGGCATTTTTATGTAAACATTTTATTTATTAGTCTATTGGAAGTAATTCCAGAAGCACATCAGCATTGAGGTAGCTGGGGCCTTTTTCATTGTTTATCTCCTGTATTAGTTTCTTCAGCTTCGTAGCGCGCTCATCATGAGCTATATTGTGCAGCATCATACTCACTTCTCGGGCGAAGTTCTCACGGCATTCCGGGCTCAAGCCCTCGTAGATGCGGCAGCCTTCGCTGTCCATGTTTAGTGTTATTGATTTCATAGTTATAGTAGTTTTCTGTGTAGTAAATATAAACAATTCATTCTTTTTCGCCACAGGATTAATAAACTTATTTTAAATCATTGATAGTTACCAGTTTATATTTTTTGCAAAAAAACACTACCTGCAGAAAGTTGCAAAACAAAAATTATGATGCCTGGTACTATCCCTTTTAAAAGCAAATATCAGGCCAGAATCATTCATGCATTCTCAGGTTATTCTCTTTGAACACTATATCCTTTATCACAGTGTCAAGCTTGCTGGCGGTAACGCCAATGGCATCAATTATCTCTCTATTGTTCGGGTCGGTGGGGTCGTCATAATTCATCACCTCTACAAGGCCCAGTAGTGTAGCCACCGGCCCGCGGATAAGATGAGACAGGGTGTAGGCTATCTCCGCCAGTATATCTTCCTGTGCTTCTATCCGCTCTGTTTGGGTAGCTATCTGTCGCAGGTTTTTTGTCTTTTCTTCCGCCCGTATTTTGTTCGAGTGTATCTGCTTTGCAAATTTTCTAATGATCACCCCTACCAGCAGAAAAATGCCAGCTGAGAGTAATGTAAAGATGTATTTGCATTGTAACTTGTTGATTTATAAATAAAAAAACTGAAATCAAAAATTTTGAATCTTTCCTTAACTTCGCACTCCATTTCAAAATACCATGTTTGACAATCTGAGTGAGCGGCTCGATGCCGCGTTTAAGCAGTTAAAAGGCGAAGGCCGCATCAATGAAATTAATGTCGCGGCTACCGTTAAGGATATCCGCCGTGCACTGGTCGATGCCGACGTGAACTATAAAATAGCCAAAGAGCTCACCGATAAAGTGAAGGAAAAGGCAATGGGGGAGAAGGTTCTCACCTCCGTAAGCCCTGGCCAACTCATGGTTAAGATAGTGAAAGACGAGCTGGCTGAGTTGATGGGCGGCAAGGAGGAAGAGCTTGACCTTACCGGCAAACCCACAGTTATTCTTATTGCTGGTTTGCAGGGCTCAGGTAAAACTACGTTCTCCGGTAAGCTCGCTAATTTCCTGAAGAGCAAGAAGGGGAGGCAACCCCTGCTGGTAGCTGCAGATATTTATCGCCCTGCGGCCATGGAGCAGCTTCGCGTGCTTGGTGAGCAGATAAAAGTTCCGGTTTTCCTGGAGCTTGAAAATAAGAGTGCCGTTTCTATTGCTCAGAATGCCATTGCATATGCAAAGCAGAATGGCAATAACATCGTTATCATAGATACTGCCGGCCGACTGGCAGTAGACGAGGCGATGATGCAGGAGGTGGCCAATATTAAGGCTGCAGTCAATCCGCAGGAAATACTTTTTGTAGTTGACTCCATGACCGGCCAGGATGCTGTGAACACAGCAAAGGCCTTCAACGACCGCCTCAATTTTACCGGTGTGGTACTTACCAAGCTGGATGGTGACACCCGTGGTGGTGCCGCACTTACCATCAGGTACACTGTTGACAAGCCCATCAAGTTTGTGAGCATGGGTGAGAAGATGGATGCGCTTGATGTGTTCTATCCTGAGCGTATGGCACAGCGTATCCTGGGCATGGGCGATATTACCACCCTTGTGGAGCGCGCCCAGGCACAGTTCGACGAAGTACAGGCCAAAAAGCTGGAGAAGAAAATACGCGCTAATAAATTCGATTTCGAAGATTTTAAGGAGCAGCTCGGCCAGATCAAGAAGATGGGTAACATCAAAGACCTGTTGGCAATGATACCAGGAGTAGGTAAGGCAATTAAGGAAATAGACATATCAGACGATGCATTTAAAGGCATTGAAGCTATGATCAACTCCATGACACCTTATGAGCGCAGCAACCCCGATGTTATTGATGGCAGCCGCCGTAAGCGCATAGCCAAAGGTAGTGGCAAAGATATTAACGAAGTAAACGCTTTCATGAAGCAATTCGACCAGATGAAGCAAATGATGGCCCACATGAATAAGATGAAGGGCGGTGGTATGGGAATGCCGGGAATGATGCCGGGGCGCAGATAATAGTTGAAAAAGTCAATAAAAAGGGACAATAAAAAAAGGCTGCATTTGCAGCCTTTTTTTATTTACGGATGATCTTCATTACCGGCCTGCGGTTAAGCCCGCGGTCCATTTCATTCTTTTCAGGGTATACCGTTGGCTTGGTATTGCCCAGCCCGGTATAGGTAACACGTTTCTTGTCAATACCTTTCGTTACAAGGTAATCATAAATGTTTTTTGCGCGTGCTGTAGAGCGGGTGCTACCATGGCCGTCGGGCTCATCTGTACCATCCAGTGGGCTCAGGCAGCATATACGGCCTTCTATTTCCACTGCAAGGTTATCATTATCTTTTAAGAACTTATAAAGACGTTCAAGCGAAGGTTCAGACTGCCGCAGCATTTCATTCGACGCTGGTGCAAAATAGATATCATTCAGCGGCACTATTTCGCCCACTCCCAGTTTGGCTGGGTTCAGTGTAGGTATGTCCTTCTCCGGTTTGCGCACTACTACTTCGGGGCGGCGGGGTATAAGCTTAGTGGTGCTCTTCAAAGAATCAGTATTCGTTGATTCTGGTTTCCTGGGCGTAATGCCCGGCCGTGGTAAGTCAGCGCTGGAAAGTATCTGCCCCATTTCTGACTTGCCATCTATCGCATCTATAGGTGGGATTCCGTTTCTGTCATTGCTGGCGGTCTCTTTACCTGCGTTTGCAACATCCGTCACTTTTGCTGAAGTTGCGATAGCCGTAGGATCTGCGGCATTGTTTTTTTGCACTTTCGCCTGGCTTTCAGCATTTGTTTTCTGCGTCTTTAATGCAGCATCTTTTGAATTAGGTACTGAATTAGCGCCTCCGTTCTTATCGGCTTTCACCTTATTCTTCGCTGCCAGTGCGTTGCTGCCTGCAGGGTTTCCTGTTCCGCTTACTGTACTGTCTGTGCTGCCGTTCTTTGTCTTTTTGTTTTTTGAGGCCGTGGTGGTATGGTCGCTGGTATTGGAAGTGCCGTTATGGGTGCTATCAGCGCTCGCTACCTTAGCTTTCTTTGTCTTTGCCTTGGCCGCTGCACCGTTAAGGTCATTTACACTAGTCATAGCTTTGTTCAGGCTATCTGCACCGGCTGTTTTTGTATTCTTCATTTTTGCCTTCGTAGCCAGCGCGTTAGGGTCAGTAGCACCAGTACCATTGTGCAAACTATCAGTTAGCGCAGTTTTTATTTTTTTCGCTTTCGGCTTTACGGATAAGCTACTAGCATCTGTAGCGCCATTGAATCCGCTGTTCAGGCTATCGGTACCGGCTGTTGCTGATTTCTTAGTCTTGGCTTTTGTTGCTATCGAATTTGCATTCACAGCTGTATTGCTTCCGTTATGCAGACTGTCATTAAGTACGGTCTTTGTTTTCTTAATCTTTGCTTTTGTTGCTGTTGCATTCGGGTCAGTTGCTCCGGTAGTTCCGTTATGTAAAATATCGGTAAGTACTGCTTTTGTTGCCTTGGTTTTTGTTTTCGAAACCACAACATTATGGTCGGCGGCATTTGCACTGCCACTCTTTGTGCTATCACTGCCGGCAGTTTTGCTCTTCTTCGTTTTCAGCGTCGAGGACAGTGCGCCAGGGTCTTTGTTGTCCGAAATTCCCGATTGAGCACCATTGGCTTTGTCTCCTTTGGAGTTCGTTGGTCTTTCGTTCGCCATTGAGCCATCAGTAAGGCTCTTGTCGTTATTGGCGGTCTGTGTATTTTCAGTCTTTTCTTTTTTTGCTTTGTTATTTTTCGCTAGTCCTTTGCCCGACAGATCAGTGATTATCGTTACTTTCCTGTCTTTCAACAGGCCATGTTCCCCTGCAGCAGGAGTGCGGACAATTCGTCCTTTTCCCTCACAAATAATGATATCCTTCGGATCCATACCTAGCGATATCAGGTATTCCTTTACATGTTTCGCCCTTGCTGCCGTAAGAGTTTTGTTGTATTGGTCATCTCCCAGGTAATCAGCAAATCCATAAACCATTGTTTTATGGCCCGGAGCCAAAACCTTTGAAAAGCGCAGACTATCCACGGTACGCATGCCAGTAGAGCTCATCTGGGCAGCGTTAAGATCAAAGTAAATCTCCGAAGTATCAGCATCCTGGCTGAATCCTTTTACGGCTATAAACAATAAAAAACAAAGTAATATCTTCTTCATGCGGACTATAATTATACGGGAGGACAAAACTAACAATAATTTCAAAAAACCTTATACTAATTAGAGGTATGTTTTTTTATATAATCGTTAAATGAAACGAGTATATAGATAATTCTATGTGTAGAAGGAGGGTGTTTTGTGCAATTATCTTACAAGGTAATTTAAACCGCGCACAATAGCTATTTTATTTGCTTATCACCCTTATTTCTACCCTCCGGTTTTTTATATGGTCTTCTTCAGTCGAGTCGGCTCTTACCACCGGGTTCATATTGCCAACCCCTTCATAGTAAAGTCTTCTTGCACTGATGCCATTTGATATGAGGAAATCATAAACTGCCTTCGCCCTTCGCCCCGACAGGTTGTTATCGTCAAGCCCTTCTTTGGGGCCCATACAGCAAATGTGTCCTTCAATTTTTATTATCAGTGTTTTACTGGCTTGCATCACGTGCAGCAGGTTGTCAAGTTCTGGCTGCGAATCGGGGAGTATGGTAGATGTGCCGCCAACAAAAAAAATATTGTTAAGCCTCAGTGTTTCATTCACTTTGAGTTTATCTACATCTATTACCGTTGGTGTGGGTTTCACGGGGATATGATCGAAAATTATCTGTACTTTACGGTCGGCAGCAAATCCATCACTATCAACCTCAGTGCGGTTTATTTTACCCTTGCCAATACACGCGGTTATGTCTTTCGGATTGAAGCCGGACTTTACCAGGTAATCTTTAATCGTCTTTGCCCGCGCCTCCGATAAAGGATCATTATGCACCTTGTTGCCAAGGTAGTCGGCATAGCCCAGGAGCATCAGTTTTTTTGGTGGGGCCAGCACGCCCTTTAAGATCATTCTGTCAATGAAGTCACTGGTGGTCTTGGAAAGTACAGAAGTATTTTTACCAAAGTGTACTTCCAGGGTATCGTACGGTTGGGCAAATCCACCCATCGCAGCCAATACTGTAAAGCACAACAAAATGATTCTTTTCATAACGCTAATGAGCAGATAAATATACTCCAATAATCTTATCGGGTAGAGATCATCGGCGATAAGATATCTTTGGCCCTCTAAATGTGGTAATATGCAAATGACTTTGAGCGAAGCGGTGCTGAAACAAGCCTCCGTTCACCTCGTTGGTAATAAGGGAAATGGCGAGGACCTGGTAACTTCTAAAGAGCCGCTCACATTGTCTGACAATGACAAGCGGGTAATTAAAGACGCTTTCCTGGGCAAATTTGATCCTAATTCAGACAAATACTCCTTCAATCATACATCCTCGCTCGACTTCAACGAGGTGTACAACTACTGCCTTGAAACGCTGGCAGAGACGGCTACATTTCAGAAGAACTCTGTAAACATTGCCCGCCACCTGTACGAAAGTACCCTCCACCCTAAAATAAAAACAGGCGAGATCTACGTATGCTACTATGAGAATTGCCTGGTCGATGGCGCATTTGTAGACGCCATAGGCATATACAAAACCGAGACAAAGAACAAGTTTATAGACCTCGCTGTTGATGGCGCTGAGTTCTCGCTAACCATGCGCGAAGGGGTAGACGTATCCAGGTATGATAAAGCCTGCCTCGTACTGCCCACCAATGCCGAAAAGGGTTTTGATGTGCTTATCTACGACAGCAACCGGGGCGATGAGGCCGTATTCTGGCGGGAGACATTTCTCAACGTCATACCACAGGCCAATGAGTATTTCCAGACCAACCAGTTCCTCAGCCTCACCAAGCAGTTTATTGCCAAACAGCTTCCGGAGGAGTATGATATTGAAAAAACAGACCAGATAGACCTGCTCAATAAGTCCGTAGAATACTTCCGGGCCAACGAATCATTCGACAAAAAGAAGTTTGAAAAGGAAGTATTTGATGATAGCGGCATGATCAGTGCTTTCCGCAAATTTGAGACCAGTTATGCGGAGATGAATGACTTTGAAGTGCCTGACCAGTTTGACATTTCTACACTGGCGGTAAAGAAGCAGGCCCGCGTTTTTAAGAGCGTATTAAAACTCGATAAGAACTTTCACGTCTACATTCATGGCGATAAAAGCCTTATAGAAAAGGGCTATGATGAGCGAGTAGGCAAAAGCTTTTATAAGATTTACTTCGACGAGGAGGAATAAAAGCATAAATAAGCATACTATTTCTTGTTCAACTCTATAAAATCATAGAAGGCGCTTTCTTTATTAGCAGCAGGCATTTCATTGTAGGCGCGATAGTAAATACAGGGATTGTTGTGTTTAAATCCATAAAACAGATCGTCGACTTCTCGTTGCACATCGCCATTCTCTCGTTTTAGCGCTTCCGAATCGTTCAGTTTTGTTGAAGTGACATAAGTAACGCAAGGCATTAACACTCCGCGATACAGCCAGGGTTTTACATTTAGAACCATTGGCTCGCTTTTTATTTTCTTGAGTGTACGGGGTAGCTGGTATTTTTGTTTCACATCGGCAACCAATATTTTATTGAAACTGTCAATTTCATGCTGGTGCGTATAATGAAAAAAAGAGTCGGAAGAATGGCATTGCTGGCACATAGTGATGGCTACGAGCGCGTCTATACGGTATTTGTTTCTGAACAGGTCATCGGCTTGTTCGTAATAGTCGGGCGCTGTTTTGTCAAATACAGAGTATCTATCCATGTAAATACCATTTATTCGCCATCGCTCCCCGTATTTCCCATAAATCGCCGTAAGCAAAAATTGAAATTCGTGGTCCCGCAAAACAATGAAGGATACTGTTGATTCCCTCGTCGGTGCCTTGAATGTATATTCAAATTCATTTATGTCATTTCCTGAGGTTAGTTTTACTTTTGTACCTGGCAGAAAGCTTTTAACGTAGAATTCGTTGAGCACGTCGAAAGACCTGCCTTTCGCAGCCGTGGAAAATACCTTCCAGATATCTTTTCCACTTTTTGTTCTGAATTTTTGTGCCAATGAGTCGGACAGAAGCCCTCGGAATCCGGCAAGATTCCCTTCTTCTATAGCGCTGAAAAGTTTGATGTTCAAATTATTGATCTCATCATTCACTGACGACGGCATCTCAATACCTTCCTTTACCTGGTAGGTGCTTAGCCCGCAACCTGGTAATGCAAAGATGATGAGAGCAAACAGTAGGTAAATAGGAGCTTTCATAGCGCACAGGCTTTTATATCTTCGTAGCAACAAACACACAAGTGTCATCTTGTGTGCCCGTGGTTATCCGGGTAAGGTACAGCGTCACGCCTATTATTGTGCCTGTCTGCTGCACGGTATATCCGTTGCCGCACAGATCTGTATAGGTAGCGGGCGGGAATGTAATGGTATCGCCAAAGGCAGTGCCATAGAAAGTAACCAATTTTGCGCACAGGCCAGTATCCACAGAGTCGCTGTAATATACAGAGTTGAAGTTATTGATGGGAGAAAGAAAAGTGATAGTTTTTGTACTCGAGTCGCAGGAGTTAATGCCCACCCATGTTCCGTCAAACTTTACGCCATAGTTTACAGGCGTAGGCTTTTTGTGGCAAGCGGCCGCGAGCACCAGGAAACAAAGTATCAGCGACGGGATCGATTTATTCATAATATTTTATGCGCAATAATGTGCAATAATAGTTTATTCTCTCACATCCAGTACATCCCGCAGTGCATTTCCTAAAATATTGAAGGCATAGACAAGCAGCATTATGGCTATGCCGGGTATTATAGCCAGCAGCGGCCTGTCGGTGAGCAGGAAGTTATAATGCTCCTTTATCATCAGTCCCCACGATGGGTGTGGAGGCTGCACACCAAACCCAAGAAAGCTAAGGCCGGCCTCCACGAGTATTGCTGCGGCAAAGTTGCTGGCGGCTATTACCATCAGTGGCCCCGCTATATTGGGTAGTATATGCCGGAAGATAATGCGCGCATCACCCAGGCCCAGCGTTTTTGCTGCGGCTACATATTCCATTTCCCGCAGCACCATTACCTGGCCTCTTATCAGCCTTGCTGCGCCCACCCACATGCTAAGCCCTATGGCTATGAATATCTCCCAGAAGCCCTTGCCTATGGTCAGCGTTATGGCGAATACAAGCAGCAGGGTAGGGATGGCGTACAAAATATTGATCACCCACATTACCGCCTTATCCACAATACCGCCAAAGTAGCCGGCTACAGACCCCAGCACTATGCCAATGGTGAGCGACAGCAGCACCGCCACCATACCCACAGCCAGCGTCACCCGTGAGCCAATAAGTAGCCTGGATAAAATATCGCGGCCATACCGGTCGGTACCCAGGTAAAAAGTTCGTGTAGTAATAAGGTAGTGCCTTACATAGTCCTCCTGTTCCTGTACGGTCTTAGTTTGTTGATCTGCGGGCATCAGCTGCGCCAGCGGGTAACTCAGCGAGTCTTCAAGCCCATCGTCTATATAGTGATGCACCACCAGTGCCCCGGCTGCAAACCGGTAACTGTTTATAGGTGTAGCTACATAAGGCGAAGTAGCCCCCGCAAACCAGCTCACAAAGCGGTTTTCAACTGGTTGAGCACTGCTTTTAGGCACAAACAAAAGTTGTTTGCTGAAGCCGGGTTGTTTTGCGCCCAGTTCTATGATCATCCTGTTGGCAGAGGGTGTACCATCCGGCGCCAGCAGGTGTGCAAAGACCGAAACCAGGCAGGTAACCACAATGATGCAACCCGCCACCACAGCCGATGGACGTTTCAACAACTTCTTTATTATCCGGCCCTCCTTGTCCAATGTATAACCCGGGATTTACTATTTGAAACCAGAACCTTTGACTAATGTGCGTGGTTTTTGAATTTTGGTTTTTGAATTTTGAATTTACAATCCGTTCTCACTCACCAGGTATATCAACTGCGCCATTACCGCTGCGCCTAGTTTCAGCTCGCGGTGGTTCACCTGTTCAAACACATCATTGTCGGTATGGTGCAGGTCGAAGTAGCGCTGTGAGTCGGGGATAAGCCCCACCAACGGCACATCCAGCTTTTTCTTTAGCGGGCTTATATCAGTGCCACCTTCCTCCAGCGAAAAATCATACACGCCATAGTCCAGGAATAGGTTTTTGTATTTCAGTATACGTTGTTTCATTTCCGTGGGCATCTCCATGCCTATACCGCGTGGCGAAAAACCGCCGGCATCGCTCTCTACTGCCAGTATATGGTGCTCACTCCGCGCCTTTGCAGAGTCTGCATAAGCCTCACCGCCTTTATTGCCGTTTTCTTCGTTCATAAAGAGCACAGCCCTTATGGTACACTTGGGTTTCACGCCCAGCGCTTTAAAAGCGCGTATCACCTCTATCGACTGCACACAGCCTGCGCCGTCATCGCTGGCACCTTCGCCTACATCCCATGAGTCCAGGTGGCCGCCTACGGTAATTATTCGCTCCGGTGTTTCAGTTCCTTTTATTTCTCCTATTACGTTATACGAGTGCACCAGCGCCGGCATCATATGGCATTCAGAGTTCATCCTGGCCATCACCTCACCTTTTTCACAGGCCTGTTCCAGTTGGTCCGCAGTAATATTACCCAGCGCCATCTCTGGTATTTTCAGGAAGGAGTCGTTGTAGTGCATGCCACCTGTGTGCGGAAAGTCGTCCATGCCGGTGGACATAGATCGGATAATAACCCCGGCTGCACCCTTCTTAGCAGCTACGCTGGGGCTGGCCCACCTGTACTTCACCGCATCGCCGTAGCCATGAAAGGTGAACACAAAATCCTGGCGGAAACGGTAGTCAAAGAATATGATCTTGCCCTTTACTTTGCTGTCCGGCAGGGCTTTGAACTCGTCAAAATTATGCACCATCACCACCTGCGCCTCCAGCGGTCTGCCGCTGGTACCCTGGCTGTTGCCCAGCGATAGCGCACGTACCTTCTTATATTCTTTGCCCATCTTCAGGTACAGACTTTCCTTGCCCCGGTACCAGTAGGGTACATCGGCCGCCTGCAGCCACACCTTATCTGCCCCGGCCTCCTTCATCGCCTTTTCTCCCCAGCTTACCGCCTTTGCCGCTGCCGGCGATCCGCTGATGCGGTGCCCCACACTTTTACACAGCACCCGCAGATTATCATAGCAGGTGCCGTGCAGCAATATTTCATCAGCTATTTTGCGCATTTGCAGGGAGTCTTGTGCATGTGCATTGCAAATGCCCATACAGGCCACCAGTGTAAGCAGGCGTAATTTCATTTTATAAAAGTAATTTAATTGTGGAAATGAGGAAGGGCGGGGAAGTGGTGGTGAAAAAGTTTGTGGTTAATGTACTTGAAATCACCAATATCACACAATGTCAGTAATTTTAATGCAAACGTTTATATGAAGAGCAACGTCACCAAAAAACGGGAAAACTATACCGCGAAACTCCAAAAGGTACTGGAGGAATTGAAGGTTGAGATAGGTAAAGGCTGGGATGCTCCTGTAAGTAAACGCAGTGTTAAGGATATTATTAAATCCAAGAAGCAAAATTAAATTTAAAGTTGTTTGTTGTACAATACATAGGCTAACATTATCAATACTACCATAGTTTTTTCGTCTTGGCACGTATCAGATTGCTCACTAAATTTGTTGCAAGATTGCAGGTGTTGCATTTCCGCCATTTGACATTCTTCACTCGTTTTTCGCGGACGATTTCAGAAATTTTAGATTGTGAAAGGCCAGCCATAAAATCATTTTAATCAAACGAAACACAGTTCAGGCGGTCTACAATTACGGGAAACGAACCAGAAAGAATCAGAAAAAGTAGAACTGCACATCTGTGCAATTTTCAACAGCCAGTTCGTTGATTATCAACAGAAATGTGTGCAAAATGGATTTTTCACCCTTGTGCCATTTGCTGTTTTTCTGGCCAGCAAAAATCAGTAACAATGCACATACACTGTCAATTCGAGGCTCGGAAAGAAACCGGAAAAAACTGGAAAATAAAATTACCCATCTGTGCATTTTTAAGGTACTAGAAGGTTGATTATCAATGGAAATGTGTGCAATTATTTTTTGATCACCTCGCACATTACCCATTTTTTATAACCAGAAAAACTACTCAGAGCCTCAGAACCCACGACTTATGACTTATGCCTGCTGCATCCCTTATTTTGACCTTTAACTAAAGAAGATTAATTTTAAGACTTTAGCGAAGGTTGCCCTGCATTTCAAAGTGACGGGCGACTAAATTCCATCTTTACCATCAATCTATGAACAGAGTAGTAATAACAGGGTTAGGCATTTATTCGTGTATAGGTTCTAATCTTGAAGAAGTTAAAAGATCATTATATGCAGGCAAGTCAGGTATTATCTATTCGCCCGAAAGGAAGGAATTCGGATACGCATCTGCGCTTACCGGCTATGTAGACCGCCCAAACCTGAAGGGCCAGCTGGACCGCAGGGCAAGGCTGATGATGCCGGAGCAGGCTGAGTTTGCCTATGTGTCGGCAAAGGAAGCTATGCAGATGGCGAACATAGATATGGACTACCTGGAGAAGAATGAAGTAGGCCTGCTGTTTGGCAACGACAGCTCCGCAAAGCCGGTGATAGAGGGGGTGGATATCGTTCGTGAGAAAAATGATACGATGCTGCTCGGTTCGGGCTATGTATTCCAGACCATGAACTCCACGGTGAATATGAACCTGGCTACTATCTTTAAGATACGCGGCATCAACTTTACCATCAGTGCTGCATGCGCCAGCGGTTCTCACGCCATAGGGCTGGGGTACATGTTCATAAAGAACGGCCTGCAGGATTGTATTGTTTGCGGTGGTGCACAGGAGGTAAATGTCTACTCCATGTCTTATTTCGACAGTATAGCCGCATTCTCCACCCGCGAGACTGAGCCTTCCAAAGCGTCACGCCCGTTCGATAGGGATCGCGATGGGCTGGTGCCAAGCGGTGGTGCGGCCTCTGTGATACTGGAAAGTCTGGAGTCTGCAAAAAGGAGAGGGGCGAACATACTGGGCGAGGTAATTGGGTATGGCTTCTCGTCAAACGGGTCACATATCTCCAATCCCACGGTGGAAGGACCGGCCAAGTCGCTGGAAAAGGCACTTAAAGATGCTGGTATTCAGCCTGGAGAGGTAGACTATATAAATGCACATGCCACCTCTACTAAGGCCGGGGACTCCAGTGAAGCACGTGCTATAAATAGCTTATTTGGCAGTTCTCGCCCATACGTAAGCTCCACCAAATCAATGACAGGACACGAGTGCTGGATGGCCGGGGCAAGCGAGATTGTGTATTCCACGCTCATGATGCAGAACAACTTTATAGCCCCAAATATTAATTTTGAGAATCCGGACGAGGATACAGCTCCGCTGAACATAGTCACAAGCACGCTGGACCATGAATTTGATACTTTTTTATCTAATTCATTTGGTTTTGGCGGCACCAATTCGTCATTGATCGTTCGGAAGTGGAAGGAATAGAAGGAGATAGAGGGGTGCTAAGAAAGAATTGGTTCAATTGAGCCATTATAATAGAGCGCTGTTCTTTTCTAATTCAAAATAAATATTTAATTTTGCCCCTATGGATAGTAAAATTATACAAAAAATTAATAATTTACTTGTTGAAGAGTTTGAGGTTGATGCGGAGTCAATCACCCCTGAGGCTAGCCTGAAAGATACACTGGATCTTGATAGCCTGGACTATATAGATCTCATTGCCATTACCGAGGCCAACTTTGGCTGCAAAGTGAAACCGGAAGATTTTCATAGTATAGCTACCTTCGGTGATTTCTACAATTACATTGACGCCCACACTAAGGTGAAGGAACTGGTATGACGCGATCCTGGGAAGGAAAGTCGGAGGGAAACAAACTAGGCTACAGCATTTTTATTGGAATATTGCGATTTGCTGGAGTCCGTCCGGCATATTTTTTGCTCCGGTTTGTTGCCTTTTACTACTTCCTTTTTTCTCCCTCACGCAGGTTTACAAAGGATTATTTTCATAGGCTGGGATTCCATGGCTGGAAGGCGGCGAGGCGCATGTATCGCAACTACTACCTTTTCGGCCAGACACTCATAGATAAGATCGTTGTCATGTCCGGGCTCAAAGCACCTTACTCATTTGTGTTTGAGGGAGAGCATCATATAGAGGAGATAATGGCGCAAGGCAGGGGCGGTATTCTCATTAGCGCACATATAGGCAACTATGAGCTTGCAGGCCACTATTTTAAGCGGCTGCCGGTGAAGGTGAATATTGTGATGGTAGAAAATGAGCGGCAGCAGATAAAGCAATACCTGGAGTCGGTAATGAGTGAGCGAAAGCTGAATATCATTACCATAAAGGAAGACCTCTCCCATGTGTACGAGATAAGTGCCGCGCTGAAGAATAATGAGCTTATAGCCATACATGCCGATAGATTTGTACCAGGCAGTAAAACGATAGAGGGTACTTTCCTGGGCGATAAGGCACTATTTCCTATGGGGCCATTTGTCCTGGCTACTACGTTCAGGGTGCCGGTATCTTATGTGTTTTGTGTTAAAGAGGGTGCGATGCACTACCACCTTTCGTCAACCCCGCCTAAAGAGTATACCGGTGACCGGAAGACCGCACTAGCAAGCGCCTTTGCCGACTATATTACCGAGGTGGAAGCGAAGGTGAAAGACTATCCGGAACAATGGTTTAATTATTATAATTTTTGGGCGCATTGAGATCCTGGATATTCAATATAGCTATTTTGCTGGCCACCTTCTCGCTGGCCCCCATGTACCGTTACCTGCATGGCTATTACTTTTGGTGCTATGCAGCCTTGCTCTTTTCGGCTATGGGCTTTCTTTTTGCGGCATGTACTAACCTTTCCTGGGGCCTTTTTATAAAAGCCCTGTGCAGTGCAAAAACAGATGAAAAAGTGGTAGCCCTGTCCTTTGATGACGGGCCGGCAGCTTACACAGAAAACATACTGGATACATTAAAGGTGCACAAAGTAGAAGCCTCCTTTTTTTGTATTGGTAAGAACATTGCAACCAATGAAGCCGTATTGCGCCGGATAGCAGGCGAAGGCCATGCCATTGGGAATCATAGCTATTCACACCACTTCTGGTTTGATATGTGGAGTGCCGCAGGCATGATGGACGATATGCAAAAAATGGACAATGAGGTAATGCGGGTTACCGGGCTGAAGCCTGCACTATTCCGCCCGCCCTATGGCGTCATGAATCCCAACCTTGCAGCGGCCATCAAATGGAAACAGTACACAGCAATAGGATGGAGTGTACGCTCCTTTGATACGAAAATAGCAGACGAACAAAAACTCTTATCCCGGATCACAGAAGGGCTAAAGCCCGGTGATATCATACTGCTCCATGACTCCATGGCTATAACAGCGGCTATTTTGCCTGAGCTTATTGGTCGTATCAGGAGCAAAGGTTTTAACATTAACAGGCTGGACAAAATGCTTAATATTGCTCCCTATGCGTAACCTTTTATTGATCCTTTTTCTGTTGTGCTCGCTGCCCGCTTTTGCCCAATATGCGGGCTATAAGCAGCTGTCTAATAGTGATGATTTTCGTAAGCAGTTTACCAAAGCATCGCAGGCTACACAGTCCATTCAGTGCGACTTTACGCAGAACAAGAATCTGAGCATGCTGTCTGATAAAATCGTTTCTACGGGCCAGTTCTGGTTTAAAAGAGATAACAAAGTGCGCATGGAATACAAGAAGCCAACGTATTACCTGTTGGTTATCAATGGTACAAACATCAAAACCAAGGATGGACAAAAGGAGAACAAGGTCTCATCCAAATCGAACAAAATGTTTGACCAGGTGAATAAGATGATGATAGATTGTGTACAGGGCACAGTGCTTACTAATAGCAGCTTTACAACACAGGTCTTCGAAAGTGCGTCTTCCTATCTGGTTCAGCTGTCGCCAACCACAAAGAGCCTGCAAGGCATATTCAAGAGTATAGCGCTCTTTGTAGACAAGAAAGACTATTCCGTTACCAGTATGCGCATGGATGAGCAGTCGGGAGACAACACCTTGATTACCTTTCAGCACAAGCAAATGAACATAAATATTCCCGATGCGGTCTTTGCGGTTAACTAGCCTATACCTGCTATTGCTGCTGCTTTGCACGCTCGCGCCTGATTTCACTGGCTACCGGGCATTTGCGCGCCGGTCCCACTACAGAGATCTTAAGCCTGCGGTGGGTGATGTACAATGTATACGAAAGTTCGCGCCTCATTTCAGCAATACGCTTTATAGTGCCAGTGTAGAAGTGACCAAACATCATTTCAGCGGCATACTTTTTTTTAAGCTCATGCCCGATAGCAGCACCCGCGTAGTTTTTACTAACGAAATGGGTGTAAAGTTTTTCGACTTTGCCTTTACGAAAGATAATGGGTTTGTGAAATATTATGTGATGGCAAAACTTGATAAAAAGGTGGTTGTGAATGCATTGCATAAAGATCTGGAGCTTGTTATGCTCCACCAGGATCTCTCAAAGGCAGTGATGCTAAAAGATACCGTGTATAACTATACCGCTATTCCCAATAAAAAAGGCAATGACTACTACATAACTGACCAGTGTCGCCGCCTAGTAAGAATAGAGAAGGCATCCAGGACAAAGGCCGTAGTGGAAGTGCAAATGCTGGACTATAAGGAGGGGGTACCAGACAGTGTGGTTATAGACCACAAAAATTTTAAGTTCAACATTGCGCTGAAGAGAATAGAAAAGGAGGCGGAATAAATGTTAGCTTTGATTCTCATTTGATACGTTGCAAAGTAATATTTTAAACAGGTAAAGAGATAGAATATATGCACACCAAGATCGCTAAGAAAATATTTATTGTTGATGACGATCAGCTGCAGGCCGCTATGTTGGAGGACTGCCTGACACGGGATATAAAGCACGAAGTGGTTATATATGCCACAGGGGAGGAGTGTGTCAAACATCTTGATGAGCAGCCAGATATAGTGATTCTCGATTATAATCTGAACTCTGTAGACAATGGTGCGGCCAACGGTATTAAGGTACTGGAGACCATAAAAAAGCTGGATCATGCAATACGCGTAATAATGCTCTCCAGCCAGGAAGACTATGGTGTGGCGTTGCTTACCGTGAAGAAGGGAGCGGAAGATTACGTAATTAAGGACGAAACCTCTTTTGAGAAGATAGCAGCTATTTGTGCGCAGTAAACTCATCCAGGTGAGCTGCCGCGTACTCCAGCATCTTTTTTACTGTCGCAAGGGCAATCCTCAGATAGCGCTCTTCTATGACCTCAAACTCCTTCATTTCGTCATATAGTGTTGCGAACTCCTGTACCGACTTCGCGTTGTTGAATAAGTCACGGTTAAGCACATACACCTTCAAAACATCATCAAGTACCAGGGCCATATCATCGGCTCCCTCGGCATATAGCTGCTCTATCATAGATGGCAGCAGGCCTACGTAGCCATTGTGGATGAACTGTATAAAGCCGCCCTGGCCCACCTGCATACGCAGGTAGTCGTAGGTAAGCAACAGCTGCTGCCCATCAGATAGCTCATCAAGGAAGTCAAAAGTCTGCCTTTTATAAAGCTCTTCGTGCAGGGGCTGCACCAACAGGTCATAAAGCCGGTCGTCATCGCCCGCTGCAATTGCGTCTTTTATATCGTTCTTGTTTACCAATGGCAGAAAATTGCTGCTCATAATATTATCTTTGACCAGTAATGAGCGTATAAATATCGTGCAAATATCTTTTAATGAAGTCAACTTTACTCAATTTACCCAATATTTACAGGCAGGGAATTTTCATCTTATGCATTGTTACCTGTGTCTTCTTTAAGGTAGACCCACCGATAGCATTGCTTATGGGCCTGGTCATCGCGCTGGTTATCGGCCACCCATTCCTGCATCTTAATAAGAAGGCCACAACGTTACTACTACAGGTATCCGTTGTTTGTCTCGGCTTTAAAATAGACTTTGGCGAAGCTATGAAAGCAGGTAAGGAAGGTTTCTTCTTTACCGTAGGTACGATAGGTGTTACGCTAGTGGCGGGCTATCTTATTGGTAAGTGGCTGAAGATTGATAGAAACACCTCTACGCTGATCTCTAATGGCACGGCTATATGTGGTGGCAGCGCTATAGCAGCTATTGCGCCCATTATTAAGGCCAATGATGAGCAGATAAGCGTGTCGCTGGGTACGGTGTTCATACTTAACTCCATTGCATTGTTCCTTTTTCCGTGGATAGGGCTGAATCTTATCCATTTTACAGACCAGCAGTTTGGCACCTGGTGCGCTATAGCCATACATGATACCAGCTCGGTGGTGGGCGCTGCCAGCAAGTTCAGCCCCAAGGCGCTACAGATTGCCACAACTATAAAGCTGGAGCGGGCGCTATGGATAATTCCGTTGTCGCTTATTACTGCCTACTTTCAGAAGAATACTGGGAAGATCAAAATACCGTGGTTCATTTTTTATTTCGTCCTGGCTATTCTGGTGTCTACTTATTTGCCCCATTACCTGCCATTCCTGTCTAATAAAATAGCTGGCAGTACGCTGTTTGAATATGCATTCATGTTTGGCCGTAAGGGCCTTGTGGTCACACTTTTCCTTATCGGTTCCGGCCTGTCACTTAAGACTATACGGCAGGTGGGGTGGCGCCCTATATTACAAGGTGTCTTACTTTGGCTGATCATAGGCAGTGTATCGCTGACGGTGATAAAAGGAGTATTATAACAAAATAGTTGTATGGAAACTTTTGACGCTTGGGGTAACATTTTGTAATTTCCCGCCATGGAAAAAAGTACACGCCCACCGGTATACTACAGTAACTACCTGCAACTGGATAAGATACTGAACGCACAGCACCCGGAAAGCGATAAGGAAGGTGTAAAAGCAGATGATGAAATGCTGTTCATCATTATTCACCAGACCTATGAACTTTGGTTCAAACAAATACTTCATGAGCTGGATATAGTCAGGAAGATATTTAACCAGCCTAACATAGAAAATAATACCCCGGATATACATAATAGTGTGCACCGGCTAAAGCGTGTATGCAGTATACTGGAGGTGGCAGTAATGCAAATGGGCGTGCTTGAGACCATGACGCCGCTTGACTTCCTTGACTTCCGCGACCTGCTGCGACCTGCATCGGGTTTCCAGAGCATACAGTTTAAGATGATAGAGGCAGCACTGGGCCTTAGCTACGACAACCGGCATGGAAAGTCACACTATCTATCGCAACTGACACCTGAAGACGTAGAGCGGGTGAAGAAGGTAGAACATGAAAAGTCGCTGCTGCACCTGCTGAATAACTGGCTGGAAAGGATGCCTTTTGTAAAGAACAAAGATTACTGGGAAGGGTTTTCAGACACTTCGTTCTGGAAGCAGTATCGCGACGCTTACGAAAGCAGCCTGCAGGCCATAGAGCAACCGCAGCTTTGGGTTTTCGACACAATATTTATGGATGATGCACTTTACCCCCAGGATCGCGCATTTAGTGCCGATGCCAGCCGGAATGCACTATTCATAATGCTTTACAGGGACCAGCCATTGTTGCAACTGCCTTATGAGCTGCTAAGCATTTTGCTCGAAATAGATGAGTCGCTGTCTATGTGGCGCCACAGGCATATACATATGGTGCAGCGCACTATAGGCAAGCGTGTAGGCACAGGGGGCAGTTCTGGCGCGGATTACCTGCGTGGTGCTGCAGACAGCCATTATGTATTCAGGGAGATGGCTGAGCTTACATCGTTCCTGCTGCCGAGGCACTTGCTGCCAAAGCTGCCTGAGAAGGTAATAAATGATCTGAGCTTCCGGGATTAGACCAATACGATGCCATCTTTAAGGTAAGCCGGCATGCGCTGGTAGATATGTGAGGCCTGGTAGTTGCCACTCCATGCTAACGAGAAAAAGGAACCGCCCGGGGTGACCGGACGGTTCGAAGTAATGGTATTGATTATTTGGATTGAGCTGGCGCGGTAGGCGCAGCTGGTGCTTTGGCATTCATCTCGGCGGCCTGGTTTGCATTCCTTTTTGCATTTACCTGCTCGTACTTAGCGTACTGCTCAGTTGTCAAAATTTCTTTCATCTGCTGATCCCTTCTTACGGTGAGATTGCCGAGCTGGCCCGGGCCCGGCGTTTGGCCTGCGGTGCGATATTTTTCCATGGCCTGAGTAAACTCTAGTTCCACGTCATGAACCTTCTTAGTTTGGTCTGGGTTTAGACCATATTGCTTTTCAGCCACTTTAGTACGACGCTCAGCAAGTTGCTCAGCATTCATCGGTTTGTTAGCAGGCACGGGTTTGGCCTGAGCTGTCTGAGGTGCAGCAGCAGTCTGTGCAAAGGAGGCAACTGACGCAGCTGCCAATATTGCACATGTAAGGATCAACTTTTTCATATCGTATGAAATTTTAGTGGTTTTGAATAATGAAGTACTAAATTAGCATAATTACCTGAAAAGACCGCAAAGTAATTATTTTTTTTCTATGAATGCTTTCGGGCTCAAACGGCCGAAACAACAGCATTTTCTGTGTAAAAGTTATTAGAAAATTGTGTTTTCTTCAAGTAAGAGTTAATGGCTTGCCGTTTACATTCGTATCATTCAAAATCATTATAAAGCAGGTAGCGGCGACGAATTTTTTTAAATGCCTGCAAGCCTGCCAGCCAGGAAGCCCTGATCTCCGTTTCTTTAGTTCCCGTTTCAATTTGTTTTTCAAGCACGGAAGTGCCGCTGAGCTTCATGAAAAAAGGTGTAAAGAACTTATCTGAGGCAGGGGAATTTGAATAAGACTTCAACAGCCAGGTAAGGCAAATTGAATTGTTTATTTTTCGTAGCACTTCAGGTGCATCAGTGCCTACTATTTCTCCATAGCATACTTTGCCATCATAAGGCGGGCTTTTTGCTCCCGGACCGCTTTGAGGCGTGAAGGTGTGGGGAAATATAGTTTTGTTGAGATCGGGAGAGCCGTATTGCTGGAAGGGCATGCTGGTGCCGCGCCCTACGCTTACAACTGTACCCTCGAACAGGCATAAAGAGGGATATGCATAGACGGCGGCCATGGTGCGCAGGTTGGGGGAGGGCGGTATTGGAAGCTCATACTTTTTAGAATGGTCGTAGCCGGTGCAGGGAATCACTTTGAGATCAAGATGATGGACGCCGGCTACCCAGCCCTCGCCCTGGAGCATCTTTGCGTATTCTCCGGCGGTCATGCCATATACAACTGGTATGGGCTGCATACCTACAAATGACCGTGTTGAGGTATCTAAAACTGGTCCATCTATATAAAAGCCATTGGGATTTGGGCGGTCAAGGATAAGCAATTTTACATCGTTTTGCGCGCATGCCTCCATAACATATTGCAGCGTGGATATATAGGTGTAGAACCGTACGCCTACATCCTGGAGGTCGTAGACCACTATATCTATCCCCCCAAGATCTTCGGCCTGTGGTTTTTTATGGCTACCATAGAGGCTGATTACGGGCAGGCCTGTTGCACTGTCTAAGGTATTGTCAATGTGCGCGCCTGCATCTGCATTGCCCCGGAAGCCATGCTCCGGAACAAAGATCTTTTTTACGCTTACGCCATTGTTGAGCATAATGTCAAGCAGGCTGATGGAGCCTACTTTGCTGGTCTGGTTGATGACCAGCGCTACTTTTAGTCCTTTTAACTGCGGTATGTATTTTTCCGGCATTGCAGCTGCGGGGTGAATAGCGGTATCGTAGAGGCTTTTTGCGAGGCAGAGTGCGGGGGATTGTAAAAACAGTAAGGCAAAAATTATTTTGACCGCGAAGGTGCTGAGTCGCAAAGTAGTGGTTCGTGTTTTATTTGTTTTCATTTTAAAGTTTTGCGGGGTCTGGGCAAGCCAAGATTTTAAATCATTTTGCGAGATGGCTTCGTGCATTGCCAAGGTGAGCAGTACAAAGTCAATAACTAACTACTTATTCCACAATGGTTTTTCCTTCAATACCTTTTTGAACACTGGACAGTCTGTGCTGTGCGCACCGGGCAAATAACCGATGCTCATAAGAAATTCGTTGACGATCTCGCCGCCGGTGAAGCGGAAGGTTTTTTTGAAGAGTTTTACCCATTCTTCTTTTGTTTTAGGGTGGTGAAGTTCCAGCCATTTTTCGAATGAGCCATGCTCCTTTTGCAGGGCAAGGATCGTATTAGCGTTCTCTATGGCCGCGTTTACCTTTAGCCTGTTGCGGATGATGCCGGGATCTGCCAGAACTCGCTCACGGTCGGTGTCAGTGTAGGCTGCTACTTTTTTGATGTTGAAGTTGTGGTAGGCCTTTCTAAAGGTTTCTTCCTTTTTGAGTATGGTTTCCCAGCTAAGGCCGGCCTGGTTGATCTCGAGAACGAGGCGGCAGAACAGTTCGTTGTCATCATGTATAGGGAAGCCGTACAGGTGGTCGTGGTAGGCTTTGTGCAGGGCTTTTTTATCGCCTGACATGGATTCAATTGCGGAGCAGTAGGACATTTTGGTTGATTGGTTGATTGGTCTTGGTAAAGTTAGTTTTTTATGGGGATTGCGAATCTCCATCAGTGTAGGTCGGGATTGAAAATCCCGGCCAGCGGGAGTTCACATTTAGCCGGCCTGTTTTCTATAACATACCATCCCTCCAGGCCTATTTACCGGGTAATCCCAATACCTTTTCTAAAAATGGAAATCCCGCATCTTTATTATACTTTTATGGGCTTTACGAATTGATATTAATAAATATAAAATAAGGGTTTGCATGATATATATTGGAGGAAAAAAACTCTCTTTAGATGATTTTTCCGGAATAGTGTTTAAGAAAAAGGAGATAGGTCTGGATGGTGCCGCTGTGAAAAAGGTAGCTGCCAATCATGAGTTCCTGAAGCAATTTTCTTCTAATAAGCTGATCTACGGCATTAATACCGGTTTCGGACCGATGGCGCAGTACCGGGTAACCGAAGAGCACTTGCTGCCACTGCAATACAATCTTATACGCAGCCACTCATCTGGTGGAGGCAAGCTGATGCCGGAGACTCTGGTAAAGGCGCTGATGATAGCGCGGCTGAACAGCCTTATGCAAGGCTACTCAGGCGTGCATAATGATGTGGTGGAACTGCTGCGTACGCTGATAAATAAAGACATAACACCGTGTATATACGAGCATGGCGGAGTAGGCGCCAGCGGTGACCTGGTGCAACTGGCCCACCTGGCTCTGGTGCTGATAGGCGAAGGGGAAGTAATACAGGATGGAAGGGTGTGCGCAACAGCTGAAGTGTTTGCCGCGCAAGGAATAAAGCCCCTGGCTATACATATACGTGAAGGACTGGCGGTGCTGAACGGCACATCGGCCATGACGGGTGTGGGTATGGTGAATATAATACAGGCACAGAAACTGCTGGGCTGGTCGGTGCTGCTGTCGGCAATGACCAACGAGGTAGTGGCTGCATTTGACGACCATTTTTCTTATGAGCTGAACATAGTAAAGCACCACAGGGGGCAAAACCGTGTGGCTACGCTGATGCGGGATATACTGAGTGGCAGCAAGATGATACGTAGCCGCTCAGAGCATCTGTACAATGAAGCACCGCTGGAGCAGGAGGTGTATGAGGATAAGGTGCAGGAGTACTATTCGCTACGCTGTGTGACGCAGATACTGGGACCTATCTATGACACTATATGCCAGGCTGAAGATGTAGTGACGAATGAGCTGAACTCGGTGAATGACAACCCGATAATAGACCATGAGAACAAGAATATATTTCATGGCGGCAATTTTCATGGCGACTATGTGTCGCTGGAGATGGATAAGCTGAAAATTGCTATTACCAAGCTGTCTATGCTTGCAGAGCGCCAGCTAAACTATCTACTGAATGACAAACTAAACCAGAAATTTCCGCCATTTGTGAACCTGGGGATATTGGGTTTCAACTTCGGCATGCAGGGTGTGCAGTTCACTGCAACCTCTACAGTGGCTGAGAACCAAACGTTATCGTTCCCTATGTATGTGCATAGCATACCGAATAACAACGATAACCAGGATATAGTGAGCATGGGCTGTAATGCAGCACTGATGACAAAGCGGGTGATCGACAATTCGTTTGAAGTGCTGGCGATACAGATGATGACTGTGCTACAGGCGATAGACCACCTGGGATGTGCGGCTGAGCTGTCGCCGAAGACAAGGCACTATTACGATGAACTGCGGGCGATATTCCCAAAATTTGTGGAGGATGTGCCGAAGTATAAGGATATAGCGAGGGTAAGGGGATATTTTGAAGAGCGTGAGCCGGTGGTATTTTAGGTGCATTGCTGTTATTGCGATGTATGTTTTTTACCGCAAAGGCGCTAAGACGCAAAGGCTCTTATTTTTTAAAGAAAAAGAACAACTTAAATTATTGAATTGCTATGAAATGTGCATTGGTTACAGGCGGATCGAGGGGGATAGGCAAGGCTATCTGCATTAAGCTGGCGGCCATGGGCTATTATGTGCTGGTGAACTATAAGAGCAATGAGGGAGAGGCGAACGATACGCTGGCAAAAATACGCGCAAACGGAGGAGATGGTGAGCTGCTGAAATTTGACGTATCGGGCAAGGAGCAGATACAGGATGCGCTGGGGAAATGGATAGTTGCAAATGCGGATAAGTACATAGAAGTACTAGTGAATAATGCCGGTATAAAGGATGATGGGCTAATGATGTGGATGAAGGATGAGCAGTGGGATAACGTGATAAACACCAGCCTGGGTGGCTTTTTCTATGTTACCCGCATGGTGCTGAGCAGTATGCTGCTAAAGAAATATGGAAGGATAATTAACGTCGTCTCCCTATCAGGATTGAAGGGGCTGCCGGGGCAGACAAATTATTCGGCGGCAAAGGCGGGAGTGATAGGGGCGACAAAGGCGCTGGCGCAGGAGGTGGCCCGCAAGGGAGTAACTGTGAATGCAGTGGCACCTGGCTTCATAAAAACTGATATGACGGAAGGGCTGGACGAAAAGGAAATGGCTGTGCTGATACCGACACGTAGATTTGGGACTGCCGAAGAGGTGGCTCATACAGTAGGTTTCCTGGCATCGCCGGAAGCAGGGTATATAACGGCGCAGGTGATATCGGTGAATGGCGGACTGTATTCTTAAGTGATAAGTCGTGAGTCGTAAGTCATAAGTAGTTTGCGTTTGCTTTGTTATTATAATTGGTAATGAAATAATCATTTTAGTACATGGGATTGTTTAGGAAAGAAACAAAGACGGCATTTAAGGCCAGGGAAATGGCGCAGATGATCGCATTTGGTCCGGTCATATTTCAGTCGGCAAGGGTGCTTAGAGATTCAGGTATATTGAGTGTGGTTGAAGAAAGTGCGGCTGATGGAATAACCCTGGTTGCGATAGCCGAGAAAGTGAAGATGAAGGAATATGGAGTGAGAGTATTGCTGGAGTCGGGGCTGAGCCTGGGCCTGGTGCTGGTGAATGAAGGGAAATATACGCTGGCGAAGACCGGCTATTTTATATTGCATGACAACCTGACCAGGGTGAATATGGATTTTGTGCAGGATGTATGCTACAAGGGCATGTACTCGCTGGATAAGAGCCTGGAGACGGGAAAGCCGGAAGGCCTGAAGGAACTGGGACCCTGGAAAACGGTATATGAAGGTTTGTCACAGCTGCCAAAGAATATACAGGACAGCTGGTTCAATTTTGATCATTATTTTTCTGACGATGCCTTCCCGCTGGTATTGCCGCATGTGTATAAAAACGGCATAAAAAACATACTGGATATAGGCGGTAATACGGGGAAGTGGGCAACCATTTCGGCGAAGTATTCACCGGATATATGGGTAACAATAATGGACCTGCCGGGCCAGCTGGGCATGGCTAAAGCCAAAATAGCCAAAGAAGGACTAACGGACCAGGTTTCATTTGTAGCAGTGAATATACTGGATGAGAATGCACAGATACCAAAGGGCTTTGATGCAATATGGATGAGCCAGTTCCTGGATTGTTTTTCAGAAGATGAAATTGTATCCATTCTGAAAAGGTGCTATGACGCGCTGGACGCAAATGGACACGTAATAATAATGGAACCTTTCTGGGATCGCCAGCAATTTGAGATTGCCGCCTTCTGCCTGCAGCAGACATCTCTTTACTTTACGGCAATAGCCAATGGCAACAGCCAGATGTATAGTGCAGAGGTATTTATACGCTGCATAGAAAAAGCAGGTTTTGAAATGGTGGAAGAAATAGATAATATAGGGCTGAGCCAGACGATATTGAAATGCAGGAAGAAGTGATTTGGTTGATTAGTTGATTAGTTGATAAGTGATAAGTGATAAGTGATAGGTGTTAAGAGATAGGCGGGAAGTGGTGAGTATAGTATTCATTACGTGTTTGTGGGTGAGCAGCGGAGTTTATAACGAGATTATTAAAGGCATATAACATGGAACAAGTAGATGTACTGGTGATTGGTGCGGGGCCATCCGGGACGGTGGCGGCATCAATTGTAAACAAGGCTGGATACAAGGTGAAAATAGTGGAGAAGTTAAAATTTCCACGCTTTGTGATAGGGGAGAGCCTGCTGCCGCGCTGCATGGAGGCACTGACGGAAGCCGGCTTTGTAGATGCAGTAAAGGAGAAGGGTTTCCAGGAGAAATTCGGAGCGAAATTTGTGAAGAACGGCAAGGTGTGCGACTATTCGTTTGCAGACCAATACACGCCGGGCTGGAACTGGACATGGCAGGTGCCCAGGGGCGAGTTTGACAAGACGCTTGCGGACACGGTAGAAAAAATGGGAGTGCCGGTGTCGTATGAAACGACGGTGACGGGTATTGTATTTAATGGCTCTGATTCAGTGACGACAGTGGAAGATGCAGACGGTAATAAAAGTGAGATCGCTGCACGGTTTATAATAGATGGCAGCGGTTACGGGCGTGTGATACCGAAGCTGTTTAACCTGGACAAGCCATCGAACCTGGCGCCAAGGCGTGCGCTGTTTTCGCACATGAAAGATGTGAACCGCTCTATGGCCGATGAGCCAAACCGCATAACTATAGTGGTGCATGCACCCGGTGTGTGGGTGTGGGTAATACCATTCTCAACCGGTATTACTTCCCTTGGGTTTGTGGGTGATCCGCAATTCTTTAAACAATATCCGGGCAACGATGAGGAGCAACTGCGTGCACTGATAGCTGCAGAACCTTACCTGGCAGAGCGATTCAAAGATGTGGAGATGGTTTTTCCTCCACGGGTGCTGGAGTCATGGTCGTCAACTACCGATAAGTTTTTTGATGAAGGATTTGTGCTGACCGGTAATGTTACCGAATTCCTCGATCCGATATTTTCGTCAGGCGTAACACTGGCAACGGTATCCAGCCAGCTGGCCGGTAACCTTGTGGTCCGCAAGCTGAAAGGCGAAACAATAGACTGGGATACAGAATATACGCAGAAAATGATGCAGGGGATAAATACCTTCCGCTCTTATGTGATGGCGTGGTACGAGGGTACGCTGGATACCATATTCTTTGCTGACCGGGCCGACCCGGTGATAAAGAACAAGATTTGTTCCGTACTTGCCGGTTATGTTTGGGATACGACCAATAACTATGTGAAGGATCACGATACAGCGCTGGTGAAGCTTGCAAGGCTGATAGAGCTGGAGAAAAAATATAGTCCGAAGCTTGATTCTCAGAATTAGCCGAAGCTTATGAGCGCATTGAATGAATGGTTTTGGCCGCAAGGTTGAAACCATTTTTATTTGCTTACTAACAGACTATTCGGTGGGGCTTACACTGTATTCTGATTCCAGTGCGGCCTTGGTTTCGTGCTGCACTTTGCCGCAACTGGCGTAGCGGCGGCGCCAGTAAGGAGTATTAAGACTACTGATGACAACACCCTGTGAGCGGGACGCGTGTACAAAATAGCCATTGGCCAGGTATACGCCAACGTGAGAAATGCGGACACGATGTATGCGAAAGAACACCAGGTCGCCCTCTTTTGCGTCATCAGCATCTTTTATGTGGTCGCAACTTTTGTGCTGCAGACGTGCTGTGCGGGCAAGCGTAGTCTTATACACGTTAGCGTAAAGCTTTTGTGAGAACGCGGAGCAGTCTATTCCTGAATTGTCGGTGCCACCCCATCTATACTCCGTGCCATACCATTTGTCGATAAACTTATATAGTGGGTAGTTATTTATCTCATGGCTATCCTTTTCGATCATTTCGGCGTATTTGCCAATCACCTCATCAACGGCACCTTCGAAAAGGGAGGACTCAATTACTGGTTCTGATTTAGCAATACCTGCAGGGGCGGCACCTTTGATATGAGCAGGTGACGCTGGCAGTGCATGAATAGCCGGGGTCACTTCTTTGCTTTCCAGTGAGTCCGGTTCGCCGGCCAGGGTGGTGGAGTCGTGATCGTGCGGGCGGGCTATCTCTTTCTGTTTCGCGTCAGCCTGTGCTTTGCTGGCGGCGCTTTTCCTAAACTGGACGACAGTATCAATGATCTCCGGTTTGCGCTGGGATCCCATATCAATGTATGGGGATGGACGGCTTGTTTGGCAATGGGCTACCTGTGCTGCGCTGCAGCAAAAAAGTAATGCAATGAGCACCAGGAATGACGGCCTGCAGAAAAACATTTTACTTTTGATTAATAACCCGGGTCTATAAAGATAAAGCGTGGCCTGAGAAAAGGGAATATTTAAAGACTATTTCAGGAAAATATTTTTACCCTATAAAAAAACTGTAAGTAGATTAGCTGGCACAAGTGTATTTTTTGTGGCAACATTAAATTTTATCCAGGTTCAATGCGGAATTCCAGCCGGAACATAAGAATAGGTATATACGAGCTGATAGCTGCCGCTATGAGCATAGGGCTTGTTGTGATCAATATTATACGCAGTGTACTTGTGCCTATTACAGTGGATGAAACGGGATACGCACCGGATACAAGCTACAAGAAACTCTGGTTGAATGAGATGGGAAGTGCGAATGACCACATGCTTCATTCGCTGCTGCGGAAATTCTTTGTTGAGCATTTTTCCACGCATGTTTTTTCTATCGTGTTGATAGCATACTGGCGCAAATAATATTTCTTCTTTTCTCGTACCAGTTATGCAGGCTGCTGTTTAAAAATAAGGTGTGGGCGCTCTTTAGTTTTTGCATACTGAATGTGGCGAGCCCCCTGATATTTGATTTCTGGGGGCTAAGCCGCGGCTATGGGCTAGCGCTCACTTTCATGACAGTAAGCATTTACTGTTACATAAAATACATAGAGGGGAAGCAAGTGCGTTTTCTTGTATTGGCGTTAGCCGGTGCAATACTGTCGGTGGATAGTAATCTGGCTTATATTAACTATTACGTGGCGTTAACGAGTGCGGTTATGCTACAGAGTTTACTGTTTAAAGATGAGCATGGAAACAGGGCATTGCTCAAACCTTTTTTTGCCATTCTTATCGCGGCTATTATGTTGGCGGCTGTAATTTATATTCCGCTAAGAAATGTAATGAGCCATGATGAATTGTCTTACCTGGGAAGCGAGGGCTTTGTAGAGAACACGGTGAAGTCCCTGGTGGAAACAGGTTTTTTCCTTGCCGGGCCAGGCAATCAACAAGCCCGGGAGGTAGTGCAGGCCAGTGTGATTGCTATTGCAATATTGTTGAGTGCTTATTGGGGCGTTATTTATTTTAGGCGGCGCTATTACAAGGGCTATGTTCCGCTCGATGTGCAGTATGGGCTTGCATTATTCATACTGCTGGTCACGCCAGTAATTTCGTTAATTGCGCAGCATGCATTTTTGGGAATTAATTACCTAACCGACAGGACTGCGCTTTTCTTCATTTTTTTATTTGTACTGCTGCTGGTTTATTCGCTTTACCATATAAGCCGGCATGCGCCGGGACTGGGATGGCCAGCGTTCATTTTTCTTTTTATCCTTACCGGTTATAATTTTTGCAGCAAGGTAAATCTGAGATATTCATACTTATGGTGGTTTAATGTGGATGATCTTCACGTGATGCAACAAATAATTGAGGAGTCGCCGGATATGAAGAGGAAAATAAAGGTTCGGGTCGACTGGCGGTTTGTCGCCTGCCTGAATTATGACTTTACCTACTACCATCCGGGGAAATTTGAAAAGCTCTATGATAAGCGTGATGAACCGGGAACAGATACGACTTTTGATTTTTATTATATAGACAACAATCAAGACGTAACAACGCTTAAAAATCACTACGTGCGCGATACGTCTTTTGTGTATGGAGCATTTATCCTGTATAAAAAGCGCAGATAAAACGAAACGAAATTGCTTAAAAAAACAAAAGCCCCGAAAAGGGCTTTTATGCTACTTGAAAAGAGACTCATTTTATTTCTTAGGCTCGTCGAAATTGATCATCCATGGGATGCCGAATTTGTCGGTGAACATACCGAAGTAGGCACCCCAGAATGTTTTGTGCATTGGCATAGTAACCTTACCGCCGGCTGACAGACCGTTGAAAAGCTTGTCTGCATTTTTTTTGGTGCCCACGCTTATAGACATACAGAAATTGGTGCCTGCAATCACATCGGGCCCCATGGCACCTGTGGTGTCACTGGCCATCAGTATTGTTTCTTTGCTTATAGGCAGCGATACGTGCATTATCTTATTGCCCTGTTCTGCAGATAGCGGCTTATCGCCCATTGGCGGCGCATCTTTAAAGCGGGTAAAGTTTACAAATTTGCCACCAAATACTGACCTGTAAAAATTAAACGCTTCTTCACAATTGCCATTGAATGATAAATAGGCATTTACTGTAGTAGGTAACGGAGTTCTTACCTCCGGCGCGATTTGGGCAGGGGCTTTCGCCGGTGCGGCTTTTTTTGCTGGTGCGGTTTTCTTTAAAGCAGTTTTTTTAGCCGCTACCACTTTTTTGTCTGCTTTTACGGTTGCTTTTTTCTTAGCTGTTGCCATAGATTGGAGATGATAGTTTTGTGAAAAATAAAGATAGCAGAAACTAATAAATAAGATAATAAAGTTACCTCCTAGATAAGTAGCGTGCGGCAAATATTATTATTTACAGGAACTATTTATTATTTTGTTTTAAAATCTAAAATCATATGCACCAGACGTCTACAATTATCTCAAAGCATTTTTCGGTATTCAAAAAAGCAGCAATTGCTTTATGTGTTTTAGGATTTAGTAACACGATGCAGGCGCAAAATGTGCTTGTGGTAAATGACAATGACAACATTACTTATAACTCAGACACACTGAGAAGTTGCCTTAACCATACTCTATACAGCAGCTACAGCTACTGGAGCATTCCTGACTCTGCAGGTGTAGCACCCACCGCGGCCTACATGTCGAATTATGATGTGGTAGTATGGTACTGCTCAGGAGATGGGGTGGGCCTGAAATTCTGGGGTGGAACTACGGCCGGTAATACAGAATTAGTGTCTTATGTAACTGCGGGCAAGCCACTGTGGGTAATAGGCACAGATGTACTATACCAGGAGTACCCGACAACACCGGCAACATTTGCTACCGGTGAATTTGCAAAGGACTATATGGGGCTTACCTCTTACGATGTACAATCTTATGTGGATGATGCCGGTGTGGGCACGCCTGAGGCAGACCGGACTGCGACAGCGTCAGCATTGTTTCCGGCTACGCTGAAGTGGCAGTTTTCTACCCTTTGGTATGTAGACGGCTGTACTGCAGGCACAGGTACGCTGGATCTTTACCAAATGGGACCTTCCTCCTATACCTTTAACGGCCGTAAGTGCATGTTTCACAGTCATGCCGGTGGACATAATGTGATGAGCACATTTTTTGATCCTGCATTGATCGATTCTTTTGGCAACCGTGTCAACTTCATGGAAAAGGGAATAACCTACCTGCTCGGCAGCACTACGGGCTTAAACAGCGCAGTGAAAAACAACACATTTGTGCTTTATCCTAACCCGGCAGAAACGGAAGTGACTATAAACGCAAATTGTGAAAAGGCAACTGTTGCTACCCTGGAGTTTTATGATGCGCAAGGACGCCGTGTGAAACAACAACAAATGCAATTGAAAACAGGAAGTAACGAGGTAGGTGCGTCTATAGAAGAGCTGGGTTGCGGGCTGCTATTGGTAAAAGTGGTGGCAGAGGATGGCAGTGTGCTATACACCGGCCGACTGATAAAACAATAAAGTGAAATAAAATTACCAATATATAGGAGCTACAACTTATGTGGCTCCTCTTATTTTTTGTGAGGGTGTCCGCCGTACCTGGTGAAGTAAATATTCCTGTTCTCGTAATAGAGGGTATTTCCCTTTTTGTCGGTTTGCGGCTGTATATCGAAATGTGCCAGGTTCGCTTTCGTGTTATCGGTATACTTATCGTTGAAGCCAACCCCATATTTGCGAAGCATATTCGCATACCAGAACATGATCTCAAATCCGTAATAAGCTGATTCCGGCATTTTGCCGGCGTATACTTCTTTGTATATGTGCTTCACGTATTGGCCCAATGGAGACAGTGGGTCCAGGGTATGAGGGGCAGGGATGTTCACGGAAAGGGTAGGGAATGCACTTTCTTTGCGCAGCTCGCCTATTGTGCTCCAGCCGGGCATACCATATACCTGCAAATTAACGCCCGGAAAATCGTGGGCTAATCTGTGCAGGATGGTGTCTGCAAGAGCTATATCCTGAACGGGTATGATAAAGACGTTGGTTTTAGCGGGATCAATGAACAGGCTAAAGTTGCCCTTGCGGGGCGGGGTATTGCCTGCCATGTACTGCACATGTGCTTTATGCGCAAGACCATCGCTTATATAGTCATAGGCTGCGGCATCTCTTGCGTCTTTAGTGCGGTACAGCAGCGTGATGTTTTCCTTTGGAAACCGGGCTAATACATCATCAACAATAAGGTCGCAGTAGGCTTTAACAGATGGCTGCAGAAATGTGAGGTACGGATTGTTGTAATCTGCACCTACGGAAGCCGATGCCGTGGAAATAAAGTTGATGTTTTTTCTGCTGGCCAAGCCGGAAACCACCTCTACATCGTGCGCATCGACCGCGCCAATAATAAGATCAGATGAATCCAAGCCGTGAGAAATAAGCTTGCCGGTTGTTTCCTTTGCAGATGCAATATCATGCACGTAAATGTCCACATTGAAGCCGCTGTGCTTTAAGCTGTCCGCGGCTAACGTAACACCGGCATAGAAGCCGACACCGTACTGTGCCTTTTCGGGTATTTTGTCTTTATATGTAGCCGACAAACCTTTAACCAGCTCATCCAGGTAAAGCGGCACCAGCACATCTACACGGTAGCGTTCTTTAGCCCTTTTTTTAAAGACCTGTCCGCCAGCCTTGTACACAGGCAGGTGCGCAGTTAGTACAAAGAGCGCTACTGTTAGCTTTTGTAGTATCCGTTTCATACAGGCCTATTCCCATTCAATAGTGGCAGGTGGCTTGGAGCTAATATCATAGACCACGCGATTAATGCCCCGTACCCGGTTGATAATATCGTTTGATATTCTGCCCAGTAATTCATAAGGCAGGTGCGCCCAGTCGGCCGTCATACCATCTACGGAAGTTACAGCGCGCAGGGCACAGGTATATTCATAGGTGCGCTCATCGCCCATAACGCCTACACTCTGCACGGGGAGCAATATGGCACCGGCCTGCCAAACCTCTTTGTACATACCGCTATCACGCAGGTGCTGAATGTAGATAGCATCTGCTTCCTGCAGCATTTTTACTTTTTCTTCTGACACGGCACCTAGTATGCGGATACCGAGACCCGGGCCCGGGAACGGATGACGACCGATAAAGATATCATCAATGCCCAGTGCGCGGCCTATCTTGCGTACTTCATCCTTGAACATGGAGCGAAGCGGCTCAACAAGTGTGAGGTTCATTTTTGCAGGCAGCCCGCCCACATTGTGATGCGACTTGATAGTGGCAGACGGACCATGCACCGACATGGATTCGATCACATCGGGATAAATGGTGCCCTGCCCCAGGTATCTGACACCGGTCATTTTTTTTGCTTCTTCATCAAATATTTCAATGAACAGCCTGCCTATAATTTTACGTTTTGTTTCGGGGTCTGAAACACCGTGGAGCTCTGTATAAAACCGCTGGCGGGCATCGATACCCGTAGTGTTGAGACCAAGGTGTTTGTAACCTTCAAGCACCTGCTCGTACTCGCCTTTGCGCAGCAGTCCATTATCTACAAATATGCAGTGCAGCTTATCGCCGACAGCCCTGTTAATAAGTGTAGCAGCTACCGTAGAGTCTACGCCGCCGCTAAGCGCCATAACAACCTTGCCCTCGCCAACAGTGCTTTTTATAGTGTCAATTGCGTCTTGTATTATTGCTTCAGGCATCCAGTCTTGCGGCGTCTTACAAATGTCGACTACGAAATTTTTAAGGAGCTGAGTGCCATCTACGCTGTGCGTAACCTCCGGGTGAAACTGGATGGCGTAAACAGGATTTGTGGCATAGGAGTCATTTACTTTAAATGCAGCAACCGGAATGCTATCTGTACGGGCGAGGAGATGAAAACCATCGGGCAGGCGCTTAACGGTATCTGCATGGCTCATCCATACCTGGGAGCCCTGGGGAATAGTGGCGAATAAGGGGTCGTGCGCCATATCCTGCAGGTGTGCACGGCCATACTCGCGATGTGTGGAACTACCGACCTCGCCGCCCGATGTCTTAGCCAGCAGCTGTGCGCCATAGCAGATTGCCAGAACAGGCTTTTGGCCTGCAATAGCAGCAATATCTACAGACGGAGCGCTGGGATCATTGACAGAAAAGGGGCTACCCGAAAGGATAACACCCTGTACACCATCCCACTGAATGGCTTTGGTGCATGGCTGTATCTCGCAGTACACATTGAGCTCGCGCACCCGGCGGGCTATCAACTGTGTAAATTGCGATCCGAAATCGAGGATCAGTATTTTGTTTCTCATAAACCCCAAACCCCTAAAGGGTCTTTTTTCTCAGCTCGCTGGGAACTGAGATAGTATTAAATAATGTTAACCACCCGCCATAATAAGAGTAGATCTTTTCACAGCAGGAGCGGCTTTTTATGCCTGGGCTGTTGGTGCGCCAAAATTGAATGGCATTGCTGTTGTCTCCTGATCCTTTATAGGGCCATACTGCGCTTCGAAACGTTTTACGTTATCAATAAGTGCCTTCATCAGCCTTTTGGCGTGCGGAGGGGTCATTACGATACGTGATTTTACCTTTGCCTTTGGTACGTTAGGCATCACATTTACATAGTCTATAACGAACTCTGCGAAAGAGTGAGTAATGATCGCCAGGTTTGCGTACGCCCCGTCTGCCATTTCTTCAGAAAGCTCAATATTCAGCTGTTGTTGCTGCTCGGGAATTGGTTGGTCTGCCATAGGAATATCTGTTTTTTATCAGGCTGCGAAATTAGGTTAATTTGGTTGATTTGTTGAGCAGCGGGTGAGCGAGATAAATGGTTTCCGTGAAAGATGTCTCGCAAAGGCGCTGCTTCACTCATTGTGTTTGTAAGGGTCGCAAAGTGCATGAAATGCTTTGATTTAAAATGTGTATTTATATTTAATGCAAATGATCGGGGCTTTAGCCAGGATTCGAGTTTCAACTACTCAACAAACCATTATCTTTGCCCGGATGTGGAGATATGCACCTATTCTTTTATTGGTAATTATTGCTTCGTGCAGGCCTGCAGTGTTTATGCCTAAGCCCGCGGGTTATTTCAGGCTGGATACGCCGGCGGCACATCAATACAAGGTTTTTGACGAGCCGGGTTTCCCCTATACGTTTGAATACCCGGCATATGCCTTTATTGCCAAGGATACGGCCTTTAAAGGGGAGAAATTTGATAACAGGTACTGGATAAATATTGTATTTCCTGACCTGAATGGTGTGATCAATCTGACCTACAAGGAAATAAACGACAATAACCGGTTCGATTCACTGGTGAACGAGTCGTTTGGGCTGTCATTTGTGCATAATAAAGTGACGGATGGAATAGTCCCCTATGACATCCATACGCCCTATGCAGCGGGGGTAATGTACGTAGTGGGCGGAAATGTAGCTTCGAAATACCAGTTTACCCTTACTGATTCTGTAAAACACTTTTTGCGAGGCGCTCTTTACTTTGACGTAACGCCAAATGCAGACTCCTTAAAGCCCGCCACAGACTTCCTGAAGCAGGATATAGAGCATTTGTTCTGGACAATTAGATGGAAATAAAATTTAATATGAAAGTTGAGAGTGAAAAGCGAAAAGTTCCTGATTTTTTGACATGGAATAATTACCTTCGCGCCTCGATTGCGGTTTTTTAACCCGCACGGTCTCGTAGTTCAACGGATAGAATAGAAGTTTCCTAAACTTTAGATCCAGGTTCGATTCCCGGCGAGACCACGAAACGAAAAGCGGAGAAGCAGAGCGGCAAGCGCTTTTGTTTCTCCGCCTTTCTTTTTCTCATTTTTCAGTGGCGAGATTCCTCCATATCTGGCCGGTCAGCTTTTAATTCCGGGGAATCTTCCATAGTTGGGTCCAGCTCTTCGTGCTCTGCCATATTGTGCGGGTTGTGTTCATTACCGGCTGTGCGGAGGCCATCCGGGGTAATGCCTTTTTTCTGCTCTTTAAATGGCTTGGCTAGCGGCGAGTTGTTGTCGTCGCCCTTTTTCAGATCTTCGTCTTTATCCATGCGTGGCTCATCTCTTGCATCGCCTTCTGATATGTCGTTGCCGGTGGGTATTGGTTTTGGCAGGTCGTTCCTGTTCTCATTTATGTTGTTCACGGTGGTTGCGTTTGTTGTCGCTATTCATGTACCATAGTAACTACGCCATGGGCGGCGATCACTTACCACGTCATTCCTGCAGACACAAAAAGCGAGGCAATTGTTTGCCCCGCTTTTCGCTTGCTTAGATGTAACTCCTGTTGTTGCTTACGGTTGTTTTATTTCCATGGATCTAAAACCACTTTCACGCAGTCTTCTTCTTTGTTTTTAAAGATCTCGTAGCCATGAGCTATCTGCGATAGCGGAAGCCTGTGGGTGATGATATCATCGAGTTTCACTTTTCCTTCAGCTACGTAGCCCAGCAACTTATCGATGTGCTTGTGGGCGGGTGCCTGACCACCTTTCAGTATTATTCCTTTGTCGAAGAACTGGCCTACCGGGAAGTTGTCGTAAGTAGTAGGATACACACCCAGAACAGACACGATGCCACTGCGGCGTACCGCGCTCAAGCAGGCCTCCAGTACTTTTACTGAGCCGACTTCAAAGTTGACCACCGCTTTTGCTTTTTCCAGCACATTTCTTGCAGGCTCAAAGCCGACAGCATCTATGCACACATCTGCCCCCCTGCCAAAAGACATACTGCGGATCTGCTCTACTACATCCTTTGCACCGTCTTCCCACAATATTGTTTCTACGTTTGCGGTAGCTTTTGCTTTGTCCAGCCGGTACTGCAGCGGGTCTACTATTATTACTCTTGCTGCGCCGCGCAGCCATGCGCTTTTAGCGGCCATGATACCCACCGGCCCTGAGCCGAATATTGCAACTGTTTCGCCGCCCTTTACTTCGCCCCAGTCTACACCAGTATAGCCGGTAGGGAAGATGTCGGTTAGGAAAAGTACTTGTTCATCAGAAAGGTTGTCCGGTACTTTTCTTGGGCCATAATCTGCGTAGGGAACTCTTACATATTCAGCCTGGCCGCCATCGTAGCCGCCATACAGGTCGGTATAGCCAAATAATGTGCCGCCTTTTTCAGTGAGCAGGCCGCCCTCCCGGCCATAGTGTTCGGGGTTGCTGTTCTCACAGTTGCCCGGCACATCATGATTACAGAAAAAGCAGTGGCCGCAGGCAATAGGGAAGGGGACAACTACGCGGTCGCCACGTTTCAGGTTCTTTACTTCGGAGCCTACTTCTTCTACAATTCCCATGAACTCATGGCCGAGCACCATAGGGCTGGTGGGAAACCCACCACTATAAATGTGCAAGTCAGAACCACAAATGGCCGTTGCCGTTACTTTTAAAATGATATCCCTGTTCTCTTTGATCTTTGGGTCATCAACAGTATCATACGATACATTATGAGGACCATGAATAACTGCTGCTTTCATGTTCAGTTTATTTTTTGGTGATTGGTTCTTGTTTTTTGTTGGTTATGTCGGCAAGGCGTTCGTCCGGTGTTATGGCTCCCATGGCTACCTGTACCTTATTGCTCATACCGGATACAATCATATCGTCTCCGCGCATCAGGCCATCGAATCCATCTTTAGCGACATCTGCAGGGTCGGCCATCTTATCCTTATCCTGCACGGCTTTTGAATCATTCATGCCGGCTTTATTAAAGAAGTCGGTATCGGTGACGCCCGGCAGCAGAGCAGTGATAGTTACTCCTGTATCTTTTACTTCGCTGCGCACTGCTTCGGTAAACGATTGTACAAATGCTTTTGTGCCGTGATACACTGCCTGCCATGGTCCGGGGCTTTTGCTGGCAATAGAAGACAGATTCAGTATCCTTCCCTCTCCGCGCGCAACCATATCTTTAAGGAAGAGATCAGTGAGCACTACCAGGCTGCATATATTGAGTTGGATAATGCCGAGATATCTCCGCACATCTGTTTCTACAACTTCCCCATATTGCCCCTGACCAGCATTATTCACAAGCACATCTATTGCGATGCCTTTCGCTTTTACCTCTTCATATAATTCAAATGGGCTTTCTGCTTTAAAGAGGTCTTTGGCTATTGTCTGTACGGTTATACCATTCTGCTGCAATTCTGCTGCTGTATTTGCCAGTTCGATTACGTTTCTCGCTACCAAAGAGGGAACATGCAATTCAAATTGCAGTTCCCTCTTTTCTTTTTCCCCTGAAAACCCTGCCAGTCTTGCAATGTAGCGGAATGCTTCATTTACCTTTGGGGTTCGACACTGGTCTTTTTTTCGATTGTAGTATATT
>CANFHA010000017.1 GCA_947446645.1 Chitinophagaceae bacterium | reverse complement strand
GCCAACTCAAATTACTTTGAATTGGCTCTATTCTATCGGGTCGGGATATCCCTTGATTGGTTGCTCCTCAGCAGAGCCAATCTCCGTTTTTCCTGACAGGCTAAATGTAGTAAATTTATTAGCTGACACAGTTCAATTTACACTCCCTTCAGGAGTTAGGAGATACGATTATTGAGAAGACCCTCAACGACTGGAAAAATAGAAAATCAAAATAACAAAAAAGGAAAATGGTTTTTTGACCATCAATATAAATTCAAAAGACAACAACTATAGACTGCATATTCATTACCTAAGCATAGCGGCTTGCCTGTTTTTCTACCCTTAAAGACATGCTCAAATTGTAACGGCCGTGGAGAGAGAATAATTTCTACTTGATCAAAGCAGTCCAAAATTGGATTAACTACTAAAATGGTAAATCGTCAATTGTTTCAGGAGATGGCGTAAAAGGTGTAGTATTGGTTGGTACATTAGCTGGAGTATTTTGGTTGCCGTTTGCTTGTTCTATTTTCCAAACATCCAAATTTGTAATAAACCCTTCCTTTCCATCCCTATCGTATTTTGTACCTTTGATGTTAAAACTAACCGTCAAAATATTGCCGGTTTCAGCACTATCAATTAGTCCGCACTTATTTTGGACTAATTGCATTTTTGCGTAATTAGTATAGATATTACCATTTATTTCCTCTGATATTTCCAAAACAAATTCTCTCTTTTTAAAAGTATTAGTTACCTGCTGGGTACTATACTTTTTATACAATTTGCCAGTTAATTCATATGCCATTTGGAGATAGATTTAGCAACTATTAGAAATCAATTTATATATACTTCAAATACTCTTACAACTCTCGTCCACTGCTTAATCCATTGTCCCTTTCTTTCATCTATTTTGCAATATTGCCTGTAACTGGAATTAGCAGAAAAAAAATCTACGAAACTATCAATTCTGGCAGTTTTTTTATCATCAATGTAGGGACTTACGCACACAAAATAATTTAAGCCTTTAAAATTCGTTACCAACAAATTTAAGAGATTATTCAGAGAGAAATTCTCAATGTCTATAATGTTTGAAAACAAATGTAACTTATTCCTGTTAATGTCATTTTCAAAATCTGTCTGGTTCGTATCATTTAGAAATAGGCAAATAGGAACAATGGATGTGCATGCAATAAATTTCTCGACATTTATCAATGCTCTATTCAAAGCTAGTGGTGATGGCTCCAACAAAGTAATACTTCTTATATTGTTATAGTTGATTTCATTTGGGTTTTCCAGTAATGCCATTGTCGCAATTCCTTGCCCACATCCCCAGTCGTATATTTCCAAATCTTCACCGCAAAAATCTTTAGGTAAGTATTTGTAGGCATCTTTCAATTTGCTATAATGCATAGGCATATAAAAGGCCATGTATGCACATAGTTCTAAATCCGTAGCAAGAGGTTTTACACCTCTTAGCAGAGCATCATATAAGTCTTGTCTTTGGTGGGCAGGCAATAAATTTATTGTATCTAAAGATATTTGTCGTATCGAATTACATGTAGAATCGGTTGCCTGGATTTTATTTAAGTAGTTGTTTTCTGTTTCGTAATTCTTTTCGGATTTATTATTTTCACTAATAATAGAAGTGTTCCAAGTTTCGACAAATAACCGCTGTATTACATTATTTGACTCAACAACGTTGTTGGGATTTATTTGAATTAGGCTATTGAATGTTTCTTTATTAAGAAACATGTATTTATTCTCAGCTATTGAGACTGAAATTTTTTCAATTAGTTGCTTAATGTAATTCGGATGTGCATTTTTTAATACACAAATAAAATAGTTTATAAAGGTATTTACAACCTTTATTTCATCATCTTCTTCGTGTTTATAAGCATTTTCTAAAAGTTCACAAATCAATTCATACCTATCAATAAAGTCGCTATTCCTTTTTATGTCGATCAAAAAAAGTTGAGTAGCCTTTAACCTTGAACCTAAATCAAGATGATTTCCTTCGAGAATGTTTTCTAACCTAATTGCGCAGGCAAGGCTTAACCGGGCGCACAATTCATAGAGAATTATTACAAATGCTCGATTAGCAATTTTAGAATAGTCAAGTTTATTTAAAGTTTCAATTTTAAATAGGATAAAACGCTCAATCAAGTCTCGTTCACTGTGTACTATATCATAGTCGCTGTTTACAAAATCATGGTAGTCTGCCAAATGATGCATGATATGCACTCCAAGTGATGCAGGCGAATCCGATAAGTCAATAATTCTTTTAAATACTTTTGTCACTTTTTGATTACATTGGATTTGGCATTATTTATGAGATCTTCAAGTTTACTCCTTTCTAATCTTTTTGCAGATAATAGCCTTTCTATTTCGGCTATCAAAATTTCATATCTTTTTTCATATGGTTCAATATCATCAATAAGTGTTTGATTGTGTATAGTGCTTGGATACAAATCACCTTCTTTTTCAGTTTCTATTATTGTTTGTTCCGGTATATATGCATTTTCGAAAATGTTCTTGACAAACATCATTATTTTTCGCGTAGATCTGTAATTCTTTGTTAGAGTGTGTAATGAATTTGTATAAATTTTTCTAAGTTCTTTTTCGGGAGAACACTCTTCAAGGTTATAACTGCCGTCTTCGTTTCTTGCAGCTGCGGAAATCAATTGTTGATCGTCAGCGCCATACGATATACTACCCGCGAATTTCTGAAGTAGCTTATTGAAATTCAAATGTAAGTCTTGAGCTTCATCGTGAATAATTTCATCAAATATATTTCCATTTGATGGTCGCCATTTTGTACTACTTGATGTATCTACAAATTCAGCAGCTTTAGGGCTAATAGTAGAACAACACTGCTTGAGGTAATGTGCTAAACTTTTAGTATGAGTGATTAATTGGCTCCTTATTGGTTTTTGCTTCTGATAATTGGTAATATGGCGATAAATCGCAACGACACTTTTTCCGGTTCCCGGCCCACCTGACAAGGCGATTGGTTTACTATCTCCAACTGCTGCTTGCTGTGATGGGGATAATTTTTCAACATCAGGTAAACTAAAATGATAACCAGCCATAAAGTCAAATTAAATGAGTGTTTCCTTTATCCCGTTATTAATATGGCGTTTGTAATTTTCTAATGCAATTTCCTTTGACGTGTTAGCATAGCAATAAACACAACCGTGGGGGCAAGTATTATATTCCCCAATGTCCTTACTCATAATGCACCCACATGATTCCCTTTGGCCCTTATCTTCAAGTTTTTTTGTTTTAGCTATTTTACCAGCAGAATCAAATAATGTAGATTCAATAAACTTCACACCCAAAAAATCCATCAGTTGTTTGTCATGAGCAAAAAGCTTAATCATTAAATCATCATCAATACATTTGTTATGATTTATTCCATATTTATGTAGATCGAACTTTTCAGCACAAGTAGCAAGTTCAAGCCCCCACTTTTCATTTAGCTTCTTTAATCCAAGGGCAAATTGTTCCATTGTGATTGAGTCAAATTCAAGATAGTGGATATTAGCTTTCCTCAGATTGCTCTCTACTTTTTTGTAGATCGATATGTCTGCAAAGCTAAAAACCAATTTATTTGTATAATGACATAGCTGGTCGCCAATTCTTTCAACTTTATTCAATAAGCTATCTACGTCAATTTCATCGGTCATTAATAGCGGATCAAAGCGCCAAACAACTCTGTCCTTGCCAATTCTATTTGAAAGCTCAATAAAAGTATCAATTCGTGTTTGGACATTAGGTACTTTTTCTTCAAACCTTTCTTTATCATAATCATTCAATGAAAATTGGAAGTAGTAGTTTTTGACATTTTCATCTAAATAATCGAGATGTTTAAAAATGGGCTTGGGGTTTTTTGTCCAGAAAACTACAGCTCTTGTTTTTTTGAATGAAACATATAAGGGAACGCCATTGAACGGATTTTTCCATTTCACATATCCAGCTTTCCATCTTTCAACAAACCAGTCTGCATAAAAAGTGGGAATGTCAGTAGAGCGACTTGCAGAAATAATCACAGGTGCCTGGGCTAATACCGTAGATCCGTCGTCAATTTCAATATTTTCAAAATCCCATTTCATTTTATCACCCTAAAGGTTAGATTAATTCTTTCTCCAATTATTTTATTTGTCTTCGGAACCTGATGCTGCCAAAAATGCTGTAATTCTCCCTTCATAATTAGCACGCTCCCATGCTCCAATTCAATTTCCCTCTTCTCACCGGTTTTTATATGCTTTAATTGAAATTTCCTAGTCTCCCCAAAATTAACGGACGCTATGATGGGATTTATGCCTAATCCAGGTTCTGCATCAGTATGCCAAGAAATTGAGTCATTACCATTGCGATATAAATTCAGTAGAACACTATTAAAAGTAACCCCGGCATCGGGCTCAATTTTTTGCTTAATTTGAAGGATTTCATTATTCCAAGGGAGCGGCTGCAAAGTAATTCCCGAAAATGAATAGGGCTTATCGTTATCGCCATACCAAGCGGTTAGCCTTGGGAAGTTAATCTTCTTCCCATACATATTCATTGATTCCTGTTTCCAAAGAACATTTTCCCTTAGCTTTTTTAAGTATCCATCACTATCGGATTTTGAAAAAAAATTAGGCATGTAAATGTACTCTCCATTATCAACAACAACCAGTGAAGAACGGCTATTCTGCTCAAAATTTGAGGTGCCGATATTGCTGAAAATGTCTAATTGTGCCATTGCATCAAAAGTAATTAAAAACAGCCGAGATTATTTTTACCTACGCTAAATATACTCTATAAAATGTCGAAAAGAGAGATATTTTGAGTTTTATGCAGATAGTATTGGCTATCAACATTTCTATCAACAAAACAGGTGTTATTTCGCCATTGTTTTTGTTTATAGAAAACCACCTCATCAACCGTTTCGGCCAATTGATTATCTACACCATACTCCTCTCTAGCCTCTCCTTCCATTTCTCCCAATCCGGCATTAGGGTACTTAGCTGTCTAAAAAACTTCTTATTGTGGTTAGGGTATATGAGATGGCAAAGCTCATGGATAATAACATACTCAATACATGCCTTTGGTGCTTTTACCAGCTCTGAATTCAGGGTTATTCTTCCTGCGGGTGAGCAGCTGCCCCAACGGGTAGGCATAGCCTTAGTATGCAGTGATAGCCGCCTATTTTGAAACCGGGGTGTTTTTTCAATCAATTCAGCGAGCAAACCTGCGAAAACCTCCTTTGCTTTTGTCTTGTACCAGTCCTGTAACACAATTTCAACAGCTTCTACGGTAGCCGATTTAGTATGAACTTCTATAAAACCCCGGTAGATTTTAACCTGGGTGGAAGCAGATGAAACTTTCTTTAGCCGATACTGCCTGCCAAGGTATAGGTGAGTTTCCCCATTCACAAACTGCCTTGCAGGTGTTAGCGGCAGGAATGAGGCAAAGTGATCTTGCTGCTTCAATATCCAACCTGCCTTTAGCTTCACCCTCTTTATTATATCAGCCTCCGTTGTATCAGTGGGCGCAATAGCGTGTACTGTACAATCAGGATGCACCTGCAAGCCCATGGACTTCCTATCGGCATAATGGATTGTAAAGGGTATTGTTCTTGTACCAAACTGTACTTTCTGTTCTATCATTTATACCTTGCTTTTGCAATCTTCAAACATTCCTCTTCCAATAGGTCAATCTCCTTATCTGCAATAGCTAACCTATGCTCGGCTTTGGCATCATACAAAAAGTCATCGAGGGCAATGCGCAGTTTTCCTTGAATATCATTGTTATGCTCCCAATCCACGATTAGCGAACCTTGGTCAAAAATGATGCTCCGAATAGTGCTATCAATACCAATGCTTATTTGCGCTGCTACCCAGGTCTTGTTTCCGTTATTCTGTAGTGCTGCTTCCAGTATCACATTAGTCTGATTGTAGAAGGCTATCTGTATATCATTGTCTACTATCTCCGATGGTATATTGTCCTGCCGCCTGTTATTGAAGTCACTTTCATGCGCCATTGTTTTGTTCAGGTATTCCACCTCACTAAGCCTGCCTGCATGATAGGCATCAATTGTTTCCTTAATCAGTTGAGAGAGCCTTTTGTAGAATACAGGATCTTCATTCATCCTGATATTGATCGAGCGCATGGTCTTGCTGGCTATATGGTCAGCCTTAGCAGCTTTACCTGCTATACGCTCCATTTCCTTTTCCATCAGCTCCTTATCAAAGATGTTTACACTGCTGGTAAGCACCACTATTTCGCCCTCGGTGGTGATGTGCTTATCCACCAGCTTTTGCACCTGTGGTTCAAAGTCTTCATACTTAAGGTCATCAGAATAGCTGTACTTCACCACCTCCCGCAGGCTCAAAAAGAACTTGTAATCCTCCCTGTACTTCTTCTTTATAACATCAGGCGTATTCATTTCATACTCCATGCTGGTATATGCCAGTTTAAGCAGCCTACCAAAGGTGGATAGCTTCTCATAGAACTGATACCTTATAGCATCATCAAAAAGGTGGTTCTTGTAGGCTGTTGCATCGTACTTGTTCTTAATGGTCTTGAATATATCCCAAACCTCAGAGTGTGCCTGTGGCAGCTTTTGTATTTCCTTGTTTACCGCTGTTATTGCACCCTTCAAATCATCATCGTCAAATCCTTCCAGACTGGAATAAGTGCCAAGCGCATCGTCAAGGTTTTTAAGGTTGCCAAAGTAGTCAATAATATATCCATAGTCTTTGCCTGGGTACAGCCTGTTTACCCTTGCTATAGCCTGCAACAGGGTGTGTTCTTTCAACGGGCGGGTAAGGTAAAGCACAGTGGCACAGGGAGCGTCAAAGCCTGTTAGTAGCTTGTCAACTACTATTAGCATCTCAGGTTGCTCCTTCTTCTTGTAGCCGTTGATAATATTCTTTTCATAGTCCTCAGACTTCTTAAACCTGTCCATCATTGCATTCCAGAACGCCTTCACCTTATCATCAGCCTTTTCAAATGCATCTTCTTCGCCCTCCCTCATATCAGGTGCCGATATAAGCACCTCACAGTTTACCTTGTATTTTGGGTTGGTTTTACAGAACTCATCTATGTAATCTCGGTACTTAATAGCCGATACTTTATTCGGTGATACCAGCAGGGCTTTTTGAGGGTGGTCTGATCCCTGTATTTGAAAGTTATCGCAGAAGTTCTTGACAATATCAATAGCTCGCTCGTATATGACAAGGTCTGCCTTGTTGATTATATCCAGCCTGCTAAACTTCTTCTTAAGCTGCCCCTTGCCATAGTCTGATAATGGTTCTGATACCTGCCCGAAATAGGTATCCAGTGGCTTAGAATTCACATCAATAAGGTTCATTCTACCCTCATATAGCAGGGGTACTACCGCTTTGTCTTTTACAGCGTCTGTTATGGTGTAAGGATTACCTATTATGCCCCCAAACTTAGTGGCCGTGTTCTTCTCCGACTTCAAAAGCGGAGTGCCCGTAAAGGCTATAAAACAGGCATTCGGGAACATCTTGCGCATCTTGACGTTGAACTGTCCATATTGGGTCCTATGCCCCTCATCTACCAGTATAAAGATGTCGCTTGACCTCAGTATCGCGTCTGCCTGGTTAACTGCCGATTCAAACTTATGTATCACTGTGGTAATGACGATATCGCTGGTAGTATTCAGCAGCTCCACTAAGTTCTTGCCAGAGGTTGCCTGCTTTACGTCCATGCCGCACTTCCTGAATGTACCTGAGATCTGGTCATCAAGGTCTATACGGTCAGTAACCATTATAATCTGCGGCTCCTTAACCACAGTGGATATTTGCTCTGCCAGCATTACCATTGTAAGGCTCTTACCTGACCCCTGTGTATGCCAAATAACCCCACCCGTGCGCTTACCTGTGCTATCCATCTGCTGTATCCTGCCAAGTGTGTCTTTTATGGCAAAGTATTGCTGATAGCGGGCTATCTTCTTTTCCCCATCGTCATATACTATATGGTTGAGCATCAGGGCAAGAATGCGCTCAGGGCGGCATATACTATAAAGTAGTTTATCCTGCTCTGTAATGTTTACCTCATTAGCTTCCAACTGATTGAAGTATTGTAATACATACCTAAACCGTTCATTGAATAGTACTGTACGCTCATCCGATGGTAGCGGGGTATTCTTCAGGGCTGTTAGCTCCTGATTATATGCTGCTTCCTGTGCTGTGCTTTTAAATGACTCCCGCCACACACTCCAAAACTCCTTTGATGTGCCTGTGGTGGCGTAGGATGCTTGCTCTGTAGCAAGTCCCATCAGTATATTTGAGTAGTTATAAAGGGAGCGTATGCCATCCTCCTGCTGGTTGCGCAGGTGCTGTTCTATTGATTTGTCTAAAGGGTCTTTAATCTGTGGGCTTTTACATTCTATTACAGCAACGGGTATACCGTTAATGAACAATACAATATCTGGTCGGTAGGTATCGGTTCTATTTGTCCTGAGTACGCTGTATTCCTCCGTTACATGAAATACATTGTTCTCTGGTTGTTTCCAGTCAATGTATTGGAATGTAAAGCCCTTCTTATCTCCCAATACAGCCTGATCAAGGCTCTTGCCGAGTGTTATCAGGTCATAGAAGGCAATATTAGCCTGAATGTAGCCATCCTGTATAGGTAAATCCCTCAGTGCAAGTATGGCAGTGTTGATGTTGGTATCAGTGAAATAGAACTCCTTACCCTTGTAGTTAATCTTGTTTGCTTCCCGCAAATGCTCCTTCATAATGCCTTCCAGCAGCACATTACTACTCCTGCTACCTCTGGCAGCTAGTGCCTCATCAGGTGTGAGGTATTTATAACCCATCTTCATCAACAATTGCAGTGCCGGTATCTGGGAGATGTGATCTTCTTTAAATGAGGGTGTTTCCATAATACTTACTTAGAACGATTGCCAGCTGTAGCTGAAAATAATTTTCTTTATCCTAGTCGACAATTCTGCAATTGGCTTATCGGCGTTTTTCTCTAAATATGAAACAACATAATCATAGTCGGATTCTGTCGATATAAACAAATCGTAAAGACTGCTGTAACGCCGAGTAATTTCCAGGTTAATAATGGAGTGTGCAAGCAACTTGCCAATATACCATTCGAGATGAATCCATAGGTTTGAATACTCGTTAATTATGTTCCCAGCGTGGATAATCTGATTCCTATGAAGATATATTCTTTGTAGTTGGTACTTTATCGATTGATTAGAAGCTACTATTCTCTTGAGAAGATATTCATACTTTCCATCTATCAGTGGTCTGGCTATTCGAGAATACTCAAATGCTAGTAACTCTGACTGGGCTTTAATCAATTCAAACCTCTTGCTTATAATACCTTTTTCACCGTTGACAATCCAATCGTAGCATAACTCAAGAGTTTTAGGCGTATTGCACCCCTGCTGCTCCGCAAACTCCAACGAATCTAAAGCTTTGCCAGCAGCTAGATTGCATTCATTTAATCTCATGAAAAATGCCCTTACGTCTCTTCCCATTGAGCCAAGAGCCATGGATTTTGAGACAAAATGTTGTACACATTCAATATCACTGAAATGAGTTCGGTAAGGTAGCAACGATTCCAATGACGTCCATAATAACGCAAGTGAATTCTCAATTGACTTAGATCCTAAGGCAAGATTATAATAGTATAGCGCATTTCTGAGCTGTTCATTTGCAGGATTAGGAATAAGTGATTCCTCCGAAAACTCATAGGCAAAATATGATGAGTTATCGATGAGAGTGTTACGTAGTGTTCTGCTCCTAGAATTAACATTGAGAGGATCGTTAGTAAATTCAACTTTGTGCAGCTGCTTCTTTCGTTTCGGGGACCTCCAATAACAGGAATCAAAGAACTCACTGAATAAAGCTAACGATTGTCTTTCTCTAGTGAGCACAGTCCTCTTTAACAATGAATCGTAAACATTTCTGAAATGCGTATGAGGGTCTAGGTCCCGGTGCCCATAAAAGGCCACAACGTCATTTTCGGGAAAGATAGTTAGTTCTTCTTTTTCTTTATTCAAGTTAATTACTGTGTCGTGTGTAATATCAATACCAAGTTCTTCCCTCATTAACTTTAATAAGAAATCCCATTCTTCGGATGTCTTTTTGTCAATGTTAATAACATAGTAATACTCTCGCTTTTTAAAATTGAAAAATGCAAACATTCTTTTGAAAGTTGCTCTATAGCCCTTACTAATCCAGGAACGCAAAACTTCCGATATTGATGATATTGCATATCCTTTAAAGGCGAGATATGGGATAAGAATATCAACTAATGCAGAGATTAGTTTTGCATGTCTGTCAACCTTCAATGCCTCTTTGTAATCTATTGAAAAGAACTCTCTACCAATGAAATTAAAATAGCCTCTTTCTAATTGAGATTCGAAAAGTGACAGCCTATATATAAGTGAATTCAACTCAATTAGATTAGGCTTGCCGTCCGCTTCCAAGCGAGATGCATCATAGTTAACAATAAACTCCTTTAAGTCTTTGAAATATCCATTTATAATGATATCATTCTTAATGTTTTGAGAAAACAAATCGGATCTAGCTTCATCTATTAGTACTTTAACGGTCCGAACTGTTCGAGCTCTAATCAATGACAGTTTAGACAGGGTTAATAGTTCCTTTACCTGTATATAGCCATTTGTTGTCCTATGCTTATTACTAATTGACTCATTGCAGTCAGTACGTTGAAGCATTTTTTCAGTTAAGAATTTCTCCAAAGGAAAAAGTCCACTAACCCACGAATCTGGATGTATAATTAGCATAGTGTATTTAGTTAATATTTTCTACATTCATTTACTCTCACCTCCCCACTCAGCAGCTTCTGCATTAAGCCCTTCTTTTGCTGCTGTAGGTTGGCAAGTTGTTGTTGATATAATTTTAGTTCATTACTCGCTGTCTGTAGCATATTATATATCCTGGTCTGTTCAGTTAAAACCGGAATAGATACCTTTAAACTAAAGAAGTCATGTGCAGTAACATTAAGTAATCCATGTGCCCGGCCACCTTCATGAGCAATCTTTGACAACCCAACTTCAAGCAAGCCGGATTCAAAAAAGTATTCAAAGAAGTCGCCGGAGTGTTTTGTATCGTCTTTCAACCTAAAGCAGATATACAGCGTTGTTACTACGGCTTTCTCAAAATCGTTTAGTCGTTTAGTTGCTCCCCAATCGTAACCGTTCGAATAGCTTTTATTGTAACAGAACTCACCTTTCTCTACAAGGAAGTAGTTGTCAAGTATCTCACTTGCCACCTGCTTGTTGAAAAAGTCTCCTTGCCGTATAAATCCCTTCTGTGCAGAAATAGTTACAACGTTCGTATTAGCTTCAGTATTCTTTCTTGTAACCCGTTCAAATATGTCTGATAGCTTTAATTCCTTCCAGGCGGGTTTAGGTTTTAGCAATTGTTGAGAAAGTCCTTTATTGCGCTGCTTCAGTCGCTCTATTAGCTGCTGTGTCTTTTGTATTGCTTCATCCCAGATCGTGAGAATATTTGCTATTTGTGTCCTCTCCTTAGTTGATGGGAACGGTACATAAAATTTATTTAAATCATTAGAGGTAATCTGATTAATTGTTGCGCCTAAATTTTTATGTATTTCTTGCTTAAATAGACCAGAGTTGAAAACTTGGTTCATAAAGCCATTGTATTCTGATCTGTATATCGACATAAATGCTCCAAATGCCATTCCACTGCAACGTTCATCTATCATAACTGATTTGCCAATTAGAGAACGGCTACCATTTCTTACACAAATTAGAATATCACCAGCTTGAACTTTCGCTCGATCTGGAACCTCACATTTCACAAATACATTATCCTCAAAGTGCAATTTTGAACCTTGTATGTTTGACGATCTTAAAACCAGAATGCCGTTGTTCTTATCAGTAACATCTTCAGGACTGTATGTCAACCCAATGTAAGGTTTCCCAATATCTCCAAGCTGTTTTATTTCCCAATCATCAGGTATCCACCCAAGGGGTGTATGCTTATAGCCCGGCTTATGTGCGTTTGTTTGGTTCATCTCTATATATAGTTTTTGATGTTACTTGCAGCATAGTTAAGCAACTCACTATACCATTTGTCAATCAGAATTGCTGCGTTAGCTGGGTATCTTAAATCATAATGGTAATGTGTTTCCTGCATTCGGATAGGGTCTTTAAAGGAAAATAGTACCTGCTTATCTGCCGCAGAGGGTTTGTTGGTAGGCACATAAGGAGTTGCCCATCCTTTCGTCGGTGTTCCGTATAAATATTTGTATTCTTGCGACTTGATAGGCTTCTTGTTTTCTGATTGTTCGTACAGATTCCTAAGGTTACCAAATACTCTGCTAATACAGATTACGAGCGTATAGTCTTGTGTGCTTACAATCTTGTTATACATTATGTCAGGTTTCAGGAAACGTATCTCAAGTATGTATCTTCCCATTCTGAAGAAAGTCTCAACGTTGGGAGATGGCCATAGGTTTCGCTCAATGCCAGCAGGGTTACCTGTGGTTAAGAAGTCCATTTTTTGCTGTACCAGTGCATAGATAGTGGCACCTTCTTTATCAACTTCCTCTATAGCTTCCTTTGTCGACTGAAGTCTAATAGCACACTTCTTCTCTTCTATCCGCCTTTGTAGATGCTCGTAGTTATCCTCTAGCGTCAACTGCTTCACTATACCCCCGCTCTGCGTTACTCTATACTCCACTACCGTTGCTATCTTTTCTAAAGACATGCTCAAAGGGTCGGCATATATCAGCGTCTCGGGATACCATATGGGTTTCTCGCCGGGTAACATTGGCACCACTACAAGGAAGCCCAGCCCCTCTTTCTTATACCTGTCTGTTATAGCGTGCATCTCCAACTCTGTATAGAAGGTTTGGCTCCATTCCTTCCGGCTAAGGATAACAACCACCCGTGCTTCCTTGAATACACTTGCAAACACTTCCGGCCCCGATTTACTTATGATTTCCTCCTGATTCTGCTCATAGAAAAATACATTCAGGCTCGGATTTATCTGAGCCTTTAAGCTTCGGGCATACTCTGCATCTTGGTTGCAGAGTGAGATAGCCACGTCATATTTGTAGTTTTTGAGCAAATCCATATTTATACCGTAATAGTTTTAGCTTTATCAAAATCCTTGTGTTCTCCATAGCTCACATACCCAAGTTGGTTGGTCAGCATCAGCGTATTCCCGATTTTATATTCCGGCACATTGCAGTGGTGGTGGCCATATATCCAGCAGGCTATGTTTGATGGTTCTATCAGGTTATGCAGTTCTACCGCAAATGCTTCGTTCAGCACATCTCCTTTAAATCGTTCGGGATAGTGCATAAAGGTAGGTATGTGATGCGTTACCACTACCGTATTACCAGTAGTGTTGCTTTCTATTTTGCCTTTCAGATATGCCATGCAGTCATCATGCAGTTCATTGTATTTATCTACCCCTAACCTGCGCCCATCATATTTTATTACCCGGAAATCATTCATGCTACGCTGTATGTCCCACTCGTTTGCCGGGCTTATCTTTGTCCACATGGTAGAAAACAGCAGTCTTACGTCGCCATGCACAGCAGTAGTGTTGTTTACGAGGTGCACATTGGTTCTTATGCTTTCATTTAGTATGCCACATCTACCGGTTGCATCACTTTGGTAATATTCATGGTTGCCCGGCAGCCAGTATGTAGTTTCAAAGTTATCGGCTACATAGCTAAAGAAATCTTTTTGCCTGTCCATATCTGCAAACAGCACAATATCGCCCGCCAGCACCAGCACGGGGGCTACAGGCTGCAAAGGGTTAGCCTTAATAAACTCCCTGTTCTCCCTGAATTCAAGGTGTAAGTCTGAGCAATATTGTATGGTTAGTGGCATGTGCTATTTCCTTATGATTTCTATTACTATACCTAATACTTCCCCTGTACCTGCTTTGAGGTCGTCTTCAGTAACTTCCAGTTCTGGGATTCCAAGTTTACCTGTCATGTAGGACTCTGACGACTCCCTATCAATACTTTCCTCAAATAGCGCATAATCCAGAGCACTATATTCTTTACGCAATGTCTTATTTAGAAAGCCGTTTATTTCAGCTACAATCCGGGTCTTTTCCAGAGTCAACTCTGCATCTGACATTATTCTCTCTTCTGCACCGCATGTTCTAATAAAGGCCATATAACATGATCTGATTGAATTATCTTCCATTGTTCCATAATCAGTAGACATCATAGAATCAGACAATCTGCGCAGATCGATAATAATATCTTTTTCCTCTTTATCAATGCCTTTTAATTCAACCCCGTGAATACTCCTTAGTCCATTGGCAAGTCCCCTTTCATTGTGTGACAAAGCTATGTCTATGCGTTCTTTACTTCTTTTTCTGAAGAATGTCCGTGTTTGTAAAACAGGCGATGTAAAAATGTCCGTCCAATCCCATTTATATGCAGGGAATGCTTCTTGATAATAACACCAAATCGGGTATTCTAAATTAATTTGACCGAACCCCTGCGTCTTATTTATCGCAACGGCGACTAACACTGTCAAAAGATACTCTGTTATTTTATTATCAAACCCTTCCCATTGTCCACGAAACTGCCTGTTTTGATAATAGCCTTTTCTAAGTCCCAACTGAATCGTTTCTACCATTGTCATAGTCTGTCATTTGTGATTAGAAACCTAGCTCTTTTAAATACTCACTCATTTGTTGCTCCACACCTGCCAGTTCTCCTTTCAGCCTGTTTATTTCCACCTGTGTTGCCTTTATGTCCACTGGTGTTTCCTCTTCAAATGTATCTACATACCGGGGTATATTCAGGTTGTAGTCGTTATCTGTAAGCTCTTTTACGGTAGCACGGTAAGCATACTTCGTCTCTATTATCTCACCTTCGTCGCCGGTTAGTGGCTTGGTGGTTTTATAGGTCTTGTAGGTGCTTACTATCTTATCCATATCCTGCTGGCGCAGGTTGTTCTGGTTTTTACCAGCTTCATAACCTTGGCTTGCATCAATAAACAATACATCCCTGCGCTTGCCACGCCCCTTGCTGAACAGTAGTATTGCAGCAGGTATACCGGTGCCAAAGAATAAGTTGGCTGGCAATCCTATCACAGCATCCAGATAATTCTCCTCTATAAGCTGCTTGCGTATCACGCCCTCGCTACTACCCCTGAACAGCACACCATGCGGCACTATTACACCTACCTTGCCCATATCTTCATAGGCAGTTTCTATCATGTGGCTTATAAAAGCATAGTCACCCTTGCTCTTTGGCGGCACACCCCGGTGAAACCTGTTATACTGGTCAATACCGGCATTCTCCGCACCCCATTTGTCCAGGCTAAATGGGGGATTGGCTACCACTATATGAAACTTCATCAGGTGGTCGCCTTCCAGCAACTTAGGGTTATTGAGCGTATCACCCCATTCTATATTAGCCTGGTCCAGTTCGTGCAGAAACATATTCATACGGCACAACGCCCATGTGCTACCGTTATTTTCCTGCCCATATAATGAGAAGTTATTACTACCTACTTCCTTTGCCACTTTGATAAGCAATGAACCTGAGCCACAAGCAGGGTCGCAAATCCTATTCCCAGGTTGCGGGTCTACCAGCTTTGCCAGCAGTGTAGATACTTCTCTTGGTGTGTAAAACTCCCCAGCTTTCTTACCAGCATCCCCAGCAAACTTGCTTATAAGGTATTCGTAAGCATCGCCAATCACGTCATTACCTTCCAAATGGGATGGCTGTAAATCCAGTTGCGAGAAATCAGCCAGCAGGTTCTTAAGCAGTGTATTGCGCTCCTTTGTCTGCCCAAATATGGCTTCTGAGTTAAAGGATATGTTACGGAACACATTTGCCAGCTTAGTCCTGTTGGCATCTTCCAGCCCCGTTAAGGCTATATCTATTTGTTCACCCAGGTTGCTTTCATTCCTATTAGTATATATGTACTCAAAGGTGCAGTTGTCGGGCAACTGGAAACGCTCATTCCGGAGCGCCCTTTCTACACGGGTAGCATCATTGTTATACTTGTCTGCATAAAATGCCCTCTTATCCTTCCATACGTCTGAGAGGTACTTTACGAATAGCAGTGTAAGTACATAATCTTTATACTGCGAGGGGTCAATTTTTCCCCGTAAACTATCACATGCTTTCCAGACGATTCCGTTTATCTGTGTTTGATCCATATTGTTTATTTGCCAGTTGTTAAGTTATTCATGACAGCTTCATAAAGCTCGTGTTTACGTTGCTGTATTTTTTCGGTTATTTCTATTTGTTCCTCATGCAGTTTTGATATAGCTGCAATTTCTAATTGTTTCTTCATAGTAAGAATTGGAATATTCAACTCTCCAAGTTCGCTTTTCCTAATAGATGCCACATTACTACCTTCTCCCAGCTTACGGAAATGCAGTTGGCACTTTTCAAGATTAAAGTAAGCAGTAAGATATTCAGGATTTATTAAATCTTGTCTCGGTTGAATCACAAAGAAAATTGAAGATGCTACCGCTGGACCTAAATTGCTGCGATAGCACCAAGCAAAATTCCGGTTTCCTTTTCCTGCAAGCAATATATCTCCGTCTTCTAACAAATGCTCATTTAAGCGGCCATGTACATCTATAAAACTTGTTGGTATTTGTAGTAACTTGCCTTTATTACTGAAATGTCCCGCCTGCAAGTATAGCACTTTGCCATACTCCTGAGATTGGGAATGTAAGCCGAATTTTATATTTGCTATTTCCTTTAGCGACTTTATCATTTTTTTGTTGTAGATCGTTACTATTTAACATAAAGGTATGCATCTGTTCTGTAATAAAAAAATTATTGTAGAGATTTACTAAAATATTTTTAAGCTGTTTTGCGATTAATTTTCAAACATTCACCAATTTTACAGAAAAGTGGCTTATTTTTGAAAATCAAAATTTAGCCACAATACTCAAAAAGTGGCTTATTTTTGAATTAAACCTTTAAGAAGCAATGGTAAATAATATCATAGAACGAGAATTAATGAGCCGCTTTGCAAACATGCACATGTTTACAAGGGAGGAACTTTTTAATTTTTTTCGCTCATTTGATCCAAACCTGAATGAGGGAACTTTCGGATGGCGGGTGTATGATTTAAAAAAGAGACATATCATTGAGACAATCAAAAAGGGAGTTTATCAAATAGTCTATAAACAAGGTTTTAAGCCCGAACCCGATAAAAACATTCTTGCTATCGGCAAAATTCTCGATACGCCTCTATGCGATTACTACAATATCTGGAATACATCATGGCTAAATGAATTCATTGAATTGCAGGCAACATCTTCAATGACAATCTTAGAAGTCGATAAAGAATCTGTTGAAAGGGTTTTCTATAGTCTGAAAGACAAGGGCTACGAAAACGTCTATTTGAAACCTGATGAAAATGTCCTGGACAGATATGTGTCGGAATTAACGGAGGCTATTGTTATAAAGCCGATGGTTAGCAGAGCACCAACTCAGATGGTAAGTAAAGTTGCTGTTCCAACTTTAGAGAAAATATTGGTTGACCTTTATTGCGATGAAAAAATATTTTTTGCTTTTCAGGGGAGCCAATTAGACAAGATATTTGAAGGAGCCTTTGAAAAATACAGTATTAACTTATCCCGGTTGATTAATTATGCAAAGAGAAGGAATAGGGAAGAAGGGGTAAAGCAATTTCTGTTGAAAAATTTAGGTGAAAAAGTAAAAGACTTAATTGGATGATATTAGCTGAATCATACTCAGGTGAGTGGATACACTCTCACCTTTCTAAAAAAGGATTTGAGAAAATCAATCCTCCTCTTGCTGAAAAGATGATACATGCGTTAGGCTTGGTGGAGGCTTTAGCGGCCAGTGGGCTTGATTTTGTATTTAAAGGTGGCACATCGTTAATCCTATTAATGACAACGCCGGGAAGATTTTCAATAGACGTTGATATTATAACAAAGGCAACACGTGAAGAGATCGAAGCAATTCTAAATAAGGTTTGCTCAGGCACTCCATTTATGAAGTTCACTCTAAATGAAAGAAGAAGTTATAGGCCCGGCATTCCTAAAGCTCATTATTCCCTTATTTATACTTCAAGCCTGACGGGTAAGCAAGATCATATCCTGCTGGACATATTGTTTGATGATCATTCTTATCCCCAAGTATTATCCGTTCCAGTAGTATCTGAATGGTTGAAAACGGAAGCAACTACAGTATTGGTTAAGATACCATCTCGCGAATCCATAACTGGTGATAAGCTTACGGCATTTGCACCAAACACGACCGGCATACCATATAAAAAAGGAAAAGAGATTGATATAATAAAGCAGCTTTACGACCTCGGCAGATTATTCGATGAGATAAAAGATGTAGCTATCGTATCTGAGGCATTTCATAAAACTGTAGTAAAGGAAATTGGTTACAGAGGAATTGAAGACACCCCTCATTCAGTTCTTGATGATATTATTAACACGGCAATTCTAATTGCGAACCGGGAAAGAAATAAAGAAGAACCTCATCTCTCTAATTTTTTAGAAATTCAAACCGGATTGAAGCAATTCAGAACCTATCAGGTAACATCTTTCTTCCGGATTGATGAAGCAATTACCGCTGCTGCGAAGGCCGCTTTACTTGCAGCAATAATAAAAGCCGGTATCGTGGAAAAAATTGAGCCTTTTATAACAGGACTGAACAAAAAAGACTACCTAATTGAACATCCCGATTACATTTTTTTGAATAAACTGCCTGTTGAGCCGTTATTTTACTGGAGAAAGACTATTGAAATAATAACAGCGAGCCAATAAGCCAATCTTTTCTCATTTAATTTCAGAAAACGGTCACTTTTGGGACTTGTATGCCATAAAAAACGCAGTATTCAAAGGTATTTCAAGGTTAAACCCATGATTCCACAGGTTTTCCCTTTAATTTCCCTTAATCATCCTTCACAATGGTTAATTGAAACATGATTCCAACATAAATTCCGCAGTATATTCCCTTAAATTTTTCCGAATGCTACGGATATGTGACTGAAGAAAAATAATATTGGATACCATAAATTTGTGTCCGGCTTAATCCGCAGTGTATGACAAAAAACGAACGGTTTGATAAACTTTGCGCCAAGTATATTTCCTCGATTGAAAACAACCTGCGAAAACGCTTAAATAAAGCAAAGGACAAGGAGTATGTTTGGGAGGAAATAAAAAAGAAGATTGCCTTTATAAATAAGACAATCGTATCCAATCCCGGCATAAAGGAGCTGGTTGACGATTTTTTGAACCTTTATAAGATTGGCGAAAGCGTAGATTATATATTTCCCCATTTAGCTGATAAGTACGGAAGAGAAATTGAGGGCATAGAGCCAGGCACTCTGGTGTATCAGGATGGCGAACAAATCGGCATTTATCCCTTAGGCAATGATAAAGAACTAAAGCAATTGACCAGCGATGAAAAAAAGCTGACAAAATTTTTAGTTAACTGCATCGCCTATCTTGAAATCGAAAAGAAATTGCCCGGCCTTCTTAGCATAGAACAAAAACAGGATAATATTAATAAAATGCTATATCCCGTACAATGGACTGGTAGCCGGGATAATAAAAATGACTTTGTCCAGCTTATCTATGGATTGCATCAGTCTGGCTACCTGAATAAAGGGAGCGGTGAGATAACCAAGATAGTAGAATCTCTTGCCGATATTCTGAAAGTTGACTTAGGAAAGAACTGGCAAAGCAACCTTTCGTCAAGTATTCATAAATCCAAACATGGCTATGAGCCACCAATTTTCAATAAAATTAAGCTGGCATATCTTCGTTACACTGACGATCTGGTAGCAGCCAAAAAGATTAACAAGTAACTCCCACCAAAAAGCAATAAAATACAATAAAGCAGATGTATTCTCTGCTTTTTTTGCTTTTAGAACGTGCCTAAAGCAGGCATTTATCATTTTTCTGCTCCCACCCCACCTCCAAGTAGGACAAAATCGGCTTTTTGCCGATGTAGCTTTATGTCAAAAAAGGGGGAAATATGCAAAATCAGTTAACGGAACTAACAGAACGGTTAGAGAAGATTGAGCTGCTACTAGCACAAGTATTAATGCGAAAGGACGGTAAAAAGGATGATGATAAGTTGTTATCTATTAAAGAGGCAGCGAGTTATCTCCATTTGTCTGTGTCCAGAATGTACAGCCTGATATATGAGGGAAAACTAAAACCTATTCAGCGTATGAAGAATAGTAAAATTCTATTTTCTACGCAAGAACTGGATAGCTATTTGGCAGAAGATTATAAACGCCCGCCCGAACTTTTAATATACAATGGCAAAAAAAATAGAGTAAACAATAAAAAACAACAAATATGGCTTTAGCAAAAGAGATGTATTCGGCAAACAGGGTAAATCTAATTTATCAGCTTTTAAAAAATGAGGCAGATAATGGAACACCAAAAGAGTATGATGTAAAAGTGGATGAACTAAAAGTCGTCAGCCGGACCAATGACCCTGAAAGATTTTATTCCCATGAAGAGTTTGTACTACCAGAAACCCGGAATATTACTATTAATATCTATGATAGTAAATCCCATAGGTGTACACGGTATATATTGCTCCTAAGAGAAGAAGAACCATCGAAGCAAGAACTATCCGGCATAGAGAAGTCGATAAACACAAAAATGCTTCAGGAAAGAAAGAAGTGGGAATATGACCAGCTAAAAAAGGAATATGATGATCTAAAGGAACAATTAGATGAATCAGAAGAATACGCTGATGCGCTTAAAATTAAGATAGATCAACTTGAGGCAGAGAAAAGCACCAAGTCAAATAAAATAACCGATACAATTATCGGATTAGCCGGGGTTTTACTTGCCAGCAAGCCTAATGCACTTAGCGGTATTCCTTTGATAGGTGATTTATTAGGAGGTAGCAAAGAAAAACAATTGCCTCCCGAAGATCAATGTGAAATAACCGTTGAAGAAACGGAATGCACGGCTAGCTTTCAGAAAAAGGGTACACCAAAAACTTTTACAGGTGAGATCACTAATGAGGATGAGCAAAATCTTAAAGAAGCACTGCATCCGTTTTTTAAACCGGAATACATCGATAGAGTTGGGCAAATCATTCAATATCTTTTTATGCACAATCCTTTTATCGACCAAACAATAAAAGTGATGGAACATGCCATTAACCAGGGAGAGCAAACAAAAAAGGCAGCGTAAATTATTACTTACTTAAAAAATCAGACTATGGGTCTTTATACATTACCGATAACCATTGAGGCAAATTCACAGATTGAAGCTGAGCAAAAACTTCAGCAACTGATACAGGGGGCTGCATTACCGCAACGAACTGCTGTAGGAAAGGTAGTAGGTAGCATACTATATGAAATGCTGGACTACTACATGACCAAAAAAGCCCCGGCTGTATCTGCCGAAAAGGGAACGAATACACGTGAATCAATTAAAAATCAGGGAGATAAAAAGTGAATGAAACCCTAATATCTAAAATCATACCACATTGATAATCAATTAGTTGTACTTTTGTATGGAGAGAAAAAGACAAAAAGAAATAGGCACGTTAATTGCACAAGATAGAGCAAAAGGTTACCAGCAAACTGATGTTTTTCCCGATAGAATTCCTATTGAAAAATTCAGGGTGATATGGATCGATGAACAGGTTCAATATAGTGATGAACAATTATTCAAAATCAGGGAATGGTTGTATGCCATGTGTAATGTTGCACTGTCAGTTGCAGAAGAACAATTTGATAACAGGAACAAAATTATAGAACTAAAACCGGACACAGATGAAGCAGAAGAAAGCCATTTTATACATCCGAGTGAGTACAGACGAGCAAGCTGAAAAAGGGCATAGTCTTGCCCATCAGGAAGAAATGCTTCGGAAATATTGCGCTGCAAACAGTATCGAAATAGTTGCCTTTTATAAGGAAGACTATTCAGCTAAGACTTTCGACAGGCCAGAGTTCAACAATATCATTACAGCTCTGCGTAAGAACAAGGGAATGGCTGATTTGTTGCTATTCTTGAAATGGGACAGGTTTTCCCGAAATGCGCCAGAGGCATACACGATGATCAGCCTGCTTCATAAGCTAGGCGTAGAACCCCAGGGAATAGAGCAGCCATTAAACATGGAGATACCGGAACAAAAATTCCTGTTGGCTTTATACCTGACCGCTCCGGAAGTAGAGAATGACCGCAGGGCAATGAATATCACTGCCGGGATAAGGAAAGCAATGAAAGATGGCCGGTATATGGGTTCAGCTCCTTACGGTTATAAGCACAGCCGCAACGAAAGTAACAAGCCATGTATAGCTCCAAACAAGAAGGAGCAGGAGATGGTTGAGAAGGCGTTTGAAATGATGGCAAGTGGTAATTACCATATTGAGGAACTAAGGCATATTCTCAACAAGAAGGGTATGCATTTGGGAAGAACAAGGTTCTGGTGTATGCTACGTAACCCTGTTTACATCGGCAAGGTCGCTGTACCGGCCTACAAGCAAGAACCGGGTATGGTAGTGAAAGGTACACATGATGCCATTATTGCTGATGCTTTGTATTACGTGGTTCAGGATGTACTTGAAGGCCGTAAACGAAACCTGCCAAATTCACCCTTCTGCCAAAAGGAAGAATTACCGCTAAGAGGCTTTCTTACTTGCGCAAAATGTGGTAAAACATTAACGGGAAGTGCCTCAAAAGGAAGAAGCGCACGTTACTACTATTATCATTGTAAGAATGAATGTAATGAACGTTTCCGTGCAAACGAAGCAAACGAAAGTTTTGAGCAGATGCTGGAATATATCAGCAGCATGGATAAAATTTATCGGTCTTGCGAATTGATAATGGCAGGTGCATCTAAGAAGAATGGGCAGGACAAGTCCAATGAATTGCTTCAACAGAAGAAGGAATTAGAGACTTACAATAAGCGATTGGATAATGCTCAAACGCTTATGCTTGATGGCGAACTGGATGCAGCAGACTACCGGAAAATCAAGACGAAACTAGAGCCGGAAATAGAACGGTTAGCTTCGAAAATTGCGCAGTTAAGCAAGAACGATAACAATGAGAGGGGAATAATCGAATATGGCTTTTATTTTCTGCGAAATATGAGCAAACTCTTTACCAGTGCGAGTTTGGACAAGAAAAGATATATTCTCGGTTCGACCTTCCCGGAAAAATTGATTTATGACAATGGCTCCTATCGAACCGCGTCGGATGAAAATGTTCTTATCCTGATAGCTAATACAGGCAAGGATTTGGGAGAAAAAAAGAAAGGAAGGCGAGATTTATTTCGCCTTCCTTCCCGTAGAGTGGCCTCGCCAGGAATCGAACCTGGATCTGGAGCTTCGGAAACTCTTATACTATCCATTGTACTACGAGGCCTTAAAATTGCAGAGGTGCAAAGGTAATTATTTATAGTCTTCGATCACTAACAATTCCTTCCAAAACCGCGATCATTCTGAAGAGCCGTGGTTGTTGCTGGCTATCATTTCATTTATCATGTTAATCCACAATTGCTTTCCCGTCATGTTCCAATGGGTGTCTGCGTGTTTGTATACGTCGGCCTGGGTGTTTTTGAACCGCGAGTATACATCTAAAGTCTTCATTCGCAACGCACTATCTTGCTGTAGATCCGGGATAAGGTTGTTGTATCCTGCCGGCTGAATGATAGTACATGGGTTAGGAATAATGGACACATAAACCTCTGCGAAGCCCATTTCTTTATAATGATCATAGATTCCATTAAGGTGATTCACAATATTGCGGCCTTCACCGGACTGTAATGGAAAATAAGAGCTTGTATTAAATGACGAAGAAAGCGTAGGTCCGAAAAAAAGGTATTTTTTATCTTTAGAAATAACAACCCCGGCATTTAGCGTTCGTTGAAAAAGATAATAGTTCAGAGCCGCCTTCAGTTCAAATACAGGGGACATGAATTGATAATTAAACAGGTTGAACTCAAGATTTTGATTGATGTTTTTATTGAACAAAGAATCCATGCTAAACTGTGGAAGCAAGCCTGCATAACAAATAGATTGCTGCAAGCGGATCACCGATACTTCTTTGATAGTAGAATCTTTGAGGTGATCATATAGCCTGTAGTCACTAAAGAAATCCCGAATAAACCTTTCAGACACTTCTATAACAAGGATATTCTTCTTTTTAGGATCTGGGTGACAGTAGTTGTCAAAGTACCTGTTGTAGTAGTTGTAGCCGCAAAGCCCGGAAAATGCGGTATCAGCTATAGCATAGGAATAACTATCTCCGATCATATACAACACAGTGTTACTTGTACCTGTGTCCCCGGCCCGGGCATTCCTTATTGTTTTGTGATCGTTGTCATCCACGTTTAGTTCTTTCACAAAGCTGAGGTAAGCCCAACGCATCAGGTCTCCTTTGCGGCTAGAATACACGCCCCACCATTTATCAATGTTCCGAGCAGAGTATATGTGCCTCATGCCCGGGCGCCATGTAGACGCCCATAGCAGCGAAATGCCGAGCAACACCATGATATAAGCAAGCGCCTTCTTCAACACTACCTAAAAATTGCAAATGAATGAAAAGATTCCAGGGGAATCAGACAGTATTATTTATAGTCCTCGATCACAATTTGCTCCTTACAGAAAAAGTACTCCCGTGGATCATTTGATGCTACTATCACCAACCGGTTAGTTCCGTAGGTTTCTATCCACTCTCGGTATTGGTCTACCCCTTGCTGATCAAGATTTGTGCACGGCTCATCAAGCAGCAAAATGGGGGTATCGCTGAAGATCGCCTGCGCCAGTTTTACCCGTTGCTTCATGCCTGAGGAATAGTCTGCTATTGGCTTATCAGCAGTACCCTTCAGCCCGGATAGCTGTATAATAGCATCTATGGAAAGACCGTGCAACGGGCGCTTGAAGGAGAAATGAAACTCGAGAAACTCACGCAGGGTAAGCTCCTCTACTATCTCCATGCCCGGAGCGCTAAAGCTAATGTGACTAAAGATATGCCCAGGCTGCAGCGCAATAGCACCATCTGCATAGCTGATTTTGCCTAACGACTGAGACTGCATTCCTGCTATGATGCGCAGTAACGTTGACTTTCCACTGCCATTAGGACCAAGCAGCGCATAGGCCTGCGGTCCTGCAAAAGAATAATTTACATCCTTAAATATCCAGTGCCGCTGAAAACGCTTGCTGATATGCTCCAGGGTAATGTTCATTTCAAATTCAAAGGTAAAAGATCAAAATTCAAAAGGAGATAATCTAACCCCTGGCCGAGGTACTGACTTTTAACTTCAAATTCTTAGCTCGTTACGGCACATCTTCTGCACCGTGGCGACGGATATAGCCCTTCATGATGCCTCTGCCGGTATCGCGTACAAAGCTTATGATCTCATCGCGCTCGTCAGAAACAGGCAGATCGGTTTCAATAATGCTCAATGCCTTAGACACGTTATAACCGCGTACAAACAGTATACGGTATACGTCCAGTATCTGGTTGATCTTTTCTATAGAATATCCACGGCGTTTCAGGCCAACTGAGTTCACACCCACATAGGAAAGCGGCTCACGGGCAGCCTTTACATAAGGCGGAATGTCTTTGCGAACAAGTGAGCCACCAGTGACAAATGCATAAGAGCCTATACGCACAAACTGCTGCACAGCAGTAAGGCCTGCCAGCACCACACAGTCGCCCACTATTATATGACCCGCCAGCGTGGTATTGTTAGAGAATATGCAGTGGTTCCCCACCTCACAATCATGTGCTATGTGCGTATATGCCATTATAAGGCAGTTGTTGCCTATTTTGGTCATATTTTTATCAGTTGTGCCACGGTTGATGGTAACACACTCACGGATGGTAGTATTGTCACCTATCACACAAATAGTATCTTCCCCCTTGAACTTAAGATCCTGGGGAATGGCCGATATTACTGAGCTAGGAAAAATGCGGCAGTTTTTGCCGATGCGCGCACCTTCCATTATGGTTACATTAGAGCCTATCCATGTTCCCTCCCCTATCTCCACGTTTTTATGGATGGTAGTGAAAGGATCAATTTTTACATTAGGACCTATTTTGGAATCGGGGTGGACGTATGTAAGCGGATGGATCATTTTTTGTCTTTTCTTACGATTTGCGCTACCAGCTCAGCTTCCGTAGCAAGTTTGTTACCAACATAGGCTGTGCCCCTCATTTCGCATATACCTCTGCGTATAGGGTTCAGCAGTTCCAGTTTCAGTATCAGGGTATCACCGGGGCGCACCAATTGCTTAAAGCGAACCTTGTCTATCTTCAGGAAGTAGGTATCATAGTTTTCCCGGTCGCTGATATTGTTCAGCGCGAGTATGCCACCAGTTTGAGCAAGCGCTTCAATCTGCAGCACGCCGGGCATGACGGGATTCCCCGGGAAGTGGCCCTGGAAGAAATGCTCGTTGAACGTTACATTCTTAATACCTACTACGTGATTGTCGCTTAGCTCGATGATCTTGTCTACAAACAGGAACGGGAACTTATGCGGCAACGCCTTCTCTATCTGCGTAATGTCGTAGATAGCTTGCTGCGATGGGTCGTAATGGGGTATGTCAGAAAGGTGCTTATTTTTCTTGATGTACTGTTTTATTTTTTTAGCAAACTCTACATTGGTAGCATGGCCAGGCCGGCTAGCAATGATGTGCGCCTTAATAGAGTGCCCTACAAGCGCGAGGTCGCCTATCACGTCCAGCAGTTTGTGGCGCGCAGGTTCATTGGGGTAATGCAGTTGAATGTTGTTGAGGATACCCTCCTGCTTTACTTCAATCTTCTGCTTGTTGAATATTCCGGCAAGGCGCTGAAGTTCCTCATCACTCACTATCTTATCTACCACTACTATGGCATTGCTGAGGTCCCCACCCTTTATCAGGTTGTTGTCCAGCAAATATTCCAGCTCATGCAGGAAACAAAAGGTGCGGCATGGCCCTATCTGGTTGCGAAACTCACCGATATGCTTGAGTGCAGCATGCTGCGTGCCCAAAACCGGCGAGTTAAAGTCAATGAGTGCAGTAATCTGGTATTCCGTAGACGGAACAGCCAGCATATCTACATTCTTTACCGGATCATAGTAATGTATATTGGTGTCGATAGAATAAACGATACGCCTTGCTTCCTGCTCCTGAATGCCTGCACTTTCGATCGCATCCATAAACTGGCGGGCGCTGCCGTCCATTATCGGCACTTCCGGCCCATCCATTTCTATCAGCACATTGTCTATACCCAGTCCCACGAGTGCGGAAAGAGTGTGCTCAATTGTGCTTACGCGCGCGCCATTGTATTCTATAGTAGTGCCGCGCGAGGTATCAACTACGAAATCAACATCTGCTTTTACAATTGGCTTATCGGGAAGATCTACGCGCTGAAAACGGATACCATAGCCCGGACTTGCCGGCTTCATGGTCATTGTTACGTTTGCGCCTGTATGTAATCCTACACCATGCAGCGTAACAGATCCTTTAAGCGTTTGCTGGTTTTGACTATTGTTGGTCGAATGCAAAGTGTCTGTTTTTTTTCTGCTTTCCGGTTTAATTAAAATGTCTTCACTCACTTTTTATACTCCAGGTTTTGCGTACTTAATAATGCCGTCAATTCCTGCACCGTTTCTTCAAGTTTTTGAAGACGTTGCTGTAATTCCGGTAAATTTCTGAAAATTGCCTGACTTTTTAATGAACTTTTATATTCAAATGCAGGAGTACCATTCAAAGTAATATTTGTATTGGTCACTGACTTTGACAATCCGCTTTGTGCGTTTATTTTAGTACCGTCGGCAATGTGTATGTGCCCTACTATGCCTACCTGCCCACCAATAGAGCAATTTTTACCGATTTTTGTACTGCCGGATATACCAGTCTGAGCAGCTATTACCGTATTCTCTCCGATCTCCACATTATGCGCCACCTGTATCAGGTTATCAAGCTTCACACCCTTACGGATAACGGTGGAGCCCATTGTAGCGCGGTCTATAGTAGTATTGGAACCGATCTCCACATCGTCTTCTATAATCACGTTGCCAATCTGAGGAATTTTTTTGTAACTGCCATCATTAAGCGGGGCAAAGCCAAAGCCGTCGCCACCTATTACCGTGCCGGAATGTATAACCACCCTGCAACCTATGCGGCACTCGTCGTATATTTTTACCCCTGAATATATCTTAGACTGTTCCCTAACAACTACATTGTTGCCAATATAACATCCGGGATAAATCTTTACGCCACTTTCAATCACCACATTGTCACCAATATAAGAGAACGCACCAATGTACACATCGGTTGCAACTTTTGCAGAAGCAGATATGTACGACGGCTGCTCCACCCCCGTTTTGCCGCTGCCGGAAATTATCTCACGATATTTTTCAAGTAAAAAAGCAAAACTGCTGTAAGCGTCCGCAACCCTTATCAGGGTGGGTGTTACAGGTCGTGCTAATTCAAGGGATTCATTTACAATTACTATTGTCGCCGCCGAAGTGTATATATATTCTTCATATTTCGGGTTTGCTATGAAACTCAAAGAACCTTCAACCGCGTCTTCTATCTTTGATACTTCGGTTACTTTGGCATCAGGATCACCCTCCAGTTTGCCTTGTAACAGGGTAGCTATTTGCTGCGCTGTAAACTGCATGTGTTATAGTTTCTATTGTTCATACTCAAGCGTACCCAATTGTTATTCAATGCTAAAAACAGCCCAAAATTAATAGCCGGGAGTTTGAATATAGCAAATGTAGTTTTTATGCACGGCTCTCGCAAGTGTTTGATTAACCAACGAATCTTCTATTTCCGTAATATTTTTGACCAATCCGCTCTTTGTTTCAATTTTTATGAGTTCGTCATTAATATTATAGGTGCTGTTGGAGGTAACGCCGGAAAAAACAAAATATTGCAACTCGTCATCATTTAATTCCATTAAAGCCTTTATTTTCTGCTTCTTATCCCTCAAAATGCCTGCCAGATCTTCAGAACTAAGCAAAACCTTATATAATTTCCTTAAAATTAGCATCTTACATAGCATCGACAACACCCGGTCGCTGTGCGTTTGCCAGACTTTTATGGATGCCATCACATCACTATCATCCAATTGTAAAAAATTGTCGAGATGCTGATCATCGCTCAAAAAATCCTCCTCAGTTAGATTCCTGGAAAGAAAATAGTTTAACGCTGGGGTGGAAAATAGTTTTTCGCCGGCCTGTACTAGTTCTTTAGCACGCTTTAAAATATTTATTAACAACATTTCAGCGCCAAGTACCGTTTTGTGCAGGTATACCTGCCAATACATAAGACGGCGGGCAATGATGAACTTTTCTACGGAATAAACCCCCTTTTCCTCCACCATCAGCTCATTGTCGCGAACGGTGAGCATTTGCAATATGCGATCATACCCTATCACCCCTTCTGAAACGCCGGTGTAGAAGCTGTCGCGATTCAGATAATCCATCCGGTCCACATCCAATTGGCTGGATACCAGCTGGTGTAAATAGAACTTATTGCCCGCACCGGTGTGGGAACCCGCTTCACTTGAATACTCAAATATTTCAATTGCTTTCTGCAGCATGCCGCCAAATTCTCTATCCATGCGCTGCATAATAAGGCGCGACAAAGTTTCGTGGTGCACGCCTACCAAAGCATTTTCCAGAGAGTGAGAGAACGGTCCGTGACCTATATCGTGCAGGAGTGCGGCCAGGCGTGCGGCAACGCATTCATCCTTGCCTGGCTGAATGTCTTTTGCTTTTAGCTCATCGAGCGCCTTGCCCATAAGGTGACAAGCACCCAGCGAGTGAGCCAACCTCGTATGCACCGCGCCTGGATACACCAGTTGCGCCAGCCCCATTTGCTTTATCCCACGCAGCCGCAGGAACATTGGGTGGTCAATAACTTTTATCAGCTCCGGCTCAGGGAAACGAATAAACCCATAAACCGGATCATTTACGATCTTTACTTTAATGCCCATTTACATTTCTTTACCCAAACGATTTTAATCAATAGTAGGAGCCGCCTCGAGGCTCGTATCCAGCACAGGAGGCCGTGCACCAAACTGGTCGGTGGTATCGCAATCGTCAAAGCCGGCAGGTTGTTTGAATACTTTATTGGGGTCTATGCCTATTTTCTTATCTGCATATACCCTTCTCATAAAATAAGCCCATATTGGCAATGCAGAAGATGCGCCCTGTCCCATTTGCTCTGTGCGGAAACGGAATTCGCGGTCGTCGCAGCCTACCCACACGCCGGCAATTAGTTGCGGGCAATAACCGATAAACCATGCATCGGCCTGGTTGCTGGTAGTACCTGTTTTGCCAGCAACATCGTTGTGGATATTGTACCTGAACCGCAGCCTGGCACCAGTCCCAAAGTTCACGACCCCACGCATCATCTTCACCATTTTATAGGCGGTATTCGGATTTATCACTTCCTTCTGCGATGCTGCGAATGTCTTGATAAGCATACCATTCTTGTCTTCGATCTTGCTGATAAAAAATGGCTGTGTGTTCATGCCCCCGGTAGGGAACATGCTGTATGCACCTATCATTTCATAAAGCGAGATATCAGAAACCCCCAGTGCTACCGAGGGGAATGGCTCCATGCGACTGGTAATGCCGCATTTATGAGCAAAATCTACAAATGGCTCAATACCCACCTGTTGCAGCACATAGAGTGCCGAATTGTTGATAGATTTGGCCAGCGCCACTTTCATACTCACCTGGGGATCGTAAGTAGCCCCCTTATCTGCGTTATACGGATGCGGCGGAATATTGGGGAAGTCAACAGGCGCAGTTGAGACATCTCCGCATGGTGAAAAACCATTATCAATTGCAAAGGAATAAAGGAGTGGCTTTATGGTAGAACCTACCTGCCGCTTTGTATTCAAATTCACGTGGTCATACTGGAAGAAATTATGGTCTATGCCGCCTACCCACGCCTTTACCTCACCGGTAAACGGATCCATAGCCAGGAAGCCAGCCTGCAGAATGGTCTTCATATACTTGATAGAGTCTACCGGGCTCATAAGAGTGTCCCTGTAATGCCCCTTATTCCAGGTGAAGATCTTCATTTTTATCGGCTTCTTCATTTCCGCAAGGGCACGGGACTCAGTCATATCCTGGCTCTTATAGGCCTGGTAGCGGTCGCAGCTTTTTATACTTGCATTAAGTATGTTCAGTATGTTCGGCCTCGTCCAAAGGGTGCCGTCCTTATATCCCGGCTGGTTCATAAATGCTTTCTGCCAGGTGGAAAGATGCTCCTGCACCGCTTCCTCAGCATAACGTTGCATGCGGATATCAATAGTTGTCCAGATCTTCAGCCCATCTTTATAAATGTCGTAAGGAGTGCCGTCCGGCCGTTTCAGATCTTTGAATACCTGCTTTATCTGCTGCTCTACTACCTGACGAAAGTAAGGAGCAAGACCATCGTGATAGTCTATTTTGTGATAGTCAAGGGGCGTTTCCTTTTGTTTAAGTGAATCCAGCGCAACCTGAGGCAGATAGTTATACTTAAACATCTGATCCAACACCACATTACGCCTTTCCTTCGATTTCTTAGGGTGACTTCTGGGGTTGTAGATCGTGTTGCCCTTTAGCATGCCTACCAGCACAGCTGCCTCATCTACGCTAACGAGGTCTGGTGTTTTATAAAAAAACGTCATTGATGCATTACGTATGCCATACACATTATCACCAAACGGCACAATGTTCAGGTACATAGTAATGATCTCATTCTTGGTAAGATTACGTTCCAGCTTCACTGCCAGCACCCACTCTTTCAGCTTCAATATGGGTAGCATAAACAAACTGTGACTGGTGCGCGGAAAAAGGTTCTTGGCCAGCTGCTGAGAAAGTGTACTACCACCGCCTGCATGTCCCAGCTTAAAAATAACCCTAAGTGTAGCCATAGGGTCAATACCGGCATGTTCATAAAAGCGATTATCTTCTGTGGCTATGAGCGCATTGATAACGTTGGGCGATATTTCCGAAAATTTACTGTTCGATCGGTCTAGCACATAATACCGGCCCAGCAATGTACCGTCAGAGGCATAAACATCTGATGAGACCGCGCTTTGCGGGTTTTCCAGCTCTGCGAGCGTGGGCATGTAGCCTACAAGCCCATTCTCAATGAGCACTATAAGCAGCACAAACAGAGTAAACAACGTAACAAACGTGATCCATAGCACACGGATAGGGCGTTTCATACGTTGTTTCATTCCTTTTGTTGGTTCTTTTTCCATGGGTAGTCTAAAGTATGTTTTGCTGCTACTTAGTAGGACAAGCGGCGTAAAGGCTTCAAATTTAAGCTTCTTTTTGTTTAAGCTTCCTTTTCGTCCTCCGGCATCATGAAAAAGCTGGCGCTGCGCACCGGGTTTATGAAGCCAAAGAATCGTTTGGAGAACTTTATCCGTGTGCGGGCTGTTCGCAGGAATGGTTTTAAAAACTCAGTTACATACTGCTGCTCCCGGTCTGTGAGCGGCTGCTTTGCATACTTTTTCTTCAGGTATACATTCATGAAGGCAGTTAGGGATGTACCGAGTTGCGGGTCTACCACGGATCGGGCATACTGCATAGGGGTGCGTGAGCCACGGAACATGCCCACCATATGAAGATAATAGGTAGCAGCGCGGTAAGCCCAGTATGATTTGTTGCCGTCCGCCTTTGCACCATTGTAGCGTATAACATAGTAGCGCATGACAATACCCGGCAACAGCAACAGCGCCAAAATAAGTGCGCCAACCACCGCAGCAAGCGTCCAGGCTATGTGCCGGAGTGACACTGGCTTATCGGCAGCTACAATTTGTTGTTTTTCTTTTGGCTTCTCTATATCTTTTCTTTTCAGGTACACCTCATCTACCGGTGCGGGGGCGGGGAAACGTTTAATGAGCGCTTCGGCACTTTCGTTCGGCACTTCTGCCAGCCGCTTCATTGCCTCGGCATAAGACACAGCCGTGCCCTCGTCACCCTTTTGTATCGTTTTGAGTGGTATGGCTATACTGTCCCGATAGACAACGGCCACCTTCATATCCATATTTACAGATACAGGCGCTGAGAGTTTGTATTCCTTGTCGTGGAATACGACCTGCTTCACCGACATCTGCATGGTCTTCTTAAGCGTATCTACGTTCTCCACAATACCCTCTGCTGCCAACCAGGCTTTAGGTGGCTGCATAGGTGGTGTGCCATCAGGCTGCGGCGTAGGGCGGTTCTCATTGTCGTTGCCAACGGTAGTGTCGAAGTCGAGCCAGCCGTAACCGGGGAAGTATACCTGCACCCATGCATGCGCCTGGTTTGCATAGTACCAGTACCAGCCTTTATTCTTATCGCTACGGTCCTCTGTAAGGAAGCCCACCGCTATGCGGGACGGGATACCCAGCGACCTTAACATAAACAACGTAGCTCCGGCAAAGTAGGCGCAATAACCCTTGTGGTTTTCATTGAGGAAGTATATGAGCTTGGATGCATTTGGCAGGTCGGGGATACCCGGGTTGTCGGTATACTGGTAAAGCCGGTCGCCGTTTTCATCTCTGGAAAAGAAGTAGTTGCGGATGGCCAGCACTTTATCTACAGGAGTATGTGCCGTATCGGTAATGCTATGCGCGAGGCGACCTATGGTTTTAAATTTGTCCCCGCCGGGCATATAGGTGTAATACTTCATAAACGCAGCATCAACGCTGTCGTAGCCGGGCACTTTCCTCAGTACCCGGAAACGCATTTCCTGGAAGGCACGTATCTGTGGATTTTGAACATTGTATACAAAGTAGGCACTGTTCAGCTCCGATACATAGCTCTTGGCCCGGAAAGCAAACTTGAACTCCTGCCTGAAATCTTTTTCAATAGTGATCGGCTGCACGAAGTAGCCAACATTGGGCGCAAGAAAGGTGCTCGGAGAGAGCAGCTTACTGTAGACCTGTATCTCCACTGTCTGCCGCAATTTGGCACCAAGGCTATTCTTTATAACCGAGGAGTCGTACTTAGTAGAGAACACAGGTATCCGTGATGGATCTGGCTGAAACAGATCATTGTACGGAATGGTTGAGTCGCGCTCAAAGGTTTCTGTCAGCGTATCAAACTTAGTGAAGTAGAATGCGGTAAGGTAGAGGGGATTAGGGATCTCCGTATTGGGGAAGAAATTATCGATATGGGCGCAAAACAGCAACTGCTTACTGCGGCTTAGCGAACTGCTGAGCCGGGTATAGTCGTTGAGATCAAAAGTGCTGTCTGGCCGCTGGTGCAGCATGGAGCTCTGGCCCGACTTACCGCCACCGCCATAATTGGCTATCGTCTCCTTTATCTCGCAACGCATTTTGTAGATAACGCCCACGAGCACCAGTGCTGCCAGCAAACTAAATACTACGAGTCTGCGCCCAAGGAACCACCAGAACTTAGCCGACTTGTCTTTGTAATTATATATCTGCTCGGCGGTGAAGATGATATAAATAGCATAGAGCAGCGCGGGCAGGAAAGCACGCAGCAAACCTACCACAGTATCTGCGTTGGCCTTGGCTATAATGGCTATGCAGGCACTGAGCATACTGGCAGCTATGCCTACCGACCAATACCGCCACCGGACAAATCCCCAGCCTACCAGCCAGCCCGCGCTGAACAGTATTGCGAATATCTGAAAATGGCGTGCAATGAAGAATGCATCAAACTCGCTGCTGCTATACTTATCAAGACCTTTGTACGCGGAATATAGCCCAACAATGAGCAACACATATGTGGGGACAAACCTTATGCTAAATGAATACAAAACAGCAGCTATGCCCATGCCCGCAGCCAGGTACATAGTCTGCTGCAGCGCCTGGTTCTGAAGTATAGAGTAGTAGTTGTTTATATTCAGCAGCAGAAAATAGCTGATCGCTGCCGTTGGCAGGATCAAAAAAATAAGCTTGGCGAGTAACTCGTTGACAGGAGTGGCGCGTTGTATGTTCATATCCCAATTCCGCCGTAGCGGAGCTTCCTCTTAAAGTTTAATACGGCTATAAATATAGGAGAAATATACAGCCTATATTGTTAAAAATTTTACATTATGTACCGGTTATAAATGCACAGAAAAAACGACGATGCCATTAACCGTTAGTTCAAAAAATGTATTGAGCCTATGAGCTAAAGCGCTTTTCAGTCCTTTTTTTCAAAAGATATACCTACGTGAAGCAAAATAACTTATTTTTATTCCGGCTCAATAATGCTCGTATGAAGAATAAACTATTCGCTCTTGTTTCTGTACTGTTCCTGATGTTTGCTGCACCTGCTGCCCATGCAGCCTTTGTGGTAAAAAAGGCTGCCACCGAGCAGACCACAGCTACCACAAGGGTGTTTACCAATACCAGTGTTAGCGTTGCAAAAAAGGAAAAGGCTTCCGCCTTTATGACCAAAGTTAAGAATGTACTGCGGCCCTACCGCACGGCTAAAATGGGCGAATGGGTAGGTATGGCTGCCTTGTTTTGTGGCATCATTGGACTGTTGGTGCCCGGCGTAAACCTGCTCGCTATCACCTTTGGTGCACTGGGCCTGGGCCGCGGCTGCAAGGTGCAAGGGCTGGCTACTGCCGGCTTTATCATAGGCATACTGGAACTTATCCTGTTCTTAATAGCGGGTGTTACCGTACTATCGCTGATACTCCTGTAAAAAGCATTTCAATCATATTTTTCTCAGCACAACAATAGTCCAGCCCGATACTTATCGGGCTGGACTATTGTTGTGGAGGTGCGGGGCATCGATACCACGCTCTGTATCGCTGCTACTTTCCGATATTATTTTGCAGTTATACGCCTGGTTCCGCTTTTGGTGATTGGCTCGCCGTAACTATAGTAGCCATTCTCATCCCGGAGAAGATATCCCGGCTGAGTACATACTGTTGCATTGTTTTCATCATTTCTTTTGCAATAGCTTCCTTTGTCCTTGTCCTTTATTATTACGGTACGCACTTTAAAATGCACAGCCTCGCCAGGCATGGGGCCTGTGGCACCATAAAGGGTGGTTGCTCCCGTTTTGTTCTGCATGTTGGTGTCAGTAGTATAGTAGCAACTCACAGACCTTCGGTCGGGCATTATCGAACATACCTGGAATGGGAGCATCCGGCATGCCATTGTTGTATTAGTTGTGGTCTTCACTGCGCTTTTATGCTTTACTGCCGTAGTATGTTTACGCGCTGCGGGCTGACATACCGTCTGTGCATCTGTGTTTGTGAATGCAAGTGCAGTAAGTACCAGGGCGATCAATATCTGTTTCATATCTTTTATTTCTTTTGGTTAAAAAAATTAGTGGGTTTATTTCGTTGCTACGCTGGTAACTTTTTTATGGTGCATGCAACAGTCATAGTGGCCATTCTTTTCAACACACACCTGGTATACATCACCCGACGTGCTGTGTTGCAAATGGCTATGTGCCACTTTTTTAGCTTTTGCCGTTTTTGCGGTTGAAGCGCATTTACACGTTTCCTTTGTCACCGACCCCTTCGTCTGCGCCTGTGCGCTAGAAAAAGATATACCCACCAATGCAAGTGCGATCATTATTTTTTTCATAGTTTTTTTTATTTTAACTGTTATACATTTATTATCAATACGGTGTAAAAACCGCGCCCATGAAAGAATTGAGTAAAGAATGTACCTGGTAACGTGCGTTACCTTGCTTTTTTCCAGTGTTCCTGTAAAATGAATGCAGATTGGTTGTGATGCCGACTTCGGAAGCATATATATCTGGCCCTTTGGAAGGGGTTTTCGACCGTCCCGGTCGATAATAGCTTGTGCTATAACTGAAGCTCGTCTTCCCGATCACCTTCGTTCGGATGGAGCCAGGAAGAAATCCCTTAGTTTACCTTATATATCCTCACCAGCGCATTCGCATAAACCTGCGTCAGCGTCCCATCATTCAGCACGTTTACATTATTAGCCTCAATTTCGCTGGGGCCTATATAGATGTAGCCAATATTCAATTTTTGCAACGTTTCTTTTTGCCCAGCGCCAAGTACAGAGTCTGCATAGATATGGGAAGCCATTGCTGCTGACTCTTTGTAGTGCGGGGTAACACTATAGTGCGCAGCTACTACATTGTCGCTGGTGTACTTGGCTATGCGAAGCGAAGTAGATGGCATAGCCAACACAACGGTGCCCTCGGCCGTATTCTTAGCCAGCCACTGCATGGCATCCATCTCGTTTTTGTTGGCATAGAAGATGGGTGTTTTATCTGTATCATTGAAGTTCTTACAGTAGTACATGAGGATAGAAACATTACTTATGACCACGCAAGCAGTCACTATTGCAATAACACCATAATATTTAAATGTAGAGAAACCGGGCCGGAACCTGATGGAACAACCCAGCAGGCCGAGCGGGATGGCCAGATAGACCCCGATCTGCGGACTAAACCCGATTATCGGCAAGTACTTACCCAGCTGAATAACCACGAATGTGACCAGGAACCAGACTAGCAGGAACCTATCCGTCCTGGTGAAGGGGTTTTTCTTAATCTGTGCTACTCTGATAATAGCCAATATCCCGGCTATGCCGTAAGCGAGATAATGGAGTATTGGCGAGGGCAGGCTGCCCGCATTAAGCCCCTGCAGAGACCAGTACTTGAAGATATCATTGATCTTAAACAGCCACACATTGTATCCCAATACCGGCACGATCATGAACAATGGTAACAACCTAACAAGGAGTTCCTTTAACCGAAACCTAAAGCCATCAGTAAGAAGAATATAGGCCGGAAAAATGAGATACGGCGCCATGATATCATAAGGACGTATAAGGCCTATGATATTGAAGAACAGGCCGCAGAGTATGTAATACTTTGTTTTGCCCGTTTGCTCGCCTAAGAGAAACCAGCCATAGGCAATAAGAATAAAGCCATGAGGAAATGAAAAATTAGGGTTGGTCATGGCCTGCTGGAAAGGGAGAAAACCAAACTTCATATCCAGTATACCGGCATGAGCGGCCTCCAGCCCTATGAGGTGGGCGCTATTGAGCGCAGCAAACAGAAAACCAAAGCCACCGGTAAACAGCAGTAACGCCATACATGCCAGTACTTGCCGGCGTGTAGGCAAGAGGATACGCGCCAGCATGAAAATACCGATGGTAAGCAACAGCACCCCCATAAACCGCCACAAGTAATAGATGCCATTTTCGGACAATCCGGTGAAACGCTGTAGGGTACCGACCAGCCAGAACTGAAGGTTTATAAAGGCGGGTTTGTTAGGGATATAGGTGAGGCGATTACTGAAAATAAAATGACCATCGTGCGCCTGGCGGATGAAGGAGAAGTACATATCCTGGTCGGGCGTATAGATGATCTGGCCGAGGAAGGTGTTCTTATCCAGATTCTTGCGCTCCGCATATAAATATGGTATTGAGCTTTCCAGGAAAAGGGCAATGGAAAAAAGACCTATGAACAGGGCTATTGTGGATCTCTTAAACTGTAACCGGTCATTCATAAGCAGAGCAAATTTAATCAGGATTTTGAGGAAGTGACATACGGGCAGATTGCGGGTGACCTTAAAAATCTACTTTCTGCGCAAAGTGCTGGTTATCAATGTCTGTTTTGCGGGAAGTTGCGGTTTTTTGCGGGAGGCCGCAAAGTGAATATTCAAATCAATTATCCTGTCAAGTCCGTAAGTCGTTAGCTCAACTTAGAAATGCCCGACTTCTTAAAAAATAGAAATATTGCCTATATGGGGCATTTTAAAACTGGGAAGTAATGATTTTCAGGCGTATATATATATAAACTGATGTCCCGTTTTTTACCCACCTGGGGCATTTCTGTGTATCCTAATTATCGTTGCATTCCGGAACAAGCACTTACACCTGTTGCGTTAATCCTAAAGATCTTTATGCCCCATTTAATTGCCCTAATTTACCCGTTCTGCCCCAAGCCGTTTTTGGTCTACAGAAACAATTTAATTTTCGACTAGGATCTCGAGCTTCAAATCTGTCACAAATTTACGAAGCAGGCAGACACTTGCAAAGACGATTTGTTTATGGGGCTATTGTGGGTTTCTTGCCGGCTAGTTTTTGTTCTGCACCGAACCGATAACCAGCGAGAGCATAAAGCAGGCGGTAATAATCCTGGATGTGGTCATATAACAGGTATTGGTAAAAAAAAGATGTATTGTTACTTACTACAAGATACAATTTTAGCCTGCTTACGCCTCTACTTCGGGGTAATGTATCTATTTGTTGTAGTATGTGTTATAATATTTTGCCTGTTTACGGAAATGCAACGCCCGCAAAGCCGGTTTTTTCGGGATTAATATTATTTTTGCGGCTTATTATGCTGAACGGTAAGAAAATAGTTATTGTATTGCCTGCCTATAATGCGGCACTGACGCTGGAGCGGACCTACAAGGAAATCCCCTTTGATATAGTGGACGACGTGGTGCTGGTGGATGACAACAGCCGTGACGACACGGTGGGCGAAGGCCGGAAGCTGGGAATACAGCACATTATAAAGCACGAGGTAAACAAGGGCTATGGCGGTAACCAGAAAAGCTGCTATAAAAAAGCACTGGAACTGGGGGCTGACATAGTGATAATGCTGCACCCTGATTACCAATATACGCCAACGCTTATACATGCTATGTCGGGCGTGATAGCTTATGATGTGTACCCGGTAGTACTGGCATCGCGCATACTGGGACGTGGCGCCCTGAAAGGAGGCATGCCTATGTATAAGTACATATTCAACCGCTTCCTTACCTTGTTTGAAAACATAATGCTGCGCCAGAAGCTGAGCGAGTACCATACAGGGTACCGCGCATTTAGTGCAGATGTAATACGCTCTATAGATTTCAGCGCGAACAGTGATGACTTTGTGTTTGACAATGAAATGATCTCGCAGATATTTATGAATGGCTTTGAGATAGCTGAGGTGACCTGCCCAACCAAGTATTTCCCTGAGGCATCGAGCATCAACTTTAAGCGGAGTATGAAGTATGGCCGCGGTGTGCTGCGCGTGTCGCTTACGCACCGGTTTCATAAGTGGGGGCTTATTAGCAGCAAGCTCTACGGAAAGAAGTAGGAACAGAAAGAAATAAAAATAAAAATGTCATGGTTCGAGTACGCTCACCATGACATTTTTATTTTGGCCTAAGAATACCTTTTAAATCCATCAATCGGTTTCAAGGTGCGAGCTAACCACCCCAGGTCGGCGCTAGCGCCGACCATCCCCTCCTAAAAACAGGAGGGGAGGTGTAACGGGCTGGTACTCATTACCACGCACATACCCAAGAATTTATCTGAGCTACTTAAAAGACATGGCATCTTTGCCTACCATTTTGCGGAGGATACCTAGCTGACCTATGTGGTAGGCCTCGTGCGAAACCAGGAAAGATGCGAGACCACGAATGGTGTCGTCAGCAATTGGTACCTGCGCAGGAGACTTAGAGGCGGCCATATCTTCAGGCATCTTACCTATACCTTCACTGATGGCTGCGGCTGTGGCCTGCCATCTATCCCTTATCTCCTCAATAGGAGGATAAGTAGCTGCAGGGTCGAATGAATTACCTCGTCCGAATTTTGCTTCGTAGGTGTCGTCAGGCTGTAGCCCCGCCAGTTTACTCATACTGCCGAGACGCGTATGAAGTATGTGGCCGGCGACCCATTTCATATTATTTATCTGCTCAGAGTTGCGCTGTCCTGACTCTGTGTCTGATATGCCTTCAGCAACATTATTGAACAGGCGTGTCTGGAGGTCTATTTGCGCTTTTAGCGCGGCTGTAGCTATTGCCATTGTAGGTCAATTTAAAAAGGTGGAGAAGACGTTTTCAGCATTGCTCAATGACTGAATGTTCAATTTTATGGAGCAGGGGTTGAATTTCATTTAGCTAAGGATTTGTGCTGCCGGGAAATATGCCACTCCTTCGGCGTTTAAACGCGTTAGGCAATACTGTTTCCTATAATAATACCATTCCTTCGGATTTTTTAGCTTAACTAAGAGATTGCCCCAAGGAACCTTCGTCAACGCATCCCGATAACCATCGGGACTGCGTTAAAGAGGGAATTCCACGCAATCAGGAAACTCGTTTGCTACAATTCAGCATTTTTTGATAGTGGTCCATTATTACTTAGCACCCGGGCCTGAGTGCAGTGCCACTGCGTTGCCTTCGGTATCTATGAAGAAGGCCATATAGCCTATGTCATCATTGATACGGGTCTTAGGCATGGTTACCTTGCCACCTGCAGCTTCTACCTTGCCAAGGGCAACACCAAGGTCCGGGTTGCCGTTCAAGTATATCTTAGCTCCGTCGGCGCTAGGCTTGTGCATCTGGCTTTCTACCAGCGCGCCGGACACCTTGCCGTTCAAATTATCAGAGGGGGTAAACATGGCCATCATCATGCCCATCATTTCTACCTGTTCCATTTGCATGTCGAAAATAGTTTCATAAAATTTCTTTGCCCTGGCTATATCGCTTACGGATATTTCGAACCAGTTGAGTGCATTTACATTGCTGTCCATGATGTTTGTTTTTTATGGTTAAGAATAATTACAATGCAAACGTAGTATCATTATGTGACAACAGCAGTGTGTAAATACGCCAATCTCAGGGGGCGATCGCGACAAATAATATAATTAGATTTGCAAAGTAAAACGCCAAGAAATGAAACATGTTTCTATTGTAGTGCCGCAAGGCGACTCTGTGCTCAGCAGCATAATTGGCCCGTACAAGGCGCTGAATGCGGCCAACGATTACCTGCAAAAAACAGGCAGGGCCAAGCTATTTGACATACACCTGGTGGGGCTGAGCAATGAAACAAAACTATATGGCGGCCTTTTCTCGGTGCACCCGGATATGATGATGAAGGATGTGAAGAAAACAGACCTGATCATAATACCGGCGCTGGAGCCCCGATCGCTGCCGCTGAATAAGGATTTCGTTCCGTGGATAGCCGAACAATATAAACGAGGCAGCGAGGTAGCCAGCCTTTGTGTAGGCGCCTTTCTGCTGGCATCTACAGGCTTGCTGAAGGGCAAGACTTGCGCCACGCATTGGCTGGCGGCAGACAATTTCCGGCAGATGTTCCCTGATGTAAGGCTACTACCGGAAAAGATAATCACTGACGATAACGGGATATACTCCAGCGGTGGCGCCTACTCATTTGTGAACCTGGTGCTGCACCTGATTGAGAAGTATGCGGGCAGGGATGTAGCGGTATTTGTATCTAAAGTGCTGGAGGTGGATATAGAGCGCAAAAGCCAATCGCCCTTCTCGATATTTATGGGCCAGAAAGCGCACGAAGATGACCCGATAAAACAGGCTCAGGAATATATTGAAAACAATGTAAAAGAGAAGATATCTGTGGACCAGCTAGCGGGGCTTTTCCTGATCAGCCGTCGCAATTTTGAGCGGCGGTTTAAGAAAGCTACGGCAAACACACCAGTGGAGTACCTGCAACGGGTAAAAATAGAAGCTGCAAAAAAGAGCCGGGAAGCAGGCCGGGAAAATATAAATGAAGTGATGTATGCAGTGGGCTATTCAGATAGTAAAGCATTCCGTACAACGTTCAAAAAGATAACAGGGCTTTCGCCACTGGAGTACCGGAGAAAGTATAGCCGGGAGGCTATTGCCTGATGGGGTGATGATAAGAGCGTTATATTTGCGTAGACCAACAGCCTTTGCATGGCACTATTTTTAAATACAACTCTTAGATGGCTAGAATAGAAAATGTAATACTCGTAGACGAAAAGGATAACGAGATAGGGGTGATGGAGAAAAACCAGGCACACCTGGAAGGGAAACTGCATCGCGCTGTGTCGATATTTATTTTCAACTCGAGGGCTGAGATGCTGCTGCAGCAACGCAGCCATACCAAATACCACTCCGGCAAGTTGTGGACGAATGCGAGCTGCAGCCATCCCCGGCCAGGCGAGAGCAACGAGAATGCGGCAACGAGGCGGCTATATGAAGAGATGGGTCTACGGTGCGCGCTTACCGAAGCCTACAGCTTTGTGTACAGGGCGGAACTGGATAATGATATGATAGAGTATGAATACGACCATGTGTTTATTGGCATGAGTGATACGCCCCCAGTGCCGGACCCTACGGAAGTAGCCGACTGGAAGTATATGGAGACTAACCAGCTAAAGACAGACATTGAAAATCACCCGGAAGTGTACACGGAATGGTTTAAGATATGCATAGAACAATGGCATAGCAAATTGTTTCCTGAAAAGTCCCGCAGGAATAGTTTAAAAAATGATGACTAAATTCCCCAGATCACGAGTTCTTTTAATATTAAAGCGATTTTTCGGGAGTGCCTGCGGTTAAACCTTCCTCTTAGATTTCTGTCAAAATTTCCTACAACAAATCACCAAGATGCGCGCACTGCTAATTGCATTATTTGCTTTAATGCTTTCCATTACCTCCTACTCACAAACCTATTCCATATCCGGGCGCATAGCAGACTTTAAGGATACCTCTGCACTTATAGGCGTAACTGCAATTTTGAAGAATGGCGGCGATACAAGCATATCTACCGGCCTGGGTGCAATAACTGATGTAAATGGCCAGTTTAAAATAGAAGGAGTAAGCCCCGGACAGTACCTGCTGCGCCTGGAGTACCTGGGATACCGGCCACAGAATAAAATGCTGACGATAACCGACAAGGATTTTTCAGTGGGCGTACTTGCCATGAAATCTTTGTCTAACGAGCTTAAGGGAGTGACCGTATCAGGCAAACAAATAAGGGCTGAGCAGAACGGAGACACTACAGCTTTTCGTGCGGACGCATTTAAAGTGAACCCTGATGCTACTGCGGAGGACCTTATTAATAAAATGCCGGGGGTAACATCGGACAACTCTGGCGTGAAAGTGAACGGTGAAGCGGTGAAGCAGGTATATGTGGATGGCAAACCCTTTTTCGGTACGGACCCTACCCTATCTGTAAAGAATATGCCTGCTGAAATAGTGGACAAAGTGGAAATATTTGACCAGCTCAGTGACCAGTCGCTCTTTACGGGCTTTGATGACGGCAACTCTACCAAGACCATGAACTTTGTGACCAAGCGAGATAAAAGGCAGGGCGAGTTCGGAAAGATATATGGCGGCTATGGCACAGAGGGCACTTATATGGCAGGTGAAAGCTTTAACTCCTTCCAAGGCGACCGGCGGATCTCTATAATCGAACTATCTAACAATGTAAACCAGCAAAATTTCAGCTCACAGGATCTTGTTGGCGTATCCAGTTCAGGTGGTGGCGGCGGTGGGTTTGGCGGCATGGGTGGTGGCGGAGGAGGCGGTGGTGGTAACAGCTTTCTGACCGGGCAACAAGGTGGCATTACCACTACACACTCTGCCGGGATAAACTATAGCGACCAATGGGGTAAAAAAATAAAGGTGACGGCCAGCTATTTTTTCAACTACTCAGATAACACCAACAATACATTCATAACACGGGACTATACTTTTCCGACGGGACAAACAGACAGCAACCTGATAGGACGGTATGGAGAGCGTAATGCCAGCCGAGCAAAGAACTTTAATCACCGGGCCAACCTGAGGTTTGAATATACGATAGACTCATCGAATGCGCTGATCATAACACCAAACCTGAACCTGCAAACGAACTACTCTGCCGCGGGCCAGACAGACAGCAGCTACTCACTGCGCAACCTGCTGCTGAGCAATGCGGCGAACAACAGCGCACCGAATGCTGCAGGATATACATTCTCAAACAACATTTTGTTTCGCCATAAAATGAAAAAGAAGGGGCGAACCTTTTCCATAAACATAGGCACATCGCTGAACGAGAAAACGGGGGACGGCGTATATAATACACTTACGGAGAGCGTTGATTCCTTTTACAATTACCCAGCCTATCCTACCCTGCTGGACCAGCATTACAACCTGTATAATAACAGCAACAGCCTATCATCTACCCTGACTTATACAGAACCGCTAGGAGAGAAAGGACAACTAATGTTCAATTATAATCCTTCGCTGACCAGCAGCAAATCAGATAAGGAGACAGATACGCTGAATCACACATCGGATGTGCTCAATTTCGATACTTCACTTTCCAACAAATACCTCAATACGTACACTACGCAAAAGGGAGGACTTAGCTACCGCATCAGCGATAAAAAGATGAGCTTTATGATAGGCGCTAACGGTCAGTATGCGATGCTAGACGGTTCTCAGACATTCCCTGTAGCTTTGAATATAAGCAGGACATTTACCAGTATTTTACCGAACGCTTTCTTCAACTACAAATTCAAAAACGGGAAAAATATACGCATCTCTTACCGCACCTCAACATCGCCACCGGGCATAACGCAATTACAGAATGTGATAAATGTGAGTAATCCACTACTGCTTACGACGGGCAATGCCAACCTGAAACAGGATTATGAGCAAACGTTCTTCGTGCGCTATGGAAGCACCAAGGGTAAGTCGCAACACAACTTTTTCCTTTACGCCTTTGCGAACTATATCAACAATTATATAGGCACAGCTACATATACACCCCTAAGGGCTGACTCTACCATTGCTGACGGGATAGTGCTGAGGCGTGGCGCACAGCTGAAAGCGCCTGTGAACCTGAACTACTATGCAAGCAGCAGGGTATTTGCCACCTACGGCCTCCCGGTAGACTTTATTAAAAGCAATCTGAACCTGACCGGTGGCATCAACTACACCCATACGCCCGGACTTATAAACAGGAGCGAGGAATATTCAAACAACCTTGTTCCATCGGCAGGCATAGTGATCAGCAGCAACATAAGCCAGAAACTGGACTTTACAATATCGTATACGGGTACTTATAACTTTGTAAAAAACTCGCTGCAGGGGTCGGCAAATAACAACTATTATAATCACGTGGCATCCTTTAAGGTGAACTGGATCTTCCTGAAGGGGTTTGTGTTCAATACCAATATTACACACTCTTACTACAGCACCCTGAGCTCGTCGGCGGGTAATATTGACTTCGTGATGTGGAATGCATATGTGGGTTATAAATTCTTCAAGGACCGCTCACTGGAGGCACGATTGAGTGCGTTTGACCTGCTTAACCAGAACAAGAGTATTACCCGTACAGTGGCCGCCAATTATGTAGAGAATGATATCACAACTGTATTGCGGCAGTATTTTATGTTCCAGCTGACATATACGCTCAGGCACTTTAAAGGCATGGCGCCGGTTGAAGAGAGCAAAGAAGATGATAAAGGGCGGCCGGATATGCCGGGAGGAATGCCAGGTGGCGGACACTGGCGCGACCGCAGCGGCGGGTAAAGGCGCCGGAGAATATTCCAAACATTCAAAGTAACTGATCGCGCTCGTATTTCCTGCTCTTATTCCCTTGCTTTCTTTTTGCTTCGCCAAAAAGAAAGTAACAAAGAAAAAGGCGAGTTTTGGCAAAAGGCTCCGCCGGCCAAAACATAGCTCTAGGCTGTTATCGCACAGCATCTATCATCTACATGGAGCTAACATTCTGCCTATTCTTGCTATTATTGGACTAATCAATCGTTTCAACTCCGTCTATTAAACGTACCAAAGAATTCGCATCTACGGCAGCCTTAAGGCGCCATCATAGGCTCAACTGCACCTCATTTATCATCAGCTTGCTTTAAGACGCGTTAGAAGTCCATGAGGTTGCCTCTATGGCGATTATATTATGAGATAGGATCGGCGCCTTTGTTAAGATGTTTCAGTACCTCCCTGATCTCATCTGGGTGCCGGGTGCCTACAAGCAGTTTCTTGCCATTTTTCAACACCAGCTGCAAGCCCATATTGCCGCTAACATTGTATGCGGTTCCTTTGCCAAAGGTTATGCGAATGCCCCAGCCGCCGAATTCGCCGAGGGGGCTATATTTTCTAACGTATGCACTTTGTATCTCGTCCCAGCTTTTCACCTTCGGTTTAAGATGAAAAGGCAAGAACTGAAAAGACACGCCATTGGCATCTATGGTTGTACGCAACTCCATGAACGCGAAAAGAGCGAGTACAAGCAAATATGTGATAGTGATGCCAGGAATAAGAGCGATGGGCGCAGGCTTATTGCTTTTTGAAATATCACTTACAATATCAATGAAAGGAATAGCCACGCTTCCAATAACTATTGCCCATAACCACCACTGCCGGAATTTTTGCGATTCTGAAAAGCTATTCATAAAAGACGTTTGATTGAATTGGGAGCAAAAATAGTGCTGAAACTTAGTCCGAGGCTAAAAATAATTTCAATTTCGACATAACTTCAGCATAAAACTCATCGTGTCATAGTTCGACGGGGCTCACTATGAAAAAATCATTTTTGAACTGTTTGTGAAATTTAATATTGGACTCTCTGTAATCCAGCAAAGGCTTCCCTGATTATAAAAATCCAATGGCTAAGGAAACACCTTAGCCATTGGATTTGTTCAGTTAATTCGTTTTAGATTACTCTACAACTATACGCTTTACAACAGGCGTATTAGCAACATCGGTGAACTTCACTTTTACGAAGTAAAGACCTTTTGCCAAGCGTGACGTATTGATCTCGTACTTAGTGTTGTTGATATTAGATACCTGCGTTGCTACACGGCCAGTTTCATCGTATACTACTACGTCGCTAACAGGGAGTGAAGAGTTAAGATTCAAATACTCAGTTGCCGGATTAGGGGACAGCACTAGGTCTATGTTGGCATGCACTTCATTTGAAGATAATACGGAGCCAGGGCATACATAGTTATACAGGAATACTGTAACCAGAGAATCGACAGTCTTAAATTTTGCAGGCTCAGAATCCCATGGCACATGGCCTGCACCAGGGTAAACCTTGCTCATGTGGTATATGCCTTCTGAGGTAAACTGAGCCTCCAGAGAGCCCAGACCACACAGTTGCACGTGAACGTTCAATGGCGCCGTTGATGAGCCAAGATTAGGATAACCGCAAGTATAGGGAACCACATTATCAAGGTCGCCTTGTACATTAACAGACGGTGGATTGCCTGCGCTAGCGAATGCGACTTTATTCAGTCCTCCCGCGAGGTCAATAACGCCTGTAACCCTTGTGGAATAGCCAGCATTACCGCTATTACCATCAAACCCGCCATTGGCAATCATTGAACTCTGTATGTACGAAGGGCATTCTCCCAGGCTATCTAGATATGCTACATGCATGTAAAGTACGGCACCAGCAGAGTTGCCACCCACAAAAATATTATTGGTGTCGATTCGGTAAGTGTTTGTAGTACTAGCATCCTTCCTGAAGTAACGAATAGCAGCCTTACCATCGCTCACCGCCTTTATCACTTCGTCAATGGGAAGTGTAGAATCAGCAGAAAGCATACTAAACAGGTTGCTTAACCGATAGTTTATCGAAGCGGTTACATAGCCTTTCCTTGCAAGACGCGTACATAAAGAGTCAACGGTTTTATCAGCAGTCTTGTCACCACCTATGAAGCTTCCACCATGAGCCAGGATAACGAGCGGGCGATTGGTCATAACGTCGCCATCGGGCTGGTAAATATCCATAGTGAGGCCGAACGTATCTGAATAGGTTACTGTAGTAACGCCAGACGTAAATATCTGATTTACAAATCTGCCGCCAGAGCACTGCGCGAGCGATTTGGAGGCCTGCATCATAAGCAAGCAGCCCATTGCGAAGTAGAGTTTTTTTCTCATTGCCGTAAATTTTGGTTTGAAAGTTTCATACAATGTAACACTATTTTGAACTTCAAGTTATTGTTTCATTATATTTTTACGAAAACATCTGTTGCTGAGCATTACCGGATTATTCTATTTCGGGTAAGAAGACGGATAGGACCCAAAAAGTAATGTGCGGAGTAAAAGACGCGAGTTTTGAATTTGTTGATGTAGTGCTAAAGTTATTGCACCTATGTTTCTTACTGAATGATTTTACGATAAATATATTAAGTTGCAGGAAATAATTATTTTTGACTAATGACAGATCGAATTGTGAACATTCTTTTGTGCGTGCTGGTGGTACTGGCAGGCACAACGGCAACAGCACAGGAAAAAACAGCAAAGGAAGATAAGCATGTTTTTATGCCGCCTGTATACCTTGGCCGTTCTGACTACAAAGGAGGCCCGATCAAGAATACCACCTTCAATTCGCTACTCAAACAAGGGCTTACCTGCCATGATTCACTGGGTAACAAGTACCGTGTAGTTGGGTTTGACTTTGGGTACAACGAACGCAACCTTTATGAAGACTCTGTGGGCAACCTGATGACACTGATGGACTATACATCAGAGTATTGCAAAGGAGATACGGTATCGACAAATATTTCGAAGACAAGGAAAACTGCAATTTCCAACTACCTAGATGGCGACCCTGATGCCAACGACATATCCAAGAGCATTTACGAGCGTACCAAGCCGGGCGATACGGTTTATTTCGACCACATAATGGTGGCCAAGTATATTAATGCCACAGAATCGCTGCCTGATGCAAAGGCGATAAAGGGCAGAAATATGAAGTTCTACTTTGTAAAATAAATGAGGCTAGTTCAGCAGCAAGAGGTTCACACTACGCTGCAGAATGTTGAAGGCAATTTCCGCCATCATATTCTCTTTGTCGAGCGTGGGGTTTACTTCTGCTATCTCGAAGCAGCATATTTTATGGTGCTGCATGAATGAGGCGATGAGATCTTCTGCCTCGCGCTCCTTAAGACCATTACTAACCGGAGTACCTGTGCCACGGGATATGGAGCTGTCAAGGCTATCCACATCGAACGACACATAAATATCGTCGCAGTTTGAAAGGTGCTGGAACGTTTGCCTTACCACGTTTTCCACGCCCTTTCTTCTTATCTCGGCAACAGGAATTACTTTAATGTTGCCTTTCTTTATGATTGCTTCTTCTTCTTTTTCAAAATCGCGGAGGGCGATGAACACTATATCTTCGGGTGTTATTTTAGGTTCTATTTTGCCAAGCTGCTTTAATTTTTTCCACTGCTCCAGTGTCTGCGCATCCGGATTGTGCACCTGGTTTTCTACATTATCATCGGCCAAGGAAATACATAGTGGCATGCCGTGCATGTTGCCGGATGGTGTGGTAAATGGTGAGTGCATATCTGCGTGCGCATCTATCCACACTACGCCAAGGCGACGCTTTGGGCGGGCCATTTTAAGGCCGGCTATGGTGGCACCTGCGGTGCTATGATCGCCGGCGAGCACTAACGGGAAAAGGCCCGATTTTACTGTTTCGCAAACGGCCTTAGACACGCGGTCGTACATGGTATAGATACCCTGGATACGCTTAGCATAGGGCGATGCAACGGGCTCATAAAGGAGACGGTTCTCATTCTCAATTACCTCAGATGGAAAATTCACGAAAAGGTTGCTCATAAAGTCAAGAGCTGCAATCTTAATCGCATCGATTCCAAGGCTGGCACCACGGGTACCTGCACCAATTTCAGACCTGACTTCTATGATCTTTATATTACGCATAGATGTCAAAGATAGCAAAAAGGGTAAAACCCCCAACGGGTACTTGCCTTGTACTCATTTAAGTGGCGTTACTACAACCTAAATGCGATTAACCACTCGTACTGAAACCTAAGCTAGAATGGGTAGCCAATGGAGATGTTGATGATAATATTGTTGGCGCGCCAGGTAGAATTTGAGAAATCGATCTGGTTAAAAACCCAGCCGTTGTTGGAGAATACGTAGGGCTTTTTTACGGGCATGGCAAAATCGAGCCGCAGGGTGAGGAAAGAAGCTATATCGAAACGCGCACCTGCGCCTATATCGGCAGCTATGTCCTGTCCCAGGGTTTTGAACTCGAATTCACCACCCACATAGGTGGAGTCTTTGTTGGTTAACCAGATATTGCCTGCATCGGCAAATATGGCACCGTTCATTTTTATGGCTCCGGCGAACAAAGGCGCAATGGGGAAACGGTACTCTCCGTTCAGCTCCAGCTTAATATCCCCGGTGCGGTCAATCTGGCTCTTAATCGTATCATTGAGATAGCTGCCGGGCCCAAGGGTGCGGATGCGCCAGCCGCGAAGGCTATAGGGACCACCCGCAAAATACTGCTTGATATAAGGCAATGTAGATGACTGGCCATAGGGTATGCCTACCCCACCCGAAAAACGAAATGCAAAAACCGAATGTGGCAGTGTAAAGTAGTGGCGTGCATCAAAATCGAACTTGGCATACTGTGCGTACTTCCCTGTCTGGTAAGCATCATTGAGCGCAGCGCCCGTTTCATTAAAGGCCCTTAGTAGTTCACCTGCCTCTTCTAAAGACAGCTTCAAATAGGTATAATTCAGCCCTGCCTTTTTAATGATATTGTCGAATGTAAAAGAGATGTTTTCGCCCTCAATGAAGTTAGAGCTATAGCTATTCCGGAGATATTCATTACCCTTCAGCACCCTGTCAAAAGAGTCGGACTTAATAACGTTGATGACATTGACGAATGCCGGAGACAGGCTCCATATTTTAGATTGTGTCTCATGCCAGTTGTAAGAAAAATTGGCACTGGTATTTTGCAAAGTAAAATAGTTAACACGATCTATAACGTTTTCGCCACCGCCCAGGATGGTGTGCGGTAGATTGCCGTTATCAAACAAACTATTGGGCACAGGCGCTATGAACTTGGGGAAGTCTATGCTTGCGTTTACACCGTAATACTTTGTGAGCAGGTTAAAATTATGGATGAAATCGTTACCGGCATTGTAGGCAAGCTCTATTCCCCCGTTTACCCCAAAAGTCAGCAGGTTGGCACCCTTGGCAAAGTTCCGGTTCCTTAGATTAACACCTATTGAGCTACCCAAAGAATAGGTAGATCCGCTGGATACCACGGGGTTCACCGTGAAATCAAACTTCTTCACCTTGCTTAGCAGTATGTAACAATCCAGCACAGTCTTGTTATCCTTACGCTCCCTGAACACTGTATTTATGTATTGAAAAATACCGAGATCATTAAGCTTTTTGGTAGTCTTATCCAGATCTGCCTGCGAAAAGTACTGGCCGGGGAACAGGTAAATATGTTGGGCCAGAATCTTTGAATGGAGGTACTTAGAGTGATAGCGAAAGAGTATACTATCCACCATGTTCTCCTCCAGTGTGGAATCCTTCAGATCTTTTGCACTGGAGTAATCGGGGTATACGGTGACGCTCGCAATTGTATATCTTGTATAAGCTTTCGGCTCGTCGGAAAGGCGCACTTTAGCCTCCAGATCTATAGTATGTGCCCCACCGGACTTTACCGGCGAAACAAAGTTAACTGCATTCTGAAACGGACTTTCCACATTTTTGAACACCGACTTATCTATGGTATCCATGCCATGCAGGAAGCTGACATTTTCGGTAGAAAAATAATAGAAACCATTGTTTCGCACGACGGCTGTAATACGGCTACGTTCGTCATCGAGCATCAGGTAAGAAAAATCTTTGCCCTTTTTTAGCCCGGATTCGCCTGCTACGGACTGAACGATGCCGGATATGACACTGTCATCCACGTTGTAGTTCACATTGTTGATGGCATAATTGATGCCTGTACTTACATTGTAAGTAGGGTACGCTTTTTTCTTCGAGAACCTAACGGTGTCTTTTACCGTAGCGTAAAAATACCCTTGTATGTTCAGGTAGTTCTTTATGCTCTCCGCCGATTTTACCATCAATGACGAATCGAAGATAACCGGCCGCTCCACTGACTTTGGCAGCAGGCTGTCCGGCTTTTCGTGCAAGCGGTAGTAGTGACGATTATAAAGCAGCAGCTTCAACGGAATACCGAATACAGTATTATTGGGCTTCTGTATCATAAAGCGGCCGAGGTTGTCCTTAAGCTCACCTTTATTCGCGATCTTCTTTTCAGATTTCAGCGTGATGCTGTTTTTGCGAACCAGGTAATCCTTCTCCCCAAGATGCTTAGTGGTGTTGCAGCTGGTAATTATAGACAAACCTATCACCAGCAGTATGTAAAAAACGCTTTTCCTGGTATCGAATAGTCTTTTGCCCATTAGGTAACTACAATTATTATAGTTTTGCAGTGTATGCTCTCAAAAGCGCAAAATAAATACATTCGGTCGTTAACACAGCAGAAATTCCGCAATGAATATAATGTATTTATAGCGGAGGGTGAAAAGATAGCGCTAGAGTGGCTGGCTTCCGGCAGTGCCGTGCAGACCATTGTAGCAACAGGAAGCTGGGCAGAAGCACACAGCGATATAATAGGCAGGCATCCTGAAGCCGAGGTGGTAGTGGTAAAAAAATCAGAGCTGGCGGCGGTGTCTACACTGCACACACCTAACCATGTGTTGCTGGTAGTGCGTGCTGCTGAGCAGGAGGCAATACCCCATGTAAATAAATGGTACATAGCACTAGATGAGCTGCAAGACCCGGGTAATATGGGCACCATCATACGTATTGCCGACTGGTTTGGCATTCCAAACATTATTTGCTCACCGGGCTGCGTAGATGTATACAACCCAAAGGTGGTACAAAGCGCTATGGGTGGACATTTGAGAGTTGGCATATACGAGGCTAACCTTATTGATTTCCTATCAGCAAATCCCTTGCCGAAAATAGCGGCAACACTTGGCGGCAGCAATGTGTATGAACAGGAGCGCCTGGACGCAGGCGTGCTGATAATAGGAAACGAATCGAAAGGAATATCGGCCAAAGTAGCTGCCATGGCTACCCGACAAGTAACTATACCCAGAAAAGGCGGCGCCGAATCTCTGAATGCCGGGGTGTCTGCCGGAATACTATGTGCGCTGTTACTTCCGTGTTAAAATTCATACATAACAATATGAGCATTAAACAAGGCACAAGATTTGAAGTCTAAATAACGAATATTGCATCTTATGAACAGGTTACCATTCATTTTCGCGTTACTGATTAACGGCATAACAACCGGCTCTGCACAATCTATGCTCAAAGTGCGCCTGGCTGATAACAGCCGGCTGAATGTAGAAGTAGATGGCCGATACTTTAATAAAACAGGTACATCAGTAACGGTAGGAGAGCTACCTGCAGGCCTTCATAACTTCAAGATCTATACCCTGGAACCTAACCGGCGCGGAAAGATGCGCCAGGTAGCCATCTATTCGGGCAGGGTAGCTACGCACAGGGGGTATATATCGGTATTTACCTACGAGGCCATGAGCAGGGCTACAGATATACAGGAGCAGGACATAAACAGCTACAGCCAGATCAACCCTGCAATACCACGCATGGACAATGAAAATCAATACCAGGGCTCACCCTCTACGCAGGTAAATAATAACAATAATGACCCGGGTAATGACAACAAATACATAGAGCCATCTTCCCCGGTAGCATCGCCGGCACCCGCCGAAAGTATGGGCACACTGACTGAGGCAAAGACCAGCGAGCTGAAGACAAAGGTTGCCGCTAAAAAGACGGACACCGAAAAGATGAATGTGCTGAAAGATGGCCTGAAAAACGAGCAGATAATCACCTCGCAGGTGGGGATGATGATGGACTGGTTCAACTTTGAGAGCAGTAAAGTAGATTTCGCCACGTGGGCCTACGCAAGCACCGTAGACAAAGAAAATTTTGGCACACTGGATACTAAACTCAGTTACAAAAACTATGAAGAGGAACTGGCAAAATTCCTTAAGGACAACGGCCAGTAGAGGTATTATTTCACAGTCTTATCCAGCGCGAAATACCTGTTGTACATACTGCCAGTGAATAATCCGATCATTGCACCGATGATGCCACCGCAGGTAACATCTAACGGATAATGCACACCCACATATACCTGAGCTAACGCTACAAGTGCAGCCCATATAATGGCGACCGGCCACACCCACTTAAAAAGACGGCCCAGGGTAGCCGCAGTAAATATGCCCATAGAAAAGTGATTGGCCGCATGCGATGAGGGAAAACTATACCCTCCCCCACATGGAACAATGATATGAATAATGTTAGCGAGGTAGGGATTGTTACATGGACGAACGCGGTGAAAATAAGGCTTCATTACAGTGGCACTCAGCTGATCGGCAAGAATAAAGGAGATAAGATATACAACACACCAGATCCATCCTTTCTTCCCGAAATTAGCCGTCATGAACACTAACAGAAACAAGTATAGCGGAGCCCAAAACCATTGATTTCTGAGAAAAGGCTCTATATGATCAAGAACGGAATTATGCCACTGTGTATTGAGGTAATACCAGGCAACATGGTCATAATATACTACCAGATCGCGAATGGACTTAAGCATACTTCTTTTTAAAGACCATGATGAGTCGAGGTGACGTACCCGGCTGATAAGCACCGAGCTGGTAGTCGCCGAAGGTGCTGACCAGGTGCATATCTGCGGGCTTGAAAATTTTCACGAAGTCAGACTGGGTAAAGGCGGCCACACGCTCGGTATATTGCCTTGGCTTTTTGTCCGCGTCTACAAAGTTTATCTCCTTTATGATGTGCTTGCGCTCTACCCTACGGGTGATATTAAAAGTATAGCTTCCGCGCTGCACCGTTTCCTGCGGTACAAGGTTGGCCAATACCAATTCTGAATTAAGGTAGTCGACTACGAGTATGCCGCCGTTTTTCAGGGCTGCAGCAAATGATCTTGCAGCCAGGGCGTGATCACGATCGTGGGCAAAATAGCCGAAGCTGGTGAAGAAATTAAAAGCGTAATCGAAGTAGTTGATATAAAAAGGCAGGCGCATATCCTGCACAAAAAACTGCAGGTTATCGGTTTCAAATGCCTTTGCTTTTTCTATGCTTGGGTGTGAGATATCTATACCGGTGACGTTGAAGCCGTGCTCAGCAAGCTGCCGGGCATAGCGTCCTTCGCCACAGGCTATATCGAGCATAGCACTGCCTGGCGGCGGCTGCAGATACTGTAACAGTTTTTCTACAAACTCCTGCGCCTCAAACTCATCCCTGTTTTCATAAAGTATCTTATAAAACGGAGAACCAAACCAATTTTCGAACCAACTCATTTATATGTATTACGGAATAAACTCAAAAATAGTTTATAAAGACTGTAAAAGATAATAGATGTAGCAACTTTGATCAAGATTTACAGATTTAGGCTCTTGCACATAATTGCACATGAGTAGCAATGTTTCGTGCCTGAGGTGTTTAAAGTTCTGCCAATCAGTCAAATACCCAATCCTTTTCTCCTGGCCTATAGGGTATATGGCCCAGTGGCGGCGTAGATGCACCAATGATACAAGAGCGCAACAAAGATTCCTTTTTGTGCTTCTTTTTAGTCTTTTCCTCCGATTTTGATTTCTTTGAAATTTTCATAGAGCGCTTTAATGGTGTTTAAAATACTGAATCTCGCGCTCATGCTTCTTTGCTTCATCCATAGTATCGAATGTGCCAAGATTTCTCCTTTGGTGTGTTTTAGGGTCTACTTTGCGAGAATAAATGCGGTACTTGCCAGAACTTAGTTTCCGTATCATAGTGTGAATATTAATAAAGCTAATGCGGAAAAATCGTGCCAGTATTTGCACTGAAAGAACTTGTTATGAATACCGCGATGGTTCAAAAGGAAATGACCAAAGTGGCGTCTGGATAAACTTACGTTAGCATAAAACCAATTGAGTCAAACCGTAAGGCGTGACTCGACTAATATTAAAGCAGGAAGAAGAAATGTTATCAATCGAAAGGAAATGTCGAAAGGAAAACTGAACCATTACACAGCTGCCTCTGCGTAGTAATGACTGCTATTAAGCTCAGGATTAGCTTGTTCTGCGGCTTCTATGGGTGCGAATGAGGAAAGTGGCTCACCTTTGTTTTTGCGCACGGCTGTGGTATGCTCAAAGTGAGCAGAGGGCTTACCATCGGCAGTAACCACCGTCCAACCATCTGTGAGGGTCTTTACATCGCGGGTGCCAAGATTGATCATGGGCTCTATAGCGAGTACCTGGCCTTCCTTTATCTTCTTGCCATCACCACGGCGACCATTGTTTGGTACCTGTGGGTCTTCGTGCAGCTCTTTGCCAACTCCGTGACCTACCAGCTCACGAACAACGCCGTAGCCATGTATGCGGTTAGTATAGTTTTCTACAGCGTAAGAAATATCGCCTATGCGATTGTGATCGCGGGCCTGCTCTACACCAAGATAAACGGATTGCTTTGTAACTCTAAGCAGCTTCAGTACTTCCGGCTTTACATCGCCAATAGCAAATGTATAGGCCGAATCGCCGTGATAACCATTTTTGTAAAAGCCACAATCAACAGAAATAATATCGCCGTCTTTAAGCTCATATTCGCCGGGGAAACCGTGCACAACAACCTCGTTTACAGAGATGCAAAGCGAGTAAGGGAAACCGTGATAGTTTTTGAACGAGGGTATGCCGCCATTGTCGCGGATAAACTGCTCGGCCATTTTATCTATAGAAATAGTCTTGATACCGGGCTTTAAAAATTTTGCCACCTCGGTTAAGGTGGCAGAAACCATTAGAGCACTACTTCGAATTATTTCAATTTCCTGTTTTGTACGTATGTGAACCATTTTTCAAATTCAAAAGTCAAGAGTCAAAACCCAAAAATCATTTTCAGGGATGTGCAACAACTGGACTATTAACCTATCGACCAATTTAAAATAATCAACTTATGCTGATGCCCTGGTAGTGGGCGCAGCGGCTGTGCGGCCAGTGATACGACCAGTTTTCATAAGACCATCGTAATGGTTCATGAGCAGGTAACTTTCCACTTGCTGCAGCGTATCAAGAATTACACCTACACCGATAAGCATTGAAGTACCACCGAAGAATGATGCAAAACCGCTGGTAACACCAAGCAATGTAGCAATGCCCGGAAGTATACCTGCAACTGCTAAGAAACAAGCGCCTGGCAGCGTGATACGGTCCATGATAGTAGCAATATAGTTAGCGGTATCCTCACCCGGTTTTACGCCTGGTATGAAGCTGTTATTACGCTTCAGGTTATCGGCCATTTCTGTTGGGTTAAAGATAAGCGCTGTGTAGAAGTAAGTGAAGGCAATAACCATTACTGCATAAACAAGGTTGTACCACAGAGAACGGTTATCAGACAGGGCATGTACAAAACCTGCTGCCTTTTCATTAGTTGCAAAACCTGTAAAGATAGTCGGTATGAACATCAGTGCCTGTGCAAAGATGATAGGCATAACACCCGCAGAGTTAACTTTCAACGGAATGAAATCACGAGAGCCGCCAGTTGCTTCTTTAGCAGCATTGGTGCTGCCAATGATGCGACGGGCATAGTTCAATGGTATCTTACGCACACCTTGTGTAAGGAGGATAAGACCAATGATAACCGCGATGAATATTGCAATTTCAATGAGGAATATAAGCAGACCGCCGCCGCCGCCAACGTTTTTAGCGCTGAACTCTTCGATAACAGAGTGCGGGAAACGAGCGAGGATACCTACCATGATGATCAGTGAAGTACCATTACCAATGCCACGATCAGTGATCTTCTCACCCATCCACATTACAAAGAGTGTACCTGCGGTAAGCACAACGATGGTAGACAACCAGAACATGAAAGGACTATAGTCTGGCGCCAATGCTGCAGCATACGAGGGAGAGCGGAGGTAAGCAACATAAGCGCTTGCCTGGAAAGCAGTAACAATAACAGTAAGGTAACGTGTATACGAATTGATCTTGCGGCGACCGCTATCTTCTTTCTGAAGTTTGGCAACCTGCGGTATAACTATACCGGCAAGCTGCATAAAGATAGATGCAGAGATATAGGGCATAACACCAAGTGCAAAGATAGACGCACGGCTAAATGCACCACCTGCAAACATGTTGAGGATACCGAGGATACCGCCGGGGCCCTGACTATCGTTAAGGCGAGTAGGGTTAATACCTGGCAGAGCTATATAGCAACCTAAGCGGTATACAAGCACAAGCAAAATAGTGTACACTATACGCTTACGCAGTTCTTCAATGCTCCAGATATTTTTAAGCTTATCAATAAATTTCTTCACGGGAACTGTTGTTGATCAAAAATGAAATGCGAATAAACGATAAAAGACGCATTTTTCCAAAAATGCGTCTCATGTGCTAAAGAATCTCTATGGTAGCTCCTGCGGCTGCAATGGCTTCTTTGGCTTTAGCGCTCGCTGCATTTACCTTAAAAGGTATTTTTGCTTTGACCTCGCCGTTACCAAGTATTTTCACCAGATCAGTACGGTTAATGAGACCATTGATGTAGAGAATGTCCGGAGTGAATTCCGGTAAGTTATATTTTTCGATCAGGAAATCAAGCTGACCAAGGTTGAACACTTTGTACTCAACGCGGAACGGATTGATGAATCCACGTTTTGGCATACGACGCTGGATTGGCATCTGGCCGCCTTCATGACCTCTTTTAGACTGGTAACCGGTACGAGCCTGCTGGCCTTTGGTACCTTTGGTTGCTGTGCCACCATGGCCGCTACCTTCACCACGACCAATACGTTTTCCTTTTTTTGTAGAACCTTCAGCAGGTTTCAGATTGTGCAGTTGCATTGCTTACAATTTTTGAACTTGCGCGGAATGTATAACCGCTCGCAAATCAGTTAAAATAAAATTACTAAATTATTTGGCGTTTGCCTTGTTAAGGCTTTCCTGCAGTGTGATAGGTGTAAGTGTTGTATAAGTACCACCTATTTCTGCTTCCACAGTTACCAGGTGATGAACAGCTTTTACCATACCCAATATCTGCGGAGTACCTTCCACTTCTACAGTAGCATGCATTTTGCGCAGGCCCAACGCTTTAAGCGTACGCTTCTGGCGCTCCATGCGATCAATACCGCTTTTTACCTGTGTTATCTTTAGCTTAGACATTGTTATAAAATTCAAAAGTAAAAATTCAAAAATCAAAATCCATTGCTCTTCAACAGAAGAACCGGAGTGGATATTACCCGTTAAATACTTTCTTCAGGCTGATGTTGCGCTGCTTAGCTACTGCGATAGGCTCGCGAAGCTGTGCCAGAGCACTGAAGGTTGCTTTCACCACGTTGTGCGGGTTAGCAGAACCAAGAGACTTAGAAAGTATATCGGTGATACCGGCTGCTTCAAGTACAGCACGCATGCTGCCTCCTGCAATAACACCAGTACCATGCGCTGCAGGGCGAATCATCACCTTTGCTGCGCCCTCTTTAGCAAGCTGCTCGTGAGGAATAGTACCATGCATTACGGGTACTTTGATCAGGTTTTTCTTAGCATCATCAATACCTTTGGTAATGGCTTCCTGAACTTCCTTTGCTTTGCCAAGGCCATGGCCAACAACGCCAGCTCCGTTACCTACCACAACAAGTGCAGAGAAACTAAAAGCACGGCCACCTTTTGTGGTTTTCACCACGCGGTTGATCGCCACAACTTTCTCATGAAGTTCCAGGTCTCCCCCTTTAATACGACTGAATTGAGTCTTAGACATATATCTTGTTAATTAACTGATCTAATTAGAATTTCAAACCACCTTCGCGGGCACCATCTGCCACCGATTTAACACGGCCGTGATACAAGTAACCACCGCGATCGAATATGCAGGATTCAACACCCAGCGCTTTCGCTTTCTGAGCTATTGTTTTACCTACGTTAAGCGATTTTTCAACTTTGTTTCCTGCTATTGCTGCAATATCCTTTTCGCGTGAGCTGCAAGCGGCAATGGTAGTACCATTGTCGTCGTTGATAAGCTGTGCATATATGTCTTTGTTGCTGCGGAACACGGAAAGCCTTGGCCTCTGGGCAGTACCATGAAGCTTAGTGCGTATGCGCCAACGCAACTTCTGACGGCGGATTACTTTTTGATCTTGTGACATTTTACCTGGTTTTTACGGGCTCACTTTTCAAATTCAAAAATCAAAAGCTAAAAGTCAAATTACAGGACATTCTAACTGTTTCTTCTTAGCTCTACTTGGTGGCTGCCGGAGTGATTTATTACTTATTCTTATGTACTAACGTTACTATTAATTATTTACCAGCAGACTTACCAGCTTTACGACGAACGATCTCATCAGAGTAACGAACACCTTTTCCTTTGTATGGTTCTGGCTTACGTAAGCTGCGAAGCTTTGCTGCTACTGCGCCAAGCAATTGCTTGTCATTAGACTCCAGGATGATCCTTGGATTCTGTCCTTTTTCAGCTATAGAAGAAGCTTTGATCTCTTTTGGAAGATCGAATATGATGTTGTGCGAAAAGCCAAGGGCAAGATCGATCTGCTGACCGGTAACGGCAGCACGATAACCCACACCTACCAGTTCCAGTTCCCTTTTGAAGCCAGTGCTAACACCAACTATCATATTAGCAACAAGCGAGCGATACAAACCATGTAAAGCGCGGTGCCGGATCTGGTCTGTAGGACGCTCGATCAATATCTGATTACCTTCAATCTTAACAGTAATATCGCGGTCAATAGACTGCCTTAATTCGCCCTTAGGGCCTTTAACGATAAACTCATTAGCAGGAGAGATCGTTGCCGTTACTCCGCTTATCAATTCAACAGGTTTCTTACCTATACGAGACATAAAAAAAATTAAAATTAAAATTAAGGAATAAAAAGGCCGTGTTCAGTCACCGTATAGAGAACTTAATATTGTCAGCCTTCCTCTATTATTATTAGTAAATATTACACATTACTTCACCACCTACATTCTGTGTGCGTGCTTCTTTGTCGGTCATTACACCTTTTGAAGTAGAAACGATAGCTACACCGAGACCATTCTGTACACGACGGATATCAGCTGGTTTTGCATACTGGCGGAGACCCGGGCGGCTTATGCGCTCCAAAGACCTGATAGCAGGCTCTTTAGTTTGCGGATCATATTTCAATGCGATCTTGATCAGACCTTGTTTGCTATCATCTTCAAACTTGTACTTGAGGATATAACCCTTATCATAAAGTATCTCAGTGATACGCTTCTTAACGTTTGAAGCTGGTATCTCAACAACACGATGACGGGCCATTTGTGCATTACGGATACGGGTCAGGAAGTCTGCTATTGGATCTGTTACCATTTTTAAATTTTGTTTAGTAAATTAATTTGTTACGAGTATCAGCAGTGAAACTATACTACTGACTTTGAAACGTTTCTTAAACCCCTGGCTATGCCAGTGATAAAATACTACCAGCTTGCTTTACGAACACCTGGTATCTTGCCATCAAGCGCCATATCGCGGAAGACCAAACGGCATACACCGAAATACCGGAGATACCCTCTTGGACGGCCAGTAAGCTGGCAACGATTCCTGAGACGAACAGCTGAAGAGTTTTTCGGAAGTTTATCCAAACCTGCGTAATCTCCGGCTTCTTTAAGGGCTGCACGTTTTACGGCGTACTTAGCTACCATTTCTTCGCGTTTGCGCTGGCGGGCTTTTACTGATTCTTTTGCCATAGTTTGTTTTAGTCGTGAGTCGTAAGTCGTAAGTCGTGAGACAAAAGGCTACAGACCGTTTATAAATTATTTTCCTGTTTTTTCCATGTTAGTGAATGGCATACCCATTTCCTTCAACAGCGCATAAGCTTCTTCGTTCGTTTTGGCAGAGGTAACAAAAGTTATGTCCATGCCGCTGATACGAGCGATCTTGTCTATGTTTATTTCAGGGAAGATGATCTGCTCATTGATACCCATAGTATAGTTACCACGGCCATCGAATGCTTTTTCGCTGATACCCTTGAAATCGCGTACACGTGGAAGTGATACGGAAATAAAGCGATCAAGGAACTCATACATCTTTATGTGACGCAGCGTAACACGGCAGCCGATAGGCATGTTCTTACGCAGCTTGAAGTTCGAGATATCTTTCTTAGACATAGTAGGTATAGCCTTCTGGCCGCTAACTATAGTCATTTCATTCACGGCGTCGTCTATCATCTTCTTATCAGATGTAGAACCTTTAACACCCTGGTTGAGGCATATCTTTAACAGGCGAGGACACTCCATAACGGATTTGTACCCGAATTGCTTCATAAGCGCAGGTACTACTTCAGTCCTGTATTTGCCCTGAAGCCTTGGCTGATAGCCTGCAGGCAGTGCAGCCTGGATGCCAGCTTCTACGGTAGATGTGGTACTACCTTTTGTATTTGTCTTTGCCATTACTTAATTACCTCCCCTGATTTTTTAGATACACGTACAAAACCTGTTTCCGTACGGTCGCGTTTTACACGAGCCGGAGCTTTGGACTTAGCATCCCACAGCATCACATTAGAGATGGCTATGAAAGCTTCTTCCTTCACTATTCCGCCCTGCGGATTCTGAGCGTTAGGCTTCATGTGCTTAGTTACGAGGTTAACACCTTCGATAAGCACTTTGCCTTCAGCAGGGTTTACCGTAAGCACCTTGCGTGGCTGACTGCGGTCTTTGTCATCGCCGGCAATAACAACCACGTTGTCGCCTTTCTTAATATTGAACTTAGGTTTAAATCTCTTTTTCATCTTAACAAATTTGTCTTCTCAAACCCGCTTTCGTCTAACGGGCTGCAAAGGTACAATAATTTTTACAATACTTCGGGTGCGAGGGAAACAATTTTCATGTATCCTTTATCACGCAATTCGCGAGCTACCGGGCCGAATATACGGGTACCACGTGGATCATCTGCTGCGTTGAGGAGCACAACGGCATTGTCATCAAAGTTGATATAAGATCCGTCTTTACGGCGGAGCTTGTTCTTTGTGCGAACGATAACCGCTTTAGAAACGGTACCCTTCTTGACACCACCACCTGGGAGCGCATCCTTTACGGTTACAACGATCTTGTCGCCAATACCTGCGTAATCTTGACCCGAATTGCCCAACACGCGGATACATAATACTTCCTTTGCACCGCTGTTGTCGGCTACGTTGAGCCGGGATTCTTGTTGTATCATCTTAAATAGTTACTTAGCTTTTTCAATAATTTCTACCAGGCGCCAGCGTTTTGTTTTGCTCAGCGGGCGAGTTTCCATGATACGCACTACGTCACCAATACCGGCATTGTTTTGCTCATCATGTGCATGGAAGCTTGATGATTTTTTCAGAAACTTACCGTATATAGGGTGTTTCACTTTACGTTCAACAGTAACAGTGATGGTTTTTGTCATCTTGTCGCTGCTTACTACCCCTATACGGGTTTTTCTGCTTTTTCTTTCGATCGTCGTCATAGATATAATAAATTATGAGCCTAATTCTCTTTTACGCTGTTCAGTTTTCAGCCTTGCTATCGCACGACGCTGAGTCTTGATAGAAAGCGGGTTATCGATCGGATTCACCGCATGGCTGAACCTGGTTTTTTTCAGGCGCAGTTCCTCGTCTTTTACCCGCTCATTCAGCGCTTCGGTGTCCAGCGAACGATAATCATCTGCCTTCGCTTTGGTTGCTTTTGCCATTTTATTAGTAGTTAGTCGCTGGGTGATCAGTAATTAGCCGTATTCTGAACGTAATACTTAAAAACCAACGGTATTAAAATAATTAATCTTATTCTCCTGCATAGTCGTGACGAACCACAAACTTAGTTGCGATCGGCAACTTGTCTGCTGCAAGTTTCAGTGCATCCTGTGCTACTTTCAATGGAACACCATCGAGTTCAAACATGATCAGTCCTGGTTTCACAACAGCAGCCCAGAATTCAAGGCTACCCTTACCTTTACCCATACGCACTTCAGCAGGCTTGCGGGTAATTGGCTTGTCAGGGAATATACGGATCCACACATTACCTTCACGTTTCATGTGGCGGGTAAGTGCCTGACGTGCAGCTTCTATCTGGCGGTTATTTATCCATTTTGGTTCCAGGGCCTTAAGACCAAATGAGCCAAACGATATCATAGCGCCACGCTGTGCGTTGCCTCTGATCCTGCCTTTATGCGCTTTACGATGTTTCGATTTTTTCGGCTGTAACATTGTTACACTTTTTTATTAAAGTACTCTAAAAAAATATTGTTATTATCTGCGTCCACCCGCTGCGCCGCCTGTGCGTCCGCCGCCGGCACCACCACGGTTACCACCGGTGCCACCGCTACGGTTGCCGCCGCGATCACCACCACGGTCTCCGCCACGATCACCACCTCTGCGGTCACCACCACGCTCTCCGCGCTCGCCACCACGAGACTCACCCTGGAAACCACCTGTAGGACGGTTGCCGCGGTTGTCTGAGTTAGCAGAGAAGTTAGGATTCAGTTCGCGCTTACCGAGCACTTCACCTTTACATATCCAGATCTTCAAGCCTATTTTGCCATATACGGTCATTGCGTAAACAGAAGCGTAATCGATATCCATACGGAAAGTATGCAAAGGAGTACGGCCTTGTTTGAATTCTTCGCTACGTGCTATTTCAGAACCGTTGAGACGGCCACCTGCTTTAATTTTGATACCCTCAGCACCCATGCGCATAGCTGTAGAGATCGCCATCTTAATAGCGCGCTTATAGCTTACACGGCCTTCTATCTGGCGGGCAATGGTCTCACCTACTATCATAGCGTCCAGTTCAGGGCGGCGGATCTCCATAATGTTGATCTGCACGTCATCCTTCTTTGTCAGCTTCTTCAGCTCTTCCTTGATACGGTCAACTTCAGTGCCGCCTTTACCTATGATGATACCAGGCTTTGAAGTATGGATCGTTACGATCAGCTTACCCAGAGTACGCTCTATTACTATGCGGGAAATCCCGCCCTTGTTGATACGCGCATTGAGGTAGTTGCGGATTTTGTGATCTTCTACCAGTTTCTGGCCGAAGTCCTTTTTCTCGCCATACCACATTGAGTCCCATCCGCGGATGATGCCCAACCTGTTACCTATAGGATTACATTTTTGACCCATTACTATTATTTTATAAATTTCAAATCTTAAATTCCGTATCTAAAAATTAAGCTGTTGCTTCAGTTGTTGCTGGTGCAGATACTGCATTACGGCTATCTACGATGAGCGTAATGTGATTGCTGCGCTTGCGTACACGATATGCGCGGCCCTGTGGTGCCGGGCGCATCCGCTTCAAAACACGACCGCCATCAACGAATATCGTCTTTACAATAAGGTTGGCTTCAGCCACATCCACACCTTCATTCTTTACTCTCCAGTTGGCCACAGCGCTCAGCAGCAGCTTTTCAAGCGGCACTGAAGGATGTTTGGTGCTGAATTTCAAAGTATTCAGCGCATTTTCCACTTCCATACCACGGATAAGATCAGCCAGGAGGCGCATCTTGCGGGGTGATGTTGGTAAATTTCTTAAGCGAGCTACAGCTTCCATTTTATTATTGTTTGCCCCCGGAGCCTAAAGCGGTGCCGGGCATTTGTATTTAATTAGTATTTCTATTTTCAAACATCTGCCCCATAGCTGAGGCGGAGTCAATTATTGCTTGCTACCGCTGTGACCCTTGAAATTGCGGGTAGGTGAAAACTCACCCAGCTTATGGCCTACCATATACTCGGTAACATATACCGGGATAAACTTGTTGCCATTGTGCACTGCAAATGTCTGCCCTACAAAATCCGGAGTGATTGTGCTGCGGCGGCTCCAGGTCTTTATAACACCCTTCTTCGCTTTGCCATCATTCATTGCCATAACCTTTTTATCAAGGTTTGCATCTACATAAGGTCCTTTACTTACTGAACGAGCCATTTCTTATTGACTTTATAATTAATTACTTTATTACTGTTTTCCCTACCCTTCTGCTAAAGCAGTTGCGGATTACTTTTTGAACTTCGAAGACAACTTCTTGCCGTCTCTGCGCTGTATGATCAGCTTATTCGAAGCCTTGTTTGTGCTACGTGTGATCTCACCCTTAGCGTATTTACCCTTACGGCTACGTGGGTGACCGCCTGAAGAGCGACCTTCACCACCACCCATCGGGTGATCTACAGGGTTCATCGCAACACCACGGTTACGTGGCTTTATGCCTTTCCAACGGTTACGACCTGCTTTACCCATTGACTGGAGGGCGTGATCGCTATTAGATACGATACCAACTGTAGCGATACATGTGCTCAGCACTTTACGAAGCTCGCCGCTAGGCATTTTCAGTACGCAATATTTTTCTTCTTTCGCATTAAGCTGAGCGTAAGTGCCCGCAGAACGTGCAAGTGCTCCGCCGCGGCCTGGCTGCAACTCTATGTTATGAACAACAGTACCAAGTGGCATGTTCTTAAGAGGCAGTGCATTACCAACCTCAGGAGCAGCGGCTGCTCCACTGACAATAACTGCACCTACCTGGAGACCCTGCGGTGCTATGATGTAACGCTTTTCGCCATCAGCATAGTGCAACAAAGCGATGAAAGCCGTACGGTTAGGATCGTATTCAATGCTCTTAACAGTAGCCTTGATATCGTTCTTATTGCGTTTGAAATCGATAAGACGGTATTGGATCTTGTTACCGCCGCCTATATAGCGCATTGCACGACGGCCCTGCACGTTACGGCCACCGGTACCGCTCTGATGCTCCAGGAGACTCTTCTCCGGTACATTAGTGGTGATCTCCGCGTAAGCGTTACCTATTCTCCAGCGTGTTCCGGCTGTAACCGGTTTGTATTTACGTAATGCCATTTTTATTTCGATTAGCTGATGTGTTGATTAGCTTACTAGCCAATGAGCCCACCAATTATTATCATTTAATTTTTACATTCGAACCAACCAGCTAATTAGCTAACCGGCTCTTTACTTAATTATCCTACGAAAAGATCAATTGTTTCGCCTGCAGCAAGCGTTACTATCGCTTTCTTATAAGAAGGCTTACGGCCAGCGAGCAATCCAGCTTTTGTAAAACGGGTTTTGCTTTTTGCAGGTACAACAACTGTGTTTACATCTGCTACCTTCACTCCGTAGAATTCTTCAACGGCTTTCTTTATTTCGAGCTTATTGGCTTGCTTGCCTACTACGAATGTGTAGCGGCCACTGCGCTCCATCTGGAGATTTACCTTTTCGGTGATCACCGGCCGTACCAACACTTCTGAAAGTTTCATCGTTTCTATTTTTTTGCTCCAAACCCTGTAAGGATCATTAAGAGCGATTATTATTTGTTACTACTTTTTACTTTTCATCACCTTACCAACTACCTGGGTGGGCGCCTGGGTTATGCTGCTGTTTCTTCAGCTGCTTCTTCAGTGAACATCTTAGCTGCAGTTTCGGTGAATATTACCACCTGTGCATTTGTAAGATCGTAAGTGTTCATGTCGCTAAGCACTACTGTCTTATTATCAGACAGGTTGCGTGCGCTGAGATAAACATTAGTATCATACTCAGGCAATACAATCATTGACTTCCAGTTGTCGCCGCGCAGTGTATTGAGTATCGCAGAGAAATCCTTGGTCTTTGGCGTCTCCATTTTCAGATCTTCTACGATCACAATCCTGTTTTGACGAGCCTTGTAAACCAGTGCAGATATCTTAGCGAGATCTTTCACCTTACGGTTGAGCTTGAAAGCATAGCCGTGTGGCAACGGACCATTGATGGTACCACCACCCTTATACAACGGGTTACGGATGTTGCCTTTACGCGAACCACCAGTTCCCTTTTGCTTATGCAGCTTTTTAGAAGAGCCATGCACATCTGCACGGGTCTTGGTTTTGTGTGTGCCCTGTCGCTGTGCAGCGAGATATTGTTTTACCGCGAGGTAAATACAATGATCGTTAGGCTCCATGTTGAAAATATCATCCGGCAATTCTACTGAACGGCCTGTCTTTCCACCTTTACTATTTAAAACGTCAACTTGCATGACTACTAATTAATTCTGAATTAAAACAATAGAACCATTATGACCTGGAACCGAACCACTGATCAGTATGTAGTTCTGCTCTGGAAATACTTTTACAACGCGCAGTGCCTTGATCTTAACACGGTCAGTGCCCATGCGGCCGGCCATACGCATTCCTTTGAATACGCGGCTTGGGTAAGATGAACCACCGATAGAACCAGGAGCACGTGAACGGTCATGCTGGCCGTGGGTAGCTTCACCCACACCGCTAAATCCGTGACGACGTACAACGCCCTGGAAACCTTTACCCTTGGTGGTGCCGATAACGCTTACCTTTTCACCTTCGGTAAATATTTCGCAAGTGATGTTTTCACCTACTTGTTTATCAATGGAACAATTTCTGAGCTCTTTTACAACACTCTTGGGAGTAGTGTTCGACTTTGCGAAGTGATTGATCATCGCTTTAGTCGTATTCTTTTCCTTAGCCTCGCCGAAAGCGATCTGTAAGGAATCATAACCGTCGGTACTTACGGTCTTCTTCTGAGTAACCACACATGGTCCAGCTTCGATGATGGTACAAGCCGTTTGCTTGCCATTCGGCTCGAATATGCTGGTCATACCGATTTTTTTACCAATAATACCTTTCATTATTATTATATTTTAGCCAGAGCCAGGTAACCGTTTGGAAGGCCCTGGATAACTGTTATTTCAATTTTATTAAAGAACTGCTTTCAACCCGCAAATCAAAAATTAATTCCTGATCTCCGATTCTGCTATCATGCTTTGATCTCAACTTCTACACCGCTTGGCAGGTCGAGCTTCGAAAGAGCATCAACTGTGCGCGAAGACGACGTGTAAATGTCCAGCAGACGCTTGTGCGTGCAAAGCTGAAACTGCTCACGGCTCTTTTTGTTAACGTGCGGCGAGCGCAATACTGTAAAGATCTTCTTCTCTGTAGGCAATGGAATAGGGCCTGTAACCACTGCTCCTGTATTGCGCACAGTCTTAACGATCTTGTCTGCTGATTTGTCAACCAGGTTGTGGTCGTAAGACTTAAGCTTAATTCTGATACGCTGAGACATACTGTTTATAACTTTTACTATTATTCAAAGATCGTTTACGAACTTCTTGTGTTAATCCCCCTGGTCTTATGTTCCGGAAGAATCGTTGTTACTCATCTTCCATCCCTAAAAATTTGGGACTGCAAAGGTAATGAATGTTTTAATTCAACCAACTTTTTTAAATAAATTTTTTATACTTTTTTGGTTGTCCCCCGGAAGTATTGCCAGTATTGGGATTCGGCAACTTTCAGAGGGGCTGCAAAAGTAATCATTTTGATTGAAAAACTATATCTTGTCACTAAGATCATTCATCTTTTTTTATAAAACCTACTACAATGAAGCATATTGCACTGTTGCTGATAACCATGTTTGTGGCTGCAGAGGCACACGCACAGACACGCGATGATATCTTTAGCGAAACGCCAATAACGTGGCTGGGACTGGATTGCAGCCAGTTAAAGTACATCAATAGTAAAACCAAAACAGATGATACGGGAGATGTGAGCACGCCTGTGCTGTTTTACTATTTCCAGAAATGGAGCAACATGTTCGTAGGGCCTTCTGAACGGGAAGACATGCAGAAAGCGAGGTTGGTGGCAACACACGGCGGCCAGCCCGGCACGGAAGTAACTAACAAAATTAATTACAACTCAGTAAAACAACACTTCTCTGATAAGGACAACAAGCGATTCAGGGGCAACATCAGCGAATATCAGTTGCTAACCGAAAAGCAAATTGCATCGCTTGTTGCCAAATATGACTTCAATCACAAAAAAGGAATTGGCCTGCTGTTTTTTGTAGAGGGAATGAATAAGGATAAGGGCGAAACCTCTATGTGGGTGACCTTTGTAAACATGAGTAATAAGACGGTACTGCTCAGTAAGAGAATAACAGCACCTGCGGGTGGTAATACAGTTGACGATTACTGGGCAAAGAGCTTCTACAATGCTATGGCACTAGTTGGTGAGCATATGGGAGAATGGCAGTAGCAGCTTCAGATTGGGGATTTTAAGCTAGTTTTACACTTTATATCTAATTACCAAAAAACAACACAAATGAGAAAAAACATACTGTTTTTATTGGCGGTTATTCTTATATCGGGAACAGGCTTTAGCCAAACCAGGTCCGACATATTCAACAATACACCGATCACCTGGCTGGGTCTTGATTTCACGCATCTGAAGTATGTAGGAACCGCGACGCAATTTAAAGATGCAGGCACAATAACAAATGCCGACATGCGCAATAAATATTTCCCTGGGTGGAACAACTTGTTTATTGCCGAGCAAAAGAAATACAACGTAGCCGAGGCGGTACAACGCAGCAATGTAAACTATGCGCTGGAAGTGACACAAGCGGCAAACGAGAAATCGAACGCCGAATATTTTACAGCTAAAGCAGAAGATTACCGGCTGCTTAACGAGCAAGATGTCGCCAGCCTGGTATCCAGATATGATTTTAAAGGCAAAACAGGCATTGGCCTGCTATTCTTTGTAGAAGGAATGAACAAGAATAAGGGCGACGCATCTATGTGGGTGACTTTTGTAGACATGGGCAGCAAAAAAATGCTGGCCGCTAACCGCATGAGCGGCGCGCCAGGCGGCATGGGATTCCGCAATTACTGGGCAAAGAGTTTTTATAATGTGCTTCAAGACCTGGAGCATGACTTTAGGTCGTGGAACAAATAGGCAAGCATAATGAAATGAATGAATAGCGATTAGATTTGCCTACCTTCGCAGTTCATATAAAACCTAAAATCATATCATGTACAAGAAACTATTGCCCTCGCTTATGATTGTATGCAGCACTTATGCAGCGTCTGCACAATCGACCCTGACTGCCGCAAATTTCAATCCGCAGATCGGAGACGCCTTTGTTGTTCATAACTGTGACACTACCGGTGTTACAGAAGGTCCTTCCGGCGCCCAGACCTGGAATTTTTCCAGCATGGTAACTACATCTGTGGATACGGGTCACGCAGTGTCGTGCCTGTCTACTTCGCACTGTTCTATGTTCCCGGGCAGCACGCTGGCGCTTTCAGCACCTCCCTCGCACCTGATACAGTTCATTAGTGCTGATGCCAGTAAATTGTCGCAGGTAGGTTATTACCAGGCGGCGGATACTAACCTGGTGCTTTCTAACTTCATGGACCAGCTCCACTATCCATTTACTTACCTTGACACGTTCACTGATGCCTACGCAGGCACGCTTACCTTTTCACTGGCAACTGCTGTAGAAAATGGTACTGTGGGTGTATTTTGTGATGGCTATGGTACACTGATGTTGCCAGGCGGCGTTACGTTTGACAGCGTGCTAAGGGTGCACAGTGCGCAAAACTTTACAGACAGCACCAACCTGTTTGGCACCCCAACCATAGAAAACTTCAATATCAGCACGTACACCTGGTACAGGCCTAATTTTCACTCTGCACTACTCACCATTAGCACGGTAACACAAACAGGAGCAGCATCTGCGAGCTACGAACTGGTATCTTATGTGCCAAGCAAAGCGCCGACGGCTGTACCCACGGTTAATAACCTCACAGCATCGCTGACACTCTACCCTAATCCGGCACAGAACGAATTGAATATTGCCTTCAGCACAACCTCGAACAAACCTATGCGTATAACACTGACGGATGTTACCGGCAGGGAAATAGCAGTAATAGCAGCAGGTTCTGCACAGAATTTAGCGCCTACCACTTATAATACTACCGGCCTGGCCAAGGGATTATACCTGGTGCGCCTGCAGTGTGGCGTAGAGACGGTAACTAGGAAATTAGTGATAGAATAATTTTCAGCTTATACAGAAGACAAAAGAGGCAGTTTGCCTCTTTTGTTGTTTTAAGGCGGACAACATTGGCACCGTAATTGATTAAGTTGGTTATAGAAACCTGATTTAATAACTTTGAATAGCTGGTATAAAATATATTTGAGGGTATAATGAGCAATTTTTTTTTAAAAGTCATTCTTGGTTTTCTGATACTTATAGGCCCCTGCGCATATGCTCAACACATAAAGCCCGGCAAAAAACAGGCGGTAACAGATACCAACAACAGCCCGGAGCATAAGAGAAGAGTGGCCATGGAACTGTTCAGGGCAGAACTGGAGAAGCCCGCTCCAAAAGATATAAAGACACTTACCGACCTGCTGACCAGGGGTGCCGACATAAAAGCCAGCAACAGACAGGGATGGACACTGCTACATGAAGCGGCATGGCAGGGTGATACCGGACTTATAAGTCGCTGCCTGGCGGGCGGTATACCGGTGAACGCACTATATATCACTTCCACATCCCGCACTACAGCTTACTACTGGGCGGTGCACAATAAGCATGAAGACGCCAGAAAATTGCTGCAGCAAAGTGGCGGATCATTTGACATAGCAGACGGCTATGGTACACAGGTATATGACAGCGGCAATAAATATTTCGGCAATTTTCTGAATGGCGAAAAATCAGGGCATGGTATAATGTACTATGCAGATAGCAGTAAGTATGAAGGTAGCTGGGCAGACGACGAACAATCGGGTGAAGGCGTATTTGAATGGCGATCAGGCGACAAATATGTGGGCCAGGTGGCGCACAACAAATTATCGGGCAAGGGTAGCTATTATTTTGTCAGCGGCAACACCTACGAGGGTGAGTGGAAAAACAGCAATGAGGACGGGCAGGGACATTTCCACTGGAAGAACGGCGACGACTATGAGGGGCATTTTGAGCAGGGAGAAAGATCGGGCGAGGGCGCGTTTACCTGGGCTACCTGCGACCGGTATGTGGGCCACTATGAGCACAACAAGCAGAACGGCAAGGGTAGCTTTTACTTTGAGAATGGCGATATATACCAGGGAGATTGGAAAGATGACATGGAGTACGGCAACGGTACATTCTCATGGGCTTTGGGGCACAGCTATAGCGGGCAATTTGTGAACAACCAGATGCACGGACACGGAATATGCTACTGGAAGAACGGAGAAAAATATGATGGCCACTACGAAAGAAACGTAAGGACAGGATCAGGCAAATACTACTGGCTGAACGAGGATAAATACTTTGGCCACTTTGAAAACAATGTGCGCAGCGGCCGAGGCACCTACTACTACGAAAGCGGTGACACCTATGAAGGTGAGTGGAAAAATGACCAGAAGAATGGAGAGGGAACCTTTATCTGGAAGATAGGAGACAAGTACGAAGGTCACTTTGCCAACGATCGTAAAAATGGCTACGGTGTATACACAATATCTCCGCGCAAACAAAAACGAAGCATCAGCTTTTGCCACAAATGCAAGGTGTATAAGGGAGACTGGAGAGATGGAATAAAGAGCGGCAAGGGCGAATGTTTCACGCAAAAGGGAAAGCTGATCTACTCAGGGGAGTTTGACAAAGACCGGCCGAAATCGGCATACCCGGGATTTCACGATAAATAACCCTGTTGTGCAGAAAGGCGCTAAACATAGTAGCGGACCATGGGGCGGCTTTTTGAAGTGCGGTCCACGATCTTAAAGCCTGCCCGCTCAAACGACTTATACAGACCTATCCAGGCAAAAGAATCAGGCAGTTTATCCTGGGTGGGGATTGTGGGGTACGCTTCTATGATCTTCACGTTTTGCTTGCGGGCCACTTCTATTACTCCTTTCAGCATTGCGACAGATAGGCCCATACGCCGGAAATTCTTATCGACAAAGAAACAGGTTACAGACCATACCGGTTCATCGTCGATTGGCTTATGAACCCTTGTGTTTTTCAGTTTCAGATATTCTGTGCGCGGCGCCAGGGCACACCACCCTACCGCCTGACCCTCGTAGATGCCCAGCACACCCGTGGGCTCACCGGCCCACACGAGCTCTTTCATGCGGTCTTTGTTCCCACCATCCTGCTTGCCAGCTACAAACTCATTTTTGGGCAAACGGAAATACATGCACCAGCAGTTGCCACAGGCTCCCCGCTCGCCAAACAGCTGCACGAATAAAGGCCAGTTTGTTTTTGAAAGTGGTTCAAAGGTGAGATCGCTAAGTATGTCGCTGTCTATAACGTCCGGTGCTTTTTTCATAGCTTAAAATACAACTGGATTATCCTTTATTACAAATGTGCCGGCCATTTGATCGTGCAGTGTCTGCCGTTGTGGATGCCACAACATCTGGAAATAGCCAATGAATAAAATAATGACAGAAATGAACTTACCAAAATACCTGCCTGTAGCCTGACCAAACGTAATGCGCCTGCCGCCAAGGCCCACTACCTTTATCCGCATCGCCTTTTTACCGATCGTGGCCTGGTAACGCCCAGACTCCTGCAAAGCAAAATACAGCCAAACTGCTGCCATCAGCAGTATTGAATGCCCCAGAAAATGCTGGCCTATCCTGTAAGGAACAATAATAATCAAAGCATCGATGAGCGCTGCAACCAGGCGAGTGCCAAAATTCGCATACACTACCGGCACTTCAGAAAATACGGATTCCTCAATTTGTTCCATAAATGACTTTGCAATAAACTTAATAAACCAACATCATTTATCCAATTTCCGGATCTCTAAAAGGGCTTCAGGCTGTTCTATAAGTCACTTACTGTAGTGAGCGCAGACCTTCAACACCTTTCCGTTTTCGTCAAGCTCCATAAACTCAGCTGCTGTCAATTCCTTAACCGACGTGTAATAAAGTACAATGGAATTAACTGATGACAACACATTCAGCAGCCCGAAACGAAGATCAGGATAAAGATCCAGGGCGCGCCTGAAGTAGCGTTCCAGTTCGTCTTTACCGTTGATTGTTTCGGTAGGATCATTATTGACCTGTACGATGAAGGGCGGTAGGAACACAATATCGTTAGCATAGTGATCCATTATGGCGCTGATATCATGGCTATTCCAAGCTTCAATCCACTCTTCAGCAAATTTTTTAGCAAAACTTTCCTCAATCATAGCGTTACAATTATTAGCAAAATTCGTTACCGCAAACGAATAAATACAGACACACTTTCTCATTTAGTGAGCATAACAGTTGTGGCTGCTGCTAAAAAAATCCGGCAGACGTCGTTGAGACTATCTGCCGGAAAAAATTAAAGGGCGCTCAATAAAATATTACCCGTGAGCTATCAGGCAATTATTTCCCCAGTTTATCCTGGAGCTGTTTCATCATATCCAAGTGCGAATGCAGTGTAGGCAATGTATTGGTAATCATTGCTTTCAGATCAGCATCTTTTACTTTATCCTGGTATTTTTCAAACAGATCAATTGCGTCTTTGTGGCCATCTACCATTTTATCGGCCCAAGCTTTATCCCAATCCTTTCCTTTTGTATTCTTGTTGAGCGATGCTACGGCATCATCTCCTTTACCACCGTCATTATCAGGCAGCATATATGATTTCTTAGTTGAGTAACCCTTAACCGTTGTACCCAGCTTCTTGTGATCTGCAAGCATCATTTTAGCGTGGCCCTTCATGTCTTTATCTGTGCCTTTATCTAGGCCTTCCTGTATTATGCGGAGTTCCTCCATGTTAGCCACAGTAGCTTTAACCACGAAATTTGAATCCGGGTTACCATCTACTGCATTTTTCACATCGGCAGCTACATTTTGTGCGCCTTCCTTAATGTCTTTCATAGCGGTATCCACCTTGGCTGTCATAGTGGACGTACTGTCTGTGGTGGAGGTAGAGGTGCTTGATGAATCGTTGCAGGCAACGGTTAATGTCAGAGCTGCTGCCAATAGAAAGTGGTGTGTATTTACGTGTTTCATATAGTTTTTTTTCAACAAGCCATATAAAAAGCTATGCCAATAAGGGGGATTAGTTGATAAGATATAAGTTGATTAGTGGGTGTGATGATGGGTATGGAGAAATGAGGCGGTATTATTGCTGATCGCCTAATAAATTTGAGAGCAGGGATTTTACCTGGGCTTCACCGCCCTTGCCGTAAATGAATCTGTGGCCTCCGGCATCTACAGTTGCATGGTGCCAGCCGGGCGCATCGCCCTTGTGCTTATTGTATGCAGCCTCCATATCGCTATAAGAGAATACCGGGTCATCTTTTGCATTAAGCGAGAAGAGAGGCTTTGATTTTGTTATGTTGCTGTATTTAATTTCTCCGTCAGGGCTGTGGGGAGCGGCAGAAAAAGTGTAGAATCCTGCAAATATTTCGGGATGATTGTTTACAAACCAAAAGGTGGCTATCCCCCCCATTGAGATGCCGCCGATGTATACCTTGTTCTTATCGACATCGTAATCACGCTCTACCTGTTTAATGATAGAAATGATATTTTCGTAAGCTGGAGATTGCCCTGCCCATTTAAAGTCCGCTCGGGCGAATGGGAATACCACGATAGTTTTCAGGGATTCTGCTATTGAGAAAATTGGTTCATTAGCTATAGCGGGATCTTTGTATTGAAAGCTGTCTCTTGCCAGTATGGCACCGTGCAGGAAAATTATTACCGGCATAGGTTTTGCCGGAGTATAAGAAACTGGAACATAAACAAGATAGGGCTGCCTGATATTTCCGGACGGGGCAAAATACAATGCAAAGCCAGATCCATCACTTCCCCTTTTACTATTCTTCTCTTTGGTGATGGTGGCGAGCCATGATTCAGCTGATAGCGTGCTGGACTGCGACTGTCCATGCACCAACAAGGAAAGTAAAACAAAAAACACCGTAAAGACGCGAATAAGCATATTCAAAATTGTTACCCAAAGTTAAGAAATCACATAGTTAGTTGCAGCCATTACTACCATCATGCCGGCTACTCCACCTTCAGATATTGCTGATAATACTTAATGTTCTTAGCGGCCAGCGTACTACTTAGTTCAATTATGTCCTGCTGCCACTGTTTTTTCTTTGCGAAAGCCTTTAAGTCATCAGCGGTGGATGATCCCATATGGCCGCTGCTGCGGATATGCGCATATGCTATAAGGACAGCCATTTGCCGTGCGACAGCTATGAAAGAACTGAAATCAGTTCCAAAATCAGCAAGGGTCATTTTATCAGCTACACGCTGCAGCTCACGCACCCTGAACCAGATGCCGTCGATATCTACAGATGCCATAAATGCAGGAGCGTTGAACTGCATCATATATGCGATCAGGTTAGTACGCTCCGCATCATTCCTGAATTTCGGTTGCTTTATCTTTATGTCGCTGCTATAGCACGAAGGCCTGGACTCCTTTATATCTATCAGGTAGTGCTTACCCTTCTTCTTACTGTAACACAAGACACAATAGCGCTCCAGCCCCAGGCTTCCGGTGCCCGCTATCCTAAAGGCGGCATCCTGGAAAACAAGATGCCTGAAACGATCATTGTTGTCCAGCAGCTTTTTCACACCTTCGTAAATTGCCGACTTGCGGCTATCGCTAAGAGCCATAAAATGTACATCGTCGATTTTCAGCAACAGCGCTCCCTTTTCCTTGTAGGTGCGTTTTGCAATAAATGCATCATGATCAAACGTGCTTACCTGCTCAAAATATTTTTTAAATTCACCATGCGCTACCTCTTCTTCCAGCATCAATGCCTTGCCGCTCTGCAATGTGGACGTATATGCCCCCATAATATCGTGAAGGGCTTTGTGCAGCGGAATACCCGATACTTTCATTTGTCCTGCCGCAATAATAATGCTGGTTAGAAAACGGCATACCTCCGGTTCCGGTCCTGCAAGAATGCCTTCATCAAAATCATTGAGATCAAAGTACACCAGCCTGTTCTCCCCTTTGAAGGATCCGAAATTCTCAAAGTGAAGATCGCCGCATATCCAGGCTTTCACCTTAGGCTTATACTTATATAGCTTTACAAAATCTGCAGCAAACAAATGACAGGTGCCGCGATAGAAACTAAACGGGCTGCTCTTTAAGGCACGCCATTTAAGCTCATGCAGCGCAGGCGGTATTCCCGCATTGTAATCGTTTATCCTTTTTATTACAGACGGCATTAGCTATACCGGTTTTGAGCGGTTCATATAAATTTAGCACGGTATTCTTACAAAGTTCATATTCTTACCATCAAATCGAAATGACATACGGAAATTAACAAGAAAGTAATGAAGGACGGCTAAGAATAGCTTCTTATAACCTGGCCTTAGAACAATCCTGCCGTTTGATGAAAGGTGCTTAAGCAGCTAAACGGTTTAAAGCTCATGCTACTCAGATATTAGTTCAGCGGAGAATCAGAACGGGACTATTTGTTCAATTCTTCCTTTCGAAGCAAATATTTGCCCAGCACATCAAATTCCATATTTACCACGCTACCCTCCTCTATCTTATCAAAATTGGTGTGTGTATAGGTGTATGGAATTATAGTAACAGTGAGCTCGTCGCGGCCAGCGTTGAACGCGGTAAGACTCACACCGTTAATGCAAATGGAACCTTTTTCAATGACGAGTGCAGCAAAGTTTTCGGGGAAACGGAAACGGAATAGCCAACTGCCGTCCAACGTTCTTTTTTCTATGCAGGTGGCAGTAGTGTCTACGTGGCCCTGTACAAAATGCCCGTCCAGCCGGTCGCCTACCTTTAATGAGCGCTCTATATTTATGTTGTCTCCCGTTTTCCACTGGCCGAGGCTTGTCTTGGCCAGTGTTTCAGCTACAGCGGTTACTTTGTAGGTATCACCGCTTATCTCCACTACAGTGAGGCATACACCATTATGCGCAACGCTTTGGTCTACTTTTAGTTCACGCGTTACCGGACTGTAAATTGTATAGTGAACATTGGAGCCTTCTGCATCAATGCCAGCCACCGTGGCCACTGATTCTATAATACCGGTAAACATGATCTAAAGTTTTTTGGCAGTGCCGTTATGTGTAGCAATGACACTGTCCGTCATTACCAGGAAGCTCATACGCAGAACCGTAGGAGAGTCGAGCCTTGAGCGGCTAATGATTCCGTTAAGTGTATCGTGCACGCCGCAGTAATGTTGTCCCTGGGTTATGGTAGATGTGTCGCCTATCAGCGTATCTACCGTAGCCTGGTAGCCGGGCAGCGCTGTGAGCTTAATGTTTAGTCCGCAGATGCCGGTAAGATTCAGTTTGGAGTGTGTAGGATCCGGATCAATTGAAGATAGGGTTATAATAGTACTATCCGCGCCGACAAATAATGTATCGCGATACACCGAATCATAAAACATGTAGGTGCCGATGAAAAGGCTATTAGGATAAAAGCACACTGAGTTATCGGCCCGGCCGGGGAAACCCCAGTTGTAGTTCACCGCAGCTGGATCGTTGCAATAAGGATTAGTAAGTCCCAGATCCTGCGGTGCAGGGTCCTTCCATTTGGCACAGGAAAAAAGAACAGCAGTGCTGATGGCAAAAAATAGTATCGTAGAAACAGCGTATTTCATCATTTAACCCGGGTTCCAATTTGTCTTTCGCAGTATCTTTGCACCTCAGTAAACGGAATTTCTCCAAAATTATTCAATTTATGTGTGAAATTGTTTAAAAAATTTGTTCAAATAACTTAAATCACTACCTTTGCACTCCTCAATTATCAAAAGGGGGTATATTATATGCTGATAATAGATTCAAAAGATTGCGAAAACATTGACAAGGCACTCAAGAAGTACAAGAAGAAATACGAGAAGAGCCGCGTATTGAACCAGCTTCGCGACCGCCAGTCATTTACGAAACCATCCATCAGGCGCCGCACAGAAATTCTGAAAGCTGTGTACAAGCAGCAGATGCTGAATGGCGAAATGGACGCATAATTAATAATTAGATAACGTTGATAATAGACGTTATACTAAAACATATTTGTACCCGCTAAAGTAAATTCGTACATTTACTTTAGCGGGTTTTACTATGTTTAACGAGCGGCTAACAGATTATATACAGTACCTGAGGTTTGAGAAGCGATATTCGCCTCACACACTAACTGCATACACTAAGGACCTGCAGCAATTCAGCGACTATCTTACTCAGGAATTTGAGATCACCGAGATAGCACCGATCACACACTTCCATATTCGCAGCTGGCTTGCCGGCATAAAAGGCAAAGAGCAAACAGCCCGCACAATAAACAGGAAGATATCCAGCCTTAATTCGTTTTACAAATATTTACAGAAGCACGGCGTTACAGAAAAGAACCCTGTGCGGCAATTGCATGCCCAGCGCCTGCCAGACAGGTTGCCGGTATACCTAAAAGAAACGGAGAGCGAGCACCTGCTCGAAGAAGTTCAATTTGAAGAAGGTTTCCGTGGCGCTACCGACCGCTTGATCTGCGAGATGCTCTACTCCACCGGCATGCGCCGCAATGAACTGCTGCAGCTTAAAGAAACCGACATAGAGTGGAGCCTGAACCAGGTAAGGATACTGGGCAAAGGCAACAAAGAAAGGCTGGTGCCGCTGAGCCCGGTGCTGCTGGACAGTATAAGAGATTATCTACAGGATAAGCGTAAGCTTGAGGTTCACAACTGCATATACTTACTGAACCTGGAAACGGGCGAACCGCTGTATGCCGGCTACGTGTACCGCGTAGTGACTAAGTACATGGCGCAGACAACAACCATGAAGAAAAAGAGCCCGCACGTGCTGCGGCACACTTTTGCTACACACTTACTGAACAACGGCGCTAATATACAAGCCATTAAAGATTTGCTGGGCCACAGCAGCCTGGCTGCCACGCAAATATATACGCATAACAACATTGACAAGCTAAAAGAAATTCACAGACAAAACCATCCGCGAGGGTGATTATTTTTAACCATAAAACATAAAAAATATGAACGTGCAAATCAGGACCGTGCATTTCGATGCAGACAAACACCTACTTGACCATGTTAATGCCAAGATGGAAAAGCTGCAAACATTCCATGACAAGATCATAGGAGCCGAGATTTATCTGAAATTGGATAATTTGTCGCAGCAGGTGAGGGACAAAGTTGCCGAGATAAAGATATATGTGCCGAAGCACACCTATTTTGTAAAGCACCAGAGTAAAACTTTTGAAGAATCATTTGACCTTGCTTTTGACTCGATAGTATCGAAAGTGAAAAAAGAAAAGCAAAAGCAGGTCGTTTACCCTGCAGCTTAGCGGGTTAACCCAACTGTAATAGTAAAATGCCTGTCTCTAAACAAGAGACAGGCATTTTTATTTGCACAGCGGGCTGTAGTTGGGCTGCGCTTTGTCTTTTAACTGAAAACATTTATCTTGCAACGTTAGAAAACCAATTATTCCATTTATGCCACAACGCTGGAGAAGTATCGCATTGTCACTTTTATCCGCTTCTTTGTTTTTTGTATCCTGCAAAAAGCAATCAAGCACAGACACTCCATTACCTACAAACTACTACCCCTCTGTAATTGTAAACAGCGACAACCAGGTGGTTTATGCATTTGATCCGGTAACTGGCGAAAAGAACTGGGAGTTTGGGCTTTATAATCCTACCAACTATTTGTTACTCAACCCGAACGTTCCAATTGTATTCACACCGTCACCTATTGTGTACAATGGTATGGTATATATAACGTACATACAGCGCGACCCAAGCAAGACGGACACTATATACAAAGTGAACGGCAAAACGGGTAAACTGGTAATGAAAATATTGCCGAATAAAAATCAGAATTTCAATATCCAGGCTACCCCGGTTGCGAGCGGTAACTTGCTTTATGTAGCGGCTGATAACGGGCACCTGTTTGCCATAGATACCGGCACCGGTGTAACGCAATGGGAATATATTGCGGACGGCGCGCTTATCTCTTCACCTACCATATATGGCAGCAATGTTTATTTCGCCAGCATCAACGGTACTGTGTATAGCATAGATAAGTCAACAGGTCCATCGGGCACAGCTAATTGGAGTTATAAGCCAGAAAGGCAAGGCGATACGGCAGTATATAAAAACACACCTGATTCATCGTTAGTATTTGCCCTCAGGGGTAATACAACCCCTTGCGCCTCTTTTTACTCATCGCCATCGATAGCTCCGCCATACTTATACATAGGCAGCGTGGCAGACAGCAATATGTACTGCATATTGCTTACACCTCCCGGCAGCCCTACCCCATCAGTAGGTGTAGAACGCTGGAGATATAAGACACGTGGTGGTATATTCAGCTCTCCTGCGGCTTACAATGGTACTTGTATTTTTGGTGGCAGCGATTTCCGCGTGTATTGCCTGGATACCAATATTAACCCGATGATGAAGATCATCGTGCCGGCGCGCCGCTGGATAGATAGCGCCCATAGCTCTATTTATTCATCGCCATACGTGGCTAACCAAGTGGTTTACATTGGCAGCCATGACTACAACGTTTACGCGCTTAACATCATAAACGGTGGTGTCAAATGGTCGTTTGCTACGAAGGGCCTTGTAAAATCAAGCCCTATCTCATACAACGGCCGCCTGTATGTAGGCAGCTATGACAAGTCACTGTACGCTATAGATACGGGAACGGGAACGCTGAAATGGAGCAAGAATGTGAACGGACAGATCGAGTGCTCACCAGTGATCAATGACCTTACAGGCAGGAGTTACAACAGTGGCATAAGCGGCTATGATAATGGCGGTTACTACCTGGATGCCAACAACAGATAAAAATTTAAATTTAGTTACCTCTTACGTGTCCCGCACCTCAAAGTGCGGGACACTTTTTTTATTCAATTGGATATAGGCGTAAAAGATTATACCTGTACAAACGTGCAAATTTCTTACCTTTAAAGGTAGATGCTGTTTGCAGTAGTAGATATAGAGACGACGGGGAGTCATGCCGGGGGGAACGGCATAACGGAGATAGCTATCGTAATTCATGATGGGGTAAAAGTGATCAACTTTTACGAGAGCCTGGTGAACCCGCACACGCCAATCCCCTACTTTATACAGCGGCTTACTGGTATAGACAATAACATGGTTGCCACCGCACCATCGTTTGACGAGATCGCAGGCCAGGTATTTGAGCTGCTACAGGATAAAGTATTCGTGGCACACAATGTAAACTTCGACTACTCGTTTGTAAAACACCATCTGAAAAACGCGGGCTACGAACTGGAGACCAAAAAGCTTTGTACTGTGCGCCTGGCACGCAAAGTACTGCCCGGACTTAACGGCTATAGCCTCGGCAAACTAACCCAGCGACTGGGTATAAACCACGCAGAGGCGCACCGTGCAGGTGGCGATGCACTTGCAACAGCAGAACTGCTGGCCATGATAGTGGAAAAAGATACCGAAGGTGTGATAATGGGGATGCTGAAGGGCAGAAACCGAGAGCAATACCTTCCACCACATCTGCCAGTCGAAAACCTGGACCAATTGCCATCTACGTCGGGCGTATACTACTTCTACAATGTGGCAGGAAAAGCTATATACATAGGCAAGGCAAAAAATATACGTAAGCGGGTAAAGAGCCATTTTTCAAATAATAAGATAGACCGGCAAAAGCAGGATTTTCTAAGAGAGACCCACCGCATCACTTATAAGGAATGTGCTACCGAACTAATGGCGCACATACTGGAGAGCGCCGAGATACGCAGACTGTGGCCGGTACACAACCGCAGCCAGAGAGGTTTCTTAGCAAAATTCGGGTTGTTTGCTTATGAAGACCGGCAGGGGTATATGCGGTTTGCCGTGGAGAAAATACGGCGCAGCTATAAACCTATTTATACGTTCAATACCATAACCGAGGGCCACATGCGCCTGCGCGAACTGATTGCTGAATTCGGACTGTGCCCGCGACTATGTAATGTGGCTACCAGCCCAGATTGTGAATGCAAAGAACATGCAGAACCAGCTACCTATAATGCTAAGGCAGACGAGGCAATAAACTGGATGCGCAAACACCTGCCTACATTTGCACTCATAGATAAGGGTATTGATGATAATGAGCACAGCTGCATACTGGTAATGGAAGGCAACCTGTATGGCATGGGCTACATACAGGATAAGCAGCAGGAGCTAAAGAACATAGAAACCCTGCAAAAAACGCTGGAGCCACTACAGGACAACGATTATATCCGCAACCTGGTATTCAGGCATGCAACGGAATTCCCTGAGAAATGTTTTTCGTTTTAACCCCCGGCCCCTAAAAGGGGAGTACTTGTGGATATTTTTTCAACCATAGAACATACGTCGGCTTTCTTACTGATTCACCTCATTGGGAACTACTCTGTTTAGCCTCGTGCGATGGCCGTGGTAAAGCAATCTCATAAAACACCATCACCATAGTTTGCAAGTAGAAACCGCAAACATCATGTTACGTACGAACTTTTGTATTTTTGATTCCATTATGAGCAATTCGATTATTAAGGTCAGGAACCTGGTGAAGAAATACGGCGATTTTGAGGCGGTAAAAGGCATCAGTTTCGAGGTGAAAGAAGGTGAAATATTCGGGCTGCTGGGACCAAATGGCGCCGGCAAAACCACTACACTGGAAATTATTGAAACACTGCGTCCCAAAACATCGGGCGAGGTGATTGTAGACGGTATAGACCTTGATAAAGATCCGCAGGCGATAAAGAACATAATAGGCGTGCAACTGCAGGCTGCCGGCTACTACCCTAACCTTAACCTCAAACAGATCATTGAGCTATTCTCCGGGCTCTACAATAAGGACGTAGACGCTATGGCCTTACTGGATACCGTGAACCTGCGCGAAAAAGCCAAAAGCAGTTTCAAAGACCTTTCTGGTGGACAAAAGCAGCGCTTTTCAATAGCTACTACGCTTATCAATGAACCTAAAATAATCTTCCTTGATGAGCCTACTACCGGACTCGACCCGCAGGCACGCCGCAACCTGTGGGAACTGATAAAACAACTGCGCGAGCGAGGCTGCACCGTTGTACTGACCACACACTACATGGACGAGGCCGAGGAGCTTTGCGAGCGCGTAGCGATAATAGACAGCGGACAGATAATAGCACTAAGCACACCGAATGAACTTATAGACAAGCTAATATCAACGGGCTTTAAACGCACCAAGGCGGTGAAGGAAGCTAACCTTGAAGATGTGTTCCTGAATATGACTGGGAAGGAATGGAGGGAGGGGTAAGTAATTTGAAAATGTTCAGGCGTGCATATCCCCTCCCGCAGCAAACCCATTTCCGGGTTCGCACTGACTTAAAGGGACTTCATCTGAAGCTTCGTGGGAACCTGGCTCCCTCGTTAAAATACCTTTGACGAATATCGCCCATAAAAAAGGTATCAGCAATACGAGAATAATGTTCACAAGTTTCTGTTTCCGGGTCAACACAATAGTCTTTTTAATTGCAATAATTGACCTGATGGAAACAACCAGATAGGCAATAACTAAGCCTCCAAGAAAGCAGTACTTAAAATACATGTTGCCGTGTGTTGAAGATTCGACAACTTTTAAAAAGTTGTCGAATCTGGCTGTGTAGGAAAATCTCTAGAAGAAATATTTCTCCGTTTCTATAAGCTTTGCTGCTATCCTGCGGCGTGCGTCTTTGGTATTAAAACTATCTGCCTTGGTGTAGCGTTTTACGCCCATCAGCATCATGCGTTGCTCATCGCCTGTAGCAAATGCATTTACAGCATTACGGCCTGCGCTGTTTATGCGATCTGCTGCATCATAGATATAGGTACGGGCGACATCCACCGCAACCTCAGCATTGGCATTATTACTGCTGGTCATTTTCATAGCACGCAGCAGCACACATTCAGCCTGAAAGGTGTCTATGAGCATATCGGCAAGGTTCATGAGAATCTCCTGTTCGGTCTCCAGTTGCATCATCAGCTTTTGGGCCGCTGCACCTGCACACATCAGTATGGCTTTTTTGAAATTGGCTATCACCTTTTGTTCGGCGGCAAACGGTGTTTCGTCTGTGTCGAAATCCGGTATGCTCATCAGGTCTTTCTGCACCGCCATGGCCGGGCCCATAATGTTGATACGGCCCTTCATAGCACGCTTCAGGTACATATCCAGGGTAAGCAGCCTGTTTATCTCATTCGTGCCTTCAAATATGCGGTTGATGCGGCTATCGCGGTAAGCGCGTGAAATATTGTATTCATCAGAGTAACCATTACCCCCAAATATCTGTACTCCTTCATCCACCACGAAGTCAAGCGCTTCAGATCCCAATACCTTAAGCATGGCGCACTCTATTGCATATTCCTCGGCCGCACCCAGCAGTGCATCTTCCCTGCCAGCAGTTTCCAGTTCATGCTCTTTGTCATCGATCCACTTTGCAGTGCGAAACAGTGCACTCTCTGCGGCAAACAATCGTATAGCCATCTCTGCGAGCTTGTGCTGTATAGCGCCGAAACTGGCTATAGGCACTTTGAACTGCTGACGTGTCTTGGCATAAATGATAGAAGCCTTCAGCCCCAGCTTAGCACCGCCAGATGTAGCTGCGCACAGCTTTAACCTGCCTATATTCAGGATATTGAATGCTATTATGTGCCCCTTGCCTATTTCACCAAGCAGGTTCTCCTTTGGTATTATACAGTTTTCAAAAAAGAGCTGCCGTGTACTGGAGCCTTTAATACCCATCTTATGCTCTTCTTCACCAAAGGTGAGGCCGGGTGTATTTCTGTCTACAATAAAGGCGGTAAATTTATCTCCGTCTATCTTGGCAAATACAGTGAATACATCAGCAAAGCCAGCATTGGTGATCCATATTTTCTGGCCGTTCAATGCATAGCTTTTGCCATCGGCAGTAAGCGTGGCCGTAGTCTTTGCACCCAGTGCATCTGAGCCTGAGCCTGGTTCGGTAAGGGCATAGGCACCCTTCATCTCGCCGGTTGCGAGCTTGGGTATATACTTTTGCTTTTGCTCTTCTGTACCGAAATACAATATTGGCAGCGAGCCTATACCATTATGCGCCGCCATAGCTACCGCAAAAGAGTGGCCGCCGCCAAGGCATTCGTTTACCAGTGTAGCGGTTACAAAGTCCTTACCTAGTCCACCATACTTTTCGGGAAATGCAGCGCCTAGCAAGCCCAGCTCACCGGCCTTCTCCAGCAGCGACGGCATAAGGCCCGGCTTCTGCGCATCCATATCAATTATATTGGGGAGCACATCTTTTTCAAGGAACTCAGAGCACATCTGAATGATCATTTGCTGCTCTTCATTAAAGTCCTCAGGAGTGAATGTATTTTCAGGAGTAGAGGGCTGTATCAGAAAACCACCACCCTGTATTGATTGCGTTGCTGTTTGTGCTTCCATTTGTATCTCCAAGTTGTTATGTGTGAACTCAGTAACGTTAAATTACGAAAGTTCCCTTTAATGCGCATGTATTTATTTTTTGAAACGTTCGGTAGAGCGAGTAGATTGGCAGGAGGGAACTAATCACTCCAGGCCGACGCTAACGCCAGTCATCCCCTTCTGGAAACTGGAGGGTAGGTGTTAGGTGAGCTGCAGATTAGCGCCTATAATTAGCAGCATTACTTCACCTCTCCAAGTGCGGCTACCAGCACATCCAGTTCCTTTGTGGTAGTATAGACACTGGGGGTGATGCGGCAACCGTGCACTCCGGCGCTGTCTATAGCCACAGTATATATCCGGTATTTATCCAGCAGCGTTTTCTGAAGGTCTGCCGGCTTCACGCCCCTTATACCCATATTAGCAATACCACATGAGCGCGCGGTATCTGTTGGTGTATTCAGGATCACGTGGGGCATAGTGCGCACCTTCGACACCCAGTAGTTTTGCAGGTAGCGCAGGCGGGCCTCTTTGCGGTCAGCGCCTATTCTATGGTAAAACTCGATGGCATCTGTTATTGTCAGGTCGGTTGCCACGGGCAACGTACCTGTGTGGTTCAGCCTGGCAATGTCGTTATCCATTTTACTGCTGTCGGCAAATAAAGGCCATACCTTAGCTATGTTCTCTTTTTTCACATAGAGCATACCAGCCCCAAGAGGTACGCTAAGCCACTTATGCAGGCTGGCGCCATAGTAGTCGCAGTTAAGATCAGGTATACTGAACTTTAGATGAGCAATGGCATGCGCGCCGTCCACCATCACGGGCACACCTTTGGCGTGGGCCATATCGCAGATCTTGCGCACAGGGAGTATCTGCCCGGTAATGTTTATCATATGGCACACCATCAGCAGCTTTGTACTTTTAGTGATTGCCTTTGCGTACATGTCTACGATCTCATCATCGCTCTTCGGGTCCATTGGCACAGAGAGTATTTTGTTGGTCATGCCATACCGCTTAGACACCTGTTTGAACATATCCAGCATTGCCCCGTAGTCCTGCTCGGCCATCACAGCTTCATCGCCCGGTTTCCAGTCCATACCGCTGATGATCATGTCCAGGCTCTCTGTGGTATTGCGGGTAATGATTACTTCCTCAGGCGAACACCCCACCAACTCCGCAACCTTTGCCGCAGCGGCATTTTTGTTATCAAACTGCACCGTGCGCATATAATACGAACCCTGCATATTCACCTCCCGCACATGGTCCAGGTATTTTTCCAGTATCTCCTGCGGCATTATGGAATAGTAGCCGTTCTCCAGGTTTATATAATCCGGCTTGAGCTTATATCCTCCCCTTATCGATGCCCAGAACTCATCATCTTTAGCCACCGCCTCTGCAGGCAGATGAGATACGGCATCCACTATTTTGCCAATAGCAGAAAAGCTTACTAAACTCCCTAGACCGAGGAGGGATGTGTTTTTGAGGAAGGCGCGTTTGGTCATATCACTAGTTTTACGAAAAATTTCATTTTAAATCCAACTGCCATGAAACTATATCATCTTGTTCAGAGCACACTCCTATACCACTCTTACCCATATCATAGGCTAAACTATACTTAATTTTCCTACCCTTAATAAAATCTGACAATTCAGATGATTCTGCATGCATTTTATAAAATAAAGACTTTATCTCCTGCAATTCTTCCAATGCATTTGATCTCGTTATACTTTTAAGATGGAAGCAACTTGACCAGCCAGTTACAAGGAAATCACCCTCTTCATCTATACCAAGCCTTATATCGCCTACTCTGTAGTATCCATTCTCTTTTAAAAAGGCCAGCGCCGTCTTAATCGTTCCATATTCTAACATAGCGGTTAAAAATTAAAATCAGGAATGCCGTGCCCAGCTATTCTTAAACACTATATAAAACTAACTTTAGTTCGTCACCTATCAAACAACCAGCAATAAAATACCCATTAATCCCGTCAGCAAATGCAATGAAAAAATACACCTGCCTTATAGTAATCCTCATGTACTCACAGTTCACGCCACATCTTTGCAATGCCCAACTAGATATCTCAGCAGGCGTAGGCATCGCCTATCCCGAACTTCTCACAGGCAGTAAAATAATCAACTCAGGGCAAATAAGTTCAGGAATACACGTTGCGGCAGCATGGCGGCCTGAGGAATTGCAGTTCTTTCCGGGTATAAGTGCATCATATGGCGCAATAAGGTTGCCACTACAATATGCAGGCAATAATGTGGCCTCCCTTGACCTTAAATACCTTTCCGTAATGGTGAATGAAAACTTTGTTGCAGACTACGGTACAAACCGGCTGCTGCTATTTGGTGGCATTGGGTTTACCTACATGAAGACCAAGGGAGCGGCGCCCAGTGGCAACGAGACACTGCAGACAAGTATAGACTCCACCGCCAATATCACCCATCTTTTCCCTGCTATAAATGTAGGGATGGAATACGCTGCTTATACCGGAGTAAACTGGCACCTGGGTTTTGGGGTGAGTGTTAAGTACACGGTGCTGTTTGAGCGGAAGAACGATTACTATATCACCGTGTCAGAGCCGGGCAACAAAGTATACGAATATGCTGCGCATCTTAGCGGCAACTTACTAACGCCGGGGCTTTATGTGGCCGTGCATTACAACATACATAGCAAGAAATAGTCGCTTCGATTTACTCATACAGCACCTGGCAAAGGTTGCAATAGAAAGTTCGGCGGTTGGTTTTGCCGAGATAACCGAAGGAGAAAGGAACATTGTCTCGCGGGCAAATCTTTTTGGTGTGGGCAAGCCAATGTTTCTTTAACTCAAATTTTTTCTTCCATTCCAGGAACTGGAAGCTGTAGTGCCGGGCTTCCTTGACGATCACTTTGAGCAATTTGAGCGGAATTGCCCCTACCCTGCTCAGCGGATTAACTTTCACCCGGAACAGCACTTCGTTTTTAATTATGTTGCCCACGCCTGCGAATATATTTTGGTCGAGCAGGGCATCACATATCAATGTATCAGGTATGCTTTGTAGTTTTTTCAGCGCAGCCTTGTTATCCCAGTCGTCCGACATTACATCCCCACTCCAGTCGTATACTTCATCCAGCGGTTCTTCTACAAATTTTACCGAGCAGGCATAGAAGTTCAGCTCCCCCTTGCTGAATTTTAGGCTTAGCCGTGGCGGCGCGTCCTTGCCTTCATTGATGCGGTAGCTGCCGTATAGCATAAAATGTATGCGCACCGTGAAGGTTTTAAAACAAATAAGGAATTGCTTTCCGAAACTTTTAAAATCAGTGATCTTTTGCCCGGCAAGCCGTTCTATACCTATCTTGCTGTTGCCGCTCACTTCAAGTATCTTCTTACCCTCGAAGGCTTGCACTTCCTCTTTCAATATTACAATGGATGGTCCTTCCGGCATATAGCTTTATTTTGGAGTCTCAGGTTCTTTATTCTTAAGCAGCTTTCTTTTCCAGCATATCCTTCATCCCGGTCAGCACCATTTTCCAGTTCTCCTCTGCATGTTTTTGTTCCTGCACATTCTTATTGTTGTCCTGTGTCAGGGTTAGCGTGGTGGTGGTGCCATTATCTTCCAGCTCATACACTCCATTGGCGTAGTTCTCCGGCTTATCTGCTTTACCACTCATGCCGCTGAGGTAGGTAGTATGCAGCAACTTTCCCGGTACTATATCTATAATCTCACCCTTGTCCACATAGTTTTTGCCCTTCCACTCACCTGAGTAAGTAATAAAGCTTCCTTTCTTCCAGTCTGTAACAACATCTGTTCCCATCAGGTACTTCTTGATCTGGGCGGGATCTGTCAGTGCTTGCCATACCTTGCTTACCGGCGCTTTAATCTCTTCACTCACTTTTACATTCAGGTCGTTTTCCATAACATTCTCTTTTAGCACCTTATAGTTATAATTATTGGGGCACAGACGCCAAAAAAAATGATAAATTTAACCCATGCCGCACCCAAGCCTTATGGCTCAGTTCATTTCCTTTGTAAAAAGGAAGACGTCGCAGAAATATAGATTTAACCAGCAGTACACCGCCGGAAAATGGGATGGCCTCAGCGATATCCGCGAGCTTGCACGGTATAGTGTGATTGCCGGCGTCACAAAGCATTTTTTTAGCTCTGCCCGAATACTCGACCTCGGCTGTGGCGAAGGGGTGCTGCTGCAAAAATTCGCCCCTACTGACTATGCGGCCTACCTGGGCGTAGACTTCAGCGAGGTAGCCATACAAAATGCACAAACACTAAAGAGTGAAAAAGCATCCTTTGTAGTTGGCAACCTGGATAGCCTGCAGGTTAACGGCACCTACGATGTCATTATTTACAATGAAAGCCTTTACTATGTGCGTAACCCGAAAGATGCGGTGCAAGCTCTTTTCAAAAACCTGGCACCCGGCGGTATTTTCATAATAAGCATGGTAGATAAACACGGGAAAGAACGGGAAAGTGTATGGACCGAACTCAATGGGATACTCGAAATGATAGAAAAAATTAAGGTGAGCAATGCGGCGGGCGACTCATGGACTGTACAGGTGTATAAAAAGCCGAGATAAATCATTTCGGGATTGTTCGTTAAACAATTACTTTTGCAAAAAATTTACATTTCCCTGATGCGTAGCTGGTGGTGGAAAATTCTCGGTATCATCATGTGTCTTTACGTTGTGGTTGCAGGTTTTCTTATGCCTGTACCCCGGCTCGATATCCTGAATGAGACCATACGCAATCTTTACTTCCATGTGCCTATGTGGTTTACCATGATAGTGCTATATACCGCCGCATTCTATTACTCTATCAAATACCTGCGCACCGGCGATCTGCGCGATGATATCCGCGCCGTACAATTTACCAATACGGGTATTATGTTCAATATATTGGGCTATGTTACCGGCATGGAGTGGGCCAAATTTACGTGGGGCGCCGCCTGGGTACCTGATCCCAAGTTGCTGGGCGCGGCTATGAGCATGCTCATCTATTTTGCATACAGCATATTGCGTAGCGGGCTTAAAGACGATGAGAAGAAAGCCAAGATAGGCGCGGTATACAATGTCTTTGCCTATGCACTTATGATACCGCTGCTGCTTATACTGCCCCGCATGGTAGACTCCCTGCATCCAGGCAATGGTGGCAACCCGGCATTCGCCAAGTATGACCTGGACAGCGATATGCGCATGGTCTTCTACCCAGCCGTTATAGGCTGGAACCTGCTTGGCGCCTGGATAGCTACCCTGAAAATAAGGCTGGAGCTGGTGAGGTACAGGCAGGAAAATAAATCAGCATTTGGATTTGACTTTGAAAATAAATAAAATGGCGAAGCGCACACTCACAACCATATTTTTATTACTAATAACCGCAATAGCTGCCAATGCCCAACCCGAGATGGCAGATAAGCTGAGAGCCGACGGTAAAATATACGTTGTGGTTATGGTATTAGCTACTATCTTTGCGGGGATTTTTACGTACCTGGTGATTCTGGACCGCAAAATCAGCAAATTAGAAAAGGAAGGAAAATAAATATAATTATCTCACACTAAAAATAAATAACGAAGGTGGAAGCAGCAAAAACACATCACGCTCATTACAGCTTTTTTCATGGTGTAGAACGCAATTTTGACAAAGCGGCAAAATATACCCGTTTCGAATCAGGAATACTGGAGCAAATAAAGGCCTGTAACTCGGTATATCGCATGAAATACCCGGTACGCATAGGCGATAACATAGAAGTTATTGAAGCATACCGCGTGCAGCACTCGCACCACAAGCTTCCTTGTAAAGGCGGTATCCGCTACAGCATGGATGTAAACCAGGACGAAGTAATGGCCCTGGCATCGCTGATGACCTATAAATGCGCTATTGTTAATGTACCTTTTGGTGGTGCAAAAGGCGGCATCAAAATCGACCCGAAGAAATACACTCCTTTTGAACTGGAAAAAATAACACGCCGTTATGCTTCTGAGCTGGTGAAGAAAAACTTCATAGGCCCTGGCATAGACGTTCCTGCACCTGACTACGGTACAGGCGCACGCGAAATGAGCTGGATAGTGGATACCTACGCTTCCCTGAAACCGGGCGAAGTAGATGCACTGGCCTGCGTTACCGGCAAACCGGTAACACAAGGAGGCGTTCGTGGCCGCACTGAAGCTACCGGTCTTGGCGTATACTATGGTATCCGCGAGCTGTGCCACATAGCTGAAGACATGAAAAAAATAGGCCTTACTACCGGCATAGAAGGTAAGAAGGTGATCATACAGGGCTTAGGCAATGTGGGCTATCATGCTGCCAAATACTTCTTCGACAACGGCGCTATTGTAGTTGGTCTGTCTGAGTACGAAGGTGGTATCTACAACGAAAAAGGCCTGGACATCTACAAAGTAGTAGAATTCCGTAAGGCTACCGGTTCTATCCTTAACTATGAGGGTGCAACCAACTTCAAAAATGGTGCAGATATACTGGAGCAGGAGTGCGACATATTGATACCTGCAGCACTTGAAAATGTGATCAACGGCAGCAATGCTATCCGCATAAAGGCAAAAATAATAGGCGAAGCTGCGAACGGCCCGCTGACTCCTGAGGCTGACGAAATACTGGACCGTAAAGGCGTGATAGTAGTACCGGACATGTACCTGAATGCAGGTGGTGTTACCGTTTCTTACTTCGAGTGGTTGAAAAACCTGAGCCACGTTCGTTTCGGCCGTATGGACAAGCGTTTCAGTGAAAATCAGAATACCTTCCTGCTGAAGTCTGTAGAAGACCTGACGGGTAAAAGGGTTACCGACATCGAGCGTGAGCAGCTGCTCCACGGTCCTGATGAAGTGGACCTGGTTTATTCTGGTCTTGAAGATACAATGATCAGTTCTTACCACGAGATCCGTGACGCATGGATGAGCCACAAAGGCACTGTTGATATGCGTACTGCGGCCTTTACCGTGGCTATCAACAAAGTAGGCGTATCTTACGAAGAACTGGGTATCTTCCCATAATTCGGTTTGCAATCTCTTTTTACTTATTCAAAGGCTGTCTTAGGGCAGCCTTTGTTGTTTTTAATACTATTTAAAAATAACCAAATTTTGCTCTTAGCACCGTTAACGAACTGACTAAGAGCGCATTGAATTTTCCTGATTTTGCAACATAACACGATATAGTTTGCTTACTATTCAGTTTTTGTATCATTTTTCGGTAATTTTGCAGCCTGAATTAAAAAACTTTTAAAATATTTCCGCAATGGCATTTGATATTGATCTCATCCAGAAGAGTTACCAGCAGTTAACTGAAAAAGTAGCAGCAGCACGCAAATTATTGGGCCGCCCGCTTACACTCACTGAAAAGATACTTTATTCCCACACTTACGAAGCGCCTGTAAAGGCCTACGGACGTGGGCATGATTATGTAAATTTCTCTCCTGACCGTGTAGCTATGCAGGATGCAACAGCCCAGATGGCCCTGCTCCAGTTCAGCACATGTGGTCGCGAAAAGGTAGCAGTACCAAGCACGGTGCATTGCGATCACCTGATACAGGCAAAGACAGGCGCTGCGGCCGACCTGGCAACTGCAATGGATGTAAACAGAGAGGTATATGACTTCCTCGCTTCAATTTCTAATAAATACGGTATCGGTTTCTGGCGTGCAGGTGCTGGCATCATTCACCAGGTAGTACTGGAGAACTATGCATTCCCCGGTGGTATGATGATAGGTACGGACAGCCACACACCAAATGCCGGCGGTCTGGGTATGGTAGCCATAGGCGTAGGCGGTGCAGATGCAGTTGATGTAATGGCAGGCCTACCTTGGGAGCTGAAAATGCCTAAGGTAATAGGTGTGAAACTGATAGGCAAAATGAATGGCTGGACATCAGCTAAAGACATAATACTGAAAGTAGCCGGCATACTTACCGTGAAAGGTGGTACTGGCGCTATAGTAGAATATTTTGGCGAAGGCGCAGACAGCCTTAGCTGCACAGGCAAGGGCACTATCTGCAACATGGGTGCAGAGATCGGCGCTACCTGTTCTATATTCGGCTACGACGAAAAAATGGCTGACTACCTGCGCGGCACCAACCGTGCAGATGTTGCACAGCTGGCCAATGGCGTAGCTAAAGACCTGCGCGCTGACAAGGAAGTATATGACAACCCTGAAGCGTTCTTCGACCAGCTTATAGAAATAAACCTTGATGACCTTGAGCCGCATGTAAACGGCCCGTTCACACCTGATCTTGCTACCCCTATCAGCCAGATGGCTGCTGCGGTAAAAGAACATGGCTGGCCTGATGCGGTGGAAGTAGCCCTGATCGGCTCCTGTACCAACTCTTCTTACGAAGATATTTCCCGCGCTGCGTTCATAGCTGAAAATGCTATGAGCAAGGGTCTGAAAGCAAAAAGCGAATACACCATTACCCCCGGCTCTGAAATGGTGCGCTACACCATAGAGCGAGATGGGCTGTTGACTACATTCGACAAGCTGGGCGGCGTAGTGCTGGCTAACGCCTGCGGACCATGCATAGGCCAGTGGGCGCGCCACGTAGACGACCCTGCCAAAAAGAATACCATAGTTACTTCTTTCAACAGGAATTTTGCAAAGCGTAATGACGGTCTTTCTTCTACCCACGCATTCGTTGCATCTCCTGAAATAGTTACTGCATTTGCAATATCTGGCAGCCTGTCGTTCAATCCGCTTACAGATACCCTGAAGAATGATAAGGGCGAAGACGTGAAGCTGGATGAGCCGAAAGGCTATGAAATGCCTCCCAAAGGCTTTGATGTAAAAGATGCGGGCTATCATGCGCCCGCTGCAGATGGTTCTAAAGTTCAGGTACTTGTAGATCCTAAGAGCGACCGTCTCCAGTTGCTGGAGCCGTTTAACGCATGGGACGGCAAGGACATGACCGGGCTGAAACTGCTTATCAAAGCGTTTGGCAAGTGTACTACTGACCATATATCTATGGCTGGTCCATGGCTTAAATATCGCGGCCATCTTGATAATATCTCTAACAACATGTTGATAGGCGCTATCAATGCCTTCAACATGGATACGAATAAAGTAAAGAACCAGCTGAGCGGCGAGTATGGCGAAGTACCTGCTACCGCACGTGCTTACAAGGCGCACAATATAGGCAGCATAGTAGTGGGCGACGAAAACTATGGCGAAGGCAGCAGCCGCGAGCACGCAGCCATGGAGCCACGTCACCTTGGTGTTCGTGCTATACTCGTAAAGAGTTTCGCACGTATCCACGAGACCAACCTTAAGAAACAAGGTATGCTGGCCATCACCTTCTGCGATAAGGCAGACTATGAAAAGATACAGGAAGATGACAACATCGATATCCTGGGTCTTACATCATTCACTCCTGGTGAGCAGCTCACACTTGTACTCAACCACAAGGACGGCAGCAAGCAGGAAATAAAAGTGAACCACACCTACAACGAACAGCAGATTGAGTGGTTCCGTGCAGGTGGTGCGCTGAATGTAATACGCAGCGAGTTTGCAGCAGAAGCAGCAACAGCGTAAGTAATTGACCGGTTTACTTGTTGACCAGAAAAACAGTAATAGATAAATACAAAGCCCATCTTCGGATGGGTTTTGTATTTTCCGCCAACAGGAACCTTTTTAGGACAGCGGACGCCCCCTTGGCGCCAGATAAGTTATTAAACAGTAAAATCAGGCATAAATATTGTTCCTAATGTTGTAGTCATCAGAGACTTGACTAAATTTGCAATATCCGTATGCGCAAACTGTACAACATAAAGAACTTTATTGAGTGGAAAGCCTTTGGCGTGTGCCAGGCTATAGGTGAGCGTATGGGTGTGGCCACATCGCACATCCGGCTGTGGTTCATTTACATTTCTTTCCTCACGCTGGGCTCTCCGCTCATCGTATACATGGTGCTGGCTTTCTGGATGAACATGAAGGATTACATACTGCAGCGCAGAAGAAACCCCTTAAAGTGGTTATAAGAACCCCAACCCCTAAAGGGGCTTATTCAAAAACGAGATAAAAAGGCGAACATAAAAAATGAGCAACTGATCTAAGACCAACTGCTCAAAATATATCCCATATGAAGCCCCTTGAGGGGTTTGGGGTTACTTCCTGTAAATGTGCTCCAGTGTTGGATTCAGGTAGTTCTTGGCGTTATACTTATCATACAGCATCTTACGTAGCGGTATCGGGTGATCGCGCCTGCGCGCTATAAAGTATTCATGTTCTGCAGTATCCTTAAAAACGTACAGTGGCATAATTTCAGGATTCCTGCGATTAAGCTCCTGCAGCGTACCGTCTTTTCTCAAAAGCAACATCATGAAATTTTCCTGGTGCTCTGGCAGATCATCGATATCTGCAACTATGATAGACGTGTTATCTCCAGTCGTCTTATTTGGCAGCATATACCACTCGCCGGTGTAGCGATACATTACCCGCCTTGATGCATCGTCGTAAATGTTCACTTTGGTAATAGTAAATGTTCCGCCATCGCTGTTGGGGTCTGCGGTAAACTTGATTTTTGTCAGTTTGCTTTCGCACTCTATACAGGTACCTTCACAGGTGTAAGTACCCGCTACAGCTGCCGCTGTGGCAATCATGGCAGGATCTGCCTTTGTTTGACCTGTTACAGAAAAGAAATTAAGGGATACCAGTATTGTAGCCAGAATAGATCTCATTACCATGGATGTACGTTTCGCGTTTAAAAATAGTCATTTTTTTTGATTGCCCTATATTTAGCAACGTTATTGCTTTAAAAGCATATAATTTTTGATGGGTTTTATCTCGCGCAGCAGGCTATCCAACTGCTGTAAGTTTCCGTTTTTGAGGCGCAAATAATATAATAAACCTATTGGTGCAGGCGCATCTATTTCCACCACGGTTGCATTGTCATCCGTAGCGGAGCCCCTCAATACCGTCCATTTACCCGAAAATTTAAATGAAGTACATGTAAATGTAACCCTGGGACTTGCTACGATTGCGAAAGTACCCTCATCACAATACCGGCAGTGCTTCAATATTAACCGGGCTGGGTCTCTGTGTTTTTTAAATGGAATGAGGCCACTAAAGGTATCTGTAAGTAAAGAATCAGCTTCCGGAGTCGAGCCGCCGGGTTCCCTCTTTGAACTTTGCGCATATACAGAGGTGCACATTGAAATCATAACCCACATGAACGCAATAAACATCCGCATATGGTAAAAATACTTCCCGATATTCTAAAATGCAATGAATTGTTAGAATGACCAAAATCAGCCTTTTTCGCTTTACTAATTACATAACTTTGCGCTTTCTTTTTTATCCGCCATAGCTTTTAGCGAAGGTGGACATCAAAAACCAAGGAAGGTACACCATGCCAGTGCTACACAACCGCGTAAACAATGAAGAACTGAAACAACTGATGCTGGCCGAAACTGAGCCGCGCACTACTGTTTCGTTCTACCAATACTTCCCGGTAGCGGACCCGGGCGCTTTTCGCAACTCCCTTTACATTGCATTCAATGCCCTTAAGGTCTTTGGGCGGGTTTACATTGCCCACGAGGGCATCAACGGCCAGGTAAGTGTTCCCGCCAGTAATTACACGGCGTTCCGTGATGCGCTCTATGCCGCACACCCCGATCTGAACGGTATCCGTATGAACATAGCCATGGAAGACGATGGAAAGTCATTCTGGGTACTGCGTATGAAGGTGCGGCCAAAAATAGTGGCCGATGGCATCGATGACCCTACCTTTAGCATGGAGCGCAAGGGCAAATACCTGAAAGCAAAAGAGTATAACGAGCTGGCAGAGCAGCCCGGCACCGTGATAGTGGACATGCGCAACCACTACGAGTATGAAGTAGGTCACTTTGAGAATGCTATAGAAATACCATCAGATACCTTTCGCGATCAGCTGCCTATGGCCGTCGATATGCTTAAGGATAAGAAAGACACCAACATCATTATGTACTGCACCGGTGGCATACGGTGCGAAAAGGCAAGTGCCTACATGCTGCACAATGGTTTCAAAAACGTATTTCACGTAGAGGGCGGCATTATAGAATATGCCCGTAAAGCCAAAGAAGAAAACCTGCCGGTTAAGTTCAAGGGAAAGAATTTCGTGTTTGATGAGCGGCTGGGCGAACGCATTACAGAGGACGTTATTTCCGCCTGCCATATATGCGGCAAGCCCTGCGATACGCATACCAACTGTAAAAATGATGGCTGCCACCTGCTCTTCATAGAATGTGCCGACTGTGCAGCAAAACTGGAAGGTTGCTGCAGCGAAGAATGTATGGAAGAAAAGAATCTCCCTGCGGACGAACAGCGCATACGCCGTGCCGGACGTGAAAACGGCCCAATGATCTTCAACAAATCAAAGGAGCACCCGCTGAGGAAGCATAGAGATGATTGGAATAAGTTGGAACACTAACAGAGCAATTAGGATAGCTTAAAATGAATACAGAGCGTATTACAGTATCGACTGGAATACGCTCATCTTTTTGCAGTTATTACTAGTTCTTCTTTGTTCGAAGTCGAGGCACCCGTGTCTGAAACGACTATTAAAGCCATCCAAACGTTTCCTTCATTTTACACGTCTATAATAGCAAGATCAAATCTCTATTTATGAAAGAAACCTATTCTCCATATGCTGACCGACTGATAGTTGCAGCTTTTACCTGCTTATTTATATTGCTGGCAGCCTTTAGTATAAGCAGTATTTCGCAGGCCTAAAATCTGAATGGGTCAGGCAGACGGGAATATAGATTCCTACGGCCTAACAATCCTGATGCAATCGCAAAGTTTGATTGTTGCGTATGAAGCCTCGTAATGCCAATATGGCGCAAATTCCGCTCAAATTGTTAGTAATTAAACAATAACTACCCGCCCAAACCGTGTTACGATTTTATTACCTTTGCGGTCCATAACGCACTCAATGGATTCTTCAGTAAAAATATTCTCGGGAACTGCCTCCAATTACCTGGCAGAAAAAATTGCAAAACACTATGGTAAGCCGCTTGGGGCACTAAGTATTCAAAAATTCAGCGATGGAGAATTTCAGCCTGTTTTTAATGAATCTGTTCGTGGAGACTATGTTTTTCTCGTACAGTCCACTTTTGCACCGGCCGATAACCTCATGGAATTGCTCATGATGATCGATGCCGCGCGCAGGGCTTCGGCAGGCTATATCACAGCGGTAATACCCTACTTCGGCTTTGCACGCCAGGACAGGAAGGACAAACCTCGTGTCGCCATTGCATCAAAACTGGTTGCTAACCTGCTTACAGAAGCCGGCGCCAACCGGGTAATGACCATGGACCTGCACGCACCACAGATTCAAGGTTTTTTTGATATACCGGTGGATCACCTGGATTCGTCCGCTATTTTTATCCCGTATATTGAAAAACTTAAGATTGAAAACCTTATCTTTGCGGCCCCCGATGTAGGAAGTACTAACCGGGTGCGTGAAGTAGCCAAGTATTTTGAAGCAGATATGGTTATCTGCGACAAGCAACGCAAGCGCGCAAACGAGATTGCTTCCATGACGGTGATAGGTGATGTAAGCGGTAGAAACGTGGTGCTGATAGATGATATTTGTGATACGGCTGGTACACTTTGCAAGTCGGCAGCAATACTGAAAGAAAGGGGTGCGTTGTCTGTAAGGGCATTCTGCACACACCCGGTGCTCAGTGGCAATGCCTACCAGAATATTGAGAATTCGGAGCTTGAAGAGCTGGTAGTTTGTGATACGATACCTCTGAAGCAGGAGTGCAGTAAAATAAAAGTATTAACGACCGGCGAACTGTTTGCAGTAGCCATCCGCAATACTTTTGAGAATAAATCGATAAGTTCTTTGTTTATACATAGTAACCGCAAATAGATACAATTTGAAAATTTGAAGATGTGCAAATTTGAAAATTGGTGTAGCGTAAGAATAAAAGTAGTAGAATAATATGAGAATTGCACATTTTCAAATTCTCAAATTTTTAAATTAATACAACGACTGTTTATACAAAAAAATCCGCCCCCACAAAGGGAACCTTAATTATTAAAAAAGATTTCAGTCCGGATGTTTGGCGGAAGATCGCCCGTATTGAAATAGCAAAACACTACAAATGAAAAGTGTAAAAATTGAAGGTAAAAAAAGAAGCGATCTTGGTAAAAAAGCTACACGCCAGGTTCGTTCTGAAGACCGTGTACCGGCCGTTATCTACGGTGGTAACGAAACCATCCATTTCAGTGCTCCTGTTATGGATTTCCGTACACTTGTGTACACTCCTGAGTTCCAGATAGCAGAGATTTCTGTAGAAGGCAAAACTTACAGGACGATCATGAAAGACATCCAGTTTGATGTAGTTACTGACGAACTCAACCACATTGACTTCCTGGAACTGGTAGAAGACCGCAAAGTTGTGGCTACAATGCCGCTGAAATTTACAGGCCAGGCACAGGGCGTAAAAGACGGTGGACGCCTGGAACTGAAATTGAAATCTCTGAATGTGCGCACTTATCCAAAGCACCTTAGGGAGAGCATTGAAGTTGACATCACTAACCTGCAGCTACACGGCAACATACGTGTACAGGAAGTAGTAGCAGAAAACATTGAGATACTTAACTCACCACGTATCCCGGTTGCATCTGTAGTTACTACCCGCGCACTGCGCCAGGCTGATACTGAAGCAGCAGCAGCTAAGGCTCCTGCAGGCAAGGCAGCGGCAGCTCCTGCAGCAGCAGCAGCTAAACCTGCAGCTAAGAAATAATAACATAATAAATATCAGGAAAAGCCTCTTGCGAAAGCGAGGGGCTTTTCCGTTTTTGAGCGTATTATCACCTTGGTTTCTTGTGCATAAATACTACATTCGTCACTGCAATATCCAAACAAGGTCCGCATGTATAAACTGCTCTTAGTTGCCGCCCTCTGCCTTGCTGCAATCGCCGGTCATGCGCAGCCTGTGCCAGTATACAATCTGGACTTTGAACAACTAGACCATAATGGCAGGCCAGCTGGCTGGGGCTTTGGTACGGTACGCGACCAGAATGGTACTAATAGTGACACCACCAAGGCATACCAGGCTGATTCGGTAACGAAGTATAGCGGGCGCTATTCGCTGCTGATAGACTGGACCCAGGGCTACCGCCCATGGACACCCGTGGTGTACCGCGTAAACCAAGTATTTAAGGGGAAGCATATTAAACTCACAGGCTACGTAAAAACGGAGCATGTGGCAGGCACCGGAGCCTGGCTGTGGATGAGACTTGATGGAGAAGCCAACGAAAACCTTGGATTTGACAACATGATGAACAGGCCTGTGAAAGGCACTACGGATTGGAAGGAATATTCAATAGATCTTAGCTACGACCCTGACAAAGTAAAAGCTATATACTTCGGCGGTCTTATAGTGGGTAGCGGCAAAGTTTGGCTAGACAATTTAAAGCTGACGATAGACGGTAAAGACATTGCCATTGCGCAGCCATATACCGCTACCCGGTCCAGCTATGCTGCCGATAATGATACCGCATTTACTCAAGCATCAGGCATTACTGCCACACCGCTGAATGACAACAAAATAAAGGCGCTCAACAATCTGGGCATGCTGTGGGGCTTCTTAAAATATTATCATGCCGGTGTTGCTGCCGGCGGCTACAACATGGATGCAGAACTGTGCAGGGTGCTACCCAAGGTGCTCAATGCCAAAGATCTCGCAGCAGCAAACCATGAAATGGAGGTTTGGGTAGATGATTTTGGCCGACCTCCGGTATGCAGATCATGCTGCGACTGCGATCTTGATGATACGAAAAAAATGAAGTTGCTTCCAGACTTTGGCTGCTTGTTCGCTAACGACAATCTGCCGGCAACACTGACGGCCAAACTCGATTACATCAGGCTCAACAGGCTGAACGAGAAGCGGCAGTACTATGTAGCGCCAAATGCCGGAACCGGCAACCCCGTATTTCTACATGAGCGCGGATATGCAAAAAGCAGCTACCCGGATGCCGGCATAAGGCTTCTGGCACTGTACCGCTATTGGAACATGGTGCAATATTTCTTTCCCGACAAACACCTGATCGGGGAAGACTGGAACAAGGTGCTGGCTGAATTCGTGCCTCTCTTCTGGAATGCAGCCGACACGCTACAGTATCAGCGGGCTTGCCTCAAGCTTATAAGCCGCATACACGACACGCATGCCAACATATGGGGCGGCGGCAACCAGCTGGAAAACCTGAAGGGCCGTCTGATATTGCCGGTTGAAGCAACATTTATTGATAACAAATTGGTGGTAACCGATTACTATAGCAATAGCCCCCTGGTGCAGGAAACAATAAAAAAAGGAGATGTAATAGAAAGAATAGATAACGTGCCGGTTGATGAGCTGGTGCATAAATACCTGGAGGTAACACCGGCATCAAACTACGAAACCCAGCTCCGCGACCAGCCTGCCACATACGGCTTCCTGCTACGCAGTAATAAGGCAGATGCAACCCTCACAATAAGGCGCGGCAATGACAAGATAGAAGTACCTGCGCAGCGGATAGAACTAGAGAATGTAAAGCGGAAAAACACAGGCGATAAAGGATATACAATACTACCGGGCAATATTGGCTATCTGTACCCGGCCAACCTTACTGACGATGATATCGGCGATATTAAATCACTATTCAGACATACAAAAGGGGTTATTATAGATATGCGGTGCTATCCATCCACCTTTATGCCATTCACCTATGGCCGTTGGCTAAAAGGAAGGCCATCGCGCTTTGTAAAGTTTACGGCTCCCGATATGAGCTACCCCGGCTGTTTCAGGTACGAGAAAGGCGCAAGGAATGGAGGGCTTAACCTACGCCACTTTAAGGGAAAAACAGTGATCATAGTGAATGCCACCACTCAGAGCCAGGCTGAATATACAACTATGGCGCTATCAACCGTGCCGGGAGCAACCGTGATAGGTAGCACAACAGCCGGTGCAGATGGAGATGTCTCAGCCATTATGCTGCCAGGTGGTATCCGCACCATGTTCTCCGGCCTGGGCATACTCTATCCTGATGGGACTGAAACCCAGCGTAAAGGCGTAAAAATAGATAAGGTTGTAAAGCCTACCCTGCAAGGTATAAAAGACGGCAAAGATGAATTGATGGATGAGGCTGAGAAAATAATTAAAGGGTAGCCGTATATTGCAGAAAAGAAAATTATACTTTCTTGAATCAAATGAACATTATGAAAAATATATTTTTGGCTATTGCTGCGACCGCCATTTGCGCACCTGTGTTTGCGCAAAGCCATGCCGATGTAGATGCCGCCGTGAACAAGTTCCAGAATTTTTATAATCACCAGCAGTCGGATAGCATATATGCAATGCTGTCTGACCGATCGAAGGCGCTGATGCCGCTTGATAAAACCAGGCAGACCTTTACACAGCTTACATCTCAGCTGGGCCAGGTACAGAGCTACCAGTTCAAAAAAGAAGAGCACGGAGCCAGCTACTACAAAATGGTATTTGCAAAGGCTACCCTATCCTTGATAGTGTCCCTTGACAAGCAGAACAGGTTGGAATCATTCCGCTTCAACCCATACAGCGAAGATACAAGTAGCCTGCTGAAAGAGAAATCAAACGTGGTGCTACAAACAAAAAGCGGAAACATCTATGGCACACTGATGATGCCGCAAACCGGCGGCAAAGTACCGGTAGTGCTGCTTATCGCAGGTTCTGGCCCTACCGACCGTAGCGGCAATTCAGAAGCTGGAGGCTTGAATACGAACACCTACAAGCAGATAGCTGACTCTCTGTACCTTGCGGGCATTGCCACCCTGCGTTATGACAAACGCGGTGTAGGTGAAAGCGTAGAAGCAACAAAGTCGGAAGACAGTACCAGCTTTGAAGACATGGTAAATGATGCTGCCAGCTATATAAAACTGCTGAAAGGTGATACGCGGTTTTCAAAAATAATTGTTGCAGGCCACAGCGAGGGATCACTGGTAGGTATGCTCGCAGCCAGGAAGGAGCCCGTAGCTGGGTTTATCTCCATAGCTGGTATTGCGCAGCGTGCCGATAAAATAATCGAAAAGCAGCTTCGCGTGCAGTCAGCCGAACTGGCTACTGAGGCTAAAATTATATTTGATAGCCTTAATAAGGGCTTGATGGTAAAAAAGGTAAATCCCGCATTGCTGTCGCTGTTCCGCCCTTCGGTGCAGCCCTATATGATCTCGTGGCTGAATTATGAGCCACGACAGGAGATAAAGAAACTGACTATACCTGTACTCATTCTGCAGGGAACAACTGATATGCAGGTGGAAGTAAACGAAGCGGACGAACTAAAGAAGGCACGCCCGGGAGCCAAACTGAAAATAATAGAAGGCATGAACCACCCGCTCAAACAGTCACCGGCTGACCGCGCGAAAAACATGGCTACTTACAAAGATCCTCAACTGCCACTTAGCCCGGAACTTATACCTGCAATGGTTAAGTTTATTGAGAATCCATATAAGGCTTAGTCAATTCGGTAATTAGAGTACTGTAGTGAATAGCCAAGTTTCTTGGCCTTCGATCCCGGCGCTATTTATTTATCTTTTGCAGCGGTTGCTTCTTTATGAAACATCCAGTTGCCCTTAGTGGTGGGCAATATGAACCCAAGACTAAGAATAGACTCATAAGTGCCGAAGGCCTGGCGGGCTTCGCCCTCATATATTTTCAGGTGGCTATAGCGTGCGTAGTCCAGCTTCTGCGAAAATTCCAGGTAGCCGTATTTCATTATTGTTACCCGAAGCGCGAGTTCTACACCCGTATTCCAGCCACCAAGCTGAAAATGAGGGTCGTTACGATTACCGAAAAAGCTATTTTCAACGTGCGGTATCACCGGGCCTATACCCACTTTGCCGGTAAGATCTACCCGCACATTGTTACTGGGAACATGATATAGCCCAACACGCTTTACGATGTTGAACAGAAAAAAATTAGCGCCATTGTTGAGGAAGTAATAATTTCCTGTCTGCTCAGAATATAATACTGAGGAGTCCACAGACCTGTTGCCAAAAGTTCCTTTAACGCGCACATTCTGGTTGCCGGAAACAATGTACTTAGTGTGGTCGAAGTTCAGCTCTATTGCCAGGTCCTGCTTTTCATTGAAATAGTAGCCAAGGCGATAGTTGTATTGCGGAATGGTAAGCGCTTTATTGGTAATGCCGTCATTCCAGCCCTGGTGGTCCTGAGCCCGTACATTTACCAGTTCATAGTCGTTGCCCAGCGCACCCTGCTTCACGTGTATCGACGAGCGGGTGTAAGACTCCTGATTATACCCCCAGCTAAAATAGATGGACCCGGTTTTATGTTTCTTCTTAGACTTCGTTTGCGCCTTTCCTTCAGAAACTGTCATTAGTATAATACTTAAAACAGCCAGTAGCACTTTACTATTCAACTTCATCTATTATCTCTTTATGGGCCACAAAGTTACCGTAAAATATACTTGGGCCAATGATTTCAGTCATTTACAAGTCGCAGTAGTTCTACACATTCAAATTTAAAGTGCACGACCGAATAATGGTCACTAGCAGTAAAGACACTACATAATAATCCAAAAAATATTCAATCAGTTAACTATTGGTTAATTTTACCTACTTTTGCACCCTGAAATTTAAAGTCATGAGTCTCAGCGATAAACTATTTAAGATGAAAGAAGAAAAATCAGCAGCAAACCTGAAGGCGGGCCAGGACTTCCTTGACGCCAACAAGCAGAAACCAGGCGTAACAGCATTGCCAAGCGGACTGCAGTATGAAGTGATCACAGAAGGCACAGGCCCTAAGCCAACAGCCTACAATACAGTGACCTGCCATTATCATGGCACCATGATCGACGGCAGTATATTCGACAGTTCTGTACAGAGGGGCAAGCCGGCATCGTTCCCGTTGAGCCAGGTAATTAAGGGCTGGACAGAAGGTGTACAGTTAATGCCAACCGGAAGCAAATGGCGTTTTTTCATACCACCACACCTTGCTTATGGCGACAGGCAGATGGGCGGTGTGATAGGACCGAACAGCACACTGATATTTGAGGTAGAACTGCTGGGAATCAACTAAACCCGGTAACGCTACCCTTTCTTAATTACCGCGTATACAGCCAGCATTGTATAGCCTATTTTGTATTACCAGTACATGAATAAACTGATATTTATTTTATGTCTTTCACTTGCCTGCCCCTCATGGGGGCAGACAAGTGAAACTAAGGTTGGTAACTACCTGACTGGCATCAATAATAACACCGCAGCACTTACCGCTTTTTTTTCTGCCATGCCCAAGGGTGGCGACCTGCACCACCATTTCAGCGGATCGGTCTATGCCGAAACCTATATCAGTTATGTAGTGCAGCAGGACTTCGCGATAAATGAAAGCACGCTGGAAGTGCGGGAAAAAGCGCCTGCAAATGATAAAAACTGGGTACGCTTTTCCAATCTGAAGGAGCGGGGGCTACTCACGGCATTCAAACAAAAGCTGATACAGAAATGGTCTGTAAAGGATTACAACGGCATAAGCAATCCATCGGATAAGCAATTTTTCGAGACATTCCCTGCCTTTAACATCGCCAATGATGGTCCCGGCAGATTAGACACTGGCTTACTGGAACTAAAGCGAAGGGCAAAAAGCGAGAACGTAAGCTATATAGAGACCATGCTTACGACCATTCATTGCAGCAACATAAAAGGCCTGGATACTACTTTTAACAGCCAGCTTGGGGCAGCCCAGGCTAACCGTGATGAATCAAAGACAAATGAAATACTGGACAAGCTGTACCGCCAGATAGAAGACCGGAATGCCAAGGCATGCGCCACAGCGTTCAACAATGATGTGGTGAAAAAAATGCACTATGGTCTTGGTATAGATGACTCCACGTTCACAATGCGCTACCAGAACTTTGTAGTGCGCGTTATCCCTCCAACCGATGTTTTCAAAAACCTTATTGTAGCGTTTGAATCCGCCAATACCTGTTCGTTGATCGTAGGCGTAAACATTGTGGCACCCGAAGACAATGAAATATCCATGCGGGACTACTGGCTGCATATGCAGATGTACAAATACCTGCACAATAAATACCCTGCAGTAAAGTATGCAATGCATGCCGGCGAGCTGGCGCTGGGCATGGTGAAACCCGAAGAGCTTACCTGGCATATAAATGCTGCCGTAAGGACAGCCGGCGCCAGCCGTATAGGCCACGGCGTAGACTTACCCTACGAATCCAAAAGTCAGGACCTGCTGAAATACATGGCCGGTAGTGGCATACCCATAGAGATAAACCTGGGAAGCAATGAGTTTATTTTGAAGGTAAAAAATGACGAGCACCCTATAGAGTTGTACAGAAATGCAGGCGTGCCCATAGTGATCTGCACAGATGATGCAGGAGTACTGAGAACCAACCTGACGCGCCAGTACGTGCTGCTGGCCCGTCGCTACCAGGATATCCCCTACAAGGAAATAAAGCAGTTTGTTTTCAATAGCATTGATTATAGTTTTATTAAGGAAGAAGGTGTAAAGGAGGGATTGAAAGAACAATTGAGAAAGCGGTTTCAGAATTTCGAAAACGATGTAATTGTAACACATAAACTTTAGTCACACAATTCTGCCTGCCATAGGTCTAAATACCTGGTATGAGCTTTTACGAACTTGGAAAAGAACAGCGGAACATTCTAGTGGAAAAACTGAGCCGTGACCTCAGCGATGGATTCCGGTCGGCACAGCATGGCAGTATAATCCAATACTTTGCAGATGACGATACCTATGTGCGCAAAGCGGCCTATATAGCTACAGGCCGGCTTTACATTGCCAATAAAAAAATGCAGCCTGCGTTAATAGAAGTGCTTAACTCCCTGCGGGAAGATACAGAACCTAAAGTAAGGCAAACAACCGTGAATGCTGCCGGAGAGATAGGTAAAAATGACTTTGATATTGTAAAGCACTTTTTCGATAAAGGTCTATTTGACGAGCATCATTCGGTACGAAACGCGGTAATTGGCTCTATGAAAAAAATGGGCGAGAAAAACCCGGAGCCGGTTATCACCTGGTCGCGGGGCTACCTGCACCATGCCGACAAAGAGATAAGACGAGAAATATGCCACGGCATAGAACTACGTGGACGCACACATCCTGAAGACATCCTGCCGCTGCTGAAGGAGTTGCAGGATGACAAGACAAAACGGGTACGGTCCACTTTAGTACACGTGCTGGGCCAGATAAGCTACAAAAAAGGTTGCCTGGAAAAAGTGCTGAAAGAAATATGGAGCTGGAACAACAAAGAACTGGTGGCGGACGCCATCGAAGAGATAATAGATGTGCACGAACGCTACCGTAATTTCAGTTTTTACACGCAGGAGGAAGCCCGAAGATTGGTAGCAACATATACGAAATGAGGAAACTACCACCTTTTTGAAAGTGATAGTTCCCTTTCTGATCATGAACAACTTTCTTTTTACCACGCATCACAGTCTGCGCAAAAGGTGCCGTCTGCCGGGGCAACGCCCCTGTAGTTATTTATCGTTGTATGTTGCGGAGCTACAAGGTTATTTGCCTTCATATCTCCATCATCCTTACTTTCAGGGTAGTAGCCCAACCAAGTACCTTCACCGTTGTACTGCATAACTGAATTATTGTCGTAAAAAGTACCGGGACATTCCTTTACTACGATATTATGCTGCCGGTATACCCTGCAAGCCTCAGGCGCAGGTGGAACTGCGACATAGTTGTTTGGCACGTGCGGCAAGACCGTGACATAGTCCGGCAGGTTGGCTTCATCGCCTTTTTCCGGCATGGCACCGTAGCTAACAATTTGATTATTTTGAATCGTACCAGACTGCTTATGGGTTACAACTTTCTGCGTCCAATTCTTCTGATCTTTATTTTGGGCATAGCCGCATACCGATAATCCGATAAACGCTATTAACAGTAATGTTTTCATAACTTTTCATTTTGTTCCATTATATGAATAAAAATCACACGCCACCGACTGTTAACGAACTATGAAGACTGGATACAGAAACGCGAAATCAATATCAACGGGCAGTTTCTGAATTTTACAATTATTGCGCTTACTTTTGACGTCTAAATATTAAATACACATGCAAGCCTGGAAAGACTACCAATCGCAAAATAATGACCGGTTTCTAAATGAATTGCTGGACCTTTTACGTATCCCATCTGTAAGTGCAGATAGCAAGTACAAGGCCGATGTGGCCAAATGCGCCGACGCAGTAAAAGACCACCTGCTAAAAGCAGGCTGCGACAATGCAGAAGTATGTTCCACGGCAGGTAACCCGATAGTATATGGGGAAAAGATCGTAGACCCTAGCCTGCCTACTGTGCTGGTTTACGGCCACTACGATGTGCAACCTCCTGATCCGCTAGACCTGTGGACAAGTGGTCCTTTTGAGCCGGTAATAAAGGAAGGCCGAATCTATGCACGCGGCGCCTGTGACGACAAAGGCCAGATGTTTATGCACATAAAAGCACTGGAAATGATGGCAAAGACCAACACAATGCCATGCAATATAAAAGTGATGATAGAAGGCGAGGAAGAAGTAGGATCCGGCAACCTGGGAAAATTCCTGGAGGATAATAAAGAAAAGCTGAAGGCAAACGTGGTATTGGTTTCGGATACGTCTATGATCAGCATGGAACATCCATCGATAGAAACAGGTCTTCGCGGCCTTAGCGCAGTGGAGATTGAAGTGACCGGGCCAAACCGCGACCTGCACAGTGGTGTATATGGCGGCGCGGTGGCCAACCCACTCAATACGCTCTGCAAGTTGGTAGCGTCATTGCACGATGAGAACGGGCATATAACTATACCGGGCTTTTATGATAAAGTGGCGGACCTGACACCCGAAGAACGTAAAGAACTGAACCTGGCACCATTTGATATAGAAGAGTATAAAAAGGACCTCGGCATCAACGAAGTGTGGGGCGAAAAGGGCTATACCACGCTTGAGCGCACAGGTGTAAGGCCAACACTGGACCTGAACGGCATATGGGGTGGCTACCAGGGCGAAGGCTCTAAAACAGTATTGCCGTCAAAAGCTAACGCAAAGATCACCATGAGGCTGGTACCGCACCAGCGCCCTGCTGAAATAGCCGAACTGTTTCAGAAGCACTTCGAAAGTATAGCACCGGGCTATGTAACTGTAAAAGTGACTAAGGGCCACGGTGGTGAGCCTGTGGTAACGCCTACAGACTCGCCAGCTTACAAAGCTGCAGCGAAGGCCATTCAGACAACCTTTGGAAAAGACCCGATACCAACGCGCGGTGGCGGCAGTATTCCGATCATTGCACTTTTCGAAAAGACACTGGGCTTAAAAACCGTGCTGCTGGGCTTTGGCCTGGACAATGACAATATTCACTCGCCAAACGAGAAGTATGATGTTGCCAACTTTTATAAGGGAATTGAGACCATACCGTATTTCCACAAGTACTTTGCGGAGTCATTCGGCAAGTAAATAAAACCTGAACACATATCTGCACCGGCCCCTGAGCCGGTGCATTTTTTTGTACTGATACCGCAATTATCTTGGTGTATTGTGTACATTCTTCGCATTCGTGCCAGTGTCATTGGTATTGGTACGGTTCGAATCGCGTTGGTCGTTTGCCGGGTTATTGGCACCATAGGTGGCGGGTGCAGTACCGTTCACATTTGTAGAGTCAATTGGTGTACTTGAGCCCATCTTGCTGGCATCATTACCGCACGAGAGGGTAAATAGCCCAATTGCCAATATGAGTACCAATGCAACGATCTTTGCTGTTTTCATGGTGTGCGTTTATCACTTTGCACGTAAAAATTGTGCCGCAAGCAAATCTGATACTGACTATTAACAACTTAGTTAAGGCGTTTTAATCACCTCCTCCACATCCTCATCTCCTTCCAGGTTATCCATCTGGCCTAGTATATGGGCGGTGCGCCATGCTACTATCCGGCTCTCCGGCTTCACTGTATATTTTTTAGGGTTGGGCAGGCAGGCAATGATCATTGCGGCTTCTGAGCGGGTCAGGTCTTTGGCGTGCTTATTAAAGTAGGCTTTCGATGCAGCCTCAATACCAAATATGCCCGGACCCATTTCTATTACATTCAGGTATACCTCCATTATGCGGCGCTTACCCCAGGTCCACTCTATCAGCTGGGTAAAATAGAACTCCGGCGCCTTTCTTACATACCGGCCCCAGCCGCTACCCTGCCAAAGGAACACATTCTTTGCCGTTTGCTGGCTTATGGTGCTGGCACCCCCACCCCGCTCCCTGCTCTTTTTGCCCTTGCGTGGTTTGGCATTCATACTTTTATCTATCGATTTCCAGTCAAAGCCATTGTGCTCCGGAAACAACTGATCTTCACTGGCTATGGCTGCCAGCTTTACGTTACGGGGTATCTCATTCCAGCTTACATAGCTGCGCTTCAGGCCATAGCCACCTGTTACAGCGCCCAGTTGCGTCAGTGTGATGGGCGGTAACAGCCACCTGCAGATGACAAGGTATAGCGTGGACGAAAGAAACAGGATAAGCATTGCCCGCAACACGAACCTTACTACCCCTCCGGCAACTGATTTATTTGACCCCATGAGTGGCGGTAAAAATAATAACTATTGGGAGAAATAAGACCGTTGAACATACATCACATAGGGACGCCCAGTTTTTTAGTAGTTACAAAGCAACTATTTGTGGGGTAATTGCCCTGGTAAACATTGCAGGCAGTATCTGCGTACCCTCTTGTTATGTGTGTAATCTCGCCCAGCCTGAAGCTCTGGCTGCTGTCCGGATGTTTGGCATTGTTGCAGTCGCAAACATAGTTATCATAGCGGCGGCAGCTGGTTGCCGCCAATGCCCAAACGAGAAAAATGCACCATATATGCTTCATGCAGTAAATATATGTAGTTCCGGAATTTTGTCTGCAACCAAGTTAATACCAGCGCCAATACATAAATATCAAAATGTAACCAGCGTAATTTTTCCGGCACCATTTAGAAAAATGACACCAAAAGTTTACATTTGCACCACTACAAAATAGTAACTCATGAGTCACGATACAAATCACGGTCATTCAGACAAAAAAGAGACTATAATATCTTTCAAGAATTCTTTTTGGCTGGTAATTATTATAGTTGGTCTTTTCATTGCTTCAGTAAACTTCATTAAAGCAGAAAGCGGTGGTGAAGAAGGCGAAGCAAAAGGAAAAGAAGCTACAGAAATGAAGCATGAGGCCGCCGGTGAAAAGAGTGAGAAGAAAGCTGAAGAAGCCCCTAAAGCTGAAGCTGCGCCTGCAAAGGACACAGCTAAGAGCGAAAAATAAACAGCCCGCATGCAGCCAAATGATGTGATTGTTGTAACAGGAGCAGCCGGGTTTATAGGCAGCTATCTGACAGGATTTCTTGACCGCCTGGGGTACGATCAGCTGGTGCTGGTAGACGACTTTTCGGTAGAAAGTAAAACCGAAAACCTCGCAGGCAAGAAGTTCATTCATAAGGTGCATCGTGAGCAGTTTTTCGAATGGCAGCAGGCCCATCCGGGGCTTATCAGCTATGTGTTTCACCTGGGTGCGCGAACAGATACTACCGAAATGGACTATGCCGTCCATAAAAAGTGGAACCTGGATTATTCGATCCGTATGTGGGAACTATGCACCCAAAACAACATACCACTAGTATATGCATCCTCTGCCGCTACCTATGGCAATGGGGAGTATGGCTATAAGGACGATCATGACATAGCCTCAAAACTACAGCCGCTTAACCCTTATGGTGTTTCAAAAAACGAATTTGACATCTGGGCATTAGCACAAAAAAATACTCCTCCTTTCTGGGCTGGCCTGAAATTCTTCAATGTCTTTGGCCCAAACGAATTTCATAAGGGACGCATGGCTTCTGTGATCTTCCACGCTTATAACCAGGTAAAGGAAAAGGGCGAGGTGAAACTGTTCCGCTCTCACAATCCAGACTATAAAGATGGTGAACAGATACGCGACTTCATCTACGTAAAAGATGTGGTCAGCATCTGTGTATGGCTGATGCAAAACCAGCCGGCCAACGGGCTTTACAATTGCGGCACAGGCAAGGCCCGACCTTTCAAAGACCTTGTAAAAGCTATCTTCGACACACTGGAACTACCTGAACAGATAGTGTTTGTAGATACCCCGCTGGACATTCGCGACAAATACCAGTACTTCACAGAAGCAGATATGGATAAACTGCATAAAGCAGGTTATAACCAGCCATTCTACTCACTTGAGGAAGGGGTAAAGGAGTATGTTAGCGATTATCTGAAAGAGGGCCGGTATTTTTAGATTCAATATAAGTTTATAATAGGTGTCCCACACCCTGGAGGTGTGGGACACCTGTTGCAACAGCAGCAGCTGAATAAGTAGCTCCTTAATTATCTAAGAGCGTGCGATTATCCCAATGTTACTGAAACCAGTGTCTTCTCGCAATTCAGTGCCTTGCCTACCAGGCAGCCTTCGTGTGCTTCTTCAGCGTATTGTTTAAATTGCTCAGCAGTAATACCAGGCACCTTGCCGGTTACATTCAGCTCACTTTTAGTGATCACACCGCTATCGAGGGTAATGTCACACTTGGTTTCCAGCTGATCGGGAGTAAAGCCAGCTGCACCCAGTACAAAGGAAAGCTTCATGGTATAGCAGCCTGCATGCGCAGCAGCTATCAGCTCTTCCGGATTAGTGCCTACGCCATCTTCAAAGCGGCTTTTGTATGAGTACTGTGTTTTGTTGAGTGTAGTGCTTTGCGTGGTCAGGTTACCATTACCTTCTTTACCAGAGCCGTTCCATACGGCAGTTGCGTTACGTTTCATGTGTGTTTGTTTTAATGTTTGAGGGACAAAGATAGCGTCAATAGCCTTTCGTACAAATCCGTTTATCCTATAGGGCTATTAGTTTTTCACAATCAGCCGACACAACCTGATGTCAGCGTCCCCAATTATAATTGTACCATTTTTCCCGCTGGTCCGCTTCGTGGTGCATCTTGTCGTACATCTCCTGGTCACTTTTTGCAGAGTTGGTAGTTGTGGGTGTAGTGGCCTGCGTTCTTTTTTCCGGCGCACTATAAAAATTGTTTCGTGCCCTTTCATTAAAGGTCGCATTATACTGCTTCACCCATTCATCGTGTGCGGACTGCTCGCGAGCCATGTCGCTCTCTGTCTTCCTGATGCGCTCTGATGCGCCTGAATAGCCTTGTCCTGCAGCCTGCGTCCAATATTTGATCGCATAGTCGCGCGCACCTTCGCGGTACCACATTTCGCCTGCCATGTAAGAACCACTTGCGTATCCCCAGCTTCCGGCTTCCTGGAACCACTCGCGGGCAGTCCGGATGTCATTGTCGCGCCAGGTATAGCGTCTCCTGAAGTCCGTACTATCTTTCGGCATATTGTTGTTGAGCTCCATGATACCGAGGCTATACATAGCTACCGGATCCTGCTACTCTACCGCGCCAATTATCCAAAGCCGGTAAGCCAGCCGGTAATTGCCGTTCTGGTAGGCGTTATAGCCAGCGAAAGTCGGATTGCCAGCGGCAATAGCATAGAGGTCCAGTTTCTCCTGCGCCGGCTTATAGTCTAGTGTAGCGGCCTGCTGATAAAGCACACGGCCCATCATAGTATCTTTCGGAAAAGTGCACCGGTATTCGGCAATTCGCGATAAGTCTGGCTTACGGCCGCCATGGTAGAAGCTCCCCAGCAGGCACATGGCTTCAGGCGAGCCAGCTTTGACGGCAAGTTTTAGATAATATGCGGCCGAATCCATTTGCGCCTGGGTCATCGCCGGTGCTAAAAAAGTAGTCGCAAGTCCATAAGCACAATGTGCATTGCCCTGAGCCCAGCACTTCCGGTACCAAGGTTTCGCGTTATAACTACGTTCGTAAAGACTATCAGCAAGTTTGATACAAGCGCTAATGTCACCACCTTCAGCAGCACTTACCAGGTCTTCATATGCTTTGGCCGCCGCTTTTTGCTCGCGGTGTATCTGTTAATAGCTTTTCACCTGGCAGCGGGCCGGTTGTATAAACAACAATGATAAAAAAACAAGGAGCAATATTGGTTTCATAATGTACAGAGGCGGATGCACAGCCTTATTCAAAAATAAGAAAAAATAATCAAGCTATAGCTTGACCAGGCGCTAATTCAAGTCATCGTAGCGGCGAATAGTGTCGCCCATTTTTATGTACTGCATGTAGTTCTCGAGATCGTCGGGGTGATTGATCCAGATGGTGTTGGCTTCGCGGAAGGGAGATGGGCGAAAGGCGGGCAGTAAAGTAGCATAGTATGCAGCGTTGCGAATGGGAACGCCACTTTTGTCGACCGATATAAACTTCCATGTTGATCTATCGGCAAGAACATTAGCATCATAGCCAAGGGCTACGAGTGGTGGCCGAGGATTGTCCAGCAGTGGAAATACCCCGTTACTAAGATATTTTTTTATGGCCGATATGGGGCATTTTGAATTGTTGCTATTTGAGTTAAAACTGTTTACTGGAGCGGGTTTCAAGGTACTTTCGGTAGCTTTTGAAAATGCCCCGTTTTTACCCATGTTTTGCGCAATTGGGGATTTTTCGGTAGGCAGTTTGCAGGTGTCAGTTTGCAGGTGATCGTCTGCGGCAGGTGCTGCTGAGTGGGCGTTGGTTTCGGTGAAAAGATCTTTTTCCAGTTCGAGGTTTTGTTCCTCTTGCTTTTTGAGGTTGTGCTCTACATCTGCGACGTTCTGCCTGGTGCGGTCGGTGATCTTGAATTCCCAGGAGCCATCTCCGAATTTGCCACGGATGAAATCATCTGCGTGCCCAACGAATTTGCGGCCGGTGGGGATGTCGCGATGGAGCATGTAGGTGGATATTTCTGTGAATGCCTCAATGTAGGAGCCGACATGATTCTTATTGATATCAGAGGTCATTTTGAGCAGCTTGCGCAGCATTTCCACTTCCTTTGGCTCAGGGCAACCATCGTCGTGACTGCTTATTTTTCTATTCACAGCACCGATGTGGTTGTAGATATCCTGAATGATAATGCCGGGAGCCTGTGCGGCGGCATGCCTCATTTCCTCCCACTTACCATTCTTTATCCACAGATAAATGGTTTTGCGGTTCACATCAAGGATATCGGCTATCTCGGTTTGTGTTTTGCCAGCGTGCATAAATAGATCACGGGCTTGCGATTGTTTTTCGTTTTTCATGGTGATAGGGAATTAGGATTGTTATGCGTG
>CANFHA010000016.1 GCA_947446645.1 Chitinophagaceae bacterium | reverse complement strand
TTTTTTACTTTGAAACCGGGCGATGGCTTAGAGCGTGAGCCTGGTATAAAACTGAGGGTATTTTTACTTTTAAGTTTTAATTTTTTACTTTGAAACCGGGCGATGGCTTAGAGCGTGAGCCTGGTATAAAACTGAGGGTATTTTTACTTTTAAGTTTTAATTTTTTACTTTGAAACCGGGGCCGACTGGTTTTGACAGCAGGGGGCAGGGTATGTAAGCATGTAGTGCGTTGTGTAATTAGCACTTAAATCTGAATGCTCAAATCTATAAGGCGAATATTCTTACGCCATGGCTGCCTAATCAGAGATTAGACACCCTTTATAGCCGCCGGGAAGGCCGCCTGTTGCCGTCCCCGCCGCCGAATCAACAAATAACGGGATAGGCTTGTGTTCACCATGCGCACAAGATGAAAACTAAAGTGGATAAGGAAGAAGTTGGTTTGTCCTGTTCCGGCCAATTCCCGACAATTAATTCAGGAATACACATGTAGAAAGCTTATTGGGCACTTGTTTGGACGCGGGTTCGACTCCCGCCGGCTCCACTTATTAAGCAGAAAATTAAGCGCATAGAAGATTGTAAATCAATCTTTTATGCGCTTTTCTGTTTTAAGAGTGTAAAACATTTGTGTGAAACATTTTGAACTTCATTTTTTTTACAAAGAATTGATTATCATTGATTTATAATTATTTGTAAAAACCATGTCTTTATATTTTAACACTCAATTTTGGGTAGCCTGAAATAGCCAAAATACCTTTGTGGAGTAATACGATGTTGTATTATTTAGGTCGTAATACAATTGAAGTGCTTAAAACCATTAAGTTATTGAACGAGAATTGTATAAGCCTTTACATAAAGAATTACAATATAGAAACGCTAAACGACAAATGCGAGATTAACCCGCTCTCCCAGTTTATGATTGAGATTCTAAACTCTGTAAGTACCATGGAGAGAACCGCCATTCGCCAAAGAGTAAAGAGCGGCTATGACTTCTACCGTAAGAATGGGGGTAAGGTGGGGCGTAAAGAAGGATATAAGAAAGATGATGAGGCAATTTTAGCGGAGCATAAGGACGCTGTAAAACTATTGAAGCAGGGCTTATCGGTGCGTAAGGTTATGAAACTTACAGATAAGAGCAGCGGAACAATACAGAAGGTAAAGAAACTGATAGAGACAAAATAATTGTATGAAGATTACTATTCAGCACCAAGAAGAAAAGACCTACCACACATTTTCTGTTATCAATCCTGATAGCCTTACTCCACAAGAGGTTAAAAGGATCTGCGAGAAAATGAGAGTTGAAGCCATTTTAATAAATGGCAAGTATTATAAAAATAAGTAAGGGGGTGCTGGTGATTATCTACCACTAACACCCCCTTAAAATTAAATAAAGGAAATTAATAGTTTATTGGGGTTTCGTTGTTAATCGGGAACCAATCAGTAATACCGAAAACTTTTGCTATTATATCTAACGCATATCTTCTAAACTGGTCCTTTATGTAATCTGCGTCCATCGGGTTAATAGCATGTTGTGAGTCGCCTGCGATTTCGTTCGGGTTATTGTCTGGCCCGCCGGCATTTACTACATAAACCACTTTGCCTGTTGCTCTCTCAATTACAGATACTCTCAATCTGTAAATTGGTTGGTGGATTTCTTGAATAGTGATGTCATATATCGCATCAAATTGTGCTTTTGTCATAATTGCTTTAAAATTTTACACAAAAGTAAAAAATACCACTAATATTAGTAGGTTATTTGTGTAAAATAAAGATTAAATATTTCGTCAATTATCCTGTTTTACCCACGTTGGGCGTAGACTCCGTCTGCGTCCGACCGGCTGCCAATCTCCTGATTGGCCAAATGCACCTGGCACCCACTTTGTGGATATTTCCAAAAACTACTTCCCTCACCAATCCTGCATTCCACCCGCATCCGCTACAAGATATCCACAAAAGCTTTACCACTACATTTTCTCATTCTACCTTTGGCCCCCAAAATGCCCTATCTCCGCTATGGCCAACCACGAACAAACATTCTCGACGATTTCGACGAATTTTTTTTAAAACTCAACCTCCAGCAAGACCGCACAAAACATTTCCACTGATTTAGACGAATTGTTTTTTCACCCGCAAAACTTAGTTCAGTACGATACAACGAAAACAATTCAGGTTAATCAAAAAAATCAAATGAATCATGGTTCAGACAATGACCATCAACAAACATTCTCGACGATTTAGACGAATTTATTTCTTAAAACTCAACCTCTGGCAAGACCGTACAAAACATTCCCACTGATTTAGACGAATTTATTTTTCCAGCGGCCAAGCCATCCAAACAGGCCTTGAAACAAAACTATAATCACCCAAATGATAGAAGGCCTGAAGCCGAACGTATGATGGCACCTTTTTATGCCGTAGATGCAGATTCGCTAGCCAATAGAAAGCACTGAGTTGAATTAGCAAGCAGCTTAACAACAGCAATGGTAGGCAGAAAACCAGTGCCATGCAGACGAGTAGCGAACTGCGACGACAGCGCAGAGCTATGTTTTGGCCGGCGGAGCCTTTGGCCAAAACTCGCCTTTCTTTTTGTTACTTTTTCGCGCCTGTCCCGATGCCTATCGGGAGCGAAGCAAAGAAAAAGTAAAGACCACGCGAGCAAGCTATAAGGGCATACTATCAATATATAGTTAGTACACCTCTTTTTGGCTCTTAAAAACTAAACGAGTGAATAGCGAGCTTTGCGGGAAACTTCCCCAACCCCTACCTTCGCGCATGGATTATTTTAAAAAGCTGCTGGAGCTGGTGAAGATAGAACGCGAGGTAGACAAGCAGGCATACCTGGAGCTTACCCGTTCATCTACCATAGCGCAGCGCAGGGCCAGTGGCCTCGCGTGGTACCCCATCGCCATCCGCGGCACCGAGCTGAACAAGGCCGAGTACATAACGGTAGAAGTAGAGCGCACCACAAATACAGATATTGTGCACCAGCTTCGTTTCGGAGTTTCAGCAAGCCTGTTCTCCAACCTCGATCCTAAGAACAACTTCCTGGAGGGCACCATCACCTATGCAGGCGGCAACCGGCTCAAAATATCCCTACGCACAGATGAGCTGCCCGACTGGGCCAGTGATGGCAAGCTGGGCATAGACCTCCTGTTTGATGATAACAGCTACGATGAGATGCAGTCTGCCCTTAAGCTGGCCATCACGCTCAGCGAGAAGAAAGAAGAAGGCCACCTTATAAATGTGCTTACAGGTGCAGCAGCCCCCACGTTCGATACTGATGTACACGTATACGATAATCCGCGGCTCAATAGTACCCAGCAGGCTGCGGTAAACAAAATAGTGCAGGCCAATGAAGTGGCGGTAGTGCATGGCCCGCCCGGCACCGGCAAAACCACCACACTGGTACAGGCCATAAAGGCGCTCATAAAAGCAGGTGAAAAACAAATACTGGTCACAGCACCGAGCAACACCGCTGTAGACCTGCTCAGCGAAAAGCTGTCGGAAGAAGGGCTGAGTGTGCTCCGCGTCGGTAACCCGGCTCGGGTGTCAGAGCGCCTTTCCGCGCTCACGCTCGATAGTAAGATAGCGGCACACAGCTCCGTGAAGGAGATAAAGCGGCTCAAAAAGCAGGCCGGTGATTTTAAAGACATGGCCCACAAATACAAGCGCAGCTTTGGCAAGGCCGAGCGCGAGCAACGCAAAGCGCTGTTCAACGAGGCCTACAAGATCATGAAGGATGTGGACAAGATGGAGCAGTACATAATAGATGATGTAACATCAAAATCGCAGGTAATAGCAGCCACACTGGTAGGTGCAAATCACTACACCGTGCGGGGTCTGCGCTATAATACCGTGGTTATAGATGAGGCAGGCCAGGCCCTGGAGCCCGCCTGCTGGATACCCATACTCAAAGGAAAGAAACTAATACTGGCCGGCGATCACTTCCAGCTGTCGCCCACCATAAAGTCTGATGCCGCAGCAAAGGGCGGCCTTAGCAATACCCTGCTGGAGAAAGTGATACACCTGCACCCGCAGGCCGTGCAGATGCTGGGCGAGCAATACCGCATGAACGAGACAATCATGGGCTACTCATCGCAGGTATTCTATGAAGACAAGCTCATGGCGCATGCATCTGTGGCAAACCACTTGCTGTTCCCTGAGGATCTTGCACTCACCTTTATTGACACCGCCGGCTGTGGGTTTGATGAAAAGGTAGAGAACAGCGCCATATCCAATCCCGAAGAGGCTGAGCTGCTGTTCAAACACCTGAAGCGATTGGTAGCGGAGCTGGGCACGCACTATACCGTAGCCAACTTCCCTACCATAGCAGTCATATCTCCATACAAAGAGCAGCTCTATGTGCTCAAAGACCAGCTGGCCCACATACCCGAACTTCAGGCGTACGCCCACAAGATCACCGTCAACACCATAGACAGCTTCCAGGGCCAGGAGCGCGACATTGTCTACATCAGCATGACCAGGAGCAACGCCGATGGCATCATCGGCTTCCTTTCAGATACCCGCCGCATGAATGTAGCCATGACACGCGCACGCAAAAAGCTGGTAGTAATAGGCGACAGCGCCACCCTCTCCCGTCATCCCTTCTATGCCAACTTTATAGCCTATGCCGAAACACACAACGCCTACAAAAGTGCCTGGGATGAGAACTGGGATACCTGAAGCCAGACTATACCTGGAAATCAGGATGCTTTTCGAAATGTATAACTGTACTTCTTCACATAAACCTCACCATGCACACTAGTGATAATATTGCTCAAAAGCTGATCATTAACGAAAAGATGCGTATCGTCCATCAGCGTGTGCACCAGGTTGTCATTCACAAAAAACTTCCACTCCTTGCCCGTTTTTTGAATACGCAGCACATTGTCTTCACCCTTCTTCACAAAGTCTGATTTGGTTTTAGACACCAGTTCTTCAGCATCTTTGAACTCTACCCATATCTCCTTCCTGGCACATAACACGGAGTAGGTCTTGCCATCCAGCACCAGTACATAACTCACCGTCTTTTTGTCCGCTGATCCTGCCGACAATTCAATGCCGTAAGCACCCTTCTTATTAAATCCCGGACTCTGATCCTCAACCACCCCTATATGACAAACTACATCAAGATCTACTGCCGTATTGCTCACCGAGTCAAAATCAGAGTATGGCGGAGAACCAAAAATAGAAAAGGAACGCATCCTGGTACTACTATTTCTCACAGTGTAGTAGCCTTTTTTAGAAGGGCCAAAACGGTCCTCGCTGTTTACCGCCGTATAGTCCCGTACGGTTAGCCCCGATGCACCGGTATTACCGCCATGGGCTGTTCTCACCAGCTCGGCAAAATCTTCAGAGTAAGTCTTGGAATACGTCTGTGCGTTCGCACCTATCGCGAAGCAAACCAAAAGAAAAAAGATAACGTGTTTCATTTCACTTGAGTTTTGAATTGAACAATTTATAAGTAAGAATATCGCTGCTGGTTTTTAAAACTTTTCCAGGTGGCAATTGAGCTTTTTGCCGATCGAGTACTCGCTAAAATAAATTATCATATACCCGTTCTTTATAGTCATTTTTGTTACAACCGCATTGCCTATTTGTCCACCAAGCTCATACTCCCGTTCTTCATTGCCCATTGCATCGGTGGTACTGCGCTTTAGCCTTCCACCAATTATCTTATCCGCAACAGACAGGTATATGGCACATGCTGATTCACTCCCTTCCTTATAAAAATAAAAGTCAGCAATAATGTACTTGTTAACACCCTTTACCGTGAAGTTCCCGTCCGCACAATATGAGTTTAGCTGGCACGTTTTTATTGCCGGTACACCTGCATCAGCCGGTTTCGAGCGGTATTCACGCAAAAAATCGGCAGCACGAACCTGCGCTATCATTTCTTCCGCGGTATACTTTTTAGGTCTTTCCATTTTGAAAGTGTCAACGAAGTCAAGCAGCGGTTTTGAGCTCGTATCATCACTCCGCTTCGAAGCATTCCAGGAACGCATATTGTATTTGTCCGTGCCCAGATGCCCTTCAAAGAAAAGCCTGCACCCTGCAGCATATTGGGGAGCTTTTTTACTGAACTCATCTATTTTCAGATCAAAAATTCCGTGTTCACTATTATCGGTATAGCGGTAAGTACCGGTCACACGCGTTCCTTTCTTCGACAACTCGCCTTTAAACACCACTTTATAAAAGTGCCAGTCATCATTAGTATACCACAGGCCGGAAAATTTATCATTATCTATTTTTACCTGGAAAACCTGGGTATGATTGTTGATGTCATAGTTCGTCCACGTCCCCTGCCAGTCCGACTGAGCATGTAACCGTGATAAATAGCACATAACAAAAACAAGTGTAGTTAGTAGTATTTTGCTCCGCATCTGTAAAGTGTTTATGAGTTAATGCAACAATTTTGTTATTGCTTGCGGTCATAAAAGTAGCGGAGCTGGGAGAGGAAGAAAATGTGAGAAAAGTAGTATTTTAGAGCAGGCCTGTTTTTTTCAGTGCTTCCACTCTTGAATTCACGTGTAGCTTCTCGTATATATTCCGTATGTGCGTGCGCACTGTCTCAATGCTCACAAACAGTTTATCAGCGATCTCTTTGTACCGGTATCCCTTGCTAAGCTGTTCCAGCATTTCCTGCTCTCGGCGGCTTAGCTCCTGGAAGTACTCATTTGTTTTCTCTTTCAGCGTGAAGGCGTCTATCACCTTCCTGGCTATTTGGCTACTTATGGGGCTGCCGCCATTGTAAACTTCATATATTGCCTCCACTATCTTCTCCGGCGGAGTTCCCTTTAGAAGGTAGCTGGTAGCACCTGCTTTCAAAGCATTGAAAATGTTGTCCGTATTATCATAGATAGTGAGCACCATCATTTGTATACGGGGATGCAAAAGTTTAAGGCGCCGTATACATTCAATGCCGTTCATACCCGGCAGGTTTATGTCAAACAGGGCAATATCAACCGGGTTTACAGCCAGTTCCTTCAGCGCTGTCTCCGCGTCTGAAATACAAAGCAACTCACCAACCTCAATTCCAAGTTGGATCTGTTCGGCCATGTAGTGCCGCACTTTTTTATCATCTTCAATTATTGCGATCCTGTCTATTTTCACCATCCAAATCTTGAATATTTTTGCCGCTATACAAATGTGATTTTAGTAGTACACTCCTAAAGCGGGATATTAAAACTAAACACAGAACCGCTACCCTTACCTGACACAATGGTCAACGCTCCGCCTACCTCCTCCACTCTCTGCCTGATATTTTTTAAACCATTGCCTGTATAAATTTTCGCCGTATCAAACCCTTCACCATCGTCCCCGATCTTAAAGATCAATGAATTTTTGCTCAAAGTCATATTCACAGAGATGTTTGCTGCGCCACTATATTTGATGGCATTGTTCACGATCTCCTTGGTCACCAGCACTATATTCCGCCTTTGCTCATTAGACAAAACAACTGCAGCAGTCTCATTTGGTAACACCACTGTATAATTCATACCGCAATATTCAAGTTGCTTATTAAGTTGCTCCCGGAGGTATGCGATCAGTTGATCCAGGGTTCTGTTTTCCGGGTTCATGCACCAGATGATCTCACTCATACTGCTCACAAGCTGGCGACTGGTTTCTGCAATATCATTTAGTTCCTTTCCTCCATCTTCGCCTAGTTTGCTCTTAGCAGATACACTCATCATGGTTATCTGGGTCAATCCCGCACCTATATCGTCATGCATCTCTCTCGATATCCGCTGTCGTTCCTTGTCCAGTCGTTGTTGTTGTTCCATCTCCGCCAGCTGCTTCCTAAGCGATTGGCCTTTGAAGTATTGTACCAACATCACTATCACTGACACCATTAATAGTGCTATCAGCAAATAAAACCACCACCGTTGCCAAATAGGCGGAGGGGTCAGTTCCAGGCCATATTTCTCAGCCAGATACCCATGTACAGAAGACAGTTCGGTCACAGAAAGCTGTTTACCGTAAATGATGATCTCGGCTATCTCTCCATTTAGCACTTCGGGTATAGAGTCAATTGCGGTTCCGCCAAGGCGACCATTATATCCTATTTTCAGGGTATTAGGGCTGGGTTGATTATTACTTAGCTTAAACGATTGTTCATATCTGCCACCACCGTATATCTGCATCGTGGTGTCGTCGGTGCGCATTATTGTCACCATACTCCACTCGGGAGGCACCGAAGCTGATATAGGAAAGCCCTCTGCGCCATTACCATCAAAGAATGAATACTTAGTCGGTGAAGCACAAAATTGCCAGATAACACCTTTGCCATGAAAGGTAGAAACAAGGTTGCCAACACCGACTCCAGAAGTATTGCTGCGGCCATTTATTTTTACAACGATGAAAATAGTACCCCGCTTATTCGGAAAAGAGCTGAATGGCGTCGTCTCCATCCCGTTGTTTGAACCATCAAAACGGATACTTGGAAGCCCGTTTGCTCCCCGGCCTATTAAGAGGGGATAAACAGACGTGCGCGTTACTGCATTGCATTTATTACTACTTTGGTCTTCCCATGATAGTACATTACTACCTTGGGCACCAATTCCCCTGTCTGCACGTAGCCACAAAGAAAGACCCGTAGGCGGTACCTGCCCGGATAGCGTATTTTTCGCCAACATTTAAAAAAGCAGCAGGTATACTCTCTTCATTTATTCCTCTTACTTAGCGCCTTCTCCCGCACACTCAAGTTATATATTGAATATTACAATTAAACGATCATTGCACCTTCTATCAGTCTGGCCATTCCTAGTCAAAAAATGTCGCTCAAAGTTACAATTTTTCAAACCGGGTATATGTTTTATATTGATTGACAACATCTTTAGTAGTTGCGGTAATTAGATACATATCTTGTAAAATCATCACTACGCCCAATATATTAAGGGATTGAAAAAGTAAAGCAGGTTTAAATAACAAGCTCACGTATTGTATACATATGATTTATATAAATTAATTTTTGCTTTTACTGTCGCGTTTACTAAATAAAATGGAGAACTATCTACTTTCAATAAATTTATTTAATAGGTTCCGATTTTTTACTGGCGTTATAGTCAGACGAAAGCTTTTTAGCGAATTAATGTATTAAATATACTATATGTTGCAAAAACCGAGGTGTTCCACCCTGACCAAGACAGAGATTTAGTTAATTAATAGTTAATGAGTGATCGATAGTCTTCCTTTGCAAAACAAAAATTCAGCAAATAAAATTCTTAGAGTGGTTAAATTATATATCACTATTCAAGGTGTATCCAACCACATTTCGTCTAACAGGCCATCATTTGGGTATTATTCATAAAATTTCAAATTATATTTCTATATTTTGTGTCACCGATCTTAGTATGGCTAAAAGCGAAAAATGAATATTATTTTTTACACTTCGTGACAAATAATCTAAATTCCAATATTTTTTTAACTTTTGGCTAAATAATATAAATACGTATATAAGTTTGGCATTTTTTTTGAAATAATTAACTCGAGTTTTAATTAACAAAGCTTTTTTTAGTATGTTTACTCCCTATAATTATAGGGCAGTTTCCCGCGACTCACAAGTCGTGGATAACTTTGCACCCGTATTTGAGTGCGATGCGTTTTATTATGCGGAATTTTGCCGCGGTAAAATGCAGCTATATAATTGTATGTTGAACCAAAACTTTTAGTACCAAAAAATATTAAAATTTAAAACCGGTAGTATGAATAATTTGTTACGATCACAATTTCTGAACTTAAGATCCTACTCTGCTAAAAAAACGACCTCGTCCAGGATGAAAATTCTGGCAGGGATCTTTTTTTTAGCTGCATTACTTTCCTCCAGGGAAACGTTTGCGCAGGGGCCGTGCTTAAGTAACGCCACCCTTACGTCTTCTGCTACCTCTGTTTGTACCAATGATTCCGTTCTGTTCACAGTTACGGGTACATCTGCCGGCATAGTAGCTACCGGGCCGTGGAGTGCTACCTATCAATGGCAGCGGTCTACCTCAGGCATTGCTGGTCCGTACTCAAATATCCCTGGCGCCACTGGCACTATGTCTGACGCCAGCCCGGTTGCTAACTACAACACAGGTGCGCTCGCAGCAAATACCTGCTACCAGGTAGTGCTTACGGGCATTGTAGGTGATTGCACGGTGGGCACTACCACGCTCACCACCAATGCGATATGTATCACCGTAAATCTGCGCCCGGCGCCTATTACAGGCACTTTTAACTTCTGCCTTGGCACTATAAGCTGCCTTAACGATGGCACTCCGGGCGGCACATGGAGCAGTACAGATCCATTGGTTGCACAGGTTCCTTCTACTACTTCAGGTTGCGTTACCGGCATCAATGCAGGTACAGCCAGTATCATTTATACACTTGGCGGTTGCTCTTCAGTTGCGGTTGTTACGGTTAGCATTACAGGCAATATTAATGGTCCTTCAGTTGTTTGCCAGGGCAGCAACATTACACTTACAGATACTACAGCAGGCGTTACATGGTCAAGCAATAATACCGGTGTTGCTACCATCAATGCTTCAGGTGTCGTTACGGGCGTTTCAGGTGGCACTGCAATTATCACTGCCACTTCCCCTCTTGGTTGCCTTGCTACTACTGTTATCACTGTAAATCCGCTACCGGCAGCCATTACAGGCAATACCAATATTTGTTTAGGTCTTACTAACTGCCTCACTGATGCAAGTGGCGGCGGCACATGGGCCAGTAGTAACACAGCCATTGCCACCGTCGATAACTTTGGCTGCACCACAGGTATGGGTGTAGGCACAGCTGCTATTACCTATACACTTCCCACAGGTTGCCTTATCTTCACTACCGTAACTGTTAATCCGTTACCAACTGCCATTCTGGGCACGGCCAGTCTTTGCTCCGGCACTACCACATCGCTCAGCGACGTTACACCGGGCGGCACATGGAGCAGCAGCAACTTACCTGTGGCTACTGTAAGTGGCACGGGTGTCGTATCGGGCCTTCTGCCAGGCACTTCTACTATCACCTATGCGCTGTCTACGGGCTGCATAGCTACCCAGGTAGTTACGGTTAACCCTATCGCACCTATACAGGGCAACCTGAACATCTGCGGCACGGGTACTACTACACTTACAGATATTTATACCGGCGGTACATGGAGCGCCAGCAACGGCAATGCTACTGTAGGTTCTGCCTCAGGTATCGTTACCGGCGTCTTCCTTGGCACAGACGATATCACTTATACGCTGCCATTCGGCTGCACGGCTACCGTTACAGTTACGGTACAACCGCTTCCTGCTTCCATCACTGGCGTTACAAATGTTTGCGCAGGCGCAACTACCACGCTGAATGATGCTAGTACAGGCGGCACATGGAGCACTAGTAATGCAGGTGTAGCCCTTGTAGGTTCTTCTACCGGTGTTGTTACAGGCGTATCTAACGGCACAACTACTATTACATATACACTGCCAACCGGCTGTATCACTACTACCGATGTTACTGTTAATCCTGTAGCACTAATAACTGGCCCTAACGCGGTTTGCCAGGGCGCCACTATATCACTTAGCGACGCTACACCGGGTGGCACATGGACCAGCAGCAACATCGGCGTTGCCACAGTTGATGCCTTTGGTAATGTTACCGGCGCCTTAGCAGGTACTACTATTATCTCTTACGTTATCACTGCCACAGGTTGTTATGCAACATCAGTAATTACAGTCAATCCGCTACCGGCTCCTATTTCCGGAGTATTGAATGCCTGCGCATGGGGCGGCACCAGCACCTTAACCGATGCATCTGCAGGTGGCGTATGGACCAGCACCCTTGTAATCATTGATAATCCATCTGGCCTGGTGCATGCTTTCGATACCGGCCTGGCTACTATTACCTATACACTGCCTACCGGCTGTTCTGCCACTACCAACTTTACAGTTAATCCATTACCTGAGCCTATCACCGGCAACAATATAGTATGTGAAGGCTTTACTACTACATTGAGTGATGTTTCACCCGGCGGTACATGGACAAGCGTTACAACAACAGTTGCAACCATCGGTTCTACTACCGGCGTTGTTACCGGTGTGCTTGCAGGTAATACAATTATAATCTACACATTACCTACGGGCTGCATAGCTGATACAACAGTTACAGTGCTCCCGGTACCTACCGTTATTACCGGCACTACTGAAGTATGTGTTAATTCTATAACTGCACTTACAGATGCTACCGCGGGTGGCACATGGAGCAGCAGCGACAATACCATGGCTACGGTTGACGCGTCAGGTAACGTTACAGGCGCAGGTGGTCCGGGCGGCCTGGGTGGTACAGTTACCATCACTTACTCACTTCCTACAGGTTGCTTTGCTACTATTACTGTCACTGTAGATCCGCTTCCACTACCAATAACAGGTCCTTCAGTAGTGTGTATGGGTCAGACAATTTCGCTGAACGACGCTACACCAGGTGGCACATGGACCAGCAGCAACCCTGCTGCCGGTACTATTGATGCCACAGGAGATGTAACAGGCATCGCAACAGGCACTACCACAGTTTCTTACACCATCGCACCATTTGGCTGCACCACTACACTGATAGTTACCGTATATCCTCTTTATGCCATCAATGGCAACGTTCCGTTCTGTGTAGGCCAGAGCATTACCCTGTCCGACAGCGCAGCAGGCGGCACATGGAGCAGCGTTAACGCCGGTATCGCATCTGTAGGTTCCTCTACAGGTGTAGTTAACGGCACAGGCGCAGCAGGCGGCACTACTACTATTATCTATACATTATCTACAGGTTGCACTACTAACGTTATTGTAACCGTTAATCCCGTTCCGCTTGGTATCACTGGTGTTACTACCGTATGTGTAGGCCAAACGACAAATCTAACAGATGCCACCACTGGCGGTAACTGGTCAAGCAGCGATCCTACCGTAGCCCTTGTTGGCGCTACAGGTATAGTCACCGGCCAGGCTGCCGGCACTGCCACTATCACTTACCAGATCGGTAGCAGCTGCTATGTAACTACCAATGTTACTGTTTACCCGCTGTCTGCTATCACGGGCAATGCAAGTGTTTGCATCGGATCAGGCACCAGCCTTTCAAACGCTACACCGGGCGGCACATGGAGCAGCACTAACACAGCTGTGGCTACAGTTGATGGCTCTGGAAATGTAACCAGCGTATCAGTTGGCACCACTACTCTATCTTACTTACTGCCTACAGGCTGCCTTGCTACCGTAGTTGTTACCGTTAATCCTTTCGCACAGATATCCGGCGGCAACGTGGAGCTGTGTATCGGATTCTCAGTTGCACTCAGCGATGCGGTTTCCGGCGGTACATGGAGCAGCAGCAATACTTCAGTTGCTACAGTAGGTTCGCTCACAGGCGTTGTTACAGGCGCAGGTACAGGCACCGCTACTATCTCTTATATACTTCCTTCTGGCTGCACAGCGGTTACTACAGTTACGGTAGATGCCCTTGCATCCATTACCGGACCAAATAACGTATGTGTAGGTTCCACCATTCAGCTTAGCGATGCTACCCCGGGTGGCACATGGAGCAGCAGCAATACTGCCATAGGCACTATCAGCGCTACAGGAGTTGTTGGTGGTATTTCTGCAGGCACATTCATTGCCAGCTATTCTTACGGCGCTAATTGCTGGGCTATTTACTCTGTAGTAGTTAACCCAATGTCACCAATATTCGGCAGCCCTGCACTTTGCCCTGGCGTTTGTACTTCACTTAGCGATACCACTGTTGGCGGCACATGGAGCAGCAGCAACACCGGTATTGCCACTATAGGTTCTACTACCGGTATTGTTTGCGCACTTGCATCAGGCACAGCTACTATTACTTATTCAGTTCCTACCGGTTGCTTCGCGGTTATCAATGTCACTGTAGACGTTGTACTTCCGCTCACGGGTAATCTTAGTCTTTGCCCGGGTGGTACCACCGTTCTTACTGACGCAATTTCAGGCGGCACATGGAGCAGCAGCAATACAGCTGTTGCCACCGTTAACGCAAGCGGCACAGTTACCGGCAGCTCGGTTAATACCGGCACAGCAACTATCACTTACACGCTTCCTTCTGGTTGCGTAGCTCTGGCAGTTGTTACAGTTAATCCGTTCCCGGCTCCTATCACTGGTCCATCTGCAGTGTGTGCTTACGGCAGCACTATCCAGCTCAGCGATGCTACACCGGGTGGTATCTGGACAAGCTCTACTGCTCCTATCAGCTCTACCGGTGTTCTTACCGGGGCTGCTGCGGGTGTAACTACAGTTACCTACACGCTGCCTACAGGTTGCGCTGTTTACTACCTGGTTACGGTTAATCCGTTGCCAAGTCCTGTAAGCGGCAACCTCGTGATCTGCCAGGGTCTTTCTACCACACTTACTGATGCTACCCCGGGTGGCACATGGACCAGCGGTAACACCAGTGTAGCAACAATAGGTTCCAATACAGGTTTAGTTAACGGTTTACTGCCAGGCACTGCGGTTGTGACATATACATCACCTACCGGCTGCTTCTCAGATACTACAATAACAGTTAATCCTAATCCGTTGCCAATAAACGGTATCCGCTCAGTTTGTATCGGTCTCACTACTTCGTTAACTGATGCTACAGGCGGCGGTGTATGGTCAAGCAGCAATCCTGCTATTGGCTCTGTCGGCTCTTCATCAGGTATTGTTACTGGTCTTACACAGGGTACCACTACTATTACATATACACTGCTCACCGGCTGTATCAATACAGTTGTAGTTACTGTTAATCCTAATCCTACAGCTATCCTCGGCAGCAACTCGGTTTGCCAGGGCCAGACGATTACACTTACCGACCTCACTGCAGGTGGTACGTGGAGCAGCAGTAACCTGAACGCTTCCATCAACTCCGGTTCTGGTGTTGTTACCGGCAACACTCCAGGCACCGCAGTAATAACTTACACCCTGGGTACCGGTTGTATCATTACTAAGACTATTACTATCAATCCTCTTTCGGTTATTACTGGTACACCGAGTGTTTGTATCGGACTCACTACCGCTCTCTCTGATGCTACACCTGGCGGCACATGGAGCAGCAGCAACACAGCTGTTGGCACCGTTGGCTCACTTACTGGCGTAGTTACAGGTCGCACTGCAGGTACCACTACCATATCATATGTGCTCCCTACTGGCTGTACTGCTACAATTGTGGTTACCGTTTACCCTGTTCCAACAGCAATACTCGGTTCGCTTTCAGCATGTGTTGGCCAGACCATTACACTTAGCGATGCTACCGCAGGTGGCACATGGAGCAGCAGTAATACTGCCGTAGCCACTATCGGTTCTACCTCAGGCATCCTGCTCGGCGTTTCCCCGGGCACTACCACTATCAGCTATACCCTGGGTACCGGCTGTATCGTTACTGCGGTAGTTACTGTTAATGCACTTGCTCCTATCAGCGGTTCTACTAACCTTTGCCAGGGTCAGACAACTACATTGTCCGATGCGGTTGCAGGTGGTGCATGGACCATCAGCAATACCAATGCATCTATTGACGGTTCAGGAAATATCACCGGCGTAAATGTTGGTACAGCTGTTGTCACTTACTCACTTCCTTCCGGTTGCACTACTACCATCATAGTTACAGTTAGCCCGCTGTCACCTATCAACGGTACTAACGAGCTCTGCGTAGGCAGCAGCACAGTATTCACAGATGCTGTTCTGGGTGGCACATGGGTAAGCAGTAACACTGCCGTGGCAAATGTTACCCTGCTTACAGGCATCGTCACAGGTATTACTCCCGGCACTACCGTTATCTCATATATCACTTCGGGTTCTGGCTGCACTGCTACTATCATAGTTACAGTAGCTCCGGTACCTACTATCTCTGGTCCGTCATCAGTTTGTCAGAACGATTCAATAGCACTTACTGCTTCTGTTCCCGGCGGCACATGGTCTTCAAGCAATCCGTTTACAGCTACAGTTTCCGGTACCGGCGAGGTTTACGGTCACCATTCAGGTACCGTTATCATCAGCTACTCATATGGTCCGGGCTGCTTCGTGATCAAAACGATCATAGTTAACCCGGCTTCACCTATCCTCGGCAACCTAAATGTATGTCAGGGCTTCACTACTGTTTTAAGTGATACTACCCTTGGCGGTACCTGGAGCACTAACACTACTCCTCCGGTAACCATCGTTGTAGGTCCAGGCGGCGTTGTTACAGGTGTTGGTCCGGGCGGTTCTACTGGCACAGTTACCTATACTACCCCTGCAGGTTGTGTTGTAACCGCTGTTGTTACAGTTAATGTTACCTCACCTATCCAGGGTAAGGACAGCGTTTGTGTCGGGCTTACTACCACACTTACTGATGCTACTGCAGGTGTTACCTGGTCTAGCAGCAATTCAGGCATTGCTTCTATCGGTTCCGCTTCAGGTATCGTTACAGGCATTGCACCTGGCACTGTTACCATCACCGCTACTTCACCATTAGGCTGTACAAATACAGTGGTAGTTACCGTTAATCCAAACCCGACACCGATCCTCGGTACACCGGTTGTTTGCGTTGGTCTTACCACAACACTTAGCGATCTTACTCCGGGTGGTACCTGGAGCAGCAGTAATCCCGCTGTTGCATCAGTAGGTGCTACTACCGGTATCGTTACCGGCACAGGCGCTGCTGGCGGCACTGCTACCATCACCTATACATTGCCTACTACTTGTATCACTACAGTAGTAGTTACAGTAAATCCACTGCCTGCTCCTATCACAGGTACATTGGTTGTATGTAAAACGTTCACTACCCAGCTTAGCGATGTAACTCCGGGTGGCACATGGAGCGCTACTCCAACAGCTGTAGGTACGATCAGTTCTACCGGCTTGTTTACCGGTATCAGCGCAGGTACTGCTGTAGTTACTTATACAATAGGTACTGGCTGTATCATCACTGCTGTAGTTACTGTTAACCCAATACCTGCTCCTATAGTTGGTAACCCGCACATTTGTATCGGTACTATCGTTAACTATACCGATGCTACACCGGGCGGCCTCTGGAGCGCGACTAACACGCATGCTTCTATTGCTTCTGCTACTGGCGCAGCATTTGGTGCATCACTTGGTGTAGATACAATAATCTACCAGCTCACCACTACGGGCTGTTACGTATCGCTTTCTGTTACTGTCGATCCGCTGCCATTGCCTATCACTGGTCCTAACCAGGTATGCGTTGGCTCTACGATCCAGTTAAGCGATGCTACTACCGGTGGTACATGGGCAAGCAGCAACACCGCAGCTGAGACTATCGGCTTAGGCACTGGCCTGGCTACTGGTATTTCTGCTGGTGTGGTTACAGATACTTACACACTTTTCGCAACAGGTTGTTTTGTAACAACTACGGTTACAGTTAATCCGCTGCCACAACCAATTCAGGGCAACTTCAGCGTATGTATAGGTACCACCAATACACTTACCGATGCCGACCTGGGTGGTACATGGATGAGCAGCAACATAACAATTGCGCCTGTTGGTTCTGCTACAGGTATTGTCTTTGGCAATGCCATTGGTACTGCTAACATCACTTATACTCTTGCTACAGGTTGCCAGGTCATACAGGAAGTAACCGTTAATCCGCTACCCGCCCCTATCACAGGTTCGGTTCCTATGTGTATTGGCGATTCGATCACCCTGAGCGATATCACCACTGGTGGCACATGGACAAGCAGCCTTATTGATACTGCAAATTTCAGAGATCAGAATACAGGTATAATAGGCGCCATCCACTCAGGTACCACTACCGTTACTTATACACTCACAAATACCGGCTGTATCGCTACGGCTATAGTAACAGTTAATCCTACGCCAAACGTCATCACAGGAAAGAATACATTGTGCCTGCATGATACAACTACACTCTCCGACAATTCTGTGGGCGGTGTTTGGACATCGAGCAACACAAGTGTTGCCACTATCGGCACATCAGGTTTGGTAACGGGTGTAGGTCCTGGGCAGGATACGATTACATACACACTGCCTACCGGATGTCTGGTCACTTTCTCAATGACGGTGTACCCGCTGCCTCCGGCTATCACAGGCGATTCTGTAGTGTGTGTGAGCAGTTTCATTACCCTTAGCGATGCTAGCGTTGGCGGTACATGGCTGGTTAACCCTACTTCGGTAGCCACCATCAATTCAACCCTGGGCATACTAAATGGTGTTAGTGCCGGAACAGCAATTGTAACCTATACCAGCAATGTAGGCTGTAAAGCAACTAAGCCCGTTACAGTCAATCCAATACCTACAGCCATCCTTGGCATACACAATGTCTGCGCAGGGTCCAGTGTATCGCTTAGCGATACCAGCGCTGGTGGCGTATGGAGTAGCAGCAACACAGCCATTGATACCGTAAGTACTACAGGTGTAGTTACAGGTATAGCTCCTGGCACAGACACTATATTCTATACTTACCCGGCCACCGGGTGTGGTGTACCGTTCACCTTTACAGTGAACCCAATACCGGTTATTACTGTTGCCGCCTCACCAAACGTACAGATCTGTATCGGTGGTACAGTTTTCCTTACTGCATCTGGTGCAGCAACTCCGGGTGGCTCAGCGGGCACATACGCATGGGCACCACCCACAGGGCTTAATACTACAGTGGGCCCATCAGTAATAGCAACACCTACTGTTACCACTACTTACACTGTTATCGGTACCACACAGTTTGGCTGCAGCAGTGATACAACGGTTACTGTATTTGTTGACAGCCTGCTGCGCAACATTCACATCACCGGCAGGGATAGCATTTGCGCCGGCGATGCCGATACGCTGATCGCTGATGGCTACCACCTCAGCCTTTTTGCATGGTCTCCGTCAGTTGGTCTTAGCTGCGTGATATGTGATACTACAATTGCACGTATCATTACGACCACCACCTACACTGCCACTGCGGTTGACTCATTTGGTTGTATCTACCAGACATCGTTCACCGTTACCGTGAATCCGCTGCCCGTAGTAGTGGTAATGCCAAACCCAACTATTGTATGCCGTGGATCGTCTACACAGCTTACTGCAACAGGTGCGGCTACTTATACCTGGTATCCTGGCGCGTTCCTGTCTTGCGACTCCTGCGCTAACCCTATCGCATCTGACACACAAAATCTTGTGTACAATGTAATAGGTACAAGCATCTATGGCTGCCGCGATTCAGTATTGGTTCCGGTCTCAGTGCTTGATACGAATAAAAATACCATCAGCAACGATACCATTATTTGTCTGGGCCAGAGTGCACAGCTCATAGCAACAAGCATCGACGAGCAGCATGGCAGGGACCCTGACTACTACTTGTGGACACCGGCTACAGGATTAAGCGATCCTAACAGCCCTACCCCGGTTGCTAAACCTGATACGACAACTACCTACACATTGGTTGTAAAAGAAAATGCCTGCTTCAGCGATACAGAGCATGTTACCGTATATGTGCAGCCGGCTCCAACAATCACTATTACACAATCATTACTTGTTGTGGCAGGTAGTGCGGTTCAGCTGCAGGCAAGCATTGGCAACGAGGTGTTGCTGAGCGACTATGCCTGGACACCGGCTGATTACAGCTTGTCTTGCACCAAATGCTTCGCTCCTATTGCTACACCTACAGTAAGCACTACCTACACATTCACAGCTACATCGGCATATGGTTGTACTTCTAGTGCAGAGGTTACGGTCAACCTGTTCTGTGATGGTAGCCAGGTGTTCATACCAAATACGTTTACGCCTAACGGCGACGGAGCAAACGATCGCTTCTATATAAGCGCTAAGGGTGTAAGCCTGGTAACAAGGTTGAGTGTTTATAATCGTTGGGGCGAGCTAGTATTCGAATCATTGAATTCGCAGCCAAACGATCCGGGTGCCGGATGGGATGGTACCTACAAGGGTGTAGTTCTTGAGCCGGATGTGTTTGTTTACGTAGCTGAGGTAATTTGCGAAATAGGCAACCAGCCATTCAGCTTCAAGGGCGATGTTTCAATAGTTCGATAAAGTAATTGTAAAAAAATAAAACAGATAAAATGAAGCGTTATTTAACCGGTTTATCAGCAAGTGTGTTGCTCAGCATGAGCTTGAGCACCAATGCACAGGATATCCATTTTTCACAGTTTTATGAAAATGCGATACTCCGTAATCCAGCGCTCACAGGCATTTTCAGTGGCGACTACAAAGTCGGTATTGATTATCGCAGCCAGTGGGGATCCATCTCCGTGCCCTATACTACCACTATGATCTCTGGCGAAACACGTATTCTCGTCAACCGCGAGATTGGCGATTACGTCAGCATCGGGGTCGTTGGCACTTACGATAAGGCGGGCAGTATAGACTTTACCAGTCTGCAGCTCTACCCTACCATTAGCTACAACAAGGCGCTGGAAGATCAACATAACTCATACTTATCAGTTGGCTTTGCTGCCGGTTATTTGCACAGGTCTATAGACCAGAGCAAGATGACGACGACCAGCCAGTGGCTAAACGGCTCTTATTTGCCCGGCAATCCTACTGGTGAGAATCGTCCGTTCAAAAGTTCAAACAACTATGACCTCGGCGCAGGTGTTAGCCTTAACAGCTCAGTTGACCAGAACGGCATATTCAACTACTACATCGGTGCCGGTGTTTATCACCTGAATGCACCAACCGAAACGTTCAACAGTGCAAGTGACGTATTGGTTAAGTTACCGTTGAAATGGGAATTCAACGCTGGCTTCCATACCTCATTCAGTCAGCAGTGGGGTCTTACGGTTCATGCCAATTACAGCCTTATGCAGCCTTACAGCGAGGCTCTTTTGGGTGGCATGCTCACTTACCGCAATGTACCGGTTGGTCTTCCTAGTATTTTTGCATTCTCGTTTGGTTGCTTCTACCGCTTCCAGGATGCTATCATACCTACCATCAAGATCGATTATAAGAACACTTCGATCGGCATATCTTACGATGCCACACAGTCTACATTGGTTACCAGCTCAGCAGTATCATCAGCTGGCGCTACAGAAATATCATTGTATGTACGGGGCAACTATAATCACAAGAAAAATCCTCGCGACCCCATCATGTGTCCTCGTTTCGAAGACCTCAACAACTACAATTTCCGTTAATATTTCTTATCTGTTTTTTTACAAAAAGGCGCTCGAAACGGGCGCCTTTTTTATGCTTGTTCGATTACCGCTTTTACATAAAAATGGTATTTCGCTCTGTACATTAAACACCATTTGCATCGTAATGCTCGGCGGCAGGTTTGCCAGAGATTCTTTCTTACCTTAGCGCCACAATCTATTAAAAAATGAAAATTCACCGCGAAGGATATAAGTACATTATCATAGCCACCATTTTATGGCTGGGATTAGCCTGGACCGCAAACCATTATATTCCGCAGTCTTTCTTCTGGCTCACTGCACTCATTACCTTTCTTTTATTCCTCGTATGGTTTTGGATAGTTGCCTTCTTCCGCCTCCCTTTCCGGAATATGGTACATGGCGAAGACAAAATAATATGCCCTGCAGATGGCAAAGTAGTGGTGATAGAAGAAACCTTCGAACCTGAATACTTTAAGGACAAGCGCCTACAGGTGTCCATATTCATGTCACCCATCAATGTGCATGTGAACCGCAACCCCGTAAGTGGTGAGATCAAATACATGAAATACCACCCTGGCAAATACCTGGTAGCCTGGCACCCCAAGTCATCTACTGAAAATGAACGTACCACACTTGTCATCGGTAACGATAACGGAGACCTGCTGCTGCGCCAGATAGCCGGTGCGCTTGCCCGCCGCATATGCTTCTACGTAAAAGAAGGCGATGTAGTGAAACAAAATGATGAATTCGGCTTCATCCGCTTTGGCTCACGAGTAGACATATATCTGCCCTTAGGCACCAAAGTAGACGTAAAGATCGGCGATGTTGTAAAAGGCGGCGTTACTTTGCTGGCTCACTATTGATAGCCATTACATTAACATTTGTTTATTGATTATTCTTTATCTTTGCAACCTAAAATCGCAAACAATGAAAAAGATCACATTATTATTAGCCGCTGTAGTTATGATCACTGGTGGCGCATTTGCACAGGAAAAAGCTTGTTGCAAAAAAGGTGCACATTGCAGCAAAGCTTGCAAAAAAGATGGTGCTAAAGAAACCACAAAAACTACTGGTACAAACACTACTAAGAGCGAACCAGCAAAGCCAAAAGCTTAAGCAATATTTCATTGCAATGAAAATGCTCCGGATCTCTGGGGCATTTTTCATTTTCTGTTCTTCACATTTACCACCAGCTTATCAGTGTGTACTTCTACAAACTCCTTCTGCGCGTTCACCGTCACCTCCTTCAATTTCGAATTGGTCTCATGCAGTCTTATCTCCGGGAATGCCACATTGTTGTCAGCAACTACCACCGTCTCTGATCTATACGCATCATACCCCGTTAGCAGCACTTTTATAAAATAGCTGCCACTGCTCCCCGCCGACAGGCTGTAAGCACCAGCGTCATCGGTCAGTTCCGTCTTTACAAACGCTGAGTCGCTGGTACGCAGTAGTATCACACTTGCAAAGCTAACGGGCTATCCCGCCTCATCCACCACCCTTCCTAATATGCCTCCGCCACGCGCATTTGCTGTGCTGTAATCGATAAGAAGAAGGAAAATGCCAACGAAAAACGACCGGTAGCTCATGTAGTACAATTGACCTTTCAAAAGTGTCTGTAAACCACCGTCCATTATTCCCCCTCTGCGGGTGATTTGCATACTCCTGACAGAAAATACCCCTTTTAAGTATTTTTTACTGGCTATAACCTTTAATTTCACACGGCAAATGAACCGCGATATCCTTTCACGATTGGTAGCACACTATATACAGCGCATATCAGCGTTGGCGGTTTGTATGCTGCTACCTGTATTGCTATTTGCGCAGCGTTATCCCTTTCACAACCTGAATGTAGATGACGGCCTCATGCAGTCGCAGGCAATGTGCCTGGCACAGGACAAAACCGGGAATCTGTGGGTTGGAACTCTGGGCGGGCTCTCCCGCTACGATGGCCGCAACTTCACCAACTATACGGTAAAGAATGGCCTGCTCAGCAATGTGGTTCAAAGCATTGCAGTTGATTCCCTTGGCTACATCTGGATAGGTGGCCCCGCCGGTCTTTCCCAGTTCAACGGCAAGACCTTTGTACACTTTCATAAGCCGCAGCAAACCGCACGTACCGTTAGTACTTCTCAGCAGTTGCAGGTAGTAAGCGACACTGTGTGGTGGCGCGTGGAGGGCGAGGTGTACTTTGTTACCAAGGGCAAGATCAAGTACTATGTAACACCCGGCCCCGATGGTATAGTATCTGCCTTCCTCGCTGAGAAAAAAGGTTTCTGGATCGCCAAGGAGGGCGCACTGTATCATTTCGACAACAACAAATGGGACACTACCCGTTTTCAGCTCGCTGAGGGTGAGCGGGCACCTACGATCAACCGTATCTTCCGCGACAAGGGTATGGTAATATGGATCACCACTCCCACAGGGCTGTACAATATAGAGGACGGAAAACTGGTGCCCTATATGCTCAACGGTGCCCCGCTTAACTTCCTGCCATTGCGCGCATGCGTGGCACAGGATAAGGCCGGTGCTCTTTGGCTTACTACTACGAGTGGTGTAGTGAAGCTGTCTGGCAACAGCTTGCAATATTACAATAAGCACAACGGCCTCAGTGATAATGGTTTCAACGATATCCTTAGAGATTCCGAGGGCAACATTTGGCTTGCTTCCGATGGCCAGGGCATTTTCAGGTTCTCGGGTACACAATTTACTGTGCTCGATGAAACCATGGGCCTGCCCAGCGCACAGGTAATGGCTATCAGCTCTAATCGCAGCGATTCCCTGTTCCTGGGCACTTATGATGCCGGCCTCTTCATCTTTAAAGATGGCAAGGTGAATGCGCTTGCTTTCCCATCTAATCCTGTGCCCTCTATCACCTCCCTCTGCTACACCCACAAGGGTAAGCTATGGATAGGCACCCGCGGCCGTGGACTTTGGTCTTATGACCACGAGATATACAGGCAGTACGAAGCGCCTGATCGCGGCTTTCCGTCCAACAATATCCAAAGCCTTTATGAAGACCCGCAGCGCCGCATGTGGATCGGCTTTTCAAAAGGCGCTATGTTGTTTGAGCACGACAGCTTTAAAACCGTTGTTTCAAAAAGTGTATCGGTCACTGCCTTTGTAAGCCTTGGCGACGATAAGGTACTTATGTCCACTGATCCCGGTGGCTTGCAGGTGTACCAGAATGGCGAGCTTACCGACTTCAAAACAAATACCATTGTAGACAGCTCCACGGTCAATTGCTTTGTGGTACATGGCCAGGACCTCTGGATGGGCAGCGCCGAGAACGGAATCATCCGTTATAACATGAGCAGCGGCAAGGCCATGATCATCAACAAGGCCAGTGGCCTGCGCTCAGAGTTCATCTACAACATCATTGCAGACAATGATGGTAACATATGGGTGGGCACCGGCTTCGGCATTCATAAGATCACTGTAAATGCGCATGACGAACCCATGGTTTCCTTCTATGGCAAGGGACAGGGCATTACCGGTATGGAGAGCAATATCAACTCCGTACTGAAACTGCCCGATGGCACTATATGGTTTGGTACTACCAACGGCGCCATTCACTACCAGCCACATTCCGACGTAGTAACATCTGCACCTACCAGCATCGCGCTGCAATCGGTAAAGCTGGGTGGTGAGAGCTCCATAGACAGAAGCTACTACGACAGCACAGACAACTGGTATGGTATTCCCTACAATCTGCGACTGCCTTATAAGAAGAACAATATCACCTTCACCTTCCAGGCCATAACCCTCAGCGGCGCGCAGGAAGTGCTGTACCGCTATCGCATGGATGGGCTTGAAACACCATGGTCCGACTGGTCGGCTACCAACTCTGTTACCTACTCAGCACTGCCACCGGGCAAGTATGTTTTTCACGTGCAGTCTTCCGGTGCTGATGACAGGAATAATCCTGAGCTCACCTATGCATTTGAGATCATTACGCCATTTCAGAAAACCAGGTGGTTCCGCTTTGCCGTGCTCTTTGGTTGCATACTTACCGGCATAATGCTGCAATACACGGTAAACAGCCGCAAGCGCAGGCGCGAGAAACTGCTTGAAAAGCTCCGGATAGAAGAGCAGGGCAAGATACGCATGCGCACCGCCGAAGACTTTCATGATGAGATAGGCAACAAGCTTACCCGCATTAATGTGCTAACCAGCGTGCTTAAAAATAAGCTGACACTCAACTATGAAACAGAGCGGCTGCTGGCACAGATAGAAGACAATACGGCCCAGCTATATGGCGGCACCCGCGATATACTCTGGTCACTGAAACCTTCTAATGACAACCTCTACGAGATACTCCACCGCATCCGCGACTTTGGCGGTGAGCTGTTCCAGGATACCGAAGTAAATTTCATATTCACCGGCACTGATGAAAAGTGGCGCAACTTCCGCCTGCCTATGGATATGAGCCGCAACCTCATAATGATCTTTAAGGAAGCGCTCAATAACTGCCTCAAGTATTCTCATGCAAAGAATGTGACCCTGGAGGTGATACTGAAGAACAGGAATGTGCTGCAGCTGGTGCTCAAGGATGATGGCATAGGCTTCGACATGCATACCGTGAAAAAAGGCAACGGCCTGATAAACATGAATACACGTGCCGGCAGACTGAACGGCAAGCTATATGTAGACTCCCGCCCCACTAAAGGCACCATCATCAACCTCACCTTCAAAATACCGCCAAACAGGTGATAGGTGTTAGGCCGGGATTCAGGAACTTTACTTAAATACCATTTTTATGAAGCGGGACCTGGATATACACGTAGCCATAATAGAAGATGATGAAACCATTCGCGAGGGCTATGCTTTTCTTATAGGCAATACAGAGGGGTACAAAGTAGTAGGTACCTATCCCTCATTTGAGGATGCCGCAAAGAGAATAGTAAAAGACGATCCCGATGTTATCCTGCTTGATGTGGAGCTACCCGGCATATCCGGTATAGATGCACTGCCCAAGCTAAAGAAACTGCTGCCCGATACCCATATACTCATACTCACTGTCTATGAGCAGGAGATGCTCATCTTCCGCGCTCTGGGCAGTGGTGCGGCCGGCTACCTTACCAAGAACACCCCTGCTGAAAAAATAGTTGCTGCCATACACGAAGTGATGGAAGGCGGCGGCCCTATGAGTGCGCACATAGCACGCCTGGTCATCTCTTCCTTCAAGCGCAACGAATCGACACCACTCACCCGCCGCGAAACAGAGATACTGGAGCAGATAGCTACCGGCAAAAGCCGCAAGCGCATAGCCGAAGAGCTGTTCATAGACCTCGAGACCGTAAAGTCGCACATCAAAAATATCTACCACAAATTGAACGTTCATTCCAAGGCAGATGCTATAAAAGCAGCGAAGGACAATAAGTTCATATAGTCCGATACGCCTTTCCTATATCGCCCTGGTCTGGCTACGATACTTACTTCAGCACTTGGTTCGACTACCAGTTGGATGTTAAAATTGATGCGATTGCCCTCTAACGCGTCTGACGGCTGGAAGCCGTACTGACGCTAATCACAATGCCGATTTTTAAAGTCCAATCGGTATAAGTCCACTCAGTATATGCTTTATTCTGAAGTTAGCAGACGACCGCTCTAATCTTTTACAGGGACTTCAATATCTCCTGCCCCACGGCATCCGCGCTTTCAGATGCATTAGAGAGCACTACCACACCTACTTGCTTAACCGGATCAAACAGCACTATGCTGCTGCAGCCACCTGTAGCGCCATTGTGCCAGTATACCGGGCTGCTGCCCTTTACTATGTGCCAGCCCAGCCCTATCCCCATATCCTGCTCATAAGTAGCCTTATGGGTCAGCGCTATCGCCTCCTGCAGCTTGCCGGCGGGCTGCTGCATATTGGCCAGTGCATACAGTACCATATCATGCATTGTAGAGCGTATAGCACCTGCCCCGGCAAGCGCATCCATATCCCACATAGGTATCTGCTGACCCTTTTCATTGTGCACAGCTACCTGGCGTTCGGCCTGCATAGTGCTGACATGCTGAAAAGTGCTGGTCATGCCCAGTGGCTGGCAGATAATATCCGTCACCATTTGCTCATAGCTTTTACCCGACACCTGCTCCAGTATACTACCCAGCAACCCTACAGCCAGGTTGGAATAGGCATACTTCTCCCCGGGCACCGATGCCGGCTTACAACTCTTCAGTGCAGCATACAGCAGGTCCCGGTTATAGTGCTTATACGGGTTGCTCATATCTGCGGCTGCGGTTAGCAGGTTATCAGGCAGGCGCGGCAGGCCAGATGTATGGTTGGCCAGCATCTGCAGCGTTATCTTTTGTAGATCTTTGTTGGCCGCTACATCAGCAGGCAGGTATTTTGTTATCGGGTCATTTAGTTTCGCCTTGTGCTCCCCCACATACCAGGCAAGCAGTGTGGCCGTAAATGTTTTGCTCACAGAGCCGATTTCAAATATGGCATCCGCATCCGGAATACGATCACTGTTTTTAGCCACAGTTCCATAGCCATATACACCCGCTGCTCCGTTCCTTATTACACCTATGCTCAGGCCTACAGTGTTCGCCTTGCTTATGTAGGCGCGTGCAGCGCGGTCCACAGCACTGTCTATAGGGCTCTGCATGGGGTTGTTGCTGGCTACGGCAGCGGTCTTGATAGCAACTGGCTCTTTATAGGGCAGAAAGCGCAACCCCGCTACCTTACCATTTTTGTCTCCCGATATCCTGAATTCCAGCACACCGCCCGGGCATATTGCTTTGTAGCTGCTTTTGCCGCTGGTGTAGCTGATAAGCGAGGTCTCCCCTATAGCGCCTAAAGGGTAAAGGTTGTTTTTCAATATCCCGGTAAACTGTTCCTTAGCCATGTTAGCTTTAAAATCATCGTTCAGCAATGCATACAGCGCCTCGCCATCCCGGGCATTCACTGCATGCTTCACTTGGTTAAACAACGAATCATTTGCTGCCTGCGTGCTCTGCGCTGCCGCGCGCATACACAGGCCAAACAGCAATACAGGCAATACAATTAATACCACGTATATCGGCTTCATATAAAAAGTGTTTTTTGGTTGTTGTTTTATTTTAACCTCATTGCTAAATACGCTGCATGTCTTTGTATAACGGCAGTATTGCAGCGATCTCACAAAATACTTTGCCGGCAATTGGGCCGTTAAGTCGCTGAATCACTTTTAGGCGGCTTTTCCACGTTCTTCTTTCTCCCTGCCTTTTTCAGCGCGGCATCAATGATGAACTCTATCTGGCCGTTCACACTACGAAATTCGTCAGCAGACCACTTTTCCAGGGCCTTGTATACGTCTTCGTCTACCCGTAACACAAATGTTTTCTTGCTCGCCAATTGCCTCGCTGTTATTGGTATAAAGATCCTGTGTTCAATACCGGTTGTGCGCCACGCTCTCCGCACAGCACCACCATAAGGTTGCTCACCATGGTTGCCTTTCTTTCTTCATCCAGGTTCACTATTCCCTTCCTGCTCAGTTGCTCCAGGGCCAGCTCCACCATACCTACCGCACCTTCCACTATCTTAAACCTTGCAGCTACTATGGCCGATGCCTGCTGCCTTTGCAGCATAGCACCCGCTATCTCCTGTGCATAAGCCAGGTGGCTTATGCGCGACTCCTTTATAATAATGCCTGCCGACAATACACGTTCGTTCAGCTCCTGCTCCAGCAGCTCGTTTATTTTGGCGCCGCCTTCACGCAGTGTTATTACCGCATGCTCGTCTTCTATATTATCATACGCAAACCCCATGGTGAGGGCGCGCAGGGCAGCCTCGCTTTGCATGTTTACAAATGCGCGGTAGTCGGCCACTTCGTAAGATGCCTTATAGGTGTCCTCTACCTGCCATACTACTATTGCTGCTATCTCCACCGGGTTACCCATTTTGTCATTCACCTTCAGTGTAGGTATGGCCATGTTCTGCACACGTTGTGTAAGCCTGGTAGCGGTGTAGAGCGGGTTCACGAAGAACATACCGTTTTCCTTAATAGAGCCCACATACTTGCCAAACAGGTTCAACACCCGCGCAGTGTTTGGCTGCACTATGATGAGCCCCTTCCAGATGATGATGCAGGCGAGCATGCAGAGCGCACCCGGCACAACAAGCACCGGCTGGTCTTTAGCGCCGGATGCTATAAAACAGAACAACGCCGCACCAATAAGTACAAGCGACAAAAACAAGGCTGCATAGCCGTTCGTTGGTTTGATTACTTTTTCCATTTTGTGTGATTGTTTGATATCAATTCGATATCAAAGTTATATTATTGTTCTTGAAAAATAAAATCAGTCGATCTACTTATTGCGCCACTACGCTTTTCAAAAAAGTTGCTCAGCCCATTTAAGTTATCTTTGACACAGATTAGAGGAATAATGGCTGACGTGCATTCAAGTGAAACTCGTAGTTTTAACATGAGCCAGATCCGGTCACAGAATACAAAACCGGAATTGCTCATAAGAAAAAATCTGTTTTCAAATGGCTTTAGATATCGCCTGCACAAAAAAGAATTACCTGGCAAACCTGACATCGTTTTAAATAAATACAAAACGGTTATTTTTGTTAATGGTTGTTTTTGGCATGGGCACGATAACTGTCGCTATTTTAAAATGCCTTCAACGCGAACAGAATGGTGGGCAGCAAAAATCAACCGCACGAAAGAAAGAGATGTGGACAGCATTAAAAAATTGAAGAAAGAACGTTGGCATGTTATTGTTATTTATGAGTGTCAGCTCAAAAATGAAAAATTAAACAAAACAATAGATCGGGTGATTAAGCAATTAAATAAGTGGCGGATTAAAACAGAAATTGGAAATGATGGCTGAACTGGAATTTGTAACGTTTATCAATAAAACTCTGAAGCCCAGGATAACCGAAAGAGAAATTGTTCTTGATCTGTTTGCCGGTTGTGGTGGCCTGTCGCTTGGTTTTGAGGCTGCCGGTTATAAAACTATCGGCTTCGAAATGGATAAAAATGCTTGCGAGACATACAACCTGAATCTTAAAGGCAGTTGCCAGAATATTAAACTTGAATCTTCTTTTATCTTTCCGGAAGCACAGATAATTATCGGTGGTCCGCCATGTCAGCCATTTAGTGTTGGTGGCCATCAAAAGGGAATAGACGATACACGGAATGGCTTTCCCATATTTATTCAAGCCGTAAAACAAGTTAGACCAGCTATTTTTCTATTTGAAAATGTGCGCGGACTCCTCTACACTAATAAATGGTATTTTGAAACGATAGTTAAAGAATTGACACAATTAGGATATAACATTAATTTTGCTTTGCTGAATGCGGTAGAATATGGTGTGCCACAAAATAGGGAGAGACTTTTTGTTGTCGGCCATAGTTCCGAATTTCAGTTTCCTAAAAAAAATAAGAACAAAACAACGGTTGGTGAAGCAATTGGAGATATTATGTATACTACTCCACAAGAAAGTAAATTTCTTAATGCTGCTCAGGACACATACATTGCTAAGTATGAAAAGGCATCGGATTGCATTAACCCTAGGGATCTCTATCCTGGAAAACCTGCACGAACTCTCACTTGTAGAAATCTCGCAGGGGCTACCGGAGACATGCAACGGGTTCGTCTTGATGATGGCCGCAGAAGAAGATTACTGATTCGCGAGGCAGCAAGATTACAAACCTTTCCAGATTGGTTTGATTTTTGCGGAAATGAAACCAGTCGGTTTAACCAGATAGGCAATGCGGTCCCTCCCTTATTGGCATACAAAATTGCATTGTCAGTAAAAGACTGCTTTAATAACAAATTTTCCCTTGCAACAAAAAGCCAAACGCTCTTTCCAGTAAATGAAGAATTATATCACAAAGTCAAATAAAACCGCTCATAATCAAAAGCTCATAAACGAAGCTCTTGAAATACTGGAGCTTGTTGGCATTCCATTTGATAAGACACCAAAGGCTCTTCAAAGTATGGCTATGAGTTTTCTTGCCGTAGCCGGCGTTACAAAATCATGGAAAGAAGCAAAGGGTCAAAATGAAAACCGTCATTTAAAAACACGCGATATCATTAAGTTCATAAATGAACACTACGAAGAGAATATTTCATCAGGCTCATACGATGACATTAGAAGAAAGCATCTTAAATATTTAGTACTTGCTGACCTGATAATAAATAGCGCTAAAAATCCTAACGCTGCTACTAATGATCCAACCAGGGGATATACGCTTCATTCGGATTTTAAAACCTTGGTCACATTCTATGGCACCAATCAATGGGATATTAAGCTCAAACTTTTTCTGAAGAACAGGCCATCACTTTCCGATATTTTTGCTCGCAAAAGAAATGTCGTAAAGGTGCCTATAAAAATTCCTGGTGGAAAGATTTTGGAGTTTTCCCAGGGAGGTCATAATCAACTGCAAAGGGAAATAATAGAAGAATTTCTACCTAGATTTGGGCCGGGATGTACAGTATTATACATCGGAGATACCAGTAACAAATTTCTGTATCGCGATGATAAGCAACTTAAAGACTTAGGATTTTTCGAGTTATCCCATGACGAGTTACCTGATATTATTGCTTTTGACAAGGAAAAGAATTGGCTTTATCTGATCGAAGCCGTTTATAGCTCCGGCCCAATGAGCGAGGAGAGAGTTTATGAACTTAAAAAATCATTGAATGATTGTAAAGCAGATTTGATATTTGTAACTGCTTTTACTTCGAGGATTGATTATAAAAAGTATTTCCTTCAAATCGCATGGGAGACAGAGGTTTGGACTGCAGATATGCCTGAGCATTTGACTCATCTTAATGGGCACAAATTCTTAGGTCCATACAAACAGTAATATCCAGACGAATTAGAATCTGCCTTTATATCTCAAGGCTTCAATACAACTTCACATCCGTTTTCAGAAGTTAGCAAAATCAAAGCCCTAATTCCACTCAAACCCTTGCCCATGGCTCAAAGAAATTTTAATGATAAGCGCGTAGCTGATTATGATAGAGCAAAAAGTGCGCTGTCATGTAATTTCAATTTTCCAAAACCAAAGAACCGTCCGACCTTTGTTATCCACTGAAGCCTTTGGCTAGGGAGGATGACAAGTAACAAAAACGTGACTAGGTGAGCCGCGCCTTCCCGGCGTGGCTCACCCGAACGACGTGCTAAAACACCAGAGCAATAAATAAAACGAACAATACCATTTTGAGCATATTGGGAGGTTTATAACACCCTGCAACGTTAAAAACAGAATACAGGAAACTGCGCCTCTGATACAAATTTTTCTTGCACCACCATCAACCAAACTGCAAAACGTGGGGCATTTTGTGGCACCGGTGGGTAATGGTGGGCAAACCATTGGGGCATTTCTCCTTCATCAGCCAAAACCAACGTGTAAACCTATTTCAGGACGAGGCACAGGACGACGCAAGGTGAATCCAGGTTCAGATAGTGGGGCACAGTGGGGCATAAATGGGAAATATTGAAAATCCATAATAACATACCAAAAACCCACACCAGTAAAGGAATATAACAAAAAAACGCACTAAACAAAATGCCCCATATCAGCAAGATTTTTATTTGAAACAAATGGGGCAATCTGGTTTACAGAAGGTATCTCATGTAATCGAACCTGTGACAATCTTACCCAAAAACAGTACCTTAGTCATCTATTTAAGACCAAAAAGAAAAATAATTCATGAGAAATCTGCTGATCATTTTTTTATCCTGCCTGTTGTTCACAGGTATGGCAACAAATGCTGATGCAGCTTTTATATTTAAGCACAAGCATGCAGCCGACAGCTCGGCAAATGCAGAAAAAAAGCCGGCAAAAAAGCATGGCAAGCGCTGGACGCGCAAACACGAGGCGAGGCTGGACCGCGAGCGGGAGTGGAGGCTACACCATTGGCAGGAGCAGTTCATGCCCCACGAAAAGGAAGCTAAGAAATCACTGCGGTTTACATTATTAGGACTGGTATTACTGCCGCTGGGCATCCCGGCTATATTGCATGCCATCCGCAGCCTGCGGAAAAAAGACGAGTGGTACTACCGCGTCATGGCCATCACCTGCCTCATATTCGGCAGCCTGGAGATACTCACCATGGCGTTGTTTATTACCATACTGCTGTTTGCGATATTGTAAATGGCTTACGAATATCTCTCGCAGAGGCGGGGTTGTACTCATTATGTTTTAATGGCGGCAAAGCACGAGAAAGCTACCTATGCTGAACAAAGGTAAATCAATCATCCCGACTATCTAAGGATTTGACTATCTCGCATCAAAGTCTATAACTACCTTTTCGGTCCGCGGGTGGGCCTGGCAGGTGAGCACATATCCTTTCTGAACTTCGTGTTCATCCAGGGCATAGTTCACTTCCATTTCCACCTCACCGGTGGTTACCAGGGCGCGGCAGGTGCAGCACACACCACCTTTGCAGGCATAGGGCAGATCGGCACCGGCTTTTAGCGCGGCATCCAGTATGCTTTCACCTACAAACGGTACATCCATTTCAAAGGTGTTACCATCCAGCGTTATGCTCACTTTGCTGGTAGGTCCATCCTGCGCTTTGTGGCCGGAAAGCCATTTTTCATGGGAAGCTTTGGGTTGGTCGGGCGAGGTGAAGAGCTCCATATGCACCCTGTTCTGGGGCATGCCCAGGTCTATAAGCTGCTGGCGCACGGAGAGTATCATCTCCTCTGGCCCGCACACAAAGGCCTCATCTACCTCGCTCACATCTATGAGCGACTTGCAGAACTCGGCACACTTGGCGGCATCTATGCGCCCGCTGAACAGCGGTATATCCATATACTCGCGGCTGAGCACATAGTACACCCTCAGGCGTAGCATGTACTTGTTTTTCAGCGCCTCTATGGCCTCGCGGAAGATGATGGAGTTTTTGGAGCGGTTGCCGTAGATCAGTGTAAAGCTGCTGCCGGGCTCATCTTCCAGCACGCTTTTCATAATACTCATGATGGGCGTAATGCCGCTGCCGGCAGCAAAAGCTACATATTCTTTATGCTTCACCTCTTTGTGCTTAATGGTGAAGTTGCCCATGGGCGGCATCACATCCAGCACTTCGCCGGCCTTAAGGCCGCTGTGCGCATAGGTGGAGAACTTGCCTTCTTCTACCCTTTTGATAGCCACACGAAGCTCGCCATCTTTAGGGCTCGAGCATATGGAGTAAGAGCGGCGTATCTCCGCATCGTTGAAATGGCGGCGGAAAGTGAGATACTGCCCCGGTGCAAAACGGAACTTCTCAGCAAGGTCGGCAGGAATTTCCAGCGATACCGAAACACAATCGGCCGTTTCCGGCCTCACGTCTTTAACCTTTAACGGGTAGAATTTGAGCGCAGACATAAATGGCTGCAAATGTACAAATAAATGGTTCAATGACTTATGACTCACTGACTCAATACATGATATTCTGCGAATTAGCCTTTTAAGTACAAGTAAGACCCAGGAGAAGTACTATTGCTAGCGGCTGAGGCAAGCGGCAGCTACGGCGGTCTCTATGACACCAATAGCCATTACAATGCCGGCACCATCCTGTCGCTTAGCCAGCCCTGCTATGCCGCATATAGTGCCGGCAGGCCCTATGCAGAAATAGTCGAAAAAGGTGCCCCAGTCAGTAACCGTTTTATTGCGCGTTTTGAAAAAATTTTCTACACAATGATCATTGCGATGGTGATAATGGTAGTGGGAGTGACAGTGTCGGCTGTTGGGCGATGCAGCAATGCGGATAGCAGAGGCGGAAAAGCCCCTGGCGGGTTGCAGCAGGAGGAGTAAAGCAATGCTAACGAATAGTAAGAGTTTAGTACGCATAATAGTCTGTGTTTCTTTTAAGACCACTGATATTTCAAATGGTTTAATAAGGCTGCTGATAGCACTATTATGAAAAGAAAAGGGTATTTTTATTGGTGCTGGCCGCATGTTTAAATTATGAAAGAGGTCTTATACAAACTGTTTTTAGGGAAGCCGGAGTACAACAAGCCGATAAGACACCCGGCCTACTACAACTACCGGATGAATGTGGTCAGCATCTGGAACAATGAAAAGCACCATGATATAGGGTTTGAGAAGATACTACGCCTTGTATTGGTTGCTGCACAGATCGTTTTCCCGGGCATTCATATCCGCAACTTGTTTGGCAGATACGGCGTCATTGCCCGTAATGTGGCTATTGAGTTCTACGTGCTGTTCAAAACACTGCTACCCCTGGTGTTCCTGTTCACGGGCTTTTACCAATACACTATTGCGGTAGTTATAGCATCTTACCTGCTGCTGGAGACTATTTTTTACGTGGCATCCCTCATTTTTGTGTCAGATATATTTGTGAAGCCGCGCTCTTACCGGCGCAACATACTGATGCTCTTTCTTAACTACCTGGAGATCTCGCTCTGCTTCTCCGTTATCTACGCCAGCCTGCACCTGCTTGGCGACCGAAGCTATGATGTTGTGGACTACATCTACTTCAGCATAGTTACCTCCACTACTATAGGCTATGGCGATATGGCACCGGTAAACCATATAGGCCAGGTAACTGTATGCGTGCAGGCCATAATGGTAGTAGCCTTCATAGTGCTGTTCCTCAACTTCTTTGGCTCTAAAGTAGAGCTGATACACAATGAAGACGAGTAGCGCCAGGCGCAGGGTTTTGTTTCCTTACCCATATTTGTTATTGGCATACTTAAAGAATATTGATTATTTTGCGATGCTATACTTTATTTAATCACAGGTTTTATTACTTTTACCCGAAGAAATAAATTTTATGATGAAAGAATCGTTCAAAAAAATACTTCTTGTATGCCTGATGGCACTGCCTGCAAGCGTTTTCGCCCAAACACTAACGCCACCGGCAAATACACTGCCTATAAACAGGTATGAGCTGCTTGATAAGACCTGGTGCTTTGTAGCTATGAAATGCCCTGACAAGATAGGTTCTGAAGGCCAGTACATACACTTCCTGTCTACCCTGAAGCTTTCTGCCACCAACAGCAATAATATAAACTACGGTACCTACGTAAAAACATACAGGGATATGCGTGATAACCCAAAAGAAACGGGCACCTATTCACTTACTAATGATGAGGTAGGCAATGTGGTACTTACCCTGAAGAAAAGCAAGACCGGCGCTACTGCCAAGTATATGATACCAATGGTGGAAACCAATCACCTTACGCTTATACGCACAGACGAAGGCGAAAAGTGCAATATCACCTACGCTATAGCACCATAGTCTGAACCGTGATTTTCCCGATCAGCGGATTATTCTGATTCATTTATACATTTTTAAAGGACCCGTTTGGGTCCTTTTTCAATTAAACGATCATGCTAATCTTGTAACCAGGAAACGCGCCTGCCGGTAGGGAGGTCATGAGTCAAGACGGACTAACACTCCTCATCTGAGCACGGAAGGGTGGCCGATTCCAGCTCTATGGTGGCATGGTGTACCTTGTTGTGATACAGCTCGTGCTTTACATTGTGCACCACCTTCATCTTCTCTACAAAGGTGAGGGTTTCCTGCAGCAACAGGTGGGCAGTGAGGGCGTTCTCGGTGGTGCTCATGGCCCATATATGCATGTGGTGCACGCTTTCCACGCCTTTCACTTTCTTTATAATAGCTTCAATTTCGTCCATCTTTATGTCACCGGGCACAGCGTCGAGCGACATACGGAGGCTAGCTGTGAGCAACGACCAGGTACCCGCCAGTATTACCACCAGCACCACGATGCTTACAGCACCATCCAGCCAATACCAGTTGGTAAACTTGATAACAATGCCTGATACCACCACGCCCAGGGATACCAGCGCATCTGTCAGCAGGTGCAGATAAGCTCCTTTTGTATTTAGGTCGTGCTCCTTATTCCTGAAGAAAAGGAATGCAGATGCCAGGTTGATGATAATGCCTATGCCGGCAATAATGGCCACAAGGCCACCATCTATATCGTGGCGCGGGTGCATGAGCCTTAGAACCGACTCATAGCCGAGCATTCCTATAGCCAGGGATAGAATAACTGCATTAGTGAGGGCGGCGATGATGGTTGTTTTCTTATAACCGTAGGTAAACGACTGGCTGGGCTTTACCCGCGCCAGGCGAAACGCCATAAGCGACAAGGCAAGACTGGCCACATCGCCAAGGTTGTGCCCGGCATCTGAAAGGAGCGCCATAGAATGTGTAGCAAACCCGGCAATAGCCTGAACGACCACGTAGATACCATTGAGCACAATGCCGGCAATGAAGGCCTTGTTGGCTACATCGGCAGCACTCACCTGGTGATGGTGATGCCCTGCGTGGCTATGGTCATGGCCGTGATTATGCCCGTGGTCCATTATGGTTAGCTTTCATTTGGCTGCAAGCTACAAAATGTGTAGTTATATATATGTGAAGATGTGCGCAACTCATACAAAGCGGCATGCTTTTTGAACTAATACGGGCGGGAACCAATGTACGCGAGCGCTACCTAATAGCGCATGCGTTAAGGAGCCCTCAATCCGATGTGAATGTATTGTTAATCATGATGAATAAACATAATGGTTAACTATATCGTTATACATTTATTTTCAGAGAAAAGAAACTATCCGGGGTGAAGGGTTTATTTGTGTTGGTGAAAAAGAATAGTGGACTGAAGACTGCGCACGTCAAAATGTGCGTTTATATGCAATGATAGATGACGCCCGTACATTACTTGGCAACATACAGGATACCATAGCAAGCCTGGATTCGATGCTGGCCGAAAAAAATGACATGATAGATCTGCTTTCGCACGATCTGAGGGCGCCTATTACCCGCATCCTGGGAATCAGTAATCTCATAAGAATAGACGACGAAACCAAGAAGGAAATTTACGCAGACTACATAACTGAAGAATGTAACAGCCTGCTCAGCGTGCTGGAAAATATATTGATGATGCTGCGTGAGGACAGCCGGCCATTTACCATGAGCCCGGTAAATCTGAGCGATCTGATAGAGGAGACCGTTCATTTCTTCGATTTTGCATTGACGGAAAAAAATCTGCATGCGCGTGTATCTGTAGATAAGTCAATCGTTATTACGGTGCAGCGCGAGCTTTTTGTGCAAGCCGTGAGGAACATAATGGGAAACGCCATCAAATTTTCGTCAGAAGGTAAAAGCATCCACATTACTGCCACGCAAGATAAAGACCAGGTATCGCTGTCTATACAGGATGAAGGAATTGGCTTTATGCAGTCGGAGATCGAGGGATTGTTTGACCGGTTTACAAAATCGGGAAAAAAGGGCACTCATGGCGAGGCATCTATAGGCCTGGGTCTGTACCTGAGCCGGAAGATGATAGAAAAGCATGATGGTAAGCTGATTGCCCAAAGCGATGGGATAAACAAGGGTGCTACTTTCACCATTGTTCTGTATAGCCTGGTTACCAAAAAAAAACAGTCTAAAAGCAACCAAAAGAAAATAGATGCGGCTATCAGCCGGGCTTTCAAGCAGGAGCAGGCGCTGGCTTCGTAGTTGCCATTCCCTTTTTATTTCTACTTTACCTGATTGCATAATGGTCTTTGCCATGTTTGGAAAAATATGGAATTGGATTCCATATTTTTCCAAATATATGGCATATGTTAAATATGAAAAGCAATCTAAGAATTCTAACTTCTTTCCGCCTACTTTCTCCTTTTCCATTAGTTTTGCAGCCTTATTATTATACTTCATACGATGCTAACCGCAAACGAGATACGCAAACAGTTTTTAGATTTTTTCCGTAGTAAGGGACATGAGATAGTGCCATCGGCACCTATAGTGGTGAAGAATGACCCTACCCTGTTGTTTACCAATGCCGGTATGAACCAGTTTAAAGACTATTTCCTGGGTAACCAGGTGCCAGGTAATACGCGTATTGCTGATACGCAAAAATGCCTGCGCGTAAGCGGTAAACATAACGACCTGGAAGAGGTGGGGGTAGATACTTACCACCACACCATGTTTGAGATGCTGGGCAACTGGAGCTTTGGCGATTACTTTAAAGAAGAAGCTATAGCATGGAGCTGGGAACTGCTGACTACTGTGTATGGTATACCTAAGGAGAAACTGTACGTAACCGTTTTCCAGGGTGATGCGGCGGAAAACCTGCCGAAAGATGAAGAGGCTTACAACTTTTGGAAACAGCATATAGCCGAAGACCGCATACTGCTGGGCAATAAGAAAGACAACTTCTGGGAAATGGGTGATACAGGCCCATGTGGCCCGTGCTCAGAGATACATGTGGATTGCAGGACCGACGAGGAAAAGAAACTTGTAGATGGCAAGACGCTTGTAAATGCAGACCATCCGCAGGTGATAGAGATATGGAATAATGTGTTCATGCAGTTTAACAGGCAGAAAGATGGTAGCCTAGTGCCGCTGCCCGCAAAGCATGTAGACACAGGCATGGGCCTGGAGCGCCTGGTAAGAGTGCTACAGGGCAAGCAGAGCAACTATGATACGGATATATTTACAGGGACAATAAGCGCGGTAGAAGGCATAACCGGTAAGAAATACGGATACACAGACAGCAAGCAGGATATTGCTTTCCGTGTACTGTCTGACCATATAAGGGCGATTGGTTTTACTATTGCTGATGGACAGTTGCCGTCTAATACCGGCGCCGGATACGTAATACGCCGCATACTGCGCCGCGCAGTGCGATACTACTATTCTTACCTGGACCATAAGCAGCCATTGCTGCACAGGTTAATGCCCGTGCTGGCAAAACAATTTGAAGATGTGTTCCCAGAGCTGCATAAGCAACTGGATCTTGTGAGCCGCGTAGTAAAGGAAGAAGAAGAAGCCTTCCTGAGGACGCTGGACAAGGGGCTGAAGCGGATAGACGATGTGATCACCGAGACCAAAAAACAGAATACCCTGGCTATAAATGGCAAGGCGGCGTTTGAGCTATATGATACGTTTGGTTTCCCGATAGACCTGACCCGCCTCATAGGTACTGAGAATGGTCTGCATGTAGATGAAGCCGCATTTGACAAGGCACTGCAGGAACAGAAAACCCGCAGCCGCGCAGCTACTGCACTTGACACGGATGACTGGGTAATAGTGAAGGATACCAATGCTACAAAATTTGTAGGCTACGATAGCCTTGAGGCCGAAGCCTCTATATTGAAATACCGCAGGGTAACATCAAAAAGTAAAGAGCTGTTCCAGTTTGTGCTGGACACTACTCCCTTTTATGCCGAGAGTGGTGGACAGGTAGGTGATTCCGGTGAGTTCATTTTTCCGAATGAGAGCATACAGATAATTGATACCAAGAAAGAGGATGGGCTTACCATACATTTTTCTGAAGTGATGCCGGAAAATGTTACTGCACCTGTGCATGCTGTAGTGGACTCCCCGAGAAGGGTTTCTACTGCTGTGCACCATAGCGCTACGCACCTGCTGCATGCAGCACTGCGCCAGGTGCTGGGCACGCATGTAGCACAAAAAGGCTCTCTCGTAAATGAAGAGCATCTCAGGTTCGACTTTTCGCATTTTGCAAAAGTGTCTGATGAAGAGATAGCCCGGATAGAAGCGATAGTGAATGAGAAGATACGGGAGAACATACCTGTAGTAATAAAGGAAATGGGCAAGGATGAGGCCGTAGCAATGGGAGCAATGGCCTTGTTTGGTGAGAAGTATGGAAATGTGGTACGTGTGGTAATGATGAACCCCACATATTCTATTGAGCTTTGCGGTGGCACCCATGTGGGCGCTACCGGGCAGCTGGGCTATTTTAAGATAACCAGCGAGGCAGCAGTGGCCGCAGGTGTACGCCGTATAGAAGCAGTGAGTGGCAAGGCCGCTGAGCATTTTATCAACAGCCAGCTGCAGCTTATAGCCAGCATAACCGCGCAACTGAAGAATGCAAAAGACCCGCTGAAAGCAATAGAAAAACTGCAGGAAGAACGTTCACAATTTGAGAAACATGCCGAGCACCTAGAGAACAGGATGCTGGTGGGAATACGCAATGAGCTGCTTACAAAAGATGAGATCATTAACCAGGTAACCTTTGTAGGGCAGATGGTAACGGTAAGCTCGCTGGATGCGCTGAAGCGCCTGTGTACCGACCTGAAATCTCACCTTAACGACCACGTGATAGTGCTTTGCTCAAACGTAGACGGAAAGGCTTATGTGGCTGTGGGGGTAGATGAAAAGGTGGCTGCCGCCAAAGGGCTTGATGCCGGCAAGATCATAAAAGAACATGTAGCGCCGCTAATAAAGGGCGGAGGGGGAGGACAGAAAGCGCTGGCCACTGCAGGCGGACAAGATGCCAGCGGCCTAATGGCCGTGATTGAAAAAGTAAGGGGGCTGCTGTAGACTTTCGATGGTTATTAGGTTTACAATGTAGATTTCTTATTTTTACTACTGTAATCTATGATACTCCGTAATCTTTTATACTTTATTGCCGTAATCCTTGTCATAGGCTGGGTACTGGGATTCATTGTGTGGCAGCATAAGGGATATATGGTACACCTTATGGCTGCGCTGGCTATAGTATCGCTTATAATGGCCTTTACCCAGAAGCCGGGCAAAGACGTAGATTAGGTATTCGCTACCTTGCTGTTTAGCTATTGGGACTTTCTCGTGTCAGAAAATGCCAAATTCCCAATTGCGGCTTATTTATCCACAATAGCATTAGTGCTTTTAATTTTGACCTTATTTAAAATATCTTTGCCTGCCTGCCGGTAGGCAGGTTTCAAAACCAATAATATACTATGCGTTTCATAGTTACATCAACTGCCTTGCTTAAAAACCTGCAGCAGATAAGCGGCGTTATCAGCGCGAACACAGTTTTATCTGTGCTTGAAGATTTCCTTTTTGAACTGCGTGGCAACACACTTACCCTTACTGCTACTGACCTGGAAACCATGATGCGTGTGCAAATGGAGGTAAATGATGCACAGGGCGATGGCCGTATCTGTATCCCATCTAAGATACTAACGGACTATCTGAAAAACCTGCCTGAGCAGCCCATTACTTTCAATATCAACGAGAACGATCTCTCTATAGAAATGTCGAGCGATGTGGGCAAGTACCGTATAGGTGGTGAAAAAGCAGATGACTTTCCGAAGGAACCAGCACCGGGTGAAACCACTTCATTCACCATGCCATCTATATCACTGCTGGAGTGTGTGAACAAATCGCTTTTTGCGGTGAGTTCGGATACGCTGCGCCCCGCAATGACCGGCGTATACTTTGAGCTGGCTACAGATGGCATCACGTTTGTTTCTACCGATGCACATCGCCTGGTACAGTTTCGCCGCACAGATATTAACTGCCCTGCAAAGGATGGTTTTGTGGTGCCTAAGAAGCCGCTGCAGCAGCTGCGTGCTACATTGCCCCCGGATGAATCTATACTGCAGCTTGCCTACAATGGCAGCCACCTGTTTGTAACCGGTGAGCGCATAAGTCTCAGCTGCCGTCTTATAGACGCACGCTTCCCCGATTATAAGGCCGTAATACCACTGGATAACCCGTATAAGCTCACGATAAACCGCGCGGACTTTGTAAGCGCACTACGCCGTGTAAGCATATTTGCCAACAAGACCACTAACCAGGTAGTACTGGACATAAACGGCAACGCCCTGCAGATAAGCGCGCAAGACGTTGACTTCTCCTACGAAGGCAAGGAAATGCTGAGCTGCCAGTACAGCGGCGAGGATATGAAAATAGCCTTCAATGCCAAACTGATGGTGGAAATGGTGGGCAACCTTGACGGCAACGAAATACAAGTAGAGCTAAGCACCCCAACACGTGCCGGTATCTTCCGCTCAATAGACAAAGTGGAGAATGAAGATCTACTGATGCTGCTGATGCCGCTGATGGTAGGGGTTTAATTTGAAAATTAACGAATTTGAAAATTTGAAAATGCTCTCGTTTTGGGGCATTTTTCTTTTAGTTCAAAAGTTAAAAGTCAAAACCAAAAAGTTTTACGAGATATAAAAAAAGTGTACGGATGCCGTACACTTTTTCAGTTTTATCTACAGTATTACAAATAAAGAACAGCCTGTATTTTCTGGTTTTGACTTTTAACTTTTGCCTTAATAATTTATGACCTGTTCTTCCATTTCCGGCATTTTGCGGAATTCATATTGCTGGTTGCGCAGTTGTGGCTCAAAGCCTGCATCCCTTATTGATTGCTGTATGCTCTGTGCAGTAAAGCGGTGTGGTGCCCCGGCGGCGCTTACTACGTTCTCTTCTATCATTATAGAGCCAAAGTCGTTGGCGCCAGCGTTAAGGCATATCTGGGCCACCTGCTTGCCCACTGTGAGCCATGACGCCTGTATGTTCTTCACATTAGGCAGCATTATGCGGCTCAGGGCTATCATGCGTATATACTCTTCAGGAGTGGTCATGTTCTTTATGCCGCGTATTTTTTCCAGCAGTGTGTCCACATTCTGGAAGGTCCAGGGTATAAAGTTGAGGAATCCTTTTGCACCTTCGGGTTTTTCTGCCTGTACTTCGCGCAGTTTTACCAGGTGCTCAAAGCGCTCAAGAACAGTTTCCACATGCCCGAACATCATGGTGGCGCTGGTGGTAAGGCCAAGCTTATGAGCTTCACGCATCACATCGAGCCATTCCTGGGCACCGCACTTACCGTTCGATACCAGCCTGCGCACGCGGTCGTTAAGTATTTCGGCACCTGCTCCCGGCATGCTGTCCATACCTGCCTCCATTAATGCTTTCAGTACCTCGCTATGTGTGCTTTTTTCCAGCTTAGTGATGTGGGCTATTTCTGGTGGGCCCAGAGTATGCAGCTTTAGATTGGGGTATAATCCTTTAAGTGTTTTGAAAAGATCCACATAAAATGCCAGTCCCAGATCGGGATGGTGACCACCCTGTAACAGCAGCTGATCGCCGCCGTATTTGAAGGTTTCTTCAATTTTTGTTTTGTAAGTTTCTATATCAGTAATGTAGGCCTCTGCATGGCCGGGGATGCGGTAAAAATTGCAGAATTTGCAGTTAGCCACACATACGTTGGTAGTATTTACATTGCGGTCTATCTGCCAGGTTACTTTGCCATGCGGCACCTGTATCTTCCTCAACTCATTTGCCACGTACATCAACTCGGTAAGGGGCGCATGCTCAAACAGGTATACACCTTCTTCGGCACTGAGGAACTCAAAATTCATAGCCCGCTCTAATAACAATGATAACTGCATCAAAAACTCTTTTTAGGCTGTAAAATTACTGAATAATAGGCCCAAACCGGTATGACCAGTATCATTGTTTTCAATAGTCACTTTAGAAAATGCTGTGCGTTGCCAAATTTGGCATGATGTATCTGCGCTATATTGTTACAAAATGCATAAAGCAGGTCTGCGTCTATATTTTCGGCATTCATATCCATCTGCATATTGTGCTTCTCCCTTGATATTGAGAACTCCTTAACGCCCATGCACGACAATATATCTTCCAAATGGTAGAGGGCTTTGTTCAGCTTCGTATATTCTTCTTGTTTTATCGTTTTCATCTTTCGTCTCATTTATCTGTGCTCTGCTTTAATATAATCAAATCACATGCCACGGGATGCCATAGGTATCTTAAACACTGATGAGCAAAGTATAAATGAGAATCAGAGATTACGCGGTGCTGCACGAAAGCGATAGCAGCGCACTAAGATGACACGAAAGTCTAGTGGATTTCACGAATTGATAAATTTAGAACAGCGGTTCTATTTCCGCTTAAACCAATTTTCGATTTTGATGCCTTTTAATCTTTCAAAATCTTTCACATTGTCTGTGACAAGCGTAAGCTTATTTTCTATTGCAGTAACTCCTATCATCAGGTCAAACTCATCATGCATCGGGTTGCCTGACTTCCTTAACCTTACCTTTTCTTTGGCATAACGTCTGATAGAACCATAAATGGGAATGATGGAAAGCCCGGCTAAAAAGGAGTCTACAGCCTTATGAGATTTTACCGGACTATCACTATTTTCAGCGCCATACCTGAGTTCAGCAACAGTAATTTCTGATATAAAGCAGTTTTCTCTGCCCTTTTCTCTAATGTGCGCATCCATATCTAATTTGCCACGGAGAAAAAACACACAAATACTTGTGTCGAGCAGATACTTCATCAAAAATGAACGTCTTTTGTCCTGAATTTTCTGTTCTGCTTAATGTCATTTATTATTTCTCCGGTGCTTTTCTTTGAGACAAACCCACCAAATGATTTGTAGAAAGCATCATCTTTAGTGCCTTTGTTGGTCTTTAGCGACTTGGACAGGTTTTCAATGAGCTCCGCCTTACTTGAAGAACTAAGTCCTTCAAACAGATCTGAATACGACGCTACAATATGTTTTTCGGTAAAACTCATCGTATGTAAAAGTAATTACTTTCTGCCAAAAAAAGCTAACTACAATTACAGTGCTACGCCTCCTCTTTCCTCGGAACTGTCTTAAAAACAACATCCCAAAGCACAGAGCTTACGCCAAAGCCTTTTTCGGGGGCTTTGTAGTGGTGCAGATGATGATTGCGCCAGAGGGCCTTCATGAACTTAGGCGGGGCAAAGGCATGGATAGCATAGTGCATGGAACCGTATAATATGTAACCAAACAGGAAGCCAGGAAAAAAGGCAAGTGCGTTCCAGCCCATAAGGGTATGCATTGAATAAAAAATGATCACCGCTAGTATAATGCTGGGCACGGGTGGCATGAACAGGCGTTCTTTGTCGCGGGGATATTCGTGGTGCACACCATGCATTGTGTAAACAAATTTTTTCGCACGTGGACTGTCAACATACATATGGAACAGGAAGCGGTGCATGAGGTATTCAAAAAACGTCCAGAATAAGGCACCGCAAATAAAGAGCATCGCTTCGCGCCCTACTGATAAGCTTTTATGTGTGGAGCCAAAATAAAGCATAAAGACAATAACAGGGAAGTACATACAGTACACGACCACGGGATGTGTTTTAGTCATCATCTCCATGTAATCGTTCTTAAATAGCCTCGCCTGACCTTTATTTTTTATTTTTTCGATTTCCATAGCACGCCCGTAAAAATAATAAATTACTCTTTTATGGGGTTTTTCTCGCCATCAATTTGTTATATCTGGTCATTATCACCGTCCTCCTCATCCATGAGGAAATCCAGTGCGTTATTCTTCTTTTCAATCACTTTATCCATCCACAGCAAAAGAGCAGGTAACAAGATAAGGTTAGTGACCATTGCCAGCAACAAAGTAATAGAAGTTAAGTACCCAAGAGCTTTTGTGCCGTCGAACTGGGACAGTATAAACACACCGAAACCCGCTGTGAGAATCAGTGACGTATAAATAATACTTAGTCCTGTATCATGTATAGTTCTGTGCACAGTATCGGCTATACTATCATCGTGCCGTGCCAGCTCCTGTTTAAAGTTGACCAGGAACCTGATGGTAACATCTATGGTAATACCCAGTGCAACGCTGAATACAAGCACTGTTGACGGCTTTATGCGTATTCCCATCCAGCCCATAAGACCGGCAGTTATTAACAAAGGAACTATGTTTACCACAATGGAAATGAGTAATATTCTCCACGATCTGAACAGTGCGACCATGCAACTGAATATAATAATAAATGCAAGTATCAGGCTATCACGCAGGCTGTTTACTATGAATTTACTACCCTCAAGGAAAGTAACCGTAGTGCCTGTAAAGGTGACATCAATACTTTTCTTATTGCTGTCAAATTTTGGCAGTACAGGAGAAAGCCTTTGCTGGGTAGTGCGCACAATGAACGGCCAATGACCGGCTATACGATAGGTAGTGGGTATGATGCTATTGGTATCCGTAAATGTGATATTGTATTTGCCGGTATCGAGGGAGCGGATGATCTCGAACTGGATGCTATCCAGCAGGGAGGGGAGGCGGCGGGAACCAATGTCGGCCATGCTCACACTGATGCGGGCCTTTTGCTTGTCTTTATCAATAAAGGAATGCAGCAGTTTATTGAACATGCTGTTGTCATCACCCTTGCCAGTGCGCAGGTAAGGCATTATGAAGGCAGCCTGCAGCATATCGCCCGGAACCTCGTAGTTGGCTGTGTCGCCGCCAAAGTAGGCCTGGTTAGCAAATTTGATGCCTTCAGTAATGGCCAGCGGCCTGCCTATTTCAGGATACTTTTGAATGGAATCTACTATGCGGTCAATTTTGCCCAGTACATCCAGTGACAATACACCATTCTTCTTGCGGGTGTCCACCACTATCTCCAGCGGCATGACACCACGGAAATTGTTTTCAAAAAATTTCAGGTCCAGGAACACCTTGTCCGACTTTGGCAGGTCATCCACTATATGTGCATCGTTTTTCAGCTTAAGAACGCCTACCAGTGAGAAAATGCAAATAACAATAGTGAAGCCATATATCCAGATGCGGTGACTGAATACCCAGTCGGTGATACTGGTAAGCAGGTTGGTGATCCACTTCTTTTCGAGATAGCTGGTATGCTTGGTTTTAGGCGGGGGTAAAAAGCTGAAAAAAGCGGGGATAAAAACCAGGGAAATAAAGAATAACCCAAGGATATTGATGCCCGCCACCAGGCCAAACTCCTTGAGCAGGGTGCTTTTAGTAAAGAAGAATACGCCAAAACCGATAGCCGCAGTAAGGTTGGTGAAGAAGGTCACAATCCCCATCCTGTCTACCATACGCAGCAGGGACTTCATTTTATTCGGATTCCTGTGGTATTCATAGTGGTACCTGTTGAGGAGGTACACACAGTTAGGTATGCCTATCACCACTACCAGCGGCGGGATGAGGGCTGTGAGTATGGTGATCTTATAACCGAGCAGTACTATAGTGCCCATAGACCAAACCACACCTATAGCCACTACCAGCATGGAAGATAATACGGCTGTAAACGACCTGAAGAATATGATCAATATAATGGCCGTCAATACAAATGACAAGATCAGGAACAAACGCATTTCCGTCTGCACCTTTGTCGCCATTTCTGTGCGTATAAGCGGCAGGCCGGAATAGTGCATCTCTACATTATGCGACTTACCGAACGCATCTCCCAGCGCCACAATATGCTTTATTACATCGGCACGCTTTGCCGAGTTGAGGACGATCTTGCTGATGCGCACCGCCATCATGTAGGCAGGAGTATCACGATTGTTATACAGGAAGCCTTTGTAAAACGGGAGGTTTACGAACGTCTGCCTTATACTATCAATATTAGAAAAAGGTGGTGTGCCGGCTATGGGCAGTGGCGTCAGCTTTTGCGTAGCCGTATCTTTTACGAGGGTAATGGCGCCGGGTATGCTGAGCACATTTTCTACTGAGTCTACCTTAGCCAGCTGCTTTGCAAGCAAGGCGTAGTCGTTAAAAAAAGCCGGGGAAAAGAAATCTTTGGTCTTTATGCCGATAACCATCAGGTTACCATCCTCGCCAAACTGCTTGCGGAAGGCCTGGTACTCAATATATTTTGGATTATCTGTAGGTACTGCGCTGGTAAATTCATAGCTGATCCTTACCTGCGAGGCGAAATACCCCATAACCCCGGTTGCCGCCAGTAAGGAGATCAACAGGGCAATGCGGTACTTAATTATAAAGGCAGCTATTTTATGCCACATGAAGCATGGGTTAGCGTTAAAACCGTAAAAATACTAAAAGGTGGGGGTATTAGACACTTTTTAGGATTATCAATATATCAGCGCGATGCCATGACTGTGCGCTTTTACGCCTTTTGTACGCACTATGAATGTATATATTGCTACTTTGTTTTTCGGCTGGTAACAGCAGGTGGTCGCACCTTCATATAGTCCCTGTAATTGCCACGTATCCACATTTTTATTTCCAGGTCGGTGGCTGTGCGGGCAAATTTATACTCCAATGGATAGGTATTCATAAACATAGCGAGCGAGTCGCCGGTGATGCCGGTAAGCGCCGATGTGAGTTTTTGTGTATACCGGGTATCAATATATTTCTGTTCCTGTTCCCTTTGAAAATTCTCTTTGAATTTTTTGTTCTGCTTGTAGCTCTTAGACATTTTTTGCACCGGCCGACCTATAAGCCCGGTAAAGCCGCCACCGTTCGCACTGCTGAAACCTACTTTTACCGGCTTTTTATTTAACTCGGTGCTATAGCGCGTCACCATTTCTACCGAATCCTGCTGATAGGGTGTGTACTCCGGGTGCAGCACATATTCCTGCAGGCTTACGCTCAGCGGAAACATTTCTATATGCATTACCGTATCGGTATTGGCCAGTCGCTGTATGGTGTGGTAGCCTATGTAGGAAAATGAAATGACATCACCGTTTTTTGCGGAAAGGTAAAAGAGACCACGATCGCTGGTAGCGGTAGATTGTGAATTGGCATTATCAACCACATTAACCGGGGAAAGCGGTTGTTTGGTCTCACCATCTATTATTACACCCCTGAGCACCTGCGCCTGTGCGCAGGCCGTAACTGACAATAAAAAGCAGAAGAGGAGCAGTGACCGCAAATGGAAAGATTATATTACAAAACTACACAACATACAGCAGCACGCGAGACAGCAGGTTGGTTTTAAGATATATTTGTGATGCGGCTAATGAGCCAATACAAAGGCACCATCCCTGCCAGTAGCATGAACAGGAATATGGGCTTCTGTGCATGCCGTTATAAATCTATCCAGCAAGTTTGGGGGACTGGCATTGCCAACAATAATGAGGGAAGGCGAAAATACATTTTTCAGCGCAGCAGGGGATTGCAGAACGTTTTGGTTTATTATGAGATAGTCTGCATGGAATGTGAGGTTGGTATCGACCGGATCAGTAAGCAGAAGAACGTTTTTGCCGTTTACATCAACTATATCAACCTTCTCCGCTTTGCCCTGATGCCATGCATGGAAACCGATATGGGCCGGTTTGGCGGCATAGTCAGTCTTCTTTGTGATGCCGGTATCTGCTTTCAGTACCAGGAATTGTTTACCATTTATCCACTCTATATAGTTCGCCTTATTAATGTTGTAAACAATAAGCTTCTGCTGATGCAGGGCCTGCCACTCATCAATGCAAAAGGAAGAGAATAATAAAATACAGGCGCTTAATCCGGCGTACAATGCCGTCTTCTTTTTCCTAATCAGAAAAACGGAGAGGCATGTGATAGCAACAAATGCAACGACTAACTCAAAGCCGGTGAGCACCAGGAAATGGAATGATTCCGGGTTTCCATGCTGTAAGAATGAGACGATCTTATCAAATGCAGTAACGATACACTCTGTGCACTTGCCGAGGCAATCTGCTACCGGAGACATAAAACTGACAGCAATAACAACGATACCGAGAATGAGGGCAAGTGTCATAAAAATGTAGGCCGCAACATTGGCCACCAGGAATAACAGCGGGAAAGTATGGAAGTAGTATATAACCAGGGGCGCCACCAGCACTTCTGCGGCAATACTTGCAGCCGCTGTACTCCACAGGCATTTTGCTACTTTACTTACTGGCGACAGCCACTTGTATACGGGTGTGTAAAACAGTATTAACGATAAGACGGCGACAAACGACAGCTGGAACCCGACAGAAAACAACCATGCGGGCTGGGCAAAAAGTAGCAGGAAAGCTGTAGCAAAAAGCTGGTTGAGGCTATTGTTACTTTTTTGCAGCATCACTGAAAAAGCCAGCAATGTGAACATGATTGCCGCACGAACAGCAGAAGGAGGTGCGCCGGCCATAACTATATAAAACCAAACCAGCGGCAGGGCAATAGCAAACCTGATCCACCTGTACTTTTTATGCCGCAGCCAACGTAGTAAGAAGGAAATTACAATAAAGAAAATAGCGACATTGCCACCTGATATCGCTATGATATGGACTATGCCGGTGTCAGCGTAAGACTGGCGCAGGTCTTCATCAAGGTTCACTTCATCACCAAGCAGCATGGCCTGTATCAGACCTTTGGCCTTAGTGCCTGGCATATACCTGTCCAGTTGCTGCATACACCAGTCATGGCATTTGTCCGCAAGCGGCATTGCCAGTGGGTCGGCAGTTGCGTAGAGGCGTATATTGTTCATGCTGCAGAACTGCTGGTAGAAAACACCATTTCGACGGCAAAACGTTGCATAGTCAAATTCAAATGGATTACCCGAATTCTTTATCGGTTGCCACTTGCCCGGTACCCATATACTATCCCCTTTGTGCAGCAGCATGGGGTATCTATCTTTGTAAACGTATAAAAAGGCATCACCAGAAGCGGTCGCAATTTTGTTATCTACTCCGCTTGCAACTACCTGCACACGCAATTTCCATACATGTTCCTTTTCCACGGGGGCAGTGGCTATCCTTGCCAGGCAGGCATATGGTTCATTCACACGATGACCGAACCACATCTTATAGCTTCTTGCATCACTGTAGTAAGAAACAGAAATACCGGATAAAAACAGGAAAATATTCAAGCCAATTGCTGACGCGATCTTTACGAAAGTGTTTTGACTTACGACAGCTGCCAGGGCATAAACGATAAATGAGCTGATAAGGGCAGCAGCAACAACAATAACAGGAATGGTGAACCACCGGGCATCATAAATCACGATGCCTGCCACAAAGGGCAGCAATATCCGGAAGAACGGTGCGGTTTCCCAGAAGTATGCCTTATGAAGCGGCCAGCGGTTCAAGTTTGTCTCAGAAATAGTATTTTAAAAGTAAAAGAAAGAAACTAAAACTTAGTACCATAATGAAGCCCATTAAATATGGGATCATACTACAATGTGGTGCTACCGGACCAGTTTATCATACAGCAAAAAATAGTACATTAACTATTGGTTAGTAATTTATTCACCCTCGTTTTTTGATTGTTCACCCCTGTTTGCTATTTTACAATATGGGGCGAACGCATCTTATTATATTCTTCTTCTGTTTGTTTGTTTTTCAGGCAGCCCATGCATCCAAGGTACTCATACCCATGGATGAAAAAGGACAATCCAATTATTTAAAGGCATACGGTATTGCGTTTGCAGCACTGAAGCAAGGCACACCTGTATATTGGCTGCTCAATTACAAGGGAGGCAGTTTTGTAATGGAATATTCGGCAGGGATAGAAAACCAATGCAGGCTAAAGGGAGTGACCTGCAAAAAAATAACGGATGCAGCATATGCAGTGATCGCAAAAAAGCTGCACGACCCGCACTTTAACGGTGAAATAATAAAACTGGAGAAGCCACCGAAAATAGCCGTGTATACTCCGCTGAATAAAGAGCCGTGGGACGATGCAGTAACCCTGGCGCTGACTTATGCCGAGATCCCGTTCGACAAGATATATGCCAGCGAGGTGCTGGCGGGCGACCTGGACAAATATGACTGGCTGCACCTGCACCACGAAGATTTTACGGGCCAGTATGGAAAATTCTGGGGACAGTTCCGCGCAGCAACGTGGTATATAAATGATAAGAAAGCCGCCGAGATACTGGCAGCCAGGAATGGCTTCAGGAAAGTATCGCAAATGCAGCTGGCAGTGGTGAAGAAAATACGTGCATTTGTAGGTAGCGGCGGCAACATGTTTGCTATGTGCTCGGCTACCGATACCTACGATATAGCCCAGGCCGCCGATGGAACAGACATTTGTGATACAGCGTATGACGGTGATAAAATGGACCCACAGGCGCAAAATAAACTGGACTATTCAAAGTGTTTTGCTTTTCAAAATTTCACTGTATCTACCAACATGCTGGAATATGAGTACTCCAGCATTGATGCTACAAACTATCGTTTTATTACTGCCGACAGTGACCGCTTTAATCTTATCAAATATCCGGCAAAGTTTGACCCGGCGGCTGCGATGCTTTGCCAGAATCACACGAGCAGCATCAAGGGATTTATGGGGCAGACAACCGCCTTTCGCAAAGCGGTTTTAAAACCATCTGTGCAGGTACTGGCAGATTTCGCAAGGTTCAATGAAGCCCGCTATATTCATGGCGAGTTTGGTAATGGAACATGGACGTTTTACGGAGGCCATGACCCGGAAGATTACCAGCATCAAATCAACAACCTACCAACTGATCTCAGTAAACATCCTAACTCACCGGGCTATAGACTTATACTTAACAATGTACTGTTTCCCGCGGCGAAAAAGAAAGCGATACAGACGGTAGTACTTGGAGACACGACCAGTACCAAACCTGCCAAACCGATTGTTCCGGAAGCTGAAAGAACACGGACGTTTGCCGAGCGCATCAGAATAACCTCAAACCCTACAAAGGACGAGTTGAATATAACACTGGCTGCGGCGGCAGGCGATAAAACCGGTAATAAGATAAAGACAGTAGTGATTACTACCGGTGCAGGAAAACAGGTCTATAGCGGAACATTCAATGCCGAGAGCGTAAGCCTAAGACTCACCGATCTGCCTTCCGGCATGTTCCTGGTGAAGGTGAACGGTGAATATGCAGGGAAGGTGGTGAAGAACTGAGATCGTAAATAGGTTTGTGAGTTGTATAAAAAATTTGACTTACTACTGCTTGGTAAGCAGATTCAACATTACCGGGCGAACATTTTTTGCCATCACCTACCAGCCAACGACCGTAGATATTTTATTGTTTTGGAATACTTATCAAAATCCTGAGAGTTCAGTACTCAGGCAATATTCCTGCCCCTTAAGTTGCCAGCTATTTATCCCCAATCGCTTTTACTGCCCGCTTATTCCAAATTCCAGTCTTAAATTTGCAGCATGCAGAATTATTTACAGGGATTGAATGAACAGCAGCGTGTGGCGGTGGAGCATAAGGATGGGCCTATAATGATAGTGGCGGGTGCAGGCAGCGGAAAAACCAAGGTGCTTACTACGCGTATAGCTCACCTGATGAACAGTGGTGTGGATGCTTTTAATATACTTGCGCTCACCTTTACCAATAAGGCTGCAGCGGAAATGAAGGAAAGAGTGGAGCACACGCTCGGCAATACAGAAGCCAGGAACCTGTATATCGGCACATTTCACTCCGTATTTGCACGCATACTGCGGGCAGAGGCTAATAAACTGGGATACCCGAACAACTTTACTATATACGATTCAGACGATGCAAAAGGGGTGGTGAAAGATATAGTGAAGGAAATGAACCTTGACGATAAGCACTACAAAGCAGCATTTGTTTATAACCGCATCAGTGCGGCAAAGAACGCTCTTATAGACCCGGCCATTTACAAGCAGGATACCCAGATACAGCAAGAGGATGCCCGCAGCAACCGGCCAGTGATGGGGGCCATATATGAGGCATATGCCAAACGCTGTTTTAAAAATGGCGCGATGGATTTTGATGACCTGCTTTTTAAAATGTATGTGCTGCTTACACATCATCCGGAGGCGCTCGCAAAATACCAGGGGCGTTTCCATTACATACTTATAGATGAGTACCAGGATACCAATGTGGCGCAGTATGCGATAATAAAAATGCTGGGCGCACGCCATGAGAACATTTGCGTGGTGGGCGATGATGCACAGAGTATCTATTCGTTTCGTGGTGCCACGGTTCAAAACATACTTCAGTTCCAGGATGACTATGAGGATGTGAAAGTGGTGAAGCTGGAACAGAACTACCGCAGCACGCAGACCATACTGAATGTAGCCAACAACGTAATAGGCAATAACAAGAACCAGATACCCAAGGAACTGTGGACGAGCAACCTGGAAGGTGAGAAAATAGTGCTGGCGCGCACTATGACCGACAATGACGAAGGCCGGTTTGTGGCAGATGCTATAAAAGAGCAGCAGATGCGCAACCACTACAGCAACAAAGATTTTGCTATACTTTACCGCACTAATGCCCAGAGCCGCTCGTTTGAGGAAAGCCTGAGGCGTATGAGCATTCCTTACAAGCTGGTAGGGGGTACATCGTTCTACAGCCGCAAGGAGGTGAAGGATTACCTGGCTTATCTGCGGGTGATCGTCAATTCACAAGATGAAGAGAATATAAAGCGCATCATTAACTATCCTACACGCGGTATAGGCAAGACGAGTATAGAGCGCATCATTGTTCGGGCAAATGAGCTGGACAAAACTTTCTGGGAAGTGATATCGCAGCCGGAGATGAGTGGTATACACTCCTCGCAGCTGGAAGGGTTTGTGATGATGATAAAGAGCTTCCGCACCATGCTGGAGAAGCAGAATGCATATGATGTGGCATTTGCTGTGGGCAAGCATACCGGCCTTGTAGCAGAACTATATAACGACAAGAGCGTAGAAGGCCTGGCACGATACGAGAACGTGCAGGAACTGCTGAACTCAATAAAAGAATTTACCGAAACACCCGATGAAGAAGGAGAACTGCTGGACAAAAGCCTGGGCAGCTACCTGCAACAGATAACACTGCTCACAGATGCCGACCAGAATAATGATGCCAATGCCGATGTAGTGAAACTGATGACCATACATGCAGCCAAGGGCCTTGAGTTTCCCGGTGTGTTTGTAGTGGGGCTGGAAGAGAATCTTTTTCCAAGCTCTATGAGCCTCTATGACCGTGCCGATCTTGAGGAAGAACGACGCCTGTTTTATGTGGCTATTACCCGCGCTAAGGAACGCCTGTGGATCACGTACGCAAACAGCCGCTACCGTTTCGGCAGCCTGGTGCAGAATGACCCAAGCCGCTTTATAGAAGAGATACCTGCGGCACACCTGGACCGGACGTTTACCGGTATCAGCAACAAACCGGCTGCGCATACCGGAGGCTTTGGCAGTATGCTGAACCAGACGTTTGACAAAATGCCTTCGCTGAAAAAACTGGCAGATAAGCTTGCTGCAGGCGCGCCTGCGCCACATACGCCATCTTCCAATTTTGTAGCGGACGAAGTAGAAGGTATGGAAGTAGGGATGCAGGTGGAACACCAGAAGTTTGGTTTTGGCAAAATACTAACCATAGAAGGCGGTGCTAACAACCGTATAGCGGGCATAGACTTTGGCACCGGGCATGGCGTAAAGAAAATAATGCTGAACTATGCAAAGCTGAGGATAGTGAAATAGGGTCTCTAAATGCCGGGATCTATAAAAAGGCTTAACACCTTTCTAAACTTTTTTTGCCAGCTGGGCGCAGAAACAAAACATACCTATACCCAGCAGCCCGCCAATGCTGTCGGCCACGGCATCCATTAGCTCCATGCTGCGGCCGAGGAAGATGAGGATGCCCTGCATTACCTCGATGAAAGCACCAAGCCCAAAGGCAATAAGAAAGATAGTAACAAGCCTACGCAGAGTAATGGCCGGGGAAGTACATAGCCACAAAAAGGTGAATCCCCCGAACAATACGAAATGAACCCACTTGTCTATGAGTGGCACATCTACCTTGGGAATGTCTTTAGACGGTGTGAAGCAGCCAATAAAAATAAGCAAGGTCCAGAGCATAGCTAAGAACCTTGCTTGTTTCTTATAAGGTGAGTCCGGACTGAATATCCGCTTAATCATTTTATTATTCTCCTACCAGTTGCTTGTAAGCGGCTGCATCAAGCAGGCCCTCTACTTCAGCCGGATTATCTACGGTCATTTTCACCATCCAGCCTTTGCCGTAAGCATCGTTGTTAACATGCTCAGGATGCGCTTCAAGGTCAGCATTAACCTCGGTAATCGTGCCAGCCACCGGCAGGTACAGGTCTGATACTGTTTTCACCGCTTCTACCGTACCAAAGATATCATTGGTATTAAGTGGTTTGCCCACTGTGTCTATGTCCACGAACACTATATCGCCAAGCTCGTGCTGTGCGAAATCGGTAACACCAATTGTTGCAGTGTCGCCCTCAATTTTTATCCATTCGTGGTCCTTTGTGTAACGTAATGTTCCTGGAAATTCCATTGTTTAAATATTTGAGGTAAAAATAAAAGAAAAAAGGAGATTTCGCACTGATGAAAATTATTTAAACCAAGAGCTATACATAAGGTAATTATTGGCTATGCGCTCAACTTCTCCCTTTAGCAGTTCCTGGCTTATATCTTTCACTTTTTTTGCAGGCACGCCTGCAAAAATACTGCCCGCAGGCACCTGTGTACCTTCCAGCACCACGGCGCCCGCTGCTATAATACAGTTCTCACCAATCACCACATTATCCATAACTATAGCGCCCATACCTATGAGCACATTATCTGCTACCGTGCAGCCATGCACCAGTGCATTATGCCCTATAGATACATTATTGCCAATAACGGTTTTAGTTTTCTGGTAGGTGCAGTGAATGCATGCGCCATCCTGTATGTTCACCTTGTTGCCTATCCTTATACTGTTCACGTCTCCGCGCACTACGGCATTAAACCAGATGCTGCAATCATCGCCCATGATCACATCGCCTACTATAGTAGCGTTAGGGGCAATAAAGCAATTTTCAGGTATTTGCGGCGATACTCCCTTTACGGGTAAAATAACTGGCATGTTTCAAATTCAAAAGTAAAAATTCAAAAATAAAAAGATGAGCCGCTTACTTTTTAAAAACGTTGTACTTGATGATGCAGTACAGTGCACGGAAGGCATCTTTCATACCTATCTTCTTGCCTTCTTCGTAGGTGCGGCCGTAGTAGGAGATACCTACCTCGTATATGCGCACCTTGGGGATACGTGATATTTTGGCAGTCACCTCCGGCTCAAAGCCAAAGCGTTTTTCTTTCAGGGTTAAACTTTGTACCATCTCCCTTTTAAAAACCTTGTAACAGGTTTCCATATCGGTAAGGTTGAGATTGGTAAACATGTTAGATGCCGTTGTAAGCCACCTGTTACCAATAGAGTGCCAGAAGAATAAGATACGATGAGGTTTGCCGCCAATGAAACGCGAACCATACACAACATCGGCAAAGTCGCTAAGCAACGGCTTGAGCAGAATGTTGTATTCCTCAGGGTCATATTCAAGATCCGCATCCTGGATAATTACATAATCGCCCGTAGCCTTTTTAATGCCCGTATGCAAGGCAGCACCTTTGCCCTGGTTTACCTCGTGCTTGTAATAGCTGATAGGTAAATCAGGATTCGCGGCTTTATATGCCAGTATGGATTCTTCGGTATTGTCTTTGGAGCAGTCATTAACAATAATGACTTCCTTTTTCATATCATCAGTCAGCTTTACAGCCTTTACCTTATTCAAGATACGGTGAATAGTAGGGCCTTCGTTATAAGCAGGTATGACAATTGATAATGTACTCATTTATTAAGATAGTATCGGGTATCAGATATATTTACACCTGTCTGCTGGCAGCAGGTATGCGAAAGTAAAAAGTTTCTACCGATAAAGAACTACCCGACTGTAAATAATGACTTATCAGATTTATTTGTAGTTATGTCGTTTTTAATTATTTTTGAGAAACAACGCTATGGCTACAGTAAACAGAAAGAGAGTCGTTCAGGAATTTTTTGCCTGGTGGGGCATGTATATCATTTTTCTTATCGCGTTGCTGCTTATTTTAAGCGCTACCGGTATCACCCACACATCTCTTACGCGGGATTTTCTTCTTGGGGTTGATCTTGCTGCATTAGGGGCACTGATGTCTGTGAGCCATTATTATCTCGCTTTTATACCGTTTTTTAAAGCCAGGAAGTTCCCTGCATATCTCCTTATGCTGGTTTGTCTTGTTGGCGTTTTTGTTTTGCTCGATGCTTTGCTGCTCGTAGTACAAACCTGGGGCAGTGTATCGTTTGGCAGTATGCTACCCTTAAACGTTAAGCATGTGCTTATCGTGTATGTGCCGTTAACGATAGTACATACCATCAGTCATGTCTATAAGGAGCAGAAAAATAGCTAAATTTGTAGTGCGCAGTTTTTAAGTGCGCATGTTATGCAAGCTTATTTAGATCTCCTCCAGCACATCATAGATACCGGCGTAAAAAAGAGCGACCGCACCGGCACGGGTACTACCAGTTGTTTTGGTTATCAAATGCGATTCGACCTGCAAAAGGGCTTCCCGCTGGTGACCACAAAGAAACTACATCTTAAGTCCATCATTTACGAGTTGCTGTGGTTCCTGAAGGGTGATACCAATGTGGCTTACCTGCATGAGCACAATGTATCCATATGGGATGAATGGGCGGATGAAAATGGCAGTCTCGGGCCTATATATGGTCATCAATGGCGCAGCTGGACCGGTGCTGATGGAACAACCTACGACCAGATACAAGATGTGCTGCACCAGATAAAAACTAATCCGGACAGCAGGCGCATGATAGTAAGTGCGTGGAATGTGGCCGACCTACCTAAGATGGGATTAAATCCCTGTCATGCATTGTTCCAGTTTTACGTGGCCAACGGCAAGCTAAGCTGCCAGCTGTACCAACGCAGTGCGGATGTCTTCCTGGGTGTGCCATTCAACATTGCTTCTTATGCATTGCTCACCATGATGATGGCACAGGTATGCGGCCTGGAGGCCGGGGAGTTTATTCACACGTTTGGAGATGTGCACCTGTACAGTAACCATATGGAGCAGGCGGCGCTGCAGCTTACACGCACTCCCTACCCGTTGCCCACCATGAAAATAAACCCGGATGTGAAAGATCTTTTCGACTTTAAATACGAAGATTTTACGCTTGAAAATTACCAGCATCACGCAGCAATAAAAGCTCCTGTAGCTGTTTAAGTTAAAAATCAAAAGTGAACAGCTAATAATTGCACTGCGTAATGGGAAGTTTTTACTCTTTTGATATGGAACAGCTTCACTTTTTTGTTTTAACTTTTAACTTGCTAAAATGATCCTCTCCTTTATAGTTGCCGTTTCCGAGAACAATGCCATAGGCCGCCACAATACCCTGCCATGGCACTTACCGGAAGATCTTAAGTTTTTTAAACGTACTACTATGGGTAAGCCCGTGCTCATGGGTCGCAAGACCTTTGAATCGCTGGGAAGAGCACTGCCAGGGAGGCTTAACATCGTGGTGACACACGATAAGGATTTTAAAGTACCTGATGGCGTTCTGATTTATGGCGACCTGAATGCAGCTGTGGAACGACTGCAGCAGGAAAATACGGACGAAGGATTTATTATAGGTGGAGGGAAAATTTTTGAATCAACAATAGAACTTGTGGAGCGTATGTACGTGACCCGTGTACACACAACGGTGCATGATGCCGATGCCTTCTTTCCCAATATAGATCATACACACTGGAAGCTGGTATGGGAAGAAAAACACCATATAGATGACCACCACCAGTGCGCCTTTACTTTCCAGAAGCTGGAAAGGATAGAGATGTAGCAACCCCAACCCCTAAAGGGGCTTTCTCCCCAATATTTACTCCGATGGCCTTTTACAGTTTCGTAGAATATCTGAAATACAGCTGGAAAGCAAAGGGGAGGCATGGCACACACTCACCATTCGTTTATGAGTTTGTGGAGCAGGTGCTGATGGAGAAAGGAGCGCTGGATCAGTCGAGGTTAATTGCTGCATCCTTTATGGAGCTGAAGTATGAAAACCTTATGACCCGCATAGCCGCTCACTACAATTACAACAATGACAGTATCAGGTACGGTACTGATCTTTCATTACTCAATACACCGTTTGATATGCTGATTATCAACGAGCAGGATGCCGGAAAATGGGTCGGTATATTTGAGCAGCATTTGCCATGGCTGAACAGGAATGGTACTGTTGTTGTCACACATATCCACAAAACAAAAAACAATACTGCCGCCTGGCAAAAAATGCTGAAGCACCCTGGTGTACCTATGAGTATAGACCTGTTCGATATGGGGATACTTTTCTTCAGGGAAGATTTTAAAGAAAAGCAACATTTTGTTTTGAAATACTAGGGGTGTATTCCACGTAACTTTAGGCTATGGAAAAAGGTCTCTTTCTGTCTGCGCGTTGGGAGTACCTGGTAATGCTGAATTATAGCGTAGACCCGGTGGTTCTCTATCCACATTTGCCCCCCGGCACGGTGCTGGACCTTTGGAACGGCAAGGCGTTAGTAAGCGTGGTAGGGTTTATGTTTAACGACACCCGTGTACTCGGCATTAAGTGGCCGTTTCATATCAACTTTGAAGAAGTAAACCTGCGGTATTACATAAAGCAGGAAGGCGCAATTGAAAAACGCGGCGTTGGATTTGTATCAGAGATAGTACCACGGCGTGCAATTGCAGTTATGGCCAACCAGCTCTACAATGAGCATTACCATGCAATGCGTATGCGCCATACCCATACATTTAATGAGCATGATCTGGCTGTTTCCTACGATTGGAAATTTAGGGGAAAATGGAATTCGCTATGTGTAACAGCTGCGAACAAGCTAGAGGATATAACTGCAGGCAGCGAGGAGGAGTTTATACTGGAGCACTATTATGGTTACAACCGTCTTAAACCAAATACATCAATTGTATACCAGGTGCAGCATCCACGCTGGCAGGTATTCCCCGTAAGCTCGTGGCTGCTTAATGCTGATATAAAAGGGCTTTACGGTAAAGAGTTTGTGCCTTTTATACAGGGAGTGGCCCCGCAGTCTGTATTCCTGGCAAAGGGGTCTGACGTAACCGTGCGTAAACCGGGACGTATAACCGTATGACCCTACCATTTAACATGTGATAACTACAAGGCGATCGACTACGCCAGCGGATCGATATCATCCGTTTTTGCAGCCTTGGCAAAAAAGTTGTCTACAAAACCGCTGAACATAGGGGGTACTTTGCCCATCAGGTAGCCCTTCATTGTTTCCAGGGCCTTCAGTGCCTGCTCCTCAGTGAGGCCCGCATTATCCTTTAATTGTTGTACCAGGTCATCCATACTTAAGTCGTAAGTAGTTAATCAATAGTTCGTAAAAACCTGCTAGGGTCTTATGCGGCCTTCATATGTTCCAGCTTAGCGTGCTCTACCATCTGCTGCGCGTAGTCAAGCGTCAGGTGGAAGGCACCATTGTGCTTCTCAGATGGCAGATCGAACATGGCATCTGTAAGTATCATTTCGCAGATGGTACGCAGACCACGGCCTCCCAGCTTGTACTGTATGGCTTTCTGCACCATATAGTCCAGCGCGCCATCTTCTACCGTAAGTTTTATACCCTCAAATTCGAACAGGCGGGTATATTGCTTTACCAGGGCATTCTTCGGCTCAGTGAGTATCAGCTTCAGCGACACAGCATCCAACGGGTTCAGATAAGTAACCACCGGCAAGCGGCCCAGCAGCTCTGGTATCAAGCCAAAGGTGCGAAGGTCCTGTGCATTTACATATTGCAGCAGGTTGGCCCTGTCCAGGTCTTTAGTAGCCTTTATGGCATTATACCCTATTGATGATGTCTGTATCCTGCGGGCTATCATTTTGTCAATGCCCTCAAACGCACCACCGCAGATGAACAGTATATTCTGGGTATTTACTTTTATCATTTTCTGCTCAGGGTGCTTCCTGCCGCCCTGCGGAGGGACCATCACCTCAGACCCTTCGAGCAGTTTCAGCATAGCCTGCTGCACACCCTCGCCACTTACGTCGCGGGTTATAGACGGGTTATCACTCTTGCGGCCTATCTTATCCAGCTCATCTATATACACTATACCGCGCTCAGCAGCAGCTACATCGTAGTTGCTTGCCTGCAGCAGTCTGGAGAGTATGCTTTCCACATCTTCGCCCACATAGCCTGCCTCTGTAAATACAGTAGCATCTACTATAGCAAATGGCACCTGCAGCAAACGGGCGATGGTCTTGGCCAGCAAGGTTTTGCCTGTACCGGTCTCACCTACCATCATGATGTTTGATTTTTCGATCTCCACATCATCCTGCACTGGCATTGTAAGGCGCTTGTAATGGTTGTATATAGCTACAGACAATACTTTCTTAGCATCGTTCTGACCAATGACATACTGGTCGAGAAAATCTTTTATTTCGCGTGGTTTGTAATTCTTAAGTTTCTGGAATTCCTGCTTTGGTTCTTCCTTTTTCACTTTATCAGCAGCACCAGTTGCCTCCGCCAGCAATGAATGTGCATTTTCTATACACTGGTCGCAAATATTGCCCTTTATACCAGTGAAAAGTATATTCACATCACTTTCTGCACGGTCGCAAAAAGAACACTTTTTCTCGGATTGCTTTGCCATTAACTTTTTTCCTTATTTAATTGAGGTGCAAAGGTAAGTAAAAAGCCCGCACTACCGTGCGGGCAAATATTGAAGTCCCTATAAATGTAACCTATCGGGCTCTAGCTTATCAGTACGTTTCCGGTCATTTCCGCAGGTACTGTTATACCCATATACGTTAATATGCTGGGAGCCAGGTCGCCAAGCTTTCCCGGGCTCAGCTTACCCTTAAAGTCGTTGGAAATAAGGAATAGTGGCACAAGATTCAGCGTATGTGCCGTATTCGGCGTGCCATCTTCATTTACCATATAATCAGCATTTCCATGGTCTGCAGTCAGGAAAACTGCGTAGCCATTTTTCAGAGCAGCAGGCACCAGCCGGCTCACGCAGCTATCTACTGTTTCCACTGCCTTTATTACTGCAGGCCACACGCCGGTGTGCCCTACCATGTCCGCATTTGCAAAGTTGAGGCAGATAAAGTCAGTAGTGCCGGCATTTATTTCCGGGAGTATTGCATCGGTCAATTCCAGTGCGCTCATTTCCGGCTTCAGATCATAGGTCGCTACCGTTCTGGGAGAGGGTATCATGATACGCTTTTCTCCAGCAAACGGCGCCTCGCGGCCCCCGGAGAAAAAGAATGTCACGTGTGGATATTTCTCCGTTTCAGCTATGCGTATCTGCGTCTTACCATTTGCCTCCAGCACTTCGCCAAGGGTATTGGTAAGGTCTTTGTTTTCAAATATGACATTTACTTTTTTAAAGCTCTTGTCGTACTCAGTCATGGTCACATAATGAAGATCCAGCGGGTGCATATTCTGCTCTGCAAAAGCCTGCTGGGTCAATGCCTCCGTTATTTCGCGGCAACGGTCGGTGCGGAAATTGAAACACACCACTACATCACTATCTTTTATAGTAGCAAGCGGCTTGCCTGCGGCATCGCATACAATTATTGGCTTTATGAATTCATCCGTTACCTGTTCTTTGTAAGAGGCTTCAATAGCAGCCAGGGCATCAGTAGTATGGGTTCCTAAACCATTCACCATTCCGTCATAAGCTACCTTTACCCGCTCCCAGCGCTTATCGCGGTCCATAGCGTAGAACCGGCCGGTAACGGATGCCAGCATACAGTTTGTTTCACGCAGGTGTATATTCAGTTCAGTAATAAACCCAAGTCCGCTCTTCGGGTCACAGTCCCTGCCATCACTAAATGCATGGACAGCCACACGCGGCACATTATTTTTCTGCGCCAGCGTGCAAAGTGCTTTCAGGTGCTGTATGTGGGAGTGTACGCCGCCATCGCTCACTAGTCCTATGAAATGCAGCGTTTTACCTGCGGTCTTCGCGGCTTCGAAAGCAGCATGTAAAACCGGGCTGCGCTCCAACTCACCATCTCTCACCGCTACATTGATACGCTGAAGCTCCTGGTACACAATTCGACCGGCACCAATGTTCAGGTGGCCGACTTCCGAATTTCCCATTTGCCCTGCAGGCAGGCCCACATCTTCACCACAGGTTATCAACTCAGTATTGGGGTATTGATTATAAAGGGATTTCACAAACGGCGCGTTAGCATTTGCTACGGCATCAGCAGCAGGCACCTTGCCATGGCCCCAGCCGTCCATTATAATAAGCATTGCTTTTTTAGACATGGTGCAAAGTTAGTTGATTGGTGGAATAGTTAATTATGACCGCAAACATGAGCTGTGGAAAGACAAACACGGCAGTTCAAGTATTGGTTTGTAAAGTTCTCTTAATCACGCTCCTGTTTGTTGTCGTCACTACACTTGTTAATAATTGCAGTGAAAATTTGAAATACTGCTATTATCAGCGATATTTAGGTGGTCAATTATTTTTGCTTAATGAGGCTATTCCGTTGCGCTATTTCGCTGGTGTTTGTTTCTTTGTTTTTTACTGTTTTCAGCTATGGCCAAACTAACGGCAAGCTAAAACCCATCAATATAGCCGCACGCAACCATTGGGTAGACAGCGTTTATGATAAGCTGACGCAAGAGGAGCGCATCGGACAATTGTTCATGATAGCAGCTTATTCGGGTGGAAAGAACTATAATGAGGAATTGGTAACACAACTGATAAATGCACACCAGCTGGGCGGCCTTATTTTCATGCAGGGCGGCCCTGTGCGCCAGGCAATACTTACCAACAAATATCAGCACCTGGCAAATGTACCTTTGCTATTATCTATGGATGCCGAGTGGGGCCTGGGTATGCGCCTGGATAGTGTAAAGAGCCTACCCAGACAAATGATGCTGGGCGCTACTCGTGATACTGATATCGTCTTTCGCGTAGCAAGTGCTATAGCTATGCAGTGCAGGCGGCTGGGTGTGCATATAGACTTTGCGCCAGATGTAGATGTGAATAATAACCCGGCTAACCCGGTCATCAACTCCCGCTCGTTTGGAGAGGATAAAGCGTGGGTGTCGCACCTGGGTATTGCCTTTATGAAAGGCCTGCAGCGCAACGGTATTATGGCCTGCGCCAAGCACTTTCCGGGGCATGGAAATACCAGCGCTGACTCGCATAAAGAACTACCCGTGGTAACACGCACTGTAGAGCAGCTGGACAGTATAGAGCTCTACCCTTTTAAACAGCTGATAGCGGCCGGCGTGAAAAGTGTAATGGTAGCCCACCTGGAAGTACCGGCCCTGGATACTACTGCTCATGTACCTACAACGCTTTCTAAAAACGCGGTTACCGGCCTGCTGAAAAACAAGCTTGGTTTTACCGGGCTTATCTTTACTGATGCGCTGAATATGCAAGGTGTTACCAAATACTTCCCCGCCGGCGATGCTGACCTGCTGGCATTTGAAGCCGGCAACGATGTACTGTTGTTTTCGCAGGATGTGCCCGCAGCGCTGGCTAAAATAAAACATGCTATAGACACGGGCATTATCCCGCAATCGGCGCTCGAAACCAGTGTAAAAAAGATACTTGCAGCAAAGTACAATGCCGGCCTGAACGAGTGGAAAGAAATTGACACTACCAATATTACGGCCGACCTCAACAAAATGGTGGACACCCTGCGCAGCCAGGTGGCCAGGGCAGCCATAACCATAATAAGAGACGATAATCAGGCGCTGAAAAAAATAAACGAGAACATGCGCATAGGCTACATTGGCGTAAACGCTTCTGCAATAACACCACTCTACCAGCGCCTTGACGATGAGTTTGATAATGTAAAAGCGGAGTGGTTGCCAAAAGGTAGTCCTGCTGATACAGTGCAGAAGATACTGGACGGTATGAGCAAGTACGATGTTACAGTTATTGCCATTCATAATCTCAGTTTTGCGCCCGGTGGTAACTACGGCCTTGGAGATGAGGCGGTGGCTTTTCTGCAGCAGGCAGGCTGCCGTAACAATGTGCTGGTAGTAGATATGGGCAACGCCTATGTCACCCAGTACTTTTGTGGCGCGGGCTCCGTGGTAGTGGCTTACGAAGATGATACACTTACAGAAAATGCGGTTGCCAATATGCTGCTGCGCAAGACCCGGTTTAAAGGAAAATTACCCGTAACGGCCTGCATGAACGGACAGAGCATATGCCCTATGCCAGTGAAACCACCCGTGGTGCTGAAGGAGGCTTCCAATGAACTGAGGAAAGTGTTTTTCCCAACGGATGCAGGTGTAGTGGAGCAAAAAGCCCTGGACAGGCTGGATATGTTTATGGCGCGCAATATAGCTGATGGCGTATTTCCCGGTTGCAGGGTACTGGCGGCGCACAATGGAAAGGTATTTTACGATAAAGCTTTTGGCTACACCCGGTACGACAAGATGCATGCTGTAGACACCAATATGCTTTACGATATGGCCTCGTGCACCAAGGTACTGGCAACAACCATTTCTGTGATGCGGCTTTATGAGCAGGGCAAGCTGGACCTGAACAAAACGCTGGGTGACTACCTGCCACAGGCAAGGGGTACCAATAAATCGGGCCTGCTGATAAAAGATATACTGCTGCACCAGGCCGGACTAAAAGGCTGGATACCGTTCTATAAAGAAACAGTAGACGGTGATGGCAAACTGAAAAGCGACCTGTACCGCAAAACACCAACACCGGGCTTTGGTGTGCAGGTAGCTAAAGATGTAAACCTGCGTACCGACTGGATAGATACCATGTGGAGCAGGATCTATGCCAGCCCGCTGGACAATGCCGGCAAAATGCTATATAGCGATCTCGATTATTTCTTCCTGGCGGCCGTGGTAAAACAAATAACCGGCCAGACAATAGACAAATACGCTGATGAAGAATTTTATAAGCCCATGGGTCTGAAGCGTATCACTTATCTACCGCTAAAGAAATTTGATTCGCTGCAGATAGTACCTTCAGAGGTGGAGATCACCTTCCGCAGCCAGACCTTGTGGGGCTTTGTGCATGACCCTGGGGCAGCTATGCTGGGTGGTGTAGGCGGCCATGCGGGCTTGTTTGCATCGACCCACGATGTTGCGGCTATTTTCCAGATGCTGCTGAATAAAGGAGTATACGGCACTAAACGGTACTTCAAGCCGGCTACAGTAGATCTTTTTACCGCCTACAACAGCAAGATCAGCCACCGTGGTCTTGGCTTTGATAAGCCGCTGCCTGAAGCCGATGAATCAGGGCCCGCTGGGGAGCGCTGCAGCGGTCTGGCATTCGGGCACCAAGGCTTCACGGGCACCTGCGCATGGGCCGATCCTGCTACCGGCATCGTGTTTGTGTTTTTATCAAACCGTGTATTCCCATCTGGTGCCAATACCAAGATCACAAAACTGGGTGTGCGCACTACTTCCCAGGACTACATTTATGAGGCATTAGGAATACCGGTAGACCATAACCGGCCTGCTGTGTATAAAGCTGTGGTGGGCCAGGCCCCGGCAAAATAGAATCAGGCGCTTTCTGGTAAGGAAGTGTTAAAAGATGGCATGTACCCCTTTTTCTAACCCTCATCACAAGGCGTTATTTAGTCGTAGTTTTGTTGCTTTACAGAACAATTCGCTTTGCTATTGGCGAAAACGATCACACACACCGTTTTATGAAGTACTTTTTTATTGGTTGCCTTGTCCTTTTATGCTCATTTCAGCGCAGCATAGCGCAGAGCTATACCATAAAGGGATCAGTAACAGATACGCTGAACATGGCCCAGTTGCCGCGCGCCTCTGTGGTCCTTATCCGCACCACCGACTCGGTAATACAAACCTTCACCCGCACCCGGCAGGATGGAACCTTTGAGCTGAAAGCACCTGCACAGGGTAAGTATATACTGCAGGTTACCTTCCCAAGCTTTGCCAATTATATAGATGTGGTGAATGTGAAGAAACAGGTGACCGACTATGGCACTATACCTATGGTGTCGAAGGAGCACCTGCTAAAAGAGTTTGTGCTCAGGCAGCAGGTAGCCGCCATAAAGATAAAGGGCGATACTACTGAGTATATGGCCGACAGCTTTAAGGTGAAGAAAGGCGCTACGGTGGAAGACCTATTAAAAAGACTGCCGGGTATACAGGTAGATAAAAACGGGCAGATAACCGCGCAAGGCGAGACCGTACAAAAAGTACTTGTAGATGGTGAAGAGTTTTTCTCCGACGACCCGAAGGTGGTAACAAAGGGCTTACAAGCCAATGCAGTAGAGAAAGTGCAGGTGTACGATAAGAAAAGCGACCAGACAGAATTTACAGGGATAGACGATGGACAAAAAACTAAAACCATAAACCTGGAGTTAAAGGAGGATAAGAAGAAAGGCTACTTTGGTAAGCTGGAAGCGGGAGGCGGAACGGATGGCTACTTTCAGAACCAGGGCATGATCAATGCATTTAAAGCCAAAAGGCAATTATCGGCTTTCGGTATTATGTCTAATACCGACAAGGTAGGCCTCGGCTGGCAGGATAACAACAGCTTCAGCAGCGGAAGCGGTGTTACGGAGATCACCGATGAAGGCCAGGTAACCATAACCTCTAACAACAATGCCGAAGACATAGCCGGATGGGACGGTAAGTATAATGGAGAGGGTCTGCCCAAGGTGTGGACCGGAGGCCTCCACTTTGCTGATAAGTGGAATGAGGACAAGCAACACGTAACTGCCAACTACCGCTATGCCATGCAGAACGTAGAAATAGAGGGAACGACAGTAACACAAAATCCGCTGCCCAATGACCAGGAGAGCATAATACGCCAGAATAAAAATCAATTCAGCAGGGGCGACCGCCACGGGCTGGATGGCATGTATGAATGGAAGATCGACTCCTTGTTATCGATTAAGGTAACTGCTACTGCCGGCGAAAAAAACACCGATATCTCCACCGACTACTACAGCACCACACTGCTGCAGGATAGTTTACTATCTAATACTAACGACCGCAAGGTGACGAGCAATGCTAAAGCAGATTTTGTAAATGCAGACCTGCTGCTGAGAAAGAAATTTGCTAAGAAGGGACGGACGCTATCTGTGGATGTCAAAGAGAATTATAAAGACTCGAAAAGCGATGGTCACCTCAGATCACTAACGGATGTGTATGCATCCAGCGCGGGCATGCCGGACTCAAGCATTTATACCAGCCAGCGCAAGAGCAGCGACGTAGGCACACTGGCATTTAATGCAAAGGCAACATATACTGAGCCATTATCGAAAGTGGCCTACCTGGAGCTGGACTATGGCGTAACCATAAACAACAGTAACTCCACCAATAATTCTTATGACAGCACAGCGCCCGGTGTTTTTAACAACAGGAACACTTTTTACAGCACGGATTACAAGTACAATATATTTACCAATATGGGTGGTGTCGCTGCCCGTTTTGTGTTCAAACAAATTAACTTCTCTGTGGGTGGTGATATCTCTAATGCGCTCTATGATCAGTCCGATGCCCTCCGGCCGGGATCAGAGCGTAAATATGCCTATCTGAATTATTTCCCTAAGGCTACGTTTGTGTACAGGGTCGGCCGGGAAACCAATTTCCGTTTCAACTACCTCGGCAGTACCACCCAGCCTACCATTGACGAAGTGTCGCCACAGTGCCAGAATACAGACCCTACAAATCAAACAGTCGGTAACCCAGGCCTACGGCAGCAGTTTACAAATGCATTCAGCATCCGCTTCAATAACTTTAAAATATTGTCACAGCGGTATTTGTTCGCAAGCGCGAGCTTTAACGTCATCGGCGATGCCATAAGCACTAATACAACAAACATAGGTGGTATCCGCACCACACAATATGTAAATGTAAATGGCAACTACAACGCCTTTGCATTTCTTGGCTATGGCTTCAAACTGAAAAAGATAGACCTGCAGATGGGTGCACGCCTGAGTTCGGGCATCAACCATATTAACAGTTATGTAAACAGCGCGCTCAACAAAAGTGATAACAACACGTACTCCTTTACACCAACGATAGAATACTTTAAGGATAAGAAGTTCAGCATCGAATTCGACCCCTCTTTTAGTTACAACGACAACAAATCAACGATAACCAGCTACAGCACCAGCTACTGGACGAGCAACAACGAGCTTACCGCTACCGTGCAGCTGCCCTGGAAACTGGAAGTAAGTGCCACAGTAAACTGGTTTCTGAGAGAAGAAACGAGGCTGTTCTACAAAGGAAACAATGTGCTGCTTTGCAACGCCTATATAGGTAAGAAGCTCAGGAAGAAGAGCGACATAGAGATCCGCGCTTCGGTGTTTGATATTTTCAATCAGAATGTAGGCTATAGCCGAAGTGGCCAGGCCGGCATTATTACCGAAGAGAACTATAATACCATTCGCCGTTATGGTATGCTCAGCCTTATCTGGAATTTCTCTCACACCCCTGCAGGTGCACCACCACCAAACGGAGGCGGCATGATGATGATGCGGAGGTAATCCGGTTTATTGGTTAATGAGTTGATTAGTTAAATAGTAAGCGTATAAAGAAATAGATTATGAAACAGGTATTTTTTATAACCGCCATTTTGCTTTACTCCGTTGCCGGAGCAAACGCCCAGTATACTATGGCTGGTAAGATAGAGTTTGAGCGACGGACGAATATCCATGCACAATTGAAGGAAATGGAGGAAGAGCAGGGCGCTAACCCTATGATGGAACAAATGAAGTCGCGCATACCGAAGTTCAACAGCTCATTTTTTGAACTTGTATTCGACTCTTCTCGCAGCATCTACAAGCCCGGCAAGGAAGTAGAGGGCAATGTTTTCAAAATGTTTGGCGGCGGACCCGCTACAGAAAATATCGTTTTAACTGATTTCGGCGCAAACAAAATAAAGGCGAACAAAAAGGTGTTTGACCAGAAGTTTTTTGTGGAAGACACGGTACGTGTTATGGAGTGGCAAGTGAAAGATGAGATACGTACCATAGCTAACTTTAAGTGCCACAAGGCAGTGGGCCGCATGTGCGATACGGTTTACGTGGTTGCATTCTACACAGAAGATATTGCGGTAAGTGGCGGCCCCGAGATGTTTGGCGGCCTGCCGGGCATGATACTGGAACTGGCAATACCGAGGCTCCACTGCACATGGACGGCCGATAAGGTGGAGCTGGTGCAACCCAAAGAGACAGACTTCACTATACCTGACAAAGGAAAAAAAGTTAGCGAAAAAGAGCTCTATGATGGCCTGCAGGAAAGCTTCAAAAGCTGGGGCAAAATGGCGCCAAGGAATATCTGGTGGTCGGTACTATAATTGCCATGCTATAGATAGTGGAAGATCAGCAGCAGTAGCGCATAAAAGCCAATAAACTGAATAACGCTAAGCACAAGGTTCTTCTTCCAATCGGGCGTGACCACCGAGGCAAACACAATACCAACCAGGAAGCCAATCAGGTGGCCCATATATGCAACATGAAAATTGCTTACTGAAGGGTGAGCAAAGTCGCGATAGAGACCGCCGATGTTTAACAACAAAAAAGTAAAACCCGCCACACCTATAGGCATCGGGAAAAAATTCAGCAGAAATGATATCCTCCACGGATTGAATAACATGAGTGCTGCCAATATAGTAGCAATTGCCCCTGACGCACCTACGCTCGGCTGGTTATGCGGATAATAAAACGAGCTTAAAAACATGCTTATTGCCCCGCCGAGCAGAAAGACTGCAATTAGCCGCCCGGGGCCTACTTTTTTTTCCAGCCCCAGGCCAAACAACAGCAGGAACAACATATTCCCCAGTAGGTGCATAAGGTTGCCATGCAAAAACAAGGCTGTGAATACCGACCACCAATTGCCTGACAAAAAAATATTGTCGTAGCTGCACTGCAGATAGCTATATCTGAATCCTGCGGGGTAAGCAATACAGCAAATGGCAATCAGGGATAGAGTTGCCTTTCTTGATTTAATACCCCTGTTAGCGCCTGTATCGGTTGTGGGAAGTTCCAGTTTACCTGTTTTAAAAGTACCCAAATATAGAAATTTAAAAAACACACCGGATCTATGGTGCAGATGAACCAAAAACATCCTGTTATCACAAAAAGCGAACGGCCCCATCTCTGAGGCCGTTCGCTTTTTATAACCAACTAATTTTCACTACTCAGCTTTCTTCGTTTCCTCTTCTTCCTTCTTTTCGGCAGGCAGGCCAATGGTAAATACGATCTTGCTATCTGCTTCATTAAAGTCGGCCGCTACATTGTCGCCGGCTTTAATACGGTGGTTCAGTATTTCTTCAGCCAACGGATCTTCCAGGTATTTCTGTATGGCGCGGTGCAATGGGCGCGCACCAAACTGCTGGTCGTATCCTTTCTCTGCAATGAACTTTTTAGCAGGCTCAGTAATCGTCATTGTGAAGCCAAGCGTATTCAGGCGCTTCATTACATCCTTCATAATGATGTCAATGATCATTCCTATGTGCTTCTCTTCAAGCGAATTGAAGATCACTACATCATCTATACGGTTCAGGAACTCAGGAGAGAAGGTACGCTTCAGTGCCTTTTCTATCACACCACGGTTGTTCTCCTCCAGATTTTCCGTTTTTGCATTGGTTGCAAAACCTACGCCTGCACCAAAATCTTTCAGCTGCCTTGCGCCAATGTTAGAGGTCATGATGATCAGCGTATTCTTAAAGTCCACCTTACGGCCAAGACCATCGGTAAGCTGTCCGTCATCAAGCACCTGGAGCAGTATGTTGAAGATATCCGGGTGCGCTTTCTCTATCTCATCAAGCAGCACCACAGAGTATGGCTTACGGCGCACTTTCTCCGTCAACTGACCGCCTTCTTCGTATCCTACGTATCCCGGAGGCGCACCTATAAGGCGGCTGAGCGAGAATTTCTCCATGTATTCGCTCATGTCTATACGTATCAGCGCATCATCGCTGTCAAACATATAGCGTGCGAGAGAGCGGGCAAGCTCAGTTTTACCTACACCAGTCGGTCCCAGGAATATGAACGACCCTATTGGCTTGCGCGGATCTTTAAGACCTACACGGTTACGCTGAATTGCTTTTACAATTTTGTTTATCGCATCATCCTGGCCTACCACTGTTCCACGCAGGTCGTCATCCATACGGCGCAGCTTTGCGCTTTCTGCTTCCACCATACGCATCACAGGTATACCCGTCATCATGCTTATAACCTCTGCTATCGACTCTTCGGTGATCGGGTAGCGCTTATGCTTAGCCTCTTCTTCCCATTCCGCCTTAGCACGGTCCAGTTCTTCACCCAATCTCTTTTCACGGTCTCTAAGCGCAGCTGCTTCCTCAAAGCGCTGGCTCTTTACCACCTTGTTCTTCTCCTGCTTTATATCCTCGATCTTCTTTTCAAGCTCCAGGATATTTTCAGGCACATTTATGTTCTTAAGGTGCACACGCGCTCCCGCTTCGTCCATCACGTCTATCGCCTTATCCGGCAGCAGGCGGTCAGTCATATAGCGGTCGCTCAGCTTCACACATGCTTCAATCGATTCTGCATCGTATGATACGTTGTGGAAATCTTCGTATTTCGACTTAATGTTGTTAAGTATAATGATGGTCTCATCCACGCTTGGTGGTTCTACAAGTACCTTCTGGAAACGACGGTCAAGTGCACCATCTTTTTCTATGTACATACGGTACTCGTCCAGCGTAGATGCGCCTATGCACTGCAGGTCGCCGCGGGCGAGTGCAGGTTTGAATATATTGGAAGCATCCAGTGAGCCAGATGCACCACCAGCTCCTACGATGGTATGTATCTCATCTATGAACAGAATTACGTCACGATTCTTTTCCAGCTCGTTCATGATTGCCTTCATGCGTTCTTCAAACTGGCCGCGGTATTTAGTACCGGCAACAAGCGCTGCAAGATCGAGACTGATAACACGCTTATCAAACAATACACGCGATACTTTGCGCTGAACTATGCGGAGTGCAAGACCTTCTACGATGGCGGTCTTACCCACACCCGGCTCACCTATAAGTATAGGGTTGTTCTTTTTACGACGAGATAATATCTGCGATACGCGCTCTATTTCTTCATCGCGGCCTACTATGGGGTCAAGCGATCCTTGCTCTGCGAACTTTGTAATGTCGCGGCCGAAGTTATCCAGCACCGGAGTTTTTGACTTGGCGTTACCGCTGGCAGGCTTGCGCTGCTGCTGAAACTGGCGACGCTCGTCATCTTCTTCAAACTCTTCAGATCCCGGATCGTTATAGTCGCTTGTTGGGTGACCGCCCTGCAGTATGCTCAGCTCACCCTTAAAACGTTCGTAGTCAATTTCGTAATGGTTAAGGATCTGTGTAGCCACATTTTCCTTATTCTTCAGTATAGACAGCATCAGGTGCTCTGTCTCCACTGTTGTGCTTTTCAGCGATTTCGCCTCAAGCACGGTAATGCGGATTACCTTCTCCGCCTGCTTGGTAAGGGGCAGGCTGTTGATGTTGGCGAGTGGTTTATTGTTCTTATCTTTTATAGCCAGTTCCAGCTCTTTACGCAGCTCAAACAGGTCTACCTGCATGCTTTGCAGCACTTTCAGGGCCATCCCATCGCCTTCGCGAATGAGACCTAGTAATAAATGCTCGGTGCCTATAAAGTCATTGCCCAGCCTTAAAGCCTCCTCCCGGCTGTAGGAAATGATCTCTTTTACTTTCGGCGAGAAATTTGAATCCATGTACAAATCCTGTTTTTAAGAAATAAAGTTAACGATTTCAAAAGTATTCCCGGTATAGGCATTAATTATAGAAGTATTGCTATTTTTAGCTGTGGCTACTTAACAGCTCTTCCGCTTTTAATGTATTGTAATATACGAAGGAAGTATCGTTCGGCAGTCCTATTTTTCAACTTACTCACAAATTTTCCCGGGGATATTTAAATACCGTAGATAATGGAATTCAAAATTGATACCAAAGATACTTTTACCACCATTATGCCTTTTGCAGACAAAATAAGTGCTAATTTGACAGGTGCACTCGGGGAAAAGTGTACCCAAATCAGGCAAAGCGGCAGTAAAAACATAATAGTGGACCTGCAGTACTGTAATGAAATAGAAAATGACGCGATAGCACAACTGGTGCAACTGCATGAAGACAGCTATGGCCAGGAAATGTCACTCGTATTCACCGCTGTGAATGAAAAAGTAATGGCTGCGTTAAGAGCAGATGAGACCGACCTTCTAATTAATATTGCCCCGCGAATGCAAGAGGCAATTGATATTATCAGTATGGAAATTTTGGAAAGAGACTTATTTAATGAGGAATAGAAAATGCATGTAACCATACTAGGAAATAATTCTGCCCTACCTGCCTTTGGTCGTCACCCAAGCGCACAAGCTGTATCTGTATACGGAGAGGTGTTGCTGATAGACTGCGGCGAAGGTACCCAGGTGCAGATGCAGCGATACGGACTGCGGTGGCGCAGTGTACATCATATTTTCATCAGTCACCTGCATGGCGATCATTACTTTGGTTTACCAGGCCTTATTAATAGCATGAGCCTGCTGGGCCGCACAGCACCCTTGCACCTTTATGCGCCTGCAGAGCTCAAGCCTATTATTGATTCCATACTTGCTGTTGCAGATACCATTTTATCATATCCCTTTTACTTCCACGCTCTGCCAGAAGGCGCTGCCCTGCTGGTAGACGATCCTTCTTTCAGCGTTACCTGCTTCCCTGTTGAGCATCGTATACAGTGCCATGGCTTTCTTATAGAGCGCAAAACAAGAGGCCGCAAACTGCTGCCCGCCAAATGCCAGGAATACGAGATACCCGCAGCATACTATGAGCAGCTGAAGAAAGGAGAGGATTATGAGCGTAAAGACGGCCTCCTCGTTAAGAATGAGTGGGTTACCGAAGACGGACCATCAGTAAAACGTTATGCCTACTGTGCGGATACGGTGTTCACTGAAAGCTTTCTGCCTTATATACAGGGAGCAGATACTATATACCACGAATGTACCTACCTGGAAAAAGATGCCGAAAAAGCAACAGCACGCCACCACAGCACAGCGGCACAGGCGGCACAGATAGCAAAGCTGGCCAATGCAACACAATTGCTGCTGGGCCACTTCTCATCAAAGTATAAGGAACTGGAGCCTTTTCGCGAAGAGGCAAGTGCCATCTTCCCGAATGTGTTTGTGAGTATAGAGGGCACGGCCTATGAGATATAGCCGGGCACACGGCATCCATGTTTTATGGCTAAAGCCGTACCTTTCAGAAAAAATATACCATGTTACCTCAGTGGCAAACCGGCATAGTAAAACAAATAGAGCAGGCGACACCAAATACACGCCGCTATTGGGTAGAGCTGCCGGATGCAAACCCTTTTGATTTCAAAGCCGGCCAGTTTGTAACGCTGGACCTGCCCATACACGAGCAACGCAATCGCAGGTGGCGCAGCTATAGCATAGCTTCTATGCCTGACGGCAGCAATATCATAGAGCTGGTTATTGTGCACGTAGATGGCGGCCTTGCTTCCAGCTATCTTTTCAATGATATCCAGGTGGGCAGCACATTTTCACTACGCGGCCCGCAAGGCGTTTTTGTGCTTCCACCCCAGATCGAAAAGGATATATACATGATCTGCACCGGCACGGGTATTGCTCCGTTTCGCAGCATGCTTCGCTATATCAACTTCCACCAGGTGCCACACAGGCAGCTGCACCTGCTCTTCGGCACTCGTACACAGCAGGATCTGCTATATCATGAGGAAATGAAAGACCTGGAGCGCATCATGCCACAATTCACTTATCACCCCACTCTCTCCCGTGAAGAATGGGAGGGCGATACCGGCTACGTACATGCCATCTATGAAAAGCTGGCGGTGGAAGTTCAGCCTTCACTATTCATGCTCTGTGGCTGGAAACCCATGGTAGATGAGGCAAAGGAACGGATACTGAAAATGGGCTACGATAAAAAGGATATTCACATAGAGATATATGGCTAGATGGCTAAAGCTGAATGCGTGTATTGTGCTCATCGCCATGGTGCTGGCTAGCTGCACTCACCATAACAAAAGGGAAAAATTGACACTTGGTGACAACCTGTTTGCGCTAAAGAATTTAGATGGTACAGCAATGCTAAAAAACCTGCACTTCGACAGCCTGGGTAATGCGTATCTTGATTCTACAATGAAAACCCGGTTTACAAAGCTGACTGAAGCGCAAAAACAAGTGCTGCTGCCGGGCATTGATTTTTTTGATACATCTTATGTTCGTTATGCCGACGCACATTTTATCTCGAAGCAGGACGCAATCGGCAGTTTTACCCCTATTATCCTGTTGATCAATGCAGATGACTATAGTGCTATTCAGTATGTATTGCTTGACAGCTCATTTCACCCTGTAGCACACTATCTGTTGCACGGCGGCGAATGTGCCGGCCCAGCATCAGACGACGGTAAAATAATGGAGTATTGCCCGGAGAAACAGGCAGTAATACACGGCAAAGATATACACTCATATGTGTTACATATCTTCGTATCTGATGATACCACATCGTCGCCGGCAAGAATAGACTCTGTAAACTTTATAAGCAATGTGTTACCAACGGGTAACATTGAAACCAGGCGGATAGACAGCGTATCTTATAAAAGGATGATCGGGTGCGGAGAGTTCAGAGATTTATAAAAAAATTACAGCACTGTCCACCATATATTTTTGGTGGCCCACTTGCCCCAATCTTTCAAGCTGCTCTGTATTGTTTGGTAAAGTTCCTTTTCGTTTACTTTTTTCCCCTTCTCGCTTATCGCAAAGTCCGCTTCCTTAGGAGTTATAAGTTCCACCTTTGTTGCCGTCCAGGTAGTATGCAAGCGGGGTATGGCCAGCTCCAATATCATACCCGGCAAGCCGCCAAACATTTCCGGTCCGCCACTGGTAGGTAAATCTTCTGTATAGAAGGCGACTACATACACGGAATCACATATCTTTCCTACAGCTTTATGGCATTTATAATTCATTATAGTGCGCAGCTCATCCTTTTCTTTCCAGCTTATTTTGCGCAGGCTGTCCTGCACAAAGAATTTTTGCTCATAGACAAGTTTTACGGCTTTCACCTGCCCGGTTTTAAAATCAGTTAGCACTATGTTCTCCTTCGCCGGTCCTTCTCCCAACGCCCATTTATTATTGGCCTCTACTTCCTGCCCGGGCTTGTATATACTCTTATTGCTGTTGAAATACAGATCGAAAAAGTAATTCCTGAACTGCGGGTTTGTTGCCTTGTAGTTCGTGATCCACTCACTTTCATTTTCATCTTCATCATGCCAGTCTGCTATTTGTGCAAACACATTCATCTTGCGTTCGTACTCTATTTTGCCTGCCGTTGTATACTGGGCTTTGGCACCGTGACCAGCGCAAAACAGAATGAGCGTTATAAAAAAATACTGTTTCATAAGTTGCGATTTTCGTTTCCCTGACTTTTTACTAATCAACAAATGTCATCCTGAGCGAAGCCGAAGGACAACCAATCAACAATTACTCCTCCTCCGTTGTGGCTGCGCCGCCGGGCTGATGGGTAAAGTTCCAGATAATGTTTAGCATGCCATACCGCCGTATAGTGTTATAGCTGCTCTGGGTTACTATGCTTGCATTCGCACTGCGGTCATATCCCAGGTTCTGGTTCAGTATATCGTATACTGATATCCGTGCTTCCAGCTCTTTTTTCTTACCAAATTTTTTGCTCACCCAGGCGTTCCATTTTATCACATTGTTATTAGTGGGAAACAAAGCAGATTGCTGACGGAACATGAGGTTTAACTCAGTACCTATTTCAAACTTCTTCGGCAGTTGCACCGAGCCGTTGAACTCGGTATTACTGAGCCAGTAGTTTGTACTGTAGGTGCTTATGGTGGCTTTGTTATCGTAGTAGGTTATTGTGGGAGAGAACCAGAATTCATACTTGTCCTCTTTATACATGCTGGCATGCGGCCCTATCTCGTAAGAGTTATTATTATTCGAGTTTTTTTGCCCGTTAATAAAATTATTAGAATGGCTGAAGCCCGGTGACAAATGGAGACCTAAACCAAGTTCCGGCTTCTTTAGCTTAAAATTATAGCTGATCCAGGAATGTGCATTATAATCACCGTTTACATTTACAAACTGCGTAGTATTAATACCATTCTTAGTGTAGGTAGATGTACTGATATCATCATTTACAAACGTGGCATTTACATTGGCATAAAATGAGCGGTGGCTGAGGATCTTATAATCATTGAACGATGCAAACAGCGAATGAATGAATTCCTGCCGTAGTTGTGGATTACCTATCGTTATATTGGTAGGGTCGGTATTCTGCCGTAGCGGCTGTATCTCGCTAAGCGTAGGTTGTTGTGTTTTACCGCTATAGTTAAAGTTAACGGAGCGCTGGTTGCTGATCTTATAATTAAATACTGCTTTCGGCGCTATATTAAAATAGTTGCGGTTAAAGGTAGTATCGGTGGTTAGTTTGTCCGTCTGCATATAGTTTGTGTACGACACATTGCTACCCACAGAGAAATTCAGCTTTTTATACACCCATCTAAAATAAAGCCCGCCTACCTGGGTGAAGATATTATACTGGTAATTACTGCTATAGTTATCATCGCGCACATCATAGGCTCCGCCGGTATTGTTGTAAGAATAGTTTTGCGAGGTTGCATTGTTCAGCAGTCCGCTGTAGTGTATCTCCAGGCTCAGCACCTTTGAGAGTGGCTCTGTATATGTGGCTTTGCCAAACAGCGCCAGGGTATTGGTGTTATTCGTCTTTTTCTGGTCTATTACTGAGTTCACAGCATTTGCCGTATCCGGCACTATTATCGAAAACAAATGTCCATCACTTAGCGACTGGTTGTAGTTTTCCTTCAGATCTATCGACAACGTCCTGCCCTTTTTCGCGAACTTCTTTTTATACAGCAGCTCAGCATTTACGTAGTTCGCAGTTGTCTTGTTCGTTGCAGTACGTTGATTGGTATACAGGGTATCATCGCCGGCAAGGGTATGCAGATAAGTGAGGGTATTGAAATCGGACTTCACTTCGCTGGTTTTCGTTCCTGCCGATGCCGTTAGCTTTATTGTATTGTTACTGTCTATCTTCAGCTCATACATACCATCCAGCCCGTGGCGCTCACCACGGCTGTGCTGTGTTTTGTGCATCAGGTTCACATTGCTGCTATCACCCGCCAGCGCATACTGTGTGGTGGTGGTGCCGTCTATATCTACCTGTTGCTGCCCATAGCGGTAGTTAGCGGTTACATGGTTTTTATCTTCGTGCCACTTGTCGGCAAAGTGTACGCCGCCGGTACCTACTTTGGGCAGGCCCTCTCCATTATACCTGCCGTCCCAGTTATTGAAGCCATCGTCCGTGTTATTCATAAAATAAGTGTTGCCGTCTTCATCACTTATCATTTCATTACCTGCGCCAAATTTCCCATTGTCCTGCCACCCCAGTCCCACTTTGTCCGTATTAGATAAAATACCAAAAGCGGCTACCTGGCGTTTGCCTTTAAAAGCATTGAGCATCCCCTGCTCCTGGTAATAGTTATCCGTTCCGCCGCCGGCATCCAGCTTCCCGAAAAATCCTTTCTTTTTATCCTCCTTCAGCTTCAGGTTTATCGTCTTGGTCTTTTGCCCGTCATCTACGCCGGTAAATTCAGCCTGGTCGCTTTTCTTATCATATACCTGCACCTTGTCCACCACGTTTGCCTGCAGCCCCTTTGTCACTACCTTGGGGTCATCAGAGAAAAACTCCTCACCATCCACCAGTATTTTTTGCACGGTTTCCCCCTGTGCAGTTATCTGACCATTCTTATCTACTTCTATACCCGGCAGCCGTTTCAGCAGGTCTTCCACATTAGCACCTGTTTTCACCTTAAAGCTGTCTGCTACGTACTCCGTAGTGTCGCCCTTTATTTTAATTGCAGATATCTGTTTTGTCAGAACAAATTCCTTTAACAGGTGCTCCTTTGATACCATAGGCACCATGCCTACATCGGTTACAGTTTTGTTCAGGTTCACCTTATCCACGTAGTCGGCAAAGCTGGGAAAGGTAATGCGCAGCAAATACTTGCCTTCCTTATCAGCCGCAAGCATAAAGTTGCCGGCAGAGTCTGCACGGGTATATGCAACAATGTTTGAGTCTTTAGCGCTGATAAGCACTACAGATGATAATGGAAGCGGCACGCCGTTCAGTGTGTCTTTTACACTTCCTTTCAGTGTATATGTTTGTCCGAGGCCCTGCCGGGCGCAGCAGAACAGGATAAATAGGATAACCAGTTGTTTCATATGGATCGTGGGAGAAGGTTACCCGACTCACACACAAAATACTGATTTGGTAATATGGTGTACTACCCAGCCGCCTTAATTAATGTTAAAATAGATATAATGTTAGGTGAATACGATTTTGATGGTCACCGTACAATTTTACTGTAGCAAGCACTAGCTATTCTACTGCAAAAGGAATGGAGCAGTCTATTAAACATGCCAAAATTTAAAACGGGACAAAAAAATATTTTTATAAACCTTAATCAACGGAGCTATAATGATACTGGCACCGGCTACTGCCTGTAACATTATTGCATAACATATGCGTTACGGGCTGCTCCTTATCAATTGCACGAATTAAATTATCTTTGCACTTCGTTAAAAACGGCACAGGATTTTTCACCTAATATTTTATACTATTTTATGAATTTGTTTTCCATTCAGAACGAAGAATTTACTCACAGGCATATAGGCCCGGGCGAGCAGGATACAAAAGATATGCTGGATACGATAGGTGTAGAAAGCATGGAAGAGTTGATTCACCGTACAGTACCTGCGTCTATCCGCATGGATCATACGCTGCGCATACCAGAAGGCGTAAGCGAAGCGGAATACCTGCACGAACTGAAAGAAACATCGCAAAAAAATAAACCATTCAAAACATACATAGGCCAGGGATATTACGATACGCATACGCCAAGCGTAATACTGCGCAACATTTTTGAAAACCCGGGATGGTATACCCAGTATACCCCCTACCAGGCTGAGATAAGCCAGGGACGGTTGGAGAGCCTGCTCAATTTCCAGACGGTGGTGTGCGATCTTACCGCATTGCCTATCACAAATGCATCACTGCTGGATGAGGCAACTGCTGCGGCTGAGGCAATGAATATGTTCTTCCACGCGCTTAATAAAGATACAAATACGCCCGAGCGTCCTAAGTTCTTTGTAGACCACAATGTGTTTGCACAAACAAAAGATGTGGTGGTTACGCGCGCTATGCCCCTCGGCATTGAAGTAGTATATGGCGACTACCGCATAGCGGATATAGACACTACATACTTCGGTGCACTGATACAATACCCTAACAGTGTAGGCGAGGTAGAAGACTACCGTGGTTTTATAGCTACAATGCACGAAGCAGGTGGCTACGTGGCTATGGCTACCGATCTGCTGGCGCTTACTTTACTTACTCCTCCCGGAGAAATGGGTGCAGATGTGGCGCTCGGTAGCGCGCAGCGTTTTGGTGTGCCGCTTGGCTATGGTGGCCCGCACGCAGCCTTCTTCGCTACAAAAGAAGAGTTCAAACGTCTTATACCCGGCCGTATCATTGGTATCAGTATAGATGCTACCGGTAACCGTGCACTGCGCATGGCACTGGGCACACGCGAGCAGCACATAAAAAGGGAAAAAGCTACGTCAAACATTTGCACTGCACAGGCATTACTGGCTAACATGGCCGCTATGTATGCTGTTTATCATGGCCCGGATGGCCTGAAGAACATTGCAAAACGTGTGGCTGCACTTACCCAGACATTAGGCAATGCACTTACCGAAGCAGGAGTAACCGTGCATAGCAAAACATATTTTGATACCATTACCGTAACAGTTGAAGACCCTGCTGCTATCCGCAGGATATCAGAAGCACGGGGTGTCAATTTTTGCTACCACGCTGGTAACATAGTAGGTATATCGCTGGACGAAACTAATACGCCACGCGACCTGCTGGATATTATTTCTGTATTCAGCAATCCTGATGCGCCTGTATCGTACGCCATAGATGAGCATACCGCGCTTACCCACATACCTACTTCACTTACCCGCACTAGCGAGTTCCTGAGACAGCAGGTATTCAACAGCCATCACAGCGAAACACAAATGATGCGCTATATTAAGATGCTGGAAAATAAAGACCTCAGCCTTAATACAAGTATGATATCCCTCGGCTCCTGCACCATGAAGCTGAACGCCGCATCAGAAATGATGCCGCTCAGCTGGACGCACTGGAGCAAAATGCATCCATTTGCACCGCTGGACCAGTGTGGTGGATACCTGCAGATAGCTAAAGAGCTCTCTAACTACCTCTGCGAAATAACCGCATTCGATGCCTGCAGCCTGCAGCCAAATAGCGGTGCACAGGGCGAATATGCCGGACTGCTGGCTATTCGCGGCTACCACGAAAGCCGCAATGAAGGACATCGTAACGTGATCCTCATTCCTATATCAGCACACGGCACCAACCCGGCAAGTGCGGTAATGGTAGGCTACAAAGTAGTAGTGGTAAAAGCGCATGACAACGGATATATAGATGTGCATGATCTTAAAGCCAAGGCGGAGCAGCACGCTGCCAACCTTGCCGGTATCATGATCACTTATCCTTCTACCTACGGTATTTATGAAGAGTCGGTAAAGGATATTACCAAGGTAGTGCATGAGCACGGCGGCATGGTATACATGGACGGCGCTAACATGAATGCGCAGGTGGGCCTCACTGCCCCCGGCCTCATTGGTGCCGATGTTTGTCACCTCAATCTGCACAAAACTTTTGCTATCCCGCACGGCGGTGGTGGTCCAGGCATGGGCCCTATCTGTGTGAATAAACACCTGGCACCATTCCTTCCTGGTCACGTATTTACCAGCAATGGTCAGGTAGCTAATGCTGTTTCTGCTGCACCATTTGGTTCGGCCAGCATCCTGCTCATTTCTTATGCATATATACGTATGCTGGGCACAGCGGGTGTTCGCAAGGCTACTGAGTACGCTATACTTAATGCCAACTATATGCGCGCAAGGCTGCAGGACGACTTTGATATATTATATACAGGTCACGGCGGCACTACAGCACACGAATTTATCGTAGATCTTCGCCCGTACAAAAAGAGCGCTGATGTAGAAGCCGAAGACGTTGCAAAACGCCTGATCGATTATGGCTTCCACGCACCTACCATGAGCTTCCCTGTAGCAGGCACGCTGATGATAGAGCCAACAGAGAGCGAAGACAAAGCTGAGCTGGATCGCTTCTGCGATGCGATGCTTGCTATACGCCAGGAGATACGCGATATAGAGGATGGCAAGGCCGACAAAGCAGATAATGCACTGAAAAACGCCCCACACACCCAGGCGGTGATAACTGCTGATGAGTGGAACCATAAATACAGCCGCCAGCATGCTGCCTTCCCGCTGCACTGGGTGAAGCACAACAAGTTCTGGCCATCAGTTTCCCGCGTCAACAATACTTATGGCGACAGGAACCTGGTCTGCACTTGTGAGCCTACAGAGTCTTATGCGGAAGCGTAAGGGTAATGTGGAAATTTGAAAATATGCAAATTTGAAAATGAACCCTGCTTTTCGGCAGGGTTCATTATTTTTACCATATAAGCGTTATCAAAAATGGTCTCCATCCTCAAAGACCTCTCACACGGCCTCATCCATTTATTCTATCCCCGCTTGTGCGAGGGGTGCAGCAAGCCCTTGCTATCTTCCGAAAGCGTACTATGCATCAGCTGTGCCCTGCAGTTACCTGAAACCGGCTATCACCATATAGCAGACAATGAAACCGCATTACGCTTTGCCGGCCGCATTCCATTTCAACAGGCTACATCATTTGCTTATTTCACTGATGATGGGCTGCTGCAGCACCTTGTACACGGCCTCAAGTATGCAGGCAAAAAGCAAATAGGCATTTTCCTGGGTGAGCGGTTTGCGCACTCCCTGCAGCCGGTGCACTGGGCAGACACGGTAGATGTTATCATTCCCGTTCCTTTACATCCGGTAAAAGAAGCAAAGCGTGGCTATAACCAAAGTATGCTCATCGCCCGTGGTCTCGGCAACATTTTGCAAAAACCCGTCTCAGATAAACTACTCCTCCGCACCCGCGACACGGAGAGCCAAACCAAAAAAACACGTACAGAGCGGGTTGATAATATGTCGGGTGCTTTCAAAATCGCGGCCAATGCAAACCTGGCTGGCAAGCACGTATTAATATGCGATGATGTGCTAACCACCGGCGCCACACTGGAGGCCTGTAGCCTGGCCTTGTTACAAGCCGAAAATGTAAAAATAAGCATCGCTACCATTGGTATTGCCGTGTCCTAAGCACTATATTTGCCCCCAAATTGGGAACAGGTATTGGTTTTAAAATTATTTCACCTTACCTTAACCGATTAATTGGAATTTCTTATTGAACTAAATTGATGTTTTAACTACATTCTTTATGAAGAAACACTTATTGGCAGCATCGTTTTTATTGACGACAATAACATCTTTTGGTGCTGGTTACCAGATCAATCTCGAAGGTCTGAGGCAGGTAGCGATGGGCGGTACCGGTGTTGCCTGGCCTTGGGACGCGGCTACCATATTTTATAATCCCGGTGGCCTTGGCAGGCTCAAAAGCATACAGGCTTACGGCAGTGTTTCTGCCATTATGCCCGCTACCGCATTTGGCAGCCAGATCCAGTCAGGAACAACACCTACTGATGCCCATACAAACAAACAGACATTCACCCCGTTTAATGTATATATAGGTGGTCCTGTACAGGAAAACAGCCGGTTTGGCTTAGGCCTTGGTATTTACACTCCGGCTGGTGCAGGCCTTGAGTGGGATAACAACTGGCTGGGCAAATACCTCGTTCAGTCTATTGAGCTTAAATCTGTATTCGTTCAGCCTACTGTCAGCTACCGCATCAGTGATTTTCTTTCTGTAGGTGCAGGCTTCGTTTACGGTTTTGGTACATTCGACTATACAGAGGCTATGCCGGTACACGGCGCTGGAGGACCAGGTTACGATGATGGCCAGGCTCACCTTCATGGCACGGCTTCCGGCATTGGGTTCAACGCTGGTGTGCATATGCGCCTGAGCGAGCAGCTACAGTTGGGTGTTACTTACCGTTCTCAGGTTAACATGGGGATCAGTGGCGGTTCAGCTAAGTTCAAAGTACCTGCTTCTCTGCGTGATTCTTTCCCGGACACACATTTTGACTCTCACCTGCCCATACCACAGGTTATTTCTGCAGGCGTAGGCTACAGAACCGGTGCATGGACTTTCGAGCTCAACCTGAACTACACCATCTGGACTTCTTTTGATTCACTGAAATTCAATTTCGACCAGCATACCAGCTCTCTTAAAGATATCCATGCTCCACGTCACTATCACAATACACTCACTACGAGAGTAGGTGCTAACGTTAAGGTGAGCAAAGTAGTATCACTGATGGCCGGTGGCGCATACGATCCTTCTCCTATCCCTAATGGCTATGTATCTCCGGATCTTCCTGATGCTGACCGTATTGTAGTTACCTGTGGTATCTCTATTAAGCCTATACCAAGGTTTACAATTCTTGCTGCTTTCGAAGCTACCAGCGGTGTAAAGCGTGCTGCGTCTTATGATTTCGGCAACTTCAGCGGCACCTACAAAACGCAGGCGGCTACTCCGGGCATTGGCATTTACTACAATTTCTAAATAACAGATCAAAATTATAAAAGATGAAAAAACTATATATCATTGGCGCTATTGCCTGCATGTTTACAGCGTGCAAGCCCAGTGTAAAGGTTACAAAACCTGTATCGCCAGGCACTGCCACTTTTACTAACTATATGGCAGTGGGCAACTCACTTACTGCAGGTTTTGCTAACAACAGCCTTACAATCAGTGGCCAGGTAAATTCTTACCCCGCGCGCCTGTTTGAGCAATTTTCACTTATTGATGGTGCTAAAGGCGCCAAAGGCCCGTTCATTCAGCCTTTGCTGCATGGCGATGATGGTTATCCAACATCGAAGCTGATACTTGCTATTACTACCAACACCTGCACGGGCACCAGCTCTATGGGTCCGATGACGATCACCGGCTATAGCCAGGATGCGCAGGATGCTGCTTATTTCCAGAGTGGTGTCAACAACAACCAGGTTAACAATATCGGTGTTCCCGGCATTCGTATCGCCGACTACCCTGTTTCCGGATATGCTGCTGGCAATCCATACGCTGCAAGGTTTTACCACAACCCGGCTGGCACGCCTATGGATGAGCTCCAGTGGACTGTAAATAACCTTGGTCCTACTTTCTTCACCTTCTGGCTGGGTGCCAACGATGTGCTGGGTTATGCTACTGCAGGTGGCCAGGGTCACGGTTCGGACAGTGCATCACCTATTGCAGGTAATTATTATAATCAGAGCGACATTACACCTACATACGTATTTGAGCAGCTTTATGATTCTGCGCTGAGGATTGCTATCAGCACTGGTGCCAGCGGTGCACTTATCAATATCCCTGATATCACAGCTATCCCTTTCTTTACCGCTATCCCTTCAAACGGGCTTTTCCTGCTCAGGCAAACACAGGCAGACTCTCTGAATCGCTATTGGCGCGGTCAGTTCCCCGATATCTCTTTCCATATCGGCAACAACCAGTTCATCGTTCAGGACAATTCAGGCAACGTAAGGCAGTCTGTTCCCGGCGAGTTGATATTACTTACCACACCGCTTAACAGTCTTACCTGCCAGGGCTGGGGCAGCTATACCGCTATACCTGCACAGTACGTACTTACTACAGATGAGCTGCAGTTCATCAGAACAGCTACCGCGCGTTTCAACGATTTCATCCAGAAAGAATCAGTTCGTTATAATCTCGCTTATGTGGATATGTACACTTATCTTGGCACAGTGGCTACAGGCATTGCGTACAACGGCATTAACTACAATGCTGACTACGTAAGCGGCGGCGCATTCTCGCTCGATGGTGTACATCTTACTCCACGCGGCTACGCTTTAATAGCTAACGAGATCATCAGGAGCATCAATAGCAAGTATAAATCAACCATTCCTTTTACCGACGTTAATAAGTACGCAGGTATCGTTTTCCCGTAATGCTTTTACTCCGCCAAAAAGCGGTGAATATATTGAGCGATGTACCCAAAAAGGTACATCGCTTTTTTTTGCAGAACATTTCAGTGTTGGGGGCAATCTCTCAGTCAGGTGGAAAAATCCCGAAGGGATAATATTATTATAGAAAACAGTATTGCACAACGTGCTTGAACTCCGAAGGAGTGGCATATTGCACGAGAACAAAAATAATCAGAAGATTGAAATCGGAATATGAGAAAGGATATCCCGCGACAAACCAGGAACGATCTTTCTGGCTACAGTTTCCGAAGCCGGTTGACCGCTTCATCCAGTGTTTCCTCCTTCTTCGCGAAGCAAAACCTGATTAGCTTATCGTCTTTCTTATCGTGGTAGAAAGAGCTGATCGGTATTGTGGCTACACCATATTCTTTGGTTAGCCACCGGGCAAATTCCATATCCGGCATATCATTTATCCGCTCATAGCTGGCCAGCTGAAAATAGCTGCCACGGGCAGGTGTATGTATCGTAAACGGTGTATCCTTGATTAAGTTCAGAAAATGGTCGCGCTTGCGCTGCATTACTGCGTGCACAGGTTCTGCCGTGCCATGCGCCAGTATGTGCGCCAGAGCATATTGTGCCGGCGTATTCACCGTAAAGGCCAGGAACTGGTGTATCCTTCTGAATGCCTGTGTATATGCAGGCGGAGCGATACAGTAGCCCATCTTCCAGCCGGTATTATTATACACCTTGCCAAACGAATAAAGTGCAAAGCTGCACTCACGGAGCTCAGCATGCTCCAGCACGCTGTAGTGCCGCTCATCCCCAAAAACCAGCTGCTCGTATACCTCATCAGAGAGTATGGTTATGTCTGTACCCCGTACTATTGCCGCAAGTTCATCCCAGTCAGCTTTAGTCCAGATAGCGCCTGTCGGGTTATGAGGCGTGTTAACGATGATGGCTTTAGTCCTTGGTGTCATTGCCTCTTTTACCCTGCTCCAGTCTACCTCAAAGGCAGGTGCCTGCAGTGCCACGGGCACCACCTTTGCACCATTCATTTCTATATTAGGTATATAGCTGTCATAGGCCGGCTCCAATACTATAACCTCATCCCCCGCCGATAATATGGCCGTAAATGCCGTATATATGGCATAGGTGGCCCCTGGTGTTATTGTTATCTCCGCATCAGCATCTATAGCTACATTATACCTCTTCTTAAAACTCGCCGCTATCTCGTGGCGTAGCACAGGCAGGCCTGCCATAGGTGCATACTGGTTAAATCCATTTTTTGCTGCATCTCCTAGGGCCTGCGACAGATCTTCATCAATATGAAAATCCGGGAAACCCTGCGAAAGGTTAATGGCATTGTGCTCTGTAGCCAGCGCACTCATCACAGTAAATATTGTAGTACCAGTAGCAGAGTGTTTGGAAGGAAAATCCATTTTAAGTCAAAAGTTAAAAGTGAAAACCAAAAAGTGTGTTATACCTGCTGGTAATATATATACTTAATCTCAAAAAAAATCTGGATAATGAATGAAAGAATAATTATTGCAGTAGTAATTACAGATGGTTTGTATCTTTTCACATAAAACTCCCGAAATTATACTCACAAAAACGAGGTAGTATATACCGGATATGGAGCAGTAAAGTGTGGCAAGATCATCTGAAAACCAGCATATCTGTGACATCACGGTCATGTGCCATGCCATTCGGTTGAAAAATGCGATGAAGTCATTATATATGACAAATAGACCGATCAGTGCACTATCAATACAACGTAATAACAGATTTTATTGGTTTCCTTCATAAAGCCATCACTTTTAGGTTTTGACTTTTAACTTTTGCCTTATCAAAGAAATTTATCCCCCTTATTCCTCTTTACTTCTGCCACGTACTCCTTTATCTGCTGTTCACGGTTGCGCTCGCATATCAGTAGTATGTCCGGCGTATCCACTACTATAAAGTTCTCCAGCCCCTGCACCACCACCAGTTTTTCGTGAGGTGCTTTTATCATACACTGATTTGCATCTATCACCATTACGTTATTGCCAAGCACGGCATTGCCAAGGTAGTCCTTGTTACAGTTTTCGTAGGCCGATTCCCAGGTTCCCAGGTCGCACCAGCCAAAGTAAGAAGGTATCACATATACATTCCTGGCCTTTTCCATTATACCATAGTCAATAGATATGTTGGTACAGTGTGGGTATAGTTTGGTGATCGCATCGTGCTCGCCCGGTGTGTTATACAGGTTTGTTGCCTGGGCAAACACCTCGTTCATCTCTGGCAGAAAATGCTCCAGCGCTTCCATTATGGTCTTCACGTTCCATACAAATATGCCGGAATTCCAGAGGAAGTCTCCGCTCTTCAAAAAGGTCTCTGCCAGTTCCAGTGATGGCTTCTCGGTAAACGTTTTTACGCGATAGCTTTTATCTATTTCCTGCTCCGGGTCATACTGTATATAGCCGTAACCTGTGTCAGGCCGCGTAGGTTTTACACCCAGCGTCAGCAGCGATTTGTGATGCGCTACAAAGTCGAGCGCCTCATGAGCGGTACGCTCAAACGAATGCTCATCCATTATCAGGTGATCCGCCGGCGACATAATTATGTTGGCCAGTGGATTCAGCGCCATTATTTTGTGTGCAAAGTATGCCGCACAGGGTGCAGTATTCTTTCGCGATGGTTCGCTGATGATGTTGTCGTCACTTATTTCCGGTATCTGCTGTTTCAGCGTGCCTATATACTGCTCGTTGGTAATGAAGTAGATGTTTTCCTTCGGGCATATATGCTTGAAACGGTTGTAGGTCCACTGTATCAGGGAGCGGCCGGTGCCCAGCAGATCCAGGAATTGTTTAGGATGATGGGTACGGCTCTCTGGCCAAAACCGACTGCCGATACCACCAGCCATTATAGCCACGTAATTATTCTGGATGCTCATTTTAAAGTCAAAAGTTAAAAGTCAAAAGCCAAAAGTGAGTGTATCGATACAACCCCGCACAGTTGTCTTTTGCTTTTTGTTTAATGATAAAAAAGGATAAAAATAGAACAATAAGCGCAGTATTAAAAAAGCGACTAGGGGACCCCAGCCGCTTTTATTCAAATTCATCAATAGTTATTAAAGGCACTTTTCGGTTTTGACTTTTAACTTTTGCCTTAATGTACTTTATTCCGCCTCCGCTACTACTTCCTTCACCTCAGGTATCATGCGTTTCATCATACCCTCTATACCCGTTTTCAGGGTGATCATAGACGATGGGCAGCCCGAGCAAGAACCCTGCAGCATTAGCTTTACTGTTCCATTGTCAAAGCCTTTAAAGCTTATTGCGCCTCCGTCCATTTCCACAGCTGGCTTCACATAGTTCTCCAGCAGCTCTTTTATGCGCACCACTACATCTTCATCGTCTGCGCTCACCAGGTTATTGTCGGCCTTTACCACTACCTGGTCTTCGTTTATCACAGCCTTTCCTTCTTCCAGGTACTCTTTCAAAAACTGGCGTATGGTAGGTATTACATCATCCCAGTTAGTTTCTATTGTCTTGCTCAGCGTCACAAAGTTGCTGGCAATGAATACACTCCGTATAAATGGGAAAGCGAACAGTTCCTTAGCCAGCGGCGAGGGTCCTGCGGTAGATTCATCGGGAAAATCTATGCTTTTACCAGGATACAACAGCTTGTTTGCCACAAACTTCATTGTTTCCGGGTTAGGGGTCATTTCGGTATAAATACTCACTATTGTATTTCCGGTCTTCAGCATCTCAGTAATTTTTTACAAAAATACATAAATATGCCCTTTACTCAGATTATTTATGCCAATGTATGTAGTGGTGAAATTGATAGTACCCCCACTTTCACACTTCATTGGCTCGTGGCGGATTGGTTTTTATCCCCTACCTACCGGACAAAAATTCGTTTTATGAAAAAGATACTCATTGCGCTGCTTGCTTGTATTACGTATGGTGCTGATGCGCAGATCTATAATAGCAACAATACACCCGTAAGAAAAGACACACCGCTTCAGATGCCGCCAACCATATACAGCAATCAGCCGGGCCAGTTCCCTAATTATTATCAGAATAACTCCATGTTCAGCAACAACAGCATGCAGTACAACCCGCCGCAAAACCCCAAAGCGGGACCATATACGGGAACCGGGGACTACCTGGACCCCACAAAAAACAGCCCGGCACCAGCTACTAACTATAATAACAGCGCCCCGGTCATGCGTAGTCCTGCACCTGCTAACACACCGGGAATTGGAAAATAAAAGTTTGTTGCGTTTTGATTTTTAATCAACTATAAACGAAATAAAGCCTTTATCATCTCATTAACACGGTGCGGTACAGTTTTATAAACAGGTAGTGTAAGAAACTTAAAAAACTAAGATCATGAAAAAGATACTAATGGCGCTTGCAATGACTGGATTTGTTTATTTGAGCGCAGAAGCCCAGACAGTAAAGAGTAGTTGTGGTACTAAGCAGGACCGCGTGTGCAGGAAATCTTCAAGTAATTCAGTTTCCTGTTACAAAACAAAATACGCCGAAAACTTCAAGGTATGCAAGGGTAACGCAGGCTACTATATATGCTGCGAAGAACCTAATAACTCAAATAGCACCCGTGCTACGGTGCGGGCAAGAGCAAACCAATATCGTGCTGATGACTACCAGGATATGACACGCTACGGAGGTATACCTACCGCCGATGAGTTTGTAGCCCCTGCGCCACAGTCTATGCAGCAGTATGGCGCTAACCGCACTACTTCATACGAAGGTTATTTCGACACCCCAAAAGGCAAGATGAAAGTTTGTTATGTCGGCGACAATGTAAGTGAGCTTACACGCGCCCCATGGAAGGGTTGCAACAGCCCCGAAAACGATGATGCCGACAAAAACAGGCAGCGTAATGTAAATGTACTTACAGCAGCCGGTGACTAATAATTAAAGGTTAATTGAATAAAAGAGATCGTTCCAAAAGAGCGATCTCTTTTGTGTTAGGCTATGTCTAGTGAATGGAGAACCTGGGCAAAAGGAAAAACTGGATATTGATGCACCCACCCCTACCTTTGCATGTCAATAATCACTTCTATGGAAACAGTACCCAAAAGAAAATTAGGGAATAGCGGGCTGGAAGTATCTGCGATCGGCCTCGGCTGCATGGGCATGAGCTATGCTTACGGTGAAACACCCGACAGGCAGGCAATGATAAATCTGCTTCACCAGGCGATAGACAACGGAATAACTTTCTTCGATACCGCTGAGGCTTATGGCCCGGCCACTAACGAAGAGTTGCTCGGTGACGCATTCGCTGACCGCCGCGATAAGATAGTTATAGCAACAAAATTTGGCTTCAAAGGCGGCATACCCTCTGCCGGACTCGATAGCCACCCGCAAAACATAAGGCGTGTGACCGAAGATGCATTGAAAAGGCTCAGGACGGACAGAATTGATCTGCTATACCAGCACCGTGTAGACCCTGGCGTTCCTATAGAAGATGTAGCAGGCATTGTACGTGATCTTATCAAAGAAGGTAAAGTACTGCACTTTGGCATGTCTGAGGCAAGTGTGCAAACCATTCGTAAAGCTCATGCGGTGCAGCCGGTAGCATCGCTGCAAAGTGAATACTCCATGTGGTGGCGGGAACCGGAACAGGAAATACTGCCTGAGCTTGAGGAACTGGGAATTGGTTTTGTTCCCTTCAGCCCGCTGGGCCGCGGCTTTCTTACCGGGCAGATAAAGGCCGATACATCTTTCGCCAGCACCGACTTGCGCAACAACCTGCCCCGCTTCAGCGCTGAAAACCGCAAGGCCAACCAGCAACTGGTAGATGTGGTAACCAATATTGCGAAAATGATAAACGCCACACCAGCACAAGTGGCCCTTGCATGGCTACTGGCACAGAAACCATGGATAGTGCCCATACCCGGCACCACAAAGCTGCACCGCCTTGAGGAAAATATTGCCGCCACGTACATCTCGCTTTCTGCAGACACACTGGCCAGCATTAACAATGCTCTTACCGGCATCGAGGTATCGGGTGACCGCTATCCCAAGCAAATGAACACAACGGTGAATAAATAATGATAAAATGATTTTTCCCGCCGCAGTTGGTGTTCTTCACCAACTGCCTCGCGCCGGGGACGAAATGCTATGATGCATACTAAAGTCAGTATCATCTCTATTCCCTGGCATCCTTAAAATTTTTAAAATTCTGCAAATTCTGATCCCAGACTGCCGTATATTTATTGGCTCTAATAATAAAAAATGAAAGGAATAATAATGATTGCTTTTGGATGTATCTTTTGCATCAGTGCATTTGCAAAAAAGCATGTGAGCGTTGCCAGCCGCAAAAAAGTTGCGAAAGATACCGTGGTTATGAACTTTAAAGTGTGCAAGAATGATGCAGGCTATACCATATGTGGCCAGGCGCCTTCTGCACAGAATTCTACCTATTCATTACCGGTTTACAGATCGTTTCACGCCCCGGCCTATGAGCCCGATCGCGGTGTGCTCATAGTACTGCCCGGCATTACAGAAGTTCCCAAAGTAAAATTTCCTTACGACAAGGTTGGCCCAACAGCTGAGTCATGGGAATTTACCAATACCAGCCCTGGGGACGGTATGTGGTAACCTGAGTGCTACATAAACTCTGAAAAGAACCAGCCATTGATGCCAATAACACAGGCATTGAGCCTTTGAGCTATTAAGCCATTGAGCCATTCTTTTTAACTCGGCTCTGCAGTGTCGTCATGCATTACCCACTTCTTTTCGTTCAGGTGCGTCACGGTCACCTCCAGGTTATACCTTGTTTTCAGGTAGGCTGCAAGCTGGTTGGCAGCATATACCGAGCGGTGCTGTCCGCCTGTGCAGCCAAACGACACACTGAGTTGCTCAAAGCCCCTTGCTATGTAGTCATCCACGTTTATGGATACCAGCGAGTATACATAGTTCAAAAAATCGGGCATGCGCGTCTCGCGCTCCAGGAACTGGCGAACCATCTCATCATTGCCGGTAAGGTACTTATAGGCTGCATACCTGCCGGGGTTCAGCAGTCCTCTGCAATCGAATACATAGCCGCCGCCGTGTGGGCCGGTAGCTTTGGGCATTCCTGCTTTGTACGAGAAACTGCACACCTGCACTTCCAGCTTTGCTTTCTCCTGGTTTGGAGCTGTAGTATACCGGTCCTGCATATCTTTTGATGATAGCTTGTCCAGCAGCGAGCGTAGCTCAGGGTATGCCGGTACCTGCGGATGGTCAGAGAGGAATGTCTGGAGGTTTTTCAGCGCCGGGCCTATGCTGGTAATAAAGTGTGCTTTATGCTGCAGCAGGCCACGGAATCCGTAAGAGCCCAGCACCTGTAGCAGGCGCACCAGTACAAACTGCACATATCCGCGCCTGAAGTGTATTTCGTCCATGCGCGCTACATGCAGATCGTTAAGGCTGCTTATGTAGCCGTTGAGCAGGTCTTCTTTCCATGCACCCGGCAGCTGTGCCCTCGCCTGCCACAGCAGGGAGGCAATATCATACTGGGGTGGGCCTTGCATACCACCCTGAAAGTCTATAAAGTAGATTTTGCCGTCGTGCACCATTATATTGCGGCTCTGGAAGTCGCGATACATAAATGTCTGCGGCTGCACCCTGCCCAGATCTTTACTCAGCAGTTCCATTTCACTGATCAGCAGGGAGCGGTCATACGGTATATTCTGCAGGTCGGCAAAGTAGTATTTGAAGTAAAGAAGATCGGCCATGATGGCTTTCTCATCAAACTGGCGCGACGCAAAGCATTGCTTGTAGTCTGTCTCACGACCGGCTATCCATTGCACCTTGGCCAACTGAGCCAGGGCTTTGTGGTATAGCTTGCGCACAGGCTCAGTATAGCCATCCTTTATCACCAGGTCAAACAAAGATGTTTTCCCCAGGTCTTGCTGCAGGTAGGCTCTTCTGTCCTTACTGGTTTTGTATACCTCAGGCACATTTATCTGGTGCTTGCGAAACAGTTCGGTAAAATAGAAGTAAGTATTGTTTTCGGCTACGTTGGTATTGTAGGTGCCTATGGCTACGGTCTTGCCGCTGGTAAGGCGGTAGTACCTGCGGTCAGAGCCCGATACGGCCAGTGCCTCAGTGGTTTCAGGTTTCTTGTCGAAGTGCTCTTCAAAAAGCTTCTCTAAAATAGCGGTGATCTGTACCGTGGATTTATTGTGTGTTATCATTCTTATTTCTTTTCATGGTCCGGCATGCCGGGGTATTCAAATAAAAAAACCTTTCGTCCCGTAGTGCTGAAATGGTTCCATTGGTCTCCTTCCATATGCGCTCCCACTACACCGCAAGTGGGCATATGGTCGATCCTGAACTGTGGCGACAACTGGTTAACGAACTCAGTGATACCCGGATTGTGTGCTACTATAAATATCGTTTTCACCGAATCGTCCACCTCGTAAATTACCTCTTCAAACACGGAAGGAATGCAATGATACAATTTTTCTTCCCATTTAATGTTGTCGGCATCATAACCCACTTCCTTAGCTATTTTTTTAGCTGTCTGGCGGGTCCTCTTCGCGCTGCTGGCTATTATCAGGTCGGGTACCAGGTTATGCTTCTTCAGCCGCCCGCCCATTGCCGGTGCTTCTTCTTTTCCACGGTCGTTAAGCGGCCGTTCAAAATCACTCTGCAGCGGATTGGCCCAGCTGCTTTTTGCATGTCGTATGAGTACAAGTGTCCGCATAATTAATTGAACAACCTCAATGAGTTATCCCCGCTAACTGTTACTGTTTAAAAATAGTTTACGCCCAAAAGTATATTGTTGTCCTATTCAAAATCAGGATTTTGGTCAGTTTTATCCCTTGTTGCCCTTAAAATATTTAAGTGTCACGTGCTCACCGTCAAATACCGCATAGCTGTCATACCGTATCCAGTCGCCCAGGTTCACATACACACTATCCGCAGATAAGGGATATTCTATTGCTATATGCCTGTGCCCAAAAATAAAATAATCTATGTGTTCATGTTTTAGCTGCTCAAGGCAAAATTGTACCAGCATTTCCTTTTCCGGCCCCATGAATTGCTTCTCCGGCACATCTGCATGCTTCGGCCCCAGTTTGCTAAACCAGCTGGCTATGCCCACACCCGTATCCGGGTGCACACGGCGGTAAAGCCACTGCAGCACCGGGCTGCTGAGCACCTTCTTCAGAAATTTGTAACCACGGTCACCCGGCCCCAGTCCGTCTCCATGAGCTATAAAAAGCTTCTTACCATTTATCTCTCTTGTAATACCCGAGTAATGAACAGGTATGTTCAGCTCTTCTTTAAAGTAGCCCATCATCCATATATCGTGGTTTCCGGTAAAGGCTTCTATTTGCAAACCAGCATCGCTCAGCTCAGCAAGCTTTCCCATAAAGCGGCTGTGGCCCTTAGGTACTACATTCTTATACTCAAACCACGTATCAAATAAGTCGCCTACCAGGTACAGCAGCGCAGCGTCAGCCTTTATCTCATCCAGCCATTGGCACAGGCGCCGCTCGCGATCTATGCTGGTAGCACGGTCTGGTATGCCCAGGTGAAAATCAGATGCGAAATAAACTTTTTTACCCTTTGCTAATTCCATGCGGCGCTAAACGTGGGGCAAAGTTAACCGAATTACCAATAGCATAGAAATGGGAATTGGCGGCCCTTAGCGTAATAATCATGCCAGCGCGTAGTTTCATGATTATCAACAATGATACGGTTTCAAGCTTAAATGGATGAGCAAAAGGCAGTACTATTTGAGGCATATTTTACCCAAAATTTGTAAAATAATAATGACAAAATGCGCGATGTGATTTCATTTCACTTAACTTTATTTCATCATTATTTCTCATTTTAAAACTAGAGCATAAAATGATTTGTGCGGGAAGGAGTTGTGCGTATGCTGTGTGTCTTAGTTTTTTTGTTGGTGCGCAAGTTGTTGCGGCCGCCGGTAAAACCGGTAAAGAGGATAAGCCTGTAGCCTCGGTTGAGGCATCCGCGGTTAATACTAGTTCCCGCGAGTTCCGCTGGGAAGAACACAACAAGCTTTCATGGGATGACTTCAAAGGTCCTGTAGCCGCCGAAACCGAGCGGAGTGCTGCAGCCACCCATTGTGGCATCGGATTCAGAACAATTACAGACGTACCCGGTGGTAAGCCGTCTGTTATTGTTTACAACACCTTCTATACTTCCAAATCCTGGGTGAGACCGGATGCACGCATCGCTTCTATTTTAGATCATGAGCAGGGCCATTTTGATCTATGCGAGATCTACACCCGCAAGCTGCGCACTCGCATGAGCCAGTTCGACTTTGGAACAGCCGATAACCGCCAGGCGTTAATGGCTATATACAATGAGATAACCGGGGAGTACGAAAATCAGCAGCGTGCCTATGAGCAGGAGACTATACATGGCACAAATACCACAGCCCAGCAAAGATGGCAGCAGATGATGCAGCTTGAGTTGCGTACCCGCTCTTAAATACTTTGCCGGCTATAGCGCGGCTATCTTAAATTCTATACGCCGGTTTCGTTTGTGGTCTTCTTCGCTGCAACTATTGCAGGGCGTGCAACTAATTTCAGGATCCCGTGTACCAAACCACTTGCACGCTATTCTACTACTATTAATCCCCTTCTTTTCCAGGTATCTTTTGTAAGATGCAGCCCGTTGCATGGCTACCCGCTTATTCACATTTGCGTTACCGCGACAGTCAGTATATGCCTGTATCTGCACCTTTAAATGGGGTTGATTTTTAAGCAGCTTATATAGTTCATTCAGCCTTTTTGTTTCACCGCTATAAACACTGGTACGGTTAAAGCCAAAGTAGAATCCTTCTACCTTGTACACCTTGCCCAGCTCCACATCGGTGTAGGCTGCCTGCTCACTAATAACTTGTTTTGGCTTTTCGGGTTGCTGTGTTTTTTTCTGGTCAGGCACTGCCGACTGCGCAGCAGGTGCTACCACTTCTTCCACAGGCGGGGCAATCACAGTATCTTTTGCAGGTCTCGCCGGCTCTATAACAGGCACCATGGGTGCTACAGGCTCATCCTTCACTACCACCACTGTGTCTTTTACTTCGTCGGCTGCAACTAGTCTTTTTTTTTAGCAGGTAAGAAACGGCAGGAAAAGCCTAAGCTAAAAATAGTGTGCTTGTCATATCCCAGGTCTCCGTAAAGGCTGAACTTGTCAGAAATATAATAACGGGTGCCCGCTTTCAGGTATATTGCGGCATTATGATCGGTACGCACCATGGTGCTGTCGCCCTGTGGGTATGCACTGTAGCGAATGTTATTGATCGTAAATCCAAGCCCCACAAACGGGTCCAGTCTCTTTACATGGATAACATCTCCAAGATGATAGAAAGCGGTAAGTCCTGAGCTGAACATCCTGAAAGCATTGGTCTTATTGCGGTTGAAGGTTCCATTGTTGCCCTCAAACTGCTGCCTGAAATTATAGTTAAACGCATCGTACGCCACAGTAGCTGCCAGTCCTACGTGGTTACTAAGTCCATACTCCAGCTTCACATACACCGGTACAAAACCGGAAGTATTGCCCTTGCTAAACCCGGACGGTAGCGAATAATTGTTTCGGTATTCATCAACAAACCCCAGCGATACCGACGGTATCACAGAGTGGCGCACATAGCTGTTATGCATAGCCTGCTTTTTGTGCGTTGTAGTATCCTGGCCATGTGCGGCCACGGCGCAGAGCATGAGTAAAAGAGGGAGGTAGGTTTTCATATTTTGAATGATGTAGGAAACTAACGGCAAACTATTCAGATTATTGTAAACAGCATAGTGCAAAAGTGAAGGAATTACTGCCAGCACCGGCATCACCTTTCTGAAAACAAACATCCCCCAGGCTATTAGCTGGGGGATGCTCAATATTATTTAGCAAAGGAGATTATCACTCGTCTTCGTCCCTGTTCCTGTTCTTCTTCTTTGGCTTTGGAGCTGCGTCATCTTCGTCTTCCATGCGGTCAGCTTTACGACGGTGAACTTCGTCACCTGGCTCGTGATGGCTGTGCATTTTGTGACCACAGTTAAAGTTCTTGCTGATACCTGCGTTCCATGTCTGGCCGAAAGTAAGGTTGAATTCGTTTGTGCTGTATGTAGCGTCAGCAACTTTCAAAGTCTGGTAGTTGATACCACCGATAGAGAAGTTCATGCAAACTCCACGGCCGAAGTTGATACCCAGTGCTGGATAAAGACCTACGTATACACCGTTAGCCTTGTCGGTTGCAGGGTTGCCTTCGTTCGTATGATATTTACCCGCATAGTCAAAATCGAACTGTGTGTACCAGAAGAAAGTTTCGCTCTTACGGATGTAATGAGAGTAACGTGCAAATGGTCCTACCCTGTAAGTATTGTCAGTATTTTTTTCACCGGTTGTGCCATCTTTTGTAGCGTCCTGTCCCCAGTAAATAGAAAGACCTAAAGTCCAGTTGTGGTTGAACTGATAGCCAACTCCTGGAGCAGCATGCCAATTCGTAGTTTTTGTAAGATCGTCGGCTCTAACTGACATCAGAGATACGTCACCATACAATAATATGCTTTTTGGTTCCTGGGCGTTAGCTGTTGCAATACTTCCTGCAGCTACTAATAAAGCGAGGATCAGTTTTTTCATACAGAGTGTGTTTTATTTAGACCATGCAAATATAATCGCGATTTTTAAAAAACAATAGCTTTTGCCAATAATTTTAAAGAATATATGAGCCAATTGCCCATAAAAAAGCGGTTTATCTCTTCGTATAAGTATAGTTTCCGTAGATCATCGGGCAATAGGTAGGATTCAATCCTGATTCAAGCGCGCTCTTCCATTCAGTATGAAAAGAGCTGCGGTGACACAAAAACGGCACGCCGTAGTTCTTCGCAAGACCCAGCACCTGGCCGTTATGGTCTTTTACATCAGCATGCTTGCGCGATGTAAGGGCTACGTCGTTATTCCCGTGCCCTGCAATCCACTCTACAGATACGAAAACGCCACCTGCTACAGGTATGCGCTTGCTGCTCAGGTCAGCCTTTACCCATTCGTTGCCTTTATTCGCATGTACTATCAGGTTACTGTCTGTAAGCTCTTTACCAGGCAGGTTGGTGGCAGGGTCCCGCTCGTACACATGTATCCTGAATTTTGTTGTAGGCTCTCCCTCATTGGTAATGTACACGCATATCTCTTTGAGCCGGGTGTTATTTGTCATCTTGCTGGCATAGAGGAACATGGCATCTTCCTCACCATATTTTTGATAGCAGTCAGTAATATGCTTCAGCTTCTTTTTGCCAAGGTTCTTATGCCTTACCTTCCCGTTCTCCGCCTTCACTACCACTTCTTTCAGGCTGGTCGATTCTTTTTGCAGCTCCACTATCAATGCTTCATTTCGAAACTGGTCGGCAGCTATCTCGCGCTTGCCATAACCAAGGCTTACGAAAACGAAAGCCTTTGCAGAATCAGGATTCGCAGTGAACGTAAATCGGCCATCCTCATCAGTATATACTCCCTCGTTGCGGTCCTTCACCTTCACCACGCAAAACGGAATCCCCTCTTTCTTATCCTTGTCCATAACCCTGCCTGAAAATGTTCTGTCCTGCGCTATGGAATGTAACGACACGAAAACAAGTAATAACGGCAACAAATATTTCATATAGAAGAAGTTAGTCGGCAAATTTATTGATTATTTTCTTGCAAGGTAGTTTACTGCATACCCCTGAGCATTCACATGATTTCTGTAAAACTGTAAAACTGCAAATTGTAAACGCTAATTGTAAACTGCCGCTCTCGCTGCCTCTGCCATATCCTTAATAAGCAATGGGTCGCGCTCTATTGCATTGCCCACCACAATAAGGTTAGCGCCAGCTTTGCAGTTCTCATATACTTTTTCAGAAGAGAGAATACCGCCACCCACAATTAGAGGAATATCAATATGGCTGCTCACTTTTTTCACCATCTCTTCTGATACTGGCCGGCGTGCGCCGCTACCTGCATCCAGGTATATTAAGTGCTTACCCTGCATTTCACCAGCCCATGCCGTGCAAAGTGCTATTTCTGGTTTATCAGCGGGTATAGGCATAGCATTGCTCATATATGATACAGTGGTTTGTACACCACCATCCACCACTATATAACCTGTAGAGATCACCTCCAGCCCGCTTGCCTTTACAATAGGTGCAGATGCCACGTGCTGCCCTATCAGCAATTCAGGATTCCGTCCTGAGATAAGCGATAGATAAAGCAGCGCATCGGCATAGGGCGTTACCTGTGCGGGGCTGCCCGGAAACAGTACTACTGGAATATCGCTTTCGGTCTTAAATCGCTGTATGCACAGCTCCATCTGGTGCGCCATCAGCAGGCTGCCGCCCATCAGCAGGTAGTCTACCTTGGCATCATTGCACAGGCGGGCCAGGTACTGCATGTCCGCCGGTGCTATCTTGTCAGGATCCGCCAATACGGCAAAGCCGCTTCGTTTCTGAGCCTTTAGCGCCTGTAGCTGTGTGTATATTTTACCCATAAACCCCGAAAACCCCTAAAGGGAACCTGTTACTTATCTATACCCAAAAATCCCAAAGGGATGCCATTATTATAGCCGCATTGTTCGTATAACTTATTCAACCCCGAAGGGGTGCTATAATTTTTTCATCGCGCAATTCCTTAGCCAGGAGATAGCCGCTCCGAAACTTCGTCAAAATCATTAGTTTCTTTTCTTCAATTCATCCCTTATCTCCATAAGCAGCGCCTCAGTAGGCGTTACAGCAGGTGGTGGAGGCGGAGGAGCCGCTGCATTTTCTTTATGCTTCATCCGCTCAAATCCCTTCACGATCATAAATATGCAAAACGCAACAATCAGAAAATCCAGTATCGTCTGCAGAAAATCGCCATAAGCGAATACTGTAGCACTATCCGCCGCTGCTGCTGCAAGCGTAGGATAGCTCATGCTACCAGATTTCCCGGCTTTCAGCACTAACAGCATGTCCGTAAACTTCACTCCCGACGGGGTAAGATAACCGATTATGGGCGTCAGCAGGTCATTAACTACAGCAGTAACGATCTTGCCAAAAGCTGCACCTATAATAACACCGACCGCCAGGTCCATTACGTTTCCCTTCAGGGCAAACGATTTGAAATCTTTTAAGAAAGCCATGACGTAAAAGTAAAAAAATAAAACAGGGATATTATCCTTTTGTCCGGATAAGGGAGGATATGCCAAATTTGCACCACTTTTCACCGGAAGAAGATATCCACATTTTTATCCTTTTAGCCCTCTTCGGCACAGTAATTGCCGCCTCTTATCTAACAGTTTGAGGCAGTTTTGAACCCACGTTCTGACAGTTCCAGCAAACATTCTCGACGATTTCGACGATTTATTTTTTTCGTTTTGGGATTAGTACTTAATTATTCCCACTGATTTAGACGATTTATTTATTCTGTTTTTGGAAAGGCCGTTGCGAATACCGAAATCTGACAGGCTGTTTAAATTAAAAAATCAGTATTAACTGCAAATAGATCTCTGTTAATCAATCATTTACACTCCATTATCAGTTTCACAAATGACAGGATAGACAGATTAGATACTATGGAAACTATTTTTATCAAAAACGTTTCCATAGTTTTGCGCCCTGATTTAGGAGGAGAGATGGAACCATTAACCAAAATACTCAGCGCATCTGCAGAATTGTTTAGCCAATATGGCTTTAAAACAATTACTATGGACGATATAGCCCGGCGGGCAGGTATTTCCAAAAAAACGCTGTACCAGCATTTTGCCAATAAGCAGGAGGTAGTAAACGAATCTGTTGTATGGTATAAAAACCAGATGACAGATACATGTGGCGGGGTACTAAAAGATGCCGAAAATGCCATCGAAGCAATGGTAAAAATGATGGCGTTTTTTGATAATATGAACAGGCGCATTAACCCTATAGCCATGTTCGAGATGCAGCGCTTTTTTCCCGAGGCATATAAACTGTTCAGGGCTATGCTGGTGGAGCGCGATGTGCTGATGATGCGCAACAATATATTGCAGGGCATAAGTGAAGGTCTCTACCGGCCGGACATAAATGCCGATCTGCTGGCCCGGTTCCGTCTGGAAACCTCGCTGCTGGTGCTGCAGCCCAACCTGATGGTGAACGATCGCAACGATCTCATGTCAGTGGCGCTGGAAATAGGCGAACATTTTTTATACGGAATAATGACCCGGAAAGGAGAAAAACTCTACCAGGAATACAAAACAAAATATTTAAAGCAAGCTGCAATCGCATGACACGAACATATAACCGCATAGCAGGTCTCGCCCTGCTGTTTACCGCTTCCATATTTAAAGCATCGGCCCAGGAGGTAACACCACTGAGCATGCAGGCCTGTATGGACTACGCACTGAAGCACAACTATACCATCAGGAATTCGCAACTGGATGTGCTTATACAGCACGCGCAAAATAACCAGACCCTTGCCGCTGCTTATCCGCATATTAATGGCAAGGCGGAGTTTGATGACTTTATACATCCGCAAAAAAGCTTTATTGCAGCAAATTCGTTCAACCCAAGTGCGCCGGCAGACCTCGTTGTTGGTTTTCCGTTCTCCTTAAACTATGCAGGCTCTGCATCTATAAGCGGATCCCAGCTCTTATTCGACGGTGGAGTATTCGTTGCTGTAAAAGCGCGGAACACGCTGATGGAATTTGCGAAATTGAATGGGGAGGTAACCGAAGAAACTGTTAGATATAATGTGATGAAAGCCTACAACTCCCTGGTGATCGCTTATCGTCAATACGACATCATAAAAGCATCTTTGACGTATGCCCGTAGTCTGGAGCATGATGTTATCGTTACCCAGCAAAACGGCCTTGCTGAAAAAATAGAAGTGGAGCGCACCAGCGTGCAGGTAAATAACCTGGCAACAGACAGCATGAGGATCGCCAGCCTGCTTACTGTTTCGGAGCAAATGCTGAAATACCAGATAGGAATGGATATCAAAAAAACAATCGTGCTGACTGATACCGCTGTAGAAGAGCGTAGGCAGAATACCCTCCAATTGCTTAACGAAGAAGAACATTACGACAAGGTGCCCGAATATAATGTGGTAACTACTTCGCTTAAATTAAATGAATTTAATCTGAAGCGTTACCAGTACAATGCGCTTCCTTCTGTGAGTATTTTCGGTGCCACGGGATACAATTACGGTTCAAACAGGTTTAGAGACGTGGTATCTTTCTCAAATTATGCCTTCAACCTGATGGCAGGCCTGCAGCTGAATATCCCGATTTATAACGGCTCTCTTCGCCAGAACCAGGTGAATGAAGCAAAGCTGAACATAGAGAAGTCGAAAAATAACATTGCCTATTTAAAGCAGTCTATTGACTTCCAGGCGGCTACGGCTCGCACCACGTTAAAGAATGCAGTATTGCAGGTGCAGAGCCAGCGCAGAAATATGGAGCTGTCTGACGATGTCCTGGATCTCGCCCGCAGGAAATACAAAGCAGGCGTAGGCAGCAATATAGAAGTGACACAGGCGCAGGGAGATCTGTTACGTTCACAAACAAATTATTTCAGTTCCCTGCTCGACCTGATAAATGCTGAGGCTGACCTCAAGAAAGCCCTGGGCTTACTTAAGTAGCATTGATCTTTGGGTTTTCACTTTTAACTTTTGACTTAATAAAACACCACATAAATGAAACGTTTACATTACTTAATAATACCAGCAATAATTTTTGCATCATGCGGTGGCGGAAAAACGCCGGAAAAAAAAACGGAAACTCCCGCTAAAGTAGACTCCGCAAAGGCCATTCCCGTTGCTGTTATGACGGTGCAGGCCATAGACTTCCATGGTTATGTGGAGGTACAGTCCCAGATAGTGGGAGATGAAAACGTGCTGGCCACCAGCCAGGCACCTGGCACTGTGAGCAACATAATGGTACAAGTGGGCCAACGCGTGGGCAAAGGGCAGGTGCTGGCTATTCTGGACGCTGCAGCTGTCAACCAGCAAATGGATGCCTTGCAACCACAACTGCAGCTAACAAAGGCTTTGTACGAAAAGCAGCAAACGCTATGGAAAGAGAACATCGGTACTGAAGTACAGTTAATGTCAGCCAAGGTTGCCTATGAATCTGTTCAAAAGCAGCTAGAGGCACTGAAAACCCAAAAGGACCTTTACAGGATAGTATCGCCAATAGCCGGCGTCGTAGACCAGGTCACTATAAAAGTGGGGGAAATATCAACACCGGGCGGGAACGGTACCATGGGCATAAGAGTAGTAAGCTATGACAAGCTGAAAGCTGAAGCCAGCCTTGGTGAGAATTACCTGGGCAAAGTGAAGCAGGGAGACCCGGTGATACTGGTGCTCAATAGTGAGAACGACTCCATAAAAACAACGCTTAGCTACGTATCTCAGGCTATCGATCCCACCTCGCGTGCGTTTACGGTAGTGGTACGTCTTGGTAACAACAGTAAGCTGCACCCCAATATGGCCTGCGAAATGAAAATAGGCAATTATCAAAACCCGCATGCATTGGTAGTGCCGGTATCTGTGATTCAGAAAACACAGGACGGTACTATGCTTTATGTAGCAAGCGGCGGAAAAGCCAAGGCAGTAATGGTAACCGCAGGGCGCAATTCCAACGGGCAGGTGGAAATACTGGACGGCCTGAACGAAGGTGACCAGGTAATTGTAAAAGGCTATGAAGGAATTGATAACGGTCAGCCGATAAGTATTCAATAATGATAGTAGTGAGACACTTCAAAGGTGGCCCACTACTAAACCACTTTCCACAAACACATTCCAGATGAAAGATTCATTCAAAGAGTTTAAACCGTCCAGCTGGGCGATAAACAATCGTACGGCTGTATACATCCTGACGATCATCATTACCCTGATGGGATTGGTGGCATATAACAATCTGCCCAAAGAAAAATTCCCGGAAATCAAGTTCCCGCAGGTAATTGTGCAAACCCTGTACCCCGGAACATCACCAGAGAATATGGAGAACCTGGTGACCAAGCACATCGAGAAGCAGGTAAAGAATATTACCGGTGTAAAAAAGGTAACGAGCAATTCATTCCAGGACTATTCCGTGGTGATCGTCGAGTTCACACCCGATATTCAGATAGACAAAGCAAAACAGGACGTAAAGGACGGTGTTGACAAGGCTAAGCAGGATCTGCCAAAAAACCTGCCTTATCAGCCTGAAGTTAAGGATATCGACTTGTCGGAGTTCCCCATACTATCAGTGAACATCTCCGGCAACTATGACCTCAATCGTTTGAAAAAATATGCCGATAAAGTAAAGGACAATATTGAGGCCATAAAAGAGGTGAAACGTACCGATATGGTGGGCGGCCCTGAGCGCGAGATACAGATAAATATAGACCTGTACAAGATGCAGGCATCCGGTCTCACATTCTATGATATACAGAATACCATTGCCTCTGAGAATCTCTCTGCATCAGCCGGTGAGATATCTATGAACAACCAGAAGCGCGTACTAAGCATAAAGAATGAGTACAAAACGGCAGACCAGATAGGTAATACGATTATAAAAAACCAGAAAGGCAGCGCTATTTATTTGAAAGATATCGCGGATGTTGTAGACGATTTCGCAGAGCAGAAGAGCTTTGCCCGCCTGGATGGTAAGAATGTGATCACGCTTAATGTTATTAAAGCAAAAGGAAAGAACCTCATTGACGCATCTGACCATGTTACCGAAACGATCAAGAAGATGAAATCAGACGGTTTGCCGGCGGACCTGAAAATAGTGGTGACCGGTGACCAGTCGCAAAACACCAGGGATACGCTGCATGACCTTATCAATACCATCATCATCGGCTTCATCCTGGTAACGCTGATACTCATGTTCTTCATGGGTGTAACAAATGCCCTTTTCGTGGCTATGTCTGTGCCACTGTCATGCGCTATCGCGTTCCTGGTGTTACCAACTATCGGTTTCACACTAAATATGATTGTGTTGTTCTCCTTCCTGCTCGCACTTGGGATAGTGGTCGATGATGCTATTGTGGTTATAGAGAATACACACCGCATTTTCGACAATGGCAAAGTGCCCATAATAAAGGCGGCAAAAATGGCTACCGGTGAGGTGTTCCTGCCTGTACTTTCGGGTACTGCTACCACGCTCATGCCATTCGTGCCGCTTGCTTTCTGGAACAGCATAATAGGTAAATTCATGTTCTTCCTGCCTATCACGCTTATCATCACACTTGTTGCATCATTGCTGGTTGCGTATATCATTAACCCGGTATTCGCGGTAAGCTTTATGAAACCACATACCGACCATGATAATACCAAGCCAAGTTTCAACAAGCGCGATAAAGTGCTGCTGGTTATATTCCTGGCCATAGCTGCACTGTTCTACCTAAGCAGATCTTGGGCCACGGGCAACTTTGTTATGTTCATTTATGTGTTCATCCTGCTTGAGAAATTCGTGCTATCCAAATGGATACACACATTCCAGAATAAAGCATGGCCTGCATTCCAGAACTGGTATACTCGAGTGTTGAAAAGCGCTTTGAAAAGACCTGTGCTTATTTTGGTTTGTACAATATTGTTGTTACCAGTGGCTATTGGCGGCTATATCATGCGCCACCCTCCTTTTACCCTGTTCCCCGATGCCGATCCTAACTTTGCTTATGTATACCTGAACCTGCCAGTAGGCACCGACCAAGCACATACAGATGAAGTAATGAAAGACCTGGAAGGCAGGGTGAATAAGGTCTTAGGTATAGACCCTGCAACAGGTAAAAGGAATCCGATTGTAGAATCGGTAATATCAAACGTAACCGTAAATGCAGTAGACCCGGGCAGCGGGGAAGTAGGTGATTTCCCTAACAAGGGCCGTGTTACTGTGGCTTTTGTAGAGTACGCAAAGCGCAACGGTATATCCACATGGGATTATCTGAGCAAGATAAGGGCAGTGGTAAATAATGTGCCGGGCGCAGAAATAACCGTGGACAAAGAGTCGGGCGGACCGCCAACACAGAAACCTATATCTATAGAAATAACCGGCGACAATCTCGATTCACTGATCAGTACTTCAGATAACCTGAAACGCTTCCTCGAAGCCAAACAGGTGGCAGGTGTGGAAAAGATACGCAGCGACTTCCAGGCCAACAAGCCCGAGATTACCTTTAATCTTGACCGTGAGCGCATGGACAAAGAAGGCATTTCTACACAGACAATAGCATACAATATGCGTAGCGCTATCTTCGGTACAGAGATATCCCGTTTCCGTGATGCGAATGATGACTATCCGATCTATATACGCCTGGAGAAGGAACAGCGTAAAGACGTGGATGCCCTCCGCAATATGCCTATTGTATACCGAGATATGGGCATGGGTGGCCAGATTCGCGAAGTACCAGTCAGCGCGTTCGCCAACATTAGCTATACAAATACTTACGGTGGCATTAAGCGCAAAGACCAGAAGCGTATCATCATTCTTTCGTCCAACCTCACGGCTGAATATCAGAGCAAAGGCAATGACGTGGTAGCTGCGGTACAGAAGGAGATAGACAATTTCCGCGTACCTCCGGGGGTGAACGTAAAAATGGCTGGTGAGCAGGAAGACCAGAAAGAGACAGGTGGGTTCCTTGGCGGCGCCATGCTCACCTCGCTGATGCTCATATTCCTGATACTGGTACTCCAGTTCAATTCACTTAGCCGCACAGTTATCATCCTCAGCGAGGTGATCTTCAGTATCATCGGTGTGTTCCTGGGGTACGCTATTGCGGGCAACACATTCTCCATGGTAATGAGCGGTATTGGTATAGTGGCGCTTTGTGGTATAGTGGTTAGGAATGGCATACTATTGGTAGAGTTCATGGACCTGATGCTGAAAGAAGGCATGGCACCGTACGATGCCATCATAGAATCAGGCCGTACACGTATGACACCGGTGGTACTTACTGCCACTGCAGCCATACTGGGCCTGATACCACTGGCCACCGGCATGAATATTGACTTCTACTCATTACTCAGCACCGGCAACCCGCATATCTACTTTGGTGGTGACAATACAGCATTCTGGGCGCCGCTTGCATGGACCATGATCTATGGCCTCACATTTGCAACAGCGCTGACACTTATTGTAGTACCGGCAATGTGCCTGTTGAGCTTCAGGTTAAAAGCCCGCCTTAAAAAGACTTTCAAGATGGAAGATAAACCAGAGGAAATAGCGCATTAACATTCTTAGAACAGGATAAGAGCAAAAGACTGGAAAAAGATAACCAGGAGAACAATGGAAACTACGAAAGGGGCTGCTCGCAAGAGCGGCTCCTTTTACATTGCACTAATGACATTGCTGCAACGCAGACTTTTAAAACAGCATGGGCTTTGCGATCTCTGCCCCGCTCCCGGCGCACTTTGGGTGAAACACCTCACACCGGGCACCAACGAAAAAGCCCGGCATCGATAAAGATGCCGGGCTTCACTATAGTTCGAACTAAGCATTACTTATTCATTGTTGCCAGGAACTCCTCATTACTCTTAGTACCCTTCATCTGTTGCAGCAGGAAGTGCATAGCCTCATCCGTATTCATATCAGAGATATGGTTGCGGAGCAGCCACATCTTACTCTGTACATCTTTAGCATGCAGCAGATCATCGCGGCGTGTTGAAGATGATGTGATATCAATAGCAGGATAGATACGCTTGTTGGCAAGCTTACGATCAAGCTGCAGCTCCATGTTGCCGGTACCCTTGAACTCTTCAAATATCACCTCATCCATCTTCGAGCCGGTATCTATAAGTGCGGTAGCGAGTATGGTGAGTGAGCCTCCGTTCTCTATCTTACGGGCTGCACCAAAGAATTGCTTTGGCTTTTGCATGGCATTTGCTTCTACACCACCGCTCAGTACCTTACCGCTTGCAGGTGCTACTGTATTGTGGGCGCGGGCCAGGCGTGTTATAGAGTCAAGCAGTATCACCACATCGTGGCCTACTTCTACAAGGCGTTTTGCCTTTTGCAGTGCTATAGTAGATACCTTAACGTGCTTATCAGCAGGCTCATCAAATGTAGAGGCGATTACCTCTGCACGTACGCTGCGCTGCATGTCAGTAACTTCCTCGGGGCGCTCATCTACCAGCACTATCATCAGGTAGCACTCCGGGTGATTAGCGGCTATTGCGTTTGCCACCTCTTTCAGCAGCATGGTCTTACCTGTCTTAGGCTGTGCCACAATCAGTCCGCGCTGTCCCTTACCTATTGGGGTAAAAAGGTCCATGATGCGGGTACTGTAGTTGCTGCCGGTAGTAGTAAGGTTCAGCTTTTCATAAGGGAACAATGGCGTCAGGTAGTCAAATGGTACGCGGTCGCGTATCTCATCGGGCAGCCTGCCGTTTATCGTCTCCACCTTCAAAAGGGCAAAATACTTTTCACCTTCTTTTGGTGGGCGCACATTGCCTTTCACGGTATCACCCGTCTTTAGTCCGAAAAGCTTTATCTGTGATGGTGATACATAAATATCATCCGGTGAGCTTAAATAGTTATAATCGCTGCTGCGCAGGAAGCCATATCCATCAGGCATCATTTCCAGCACCCCTTCACTGGCCACTACACCTTCAAACTCCAGGTTGAAATTGCTCTGGGGTTTCTCTTCACGGCGCTGTGGCCGGTTGAATGGCTGATTAGGCCGTGGCTCTGGTTTTGGCGTTTCGGCTTCGGCCGGCTGCACTTCCGGAGATTCGGTAGGCATGGTGATACCATTGCCACCTTCCGGCGTACTTGTCTGCGAGTTTGCAGCGTCCCTGCTTTCCTGTGCAAGGCTCTCCTTCTTGATCTCTGTTCTTTGTATCTGTTGCTGCTCGGGCTCAAATGCTTTGGGCATTGCATCCGGTGCATATTCTTCTTTAGGCTTGCGTTGGCGGCGCTTTTTGTCGCCTCCCTCTGCTTCGGGTGTTTCTGTCCTCGGGGTTGGTGCGGTTGTTGGTGTAGGGAGTGGCGGTGTAGTTGCCGCTGGTGCAGCTTCCATCACAGGTGCTGCAGGTGCAGCGGCAGCAGCTGCCGGGGTTGTAGTTTCTTCTTTAGGCTTGCGACCACGTTTCTTCTTAGGTTCTTCTTCACCTCCGGCCTGCACTTCCAGTATTTTAGTTACTAATGCTTTTTTGTCAAGGGATTGGGCGTTTTGTATTTTTAATGAGTCTGCTACGTCTAATAGCTCAGGAACGAGCATATCATTTAATTGCAAAATGTCGTAAGGCATGCTTAAGATTTTTCTAAATAATTATTTGATAAAAAAAAGAAATGTTGTTTAGCTTGAAAATAACTTTGAAATATTATTCGGGAACTTTCAGATAAACTGATAAAAGGTTGGAACAAATACCGTTTCCTTGCTGCAAGTTTACAACTGTTTTCGTAAATAAAGAAAAAAAATTATTTCCTCTTGTTACTCTCCTGAAAAGACCGTGCCATCAATTCTATGGTGTCCGAAAGCTGTGTATAAGCGAATGCAGGCAACGAATTAATTAGTTTTTCGTTGTTGTATCTGGATACCGTATTTGCATTGATAGCTGTCTCCCTGGTAATAAAAGTGTTGATACCGAATAAGCGCAACAGCCGGCTGATACGCCAGCCAATGCCGGTGATCAAAGAGTTTGCAGCAAAGCGCGGTGGCTTTCTGCCCAGTGCATTGGCTATAAGCGTAAAGACCTCCTTATAAGAAAAGTTGCCGGCACTCACAATAAAACGCTCCCCTTCGGTTTCAGAGGTCATTAGCGCCGTCATAGCTCTCACCACATCGGTTGCATCTACCCACGAGCTTGCACCTTTTGAATAAAACGGGAAGTTGCGGTCGGCTATTTTCATGAGCTGTGCCGAAAGGTCGTGACCTGTACCTGCCCCCAGTACGATACCTGGGTTTACGATCACAGCATTAAGTCCTTCGCCTATTCCGCGCCAAACCTCCATCTCAGCAAGGTATTTACTCATTCCATACGCTGAATTGTACTTGCTGTTTTCCCATTCAGATTCCTCATTTATTTCCTTTTGTGAGCTGCCCGTTCTCCCCAAAGCCGCCACAGAGCTTACATGCACCAGTTTCCTGATACCCTGCTCCAGTGCCTGGTTCACGATATTGGTCGTACTGTTTGGATTAAAATGCAGCATCTCCGAATGCCTGCGCGGATCGAACGATACAATAGCTGCACAATGATAGATATCATCAATACCGGTCATTACTTCCTCCACAGCAAATATGTCCAGCAGATCACATTTTACCCACTCTACACCCTGAAGTTGCTTAAGATCTTGTGATGGTGGATGGCTGTTGTACAGCGCACGCACCTTCACACCCTGACCAGACAAATGCCGGACAAGATGCTGACCAAGAAAACCGCTTGCGCCTGTAACAAGAATCATTATTAAGTCAAAAGTTAAAAGTCAAAACCCAAAAGTAGCGCACCATGTAAAAAATATGCTTTACTTTTTTGTCTTTAAAGAAATGATGGATTTTGCGAGAATCCTGGAAACTTCATTTGCCTCGCCCAATAAATCTTTTAATCCCTCTTCTTTTATTTCAAAGCCATCTCTTATTATGCACAGCCAATATTTTGTCTCGTTACAAGATTTCAGTGCGATTTCGTAGTAACGTTTAAATTCAATTCTTGAAGAACTGTTTTTTGCTTCAATTACATTTGCGCCAACAGACATTGCCGAACGCAGCAATTGTTTCGCAGCAATTGAACTGAATCCATCCCATTTTCTATCTCTTAAAAACCTAATGGTTTCAATAGAAAATTTGTAACAGCGATGCTTGATTTCCTCAGCCACGGGCAACCTTTGGGTTTTGACTTTTAACTTTTGCCTTATTTGCTACAACGCCTGGAACTGTCGCAAAAACCGCACATCATTCTGCGAGTAAAGCCTCAGGTCATTAACCTGGAACTTTATCTGCGTAATGCGCTCCACACCCATACCAAATGCGAATCCGGTATAAACATCGGGGTCAATACCGAAATTGCGCAGCATGTTGGGATGTACCATGCCGCAACCAAGTATCTCTACCCAGCCGGTATGCTTACATAGGTTACAGCCTTTACCGCCGCACACCGTGCAGGAGATATCCATCTCGGCACTTGGCTCTGTAAACGGGAAGTATGACGGGCGGAAACGTACTTTAGTATCTGCACCAAACATTTCTGTAACAAAATAATACAGCGTCTGTTTCAGATCGGCGAAAGAAACGTTCTTGTCGACATACAAACCTTCGCACTGGTGAAAGAAACAATGGGCACGCGCCGATATAGTTTCATTCCTGTAAACCCTGCCGGGGCAAATAACCCGTACCGGCAATGGCTGTGTTTCCAGGATGCGTGCCTGCACAGATGAGGTATGTGTCCTTAAAACCCAGTCCGGGTTTTGAGATACGTAAAATGTATCCTGCATATCGCGTGCAGGGTGATGGTCCGGCATGTTGAGCGAGGTAAAGTTGTGCCAGTCATCCTCTATCTCAGGGCCAGTAGCTACACTAAAACCAAGCTTCTCAAATATAGAAACCATCTCATTTTCAACGATCCGCAACGGGTGGCGGGTGCCAATGGGGAGCGGTGTGCCAGGCAACGTTATATCCACGGCTGGTCCTTTGCTCTGACCAGACTGGTATTGTTCCTTAAACGATTCGAATTTCTCCTCCGCTAACTGCTTAAATGCATTAAGCAATTGCCCGGCTTCTTTCCGAAGCTCGGGGGGAACACTCTTCATTTCCCCGGACAGCTGTTTTACAATGCCTTTAGTTCCCAGAAAACGGATGCGGAAATTTTCGAGGTCAGTTGCGTCAGCCGGGCTAAACGCCTTTATTTCTACTTCGTAGGTCTGTATTTGCTCCTGCAAGGATGCCATAGTTTGGCAAAGATATATTAATTGCACAATGCGGGAACACGGGCGAAAACCACTTTTTAATTATTAATCCCAACGTTTTGCATAAAACATACGTCTATTTTAACAAAGAATTATTAACTTAAGTATCCTTCGGGGTTACCACACACCTACTTTGCCATGAAGACTCGCACCCGCCTTCTACTGGTGTTTCTTTTTCTGTTTGTTTCAGGATTCTCTGTTAAGGGGCAGGTTGCGAACTTTATTGCCGATTATACGTCGGGCTGTGCACCCCTTGTGGTGCACTTTACCAACACTTCAAGCGGGGCCACCAGCTATAGCTGGAACCTGGGAAACAGTACAGTAGCTTCCAGTACGGACGCCTCAACCAGTTATCTGGCGGCCGGCACATACACGGTTACCCTGACTGCCTCAAACGGTTCATCGGCTAATACGCATACACTCGTCATAACTGTTTACCCCGTACCGGCGGTTAGCTTCAGCGCTGACCAGCTTTCAGTTTGCCCTGGTGCGCCGGTCACATTCACCAGCACATCTACGGCCGGCGTTGCCGGACCTATGACTTACATGTGGAACTTTGGAGATGGTGGTTCCAGTACTGCAACTACACCCACCCATGCGTTCGCAGCGGGCGGTGATTATAACATTACGCTGGCGGCGACAAATGCGCAAGGCTGCCAGAGCTCACTGACCAAGACTGCCTATATCCATGTGTTTACACCGGCAGTCCCGTCTTTCACGGCCAGCGCCACTTATCTGTGTAAGGCGCCGGCTACTGTTACTTTTACCAATCTAAGCACCGGTACGGGCACGCTCGCATATCAGTGGTCCTTTGGCGATGGCAGCACATCCGGCGCTGGCAGTCCTACGCATACTTATACTTCTCCCGGCACCTACACCGTAAAGCTAATCGTTACCGATGGTAATGGATGCAAGGACAGCCTGGTGCATCCCGCTTATATATATGTCGGCAATATAGCGGCTGGCTTCACCGGCCCTGCATCTGCCTGCCTTGGCGCGTCTGTCGTCTTTACCAATACCAGCTCTACAACTACGGGTAGCACCTGGTACTATGGCGATGGAGGTTCCTCTATGTCCATCCTCGGTGTTCATACCTATACAACAGCCGGCACGTATAATGTACAGCTGGTCGTAAGCAATGGTCCATGCCATGATACCATTTACCATCCCATAACTATTACGCCCGGGCCGGCCGCCAGTTTTACCATGTCTCCGACCAACTCCTGCCCTGCGCCGGCCATGATAACGTTCACCGGCACCCTGCCAGCTGGTGCTACAGCAGCATGGAAATTCGGTGATGGCGGATCTGCCAGCGGCAGCAGCACTACGCATACCTATGCGAATAATGGAATTGATACAGTGTGGATGATAGTGACAAGCAGCATAGGATGCAAAGATACCATCAGGCAGGTGCTCACCCTTTACAACATCCGCATAGACATAAACCACGATACCATTTCTGCCGGCTGTGTGCCACTCACGGTTAACTTCAACTGCCACGTGTGGACAACCGTTCCTGACTCTACGTCATATCACCCTTATCCGTTTGGCATAGCCTCCTATACCTGGACCTATGGTGATGGTACACCCCCGGTATCCGGGCCTGTATCCGTAGTGCATACCTACACTGCAGCTGGTATCTACTACTGCAAAGTGCGGATTGTTACTGCCAATGGCTGCGTAGATAGTGCCCGGCTCGAAGTAATGGTAGGCACACCTCCCGTTGCCGCATTTACCGCAGCGCCTACACATATTTGTGCCGGCAAGTCGGTAATTTTTACCAATACCTCTACCGGTGCCACCAATTATTTCTGGATATTCGGCGATGGTTCTCACAGCATTGGTACCAATCCATCTGAAGAGTTTTCTGTGCCGGGTACCTTTACGGTAACACTAATTGCCTATAACAATGGTTGTCCGGATACCTTCCAGGGCCCGATACCTATAATCGTAGATTCACCAAGCGCTTTTATTGGCGATGTTTATGCCTGCAATCCCCGTAATGAAATTCACTTTTTTGATTACTCGCTAGGCGATAACAACCACTTGTGGATATTTGGCGATGGCGCTACATCTACCCTTAACAACCCTACGCATGACTACCCCTCACTTGGCACATACACGGTAACCCTCACTACATTTAATACTGCCAGCGGATGCCGCGACACTGCATTATTACCTATAGACCTGCGACGACCGGTAATGAACTTTTATGCAGATGATACCACCATTTGCTTAGATGGCTGGGCAACATTTACTCCCGTAATTACCGGTGATACTGCAGCAGCATATTTCTGGTACCGGAATGGCGTGCTTCGCGACAATGATACAGGCAAGATCTATACAGATACATTCCATGCAACAGGGTTGTATACGATAATGCTGGTAATAAGAGACAGCCATCTTTGCCTGGACACGTTCACAAAGACCAACTATATTACAGTGGCCAAACCGGTTGCTAATTTTAGTGTTGCACCGGCATCGGGCTGCTGGCCGCTCATGGTAACGTTTACCGACCATAGTACCGATGCCCCTGGAGTTTGGCTAACGAATTTTGAGTGGACTTTTGGAGATGGAGCAACCGGCATAAGCGGCACCACAATAACCTCACATACCTATACAGTTACCGGCATATTTGATGTGCAGGAGATCGTTACAGATAACATAGGGTGCAAAGACACATTGCTGATACCCGCGCTGATAAATGTCTACAAGCCGCACGCTTCTTTCAATATCAGCAATGTTCATCCCTGCGCTTATGACAGCGTATTCTTTACAAATACCTCTACCGGCATGGTAAGCAGCTTGTGGGTATTTGGCGATGGCACTACCTCTACCGCTGTGTCTCCGGCACATGTGTACACCACATCGGGCAGCTTCCCTGTGAAACTGATCGTATATGATACGCATGGCTGCACAGACACTATTTCTTATGCGGGATGGATAGTAATAACACAGCCACATGCTGCATTCACCATGTCGGACACTTTTTCCATATGCGCACCCTTGTCCGTTACTTTCACCAACTTAACGACCGGCGCCACCTCCTGTAACTGGATATTCGGTGACGGAAATTTCTCCACAACATTTTCACCCAGCGATCTTTACATCACTTCTGGTTATTACAATGTAACACTGGTGGCTACTGATGTGTATGGCTGCAAAGACACGGTGATCCATCCACTTAACCTCTATGGCTATGCGGGCGCTTTCACCTACGATCCGGATACCGGTTGTGCGCCGCTTACGGTTAACTTTCATGCCGACATAACAAATGTGCCCAGCATAATCTGGGACTTTGGCGACGGATCGACGAGCAGCGCTTCATCTACAAAAGATACAGTGCATACCTACACTATTCCGGGCGGCTATGTGCCCAAGCTGATATTGAGCGATAATTCCGGCTGCCAGAATTCCAGTCGTGGCGTGGACACTATAAAAGTAGATGCAGTAGTAACCGGCTTTACTACAATGCCGGAACCTGTTTGTCAAAGTGGAACATTCCATTTTGTTGATACCTCCAGAAGCTATTGGAGCATTGTCAACAATTGGTTATGGTCGTTTGATGGCGGCACAAGTTCAGTGAGCTCACCTTCCTATATTTATAGCGCTCCCGGCACTTATACAGTAAGCCTCGTGGCAACAGACGCATGGGGATGCACCGCCACTGCCAGCGGAACGGTAATAGTTTACCCCCCGCCCATAATACATGCAAGCCCTGATACAACCATATGCGTGGGAGATGCGGCAACCCTGGTAGGCTATGGCGGAGTGAGCTATACCTGGGCGGCCGGAACAACGCTTAGCTGCACGGCATGTGAAAACACATTTGCCGCACCGGTTACTCAAACCACATATACTGTTACCGGGGTGGATACAAATGGCTGCCAGGCCAGTGATACCGTAACTGTTTCTCTCAGAACCACGACCACGAGTACATCTTGGGGTGATACAGCGGTGTGCTTTGGCACATCAGTGCAGATTCACTGCGAAGGCGCTACTAATTTCACCTGGATACCCGCCACAGGGCTGAGCAGCAGCACCATAGCTAATCCCTATGCCAATCCGGCGGTTACAACTACCTATACTGTAGTGGCCCGTTTAGGCGGCTGCACAGAGAGTGTCAATTACGTCACCGTCACTATCTACCCTATACCTACTATTGATGCGGGGCCAGACCAGACCCTACTTGCAGGGTCCACGGCACAACTACAGGCCACGGGCAGGAACATAGCCACGCTGCTATGGACGCCCTCAACTACTCTTAGCTGCGACACCTGTTATGATCCCGTAGCCAGCATGTCGGTAACTACCACTTATACTGCAGAGGTTGCTTCAGAGCACGGCTGTAAGAACGCAGATTCGGTAACTATACACCTTTATTGCAGCACGAGCCAGTTGTTTATACCCAATACATTTACACCAAATGGCGATGGTCAGAACGACGTATTCTACCCTCGCGGAACAGGTGTGAGCAGTGTAAAATCATTCCGCATTTATAACCGCTGGGGAGAGTTGCTTTTTGAACGTGATAACATTCAATTGAATGATGAAAGCAACGCCTGGGACGGCAGCTTTGGCTCCGCTACCCCGCGCGCTGATGTATATGTGTACGTAATAGATGCTATATGCGAAACAGGTGAACCATTATTTGTTAAAGGCGATGTTACCATCGTGAGGTAAAGAACGCAGCATGATAAACGAAAATAGAAAGTCATGGGGTAAAGGTGTTGGCGTTTTCCCCGCCATTCTTCTGGCTGCTTTTATTTTGTTGCCATTATCCACCTTCGCACAGGCAGATATACACTTTTCACAATTTTACGAAACCTCCATATTGCGCAACCCTGCTCTTACCGGTGTTTTTTCTGACGACTATAAGTTTGGTGTGTACTACCGCAGCCAGTGGAGCAGCATCAGCAACCCGTATGTTACCGTGCTGGGCACAGCTGAAACCCGCATAGCGATATCGAGGGTCAGTGATGACTTCTTAAGCTTCGGACTGCTTGCATACGCCGACAAAGCCGGAAGCATAGACCAGAAAATAACCGGCGCATACCCGGCCATAAATTTCAACAAATGTGTAGACCCGGAACATAATTCTTACCTGTCAGTAGGCTTTACAGGCGGGTATTTGCAGTATAGTTTCGATCCCTCTAAAGTAACGGTGAATAACCAGTACCAGAACGGGCATTTTAACTCCGGCAATCCCAGCCTTGAAGGTTTTCCGAATGCGAAAATGAATCTCTGGGATCTTGGTGCAGGCGTCAATTTCAACACCTGTACGGGGAGGGATAAAAATTTCACGCTTATTATAGGCTTCGCCGGTTACCACTTTACGCAACCTAACTTCTCCTATTACCAGATACCATCGCTGAAACAAAATATGCGCTGGAACCTGAACGTGGGCCTGAGCGGAGCGCTCTCCGAAAACTTATCTGTGCAGGCACAGGGCAACTACGCGCTGCAGGGTGCATACTCCGAAGTAATGGTGGGTGGACTCATTAACTGGACCGCCGCAACGAATGGCCTTGACCCTCGATTCACTCTGGCAGCAGGGGCATTTTACCGAGTTAACGATGCTATAATACCGGTACTAAAGCTAAAGTACAAAAGCATGGCACTGGGCGTGAGTTACGATGTAAACAACTCAACACTGCAGGAAGCGAGCAAAATGGATGGTGGTTATGAAGTAACGCTGTTCATAATGGGCGACTACTCCAACAAGGGATTAGAAAAGAAAAAAGTCTGCCCTAAGTTCTGATCGCCACCCCTGCGCCTGTATTCACCGACATTCCGCTACCCGTTACCGAAAACGGCTTACCTCCTGATGGGGGCGGGTGTAGCTTTGGTAAAAATTTACCTTATGAAAAAGAGATGTGTTAAGAAAATACCTTTCGTTATCGCCTTTGGCATCCTTGGTCTTTTTGCCTTTAGTGGTGCGGTTATGTTTTTATGGAACCATATTTTACCCGGAGTACTGCACGTAGGCGCTATAACTATATGGCAGGCGGCGGGCATATTGTTGCTCTGCAAGATACTTTTCAGCGGCTTTAAAGGGCGGCATGCTCATCGCTGGCAGGGTAAGAAACAGATGTTCGGGCAGTGGCAGAATATGACTGACGAAGAAAAACAGCTGTTTCGCGAAAGGGCGCATTGCTGCAGGTAGTAGCTAAAATGGCTTACCTGCCGCACCGCTTATGAGCGCCTTCTTTACAAAAGGCAGCGCATTAGCTGTTTTCAGGAACATAGCAGTAATGTGGTCTTTGCCGAAATTACTTTGAATCACCCGGCCCAAAGTAAGCCTGCGCGAGAAGCGGCTTTTCCACGCAGCCATATAGGCTTGCTCCGTATGGCTGCGTGTGCTGCTGCCCAGTAAAAAATCATTTATAAGCCCCGAAGCCAGCTTGGCTGCATGAAGGGCCATGCTCATGCCATTACCGCATAAGGGAGTTATCATGCCCGCAGCATCGCCCAGCAATAGTACATGATCTTCCACCTGGGATTTGCGCTCAAAGCTGATCTGGGATATGGTTACCGGCGACTGGTAAAGGAAAGTGGCATCACTGAATACATGGTTCAGCCACCGGTTTTTTACCAGTACATCCTGCTCCAGCTTTTTAAGATCGTTGCCGCTGTTACGCAGGTTAGCTGCGGTGGTCAGGTAGCACATGCATGTCCTGTCGTCCTCTACCTGCGAGATACCACAATAACCGTTGTTGAAGTTGTGCAGCCCTACAGTATCTGCCGGCCATGGATAATTAATGTGGTACTTCACAGCAATATAGTTGCTGAGTGCGGCATTCTTTTCTTTTATGAAGGGGCGCTGCCATTTCACATCTATATTACTGCGTTTGCCCCATGCACCGCACACCATACGGGCAGTATATACCTGGTCGCGGGTGGTTACTGCAAATGAATCATTCAGCCATTCCACATTGTCAACCTTGGTGCTGGTAAGTACTTTAGCGCCGGCCTTTTGTGCCAGGTCTGCCAGCAGTGCATCCAGCTTGAAGCGGCTTATGCCAAAACCACCCTGTGGCAATGATGCATTCACTTCATTACCCCGCGCATCAGTCACCTGCAGCTTACTGATCACCGGCAGGTGCATATAATCTAGCGGCACGCCCAGGCTTAGCAGAAAGGGTTTGCTCTCCATGCTTATATATTCGCCGCATACTTTGTGCCTGGGGTAGTTTTCCTTCTCCAGCAGCAGCACCTTATGCTGCTGTTTTGCCAGTAGTATAGCAGCAGCAAGGCCTGCCAGGCCACCACCTACTATCACTACATCATATTTGCTATCACTACTACTCATTATGCACACAAATAAGATAACGGAATGCCCAGCGCCAGTTTAATGCATATTGCTGTATGCCGGCACCTGATAATATTTTAGTCCAGTCACTTTTTATAAATGCCCGCTTCACCGAAAGCGGCGCGTCGTTGCGAAGCAGGTAAGAACGCGAAAAAATACGGGAGATAAGTTTTATAGAATGATAAGCAACGGGGTGGCGGTGCAGGTCGTTTATAAAAAAACCCATCCTGCTGTTTTCTTTTAACCATTGCAACTGGATGATAAGTTCCTCATCAGTAAAATGGTGGCAGAAGAGGGAAGAGAAAATAATGTCCGGTTTTTCTCCTGGCCATTCCACAGTGCGGTAGTCGCTGCATATCCATGAAATGCCTGACCCTGAGCTGGCCTGCGCATACTTGATACACTCCGGTTTCACGTCAATGCCGGTTAGTGTAAACGGTTGTTTTTTCCCATCGAGGTATCGCTCTATCGCAAAAAGATTATCACCGCCACCGCAGCCTATTTCAGCTATGGATAGCGACTGCGCACCCTGTAATTTATCCAAGAAAAAATCAATGCCCCTGCACGTTACTTTATGCCCTCCCAGCAGCGCATTCACCATTTTGAGCTCAGCAAGATTCACTAAAAGATCGGCAAACGGAATATGGTCATCGTCCAGCAGCTCTTTTTCGTGCGACCTTGATTTCAGGCTCATAGTACGGTCATTATAGCACTCTCCATGGTGAGGCCGGGACCAAATGCAGCTGAAAAAATATGCGCACCCGGCTCTGCCATTAACTTAGGCCACATTTCCTTCAGCACGAAGAGCACAGTGGCTGAGGACATATTACCATACTCCTTGAGTATCTTATAAGATGCAGCAAGATCTTCAGCGGTAAGGGACAGGCCCTTACTAAGCGCCTCAAGTATTCGCTTGCCGCCCGGGTGAATACAGTAGTACTTTATTGCCTCTGGGGTAAGTCCTGCTTTTTCTATTGCCCGCTCTTTAAGCGGACCTATATCTGCTCTGAACAATTCGGGCACATCGGCAGAGAGTGTCATTATAAATCCGCTCGAAGAGAGATTCCACGACATCTCATCCTTCGCATCCTTGAGCACTTCAGAATAGAAACTATCCAGCCTTATCCCTTTATGACTGTCACTATCACCGGTTACTAACACTGCAGCGGAGCCATCACCAAACATAAGTGGTGCCGTAATGGAATCGGTAGTAAAGGTCTTCTGAAAATGAAGGCTGCACAACTCTGTGCAAACGACTAACACCTTAGAAGATGGCTGTGCATTCGCAATGTCATTGGCCATCTTGAGACCGTGAATAGCGGCATAGCAGCCCATAAAGTTGATGGCAGTACGTGAAGTATTTGAGTTGAGACCCATAGCCTCCATAAGCTCCAGCTCCAGACCGGGAGCGCTCATACCTGTGCAGCTTACTGTTATCAGGTGTGTGATCTCTTTACGGTCTATTACACCATCTATACAATCGTTCGCCGATTTCAGCGACAATGGCAACGCATTTTTTTTAAACCACATCTGCCGGTGGTCAATATTCGGGAATGGTTCAAGGTCCTTTGAGCGTGGGAAAAATTCCCATTCATTTACCGGCAGCGCGAAATCGGGGATCACAGAGTACCGTGTATCTATACCACTATGCGTGTATAAGTATTTTAATATCCTGTTCTCCTTTTCTCCGCCACCATATGCCCCTTCCATGAACTCTAATAACCGGCCCTGCGTATGCTTATACGCTGGTACTTCGGTGGATATAGCAATTATCTTGGCCACAATCTTGAGTTTATAAATAGCATACTAAAAATCATACCGAGGCCTGAGTGATAATATGTAAGTTATTGAAAAAGGAGATGCAGTTGTGCGCGTTATTGACAAATGCCCTAGTTATTCTAAATATTTTATTCGCTACTATGGGGCATTTTATTTAGGGAATGGGAGATGCTAAGCTACTGGTTTACATTGCATTGAGCATTCATATTATCATTTAATAAAATTTCCCATTTTACCCCATCACACCCCATTCACATCCAAAAAGACCATTTAACACTAACACATTTTCGGAAACATGTGTGGTCAGGATTTCCAGGAAAAACTTGCAGAAGGTTGACTTCTACCACAAATTTAACTAGCAATATGATGCGCCCCAACACGAAAAACTTATGTACGTATTGCTAGTTTTGATGCCGCCCTTCGGGCAGGTTGGGCTAAAAAGAGGGAGGCGCAACGAACTCAGATCGCTACGGCTTTATGATTTAGATTCGCGGCGCAGCTTGTTTTCTTTAGCTACCAGGTCTTTTACTACGTTGTCCAGTTTTTCAATGGATACGTTTACCCCTTCCACTATTTCTTTATTCATTGGGTCAGCAGGTTCTTCGTGATTATAGAATTGCATCAGGCCTATGATGGTAGCTATTGGGCCTCGCACGAAGTGTGACTGTATATGAGCTATATCGCTAAGTACTGTGTCCTGGGCAGATATATGCGCGAGTTGTCGTTCCTGTTCCTTTTTTAGCAGCGCATTGTACTTTTTTTGTGTGTTATAGTTTTTGTACATGAAAAAGGACAGCAATAACACCAGTGCCGCACCACCAAAACTGGCATAGGTGAAAATACGCTGCCTTTGTATTTTTTCATTGTATATGGCAGTGTCTTCTAATTGCTTTTTGTCGAATGAGTATTGGAGGTCTATACGGGTAAGATCATTGGCCGTCTTAATACTATACAGGCTATCGCGGATCGAAATATAGTGAGTATAAGCATCCAGTGCATTCGCCGGATCGCCCATTTTCTTATAGGCTGCACTAAGGTTCTGCCATGCATCTTTTTCGGCATCCAGCAAGCCAGCTTTCTGACTGAAGTTCACAGCTTTTTGCAGATAGGAAACTGCACGACGATACTGATTACGTTTTAGGTAGACCATACCTAATGCGGTATTGGCTTTTGGCAGCTCATCATTTTGACCGTGCAGCTCGCTTAGCTTCACTGCGTTCTCGGCACAGTCCAGCGCTTTATCAAGCTCTCCTGCACTTAGATAGGCACCGGCCAGCTCTGACAGCATTTTACCCTTTTCCTTTTTATTTCCAATACTGTCGCAGTCATGCAATGCGTTCGAAAAATATTCAATTGCCCGGTTATACTCCTTTTTTACCAGCAACGCTCTCCCAATACCCGACAAGCTCATTACCTGGACAAATTTATCGTTCAGCTTGTCTCCAATTTTCAGCACCTTGGTATAGGTTTCAAAAGATTTATCAGGTTGAGACATTGATAGGTAGATATCCCCGATGTTAAGTAATAAACCTGCCATCTGGAATGTGTCCTGTATGTCATTAACTTTTTTTGACCGAAGTAAGCTGTCTAAAATTGTCAACGAATTAGTATAGCAGGATAAAGCATGAGTAAAGTCGCCAATGTTTGTATAAGTCACCCCCATATTTCCCAACACCCCCATTTTAATGTTAGCATCGGGATTTAATGCCAAAGCCGCATTAAAATAGCTGAGAGCTTTAGCATGTAAAGACAATCTTTGATATCGGGTAGCAATAGTTTCGAGGGCACCAGATTCAGTTATATCATCATTATTTTTCTGAGCGAGAATAACATTCTCCTGAAAATATTCGAAAGCTTTTGGGTAATTATGCATACAGTTAAAGTAGACATCGCCCAAAGCTCTATTAGCATTAGCTATTTCTAAATACCAATTTATTTTTTCAGCCTGCTTTTTTGCGTCTTCTACAAGATGTATTTTTCTGATAGAATCTTTGCAATCCAATAAAGCAACCATGTGTTTTGTGACAATTCTTATTTTCTGAGAATCTGTTGCTTTGGTTAAGGCTGTCTGAAATGAGTCTAAATAATAGCTATTATTTTGAGCGGAAATCCTGAATGGTATAAGTATAATTATAAGTAACGACCACGTGGAAAAATTCAGCTTTGAAAGACGGCAAATCCCGGGCTTCATTGTGGAAAATTCAGAAATTAAACTACGTAAAAATAAGAATTTATTATACCTTGTTACCAAAGTACGAAACTTCAAGAAATATATCCGTTAACCTACTAAAAACAATATTGAAATGTTAAAGATCACGAACAGTGTTTTATCTCTATGCGCCTTATTCGCAAGCGTTGCTTTCGCCGGTTGTGGTAACAATGCGTCCACCCAGACAGCAGCTACTGCTACGAAGGTAGGTAGCGGCGGCGTGGTAGTCTCCGCACTCTCTATTTCTCCCAGCGTTACATTCGGGCAACCTCAGACTGGTGGTGGCGGATGTATTGGGAAAGGTATTTGCAAAACATCTGCCTCTGCTGCCTCTGCTGCTGCAGATGCGATACCTGTGAAAATGGAAGTATCTGCTGATAAGAAAACCTTGACGCTTACTTTCAGCAAGGCAGCACTCACGGCTAAGCAACCAGACCAGGTTCGCTACTTTACTGATCCGTCAGGGCATTATAATTTTGATGCACCTTACAAGCTTTCTGATCCTATATATACTGCTTTGGCACTGCCGCCAAATTCCAGGATCGATGCACAAAGCACCAGCACAGTAACCATATCAGGCGATGTGATAACTGATGTTATTGTTTATTCACACGATTAATGTTCTAGCCACCTCCGGGCTAGGAAAACGGAGGTGTTGATTGATTTGTTGTTAATGCCCCATACCGCGGTGTGGGGCATTTTTTTTGAGTATATATGGTCTTATGAAGGGAATACTGCCATGGACCATAGTAGTCTATAATGACTAATGACGGCTAGTAAATGCATCCCAACTTTTATACAAGATTACCAGCAAATATTTTTACACCAGCTATCTCGCGCACAGCATCAGCTATGGCTTTGGCATCGTAGCCACATTCGCGGTGCAGCTCTTCCGGCTTGCCATGCTCTACAAAATGGTCGGGTATGCCCAGTATCTTTACTTCAGGGGTGTAGTTGTTGGCGGCCATAAATTCCAGTACAGCGCTGCCAAACCCGCCAACCACGGTGCCGTCCTCTACAGTAATGATCTTGTTATAGCTATGCGCTATTTCGTGCAGCATTGCCTCATCAAGTGGCTTTACAAAGCGCATATCGTAGTGGGCAGGATATAGATCTTCTTCTGCCAGCATCTTGCAGGCGGCCACAGCAAAGTTACCGGGATGGCCAATGGTAAGAATAGCCACTTCCTGCCCATCGCTTATTTTGCGGCCCGTACCGTGCTCTATTTTTTCAAACGGTGTACGCCACTGTGGCATCACACCTTGTCCGCGTGGGTAGCGTATGGAATAGGGCGCATCGGTTTCAGGTAGCTGGGCCGTATACATCATGTTGCGCAGCTCGGCTTCATTCATTGGGGCAGCCACTATCATATTGGGTATACAGCGCATGTATGCCAGGTCGTAGGCGCCATGGTGCGTAGGCCCATCATCACCCACCAGCCCCGCCCTGTCGAGGCAGAACACCACCGGCAGCTTCTGAATAGCTACATCGTGTATCACCATATCATAAGCACGCTGCATGAAACTGCTGTATATGTTGCAGAATACCTTCAGTCCCTGCGTAGCCATACCTGCACTCAGCGTCACGGCATGCTGCTCAGCTATGCCCACGTCTATAGCGCGGTCTGGCATGGCATCCATCATAATCTTAAGCGAGCAGCCGGATGGCATAGCGGGGGTAATGCCCATTATCAGCGGGTTTTTCTCGGCCAGCTCTACTATCGTATGCCCAAACACATCCTGGTACTTAGGAGGCTCCGGAACTGTAATTATCTTTTTATTGATCTTGCCTGTGATCTTATCAAATGTGCCGGGCGCATGCCACAGGGTCTGGTCTTTTTCAGCCAGGTCATAGCCCTTGCCCTTCACCGTTTTTATGTGCAGCAGCTTGGGGCCGGGTATATCATTGAGGCCTTTCAGTGTTTCGGCCAGTTTCAGCACATTGTGCCCGTCTATAGGGCCAAAGTAGCGGAGCCCTAATGCTTCAAACAGGTTGCTGCTCTTAGATACCACACCTTTGAGACCGGCTTCTATTTTAGATGCCAGGCGTTGAAAATCTTTCGTTGGTAGTTTGCCCAGCACTTTCCACACATCATCGCGGAAACGATTATAAGACTGGGAAGTAGTGATGTCTGTAAGGTATTCCTTTAGTGCCCCTACATTGGGGTCTATGGACATATTATTATCATTGAGGATAATGAGCACATTTGCATTGCTCACGCCTGCATGGTTCAGCGCTTCAAAGGGCAGACCTGCAGTCATAGCACCATCACCTATTACAGCTATGTGCCGGCGGTGCTCTTCTCCTTTATATTTAGAAGCTATAGCCATACCCAGCGCCGCAGATATAGAAGTAGAGGAGTGCCCCACCCCGAAGGTATCGTACTCGCTCTCGCTGCGCTTAGGAAATCCGCTGATGCCGCCATATTTGCGGTTGGTGTGAAATACACTGCGCCTGCCCGTGAGTATTTTGTGTCCGTAAGCCTGGTGGCCTACGTCCCAAACCAGCTGGTCATCCGGCGTATTGAATACATAGTGCAAGGCAACCGTAAGCTCCACCACACCCAGGCTGGCACCGAAGTGACCGCCATGCACACTCACACAGTCTACTATAAACTGCCGCAACTCATCACACACCTGTTTCAGCTGGCTTTTGTCCAGCTTTTTCAGGTCTGCGGGTGTATTTATCTGGCTGAGTAATGGCCCTGCTGCTATTTCTTCCATTGTAATAACCGACAAAATTAATTAAAAATCCCCTTATATGGTCATAATGTTAAGTCAAATGGGAAAAGTCAAAAGCTAAAAATTGTAGTATGAATGTTACTGCTGGCTAATGACCCATGTATTTTATTCGGCTTAACATCAGTTATTGATCAGGCAATAACTAAGCCAATATGAATTTCGTGACCATCATTTAGGGTTAATTAGTGTTAATGTAGAAAAGCAGCGGCCCCTGACGCAGCATGGCACAAAAGTGACTCTATTCAATATAGACATATCATCGGTGGTATAAATTATCTTTGCAACGCCCCGCGCAGTTGAGTGGGCTTAATTTCTGATAATAAATGAGGTATTTCCGGGCATATCCTTGGGCATTCCAGTTGTTGCTGTTCCTGCTTATGATGTTCACCTTCCTTTCGGGGTCAAGGGCGATAGTGCTCAGCGTGCTAACCAAAATGACAGGTTTTACGCTGGAGCAGCTGGCAGCAGTAGGTCCAGCCAGCCCGGCGGCTATGGTGAGCGTGGCCATATGGGTGCAGGGAATTCTGAACCTCGCCATCTTTTTCATGCCGGCTTACCTGTTTGCCTACTTAAGCACTCCACGCCCAGGTGAGTTCCTGGGATTGAGAAAACCGGGAAAAAGCATACAACCCTTGCTGGTAGTGCTTGTAATGATAGGCGCCACACCCCTGTTCCAGGGTATTGAAAGTATTATTGGTAAAATAAATTTTGGAGCGGCTGTAAAAGCAGAACAGGAAGCAAACGATAACATGATGATGGCCTTCCTCAATATCTCTTCCTTCGCAAGCTTTATAAAGATATTCGTCATCATGGCTATAGTGCCCGCACTGGGAGAGGAGATATTTTTTCGTGGGGTAATGATGCGGTTTGCAAGGCAGAGGAGCAGGAACATGGTGATGCCTGTAATTTTTACAGCGGTTCTGTTTTCGCTCTCCCATACTAATATTTATGGTTACCTGTCCATATTTCTTGCTGGGGTGCTGCTCGCCGTTATTTACAATGTTACCGGTTCCCTTTGGTGCAGTATACTTGGTCATATGTCGTTCAACGGGCTGCAGGTGATACTTATGTACGCCAGCACACGAAATGCAGGCGTGAAACATTTTCTCGAGCAGTCTTCAACACTTTACCTCATGGTTGCCGGTGGGGCTGTTTTATTCGGCGTGTCTTTTTACCTGCTCCTGAAAAATAAAACACCGCTGCCCGCTAACTGGTCAGACAACTTCACACCGGAGGAACTTGAAAAAGAAAACTGGGATCTCATGTCTAAAAATGATGACGAGTAATGGCACTGAACGTACCCACATTTTTTAAACGCCTGGGCAGCTCCATAGTATTTGTTGCTGTAATGCTTACCGGCCTGCTGTGGAATGAGTGGTCGTTCCTGGGACTGATATGCATGATAGAAGTACTGTGCCTGCGCGACTATTTCCGGCTGGTGCAGAAAATAGATAAGGAGGCCTGGTGGCCGGTGTGGCTGCCAATAGTGATACAGTTACTGGGCCTTCTGTTAATGTTCCTGTTCTCAAACGTGATGAGCGGCTTCTTACCAGGTCTCACATCTGGGATAATGGTGGTGCTACCTGTGTTGCCGGCCCTTGTTCTGATGATTGCCATCCTGTCGAAGAAAACTGCATTCCTGGCTTTGCTTCAGTCTGCAGGCGGCCTGCTATACATTACCCTACCCTTGATGCTGCTTTTGTGCATGCGGCCCTATGGTTTCGTGCTGCCTCTGGCTGTGATGCTCATGATCTGGTGCAATGACACCATGGCCTACCTGGTAGGCTCGTTCATAGGCAAGCACCGGTTTTCTACCATAAGCCCTAATAAAACATGGGAGGGTGTAATAGGCGGCGCAGTTCTGACCATTATTGGAGCCGGAGTTTATGGATACTTTTCAAACACTTACCGGTTCATAGACTGGATGGTACTGGCGCTCTGCGTAACCGTAGCAGGCACGCTAGGTGACCTTATGGAATCTAAGCTGAAGCGCATGGCCAATATTAAAGACTCGGGAACACTGATGCCCGGCCATGGTGGTGCGCTGGACCGCTTTGACTCACTGCTGGTAGCAGCTCCGTTTGCTTTTGTGTACAGTTATTATTTTATGAGGTAACCCCCCAATCTCCGTGATGGGGTCGCTGAATAGTATGTTTTCAGTATTGGGCTTTGCTGTATGCTGTTCCGGTGATTTGGCTAAAAGTCGTAACTTTATTACATAAAACCAGCGTATGACAGGGGCAATTGATATGGAAATACAAAAGTATTTACCGTTACTAGGCAATGAGGAGAAAAAGTCGTTGCTGGGGGTGATAAAGTCTTTTCTTAATCTGAAAAACGAAAATAGCAGGGAAGAAATAGACATCGAACAATACAATAAGGAAATTGATGCGGCAATGGCTCGTATAGATAATGGTGAATTTACTACGCAGGAGGACCTCGAAAGAGAGATGGAGTCATGGTAGGCAAAAACCTAAGTGTAATATGGGACGACCAGGCCAAAGAATTCCTGAGAAAAGCTGTAGAATATATTAAACTGGATTCTCCCCAAAACGCAGAAAAAGTAAAGAAGGATATCCGCGCTGCCGCGAAAGATTTATCAAAATATCCAACACGCTACCCACCAGATAAATACAGGCTATATAATGACGGTTCTTACCGCTGCTTTTTAATGCACAATTTGCGTATCACCTATTTTATTGGTCCTGAAAAAATAAGAATAGTAGACCTCAGGCACAGTAAGCAAGCGCCAATATATTATTAGCACTACGTGCTATTTACGTCAAACCATTTATATTTACACCTATCATGGACTTGAAAAAATTTAGGAGCACTGCTGCCCGCAAACAAAAATCGCTTTCCGCTTTTCTTGATAAACTTGATGACCTGGTGCCGGAAGATATGCCGGAGATCGTAGCTAAAGTAGACGCTACCGTATGGCAGGATATCAACTGCATGGAATGTGCCAACTGCTGCAAGACCATGACACCAACCTTTACTAAAGCAGATGTGAAGCGCATAGCTGCACACCTGGAGATGAAGCCAAAAGAATTTATGGATAAGTGGTTGGTAAAAGAGGAAGAATCGGGAGACTGGATAAACACTACCCAGCCCTGCCAGTTCCTTGCCGGCAATATATGCTCTATATACGAGGTGCGCCCCGCCGACTGCGCAGAGTTTCCCCACCACAATAAAAAGCCGTTCGACTTATACAACGATACCTTCAAGAACAATCTTGTTCATTGTCCTGCTACGCTCACGCTGGTAGACCGGCTAAAGAAAGTAGTAGAGAAAGAGTATGAATGGTAGTTTGAATCATACCGAATTAGTAGCCAGATATTACTGATACACGATTTGTAGAGACGCGCTGCAGCGCATCTCTACGTTTGAGTTGATACCATGTAATTGTAGTTTTATTTCTTTGGCGCGCTTTTCTTGCTGGCGGCTTTCTTTGGCGCCGCAGCCTTTTTCGCGGTTGCTTTTTTAGGCGCGGCAACTTTCTTGCTCGTAGATTTTTTTGAACCAGTTTTCTTTGCAGTTGCCTTCTTGGGTGCGGCAGTTTTCTTAGTGGCCGTCTTTTTTGTTGCTGCCTTCTTCGCCGGTACCTTCTTACCTTCCTTGCGGGCTTCTGATAATCCGATGGCTATTGCCTGTTTGGGGTCAGTTACCTTTTTGCCGGACCGGCCGCTTTTCAGCTTACCTTCTTTCATTTCATGCAGCTCTTCGTGAACTTTTTCCTGGGTTGCTTTTGAGTACCTGGCCATAGTTGTGAAGTTTAAATTTTCCTTCTTTCCATATAAAAAATAATGCCAGCAATAGTTACAGTAAGTAAAGAGATATCACCCTATTCCTGCTTAATATCAAATGCAACAACATTAACTTCGCATACATGGGAAGAAAGCTTCGCGGATTCTGGGATGTTCTTGCAGAGGCGGGCGATGAGTTTATAGAAGACCACGCCAGCAAGCTTAGCGCCTCGCTTGCCTACTATGCCTTATTTTCCATAGGGCCACTTTTGCTTGTGATGATTACGCTAATGGGCTTTTTTTACAAAAGGGCGTATATGACCACGCAGATATTCGACCAGGTTCGCGGTATAATAGGCGCAAATGCCACTACCCAGCTCCAAACCATCCTGGTTAATATGAACCTGCAAACTAACAAAACGCTGATAGGTATTGCAGGCATCGTTGTATTCATCTTTGGCGCTACCGGCATATTTTCTGAGATACAAAGCTCTATGAACTATATATGGTCTATTAAAGCAAAACCTAAAAGGAGCTGGCTGAAATATCTCCGGGACCGCCTCCTCTCTCTGGTGCTGGTAATAGGCATGGGTTTCCTGATGATGGTAACTATATTGATCAATATAGTTGTGGATATTACGTCAAACCGTTTCCGGCAATTTCTGGGAGATGCGGATATCGTGCTGCTGAAGGCAGTCAACTTCGGACTTCTTTTCGTTGTAGTCACCCTGGTATTCTTCGTTATTTTTAAAGTTTTGCCTGATGCGTGGATACACTGGAAGGATGCACTGGTAGGTGCCGTTTTCACGTCGGTGCTCTTTATCGTGGGCAAATACCTGATCAGTTACTACTTCAGCTTTTCCAAAAGTCTTAATCTTTACGGCGCGGCCACCTCTATAATACTGGTGCTGTCCTGGGTGTACTATTCGTCTATGATACTTTATTATGGTGCTGAGTTCACGGAAGCTTATGCCCACCTCCATGGCAGGGGCATCAAGGTAAAGAATAATGCCGTTCATATATTGAAGCACGAAACTACGGTACTGGAGCCACGGAAAAAGGCCCGTCCCGATGCTACGGACAAGGGGTAAACCGTTATTGGCACTATATTATGGTGCTATAAGGAAAACCCCGGCAATATGGCGGCAAAATTTAAGGAATACTTTGGTTTGATAAAAGATGCAGGCAGCGAGTTTTTAGAAGATGATGCTACTAAGCTTAGCGCATCACTCGCCTATTATACCATCTTTTCTATTGGTCCTATGCTGCTTGTGGTGATAACCATCTTGGGCTTTTTTTATAAAAAGGACACTGCTACTAACCGGGTGTTTGACCAGATGACACAGCTGATGGGGAAGTCTGGCACCGAGCAGATAAGGGTGATGCTCAATGGCATCAGCCATCAGAACAATGCTACGCTATTTGGCATCATCGGGGTGGGGGTGCTTATTTTCGGGGCTACGGGAATATTTACAGAGATACAAGGGTCTATCAACTATATATGGTCTATAAAGGCAAAACCGAAGCGGGGCTGGGTGAAGTATCTTACTGATCGCCTGCTGTCCTTCTCGCTTATAGTAGGCATTGGTTTTCTGATGCTGGTGAGCCTGCTGGTGAATGTGGTGATAGATGCCCTTACCTTCCGTTTGCAGCGATACCTGGGCGCTGCTGATACCATACTGGTAAAAGGAATTAACCTGATCCTGCTGTTCAGCATAGTCACTTTTCTCTTTGCCGTCATTTACAAGGTGCTACCTGATGCTACTATACGGTGGAAGGATGCACTCGTTGGCGCTGTATTCACAGCGGTGTTCTTTCTTATTGGTAAATCTCTTATCGGTTATTACCTAAGCTCTTCTACCAGTGTTAACAGTTATGGCGCGGCCGCATCACTTATATTGCTGTTGTCGTGGGTTTACTATTCGGCTATCATACTATACTTTGGCGCGGAGTTCACCAAGGTCTATGCTATGAAATTCGGTAAGGGCATAAAGGTATACGAAACGGCGGTTTATATCATCAAGCGCGAAGCAAAGGAGCTGCCCGTAAAAGAGATACCATCGGAAGAATCGATAAAAACAGGTGATAAAAGCCCAGCCGGAAAGTAATACCTACTGCGCAGATTCCTTTCGTTCAGCCAGTTGCTTTATAGCATCTACAGATACGAACCGGAACACGAACATCAGCACCACACAGATAACCCCAAATACCGACAGCTGCACCAGCCAATGCATGTGTTGGAAGACAGTAACAACCCCGGTGGCCAGCACTAGTATAAGCAATAGATAACCGATGTGAGAGAATGCCCATTTCATATTGAACGGCAACTTAATGATACGTGATGCATATACCATAAATGCCAGGGCCAGTGAAGTCTGGGTTACGAACGAAGTAATAGCACCACCCACAGCCTTATGGCTGGGTATCAGGTAAAAATTGAGCGATAAATTTAGTATAACACCTGCAAAGGCTATCAGGTTAAGTGTTTTGAGGCTGCCATTGGCGGTAAGCAATGTGGAGTACACATACATAAGGCACCATGCCGGGAACGAGGCAATGAGCCATGCAAATACGACATTATATTCTGTGAAGTTGGTACTGTATAAAGCGCTCTTGTGATAGAGCAGCTCCATAATATTCCCACTGAAGAAAACTCCCGCTATGGCCACCATGAACGATAGAGGTAACAGCATGTTTACGCAGAGCTTCACTATGTGACTTACGTCTTGTTTTTGTGACAGCATCCGTCCAAAAAGCGGGAGTAATATTGTCGCGAACATAAGACCAAACATATTGGCCTGGTCCATTAGCCGGAATGCAGCAGCCCAGATGCCGGCCTGGTCCTTCCCTTCCCGGCCAAGTATGCGTTCCATTATCGTCACGTCTGCCCTGTTATAAACAGACATCTGGAAGATGAGCAACGCATACGGAAAACTTTGCCTGATGATCTTGAAAATAGTAGGGCCGTGAAAAGTGAACCGGAGCTGCACCTTACCTATACGGCGCAAAATGAGGTAACCGACCACGGCAGAAATAAAGTAGCAGACGATCTGGGCAATAACAAACCACTGAATATTAAACAAGCGGGCAGTAGGCGGGTATAACAACAGAAAACCGCAGATCAATATCATCAGCAAGCGGTCGGTTATCGAGAGTATACCGTCTGTTTTGAATTTATGGAGTGCAGCCACATTGCTGCGTATAAATGATACGAGGGCATTGAGCGACTGTATAAGCAAAACCCCTAGGAGCAGGTTCAGCTCCCAGCCCCTGTAGCCAAGCGTATATCCCCACAGATAAGCAAGCAGCATATACAGCATTATAAGCACCAGCCTGGCTGACAACATAGCCGGAAATATCTCGGGTAGCTTATTAGGGTTTTGCGCTATAGTGCGGCTGTTGTAACTGCTGATACCAAAGTCCAGCACTGTAGAAAAAATAACGCTTAAGCTCAGCAAAGCCTGGTAAGTGCCATACGATGCTGCGGGTACTGCGATCTGTACGTTACGATCAATAAAAAATGCCCATATTGGCTTTACCAGTATATTAACCGTAACTACAAAGAGAATATTTTTTACAAAAAAACGACGCATTTCTACATTTAACGGCTTATAACGGGGTAAAAGTATATTTTTGTCGCCATAAGGTATGCGTATTGCTGTAAATACACGGTTGCTGTTAAAGGGAAAGCTGGAAGGTATTGGTTGGTTTACTTATCAAACACTGGAAAAAATTGTCAGGAATCATCCTGAACATGAGTACTTCTTCTTTTTTGACAGGCCGTATGATCCCCAGTTTGTCTTTGCACCTAACGTTACACCGGTAGTCGTACATCCGCAGGCGCGGCATCCTGTTCTTTTTTATCTTTGGTTTGAGTGGAGCATTCCACCCATGCTGCGGAAATATAAGATCGACCTTTTTCTGTCTACCGATGGTTATATGTCGCTGAGCACAAAGGTGCCTACCTGCCTGGTCATTCACGATCTTGCTTTTGAGCACTATCCTGAGCATTTTGTACTGGCGCATAAGCTATACTGGCGGCACTACTCTCCATTATTTGCAAAGAAGGCAGCGCGCATAGCTACTGTGTCTACGTTTTCAAAGAATGATATTACTAAACACTATGGTATAGACCCATCTAAAATAGATGTGGTATACAACGGCGCACACGATGAATACCGGCCGCTGGATGCTGTTACCAGGGAAGAAGTAAAAAAGAAGTATGCTGATGGCTGCGAATACTTTGTGTTTGCAGGCGCGCTGCACCCACGTAAAAACATAGTGAACCTGCTAAAAGCATTTGTCATATTTAAGAAGCGCCAGCATACCAATATGAAACTGGTGATAGTGGGCAGGCCCGCATGGAAATATGAAGAAGTAGAACAAATGAAGGCGGATATGCCCTTCAAAGATGAAGTGAAGTGGGTGGGCTATATGAACGTGGACGAGCTGTCGCAGGTAATAGGTGCGTCATATGCCCTTGTATATGCCTCATTGTTCGAGGGCTTTGGTATACCTATCCTGGAAGCCATGCAGTGCGATGTCCCGTCAATAGTAAGCAATACCTCATCCATGCCCGAGGTAGCAGGCGATGCAGCACTCCTTGTGGATCCTACCAACGTAGAAGATATCGCTTCCAAAATGCACCTGATGTATAAAGACGAGGCCCTGCGCAACAAACTCATTGCCAATGCCCGGGTACAAGTGAAAAAATTCTCCTGGGAAAAATCTGCAGAAAACCTATGGCAGAGTATGATGAAGACCATGGAAGCCGCTACAAAATAGAGCCCTGGTTTCCCCTGTAGTACTACACATCTTCTATAAATGAATAGAGACCGGCCGCAGCCAGTCTCTACCATTGTTTGTTTTTTCCCGCTTACTTCTCCACTACAAAGTGGAAGATCATATTCTCATTTCCGCTCTTCACATTCAGTATATACATTCCATTTGCGAGGTTGCTGTTCAGTTTCACTTGCTCTCTGATCAGCCCTTCCTGAATTCTAACGGCAGTGTTATAAATAACCTGGCCAAGCATATCGGTGATCTTAAGGCTTACTTCCTCTTCCTGGCTATTAGCAAGTTTACCTTTTATAGTGAATGTGCCGTTATTCGGATTTGGAAGAATCGAGATAGAGCCCGTGTGCGGATTAACGATAACGGGTGTAACGGTAGTCGCCGCTGCTCCGCCATTTGCAACCGTATGCGTTATATTGGCAAAACCTGCAGCAATCCCCGTAACAGCTCCGGAAGTGCTCACCGTGGCAACAGTATTATCACTGCTTATCCACTCACCCGCAACCTCTTCTGTTAACATTACCGTTTCTCCTGCGTTTACTATTGTAGCAGCATTTGTTACGCTCCCGCCGTGCGCCGGCGGTGCTGGCGTAGCTGTTACCGTTTTAGTAGCGGCAGCGGCACAGCCGAGTGCCGTTACTGTGTAACTGATCGTTGTGTTACCTGCCGATGCTATAGCTGTCACAATACCTGAACCTGAACCCACGGTAGCTATAGCAGGCGCTGTACTGCTCCATACGCCACCCGGTGTTACATCGGCAAGTGTTATTGCCGGACCGGCATGAGATACCGTTGATGCGCCTGTAATAGGAGCTACCACCGGTAGTGGGTTAATGGTAACGACGGCAGTTGCTATACATCCTGTAGATATGGTGTAAGTAATAATTGTGGTGCCTGCCGAAACGCCGGTAACAACACCTGATGCTGTAATAGTCGCCACTGAAGTTGTGCTGCTCGTCCACGATATGCCAGATGCGGTAGCGTCTGACACAAACGTCCTGCCGCCCACGCATGCAGAAAGCGTACCGGATATGGCAACAGGATTAGCCTTGACAGTGATCGCGTACGTTTTGAAGCAGCCACTGCCGAGCGAATAAGTAATAGTTGCCGTACCCGCAGTAAGCCCGGTTACCATTGCGGTAGTTGAGCCGGTAGATACTATAGATGCAGTGGCTGTGCTGGTCCACGTACCACCCGCCGTAAAGTCGCTAACGGAAATCGATGAACCCACGCATACTGATGTTGCTCCGCCTATGCTCGACGGGTTGGCGCTAACTGTCACCACCATTGTAGCAGGTATGCCGGCAACCGTATACGAAATAGTGGCGGTACCAATTGCAGCCCCGGTAACGATACCTGTTGAAGCTACTGTAGCAATAAGCGTGTTACTACTGCTCCATACTCCGCCTGCTGTTGCGTCTGTGAGCGCTGTGGTAAGACCCAGGCACACCAGACTGCTGCCGCTAATAGGCGTTACTCCGGCATTTACGGTTACGGTTTTGGTAGCCACAGCAGTGCCGCAGCCATTAGTTACTGCATAAGATATAACTACTGTACCTGCAGTCACCCCGGTTACAAGTCCACCGGAAACCGTAGCATTTGCATTGCTTGCGCTCCATACGCCTCCGCTTATGGCATCAGTTAAAGTAATACCAGAGCCGGTATATACGGTAGACGCGCCCATTATAGTACCTGCGGAAACAGTGCTAACCGTTACAACCATTGTGGCTACAGCTGCACCACAGCCGCCTGATACGCTATAGCTGATAACTGCAGTACCCGCAGCTATGCCGGTTACTGTACCTGTACTGCTAACGGTAGCTATGGATGCAGCACTGCTGCTCCAGTTGCCGCCGGTAACTACATCCGAGAGATCTGTCGTAGCAGTTGCGCATAATGTCGCAACGCCTGTGATAGTTCCTGCGCTGCCGGCAGGGCTTAATGTAACCACCAGCATGGCGCTCGATGAGCCGCAACCATTGGTAAGTGTGTAAGATATTGTTGCCGTACCTGAGCCGGCACCGGTAACAAGGCCCGTGGATGAGATAGTTGCCACACCGGTATTACCTGAACTCCATACACCGCCCGCCATCATCATAGCATCGCTCACGGTAGTGGTGCCACCTGTACATATTGAAGCCACACCTGTTATCGTTCCTGCATTTGGCAATGGATTGATTGAAACAATAGCCATAACGCTGCAGCCCGATCCGCCTGTGGTATAGGTAATGGTTGCATTGCCACCACTCACACCGGTAACAGTGCCCGATGACGAACCCACTGTTGCGATAGCTATATTATTGCTGGTCCATGTGCCACCTGTAGTAGCATCAGAAAGCGTTATTGTTGCAGACTGGCACAGCGGAGCATTGCCGGTTATTGCACCAGGCATTGGTGTCACCGTTACCGTAGCCGTAGCCCTGCAGCTCGATGAAATGGTATAAGTGATCAGGGAAGTACCTGCGCTTACACCTGTTACTCCACCTGACGCGGATATTGTTGCAACCGAAGGGCTTCCGCTTGTCCATGAAACACCGCCTGAGGTAACATCAGATACATGCGTCACACCGCCTGCGCACACAGCAAGCGTACCAAGGATAGGTGCCGGCGCGGCGTTTACATTTATGGCGTATGTTTTATAGCATCCCGTAGCCAGGGAATAGGTGATAATAGAGGTGCCAGCCGTAAGTCCGGTCACGAGTCCTGTTGCAGAGCCCGTAGATACCACCGAAACATTGGCTGTGCTGGTCCACGCACCACCTGCGGTAAAATCACTTACGCTTCCAGAGGCACCGACACATACCGCAGCCGCACCACCAATACTAGATGGATTCGCATTGACAGTCACTACAAGAGTTGCAGAGCTTCCACCCAGTGTATATGAAATGGTAGCAATACCTGCCGCAACACCATTTACAATACCGGAAGTGCCTACAGTAGCCACAAACATATTGCCGCTGCTCCATGTGCCACCCGGCGTAGCATCCGTAAGCGCAGTGGTCGAGCCTATGCACGTACTTGCAGTACCTGTTATACCGGTCAGCGACGAAGGAATTACCGTTATGATTTTGGTAGCTACAGCAGTGCCGCAGCCATTAGTAACTGAATAGGAAATTACGACAGTTCCTGCGGTCACCCCTGTTACCAGCCCACCCGATACGGTCGCATTGCTGTTTCCAGCACTCCATACACCACCAGCCACAGCATCAGTAAGCGTTATACCGGCACCAATATTTACAGATGTTGCACCCGATATAGTACCCGCCGAAACTGAGTTTACCGTCACGATCATAGTAGCGCGGCTTGTGCCACAGGAGTTTGTTACGGTATAGGAAATTGTTGCAGTACCAACTGCCACACCGTTCACTACTCCATTAGTTCCAACGGTAGCTATTGATGGCGCACTGCTCGTCCATGAGCCCGAAACTGCAGGATCAGTAAGGTTAGTAGTTGCTCCTGTGCAAACAATACCTGCACCGGTAATGGTGCCTGCATCTGGTAATGTATTTACAGCGACAGTGTAGGTGGAATAACCACAGCTGTTAGCATAACTTATTACAGTTGTACCAGCAATTATACCGCTCACCACGCCAGATACGGCATCAACGCTTGCAGCTGATGGATTTGAACTTGTCCATGTACCGCCGGTAACATTATCAGTCAATGTAACAGCAGCGCCGGTACATAAAGAAGAAAGCCCGTTTATACTTCCGGGTGCCGGGGTGGCTGTTACTACAAGGGTAGCCGCAGATCCGCATCCTGTGTTATAGCTTATTGTTGCAGTACCTGCTGTCAGTGCATTCACTGATCCGGTTGCGCTTACGCTTATAGTACCGGCAGCACTGCTTGTCCAGGTGCCGCCTGAAACTGCATCACTTAATATGGCTCCGCTACCTACACAAAGATTGCTTACACCGCTAATGGAAGCAGCAGGTGCGGTAACGGTTACATTTACAGTAGTAGTCGCCGATGCACTACCATCAGATACTTGTATCACAAACACATCCGAACCCGCGTATCCGCTGCCGGGTATATACGTAAGGCCGGAAGGCGCAATAGAGCCTCCACCCGAACCCGCAGTAGCAGGGAAACCGGACAGCGTGCCGTTGGAAGGACCGGTAACAACCGACCATGTTTCTGTCTGGCTGGCATCCATATCAGTAATGGTAAGTAATGAGTTGATAGCAGTGGCACTTGCATCCTCGCAGATATTAAGCTGCTGCGAACCGCCGCCATTAAACGTTGGCGGAATATTGCCGCCTGAAATATTTATGTTGAACACACTACCTGCACTGCTGCAGGTACCATCGCTCACGGTCAGCGTAGCGCCGTATGTGCCTGCAGTGGCTGTACCCGGTACAGATACCGAAAGCGTTGACGACAATAGCGATGCGGAAGTTACATCTGTGAATCCGGCCGCATGTGCAGCGGACCCATAGACTATACTGTAAAAAATAGGGCTACCGGACGTAACTGTATAAGTGACGCTGGCAGTGGTACTGCCTGTACCGATCAGCGGATCGCTTCCTAAAACAATGGATATTGCCGGTGGTTCATTAATTGAAAAAGTCTTTACAATGTAGCAGCTGTTGGCATCTGTGACCGTGCAGCTATAGCTGCCGGCACTGAGCCCTGTTGCCGATGATGATGCACCACCCGACGGAGACCATGAGTAAGTGTAAGACCCTGTACCACCGCTTGCGGCAACACTTGCGCTGCCGTCACTTGCACCATTACACGTCACATTTAGCTGCAGTGTAGTAGCCGTAACAGCGGTTGATGGCTGAGTAATGCTCACCACGCTGGCATAAGAACAACTATTGATATCGGTAACAGTACAGGTATAGATACCTGCTGCAAGTCCGGCTGCAACAGCTGAAGACCCGCCTGACGGCGACCATGAATAAGAATAGGCCCCGGTACCACCCGATGGGGTCACTGTGGCTGCGCCTGTAGATTCGCCAAAACATCCAACATTGGTTCTAGCCGGTGTGGCCGTAATGGCTGAAGGCTCGTTAATGCTGAGTGATTTCACTACCGCACAGTTATTCGCATCGCGCACAGTGCAGCTGTAAGCCCCGGCAGAAAGGCCGGAAGCAGTTGAAGCCGAGCCGCCTGAGGGTGACCAGGTATAACTATAAGAGCCGGTACCGCCACTTGCGCTTACACTGGCAGCACCATTGGTTCCGCCGTTGCATGTCACATTCGTTTGCGATGTTGTCGCAGTTACTGCGGTTGATGGTTGTGTAATACTCACTACATTGGCATACGTGCATCCCTGCGCATCAGTGATATTACAGGTATAAGTCCCTGCCGCCAGTGCGCTTGCTGTCGCCAGGCTGCCGCCGGAGGGGCTCCACGCGTAGTTGTACGAGGTAGTACCTCCCGTTGGCGTAACGCTTGCTGAGCCGGTGGTACCACCAAAACAGCTTACATTGGTTTGTGCGGATGTGGCTGTAAGCACTGCAGGTTGTGTTATGGTAATTACTTTCGTCAACGCGCAACTGCGTGAATCGGTTACCGTGCATGAATAAGTATTGGCGGAGAGGCTGCCCGCAGTTGATGCTGCCCCACCCGATGGCGACCATGCGTAGCTGTAGGAGCCGGAACCCCCACTCGCCGTTACGGTAGCCGTTCCGTTGCCGCCGCCAAAGCAGCTCACATTCGTCTGCGATGTTGTGGCCGTTGGTAAAGCATTTACGGTAACAGTAGCTGTAGCAAAACATTGGTTGATGCTATATGATATAGTAGTAGTGCCTGCTGCCACACCGGTCACAATGCCAGAAGTGCCCACGGTAGCTATTGATGCGTTTGCACTGCTCCATACGCCTGTTGTCTGCACATCCGTAAGGGTAACCGTGCTTCCAGCACATACCGATGCCGTAGCTGGTGCTATCGTCAGGCTGGTATTAAGCGTGAAGTTGTCAGACGGATTGCCATTTACTACAACCTGCACACTATAGGTGCCCACCGGCATGCCTGCAGGTAATGCAAAGATCGCGGTATCAGGCAGTGCGCCCGTAAGCACAGCGCCTACCCGGTTCCAGTTATAAGTGGTGGCATAATAAACATTGGAGCCGGACGTAAGGCGTACAATGGGATAGTTGGTAGACATCTGCCAGTCATCACCATATGCTGCACCTTCTGAGATACCATTAAAGAGCGTACCGGTTATCGAAAAGCTGTCGCAATTGGTACGGCTGATCGTGCTTATAGCTGGTTTTCCTGCTGCAAGCGGGGTATTCACCGGTACATATTCATAATACCGGGAGTAGCCCTGGTTTACAAACATCACGCAACCATCGGGCAGAACGAGCGTATTAGATATATAACAGGAATTGGAAGATGTATCTCCACCTGCCGGGGCAGTTACTTCGGTAAACACATTTGTTGTGTAGTCGAACTCATAATAATACGTCGGGCCGGGAAAATGATCGGCAGCAGTCGGAGTAGGTGAAAGCATCAGCAGTATTTTACCATTAGGTAGCATGGCTGATGCGGCATCTGCCGCGCCAAGGTTAAGCGGAATGGCGGGACCGGCTGCCCAGGTGCCAGGCGCTGTAGTGCCCGACGGTGTGTAATATGCTGTAGTAGGCGTAGACCCGATAAAGAAGAGCCTTCCATCAGGCAGCGTATAGCCTGCGCCTGCTTCGGATCCATAGGGGTCATAAAGATTTACCGGGCATATACCGTCGTTTATCCAGGTATTTGTCTTTGGCATAAAGCGCTCCGATGTGGTGCCATAATTATCAAGGAACAGTACGCTGCTGTCCGGCAGTTTCACCCATACTGCCTCATTATCTATACGCAGGCAATTTGCCGTGCGCGTGTACGTATTGGCTACCGGGTCGTACAAATAATTCCAGTTCACACCGCTTTCATTCACGCTCGCCTGCAGCACCTTTCCGTTATACAGCAGCTCAGAATTTGCATCAGATACAACATTGGGAAATACGTACCCTGCACCGCCTGCTACTGACCACGTGTTTGTTTTGGGGTTATATACCTCACCATATTTTCCGCCGGTACCATACTCGCCACCGCATACATAGAAGCGGCCATCAGGCAGCACCTGCTCAGAAAAATAGAGGCGTTCATTTATCATAGACGCAATTGTAGACCATGTGCCATTTTTATAGCTGCCGTTTACCGGGGTTAGTTTATCCCAGTCTGTGCCATAGGTACCACCATTCGAAGTCTTTACCAATACGCTACCATCTGTCATCAGCACCATTCCCCCTTCATTATAGTGTGGGGCCAGGCTGGTTATGGTCCGCCATGTGCCGGTGGCAGATGTGGTAACGCTCATAGGCACCGGTGTGCTCACACAGCCTGCCGCGGTAGATACGGTTACCGTTCCTGTATAGGTAGCTGCTGCCGGTGAAGCCGGTATAGTAATTAGAAACGGAAGCCCTGAAGGCACGGCACCGGCTGTAATGTCAGTAAAACCCGCAGTATGCGCCGCAGCACTGTAAGCTAAGTTATACGTAGATGGGGCACCCGTAACAGTAAAAGACTGAAATCCCTTTACAACGCCCGTACCCACCGAAGGATTTGTACCCAATGTTACCGATGGCCTGGCGTTTACAGTTACTATCGTGGTATAGGTATTGCCGGATACAGTATACGAGATTGTTGCTGTACCTGCTGCTACACCTGTCACGATCCCGTTGGACGAGCCTACCGAAGCTGTGCCTGTTGCAGCACTAACCCAGGTGCCGCCTGCACCGTCTACAACATCGGTCAACGGCGTGGTAGAGGCCACGCAAACGGTTGTAGTGCCGGTAATGCCGCCAAAAGCAAGCCCGGAAAACAATGTGAACACCAGCACTAGCAGTACCTTAATATTGGCTCTCTTTAATACTGGGAGAGATACATTGTTAAGCGGGCCTTTAGTTAATGTAGAAATTACCATAACGATCAAATTTTAGGCATGTAAACACATGAATTACAGAAGCAAACAGGTTAAAGGACAGGGATGTATTACTAAACATGGCAATTTAGGCAATCCATTTGTTAACGGTGGTATTTTGTCTGAAACAGGTATTATTTTGGGGTAAATATTTAATTAATGCTGGTAGGTGCGATAACAGCAAATATATTTTTATTAGTATTCCCTTATCTGCTGCTCGAAAAACTAAGGATAAACACCCGCGAATAAAAGTCGAACTTTTTTGTAGCTGATTCAGAAAAATTAGCACATTTTCGGAAGTGCATAATTTTTATTCTGTATAGGCCCACGACGGGTCGTCATCCACAAAACACTTCTTCAAATCGGTGTATGACATTAGTTTTAGGTTTACACCAATTACGCAATAATCTTCATTTTCGCTGAAAAGTTTCAATATAAAATCTAGAAGAAACATACTTTCCCGGCAGCTGAAGGCAAAAATGGGATAAAATATTTCACCGCTGGTTCGAACAGGAAAATTGCCATCTTCTTGATAAATCCCGTTTTCATCATAAACCGTTGCCCTGATATATGGCGAACCTGCAACCCATCCGGTAGTAAGATCAACCGAATCTATGTCTCCTCCTTGTCTGATTTCCAAATCTGGATATTGAAATCCATCTACATATGTATTGCTTAAAATTTGATATCGATATTTAAACACGGTATCTATTAGGTGCAGTAAATTTTCGTTTGCCTTTAAAGGTGTTTTCGTTGCAATATTTATGGCGTCCATTTTTAGTTTTTTACCCTGCTCAATAATTTTTGCACATTATATATTATACCAGACAGACATTAAAAGGACATCAAACAAACTCGGTTCGTCGTGCATCCTCATAGCTGAGTACCTAAAGCTATGGGGTACACAGATGCGACAAAGCAAACTTTCGCAACAGCAAAAACTATGAGTATGTTATTAAAGTCCGGTTGGTATAAAACCGTAGAAATACTTCTTGTGAAAATGAAAAAATCACATCCCTAACTCATAATGGCATTCTCTTTGTGTTAAAAGTGAATCCCCGAGCCCTGTTTCATACCCGTTAGAGTTTGCGGTTTCTACTTTAGCGTCAGATGCGAAAATTTGCCGGTACTACCATTGCTTGCTTCCATTATAGATTCATACGTTGGTATTATGTAGCGCGCGCTGTACTCATTATCCGATATGAATTTCAGTACATATTCTACTGCAAATGCAGGATCATTTTTACGCGCCACCAGCAAATATTCCAGGTAAAACAGGCTGATGCCTTTATCAAAGGTGCCACCATTGTCCTTACCTATCCATTTTTCCGCAAAGGCAATGATCTCACGCTTGTTCTCAGCAATGCGCTCGTGCAGCTGCTTTAAAGATGAAACTTTCAAAAACCTCAGGCGCTCTATGTCTCCCTCTATATCTATGTCATTATTAAGGCGTGCACCTGCATTAGCCGCTATCTGTGCATCAGTTTCATATAGCAACTTGCTGTTGAGCACATATTCTTTAAGCGTCTGCTCGGTCATGGGTGCATGCTCATCAATCATTACCTGGCCATTGCCTCTTTGCTTTTCGTCAAACGATCCTTTGAGCAACTGCTGACCGCCAAATGAATAACCAGCTTTTTCCACTATCCCATTGGCAGTTACATTCAGCCGCGAATTAGATTCGTTGAATTTTGTCTGCTCGGGGCGCTTTTCCTCTGCTGCCGGCATCATAAATACATGCTCTTCCTGCTTTGGCGGCGGTGGGGCCTGCACTTCAGGCTCAGCTACTATAGGCTTCGAGGCAAATATTGCACTGTGCTGCTCCTGCTGCACGGGTTGCTCCTCTGCTACCTGCACGGGCGCTTGCATCTGTCGTGCTGTTGGTGTTGCTTCCAGCACCGGGGCCGCTGGCGACTCTTGCGCACCCGCATGCTCTTTATTCAACTTACTCCTTATCTTCAAAAACTCAAGGTCTGCCATTTCCAGCAGCGCTCCTACTCGGTAAAAATCTCTGCGCGCGTCATCGGGTATGCTGCCACTGTCGTAGCCAAGCTCACGCTCTATACCGGCCCAGGCATCCTGCATCATAGAGCAGATATGTATCTTAAAAACGCTGTTGCCGTATTTCCTGTACTCTGCAAGTTCACGCCTGTTCGCTTTCAGCGCCACATCATAAGCCAGTCGCTTAGAGGCAAAGCTGTCCATGGCTATTTTTTGCGCTCCGGAAGGTTGCTCCATCTTCACCTCAAACTCGTCATTAAGCACAGATACTATTGGCGCTATCGAATTCTCAAAATAGGTAACGATCTTAATGATGGGCGTACTGTCACTTTCAGCTGCGCCATCATGCATTTCCGACTCTATGCGGTAATAGCCTATGTTATGTTCACTGATAAGTTCCCTTATCAGGTCTTCAAGCTTCACTATATATGCACTGCTGAGTTCAGCAGGGGATTGATATTTGTTGATTGCCATACTCCAGGTCTAAGTTACAACGATACGTACATTTTAACTTATTTACATGTTTATATCGTCGATTAACACTTTTTTTGCAAACAATTAACTGCCAACGGGCTATGCCCGGGCGTTAAAGCGGATTTGCCAACACTTGTGCCGGGTTCGCCGGTGGCTTCCACAGGTCTTTCCACTCCTGGGGTGTCAATGCATTCACTACGTCAAAGTTGCCTATTTTGGTCCGTCGCAGTTCCTGCAGGTAAGCCCCACAACCCAGCAACTGGCCAAAATCGTTAGCAAGGGAGCGTATATAGGTACCCGTGCTGCATACCACCCTGAAATGCACTTCCGGTAGTTTTATAGCCGTGATCTCAAATTCACCTATAGTCACCGGCCGGGAATTCAAAACTACTTCCACCCCTGCCCTTGCAAGATCGTAAGAGCGTTTGCCATCTTTTTTAATTGCCGAGTGTATAGGTGGCACCTGCATTATATCGCCGGTAAGCTTTTGTACAGCATCGTGTATCTGCTCCTCCGTAATGTGGTCATATTCCTTAGCATCCTGTGGTTCACTTTCCAGGTCATACGTTGCAGTTACCGCACCCAGGTGAAAAATACCGGTATACTCTTTTGGCAATTGTTGGTAGCCGGATATCTTTTTTGTCATCTCCCCAGTGCAACAGATAAGCAGCCCTGTGGCCAGCGGATCCAGCGTACCGCAATGGCCTATCTTGGCCCGCAGGCTTATCTTAATGTGGTTTACGGCATCAAAAGATGTCCACTTATATGGTTTATCCACGAGTATTACCCCGCCCTTCTTCAGTTCGGCAGCTGTGGGTCTGTTTTGCATCGGCGCAAAGGTAAGGTGTCATCAGTTGAAAATTTGAATTGCGACATTGTGATTTTACCAGGCATTGCTTTTTGAAGAGGACAGAGTAAGGGAAATCATACAATTATTATTTCCGCCTGTGGGTATCTTCAACAGTTTAAAAAAGATACCCACAATTTAGCTGCCACACCGCTCTACGGCACAATACTTGCGGTGTTGTTTGTATCCGGTTAGAGCAGTTAATGGGTCTCATTTTGGTCAGACTCACCAAACATTCTCGACGATTTCGACGAATTTTTTTTTCACGTTGGCACATTGCCAGTACTGAGCCTGCCGGAGCAGGATATTATGCTCACTGATTTAGACGTTTTTATCTTTAACCGGGGCGAAATGTCCCGGATTTCAAATAGCATTTCTGTCTTATGCAATCATGTTAAAGTATATTTATAGGGTAATAAACCACTCAAAGTCCGTTTATAGTAACTTTGCCGAATGGAAATAAAACAGTTATATACTAACTGCCTGAGCGAGGCGGCGTATTTTATAGCCAGTGATGGAGAAGCGGCAGTGATAGACCCGCTCAGGGATGTGGACACCTACCTGAAAATGGCGGAAGAGCAAGGCGTAAAGATCAAGTACATATTTGAAACTCACTTTCATGCCGACTTTGTGAGCGGTCATATAGAGCTGGCACAGAAAACTGGTGCGCCCATTGTTTACGGACCACTAACTGAGGCCGGGTTTAAGATTCACCTGGCTAAAGACGGTGAAGAGTTTATGGTAGGCAAGCTGAAAATAAAAGCGCTGCACACACCGGGGCATACACTGGAAAGCACCTGCTACCTGCTGCACGATGAAGCAGGCGAACCATATTGCATTTTTACAGGCGATACTCTTTTTGTGGGCGATGTGGGCAGGCCCGACCTGTTTAGCGGAAACATGACGAAAGAAGACCTGGCTGCTATGATGTATGATTCGTTGCAGTCTAAAATAAAAACGCTCAACGATAATCTTATAGTCTACCCGGCACATGGGCCAGGCTCATCTTGCGGCAAAGCCCTCGGGCCGGAAACTTTCAGCACCATAGGCGCTCAAAAGGCTGGTAACTATGCCCTGCAGGAAATGACCAAAGAAGATTTTATTACAGCGGTAACAACAGGCCTCAATACGCCGCCATCTTACTTTCCGGTGAATGCACGGATAAACAAAGAGGGGTATGATAGCCTTGACGAAGTGTATGAGAAGGGATTGCAACCGCTTACCGTGGCGGAGTTTAAAGAAAAGGCCAAGGATGAGGATATATGGATACTGGATACCAGGCCTGAATCTGTGTTCACATCGGGCTTTGTACCGGGCTCCATAAGCATAGGCCTTAACGGGCGTTATGCAGAATGGGCGGGAACACTGATACCCAACAAGCAAGCCCTGATACTGGTAACCGAAGTGGGCCAGGAAAAAGAAAGTATCACCCGGCTGGCGCGCGTGGGCATAGATAATGTGCAGGGTTACCTGCAAGGCGGCTACGAAGCATGGCAGGCCAGTGGTGAGCAGATAGACCTGATAATAGATATAGAGCCGGACGAACTGGCAATGGACATACCTCATGACAACCTGCTGGAAATACTGGATGTGCGCAAACCCTCAGAGTTTGAAACTGCACATGTAAAAGGCGCCGTAAACGTACCGCTCGATACACTGGTAGATCCGCTGAATGTGGCAATGATAGACGACACCAATAATCTTTACGTGCACTGTGCAGGTGGCTACCGCTCTGTAATAGCAGCATCTCTGCTCAAGCGCCACGGCTACCACAATCTCCGGAATGTGTTAGGTGGTTTCGGAAAAATAAAGGCAGAAGAAGGTATACAGGTTGTTTACCCCGATAGTGTAAAGGCGTAGTATGTTATCGTCCCGGGTCTGACAACTTTCAAAAAGTTGTCAGATCTGAGACATATTACCACTGCTCTCTGAATAGCATCCTGGTTACTTAAAGAGACCCGGAGAATTAAACCAGCCCATGCGCATGTGCATATTTGATCAGCCCTACCACGTTGGTAGAGTTTGTCTTCCGGAATAGAGTGCTTAACGAAAATACAAATGCACAGATCGCTGCCTTTGGCATCAGCGGAAGCCCCTGGTATATTGCTTTCGGATCAGCCACAACATCTGTGATGGACGCTTCGCTACCGCCAATAAGCGTATATCCCAACCCTGCGACCAACGAAATCACAATAGCAGGGTTAACCGAAAGCTGCACGGCCACTATCTACGATATGGCGGGCAAACGCATACAGCAATGTGCGGCCATTGCCGGGAAACAAAAAGTAAACATCGCTGACCTTAACCCAGGCTGCTACGTACTGGAGATAACCGGCGAACAAAGTAAGATGCAGAAATCCATTCCTTTTGAAAAAAGATAACAACCTCAACATTTCTTATCACCATGAAAAGCCGCGATGCACCTTTGTGTGCATTACGGCTTTAGTCATTAAGTAAGGCAGGCATGGTTTATTTAGGCTATTCTGCATAACTTACAATAATGATGAAAACTGCGGCACTGAGAAAGATAAAGCCATTGCACCTGGCTGCTGTAATTTTCTTTACCGTCTCCGGCGGGCCTTACGGCCTTGAGCCTTTGCTCACGTATGCCGGCGAACATGGTGCATTGCTCTTGCTCGTAATTACTCCCATGCTGTGGGATGTGCCGGCGATATTTACAGTACTGGAGCTGAATGGCATGATGCCGGTAACCGGTGGTTACTACAAATGGGTGAAACATGCTTTAGGCACCAGGTGGGGCTTTTTTGAAGGGCTGTGGACATGGTTTTACACCTTTGTAGACCTGGCTATATACCCGGTGTTGTTTGTACAATATGCCTCATTTCTGCTGCCCGATATTGCTGCATATAAGCTGCCCATATGTCTGCTTATTATATGGTCGTCGGCCGGTATAAATATTACTGGTATTGTGCCAGTAGGCAGAATATCGCTTGTGCTTAGTGGCCTGGTACTCATTCCGTTCATTGTGTTGTTTGGCGTCTTCTTTTGGCACCACAGCGGCACCTATGCTTTTCCATCTCCATCACTAAAAGGGCTTACCTATCCTTCCATAGGCCTGAGCCTCTATACGATAATGTGGAACTGCCTTGGCTGGGACAACGTGACTACCTATGCAGAGGAAGTGGAAAACCCGGTGCGGTCGTACCTCACTTCTATAGCTATAGCTTTCGTTACGGTAATTGCCGTGTATGTGTTGCTCATCTATGTATCGCAGCAGTCTAAGATAAACTATGAAGTACTTACTAAACAAGGCTTTCCCTCACTGGGGCAACTGCTCGGTGGCCGATGGCTGGGTGTGCTTATAGCAGCTGCGGGTATGGCCAGCACACTTGGTTTGTATACTGCTAACCTGCTCTCGGTGTCGCGCCTGCCTAAGGCAATGGCAGATGACGGTCTGCTGCCGAAAGTGCTTAGTACGCTGCACTTACGGTTTAATACCCCCTATATTTCTATCATCATATGTTCTGCAGTCATCAGTATCATGACGCTGTGGTCGTTTGGTGAGCTTATAATTATAGATGTAACCATTTATGGTGCAGGATTGTTCCTTGAGTACCTATCACTCATAAAGTTGAGAATAAAGGAACCAGACAGGCATCGCCCTTTTAAAATACCCCTGGGTATACCAGGCTTGTGTGTGTTAGCCGTGCTCCCGGTTTGCGTCTACGTTATCGCCTTGACGGGTGTCTTCTCCTCGGCAAACGAGGTCGTAAAACCCGCACTTTTTGCAGTAGGTGTGTTACTGATGGCTGAGGTAGCCTGGCGGCTGGTGATATGGCGTAAGCCCTATCTTAAAGACTAGGTATTTAGTGCCAGTTGTTTGGTCACTTTTGCTTCGTCCCACCCCAGCAGAAACTCACCCTTGCCGAAATCCCACAGCGGCCGCTTAATGATGGAGTTGTACTTTATCATCAGGTCTATGGCTTTCTTTTCGTCGGTTATGCCTGCACGCTGTGTTTCACTCAGTTCGCGAAATGTTGTGCTTCTCAGGTTTATAACTTTATTTATGGGCAGGTGCTTCAGCCACACTTCTATAGTTGCTTTATCTATACCCAATTCCTTATAGTCATGAAATACGTATTTCACCTTCTTCGCGTCCAGCCATTTCATAGCCTTTTGCATGGTATCACAGTTCTTAATGCCATATATCTTTACCATGGGGGTAAAATTAATCAGAAAATGCACCTTGTTACATATTAATTACCTTTGCGCCTCATAAAGAACTGGTAATGACAACAGAAGATCGATTAAAAGAAAGAAGCGGCAACAAATGCGAGCTGTGCGCAGCCGAAGGAGCACTGAAGGTATATGAAGTGCGTGTAACCGCAGGAAGCCGGGAAGACAACGAGATATTACTGTGCGATAAATGCACAAAGCAAATAGAAAAGAAGGAAGAGCTGGATAGCAAACACTGGCAGTGCCTCACAACAAGTATGTGGAGCGAAGTGCCTGCGGTGCAGGTAGCATCATGGCGCATGCTGAACAGGCTGAAGAATGAAAGCTGGGCGGCTGATAGTATTGACATGATGTACCTGGATGATGACCGCCTGGCATGGGCTAAAGTGTCCGGTGATCATGAAAATGACAGCAGTGTAGACCTGCATAAAGACTGCAATGGTGCTGTGCTACAGGCTGGTGATACCGTGGTACTAACCAAATCGCTGGATGTAAAAGGCTCCACACTGAATGCCAAGATGGGCACAGTAGTGAAGAATATAAAACTCGTAGACGACAATACCGAGCAAATAGAATGTAAGATAGAAGGGCAGGCTATTATAGTGCTTACTAAGTACGTAAGGAAGCAGGGCAGCTAGCTTTACAGAAGTGCAGATATTTCATTTACCCGTTAAAAGGATCTCCTGTTCGAGACCCTTTTTATACTTATGGATCAGCGATAGGAGTGTTTGTACCTGAGGCTCACGTATCTCTGCATCGTTCAGTCGCTGGCCATCGTACAATTGCCTGTTACCGTAATATTCCAGTAGCTCCTCAATGTTATGGGGAATATAAAAGGAAGCACGGTCATTCAAATGCTTTTTGTACTCCTGGTAATATATGTTGATGCCGGCAAGATCATAATCGCCCATATGCAGGTAAGCGTTTGGTACAGATTGCAGCCAGCGCAGCAGATCCTTGCTTTGCTCCTGCGGATAGCGGCTTACAAATAGTGGCTTACAGTCAACGAAATGGTGTTTTAATTTCTCCACCGATCTGAAGCTTTCAAAATTCTCCAGCCCTACAATTACCGCATTATCCGGCACTGTAAAGCGCTCTGTATCACAAATGAACTGGAATGAGCCGGGTTGTGGATGAACGGTGAATGGAACGCCATTGAGCTTGCAGACAACCGGCATATAGCTATTCACCAGGAATCCTTTGAATGTACGCCGTGCTACGGCTTTTGAATTGTTGCTTACTTCAATAAGCTCGCTTCTTGTTGCATCGCTATTTTGTGCAGTAGTTATATAAGCCTGCAGGTCACCGATTGCATATTTATTAAACAACCAACTCTTGAAAGCTCCGCTATCAGCAATGTATAATGTGCTTTTCGTGCGGCCGGAAAGGCGCTCCAGAATAATCCCCTCCTCCCTTAGTTCATCAGCAAGTGCATGTTTCAGCCTGCTTGCAGGCAACTGTTGCCCCCGCTCCAGGAGCAACAGTTTTTCTGCTATGGGAAGAGGTAAGATCATGCTACTTCAAGCGCTACCGTTTTCTTGATCAATCGTTTTACAGTGGTCACATTCTTGTTGTCTTTAGACAACAGGTAAGTGTAACGGTAGTCTGTAGCGTTGTATGATGTTGGTGAACTGTTTATGAGCAGTATGTTCCTGTCGTTAGCAAACTTAAGTATACCCTTTACATTGTTAGGGTGCAGCTTTCCTATTTCATCCATCATGCAGTGCAGCCTGAATTCTTTGAAGCGCTTGGATGCGCTGTCTTTAAACACATTCAGCAGCATAATGTTGATCATAGCTTTAACCAGTATGTCAGTACCTTCGGAGCCCACATTGGTAAGCTTCTCTACCCAACCGCTATCATTATCATTCTCCACTATCCTGAATTGCAGTTCGAACGAATCAGCCAGCCCTATCTCTTTCTCTTTCCGTGCACTTATTTCCTTGGCAAATTCCTTAAGCAGCGCAACCGCTTTCTTATTTTGTCCTTCGTTGTCGCCGGATGAGAACAGGTTTACAACACCCAGGCTCATGCTGTTCTTATCATTGAACTCACGTATTGATTGCAGCAGGGTAACAATGGCATTCCTGCTTTCGGAAAGCTGCAGTCGTATACTCTTGATCACCCCGGCAAAGTTGCGCTCTTCAAAGTCACGGTTTATCTCCGCTATTACTTTTTGTATCTCACCGCCTTTTGAGGTAAGCTCGGTTGTCTCCTTTCCTATTTGCCTTATCAGTGTGGCAAAGCGCTCATTCACACGTTTTTCATACTGTACTATTTTATTCTCCTCCAGGAATTCGTACAGCATCTCGGCAAAGGTTATGAATTCCTCACGGTCGGTAAGGTTGGTCTTAAACCCGAAAATATTCTGAGAGTAAAAATTACCAAGGAATTTATTGATAGCACTCTGCAGGTCGTTGTAGCGCTCCTGTATAATGTATATTTTGCCGTTCAGCGTTTCTATAAGCGGCTTCAGGCCAGAGGTGCTTTCCTTAAGCACATTAGGCATCCCTTCATAGCTGGCTATCTGCTCATAGTGGTCAGTATGCTTAAAGCTCTCGAAAGAACTGATACCTTCTTTTATGTTTGCAATCCTGCTATCGAGCTCCATGATAATAGAGCCAATCTGGTCTATCTCCTGGTGCAGCTTCTGCTTTTGCAGGTTATACTTTTCCTGTTCATTTTCCTGCTGGCTTTCCTTCAGGCGTTTTTCTGTTTTAAACCGGTCTACATGGTCAAACAGTTCACGCTTGTCTTTGTTGTACTCCGCTACTTTATCCCTGTTGTCGTTTATAAAGTCCAGTTCTCTTTGCAGTGCGCTTAGCTCCTTCTCTATCTCTGACAATCTTAGTATGTCGGCACCCTCGTTTTTCAGGTCGTTAGTTTGCTGATGCTTTATTTCATTTATCCGCTGATCGGTTTCCTGCTTTTTTGCATCAAGCTCCTGGTCATGCACAGCTACCTGTTCCTTTATGCGCTGGTCCTCTGTTTTTATCTTTTTGTTTTGTTCCTTTTCTTTGCTGTCTATCTGCTTTTGAATGCCGGCCTCTATACTGCTGTAGTTCTTCTCTTCATTCACCAGCTCTTCTGAAGCACCGTTGATCTCTTGCTCTACCTGTTGCAGCAGCGCTTCTTTTTCGCTGGCTGCTTTTCTCAATAAGTCAGCAAGCTTTACTTCGTTGCTCTCAAGGTAGCCTTTGGCACGCTGCAGCTCATACTCCAGCTGCTTGCGGGCATTGTTGAGGTCCTTTATTTTATTCTGATACCTTGTTTTCAGTTTGTCGGCCTCTTCATTCTTCTGCTCTGTAAGTGCAGTAACATTTGTCCTGTTTGTATCAGCCTTCGTTTGCAGTTTCAGCTTATCCTGTTCATAGTCAGCAACAGTCTTCACTGTTCTGTCTATATCTTCCAGGTTTATCTTTAAGCCATAAAGGCTATCGTTGCCTTCTCCCAGCTGCGGTGCCAGACCCTCCTGGAACAGTACTAACTCTTCGTCTATTACCTTGCCTATATTATTTTCCCAGCCAGGCACATTAGTGTTCAGCCAACCGTATAGCGAGTCTTTGTTCTTCTGCAACTTTGCATCTATGGCAGCCATAGCCGTAGTGTACTGCTTGCCATCATCCCACATCTTTTCTATCTTCCTGTCGTAGGTGGCAGCGCTGCGCTCCACATCCAGTTCCCATTGCTTTTGCAGGGTTTCTGTCTGCTTCTTAAAGTCTGCAATGTCTATGTTGGCATTCTTTATTTTTTGCTGCAGCTCTGTTATCTCTTCCTTTATTGCTCCTATCTCCTGCTCATAGTAGCCCTGCAGTTGCGCCTTCTGCTTCTTCAGCTTTAGTTCGTGTATGGTGTCTTTCTTCTGTGCTATACTGTTGCGCGCTACTTCCAGCGCAGCCTGGTGTTGCTTGCGTATTTCTGCAAATGCCAGTTTGTACTGCTCACCGGTATCATCCTTAAATTGTAAAAACTCTTCCCTGAATTTGTTCTTTCGCAGCTGGCTGGCGATCTCCAGGCTCGTATAGGCATTTTGCTGCTGCTCTATCAATGCCCGGTAGCGGTTATTGATCTCCGTAAACTTTGAGTTAAGCAGTTCACGTTCTCTAAGCAGGCGCTCCCTGCCGGTCTCAGTATCCTCTTTCTTCTCTACTCTCTTTATAATTTCATTGATCCCTATTTCTTCGTAGTGATCACTCTTGGTCTTTGCCTTTTTAAGGTCGTTATCCAGTATGTTTATCTGCTTTTGTACCTCTTCCCTTTTCGCCTGAAACTTTCCCTTCAGATCATCAGATTTATCCTGCGCTACCTGGCGCAGTTTCTGGTGCTGCTCACGCTGCTTTTCTATCTTTGGCAGATCGGCTACAGTGGTGTGGTACGTATGAAACAACTGTATAGCAGTTTCCTGCTTCTCCCTGTTGAGCGATTGAATAGCAGAATGTATCCTTGCTATATTCTCCGCCATTTTGCGCACCGGTATCTCTCCCGATTTATTTACTTCTGTCCACTTATTCAGGTCCGAAAGCTCGGTGTCAAAGTCCTTAAGGTGCAGCGCATAGTTATCCAGCCTTATCTTCACGTCTTCCTCATTCAGCGACATTATTATGGTCTGCTTTATGAATTCCGCATCCAACTTTGAGTTAAGAAATACGTTCTGGATAGTACGCGGTATGTTCTGGTATTGCTTGCTTTCCAGCAGCGAATATTTCCTGAAGTCTTTTTCCAGGCCCATGTTATTGCCATACAGTATATCCCTGTATTCTTCGTAGCGCTCTATCTTGCGGGTGTAGTTTATCTTCTTGCCAAAGATCTCGCGCACATTATCCCATGCCCTTACTTTACCATCTTCAGTAATAAAGCTATCCTTGTTATATTCATCGTTTATAAACCGGAAACATACCCTGCCCTGTGCCTTGAACGCCATCACGCAATACGGCCCGGTCTCCCTTATTACTTCAAATATCAGGTAGGAGTTGCCAAAGGGGAAATAGTATTCGTCAAATGTCTTCTTGCCTTTTTCTATGCCCAGCTTTAATTTATCTGCATTATAAAAAAACAGGATGGCCCGCAACAGCGTGCTCTTACCTACCCCCTGTGTACCTATAAAATGCACATTGCCGTCCACGGCCACCTCGGCATACTTTACATTTGCACTATTTATAAAAATAATTCTATTCAGGTATCTCATTCTGTACTAATTCAGGAATATTTAATGATAGTATTAATCGCTCAAGGTAGTGGAATGAAGCAAGCGCTTTGTAGCTGTTGGATATCTCATTCTCCAGCTCTATAAAGTTATCTCTGCGCAGCAGGTCCAGCACCTTATCCAGTATTTCAGCATGCTTTTCTTTACCCCCTGAGTATTTTTTCAGGCCCTCCAGTTTGTTTTTCAGGTTCACGTCCACTGTCAGCTTCACCAATATATCGGCTGGTGTAAAACGGTAGCCTGCTCCAAATGAATTATCCACAGTTTTAAAGAAATCAAGTATGTCTATCCATTTAAAAGCCGCTTCCATCTTGCGTTCCAGGTCGGTCTTATTTTCCACGCGGGTAAACATAAAGTATTCATCCCCCCGTTCAAGCACCAGGTTTATTGACTTAAAATAGTCATACAGGTCATCGAAGTTCTCGTCAATGATATTGTACAGCTTACGTATGTTATCCTTACCGCTGTTTGAGCAGATAAATTGCCCCTTGCTGAGCAACTCAAATATTTCAGATGTATGTTTTGGTACGGGCATTTATTTATTATTTGGGATAAACCATTGCAAACTCAATATCGTCTCGTGTGTTGCTGGCTTCTGTTATTTTAAATAAGGTATCAAACTGCGAGATCATCTGGCAGTAAATGGTCACGCAATCATCAATACTCACCTCCTTGCCAAAATCGTAATTGCAGATAAAATCAAACAGGTTGTTGCCGCCTGCCAGGAAGCTGTTCTTCACCTCATCCAGGTTTATCTGTATCTCTTCCTGCACCTGTGTCTCCAGGTATTCATCAGAGATGTTTTCGGCCAGCGACTGAATGGCTTTTACAGTGGTCCGCATTCTGCGCGCTACCTTTTTTACGATTTCTACTGTGTCAATGTCCGTCTGCAGCTGGTCCAGCGATATATTGAGCGGATAAGTAGGGTTTGGTTCAAAGATCACTGCCGTGTTTGCCTCCAATACCTCCTTTATGTTTGTTTTGCTCCTTATCTCAAACTGATCCTTCAGGTATTTTATTTGCCTTAGCTTTTCTATCACACCGCTCTGGTGCTTTATCCGGTTCAGGTATTCTATTATCTGCTTCTGTATGTCTATAAGGTTGTGCCGGCATTCATTCAGTTGCAGCTTCAGCAAAATGATGATCCTGTTCAGCTCTTCGTCCGATGCTACTTTGAAAAAAGTCTGTTCCTCATCACCCGATACCAGGTGATCTGTCTGGTTAAGCAGCGCATAGATCACGTTCCTTTTCTCATCCAGGTGCTCCAGCTTTGTCTGCTTTATTTTATAGTTAGGCTCGTTCTTAAACGTGTTGTCAATGTTCCTGTTCAGGTCCATCACATTGCGCAGGGCTATTACACCTATTTTGCGTAGCGCGTGTTTCACCTGGCGCAGGTAGCCATACTTCCTTGTTTCATTGTTCTCTTGCAGGTAGTAGATGATACTCTGCTTTATGTTCTGGATATGTTCATTGATGTAGGATGCATTGATCTCCTCATTCACCTCCATCACCTGCTCAAAAAACTGCAGGAACACATCATCAAGCTCCAGGTTGTTCGCATTCTGGCGCACTACCGAGTAGTCTATCAGCGAGTTTATTTTATCCGCATCAAAGTCTACCAGCTCCAGCGCATAGTCATAGTTGAATGAAAGGAACTTCCTTTTTTCAAACAATTCACTAAGCAGTTTTTGCTCCCGGCTTAGGGTAGCCAATAGTTGCTGTATGGATGAGAATGTCTTCATAGAACGGGCGGCAAATATAAGGGAATAGCCACTTGCCAAAAACAGAATTTAAATCTTCGAAAAGCGGAAATTTTAATAGTTGTTTTTAACTGGTGTAGACATTTTAGAATATAGAACTGGTTACATACAAAAAATCGCTTGTTTGGGCAGTTTAAGAAGGTTATCTAACTCAAAAACTAAATCACCAACCACAGAAATAATTTAAATTTTTTATATCAATTAAAACTAACCTCCCGACGCGAGCATATTTCTTTCGATAAAATAATGGGTGCGTCTACTCAATGGTACCTCATCCTCTGTATATGACCATGCACAGAAATACAATACGGTCGATTTGCCGGAGCACGTAGTAAAGAGCCGCCTCACACACTTTTTGTTCACAAAAACCAGTTGGGATAAACGATGTAAATCTCTGAGTGGCCGAGGGAAAATGCGGCTCATACTTTGCTGCCTGACAATAGGTGCTGAAGCACCCGATATGCTCATACTTGACGAACCTACTAACAATCTGGACATCCAAAACCTTGAAATACTCACCAGTGCCATAAAAGACTACTAGGGTATCATACCGGTGGCTTCCCACGATACAGTCTTTTTGGAAAATGTAGGCATTGAAGAGGTAATCAATCTGGATTATGAACCGGTCTATTACAAGAATAATTTAGCTCTTTCGCTTAAAGAAAGAGGGCTGTCTCAGATTTGAGACAGCCCTCTTATAATAAGCATACTAGATCTATTATTTCTCTATCACGAAGTGGAACACTTTGCTTTCTGTACCGCTATGCATGTTAAGCATATACATACCGTTTGCAAGGGTGTTGCTCAGCGTGATCGTCTCATTAAGCTTACCGCCCTGTGCTGTTACCTTGTTACGGTAGAT